>CAWHHA010000001.1:0-38562 GCA_963828945.1 uncultured beta proteobacterium
CCGATTTAATTGACACCGGATTGTTGAGCCAGCAGTTGCTCATACGTTGCAGGCGACACGTATTTCAAGGATGAGTGGATTCTACTGCGGTTGTAGAAAGGGATATAACTGCGCAGCACCGAGAGCATTTGGTCATCCTCAGAGAAGGAGCAACCGTGAATGGTCTCCGACTTCATCGAGTGAAAGAAGGATTCCATGAAGGCATTGTCGGTGACCTTGCCTGGACGGTTCATGCTCTGAGTGATGCTTAATTGGGCCAGGCGCTCACGGAAAGCATTGGCGGCATACTCGATGCCGCGGTCCGTGTGGAAGATCAGCCCGGGCGGTGGACGGCGGTTGCCCACCGCATGATTGAGCGCCCGCAGCGTCAGCACCACATTCTTCTGCCGTCCAAATGCCCAACCCACAACGCGGCGTGAACACCTGTCCATGACCACCGCCAGATAGCGGTAGATCGTCCCCACCTTGAGATACGTGATGTCCCCCACCCATACCTGATTGGGCGCGGTAGCCGGGTGTTCATGTTGGCGATTGGGCAGGCTGCCGAAGAAGCGCTTCATGTTCGGCACGGTATAGCGAAGAGTGGCGACCCGGGCGCGGATTCCGTGGTTGCGCATCAATCGCGCTACCCGGTTTTCACCTACGCGTACACCGCTTGTCTGCAACTCATGATGCACACGCGGGCTGCCATAGAGGCGGCGACTGGCCTGATGGATCTGGGCGATCTGCTTCACCAGGGCGGCGTTCTCCTGCGCCCGTGGACTTAACCCCCGGCTTTTCCAGGCATAGAACCCGGCACGGGTCACCCCATAGAAACGGCACATCATTGCGACTGGGTGGGTTTCCCGGTTTGCTTCGATGAATTCGAAGATTTCCGTTTTTGATCGGAAGCAAACCGGATGGCTTTTTTTAGGAGTTCGTGTTCCTCCTGCAGCAGCTTGTACTTCTTCTCCAGATCCCGCAGCCGTTTCAGTTCGGCAGCGGTTTCCAGATCCAGCTTGACGCCTTTGGTCACAATTAATCCCTCCCTGGCTTGCTTGCGCCAGCGTGACAGCATGAAGGGGTGGATGTCCAGAGCGTCTGCAACATCCTGGATCAGAACATCGGGAAGGTCGCTTAAACGTACCGCAGTCGCTTTGAATTCATGGCTGTAGCGGTTGGTCTTTCTGGGGCCGGATTTGGCCATATTGCACCTCCAATCGGTTAGATGGAGGTGTCAACTATTTCGGGGGAAGGTTAGCGTCCCTCTCGAAGCGTTTGTTAGCTGTTCTGATCATTACGAAAAATAGCCTATCAAATTGGAAACTAGGTAGCTAATAAATATATAAAACGTCAGAGTAAATACAATGCTGAAAATGTGTGGTGTGGGACCAAACTCGGCAACAGACATGACTGATTCACCAAACAAGAGATGAATTGGAAAGAAATATAACGCGCTGATAAAAAGCATCGTAAGTACGGAAAATGATATTTCGTACTTAACATCCAATCCTGTCAATTCAAGAACCCATTCACCAAGCCAAAGAAAAGCAACCAGTGATATCGGAAGCCAGATTGTGACAAACAGTTTCATGGAATTGCCCTCTCGGCTAACAGTTATTCAAGAGCCCCATGGGTCCGGACGTTTTTTAATATAGATACATCGCATATTTGTCACCAACCCATTGATCTGAGAGGCTAGCCAAGCATTGCCTTCAAGGCCGCCAGACGATCGCTGCCGCTGGCTTTGGCATCGGCAGTGGTGGGTTTCTCCGGCTGGCGCACGTCATCGCCCAGCTCGTCGATGAAGCGTGACGGGTCGCAGGCGACGGATTCGCGCGCGCGTTTGCGGCGCGCACAATAGGACAGCGTGAGCGACTTTTTTGCGCGGGTGACGCCGACATACATCAGGCGGCGCTCTTCTTCCAGCCGGCCTTCATCCACCGCGTCGCGGTGCGGCAGGATGTTTTCCTCGATCCCGACCAGAAACACGTGGCCGAACTCCAGTCCTTTGGCGGCGTGCAGAGTGGACAAGCGCACGGCGTCGGGCGCCTCTTCCTCGCGGCCTTCGAGCAGGGTGATGAGCGCGATGGTTTGCGTCAGTTGCAGCAGGTTCTTGTCGTCTTCCTCGCCCTTTTTGGCGATCCAGGCGGCAAACTCCAGCACGTTGTTCCACTTGCCTTGCGCAACGCGGGTGTCGTCCTGGTCGAAAATATAGACTTCATAGTCGATTGATTTCAGCAGGTCGTTCAGCACCTCGCCGGCCGGTTCGCGCACGACGCGTTCTTCGGTGCGATTGATGAAATGACAGAACTCGAGCAGCGGCGCCAGATGGCGTTCGCCGATCTGCGATGCGGCAGCGGCCGAGAACACCGCCTCGAACAGGCTCACGTGCAGGGTGGCGGCGACCTGACCGAGCTTTTCCAGCGTCGCTGCACCGATGCCGCGCTTGGGCGTGGTGACGGCGCGGATGAAGGCCGGGTCGTCGTCGCTGTTGGCGATCAGGCGCAGGTAGGCGATCACGTCCTTGATCTCGGTGCGGTCGAAAAACGACTGCCCGCCGGACAGCTGGTACGGCACTTTTTCGTTGCGCAGCGCCTGCTCGAATACGCGCGCCTGATAGTTGCCGCGATACAGGATCGCGTAGTCGCGCCACTCGGTGCGGTGCTGGAATTTGTGCGACAGCAGCCGCATCACCACCGACTCAGCTTCGTGTTCGTCGTCCTTGGTCGGCATGATCTGGATCGCGTCGCCGTGGCCCAGGTCGCTCCACAAGCGTTTCTCAAACAGCTTGGGATTATTGGAAATCAGGCTGTTGGCGGCTTTCAGGATGCGCACGGTGGAGCGGTAATTCTGTTCCAGCTTGACCAGATGCAGATGCGGGTAATCCTCGCGCAGCTGCTTCAGGTTGTCGGCCGACGCGCCGCGCCAGCCGTAAATCGCCTGATCGTCGTCGCCCACTGCAGTGAACGCTGCGCGCACCCCGGTCAGCTTTTGCAGCAGCCGGTATTGCGCGATGTTGGTGTCCTGATATTCGTCGACCAGGATGTGGCGCAGCCGGTTCTGCCATTTTTCGCGCAGCTCAAAGTGCGTATCCAGCAGCTCGGCGGGCAGGCGGATCAGGTCGTCGAAATCGACCGCCTGATAGGCGCGCAGGGTGGCATCGTAGCGGTCGTAGATTTTGGCGTAGACCCGGGCGTTGTCGTCTTCGGCGGTGGCGAGCGCGACGGCGGGCGACTTCAGTTCGTTCTTCCACAGCGAGATGCGGCTCACCGCGCGGCGGATTTCCTGCTTGTCGGTGGTCTTGATGATTTCCGACACGATGCCGGCCGCGTCGGCCGAATCGAGGATGGAAAACGCCGGCTTCAGCTCGGCGAATTTCGCGTCCTCGCGCAGCATGCGCAGGCCCATCGAGTGAAACGTGGTGACGATCAGCCCCTTGGTGTTGACGCCCTGAGTGAGCTTGGCCGCGCGATCCGCCATCTCGCGCGCGGCCTTGTTGGTGAAGGTGATCGCCGCGATCGAGCTCGGCTTGTAGCCGCACTCGCCGATCAGATACGCGATTTTGTGGGTGATGACGCGGGTTTTGCCCGAGCCTGCGCCCGCCAGCACCAGCAAGGGGCCGTCGAGGTATTTCGCCGCTTCGCGCTGCGGCGGGTTGAGTGCGGCAAGCAGGCTCATGCGCCGCCGAATTCGCGGGCGAGGTAGGCGTTGATGTCGTTCGACTCATACAGCCAGGTTGGCTGGCCCTGCGCATCGGTAATCAACAGGCACGGCACCTGGGCCTTGCCGCCGCCGGCGATCAGGGCGGCGCGATGGGCGGCGTCATGTTGCGCGTCGCGCAGCTCGATATTGAGCGACAGGCGCTGGGCTGCACGGCGGGTTTTGAGGCAAAACGGACACGTCGGGTAGTGATAGAGCGCCAGATTACGGGTGCGCGCGTCGATGGCCTGCTGCTCGGCAGCGGGGCGCACGATGCCCTTGGGGCGGGTGAGCCAGAACCACGCCAGCATGAACGGGGTGAGCACTAAACGCAGGGTTTTGAAAAACAGACGGATCAGGGGTTTCATCGCAGGGGTGTCACGTGGGGTTCAGGCGGGGGCGCTATGATGTCAGGCTGTAAACAACCCAGCACCAGAAACCGTATTTTATATGTCTACCTATGCCATTGGCGATCTTCAGGGCTGCCACGATTCGCTGCTGCGGCTGCTGGACAAGATTCGATTCGACGCCACGGCAGACCGGCTATGGCTGGCCGGCGATCTGGTCAATCGCGGGCCGGATTCGCTGGGCGTGCTGCGCTTCCTGAAATCGCTGGGAGATGCCGCGATTTCGGTGCTGGGCAATCACGACCTGCACCTGCTGGCGCTCGCCGAAGGCTATGGCCGCATCCACAAGAGCGACACGCTCGAAGCGGTGCTGGCGGCGCCGGATCGCGACGAACTGATGCACTGGCTGCGCCAGCAAAAGCTGGCATGGCGCGAAGGCAGTTTTCTGATGGTGCATGCGGGCGTGCTGCCAGGCTGGACGGTTGACGACACGATGCGCTATGCGAACGAAGCGGAAGCCGTGCTGCAAGGCCCGGATTATCGGGCGTTCTTCGAGCGCATGTACGGCAACACGCCGACGCTGTGGGATGAAAGCCTGTCCGGCATCGAACGTCTGCGCGGCATCGTCAACACCTTTACCCGGCTGCGCTACTGCACGGCCGAAGGCGAAATCGAGTTCCAGCACAAGTGCGCGCCCGGCCTGCAGCCGTCGGGCTGGCTGCCCTGGTTCGAGGTGCCGGGGCGTAAAAGCGCCGGCACGACCTTCATCATCGGCCACTGGTCGACGCTTGGCTTGGTCAACAACGCGGATTTGATCGCGCTGGATACCGGCTGCCTGTGGGGCAATCGCTTGACCGCTGTCAGGCTGGAAGATCGGCAGGTGTTTGCGGTGAAGTGCCCGCAGGCAAAACGCCCAAAAGCCTAGCCGTGGCGGCTTCCGCCTGCGCCGCCAGCTCGCGCCGGTGGCCATTCGGCACGATGGGCTCAGCGAAGTGCAGCTCGGCGATCAGGCCGGGTTCGCTGACGATCCGTTTCAGGCTCTGCCACATGCTGATGTCATCGATGTAGGCGGGCGTGGCGCTGTAGGCATGATCAAGGGTGCGGTAGCGCAAGGCCGCCGGCACGACCGGGCAATTCAGTTCAACCGCAGGCTGCAACAGCGACGGCATAAAACGCCGCATGCCGCGCCCATCACTGGTGGTGCCTTCGGGAAACACCGCCACCCAGGCGCCCGACTGCAACAACGCACGCATTTCGGCATTGATGCGCGCCGTGTCCGCGCGGCGGCCGCGTTCGATAAACAGCGTGCCGGTCTTGTGCGCCAGCCAGCCTGCCACCGGCCATCCACGCACTTCTGCTTTCGACACAAAATGCACCCGCCGGGCTGCGTGAATCAGATAAATATCCAGCCACGACACGTGATTGCACACCAGCAGCGCGCCATTCGGCAGCGTGGGCGGGATATCCGCCTGCAGGCGGATGCCGAGCACGCGCAGCAGCCGCTGCGCCCATGCCGTGATGATGCGGTCGCGTTGCGTGGGGCTGAGCAGCGGAAATGCCAGCGCGGCCAGCGCCACGCCCCAGACGAGGTGCAGCAGCAGCAGGCTGATGCGGATGAAACGACGAAGGGGCGCAGGCAGGCGAGCGAGGATCACCCGGGCATTGTAAGGCGCGGCGGGCGCAATGTTCTCGTCTAAGCTACGCGCCGAAGCGACGGGCATAGCTGCGATTGAGCTGCGCCATCGGCAGCAGCATCAGCAGATCGGCAGTATTAAAGTCCGGATCCCACGCCGGTTCACCGCACACCATGCCGCCGGAACGGGTGTAACCCTTGATCAGCGGCGGTAATGCAGCAAGCTGGCCATCGTCGAGTAATTCGACCGGCAAACGATAACGTGGCGTGGCGCGCCATTCGACCGGCGCCAGATGGCTTGCGCTGAGCTGGCGATACACGCTGGCAGCGACGTGGCCGCCGTCAGCCATGCCGACGCTGGCGCAACCGACGATGTATTCGTAGCCGTGACGCGTCATGTATTCGGCCAGCCCCATCCACAGGCGGGCGATCACGCCGCCGCTGCGGTGATCGCGATGCACGCAGGAACGCCCCAACTCGGCCATGCGCGGGCGCAGAAAACTCAGTCGGGTGAGATCGAATTCCTGCTCGGAGTAGTAGCCGCCGACGCGTTTGGCGGCGTCGGGCGGCAGGATGCGATAGGTGCCCACCACGTCACCGCTGGCGAGGTCGCGCACCAGCAGGTGATCGCAGAACGGGTCATACAGATCGATATCGTGTTGCGGCAAAACAGTCGTCAAACGCGCGCCCATTTCCCCGGCAAATACCTGGTAGCGCAGGCGTTGCGCTTCGCGAATTTCGCAATCATCCACTGCCAGCGAAACGTGATAGCGGCTGGCCGGCCTGGCCTGGCCTGAATGCGGCTGGCTCGAACTGGATTGAGTCTGGCTGGATTGAGCAGGCGACTGGCTGCAAACGTCGAGCATGGGGCACTCCCATTAATGGAATGCGCCCAGCTTAGGGAAGCTCTGTTAATCCGGCGTGACGTTCAAATGGCGAAATGATGACGCTGCAGGTGGCGCGGTGCCTGCCTGCAAGGCCCAAACCAGGCCGGCTTAAAGCGTTTTCCCGAATGCAGCACCGAGCCGCGCGGCAATCGCTTCCCGCGTCGGCCGGTGATTTTGCCCGCCGCGCTGCTCGATCTTGATCGCGCCCATCACGCTGGCCAGCTGGCCACTGGTTTCCCAATCGAGTCCCTGCGCGATGCCGTAGAGCAAGCCCGCACGGAAGGCGTCGCCGCAGCCGGTGGGGTCGAGCACTTGCGCGGCCTGCACCACCGGAATCTCGATCACCTGGCCGTCAACATACAAACGCGACCCCGCTTCGCCGCGCGTGATGACGAGGCATTTCACCTTGCTCGCCAGCGCCTCGACCGACAGTTCGGTGCGCGCCAGCAGCAGTTCGGCTTCGTAGTCGTTGAGAGTGACGTAATCGGCCAGTTCGACCATTTCCAGCAGCTCGGCGCCGGAAAACAGCGGCATCCCCTGACCGGGATCGAACACGAAGGGAATGCCCGCCGCATGGAACTGGCGGCAGTGATTCAACATGCCGTCGCGGCCGTCGGGCGAGACAATGCCGAGGCCAATTTCACCGACTTTCGACGCGTCATTCTGGTGAGAAAAATTCATCGCACCCGGGTGAAACGCGGTGATCTGGTTATCCGCCAGGTCGGTGGTGATGAAGGCTTGCGCGGTGTAGCTACCGGGCATCTGGCGGATGGCTTCGCGCGTGATGCCCTGCTGATCGAGTCGATCCGCATAGGCGCCGAAGTCGTCGCCCACGGTCGCCATGATGACCGGCTCGCCACCCAGCAACTTGAGGTTGTAGGCGATGTTGCCCGCGCAGCCGCCGTATTCGCGGCGCATTTCGGGCACCAGAAACGACACGTTCAGCATGTGGATCTTGTCGGGCAGGATGTGATTCTTGAAATGATCCTGAAACACCATGATCGAATCGAAGGCGAGGGAACCGCAAATAAGGGTGCGCATGAGTGAGTCTGGATTAAAAACGACAGCCGCGATTATACGCAGGCGGGGACGCCGGACTCGACGCAGCGCTTACTTGTTGACGGACTCGCGTGCCGGCTGTCAGCTATAAATCTCTTCCACCGCAAAAATGCGCCGATGCTCGCGCATGGCGTAGCGATCGGTCATCCCCGCGATGTAATCGGCGACGGCACGCGCGCCTTCGAGCGACTCGCGCGCCTGGTGTTCGGGCGGCAGCAAACGGGCATCGCCGATAAAGGCGGTGTAGAGGTCGCTGATGATGCGCTGCGCCTTGGCGCTCATGCGCGCAACCTTGTAGTGGCGATACAGATGCCGGTGCAGAAAGCGCTTCAGTTCGCGGTGCTCGTCCAGCAACGCCTCGCTGAACGCCGCCAGTGGCGCGGCGGCGCGTACGTCGGCGATGCTGGCGACGGCGCTGGTTTCGATGTTGCTGCGCGTGGTGGCAACCAGATCGACGATCAGCGCGTTGATGATGCGCCGCACGGTCTCGGTCACGATGCGGCGGCCATTGAGCGCGGGATATCTGGCTCTGACCTCGTCGAAGTGGCGGGCGAATAACGGCACTTCCATCAGCTGCTCGATGGTGATGAGCCCGGAACGCAGTCCATCGTCGACATCGTGATTGTTGTAGGCGATTTCGTCGGCCAGGTTGGTGATTTGCGCTTCAAGCGAGGGCTGGGTTTTGGCGAGAAAGCGTTCGCCGACGGCGCCGAGTTTCTCGGCATTGGCAAGTGCGCAGTGTTTGAGGATGCCTTCGCGTGCCTCGAAGGTGAGATTGAGGCCATCGAACTCGGCGTAGCGCTCTTCCAGCAGGTCGACCACGCGCAGCGATTGCAGGTTGTGTTCGAAGCCGCCGTGCTCCCTCATGCAGGCGTTGAGCGCATCCTGCCCGGCGTGGCCAAATGGCGTGTGACCGAGATCGTGCGCCAGCGCGATGGCCTCGACCAGATCTTCGTTGAGGTTCAGCAAGCGGGCGATGGTGCGGCCGATTTGGGCGACTTCGAGGCTGTGGGTCAGCCGCGTGCGAAACAGGTCACCTTCGTGGTTGACGAATACCTGGGTCTTGTATTCCAGCCGCCGGAACCCGGTGGAGTGAATGATGCGGTCGCGGTCGCGCTGGAATTCGGAGCGCGGATGCGCCGAGGCTTCAGGATGCGCGCGTCCACGCGTCTGGCTGGAATGCGCGGCGTACGAGGCGAGTTCGGTCATGTTGGATTCCAGCGAGCGAGGTCAGTGACAAAGCGGTCGGTGTCAGTGTGCGACACGCCGGAGTCTGCCGCAACTGTGACCAATTTTGCTACAGGTCAACGCTGCCGACACACGCAGCCAGCGTGGCGCGCAAGGTCGCCTCGGGCATGTCGCCCGTCACCACCGCTTCACCCAGGCGTTTCAGCAGCACAAATCGCAGCTTGCCGGACTCGACTTTCTTGTCGTGCCCCATGTAATCGAGCCAGGTTTCCGCGCCCAGATCGGGCGCCACGTCCGGCAGGCCCGCTGCGCGTACCAGGGCGCGCGCGCGCGCCACGTCCGCTTCGCTCAGCCAGCCCATGCGCCGCGATGCTTCCGCCGCCATCACCATGCCCGCACCCACCGCTTCGCCGTGCAGCCAGTTGCCATAGCCCATGCCGGTCTCGATTGCATGGCCAAAGGTGTGGCCGAGATTGAGAATGGCGCGGATGCCGCCTTCACGCTCGTCCTGGCTCACCACCTGCGCCTTGATTTCGCATGAGCGGTGGATCGCGTAGGTGATCGCCGCCGCATCGAGCGCACGCAGCTTGTCCATGTTGGCTTCCAGCCAGGCAAGGAATTCCACATCCCAGATCAGTCCGTATTTAATGATCTCGGCCAAGCCTGCCGACAACTCGCGCGCAGGCAGCGTTTTCAGCGTGTCGGTATCGGCCAGCACCACCTGCGGCTGATAGAACGCGCCGATCATGTTCTTGCCGAGCGGATGGTTGATGCCGGTCTTGCCGCCCACCGACGAATCCACCTGCGACAGCAGCGTTGTCGGAATCTGGATGAAAGGCACGCCACGCTGATAGCTCGCCGCTGCAAACCCGGTCATGTCGCCGATGACGCCGCCGCCCAGCGCGATCAAGGTCGTCTTGCGCTCGGCGCGCTGGGTCAGCAGCGCATCGAAAATCAGGTTCAGCGTTTCCCAGTTTTTGTAGGCTTCGCCGTCGGGCAGCACCACTTTCATCACGGTCACGCCAGCTGTCTCCAGCATCGTGGCCAGCGGTTCCAGATACAGCGGCGCAACGGTTGTGTTCGTCACGACCATCACCCGCTTCTGCGCCAGATGCGGCAGGATCAGTTCTGCCCGGACCAACAGGCCGGCGCCAATGTGGATGGGGTAGGAGCGGTCGCCAAGATTGACGGTGAGGGTTTGCATGCGGAAATCAGGAAAGTGAGCGCGATGGCTGATTGTAACCAAAGCTGTCCTGCTATCGCTGCTGCCCAATTGATCCGGCTCCGTACAGGGTCTGAATTTCATCACAGCAGATAAGGCTGGTGTACAGTTGAGCGGGGTTAGGTTACTTCCTGCGTCGGATCACTGCTCGATGTATACGGACCGGATCAAGCGGGCGAATCCGTAAATTCGGTTCAGTCGTTCCAGCGAAGAGGAGAAACCTTGTAAAAAACGGGATTCCTGATGCCTGCCGTCATGCGAATGGCCATGCCAGGGAATTCCAGGGCTAACTCAAATGGCAAAACAAATGGATAACTTTGAACCCACACTGATTTCCGTCGTCATGCCCTGCTACAACGCCGCACCCTATGTGGAAGAGGCAATTGAAAGCGTGCTCGCGCAAACCTACCCGGAGGTCGAACTCATCGTGGTGGATGACGGTTCGACTGACGGCTCGACCGAAATCCTGCAACGCCTGGCCGCCGAGCATTCCGAACACATCACCCTGATCTACCAGAACCGCGCCGGTCCCTTTGTCGCACGCAACCAGGCACTCGCCCACGCGAACGGCAACTACATCGCCTTTCTCGATGCCGACGACATCTGGCACCCGGACGCGTTACGCCTGATGTGCGACGCGCTCGCAGCGGAAAATGCCGACCTTGCTTATTGCGGCTGGCAAAACATCGGCGTCGCGGCAACGAACCCGCACCCAAAAATCCCGCCCATTTTCGAACCGGGCGAAGCGGTCGAATGCTTTCTGGAAAACGGTCCGTGGCCGATCAACAGCGCGCTGATCCGCCGTCACCTCATCGACGATCTGCGTGGGTTTTCCGAACGCGCGCCCACCGCGATGGACTATGACCTGTGGCTCAGAATGCTCGCACGCCAGCCCAGGCTTGTGCATGTGCCCGATGTTCTGGCGTTTTATCGCCATTACCCACGGGGAGAGTCCCACATCCCGTATTGGCGACAGGTGTTCGATGCCGTTGCCGTTCGCCGCGACTTCGCCCGCCACCATCCCGAATTCGTCACCCGCATCACGCCCGCCCGCCTCAACGAACTGATCTACGACCCCCTGCTGCGCGAGGCCTATCGCTGCCACTGGCGCAACGACACCGAATCGGCCCGTCGCCTGTTCCGCCGCGCCTTCCGCAAGTCCGACTGGAAAGCCGGCGACCTCAAACACCTTATCGCCAGCCTGCTGCCCTCCCCGCTCTATCGCAATCTGGTCGATCTTGTCACCCGCCGCCGCAGCGATCGCATCGTCAATTAAGCTGACAGATTCTGAAAACAATGCGGCCAGACTTTTCCGGGCAAGCCCACCGCAGTGCGCACATCACGCAGATGGCGTGTTCACGACATGGCCCTCGCATTGAGCGTACGGATGATTGTGAATGAACGGACATCCGGAATTTCCAACCCGCCGGGAATTTTTGGCACACCCTTTGCGTTCATCTTCAGCAAGTACAATATCTACCTGCCCATGAATAAAATCACCACTGACGCGGCTGCCCGCCTCGGCACCCAAGTCATCAATAACTCAGGATATTTTGGGATGCCCATCGTCAAACGCCTGCCACAACGGGGTTGTAATGTTGTCACTTTCGACAACTTCTCGACACTCGCCTGTCGCGACCATGCATCTTTTCAATGAACACAGGTATCGGCCTTGCGCGTGGCACACAAGAAGAAATGAAACCACTTGCTGACATGGCATCACTATGCGAGGCGGGGATCGGGTATCCGGGTCCAAAGGGTTTTCCAATCATCCCGGCACTGCACTTCGCCCGCTTCAACTATTGACCCAGACACGACGGTAACCGCCATGAATGTTTTCTCTCCCCCCAAGATGATGCACGGCATCAGCCGGCTACTGAACAAGTATGGGGATGGGGTATTGTTTCGCGCAGTCAGTGGGACACCGCCGATTCCGGCCAACCCGCATGCAGACACCGGCATTCATACCGCTGTCCCCCATCGCTACCTTTTCGCTTACCTGACAGCGATCAAGTCCTTTCTCCAGTACTACGCGGACGTGGCCGTCTACGTCCATGACGATGGATCGCTGCGCGAGGAGGACAAGGATCTGATCCGGAAGCATGTGCCCGGCGCGCAAATCATCGATCGGGCCTGGGCCGACCAGACATTCGCGGACCGGGTAGGCGACGAGTTCCTGATGAAGGTGCGCAAAAGCTATACAAGCTACCTGAAGCTGTTCGACCCAACCTTGGTCAGCACCCAAAAACGCATCATCATCGTCGATACCGACGTCTTGTTCCTGAGCCGTCCTGCAGAGATCATCGAATGGGCTCAAAACGGAGGGGCGGCCTGGTACCACCGGTCCGGCCCCTGGGTCAAGAAAAGCCCCAGTCCAGACAATGCCGCAACGAACGCGCCATCCCCCGCCGCAGCCCAACCCACACACATCCAGCACATGGTGGTCCAGCGCATCCCGGAGATCAACCAGGCGCTTCACACGAACTTCACCTTCGTGCACGGCTTCAACTCAGGCTTCATCGGCTACGAACATGGCACCGTGCAATACGACGAATTAAAGGGCTTGCTGACCCACCTCTATGGCATGTTCGGCGACCGCATTTTCCGCTGGGGCTCGGAGCAGACCATGCACGGCCTCGTCCTCTGCGGAAAAGGGGCGAATGCGCTGCCAACGGACAAGTACATGGTCTTTACCGACCTGAGCAGTGAACAGGCCGCCCAGGCGAACTTTGTCCATTTCATTGGAGAGTTTCGCTACCACCGTTTTCAGTATCCACGATTGGCGGCCAAGGTTATTCGCTCGTTAAAGCGCTGAACTCCGCCCCTTTCCCTCCATAAATTAGTTGACGTTGAAACATGAATCCACTATCGGCATCCAAAAAAATTCTAAGCATGGCGGGCGAGCTTGGCCGGCATCCGCAGGAACTGCCCTACGCCATGCGCTGGCTACATTCCATGCTGCCGGGTCACAGCCCCCTGGTCGACGAGGTGCCATGGATCACGTTTCGTGCCATCGACTGGCTTGAAAATCACCTCAAACCAGACATGAGCGTTTTCGAGTACGGCGCGGGCGGTTCCACGCTTTATCTGGCGAAGCGGGTGCGCAACGTGGTCTCGGTCGAGCACGATGAGGGGTTCTACAAATGGGTGAAAGACATCCTGTCCCAGCGCACCCTCCACAATTGCCAGTTGATGCTGCACAAACCGGAACCCTGTGTGGAAAGTAGCCGCCCCTTTGCCTCTTACCAGGATAAATACAAAGGCCAGTGTTTCGAATCCTATGTCAGGGCGATCGACAGTTACCCCGACCAGAGTTTTGATCTGGTCCTTGTGGACGGCAGGGCAAGGGTGGCTTGCGTCAAGCAGGCACTCGCCAAGATCAAGCCGGGCGGGGCGCTCATGCTGGACAACACGGATCGGCCGGCTTACGCAGAGGCGGGTCGTCTGCTGAGCGCAGCCCAACATACCGACTTCCCCGGGCTTACGCCCTGGAATCTGGAAGTATCGCAGACCAGCGTTTGGCAAATCCCGTCCCAGCATGCGCCTGCCTGACAACCCGGTATTTGTTCCGGGAACCATGGCATGCAAGTGATGCAATACCCCAACCTGCCATTCCGGGCGGCCATGATCAAAGGCCGGCGGAGCTCGGCTCGCGTGAAGTCCATGCATTCACGCATTGAACAGGTCTTCTGTTGACCCCCGCCCGATGAGCGTAGGCCAAAGTATCCGTAGCGGCGTCAAGTGGCTGATGGTCGGCAAGGTCGGCAATCGCTTCATGGAGTTCGCCTTCGGAATCTTTCTGGCCCGTCTGCTGGTTCCCGCCGATTTCGGCATGATCGCCACCATCGCCGTATTCACAGGCTTCGTCGGCATGTTCACCAGCGGCGGCATGGGGCAGTCGCTGATTCGCGCCAAGACAGCGGACGACCAACGATTTCACCGCAGTGTTTACGCTGCAGCTCGCCATGGGGATCGTGGTCTATTTGTTCTTCTTCATCACTGCGCCATGGATCGCCCGGTATTTCGACAATCCCCTGTATACCGACCTGCTCCGTGTCTCCGCGCTGAGTTTTCTCTTGCGCCCTTTCCTTACCATGCGCAACGCCTGGCTAAACCGGGAAATGAAATTCAAGAGCCGCTCTATCGTCGACGTGACATCGGGCCTGGTAACCGGCGTTTCCGGGACATTGATGGCGTGGGCCGGCATGGGGGTCTGGAGTCTCATCCTGTCCGGTCTGTTGGCCGGCCTTGTTCAAGAACATCTGGCTGGCACGACTCACCCCGCTGAAGCTGCGACTCAATCTGGATATGACTACCATGCGCAAGCACAGTGCTTACGGCTTCAAGATCGTCGCCAATGACTTCGTGTCTTATCTGAGATCGGAAATCAAAAACCTGATTCTGAGCAAGCTCGCCGGCCCCGCCTTTCTGGGCCTTTTCAACAAGGCGGAAAGCATGTCCAGGCTGCCCAACCAACTCATCATGTCGCAACCATGGAGCCCGTCTTTCGGGCCATGAGCAAGGTGCAGGACGACCTGGACCAGACCAAAGTACTTGTTCTACCGCACCATCACCCTGCTCATGGTCTACACCACGCCGATCTATGTGCTGCTGTGGTGGATCGCCGAGCCTTTCATCGGCGTGGTCTACGGCGAGAAGTGGGTGCAGGCAGGCGCGCCCATGAGCATCCTGGCCATCAGCGGGCTTCTTCTTGAACGTCATCTTCCCCTGTGGGGTTGTGCTGGCCGCACAAAATCGACTTGGCCAGGAAATGCTGGCCCAGTTCATCAATCTGCTGGTCGTCATCGGTGCCTGCTACGTTGGTCTGTCATGGGGTCTTGAAGGCGTGGCTTGGGGAATTGTGCTGAGCCATGCCTTGATGGCCGTCCATTTTTATTGGCTTGTACCGCCGCACATTGCCGACCGGATCTGGCGATTTGGTCCGGGCGTCCGCTCCCGGTCTGTTCCTCAGCGCACTATTGCTCGCGGTCCTTGCCCTGACCGATCTTTTGCTGGGCGAGCACAACACCGACCACGCCTCTGCTCTATTTGCTGGTGATGTCGTTTTGCGGTGGCCTGTTTTATGCCGCCGCTTTTCTGCTCATCCCCATCCCATCCCTGCGGACCGAGGCCACACGCTGGCGGCAGAAACTCGGCGGTGGCATGGCTTTTCTCAGAAAGGCCTTGCCATGACTCCCGCATCGACGCGGGCCGAAGCTTAGACAAGGCCGGGATATCCCTTGTTGTCGACTCTAATCACCCACAACCTACTCTGAATCATTATGAGAAACCCATCGAAAACGCTGCTGCGCATCCTTGTCCTGGCTCTTCTGGCCGGGGCGTCCTTGCTGCTTTATTCGGCCAGAGGCGACATCAAACCTTACGTCGTCCGCCTCCTGTCTGGCGAGGACAATTGGTTTGTTGCAGTCAACGCCTCCCATCGACCCGATTTCACAGATTTTCGACATGGGTATCGTCGATGCCAACGGGGATGGCCTGCTGGACATCTATACATCCAATCACAATTATCGGGAGATACCTGTGGATCGCCGATGGCCATGGGGGCTATCGGACACGTCGTGTCCGAATGGGGCCTTGATCAGAGTAAAGGCTTCCCCGGTTGGGAGCAGTCCCCGCAGGCCCCGGCTGTCGACAAGACGGGACTCTATGTCTACTGGCTGGACGACACCCTCCATTTCCGCACCCACAATCTAGACAAAATCGGTGCCATAAAGGGAACGCTCCGGGTATTCAGTCCAGTTCAGGTCGTCAAGAATGAGGGTTTCCAGGTCGAAACACACACCACATCCAAGCCGGCCGATCCCCTTCTTGAAACCACCAGCGAATTTGCCACGTCGGGTGACGCGCACTTGGCTTTCTACGTCAATTCGAGGGGGGGGCCGTTCACTTTCAATATTGGTGATTCGTTGCCTCCTGCCAATGTGTACATGGGTTTGCAGCAAGTCTCGCCTTCCAGCCATAGTTTTTCCGTATCCCTGCAGGATCGCCATGGAATGGCCTGGGCGGACATCAACGATGACGGTCAGCTGGATGTTTTTATCACCAGGGGTGCCATAGCCGGCACGCTCAGAGAGTTCCCTGAAAGCATCAGGCGTTCGATTACGGACGAGCTATTCGTTTCCGATGCGGGCCAGCCGCGCTTTTATGAGGCATCACGCGAAGCGGGCATCGAGAAGAAGGATTGTTCCGGCCGGCACGCCAAGTGGGTGGATTTCGACCAGGACGGCATGCTGGATCTTTTCATCAATTGCCATGACCGCGGCAACGTCGCCTGGCAGCTATCGGAAACAGCTCTACGGCAGGACTGCCAAGGGGCAGTTCAGCAATGTCGCGGCCGAACATCGGACTCGACATCCCCAAGTATGAGCTGATCGATTTTGCCTGGCTCGATATGGACAACGATGGCGACATGGATCTGCTCACCCATGAAGACACGGGTTATTACATTTATCGCAATCAAGGCGGCAAATTTGCTCGCGAATTCGTCACCGGGGAAAGTTCGAACGCGGCGACGTAAAAGGGTTGAAGGGCGACACCTACGACTACTGGCAATTCGACGGCAAAGATGTCCCTTGGGGATTATTGATTCGGATGGCGATCTGGACATATTTGTCGCCTCCAAGAAGGGAAATGCTGTTCCTGATCAATGATGGCGGCACATTCACACCACTCGACCCTGCTCCCTTGGGCTGCCGGTGGAGAGCGTGGCGGCCGCCTGGGTCGATTACGACAACGATGGCAATCTCGATCTGCACACCGTCCCCGAGGGCTTGTTCCATCAGGACAGAATCACGCATTCGACGCACGGGCATTCTTATCGCTCCCTGACCCAACACGTATCAGGCTGCAATCATCAACTGGTATGACAGGAATAACGATGGCGCCACTGGATGTGCTGATCGCCCTGGAGGACAACGCCACCCTCTGGCGATGGTGGGAAAAGCCTTTCAAGCAAAAGACGTGAAAGGCAAGGATGATCGATTCGACTGGCCAATATTGGACTACCGCAACGTCGGCCACGTGGGTCACTGGCTGCAATTGAATCTCGTTGGCTCAGCCGGCAACCGCCAGGCGATCGGCGCGCGGGTGACCCTAGTTACGCCGGAGGGTAAACAGGTTCAGACGGTGGGTGCGAGCGAGGGCGCCTATCTGTCGCAGGGACATTACCGTTTGTATTTCGGCCTTGGCGCCGTCGGCAAGATCAGCGCGTTGCAAATACATTGGCCGGATGGACAGGCTTCAGGAATTGCACGACCTCAAGGTGGATACGTTGCTCACGGTGAAGCAAGGTGGCTAGACGGCCCAATCGCATCCATGCCGGGATCGATCTTTGACGGCAGCGGCAGACGCCAGGTCGCCACGTTACCGCATGCTGATTCAATCGAATCGATAAACCAGGCATCAAGATGGCGCTATGACAAGCACACGGACCAGATATCAGGCGGGAGCCATTTATGCAGCACCTGGACTGCAGCGCCTATTCCTCTGCATCAGCTATTCGAGCCCACGAGAATGGCGAACGCACAGGAGATATTGAGCTCAGGCCGTTTCACACGGACCCGTCGGGACGATGCGGGCGAGCCATCAGCGTTCTACTCGACCGATTTCCTGATGCAGAGGGGGCTTCCTGCTGTTTCGTGCGCCTGCAACGCGGTGAAGCACGGACCATCTCATTCATTGCCGAGGGTGCGTATCTTCTTGAGGCCTGCCCGTCCGGGGGCTGGTTGCTCAAGGCCGTCCAGACCGAGTCGCCATCCTACTGGGTACCGCAGGCCCCCATACTGCGCACGCTCGATGACCGCGGGCACATTACTTCAGAGCGGCCCGCATCGGTAGTCGGCCTCAGGGCATCGACCAACCGAAATGGTGGTCGAGCTCCAGCTACCCGCCAATTGGTGTCTGGACTGGGTATGCTGGCGCATCGAGCCCAGTGAATCGGATATTCTGGACGCATTGCAAGGCACGATCAGTCTCGAACAAGAGCGCTATTTCCTGTGGGGGTCGAAGGTCAGTTTCCAGCTCCCGGCCGATGTCTATTTGTATCTTCTGCATGGTCATGTCTATACGAACGACTTCGTCTGGCCGCGCAAGTGGAAGTTCTGTTCCGAGATCGACGCCTACGGCCTGTATCTGGCGCTGCACGGGCTTGAGCTCGCAACCCGGAAAAAGTTTTATGGTCTGCTGAAGCGGCAGATTCTGTATTCCGTCATTGCTCGTCAGGCTCAGGACGGGGGCTGGTACCAGGGCGAATGGACGGACTTGATGGAGTCTCACTATCGCCTGCACAACAGCGCCATGCTGATGCTGGAAGCGGGTCTGGAAGAGGAGGCGGACGAAACGGTCCGCCGGGCGCTGGAAAATGCCGCTGCCTTTCTCGTGAGCTGCACCGACAAGACGGATATCGGACTGTGGTTCCTGCATGACTCGCTGGAAGGGAGCGTCGAGACCATGGAGGAGATGCGCAGGCAAACCAGAACGCCGTGGATACCCAGCCGCGCCCTCGGCAAGTCGCCGACGAACAAGCTCATATTGAACACCCACCTGGATGCCATCGTTGCGCTGGACCGCTATCGGGTAGTCACGGGTGATGATCAATACAGCGGCCAGATTGATTCTGCGCGTGCCGCCACGCGAAGCGTGCTCGGGCTGCGTCCGGCGGAGCCACTCTATCGGTTTCTGTATTGGTTTATCGGATTGACGCTGCTGCCCAAAGCCGATGCCATGCGCTTGTCCTTGCCGCTTCGAGTGATCAAGCGTCTCACCTGGATGTACCTCACCCCGCAGATGCATCGGGTCAAGCGAATTTTCCCCCGCCTCGTCATGCCGGGAGGCTTGATCGAACGCCACCTGTCGCCCCTGCACTACGACATCAACTACCATCCGGTTAACGTCATGGACCTGGTCCGGTACTGGCGCCGTTTTCCTGCGGATGATCTCTCCACCGTCATCGATGGGGGGGTCAAGGCCGTTGTCGACAATCACTTGCTGGATTACTGGTCGGAGGAGAAGCCGCGGCAATTTGCCATCGTGGTGTGGGCGGATGCGCTCTATCATTTGTGCACGCTGCGCCCGGATCGGGCCTATCGGGGTTACCTGGCTCAGGCCATGTTAAAAGCGCAGGAGTTGGGTCTCGGTTTGCCGCCCTCGCTGCTGGGCGGCGACACCGAAGTGGCCAGCCCGGTCGAGCAACAGCCCTGTCCCTCCCCCTCGAACGCTCGTCTCATGGTGGCAAACTTGAGTACTGGCAAAACAACGGAAATCCTGGTGGTCAATCCGACCTCGGGTGGCTTGGAACTTGCATGGGAATGCAATGCGACAGCCCCCCTCACCTGGACGGATTCGTCGGGACAACCCGTTCCGGGCAGCGGTTCGTCGTTGATGGTGCCGGGTCGAAGCTGGATTCAGGGCAGGGGCGGCAAGCTGGATGGCGAATAGAATCCGTCTTCCCGGGATAATTTGTATGGTTTTCTTTTCTGTTCCATTGACTATCAGAATGGCGTTCGCATGATCATTTCACATACGCATAAGTTCATATTCATCAAATCGCTCAAGACCGCCGGCACCAGCATCGAAGCAGCGCTTTCCAACTACTGCAGCGGAGACGACGTAGTGGTTCCAATCAATGATTTCGGGCACAACCGGGATGAAAAAGGTGAGTTTGTGCATCGCGCCATGAATGCCGATGAGGTCTATCGAGAAATCGGACAACACGTCGATGCGCCGACAATCAAGTCACGCGAACCCGCGGAAACCTGGAACACCTATTTCAAGTTCAGCATCGCGCGCAACCCCTGGGACCGGGCGCTCTCCTATTTCTTCTGGGACAAGCGGCAGGATCCGGCCATCAAGCCCCGCAAACGTTTCTACCATTACCTGGGCGTCCCCTTCAACGAACTGGATATCCTGAAGGGACACTTCAAGCAGTTCCTCAAGAGCGGCAAGCTGGAAAACAATGACCGCTTTTACGTCATCGACGACCAGCTATGCGTTGATTTCGTCATCCGTTACGAAAATCTCGATGCAGACGTCAAGGAGGTCTGCCGGCTCACGGGTGTTCCCACGGTTAACATTCCCCACCTGAAGGCGGGCATCAGGAAAGAGCGCCGGCATTATTCCGAGTACTACGACGATGAAAGCCGGGATATCGTGGCGGAACTGCACAAGAACGACATCCGATTGCTGGGCTACAAGTTTGAGCAGAAATAAATCATGCCCAAGGTGTCGCTGCAGCCAGGGAGGCTTGCTCGAACACAACAGCACATTGCACGCCTGTTTCCCCGTGAGCCAGGCGAACGAGTGGCCTGCCCGCTTCAGGAAGCTGTTGCCTGTCTAACCCCCTGCAGCAGCATTTTCAACACAAATTTATAAGCTCGTATCCCCTGGATACGAGTGCCATTTGACAAGACTGACGAGAATAAATATGCGATCGATACTATTTGGGTTGGCCACAGGCCTGGCAGCTGCACTTCTGATGGGGGTGGCCGCTTTGCTGGGCGCAACGACCTATACTGCAGCCACTCCGGTCATTATCGCCCTGACCGTTGGCATCGCGATATTGCATTACTGGAAGACCCTTCACTTCCAGACCATGCGCGAGGGACTCCAGCAAATCACCCGCCGCCTTTCCCTGGTGGATGACCACATTTCCGAGACTCAGGGTCTGGTGCAGTTGTCCAGCTACAACCATACCTACCCGATGCCTTTCGGTGGCAGCTGGGCGCTCACGCCTGACGCCGCAGTGGTGCTGGCGCGGGAAATCGCCCTTAACCGCCCGCAAACCATCGTCGAACTTGGGTCAGGCGTGTCGACGGTGTTGATCGGCAGAATGCTCAAGCAAGCGGGCTCCGGCAAACTGTTTTCTCTGGACCACGACCCCAGCTGGGCTGCTGAAACACGTCGGCATATCGAGGCCAGCGGGCTGCAGGATCACGTTGTCGTGCTCGACGCCCCGCTGGCCAAGCAGCCATTCGGCGGCCAGGAATTCAATTGGTACCAGGTCCCGGAACAACTCAAACAGGCTGGCAGCATCGACCTGATCATCGTCGATGGGCCGCCGCAGGCCCTGGATCCCAACGGCATGCCCAGATACCCGGCCTTGCCGGCCTTTCTCGCGCAACTCTCACCGCAGGCCATGATTTACGTCGACGATGCGAAGCGCCCGCAGGAACAGGCGATGATCGCAAGATGGCTGCAGGAAAATCCTGGATTCAAATCCAGGATGCTCGAAACGGTGCCGGGGACCTGCCTGCTGCAAAGAAGCTCATAAGCTTTGGTTTGGCTTAAGCCTGGACTTGGTATGGCTGCGTTACAGCAGCCATGCGCCGCGCAGAACATCCTTCGCGGGCGAGTTTTTTTGTCCGGTTTCCATGGTGACAAGATGTGGTCCAAGGATACAAAAGCACTGGGATCCAACATCGTGCGGGGTGATGTGTCTGGCCTCGGTTTTACGGAACACCGGTTGGCGCTGGGATGCATCCATTTCCCGGTTCCATTCGTAGGTGTGCGGCAGATTCGTGACGTACACGCACTAAGCAACAGTCCAGAACTTGCAACCTGGGACGTGTCTGGCGATTATTCTCGCCCCATTTGCCGGCGCATTGTGGAGGAAGCCGGTGTTCCGAGGGAATGTTTTGGGATGAGCAAGAAGGCAATCACGACCCATTTTGGCACGGGGGAGTCACTGCTGAGCGACGAAACGCAGGCAGAATCTCACCGCTGGTTGCTGGGAAAAAGAAATCCATGGGTAACGACGGGCGCACCACGGCTGGGAATGCCAGGTCGAGCTTTGCTGGCTGTGCGGGTGCGTTATGACGCAGTCAATCGCTTATTGCGCAAGATCAACTATTTTCTTCCCGACGGCGCAAGGTCATGGCTGGATGAGAGCGATACACAACGACAACGCTGCCCTTACCCGCGAACAAGCGTAGTGCCGCATCTATTCCCCTGGGCTGTGGAAAGGATGGGTCATGTGTACCTTTCGGCAAAGGGACCCAAAGAGCAATGTTTTGGGAGCGCTTCTGGAACTGGCCAGAAGAGCGCGTCCTGACCGATCGAAATGGGTTCTTGCGATTTGGCCATACGCAGATTGTGGCACCACGAAAACAATGTGGCCTATCCGCTGCTTCAGGCGGCTTGTTTGCTGGACGCCAAAGAGCAGTGGGCATTCTCGATGAGCCACCTATCGCAACCGAATCATTACCCAATGATTCGGTCTGCGATTTCCAATCCATTTCTTGCTGACTGACTGACTACATGTCCACAGATCAAAAACAGTATTTCCGGATCAATTTAACCCCCTCGGGCCCCGAGTTGGCTGGCACGCCTTCGGCACGACTCGGTCAGGTCAATCTACCCGTGCCATTACAGACTGAACAAGATGTCTTCGCGGAATGGCACTGGGATGGAAGCCAGATCGTTGTAAGGAACTGTCGACTCGGTTTCTATCCGATTTTCTACTACGCAACAAACACCGTCTTCGGTGTTGCTTCATCCGTAGAAGCACTGCTTGAGTGCGGTGCACCGCAAGATCTGGACGATTCAGCCATGGCCGTATTCCTCAGGCTTGGCTGGGTGTTGGGTGAGGACACGGTTTTCAAGTCGATTCGCATGCTGCCGCCTGGTGGCGAGGTGCGTTGGAGCGGTGGCCTTCCACAAGTGTCGGGCGGCATCAACTTCCCCAAGCGTCAAAGCCTCTCCCGTGAGGCTGCTATCGAGGGTTATGGCGAGCTATTTCGTCAATCCGTCCGGCGCCGGGCATCCAAGGGCATACCGTTTGGAATGCCGTTGAGCGGTGGGCGGGACTCCCGGCATATCCTGCTGGAACTCAACGCAATCGGGTGCCGTCCCGACCTATGTTTCACGAATCATGATTTCCCCCCCTACCGCGAGGAAAATATCAGACTGGGTAAACAGCTTGCACAACGGCTCGGCATCCCACATCGAGTATTTGGCCAACCAGCATCCCGGCTGTTGGCTGAGATCAGTAAAAATCGGCTGAATAGCTATGGGGCAATTGAGAACATATGGTGTGTCAACCTGTACCCCCTGGTTGCTCGATATGCGCCCGTAGTCTACGAGGGGATCGCGGGTGATGTCCTCTCAGCTGGCGATTATCTGAACAAGGAAGATGTAACCCTCTTCGAGCAGGGGCGCCTTGAAGAACTGTCCAGCAGGCTGATAGACCATTGGCTGTCATGGCGAAGCTCCGAAGATGCCCTGTCGCGCATCCTCACAGATGGAGCCGAAAAGCGTTTTACCAGGGAACTGGCAGTCGAGCGCATCGCCCGCGAGTTATCCAGGCACGCCGCCGCCGCCAACCCGATGACGTCGTTTTATTTCTGGAACCGTACGCGTAGAGTGGCCGCCCTTCAGCCCTTTGCAATCGCCCCGGCATCTGGTGTCACGGCCATCACACCCTATCTCGATCACGACCTCGTCGACTTCCTCAACTCGCTTCCGGCCGAAATGTATTTGGACCAGACATTTCACACCGAGACCATTCGGAAGATGCATCCCGAGTTCAATGACATTCCTTATGCGGGTGATATCGATACACCACGCATAGAAAGCAACTGGCATTACAGGCGTTTTCTCTTTGAGGCCTCGGCATATATCGCTGTTGCCGGACATGGCCACTTGATAGACAGATTTCAGAACGCTCGTCGCCTGCTTGCGCTTGCTGTTTCTCACGGAAACCTGCGTAAACGCATGACGTGGATGGCCCCTTTTACTTCGGTTTACCTGGCTCAGCTAGAATCGACCATTTCGCGATCACGAAGCAAGTCATAGCCTGAGGCTTTGAGCACCCGAGCAAGGTTCTGTATCGTAAATTGACTATCCCACTCAAGATGTCCCTTCCCTGCATTGATAACCAATCAGCCTCGCTCTCTGAGGAGCAAGCCTCATGAAAATCTTCGGTATCGGCCTTTCGAAGACGGGCACCACGAGCCTGGCCCATGCCCTTGAGTTATTGGGATACAAGACCCGGGACTATCCAGGGCTCGTGCATTACTCCCCCGGCGACCTGACCTCAATCGATGCAGAGCTGCTGGAGACGCATGATGCGCTCACCGATACGCCGATTCCCAGTTTCTACCGCGAACTGGATGCCAGGTATCCCGACGCAAAATTCATCCTGACCATCCGTGATGCGGAAGGCTGGCTGAAATCCTGCAAGAAGCAATTCACGCAGAAGCTCGCCGACAAGCAGAATGACGCCCATAACCAGCTGTTCATGGATATCTACGGATGTACGATGTTTGACGAACAGAAGTTCCGGGCGGCCTACGATCGGTTCATCAATGGCGTGCGGGATTACTTCAATGGACAGGCCCGACAAGTTATTGATCATGAATGTCGTGGCGGGTGATGGCTGGGAGACGCTATGCCCATTCCTGAACAAATCGATCCCGGATATCCCCTTCCCCAAGGCCAACGTCACCCAGATCAGATGGATGAATGCGGATGATCTGGTCGGCATCGCCAGGGAAGCGGGGCAGGAAATCCTGCGTGCACATGACATCCTGTCGGCTCATCCAGACAGCCATGGCGTATCTGCTTCCTCATTCATCAAGCGTGTTACCGCGCACCTCAAACGAGCCGTCCTCAATTTGCGTGGCGGCAGACCGGCGGCGTTGGCGCGCGTAACCCAGTCCGCTCAGAAGGTGCTCATCAGCCGCTTGCACAAGCTCAATCCCGGCATCCCGGTGATCTCGGATAGCTCGCATGCCGTGCCTTATCCGGAGCGAAGCAAATGGAACCACTTCTGGCTGATCGACCCCCTGGATGGCGAGGCGGGATTTGGCTCTGCAAGCGGGTGAATTCACGGTCAACATTGCGTTGATCGAGGATCAGAAACCGATTTCTGGCGTCGTGTATGCCCCGGTTTCCGGCACCCTTTACTATGCCATGGCTGGAAAGGGCGCATTCAAGGTCGAGCCGGCGGCCAGCCCGTCCGAATCAATGTGCACGACACGGTCGGCGAGATAGCCGCCCAGGCTGCAGAACAACACCGCTGCCACCGCAAGCAAGGCGCTGAGCGATATGCAGGCTTGCCGAAGGCATGCCCGGCATCGATCAAACCCTGCATCAGTGCATGGAATGGCAAAGTGCTGCCGCGCATGCCGTGGCGAGGGCTGCGGGCAAACATGTTCGTCCTTGCAAAAGCAACGACGAGTTGACTTACAACAAGATGGACTGGTCCAGCGAATGCGTCACCGTGTCGTGATGAATGACCCTGCCGTAACCCCCTCAGTGTCCAAGCCGCCGAGGCATGCATGAATAATACGAAACAGGTTTTTGCCAAATTCAGCGGCAGTGAAATATTTCTGGAACAGGGGCGGCTCCTGTTTTCGCTGCTGCACATCTTTTCGAAGGCGGGTTACCAAATCAAGCTGTTCAATAACCTGCACGATAAGCAGTTGGACAAATACGGGCAGTTGGTCTATTCGCTGGATGGCCTTGAACTGGTCGACGCACCGCCCGCCAGCGCTGAAGGCTGGCTCTATCTCTATGACAAGGAGGAGCGCACCATCGGCAAGCGCCCCTGGACCAAGAAGGTGCAGATTCGGTTCGACCTGTTTGCGCCCTTCTGGTTTTCCAACCCCCTGATCATGCCTTTTCCGATGCATCCGTTGCAGGCAAATATCCGCGCCGAACAGTTGGAGGCATGCCGATCAGCCAGCCGAAAAATGCGTATCTTTTTTTCTGGCGACACCCATCAGTATCGGCGCACCTGGGTTCACTATCCATCGACCAAGCTGCCGCGCCTGCCTATCGTGAATGCAGTAATGGAAGACATGGGCAATGAGGTGCTCGTGATCAGCGATCCCCTTGTTCTTGACGAACTACGCAACGGTGCGTACACCAATCAATGCGTCATGACCGCGTCGAGCGAGGTGCGGATCGAACCGCAGGACTGGTTGGGCACCCTCGCGATGGCCGACTTCTTCCTGAGCCCGCCGGGAATCGTCATGCCCATGTGCCACAACATCATCGAAGCCATGGCGGTCGGCACCATTCCCATCACCAACTATCCGGAATGGCTCGACCCTCAACTCAAGCACATGGAGAATTGCATCGTGTTCGATGACCGGGACGACCTGATCGCAAAAATGAAGCAGGTCCTTGAAATGACACCGGAAGAGATTGCGCGGCTCCGCTCGAATGTCATCGATTATTACGATACCTACATGAGGCCGGACACCTTCATCCGCAGGCTCGAGGCCAGTGCAGATCGGGAAGTCCCCATTCTCATGTACACCGAACGCAATATGGCAAAAAATCCCGCCAAGCTGGGCAGACACTCCATCCTCATGCAGGGCACCACAGTCGAGCGGGAAAAAAACTGGTTCAGGCGGATTGCATCCAGCCTGAGAAGCTGAATCATGCTGGTCTGCCGAGCGGCCCCAGGGTGGCCCACACCAATATAATGCAGCCTCAAAGATTTATTATGCGACCGCTTCCGGTGCAAGACGATGAACCCATCCGTGACCTGGCCAACCAAGGCACAAGCCCGACTGCCCTGTGTCCACCCCGGTGGATGCGTCGGTGCCATGCAGCGATGACGGCTACCCCGCGCTGTGGGAATGTGACATGACAGACATCGCATACGCCGATGCGCATGCACGCCCCCTTGTCTCGGTCATCATGCCCTGCTTCAACGCCGCGCCGTATGTGAACGAGGCGGTACGATCAGTCTTGGGTCAGACCTATGGCAATGTGGAGCTCGTCGTCGTCGATGACGGTTCCACGGACGGATCGGACACGATCCTCACCCAATTGGCCGAGGCGCATCCCGGTCGCATCCGCCTTCTGCACAGCAACCGGCTCGGTCCCTACCCGGCGCGCAACTTGGCCCTGCGCCAAGCGAATGGCGAATTCATCGCCTTTCTGGATGCCGATGACTGGTGGCTGCCCGAGACCCTGGAGAAACTGCACGCCGCCCTGGTTGAAGACGATGCCGACCTCGCCTATTGCGGCTGGCAGAACGTCGGCGAGGGGATGGAGTCTCCGCCCTATGTGCCGCCCGCCTACGAAGAGGAGGATGCCGTTGCCCATTTCCTGCGCAGCTGCCCATGGCCCATCCACGCTGCCCTGGTGAAGCGGCCGGTGGTGGAACAGGTCGGCGGTTTTTCCGAGCGGCGCTTCGCATCCATGGATTATGACTTCTGGCTGCGGGCCCTGGCCGAAACCCGACGCATCAAGCGGGTGCCCGAGGTGCTGGCCTTTTATCGCTGGCACCAGCTGGGCCAGGTGTCCGCCGTGAAATGGCGCCAGGTGCTTGACGCCCTCGATGCGCAGCAGGATTTCATCCGCCATAACCCGGGCCTGGTCGCGCATCTGCCTGCGGAAAAGCTGCGCGACCTCACCGAGGGCCAGGTGCTGCGGCAGGCCTACCGGGCCTTCTGGAAACGCGATCTGGTTTCGGCACGCAAGCTCTTCCGCCACGCTGCCGTCAAGGGAACGTATCGGATGAGCGATCTCAGGCACGTGCTCAGCGCTTTCCTGCCCATGCCGGTGTACCGCGGACTGGTCAAACTCACCGAGCGGAGACAGGCATGAGCGAAGCGAACCGGGTGCCCGTGCTCATGTACCACCGCGTCGGCGAGCGCCACAATGACTGGGAAGCGCGCTATGGAATCACGCCTGCCAACTTTGCCGCGCACATGCAGGCTCTGGCCGACAAGGGCTACCATGCGGTCGGCATCGAGGCGCTGACGGCCTGGCTGGAAGGCGGTCCGGCGCTGCCGGAAGGGGCCGTGCTCATCACCTTCGATGATGGTTTTCGCGGCGTGCGCGAACATGCCCTGCCGGTGCTGGAACGACTGGGCTGGCCGTTCACGGTCTTTCTGGTGAGCGACCTGATCGGCGAGCAGGATGTCTGGACCCGCGCCTCGAATCCGTCCGGGGTGACCTACCCCCTGCTGGATGCGGACGAAATCCGCGACATGCAGCAGCGCGGGGCGAGCTTCCATTCGCATACCCGCAATCACCCGAGCCTGCCCACCCTTAACGATGACCAGCTGGCGGAACAGCTGGCCGGTTCGCGCCGGGCCCTCGCCCCTCTGCTGGGCCATGACGTGCCCTACATCGCTTACCCTTTTGGTCACGCGGACGAACGGGTGGAGGCCGCCACCCGTGCCGCGGGTTACCGGGCGGCGTTCTCCACCCAGCCCGGCTTCAACCGCCGCGATGTCAACCGCTACCGCATTCGCCGGCTCGACGTGTTCGGCACCGATACGCCGGCCATGTTGCTGCGCAAGGTGCGCCTCGGCAGCAATGACGGCAGCCTCGGTCACGCCATACGCTATTACCTGAAGCAATTGAAGGGCCGCCTGCCGGGAGCCGGACGATGAGCCTTGCCTACACTGTCGCGCTCTGCACCCATAACCACGCCGACCGGCTGGAGCGCACGCTGGCTGACCTGGCAAAGCTCAGGCAGCCGCAGGCAGCCTGGGAGTTTCTGGTCATCGACAACGGCTGTCGCGACGCGACCCCGGCGACTGCTGGCCAGCCATGCCTGGCCGACTGGCTGGCAGGTGCGGGTGGTGCGGGAAGACAAGCTGGGCCTGTCCAACGCCCGCAACCGGGCCATCGCCGAGGCCCGGGGCGAATACGTCATCTTCATGGACGACGACGAGACCGCCGATCCGGATTGGCTGTGCGCCTTCGAGCGCCTTATCCTGGACAAGCAGCCGGACGCCTTCGGCGGACGCATCCGCGTGCTGTTCGAGGACATGCGTCCGCCCTGGCTCAGCGACGAGCTGCTGGGTTTCCTGGGTGAGCTCAACCGGGCCGAGGCAATCGCGCCATTGACCGACCCCTACACGTCTTTCTACGGTGGCAATTTTGGCTTCCGCAAGACCGTCTGCGCGCGCGCGGGCGACTTCGATGCCATGCTGGGGCGCAAGGGCACGGACAATACCGGCGGCGAGGAAGTGGACTTCTACCGGCGCCTGCTGGATGCCGGTTTCAAGGTGTGGTGGACCCCTGAAGCGGTGATCCACCACCGCATTCAGGCGGCCAAGCTGGAACGCTCCTACTTCCTTGATCTGCACTACCGCATGGGGCGCATGGAAGCCATCCGCAAGCGTGGCAATGGCTCGCGCTTGCCACCACCGTATCTGTTCGGCCAGTTCCTGCGCGCACTGGGTGCCGTTTGGGCGGTCTACCGCCAGGCCGGACGCAACGCCACGCTGCGCAAGGAAATGAACGTCGCCTATTTCTTCGGCCAGATCAGGGGCTGGGCCTTCGGCCCCCGCCCAAGCGACGCCTGATCATGCACTGTCTGACCATCCTCATCTGCACCCACAACCGGGCCGGACTGCTGGAGCGGACCCTGGCCTCACTTAATGCTGCCCGCCGGCCCGCTGACTGGATGACAGACATCCTCGTTGCAGCCAACGCCTGCAGCGACAGCACCCACGCTTTCCTCGACGACTACCGCCGGCACGCAATGGAGCGAGGCTGGCTGCCCCTCGCCTGGTTTGCCGAAGCGACTCCGGGCAAGTCGCACGCTCTGAACAGCGCTTTGCCCCGCCTCACTGGCGACCTGGTGGCTTTTGTCGACGACGACCACCGGGTGGATGCCGGCTATCTGGAGGCCGTATGCGCAGCAGCGGACACCTATCCGCAAGCGGGTCTGTTCTGCGGCCGCATCCTGCCCGACTGGGATGGCAACGAACCGAGCTGGGTGCATGACAAAGGGCCTTACCGCATCTATCCGCTGCCGGTTCCACGCTTCGATCTGGGGGATGTCTCGCGCGCCGTCACGGCCGAGCTTGCAATCCCCGGGGGCGGGAACCTTTTCCTGCGTACAGACTGGCTCAGCCGTGTGGGACACTTCAATCCCGACCTGGGGCCGACCGGACATGACCTGGGGGGATCCGAGGACATGGACTGGGTGCTGCGGGCACTGCAGCTCGGGGCGCAGCTTCAGTACATACCCGATGCGGTTCAGCACCACTATGTGGACACCAGCCGGCTCACCCTTCCCTACATCATCAAGAAAGCCTACAAGCGAACAGCCTCGACCGTCTTGCTCGACCCCAGGCTGCAAGGACACAAGGTGCCACGATATCTCTACCGCAAGCTTGCTGGTTATGCCCTGGCGACGCTGACTGCCATTGGCCAGGCCAGACGACGCTTTTACCTGGTCAGGACGGCCGCCACGCTGGGCGAGTTCAGCGGTTACCGGCAACGCGGTAAACGCGGCATCCCCCCTCATTCCATTCTTGCCCACCAGCCTGATCGCAATGCCTAAATTCAGCAGTCTCCACAAGGTCCTCGACCCCGAGATCCGGACGAAGAACCTGCGCGAGCTGCGCTACCAGCTGCGCGGGCTATGGTGGGACATGGCACGCCCTGCCATGCCGGACCCGGTGTTCCTGGTCGGCTGCTCACGCTCCGGCACCACCATCACCTACGAAACCCTGGCTGCGGCCCCGCAGTTTCTCAAGTTTGGCTGGGAAATTCCCCAATTCTGGGACAGCCTCTATGGTCCGCTCAGCAACGGCTGGCAGTCCGAGGCTGCGGGTGCGGAAGACGCCAAACCCGCGCACCGTGACGCCGCCTTGCGCTTCTTTTTCCAGCGCCTGGGCCAGGGCTGGGTGCTCGACAAGACCTGCATCAATGTCCTGCGCATCCCCTACCTGCATGCGCTTTTTCCCAATGCCAAATTCGTGTACATCCAGCGCGACGGCCGCGACAACATCAGTTCCATGATGGACGGCTGGCGGCACGGCCGCACGGATGGGGATTTCCACCTGAGCCAGTTCTTTGGAGATTTCCCCGAGCCGGTGGCCATCAACGGCGGCGAATTCACAGACTGGGCCTTCTTCCTGGCGCCTGGCTGGCAGCAATACAACCATGCCAGCCTGGAAGAAGTCTGCGCCTTCCAGTGGCTATCCGCCAACCGGCTGGCACTGGAAGCCAAACGCAGCATCCCGCCGGAACAGTGGATCCAGCTGCGCTACGAGGACATCTTCGAACGGCCGGTGGAGATGTTTCAAGAGGCCTTCGCGCGCCTTGACGTCCCCTTTGGGGAGGACATGCGCACACGCTGCGCCAACTTGCGCCCCACCAGCATCGTCAAAGGGACGCCCATGAAGCAGAAGTGGAAGGAACACAACCCCGAAGCGATCCAGCGCATCCTCCCCCTGATCCGCCCCCTCATGCTGGAGATGGGCTACGACCCGGATGACTGAGCCGTCTGCCATCCGGCCGTCCCCACGGGTCAGCGTCATCATCCCCGCTTTCAACGCCGCTGACTGCGTGCATCGCGCTGTGGACAGCGTGCTGGGGCAAAGCTTTCAGGATGTCGAACTGCTGGTGGTGGACGACGGCAGTACCGACGATACCCGAGTCGTGTTGGCCGAATACGGCAACCGGTTACGCCTGCTGGCCAAGGAAAACGGCGGCCCCGCCGCCGCGCGCAACCACGGCCTGCAACATGCCCGCGGCGAATACGTGGCCTTCCTCGACGCCGACGATTACTGGAAAGCGGAGAAGCTGGAACGGCAGGTCGAACTGCTCGACACCCGGCCAGAGGTCGGGTTTTGCTCCACCGCCACCCAGGTGGTGAACAGCGCCGGCCAGCCCGTTGGCGACTGGCCCTGTCGCCCGGATGCGGGTCCCCTGCCTGACATCCTGTTCCTGCACGGCACCGTGATCAGCGGCTCCACCTCCGGCGTGCTGGCGCGCCGGCAGCTGATCACGGCAATCGGCGGGTTCGATCCGGCCCTGCGCGGCTTCGAGGATCCGGATCTGTGGATCCGCCTGGCTGCGCGCACCGAGTACGCCTGCATCCCGGAGGCGCTGACCGTGGTGGTACGCACTCCCAACAGCGTCAGCGGCAACCTCGTCAACATGCGCCGGGCGACTCTCGCCTCGTTCCGCAAGAACCGCCATCTGCTGCCGCCCGCCAAGCGCGGCGGCTACTGGCGTGCCGCCTGCGCCAGTGCGCTGACCGACTATGCCAAGACCACCTATCGTGCCGGCAACCGCGGTCTGGCGCTGCGCTGGACCCTGGAGGCGCTGCTGCGCGCCCCCTTGGGCCGCGGACGGCTGGCTTTGAGCCTGCTGCTGGGCATGCTGCTCGGTCAATCCCTCTAGCCGGACCCGATGCGCAGGACCAAAAAAAGCCCGCCAGAACGGCGGGCTTTTCGTGAATCGGCGAGGCTAAAGTCAAGCCGTGCGCCGGCGCGCCATGAAGCCAATCAAGCCCAGACCAGCCAGCATCATCGCCCAGGTTTCAGCCTCCGGCACCGCTACGATGCTGTTGGTCACGTGGGCTGCATCGTCACGCTGCGTGCCACTATTAAAATAGGTGAACATGCCGATACGCAGACCCGAGGCCGCAGTGGCCGCATTCGCATTGATTCCCACATTCATGGCGTCGATGACATTCGCGAATGTCATGCCGCTGCTCAGTGTAGATGACAGGACAGCATACTCACCGGGGTTGATGCCGTATATCGGTTTGTCTAACGGGTAGGTTGAGCTCAGCCCGTATTTGTAGTCAGGCGTGAAGTTCGTCGGCAGAAAAGGGCTACTGGTCAGGGCGCGCGGAACAAAATTCACAAGGCCGTATGTTTCCGTAATTGACATGCCGGTGAACAGGCTGGTGTACGTTCCGGTATCAAAGTAAACAACGGCGATTGAGGGCGGCAGAGCCGGGTTCAGGATGGGAATCTCGTTCGTGAACTTGAACAGGACGTCGTTGGCCGAGGTCGTCAAATCCTCCGTCACCTCAACGAATAAATGACTGGATACCCAGGCAAGGGAAGAACTCGCGCCCCCTGTCATTTTGAAATCATAAACCACGGCTTGTGCGGGCACCGAAAGCCCCAGCGCCATCACGCCGACTGCAAGCGACGCATTCAGCGTCGAGAAAATTTTGGGCAGCTTTTTCATGTTGATTTTTCCTTATAGGCTTAATGGGAACAGAATTTGTGTTTCCCGCTTGAAAATATAAGCAAAATTTGTGCCGAATTTTCAGGCGATTGATTTTTAAGCTTGATTTATATGATCCACCAAAAAGTGTAAAAAAATCCGACACGGCGGACAGGAGTCCGCCCGGGATTCGCCGGTTATGATGCGCTTAGAGCGTCGGCGCCCCGACAAAATCAAAACTCCCGACATACATGATCTGCCCAATTCATGAACCCCCAGGTTAGCGTAATTATTCCGGCATTCAATGCGGCTGACTATCTGGATGACTGTCTCGCAAGTGTTTCAAGGCAGCGCTCGAGCATTGCCATGGAGGTAATTGTCGTCAACGATGGCTCAACCGATGGCACGCTGGAAAAACTTCAGGGTGCATCCGGGCTGACCTGCCTGAACCAGCATAACCAAGGCCCATCCGCCGCGCGCAATGTCGGCATCTGGCAGGCGCGGGGTGAATATATTGCTTTTCTCGATGCCGATGACTTGTGGCCAGAAAACAAACTTCAGCAGCAGATCGCGCTGCTTCGACAACACCCTGACGCGGCGATGTGTTTCGGCGATTGCCGCCAGTTTACAAACGACCAACTGCGGCCGAGCACGCTATTCGAGGAAAGCGGCTACGGGGAGCGAGCATGGGGGGAGGAACCCTATGTACCCAATGCATATGGCCAGCTGCTGAGGAACAACTTCATTACCACCGGATCGGTGGTCGTACGCCGCCAGGTACTGGAAGCGCTTGGGGGCTTCGACGAAAGCCTCAGGCTGGTTGAGGATTTAGAACTGTGGCTGCGAATCGCCCGACAACATCCCATCGTTTGGTGCAAGGAGATTTGCCTGTTACGGCGGCGTCATGCCGACAACACTTCACGGGAGGCGGAGGCGATGAGCCTCGCCTACCTGGAAGTGCTGCGGCGCCAGCAGGCATGCTGCAGCGCTGAACTCGCCCGCCGGAAGATCAAGCTGGGACCGATGGTGGCGCGAGAATACCGTGAGATGGCCGCGCGGGCGCTGGCAAGCCCACGCTCAAGGCAGGCAATGCGCTGGGCCTGGCACAGCTTCACGACCCGGCCCAGCCTGCGGGCGCTGTGGTATCTGGTATGTGGCATTGTGAAAAAGCCGGGCCTGCGCTAGCGTGCCGACATGACGCCACACAGCGGTTTCTATGGCCTTTTTGACAGGTCAGGCCGGGTTCGGCGTGAGCAGTTCCCTGCACAGGACTTTCCCCAACCCCAGCAAGCCAGCGGCCCTTTTTGGAGCACAGCGTGGTCGGCTGACGGCAATAAAGGCATATCCCATTCCGAGGGAATCCACGACCTGATTTTCCTTGGCGAGCTCTACAACGCTCCGACTTTGCGTCGACAACTCGACACACCTGACGATTTTTCACTGGGTCAACTGCTGCTACTGGCATTCAAGCGCTGGTCGACGGAATATGTACTCCATCTGGACGGGCAGTTCGTCCTTGCTCTGCGGCACAGCGATCAGCTGCATCTTTACCGCGATGGTTCAGGCGCGCAAAACCTCTATTACGCTCCCAGGCAGGATGGACGAATCGCCTTCGCCACCCAGCTCGACACGCTATTTCGCTTGCCGGGGATGGAAAAACGGCTGGCGCATCCGTCGCTGCATGAGTATCTGCGGCTGCTGGAAATTGCCGCACCCAATACAATTTACGAAGGCGTCTCCGCGCTCGAAGCAGGCCATCTGCTCAGCTGGGCAGTACACGAGCACAGCACACGTCGCCCGACTGCCGACTCGGGAACGCACCCCGTCCCCAGCTTCGCCGAAGCATTGGACACGCTGGACGACCTGCTGCAACACAGTGTCGAACAGCGGTTGCAAAACGCCGCCCGACCTGCCGCCTTTCTCAGCGGCGGCGTGGACTCTTCGCTGCTGTGCGCTCTGGCCCGCCGCAGCCACCCCGATCTCACTGCGGTCACCGTCGGTTTCGACCACGCACGCCTCGACGAAACGCCGATCGCGCAACAGGTCGCGCAGCATCTTGGTATCCGCCATCAGGTTTTGCGCTTCACGCGGCAAGACAGCCTGCAGGCTTTCGAGGCCTTCGCCCGCAACGCCGAGCAGCCGATGGGCGATCCGGCGATTCCGCCCACGCTGTTGGCGTTCGAGCACGGCAAGTCGCATTTCGACGCGGTGCTCGACGGCAGCGGCGCCGACGAAAGCTGTGGCGCGATGCCGCCGCGGCATGTGCGGATTGGCGTCGAATATGCCGCCCGGTTGCCTGCGACCATGCGGCGTGCAGTCGCCGGCGCGATACGCCATTTGCCCGGGCTGGCGAGCTACACGCCGATTCTCGACTTTGAACACCCGGCCGAACTGATGCTGCGCTGGCATGGCTTCCCGCAGGCAGAAACTGAGGCGCTGTGCGGCGAGCCGGTCAGCTTTGAACACACCCAGTTCTACCGAACGTTCGCCCGCTTTCCCCGCCCTGCCCATTTCGAACGCTATAGCGCCCTGCTGGACGCCCTGACCTCCGACCGCCTGCACCACGCTGCCGCCATCACCGGATTGGCGGTACGTTATCCCTACCTGGATCGCGCCGTGGATAGCTTCATCCGAGCCTTGCCGGTGGAGTACCGTTACCAGCCAACCGAGCCAAAACGCTTGTTACGCGCATTGCTGGCACGCCATGTTCCACGCAATCTGTGGGACACACCCAAGCATGGCTTCGATTTTCCCCTGCAGGAATTCCTGTGTGCTGAAGATTTTCAGCTGGTGCGCCGTTACCTCCTGAACGGCCATTGGGCACAATGGCAATTGCTCTCCCCCGGGCGCGTGTCGGAATATGGACGCCGCTTCATTGCTGGTGATCAAAGCTTGATGTTCAGGGTATGGGCGCTGGTTGGCCTGTCCGCCTGGCTGGAATGGCATTTTGATTAAGCATCTGGATGCGGCAAAGGGCTTTTTAGATTACGCTTTGACAGGATGCGCATTGCACGACACACCACTTACCGCCGCAGGCTAACACTGGAAAACTTCAGAGGAATGAGCAACGCAGTCCGTCCGAACCAGCAACCCGCCCGGGTTCTGATGTACACCGCTTACTTCGATCCGGAGTACAGCGGTGCGGCCTTGCAGGCGCTCACCCTGGCGCGCGAGCTGCGACAGCGCGGCCATCTGGTGGAATTCGTCACTAACCGCTGGCCGGGTCTGGCAGCAACCGGCCTGGTCGAGGGGTTTCCGGTGCAGCGCCTGGAACCCGGGCGCTGGCGCAAACACCGCGAATTTCGTTTGTGGTTCAACCTCGCCCGTTATGTCTGGCAGCGTCGGCACGATTTCGACATTCTGCATAGCCACGGCGCCTATTACACCCATGCCTTCATCGGCCCACTGAGCCGGGTGGCGGGTCTGAAGTCGCTGGTTAAGGCTAGCCTGGCGGTAGACGATCTGCAGGACCTCAAGCTTCCTCTCATCGGCTATCTGCACCGCCTGATGCTGCGCAAAATCGATGCCTATGTCGCCATCAGCCAGGATCTGGTGCAGGAGATTTCGCGATGGCGGATTCAATCCGGACAAGATTCACCATATTCCCAATGGCGTCGATATTGAGCTTTTCCCGCCCTGCCCGCCCGACCAGCGCACGTCGCCGCGCAAGCGACTGGATTGCCCGCTGATCGCCCGATCGCCCTGTATGTCGGCGTTCTCGATCAGCGCAAGAACATCGAATGGCTGGCCGAGCAATGGGTTAAACAAAATGCATTCGGCAGTAACGGGTTGCTGGTCGCAGTGGGGCCGCAAAGCCGCGAGGACGAGGACGGCGCCCTGCGCGGGCGATTGGCCGCGCTGAGCCAGGCCCATCCAGATCGATTCGAGCTGCGCAACTATTCCACCGATATCGGTCTGTATTACCAAAGTGCTGACGCGCTGGTTCTCCCCTCACTGAAGGAAGGTCTGCCCAATGTGGTGCTGGAAGCCATGGCCGGTGGACTGCCCTGCGTGGCCGCGCGCGCCAGCGGCAGCCGCGAGCTCATCGAGGAAGGCGAAACTGGATTTACCTACGCGCACGGCGATGTGGCCGAGCTGGCTGAGGCCATACGGCGCTGCCTGTCGCCCGAGGGCATCCAGATGGGCGAAAAAGCGCACGCGGTCGCACAGGCGCGTTACGCCATCCCGGCCATTGCCAATCGCTACGAAGCGCTCTACGCGCAATTGCTGGCGCAAAGCCGATAATCTCAACGTACTTAACCGGATGATTCCAGCCATGGCTGAACACACCACTCGCTTCACAAACAGGATCGCCCGATGATTATCCGAGCACGCGCGCCGTTGCGTTTGGGCCTGGCGGGCGGCGGCACCGATGTATCCCCGTATTGCGACCGTTATGGCGGCCTGGTGCTCAACGCCACGATCGATAAATACGCCTATACCGTGTTGCAACCGGGCGGCGAAGGCGTGCGTTTCGTCGCCACCGACAAGCAGGAATCGTGGCAGGGCGAAGCCGCGCCGGAGCTGCCGCTGGACGGGCGACTGGATCTGCACAAGGGGGTCTACAACCGCATCATGCGCGAATTCAATGGCGGCCGCCCGATGCCGCTGACCCTGACCACGCATACCGATGCGCCGCCCGGTTCCGGTCTGGGTTCATCGTCCACCCTGGTGGTATCAATGATCAAGGCCTTTGTGGAATGGCTCAACCTGCCGATGGGCGAATACGACATCGCCCGCCTCGCCTATGATATCGAGCGCAAGGATGTGGGGCTTTCGGGCGGCCGCCAGGATCAGTACGCCGCCACCTTTGGCGGATTCAACTTCATGGAATTCCACCCGCAGGAACGGGTGGTGGTCAATCCGCTGCGCATCAAGAACTGGATCATTTCTGAACTCGAAGCTTCCCTGCTGCTTTATTTCGGCGGCGTCTCGCGGGATTCGGCACAAATCATCGACGAGCAGACCAAGAACGTGCAGCAGGATGACAACAGTGCCATTGAAGCGATGCACGCACTGAAACAGGAAGCGGTCAGCATGAAGGAAAGTTTGCTCAAGGGCGACTTCGATGGCCTGGTCAGTTCGATGGAGGCAGGCTGGGAGGCCAAGAAACGCATGGCCAAAAGCATCTCCAATCCGCGCATCGAGGAAAGCTACGAACTGGCCAAAGCAGCGGGAATGCGCGCCGGCAAGATTTCCGGAGCGGGCGGCGGCGGCTTCATGATGCTGCTGGTGGATCCGCTGCGGCGCATGGACGTGATGCGGGCGCTGTCGACGACCCAAGGCCAGGTTTACAACTGTCATTTCACTGAAATCGGGACGCAAGGATGGAAGATTTATTGATCCCGGCGATAGCCGGGCAACTGCGCGAAACCGCCGATAACCTGCGGGTGATGAGCGAGGACGCAAGCTTGCACGCGGCCATTGGCGCGGTGGCCGCTGCCTGCATTGCGGCACTGCGCCAGGGCAACAAAATTCTTTTCGCCGGTAACGGCGGCAGCGCGGCTGATGCCCAGCATCTGGCGGGCGAACTGATGAGCCGCTTCCATTACGACCGCCCCGGGCTGCCGGCTTTTTCCCTGTCCACCGACACCTCGGTGCTCACCGCCATCGGCAACGATTACGGCTACG
>CAWHHA010000002.1:0-22181 GCA_963828945.1 uncultured beta proteobacterium
GCGCGGTGGTGCATGGCTTGCTCTATGGGTTGATGCTCGCCATTCCGCTGTCGGGCTGGCTGATGAGTTCGGCCAAGGGCTTTCCCGTGGTGTGGTTCGGCGTGCTGCCGCTGCCGGATCTGGTCGGCAAGGACAAGGCCTTGGGCGATTTGCTGGTCGGGGTGCACCAGGCGCTGAATTTCACGCTGCTGGGGCTGGTCATCCTGCACGTGGGCGCGGCCCTCAAACACCATTTCATCGAACGCCAGCCTTTTTTGCAGCGCATGGGCTGGGGCAAACAGGAGCATGTATGAAACCGAATCTGAATAGTTTGGCTTTACTGGCTGTGCTGGCCACACCTGCGGCCCACGCGGTGGAATACCGCACGGTGCTGCCGAAGCAGAGCGCGATCAGTTTCGAGTTCCGCCAGATGGGCGTGCCGGTAGCGGGCGGGTTCAAGCGCTTTACCACGCAGATGCGCTTCGATCCGGCCAGGCCCGAAGCCGCCAGCGCGCGCATTGAAATCGATCTTGCCAGCATCGATGCCGGTTCGCCCGAAGCGGACGATGAATCCGCCGGCAAGCTGTGGTTCAACCGCAGCGTTTACCCCAAGGCGCTATTCACTTCCAGCCAGATCCGTGCGCTGGGCAACAACCGCTATGAATTGCGCGGCACGCTTACGCTCAAGGGCAAAAGCCGCGACATGATCGTGCCGGTGACGTTCAGCCCCGGCAAAAACGCCGCCACTTTCGACGGCGCGTTCGTCCTCAAACGTCTGGAGTTCGGCATCGGCGAAGGCATGTGGGCCGACGTCGCCACCGTTGCCAACGAAGTCCAGGTCAAGTTCCGCATTGCCGCCAGCGGCAATTAATCCGTTGTTCCCTTACTTTTAGGAGAGTTCCATGAAACGTCTTGCCACCCTGATCGCCCTTGCTACGGTTGCGGCCACTGCCCAGGCCGCGCCCGAAACCTACATCATCGACAACAGCCACACCTTTCCGCAATTCAGCTATACCCACCTGGGTTTTTCCAGACAGACCCAGAAGTTCGACAAGACCACGGGCAAGGTGGTGCTCGACCGTGCGGCCAAGAGTGGCTCGGTCGATGTGACCATCGACGCCACCTCGGTCAACACCGGTCACGCACTGTTCAATCAGCACATTCAGGGCGAGGATTACTTCGACACTGCCAGGTATCCGACCATCGCCTTCAAGTCCAGCAAGATGGCGTTCAACGGCGACGAGCCGGTGAGTCTGAGTGGCGATCTCACGATCAAGGGGGTGACCAAACCCGTGACGCTCGCGATCACCTACTTCAAGTGCATGCCGCACCCGATGCTGAAAGTGCCCGCCTGTGGCGCCAACGCGACCGCTACGCTCAAGCGCTCGGATTTCAACATGGGCAAGAACGTGCCCTATGTCGGCGACGAGGTCACACTGACTCTGGCGATCGAGGCGCTCAAGGAGCAGGCGCCCGCACAATAAATGCAAGCACGGCAGTCAGCTGTTCAACAGCGAGCTGTCGTATTCCCAACAGTTGCCCGGTTTTTGGGGCCGGGGCAAAACCGCTCAAATTGGTTAAGTTGATGATTTGTTAGAGTATCTTTAAAAGCAAAGGCGGCAAGCCATCGCGGCACAATGGTTGCAAGTAAGAGTGCACGGCCCCTCGGGGCATCCACCTTAGGAGCATCAAATGAACCGTCTTGCCCTGTTGACCGTGCTTGCCTCTTTTGCTGTTTCTGCCCAGGCTGCTCCCGAAATCTACGTCATCGACAACAGCCAGACGGTTGCGAATTTCAGCATCAGCATGCTGGGTGTGTCGAACAAGCCGCATAAATTCGAAAAAACCAGTGGCAAGGTGGTGCTTGATCCCGTCACCAAAACCGGCTCGGCCGAGGTGAATATCGATGCCAGGTCGGTGAATACCGGCATTGCGCTGCTCGACAGTCAAATGCAGTCCGCGGACTTTTTCGATAGCGCCAATTTCCCGGTGATTACGTTCAAATCCAGCAATCTGATGCTGGGTGGGGACCAGATGAGCCTGACCGGTGATCTCACCATCAAGGGCGTTACCAAATCGGTGACCCTTGCCGTCACCCGCTTCAAGTGCACCTCGTATTCCGCTTTTCAGGGCGACACCTGCTTCGCCAATGCGAGCGTCACGATCAAGCGTTCGGAGTTCAACATGGGCAAGTACCAGTTTCTTGCCAGCAACGACGTTGCGCTGAACCTGGTCATCGGCGCGGTCAAGGCGCAGCCGCCGATTCAAGTGGCTAGCCGTGATGTGGCTCAATGAGCCAGGCAAATCAGGCCAATAAACCAGGCAGGCAGCTTCGATGAGCTGAGCGAGTAAAATGGCGTTTTGCTGTCTGGAACGCCCCCTGTGCAACCCCATCAACTTGAACTGCTCGCGCCCGCGCGCGACGCTGAAATCGGTATCGAAGCCGTCAACCACGGCGCCGATGCGATTTATATCGGCGGGCCCTCGTTTGGCGCGCGGTCGTCGGCGGCCAATGAGGTCGCCGATATCGCGCGGCTGGTGGCGCACGCGCACCGCTTCAATGCACGGGTGTTCGTCACCCTCAACACCATTCTGCGCGACGACGAACTGGAGCCCGCGCGGCAACAGATCATTCAACTCTACGAAGCCGGCGTCGATGCCCTGATCATTCAGGACATGGGACTGCTGGAACTCGACCTGCCGCCAATCCAGCTTCACGCCAGCACCCAGACCGACATCCGCACGCCGGAAAAAGCCCGCTTTCTGCAGGACGTGGGGCTGAACCAGATCGTGCTGGCGCGCGAACTCGACCTCGCGCAGATCGCCGCCATCCGCGCTGCCACGCGCCCCGAAACCACGCTGGAGTTCTTCGTCCACGGCGCGTTGTGCGTCGCCTACAGCGGCCAGTGCTACATCAGCCATGCCAACACCGGGCGCAGCGCCAATCGCGGCGACTGCTCGCAGGCCTGCCGCCTGCCGTACCAGGTCACCGACATGGAAGGGCGCATCGTCGCGCACGACAAGCATGTGCTGTCGATGAAGGACAACAACCAGAGCGATAACCTGCAGGCATTGATCGACGCGGGCATCCGCAGCTTCAAGATCGAAGGCCGCTACAAGGACATGGGCTACGTGAAGAACATCACTGCCCATTACCGCACGCTGCTCGATCAGATTATTGAGCGCCGTCCGGAATTCGCGCGCGCGTCCTCCGGCCGCACCACATTCGCCTTCACCCCCGATCCTGACCAGAACTTCAACCGCGAATTCACCGACTATTTTGTCGGGGGTCGCAAGGACGACATCGGCGCGTTCGACTCGCCGAAGAACCCCGGCCTGCCGATTGGCTATGTGAGCAAGGTCGGCGACAAGTGGGTCGAGCTGTTTGCCGATTCGCCCGATACCGTGCTGAACAATGGCGACGGCCTCTGCTACTACACCTTGCATAAAGACCTGGCGGGGCTGGCCATCAACCGCGCCGAAAAAGTGGGTGAGGGAAAGTGGCGCGTGTTTCCGAAAGACCCGATCGCGAGCTTCAAGGATTTGCGCGCCGGCACGCTGGTCAATCGCAACCGCGACATGAACTGGGTGCGCATGCTGGACAAGCAGTCCAGCGAACGCCGCATCGGCGTCTGGCTGCGGCTGGACGAAACGGCCACCGGGTTTGCGCTGACGCTGGCCGACGAAGACGGCCACAGCGTCACCGTGGCAACGGATCACGCGAAGGAACCCGCCAACGATGCCGCCAAAGCCGAAGCCACGCTCAACGAACATCTCGGCAAGCTCGGCGCCACAGCCTATGCGGTCAGGGGAATCGCGCTGGAGCTATCGCAGCCGTGGTTCGTGCCGGCGTCTTTCATCAACACCTTGCGCCGCGATGCCATCGCCGCGCTGGATGCCGAACGCGCCGCCGCTTACGTGCGTCCACTGCGTGCGCAGGCAGTCGAACCGCCCGCCACGTACCCGGAAGACACCCTGAGCTATCTCGCCAACGTCTACAACCACAAGGCGCGCGATTTTTACGCCAGGCACGGCGTGCAGATCATCGCCGCCGCGTATGAAAGCCACGAGGAAACCGGCGAAGTCTCGCTGATGATCACCAAGCATTGCGTGCGCTATTCACTGAGCCTGTGCCCCAAGCAGGCCAAGGGCGTTACCGGCGTGCAGGGCACCGTGCGCGCCGAGCCGCTTACGCTGATCAACGGCAGCGAAAAACTCACCCTGCGCTTTGACTGCAAGCCATGCGAAATGCATGTGGTGGGCAAACTGAAACCGGCGGTCGCCAAAACTGCTGCGCCGCTGACTTTCTATCAAACGCGACCCTCTGCCTGAGCACGTCCTGAGATGGGTCTTGCCAATGGGCTGAATTAGTATTCAGCGACGTGATGGAGGCTCGGGATGGCGATGCGTGAGGGGCAGAGTTCGGCCAATAACGGACCTTGAAAAGTGCCGACGTTGACGACCGCTTATTGAGTTAACGCCGACATACAAATACTTTGTGGTTATGCTGGGGTGACATGTTCTTCAACCATCCCGAGCAAGCGGTTGGTCTCAGTACTTGATGTCACGGGCCTCCTGGCGGCCCCCCTGCTTGGTTTCACGTTTGTCCTGACGGCATTCGGCGTTGTTCTTCTGGTCGGCAGCCCGGCAATCAACCTTTTCCTTGTGCGCCTCTTGGCGAGTGTCCTGTTTAGTGTCCCGCCCCTCACGACGCTGTTGTGCTTGTTCCGTGGCATATCCGGAACCTGTCGCCAGAAGAAGACCCGCGGCAACAAGAGCAACCGGCAAACGACCAAAAATTCCCAGGTAGACTGCATTTTCATTGTTGTTCTCCTATCAAATTGATGATGTCAAACACGCCTGCGTAATAATCAGCATTACGTGGAACTGCCTTAAAACGATATTCATAGTTCTATTATGTCTTCTCTGAGGGGCTGCGATCTCAGCAGCCCCTCAGGGCAGGGGTTAGTTCGAATTCGTCGTCCTTGTAGTACTTGGTTGGAGGGGAGGTCGTCCCTTGACAGTCACCTCGGCGGCGAGACCCTCGTCCGTCAACTGGTATAGCCAGACGCCCGGAGAAACCGACGCCGCGCCCTGGTAAGCGGCGCCCTGGCCCCCAGTCGTGGCCGCCGCTGTCGCCTGGGCGCCGGCCACCCAGCCTGCATTGATGAAATCATTCAAGGCCTTCTGGTTTTTGAATACGAACACCAGCTTGAATTTCTTCACGCCGAGACCCAGGCCAGCCTGCACCTCAACCATCTTCATGAACACTTCCTTTTTTGTCTGGTTGTTGACCGCCACGCCGGACCCGCTGCCACCCCCAGCAAAGAGGATCTTCATGCCGAAGTTGCTAAACACGGCGTAGCCGGCGCTGGACTCGACCGCCTTCCTGGCGGACGGCTGGACCTTGTAGAGATCCTGAAGGATATTCTGGGCGGTCTGTCTAACCTCGGCACGACCCTGTTCGGCATTGTTTTTGGCGAAGGCGGGCAGACCCACCAGCATCAACAGGCTCACGGTAAATAGTGCAATCAGCTTTTTCATGCTTGCTCCCTTTACTGGATGGACAAAACGGTAAGCAATGAAAACCGTACGCTCATTGCTGCTTTTAGGTCTACGCTTCTGTAGCCAGACGGCCATCCCCCGGTCATCTTCACGACCTTCGGGAGGATGTCTGTTGGCAGACAATCGGGGCGGCCGTTATCAGCGACGGAATGACAGACCCAAACCAGCCATTTTAGCTTGCCAGTCTTTTAGTAGCCGGTTTGCGAGGGAGCCCGGAGTCCGCAACGCGGCTGAACCCCGCACGTTTCTGGAGCCTGCTACGCTGATTTCAACCATCCGGATTGAATTACGACAACATTGAGGCATGACTGACAGTGCCGTAGCGAAGGCATTCAGATCAAGATTTTTGCGTCTCGCCATTCTCCATGAGTGCCATGAGCGTTTGCTTAGGCAGGAACATGAGACGTACGCCTCAACCAGCCCGACAGACCGGAATGGGTCGAACTCGGCCATCCATGGCGCGCTTCAACACAATTTCAGTAAATCACGCCCCTGCTTGCCGCTCACCCGAGCAAGCGGGTCCGTTTTTACGCGCAGCTTATTCACGCTGTCCCTGGTTGCGCGGCGGATTCGCCGATAGACCATTGGCGAGTTGCGACAGGAAAGCTGTGTGCTGCGCCTCGGCCTGCTGGAATTCGGTGATCAGGCGTTCTGCATCTTCTGTCAGGCGGCTGCCGGCCGGGCCGCTTTCGACCAGAGGCAAGTACCACGCGCTGTTCATCGCATCCACCGCGTCCCACGCGGCCTTGTAGCTCATCTTCATCGCCTTGGCGGCTTTGGAAATGGAGCCGGTTTCGCGGATGCGCTGCAGCAGTTCAACCCGGCCGCGTCCAAGAAAGTTTTTGCCGTCGAGCGTGAGCCAAAAGCGGCCATCGACTTTGAGTCTGTAATCCATTGGCCGAGTGTAGCAAACGAGGCTTGCGTGCCTGCGCGTATATGGCCGAAAATCAAGACTCTTGTTCACGAGATGCTGCCATGAAAAAAGTGCTCGCCATTTGCACCCTGTTTTGTCTGTCATTGCCTGCGCTGGCTGCGGAGTCTTACTCTGTGCTGTTCAAGACCCAGGGGGATTTCCAGTACGTGCGCGATTCGGTGGAGTCCGCGATCGAGGGCAAGGGGCTGAAGATCAATCACACCAATCTGATCGCGGGGATGCTGGAGCGCACGGGCAAGGATCTGGGCATGACCAAACAGATCCTCACCAACGGTGAACAGTTCGAGTTTTGCAGCGCGACGATCTCGCGCGCGATGATGGAGGCTGACCCGCATGCCATCGTCATGTGCCCCTACATCGTGTCGGTGTATACCGTTCCCGGCGACGCCACTGTGTACGTCGCCTACCGCAAACCCATCACCACCAGCAATCCGGCGCTGAAAAAGGCGCTGGACGATATCGAGAAGCTGTTGACCGAGATCATTCAGGATGCACTGCTGTAAAGCGCTTGCGAAGGGAGGCGGACTTGCCTTGATGCGCGCGCTTCAGCCCGGTTTGCCGTCAACCCGCGGGCGCAGCAGGATCGGCAGATAGAGCGCTGCGAACAGGCCGAACGCGGCCATCCACAGCAGTCCGGCGACGGTCATGCCTGCTGTGTAGGCGGCCGGAACGAGCAGCGGCAGCGCGACCCGAATCAGCGCGGCGAGATTGATTGCGATGAAGGCCCATGTCATCAGTGGTGCGGGTTCCAGCATGCGGCCACTGTGGCCGAGCGATACCCGCGCCATCATGCCCAGTGTCAGCGCGCCGATGGCACCTGCGGTAAAGGCATGCAGCGCATTGCTGGCAGTCACGGCCAGTCCCGTCGCCGACAGTGCCAGCAGGGCGAAGCCAAGCACGATCCAGGCATAACCCAGATGCAGAATCCACAATAAAGGCACCGACCAGAGTTTGCCGGTGTACCAGCCTGCCAGTCGGACGCCATGCGCGCCCGCAGCGACAGCGGCGAACAGGGCGGTGACGGCAGAAACCGGCGCAATCAGCGCGGCGATCAGCGCGCCGAGGGTGGCGACCGGCACCAGCCATTCGATGGTTTTCCAGCGACTGGCGCGACTACCGAGCTTGTTGTCGGTGAAGCTGGGAATCACCCGTCCACCCATCACGCTAATCATCGCCACCACCGCATAGACCGCAAGATGCAGCCCCAGTTGCGCCGTGCCGGGTGTCCAGCCCAGCGCATCGCCATGCACCAGCGCATTGGCGAACGTGAGCGCCAGCAGCATGAGGGGGAAGGGATAGTTGTGCAGTTGCTTTGCCTTGAGGATGGGCACGGCCAGCACCAGCGCCAGAACCGGCAGAAAAGCCAGGTCGAGCAATGCCACCAGCCCCGCCGGCAGACCCGGAATCAGAAACCCCAGTCGTCCCGCCAGCCATAGCAGGAACAGTGCCGCCAGCGGCGCGCCGGAGGGCATGCGGATGCCGGTCCAGTTTTGCGTGGCGGTGAGCAGGAAACCAGCGATCACCGCAACGGCAAAGCCGAACAGCATTTCATGGCCGTGCCAGATGGGCGGCGTCAGTTCGCCGGGGGCGAGGCTGCCGCCCAGCACCAGCAGCCACAGCCCCATCATCAGCACGGCATAGAGTCCCGCCGCCAGAAAAAAGGGACGGAAGCCCAGTGCAAACGGTGCCCACCCGTTGAGCGGCGGACGCGACTGCAAGTCTTTAATGGGCAATACAGCCATGGTGCTTTCCGCTGGGTGGGTCGTTAGAGCGATGCGTTCAGCCCGTGCTCCAGGCACGTGGTCGCCGCATGCCGGCGATCTTGCAGGCCTGTTTCACGTAGCCGTAAGGGTACAGCTGGAACAGCTTCTTTTGCGCTTCTTTTCCCACGCGCTCGGCGAGATGCTTGATGACGAAACGGGCATCGGCGATGACCTGGTGCTCCTCGTAATACTCGCGCATGAAGCGGATGGTGTCCCAGTGGTCGTCGGTGAGCTGAATGTTCTCTTCCTGAGCCAGGGCCTGGGCTATGTCCTCGTTCCACTCTCCAGGCTCGATCAGATAACCTTCAGCATCGCGTTCGGGCAGGTCGGTACTCATGTTTGGATCCTCCTGTGCATCGGTTCATAAAGGCTTGGCGAATGTGCCCGGTTCAGGTGCCACCACCGTGAAACTCTACGCCTGGCTGGCGTTCTGGCAGCTCTGCCACCAGCAGTTCGCGCCGTGAGATGGCCAGTGCCTCGATACTGGCCTCGTTCAGATACGATTTGGCGTCGGATACGGCAGCGGCCAGCAATTCGGCCGCCAGCGCATCTGGCGAGCGCCCCAGCGATTTGGCGAGCGCACGCAGTTCGATGCACGGATCCTGCGGCAGGCGGATTTCCAGCGGCTTGCCCCCGCTTGCGGAGAGGGGCGGCGGAGCGGAAGCCGCGCCCTGTTCGCCGAGCACCCGGCTCATCACGCTGGCAATCCGCGAGGCAGCCGAAGGTATCTGGCCGGTGGGCTTTAGCCGGATCTTGTTGATGAAATATTTCTCGAAATCGATCTTGGCCTGGTGTACCCAGCGACCCTGGCGCATCCAGTTGATATCGCGCAAGGGTACCTGGGGCTCGGACAGATAGGCTGCGCCGGAACTGCCCATGTCGGTGAGCCACTTGGCGCGCTGCGGCACGTGACTCACCAGCGGCGCGTCACCGATCAGGGCAAGAATGTTCTGCACCACGATCTCGCCGGCCTTCGAGATGGAATACACCGAATCCGGCGCACCCACCGGCACCGGGGATTTTTCCACCGCCGGTTGCGCAACGCAGGCGCCCAGAGCAAACACGTTGGGGTAGTCGGGATTGCGCAGGTATTCGTCCACCACCACCAAGCCGCGTTCGTTGACCAGTCCGGTTGCAGTCCGCACCCCGGGCACGCCGCCGAAAGCCGGCCAGTACATCGAATAGGCATAGGGCAGGGCGTGGGTCTGCTTTTCGTTGCCGGCAGAATCAAGCTCGACGACGTTGATGGTGTCCTTGTCGATGCGCACCGTGCGCGCGTTGCAGATCACGCTGATTTTGGTGTCGACCAGCGCGGCGGTCACCGCACCGCGGCTGGCGCCTTCGCCGCCGAGGCCAAGATGGCCGGGCCAGGGTTCGGGCGTCACCAGGGTGATCGTCACCCGTTCGCGGATGTTGCGCCGCTTGAGGTCGGCGTCGATCAGAAATGCATATTCGTAGAGCGGCCCCAGCACGCTGGCGCCGGGTGCCGCACCCACCACGATCGATCCGGGGTGGCGCACGAACTCGCGATACGCGGCCAGCGCGCGCTCGGCCTGGTCGACGTGGATGACCGAGTGGGTGTGCTCGGCCAGGCCGGGAATGTCGTCTTGCATACCGACTGCGCCGGTGGCAATCAGCAGATAGTCGTAGAACAGCACGTCGCCGTTTTCCAGATCGACCTGGATGACGTCGGGCTGGATACGCTTGACTCCGCTGTGGATGAACCTGATGCCGCGCGATTCGAGATAGGGGCCGATCGGGAAGGCGATGTCGGACCGCTCGCGCCAGCCCATGGCAACCCACGGATTCGACGGCACGAAGTGGAAGTAGGGCTTGTCCGACACCACCGTCACTTCGTCGTTCGGGCCCAGTTTGGCTTTCAGCGCGTAGGCCGCAGATACGCCTGCGATGCCGGCACCCAGGATGACAACATGCGTCATTTCAGTCTCCTTTTTCAGTTAGGGACACGCTGCTTCAGCCGCGTGGGCGAACCAGTTGCCAGGCGCGCACGGCGTAGGTCGTTGCGGCAAACCCGCTCCAGATATGCACCAGACGCGTGAACGGGAAGATGAGGAAGATCGTCATGCCGAGGAAGAGGTGGGTCTTGAATACCCAGCCCGCGCCTTCCAGCAGTTCGACCGCGCCGCCACGGAAAGTGACGATGTGCTGTCCCCATTCGGCCAGCCGGATCATCATACTGCCATCCAGATGCTGCGCCGACAGCGGGATGGTCGCCAGCCCCAGCAGCAGTTGCAGCCACAGCAGCAGCAGGATCACGATGTCGCTGGTTTTCGAGGTGGCGCGGATGCGTGGCTCGGTCAACCGGCGGTGCAGCAGCAGCGTGATGCCGATGAAGGCCAGCACACCCGCCGTGCCGCCTGAAATCATGGCCAGTATCTGTTTGGCACCGGCACTGATGAAGGGCTCATAGACGAAATGCGGGGTCAGCATGCCGACGAAGTGGCCGAAGAACAGGAACAGCACGCCGATGTGGAACAGGTTGCTGCCCAGCCGCAGTTGGCCTCGTCGCAATAGCTGCGACGAGTCGCTCTTCCACGTGTACTGCTCGCGGTCGAAGCGGATCAGGCTGCCGAGAAAGAAAATCGCCAGCGCGATGTAAGGGTAGATTCCGAACAGGAAATGTTGCGAGTAGGACATTTTTCCATCCTCCAGAAAGAGTTAATTCATTCAATGAGTTGGGGCGGCAGCCGACTGGCGGTGTGACACCGGCATTTTCACCACGGACACCTGCGGGATGGGATTCATCAAGGGTTCGACGCCGTCCATCGTTGGGCCAAACATCTCCATCGCCTCGTCCATGTCGTGCACCGGCGGCTCGGCCAACTCCTGCGCGACGACGGGCGACAGCGCCTCCAGTACCTGGAACGCGGTGGCATAGGGACTGCCGTTGGCATCAAGCTTGCGGCCGATGGTCGCGATCACATGCACGGCGTCTCCCAGCAAGGCCAGGGCCTCTTCGGTGGGCAGCAGCGACAGGAACTCGAGGAACAGCGGCACGTAATCCGGCAGCTCGGAGGCGCTGGCGTCAAAATCGTGCTTCCAGTACTCCTCCAGCAGATCGATCATCGCCGAGCCACGATCGCGCGATTCGCCGTGGATGTGCTCGAACAGATGCAGCGAATGCGAGGGGTTACGATCAAAGGTGGCGACGTAGCTTTCCTGCAGTGCGATCAGGCTGGTTTCCCGCAACTGCGTGAACAACGGCGCCATGCGCTTAGCGGCCTCGCCGTTGAAGTCAGCCTCGGCTGCCAGCGCCGATTGCAGATCGGGGAGCGCCGCCAGCCAGTCGGCTTCCGGATAAGTCAGCAGGATAGAAATGACTTTGAATGTTTTCATGGTGTGGCTCCTTAACCGGTTTTCTTTTTGGCGTGCAGCTGCGAGAGATCGACCGGCACCGAGTTTTTGCGGTTGCCGAACAGGCTGGTCTTGGAGACGCCGTCCGAGCAGCCGTTGCCGAAGGTGAAGCCGCAGCTCGACTTCTCCTCGAAGGTGTTGATCGTCTCTTCGCGGTGGGTGCTGGGGATGACGAAACGGTCCTCGTAATTGGCGATGGCCAGGTAGCGGTACATTTCGTCAGCCTGGGCGGATGTCAGCCCCACCTGGTCGAGCGCGGCGGTATTGGGGATGCCTTCCACCGACTTGCCACGCATGTAGGCACGCATCGCGAGCAGGCGGTCGAGCGCGGTGATCACCGGTTTTTCCTTGCCGCCGGTCAACAGGTTGGCCAGATAGGTGATCGGAATGCGCAAAGACTTGGTGTCGGGAATGATGCCGTTCATGCCCATCTTGCCGGACTCGGCCGCGGCCTGGATCGGCGACAGCGGCGGCACGTACCACACCATCGGCAGCGTGCGGTATTCCGGGTGCAGCGGGAAGGCGATTTTCCAGTCGATCGCCATCTTGTAGACCGGCGACTTCACCGCGGATTCGAGCCAGGCTTCGGGGATGCCTTCGGCACGTGCAGCAGCGATCACTGCTGGATCGTTGGGGTCGAGGAAGATCTTCAGCTGCGCTTCGTAGAGTTCCTTCTCGTCCGTCACGCTGGCGGCTTCTTCGATCCGGTCGGCGTCGTACAGGATCACGCCGAGGTAGCGGATACGACCGACGCAGGATTCCGAACACACGGTGGGCTGGCCCGCCTCGATGCGCGGATAGCAGAAGATGCACTTCTCGGCCTTGCCGGACTTCCAGTTGAAGTAGATCTTCTTGTACGGGCAGCCGGAGATGCACATGCGCCAGCCGCGGCACTTGTCCTGGTCGACCAGCACGATGCCGTCTTCCTCGCGCTTGTAGATCGAACCGGACGGGCAGGACGCAACGCAGGTCGGGTTGAGGCAATGCTCGCACAGGCGCGGCAGATACATCAGGAAGGTGTTTTCGAACGTCGAGTGCATTTCCTTCTGCACGTTGTCGAAGTTCTTGTCGCGGCTGCGCGAGGAAAACTCGCCGCCAAGGTCGTCTTCCCAGTTCGGACCCCAGTTGATCTTGTCCATTTTCTCGCCGGTGATGGCCGAGATCGGGCGCGCGGTCGGCGGTGTCTCGGACAGCGGCGCCTTCTGCAGATGCTGGTAGTCGTAGGTGAACGGCTCGTAGTAGTCGTCGATCTCCGGCAGGTTGGGGTTGCTGAAGATGTTGGCGAGAATTTTCAGCCGGCTGCCCTGGCGCGGCACCAGCTTGCCGTCGCCCTTGAGCTTCCAGCCGCCGTTCCAGATGTCCTGGTTTTCCCACTGCTTGGGATAGCCGATGCCGGGCTTCGATTCGACGTTGTTGAACCACACGTATTCCATGCCTTCGCGCGAGGTCCACACGTTTTTGCAGGTAATTGAACAGGTATGACAGCCGATGCACTTGTCGAGGTTCAGCACCATCGCAATTTGAGCACGTACTTTCATGTTGTAACTCCTTGCCTGACAGGGGCAGGTGCCCCTGTGCGTTGTAAAAGCCCCGCGCCGGAGAGAGGTGGCGCGGGCGAGAGCCGGGGGAGACCCATTGCTCTCGAAACTTGTTTCCCGGTGTTCGGCTCAGCGCTCGACCAGCGGACCTTCCATCCAGTCGACCTTCTTCATCTTGCGCACGATCACGTACTCGTCACGGTTGGAACCGACCGTGCCGTAGTAGTTGAAGCCGTACGAAAGCTGCGCGTAGCCGCCGATCATGTGCGTCGGCTTGGTGATGGTGCGCGTCACCGAGTTGTGGATGCCGCCGCGGAATCCGCTCATCTCCGCGCCCGGCACGTTGATGATTTTTTCCTGCGCGTGGTACATCAGGCACATGCCCTTGGGCACCCGCTGGCTGACCACGACGCGCGCGGTCAGCGTACCGTTGACGTTGAACACCTCGACCCAGTCGTTGTCGACGAGGCCGGCCTGCTTCGCCTCGATCTCCGACACCCAGACGTGAGGGCCGCCGCGCGACAGCGTCAGCATGCGCAGGTTGTCGGTGTAGGTGCTGTGGATGCCCCACTTCTGGTGCGGGGTGATCCAGTTGAGCACCAGCTCGTGGTTGCCGTTCGGCGTCTTGCCCAGCATCGGTGCAATGGTCTTGGTGTCGACCGGCGGCTTGTACACGCACAGGCCCTCGCCGAAATCCAGCATCCACTGGTGATCCTGGTAGAACTGCTGGCGGCCGGTCAGGGTGCGCCATGGAATCAACTCATGGACGTTGGTGTAGCCGGCGTTGTACGACACGTGCTCGGATTCCAGCCCCGACCAGGTCGGCGAGGAAATGATCTTCCTCGGCTGCGCCACCACGTCGCGGAAACGGATCTTGTCGTCCTCGCGCGGGATGGCCAGATGGGTGTGGTCGCGCCCGGTGATCTTGGACAGCGCGTCCCAGGCTTTCACCGCCACCTGGCCGTTGGTTTCCGGCGCCAGCATGAGGATGACCTCGCAGGCGTCGATGGCCGACTCGATCTTCGGCAAGCCCAGGCTGATGCCCGCTTCGGTGACGGTGTAATTCAGCTCCGCCAGCTGCTTCACTTCGTCTTCCGTGTTCCAGCTGATGCCCTTGCCGCCGTTGCCGATCTTGCTCAACAGTGGACCTAGCGAGGTGAACTTCTTGTAGGTGTCGGCGTAGTCGCGCGTCACCACGGTCATGCTCGGCATGGTCTTGCCGGGGATGGCGTCGACCTCGCCCTTTTTCCAGTCGCGCACCGCCATGCTCTGGCCCAGTTCGGACGGTGTGTCGTGCATCAGCGGGGTCAGCACCAGATCCTTCTGGGTGCCCAGATGGGTGGCCGCGAGTTCGGAGAATTTCTTCGCGATGGACTTGTAGATTTCCCAGTCTGACTTCGATTCCCACAGCGGCTGCACCGCTTCGGACAGGGGATGGATGAAGGGATGCATGTCCGAGGTGTTCAGGTCGTCCTTCTCGTACCAGGTCGCCGACGGCAGCACGATGTCGGAATACAGGCAGGTGGTGGACATGCGGAAGTCGAGCGTCACCAGCAGGTCGAGCTTGCCTTCGGCACCCTTGTCATGCCACACCACTTCCTTCGGCTTGGCCTCGCCGAGTTCGCCCAGATCAGGTCCCAGCACCGCGTTCTGGGTGCCGAGCAGGTACTTGAGGAAATACTCGTGGCCCTTGCCCGACGAACCCAGCAGATTCGAGCGCCAGACGAACAGGTTGCGCGGGAAGTTCTTCGGGTTGTCCGGGTCTTCGCAGGCAATCTTCAGCGCGCCGCTCTTGATCTGCTCGACTGCGTACTTGACCGGATCGATGCCGGCTGCCTCGGCAGCCTTGGTCATCTCCAGCGGATTGATGTCGAGTTGCGGGGCAGACGGCAACCAGCCCATGCGCTCGGCGCGCACGTTGAAGTCGATCAGCCGGTAATCGCCCAGATCCTTGCTCGCGGTGGGCGACAGGATCTCCGACACGTCCAGCTTCTCGTGACGCCACTGGCTGGTGTGGGCATAGAAGAACGAGGTGCCGTTCATCTGGCGTGAGGGACGCTGCCAGTCGAGCCCGAACGCCAGCGGCGCCCAGCCGGTCTGCGGCCGCAGTTTTTCCTGGCCGACATAGTGCGCCCAGCCACCGCCGGACTGACCGATACAACCGCACATCATCAGCATGTTGATGATGCCGCGGTAGATCATGTCGTTGTGATACCAGTGGTTCAGCGCCGCGCCGACGATGACCATGGATTTGCCATGGGTCTTGTCGGCGTTGTCGGCGAACTCGCGCGCCACCGTGATGATGTCGGCGCGCGGCACGCCGCAGTGCTTCTCGGCCCAGGCCGGGGTGTAGGGCACGTCGTCGTCGTAGCTGGTGGCGACGTTGCGGCCGCCGAGGCCACGGTCGACAGCCGTAGTTGGCCAGCGTCAGATCGTAGACGGTGGCGATGCGCACGTCCTTGCCACCGACGCTGATGATCTTCACCGGCAGGTTGCGGCTCAGCAGATCGGTGTGGTCGCCACCAAAGTAGGGCAGTGCCACCTCGACGACTTCGTCGTGGCTGCCCAGCAGCGTCAGCTGCGGCTTCACTTCCTTGCTCGAATAGCTGTCGCGCATTTCCAGGTTCCAGCGCCGGACTGGCCCCAGCGGAAACCGATCGAGCCGTTGGGTGCCACCAGGTAGCCGGTGTTTTCGTCGTACAGCACCGTCTTCCACTCGGGATTGTTGTCCTGGCCGAGGTTGCCGTTGAGGTCGGAGGCACGCAGGAAACGGTCGGCGATCAGCTTGCCTTCGTGCTCCTTCAGCATCACCAGCATCGGCATGTCGTTGTACTGGCGGCAGTAGGAATCGAAATATTCGCTGCGGTTCTTGACGTGGAATTCGTTCAGAATGACGTGGCCCATCGCCATCGCCAGCGCGGCATCGGTGCCCTGTTTGGGCGCCAGCCAGATGTCGCCGAACTTGACCATTTCGCTGAAGTCGGACGACACCGCCACCGTCTTGGTGCCCTTGTAACGCACCTCGGTCATAGAAGTGGGCGTCCGGGGTGCGCGTCTGCGGCACGTTGGAGCCCCACACCATCAGGTAGGTGGAGTTGTACCAGTCGGCCGATTCCGGCACGTCGGTCTGCTCGCCCCACACCTGCGGGCTGGCGGGGGGCAGGTCGCAGTACCAGTCATAGAAGGACAAGGGCACGCCGCCGATCAGCGACAGATAACGCGAGCCTGCGGCGTAGCTGACCATCGACATGGCCGGAATCGGCGAGAAACCGATCACGCGATCCGGGCCGTATTCCTTGATGGTGAAGACGTTGGCGGCGGCGATCATTTCGGTCACTTCGTCCCACTTGGCGCGTACGAAACCGCCCTGGCCGCGCACCGATTTGTAGCGCTTGGCCTTCTCCGGATTCTGGCTGATCGATTTCCAGGCTTCCACCGGGTCCATCGTCTTGCGCGCCTCGCGCCACATCTCCATCAGGCGGCCGCGGATCAGCGGATACTTCACGCGCTGGGCGGAGTACACATACCAGGAGTAGCTGGCGCCACGCGGGCAGCCGCGCGGTTCATGGTTGGGCAGGTCGGGGCGGGTGCGCGGGTAGTCGGTCTGCTGGATTTCCCAGGTAATCAGGCCATTCTTCACGAAAATGTGCCAGCTGCACGATCCGGTGCAGTTTACCCCGTGGGTGGAGCGCACGATCTTGTCTGCTTGCCAGCGCTGCGGTAGGCGTTTTCCCAGCTGCGGTCTTCGTTGCTGACGGCGCCGTGACCGTTGGAAAATTCAGAAACGGTCTTCTTGAAGAAGGTCAGTCGGTCGAGAAAGTGACTCATTGTTTGCTCCTTAATAGTCGCGGTGAGCGGTAATGGGTAAGCAGTAAGTGGTGAGAGGGATTGTGGCTTTCACCGCTCACCGCCTGCCGCTTACGGGTTCTTGATGTAGGCGTTCTTGCGCAGGTAGAACCACCAGTTCAGCACCAGGCAGACGGCGTAGAAGATGGCGAAACCGTACATGGCGTTTTGCGGGGTGCCGGCCTTGATCTGTTCGCCGATCACCACCGGGGCGATGAAGGACCCGTAGGCGGCCACTGCCGAGGTCCAGCCGAGCACCGGGCCAGCCTGCACACGGTCGAACACCACGCCGACCGTGCGGAAGGTGGAACCGTTACCGATACCGGTGGCGGCGAACAGCACGACAAAGGTGACGATGAACTGGGTGAAGTAAATCTCGGGCGTGGCCGACTGGAAGGCCTGCATCATGATGTAACCCGCGTAGACGGATGCTACGACCATGACCGCCGAGATGATCTGGGTGACGATGGAGCCGCCCACCTTGTCTGATATCCAGCCGCCCACCGGACGGATCAGGGCGCCGACGAAGGGTCCGATCCAGGCGTATTGCAGCGCGGACGGTGCGTTGGGGTTCTTGGTGTGCTCCCACAGCCCTGTGGCGGCATTGAGTACATGGCTGTCGCCGAAGATCACGGTGATCGACAACGGGCAGCGCCATCGAGAAACCGATGAAGGAACCGAAGGTGACGAGGTAGAGCGCCGTCATCGACCAGGTGTGCTTGTTATTGAAAATCTCGAACTGCTTGGCGATGTTGCCCTTCATCTCGCCGAAGGCGGCGAGCTTCATCACCAGCAGGGTGACGATCATGATCAGCGGCAGCGCCACCCACATGTTGAGCAGGCCAAGACCGGTGGGCGCGGGCAGGTAGAGGTAGAGGCCCACGCCTGCGGTAAGAAAGGCCAGGCCATACAGCCACAGCACCTTGGCAAAGGCACTGATCGTGGAGCCGATGTTGGGCGTGACGGTCAGCAGGTTGTTCATGCCGAAGAAACCGAAGAAGGCCAGCGGCACCAGCAGCAGCAACCAGACGAAGCCGGCATTCTGGATATAGGTGGGGGTGCCCGCCAGAATCTTGCCGAGAATCCAGCCGCTATCCTTCACCAGTTCCATCGAGCCGCCTGCGAAGGCAGCAAACATGCCGGTCGTCATCACCAGCGGAATCAGGATCTGCATGGTGGTGACGCCGAAGTTACCGAGCCCGGCGTTGATGCCCAGCGCGGTACCTTGCAGGCGCTTGGGGAAGAAGGTGCTGATGTTCGACATCGAGCAGGCGAAGTTGCCGCCACCAATGCCGGAGAGCAGCGCCAGCATCTGGAACACCCACAGCGGCGTCTCCTTGTCCTGCAGCGCGATGCCGGTGCCAAAGGCAGGGATCATCAGCAGGGCCGTGGTCAGGAAGATGGTGTTGCGGCCGCCGGCGATGCGGATGAAGAAGGAGGCCGGGATGCGCAAGGTCGCGCCCGCCAGGCCGGAAATGGCCGTCAGGGTGAACATCTCATCCTTGCTGAAGGGAAAGCCCAGGTTCAGCATCTGCACGGTGATGATTCCCCACATCAGCCAGATGGCGAAGCCATTGAGCAGGCTGGGAACCGAAATCCACAGATTGCGGTAGGCGATCTTCTTGCCGGTTGTTTCCCAGAACGTCGGGTCTTCCGGATTCCAATCCTTGATATTGGTAGGCATGGTGTATTCCCTTTTTAAGTTAACCAACTGAGCCGAGCATCGTCCGGCCCAGGCTTTACTACTCCATCCGGTCTGCAGCCTGGACCCGCTTCAGTTCCCGGGCTGCATCCATCGGGCGCACTTCCGTCCAGTACATCCACATCAGCGACACCCACACCACGCCGAACATCAGCATGAAGGCCGATGAACGTATCCCGGTCAGGTCGACCAGCGCACCGAACATGATTGGCATCAGGAAGCCGCCCAGGCCGCCGGCCAGCCCGACCACGCCGGAAATCACGCCGATGTTGTCGGGGTAATCGTCAGAGATGTACTTGAAGACCGAGGCCTTGCCGAGGGCGAACACGATGCCGAGGGTGAACATGACGACGGTGAACATCGTTGCGTTCAGGCCGAAGTGGAAGGTGGCCGGGCCATTGACGGTCTGGATGGTGATGTCGCTCTGCGGGTAGGACAGGAAAAACAGGCAGACCAGCGAAATCCACAACACCCACCACGTCATGGTGTGCGCGCCGAATTTGTCGGAGAAATGGCCGCCGATCGCCCGCAACAGCCCGCCCGGGATACTGAATGCGGCCGCCAGCAGCGCGGCGGTCTTGAGGTCGAAGCCGTATTCGCTGACGTAGTATTTGGTCATCCACAGGGCCAGCGCCACATAGCCGCCGAACACGATCGAGTAGTACTGGCTGTAGCGCCATACCTTCGGATCCTTGAAGGCGGCAAGCTGCTCGCGGAGGGTGACGGACTTGCCCACCTTGTGGCTGGGCTCGCTATAGGTGAAGAACCAGAACAGGATCGCGGTCACCAGCATCAGCACCGCATACACCTTTGGCACCATGGTCCAGCCGTAGCCGATCACGATGATGGGCGCGAGCAGTTTGGTGACGGCAGCGCCAGTGTTGCCGGCGCCGAAAATACCCATCGCCAGCCCCTGCCGTTCCTTGGGGAACCAGCGGGCACAGTAGGCGATGCCGACGGTGAACGAGCCGCCGGCCATGCCGACGAACAGTCCGGTGAACAGGAAATGCCAGAATTCCGTCGCCCACGAGAGCATCCAGATCGGGAGGACCGTGGTGAGCATCAGGATGAAGAACACGATGCGCCCGCCGAACTTGTCGGTCCACATTCCCAGCGGGACGCGGATCAGCGAGCCGGTCAGCACCGGCGTGGCGATCAGGATGCCGAACTGGGTCTCGTTCAGGCCCAGTTGCTGCTTGATTGGAACGCCAATCACGGCGAACATCATCCAGATCATGAAGCACACCGTGAACGCCAGTGTGCTCATGATGACGACCGACCATGCCTTGTATTGTTGCGTTGCCATACATCACCCCTTAGCCTGAGCCGGTGAGATAAAAAGACCTTGGTGTGTTTTTTACTCCATCGAATGAACTCTTGCTAGAGGGGGTAGAACGCTGAAAACTGGCTAACTACCTCTTTAGAGGTAGGGGGGGTAGTTTTTATTTCGTTGTTTTTTATTATGTTTTTCTGGATTCCGCATTTGGCGGAAAGTCGGCAGCGAAGAAGGGGTATACCCTTTTATCCGCCACGCCGGCATCGGGTGGTTTACGCTTGGAGTATGGCAAGGACTGCCGATTGCATGGGGAAAACGGGTGCGCAATTTTATGGGGAAGCCAGTGCTGGGAAATAAACTGCAGAACTCGCTGCTGTTGCGGCTGGGCGGCATGTTTGTGGCCATCACCGTACTGGCGGTGGCCAGCATGTCCACTTCCTGGATGGTGGCGGAAACCACCCAGGGCAGCGGCCAGGCGATCAACCTGGCGGGCAGCCTGCGGATGCAGAGCTGGCGCATGGCTTCGATCCACCAGCGCCTGCTGCAGACCGGCAGCCCTGAATACCAGCAGAACCTGGATCAGGCCATCAGCCGCTTTGAAAGCGACTTGAAGGCAGGCCCCATCCTGGCCGTCCTGCCGGACGATGAAACCGCCCCGCTCAGACAGGTTTACCGGCAGGTTGAAAGCAGCTGGCGCATCCAAATCAAACCCGGCCTGACCCATCCGCCGGCGGCGCCCCCGGCGACGGCCATGGATACGGCGGTGCTGGAAAAAATTCCCGCATTCGTCGCCCGCATCAACGATCTGGTCAAGCAGATCGAAGAAGCCGCCGAAGCGAAAATTCTGGTTATGCGTGTCATCCTTGGCGCATCAGTCATTGCCACCCTTCTTGTGGTGATCCTGTCCATCTATCTGGTCAACAACATACTGGTCCACCCCCTGCGCGACCTGCTGGAACTGGCCGACGAGATTGGCCAGGGCAATCTTGCCGTGCGCACCGACCTGACCGGGGAAGACGAAATCGGGCGGCTGGGCCAGGCCTTCAACCACATGGCGCAAGACCTCTTCAAGCTGTATCAGAATCTGGAAGCGCGGGTGGAGGAAAAAACCGCCGAGCTGACCATCGCCAACCGCTCTCTGGAACTGCTCTACCACTCCATCGCACGGCTGTATAACGGCCCGGTGGCGCCGGATACCTACGCCATCCTGCTCAAGGATCTGGAAAACGTGCTGGGTGTGGGGCATGGGCTGGCCTGCCTGGTCGAAGCCGGAGAGTCGCACGCACGGGTAATTGCGACGACCCTGCAACCCGCGCACGGCGACGTCGATGTGTGCGGACTCATGAGTTGCGCCGAATGCCTCGCCAACCCGGCGCTGGCGGTGCATGCCCTGAAAGACGGCAGTCGGGTGCTGTCGCTGCCGCTCCAGGACACCGAGCACCATTACGGCGTGCTGCAACTGGAAGTGCCGCCAGGCAAGGAACTGGCGCCTTGGCAGACCCAGTTGCTGGATGCGCTGTCGCGCCATATCGGCATTGCCATTGGCACCGCGCGCCGCGCCGAACAAAACCGCCGGTTGTCGCTGCTGGAAGAGCGTGCTGCGCTGGCGCGCGAACTGCACGACTCGCTGGCGCAGTCGCTGGCTTACATGAAAATCCAGGTCAGCCGGCTGAAACCGCTGCTGCCTGCGGCCAACTCTGGTCAGGCCCGGCCAGGTATGGGCAGCGAGGCGGGCGAAGTGCTGGCCGAACTGCGCGAGGGTCTTAACAGCGCCTACCGCCAGTTGCGCGAACTGCTCACCACCTTCCGCCTGCGCATCGAGGGCGAGGGGCTGGCGGCTGCGCTGGAAACGACCGTTGCCGAATTCTCCAGCCGTGGCAACATCCCGATCGCGCTGGAGGCCCATCTGGCAGGCTGCACGCTCAGCCCCAACGAAGAAATTCATGCCCTGCAAATTGTGCGCGAGGCGCTGTCCAATGTACTCAACCATGCCCAAGCCCGGCAGGCCGAGGTCAAGGTGGTGTGCAACAGCGACGGCTCGGTATCGGCCACCGTCACCGACGATGGCATTGGCGTCCAGCAAAGCGCAGGGGTGCATCATTACGGCATGACCATCATGGACGAGCGGGCGAAAAATCTGGGCGGTCAGCTGACCGTCGAAAATTTACCTGCATTGGGCACGCGCGTGACCCTGCACTTCATG
>CAWHHA010000003.1:0-13378 GCA_963828945.1 uncultured beta proteobacterium
GGTTTTACACTGGAGCAAGAAATAGCGTAAAGCCCCGACTATGCCGCAGGCCGTTATCCGCCGAATGGATGCAAGCACATACGGCGGATAACGCTGCGCTCATCCGCCCTACGCTGGCTGATAAAACGTTTTGTCAGACAAGCTCGGTTTTACTGGGCGAAATGGCTTATGTGCATCAACGGCTTATTCTTCGCACCAGGATTGCCGGACATGTCCGGTAACTTTTGTTCCGTCATGTGACGGCTATTTAACGTTGGCGAAGGATCGCCCATGGCCCCACATCAAGTCATTACCGCCGCTGTCAGCCTTTTCGCCATCCGATATGCAATTCTTCTCATTAAACAATTGCCCGCAAGTTTCAAAGCTGAGCTTGAGAAAACTGGGGCCATTGACAAGATCAAAGTAGGTATTACCTTCTTTTCAGCGCTGGATGATGTCTTTGAAAAGCGCTAACCCTGCGGTCCACCGGACGCTGCGCGATAAAGCCGCGCAGCGCCGGTGACCTCCACGTTAGCGCACATCGAAGTCATGTCCTCGCCAGCTATTCCTGACCTCATTACCATTGTCGGTTCTTCGTACTTCCAACCAATCGCGGACTTAGTTGAGATCCGGCCACGAAAGCCAGTCCCAGAACCTTACGCGGCAGGTACCAGCAATCGCGAAAATGGTTACGCTGCATCAATAACTGTCCTGCTTGTCGCAGTCCTTGAGTTCTTACACCGCAAGACTTCGATTCCTGCGAAACGGCGAAGTGCTTGCTGGAGGCAAGAGCACACCGGAACTGTTGGCGGACTACTTCCCCGATCTACCAACCAAGGAAGAACTCATAGAGGTGTTACTACTTCGCAATCTCGTCGTCCATAACCACGTTTGGCATCTCGACGTCTCGGACGTAGAGACACAGGGTGCCCCAACTCTCTCGACACCAAAAGAGCTCGGGTTCTAGACAAACAAACACTACGATCTGGTTGTCGACCTCACAAGCCGAAAAACAAAAAAGCTCAGCCTGAATGCCAGCCCTACCGCCGTGGATCGAAGGGACGTAAAGAAAGTTTTTGAGATTGTTTGGCAAACGCTCTTGTTTATGAACTCCAAGAGCTACTCGGACACACCGCTCGCAGGGCGTTCGGTGCGGTATGGTGGCAAATTTCGGCAGTTTGAAGAACTCATTGAGGAGCTCGCCCATGAGGGTGTCACAGACGTGCCCTAACCCATCCACCCACACGGACGCTGCGCGATGAAGCCGCGCAGCGCCGGTTATGTCAAACGTTAAGCGCTTGAGATACACGAAGGCTGGAGCATGTACGAATCAAAAACACATCCGCCGATCCCTAGAGAACTTTTTCTCAAGCGAGTGCTCCTGCACGTCGCGGGTGCCGCTCTTCTTTTGTTTGGCTCGCTCATGTGCGGCATGGCTGGCTACGAATACTACGAGGGGCTTCCCTGGCGGGACGCATTCCTCAATTCTGCGATGCTGCTGGGTGGCATGGGGCCAGTCGATGCCCCAAGAACGGACGGCGGCAAGTTGTTTGCCGGCCTTTACGCTTTATACGCAGGCTTGGTGTTCCTGGTAGTGGTTGCCTTGATATTCGCGCCTATCGTGCATCGCATCATGCACAGGTTTCACTGGCAAGAAGACCGGTGAAATCAGGGCGCATCCCAGCGCGCTGCCGCCGTGTCGTCGCTGGCGCGGGCATCCACCCAGCGTTCGCCAGCCGGGGTTTCTTCCTTCTTCCAGAACGGGGCGCGGGTTTTCAGCGCGTCCATGATGAATTCGCAGGCGGCGAAGGCTTCGCCACGATGGCTGCTGGCGACGGCCACCAGCACGATGGGATCGCCGGGCAGCAGGCGGCCGACGCGGTGGATGACGGTGACGTCGAGCAGCGTCCAGCGCGCGCAGGCTTCGTCCACCAGCGCGACGAGCGCCTTCTCGGTCATGCCGGGGTAGTGTTCCAGCGTCATCGCCTGCACGCCGCTGCCGTCGTTGCTGTCGCGCGCGAGGCCGACGAAGCTGGCGATGGCGCCGATGTCGGTGCGGTCGTGGCTCATCGCAGCCACTTCGGCGCCGAGATCGAAGGCTTCGCTTTGCACCACGACTTTATTGAGCCGGGCTTGATCGAGCCAGGCTTCATCGAGCTCGCTTCATCGCATCAGCCTCCGGTCACCGGCGGAAAAATCGCCACTTCGGCCTGATCCGGAATCGCGGCATCGAGCGCGACGATGTCCTGATTGACCGCCACCCGAAACGCCCGCCCCGCCGCCAGTTCTTCGGCCCACACGCCGCCGCGCGCCTGCAGCTGCGCGATCAGGTCGGCCGCCGTCGCCCCATTGAAGTCGAGCGTTTCGTCGGCGATGCCGAAGCGTTCACGCAGACGGGCGAAATACAGACACGCGCAGGCTCATTGCAGCAACTCCGAAAAGGGAATGAAACGCACCCGGTCGCCCGGCTGCACGGTCTGGCCGACGTCGATATCGATCAGGCCATCGGCCCAGGCGCACGAGGTGAGCACGCCGGAGCTTTGGTTGGGATACAGCGCGGCGCTGCCGTCGGCCTGGATTTGCGCGCGCAGGAATTCGCGGCGCGCGCCGGGTTTGCTCCAGGCAAACCCGGCCTGCACCGGGAACGCGCGGTACAGCACCTGCGCCACGCCCATGCGCTTGAGCAGAAACGGCCGCACGAACAGGCAAAAGGTGACGAAGGCCGATACCGGATTGCCGGGCAGGCCGATGAAGTCGGCTTGCCCGACCCGCCCGTACACAACCGGCTTGCCGGGCTTCATCGCGACTTTCCACATCTCGACGGTGCCGAGCTTTTCGACCGCCGCTTTCACGTAATCGGCCTCGCCCACCGAGACGCCGCCGCTGGTGATGACCACATCGGCCATGCCGGCCGCACCTGCCAGCGCCGTTTCGGTTGCCTCCAGCGAGTCGGGCACGATGCCGAGGTCGATCAACTCGCAGCCGAGGCCATTCAACAGTCCGTTCAAGGTATAGCGGTTGGAGTTGTAGATTTGCCCCGGCTGGAGTGGCTGGCCGGGGGTGACCAGTTCGTCGCCGGTGAAGAAGCACGCGACTTTGAGACGGCGCAACACCGGCAGGCTGGACAGCCCGACCGACGCGGCCAGTCCCATCTCGGCCGCGCCGATGCGGGTGCCCGCCGCCAGAATTTGCGCGCCGCTGGCGATGTCTTCACCCGCGCGGCGGATGTTCTCGCCCGACCACGGCTGCGTGTTGATGACGACCTCGTCGCCGTCGGCTGTGCAGTCTTCCTGCTTCAGCACCGCGTCCGCGCCCGGCGGCACCGGCGCGCCGGTAAAGATGCGCGCGGCACTGCCGGGCGCAAGCGGCATGCCGACGGTGCCCGCCAGAATGCGCTGCGACACCGGCAGACGCGCCCCGGCACGCGCAACATCGGCCACCCGCACGGCGTAGCCATCCATCGCACTGTTGTCGAGCGGCGGCACGGTAATCGAGGAAATCTGCGGCGCGGCGAGCACACGCCCGAGCGAACGGGTGACCGCGACTGTTTCGGTTTCGCTCACCGCGCACGCGCGTTCGAGCAGGGCATCAAGCAGTTGGGTAGCTGAGAGCATGGTTCAGAATAAAGTCAGTGATGGCGGGAATGGCATCGAGGTCGATGCAGGTAAGCGCTGTTGGCGGTGCGATATCAGACGCCACCGCCAGAATGTTCGGATCGTCCGGATACAGCCAGGGCTTGGCGGTTATCGCCCGGTGCACTTCCAGTTTGGGGATGGGCTCACGCTTGTAACCTTCCACCAGCACCAGATCGCACGGCGGCAGCTGCGCCAGCAAATCGGCCAGTGGCGGCGGCGAATCACGATGCTCGGTCAGCAGCGCGGTGCGATGGTCGGACGACAGCAGCACCGCCGCCGCGCCCGCCTCGCGCGCGCGCCAGCTGTCCTTGCCGGGGCGGTCGATGTCGAAATCGTGGTGGGTGTGCTTGATCACCGCCACCTCGAGTCCGCGTGCAACCAACAGCGGCAGCACGCGCTCGATCAGCGTGGTCTTGCCGCTGCCGCTGTAACCTGCGATGCCGAATACTTTCATATCAATGCGAGCTTGGTTCCGGCAATGGCTAAAACCACCGCCAGCAGTCGCCGTATCCACTGCGGTGCAATGCGCCTGCTGCCGATTTCGGCACCGATCCAGCCGCCCGCCGCCACGGCCACTGCCCACGCGGTGATATCCCGTTCGGGTAGCGGCGAGTGGGCGAGAAAACCAGCCAGCCCGGCCAGCGAATTCAGCAGGATAAAGGCCGCCGCCACCCCCGAGGTGACGCGGGGGGTGGCCCAGCCCATCAGCAACAGCAGCGGGCTGAGAAAAATGCCGCCGCCAACGCCGGTCAAGCCCGACAAAAAGCCGATCCCTGCCCCCGAGAACGCAATCCCCGCCAGCGGCGCCGGCCTCGCCTGCGTGTCGCCGCGCGCCAGCCTGGGTGACAGCATGCGCCAGGCTGCGAACAGCAGCACCACGCCCACAAGGGGTTTGAACCAGCCATCCGGCAGCACCAGCGTCCCGCCGAGATACGCCAGCGGCAGGGAAAACAGCGCGAACAGCCCAAGCAAACGCGCGTCGAAACAGCCCGCGCGTACAAATTTATAGGTACCGATGCTGGCCACCACGACATTCAGCAGCAGCGCCACCGGCTTCATTTCAGCCGGGGCGAGGCCAGCCAGCGCCATGATGGCAAGGTAGGCCGACGCGCCGCCGTGGCCGACCAGGGCATACAGCATCGCCCCGGCAAAGAAAGCGGGGATTAACCAGAGCGTCAGACTATCGGCAAGCACGGCAGCGTTCTCCTGTTTCAGCGTGAGAAAATTGTGTTATATTTTTTCATATATAACCTCCCTACGCAAAGGTTTTAGTCCGCATGATGCCCAAACAATTGACCGATCAATATGGCCGCCGCATCGACTACGTGCGGTTATCGGTGACGGATCGCTGCGACCTGCGCTGCAGCTACTGCATGCCGGAAGGCTTCAAGGGCTTCGAGGAACCCGCGGACTGGCTCAACTTCGACGAGATCGAGCGCCTGATCGCCGCGTTCGCGCGGCTCGGTGTCAGCCGCATCCGCCTCACCGGCGGCGAGCCCCTGTTGCGGCGTGACATCTCAGGTCTGGCCGGACGCATCGCCGCCCTGCCCGGCATTGACGATTTATCGCTGTCGACCAACGCTACCCAGCTCGACAAACACGCGCAGGCGCTTAAAGCCGCAGGGGTGACGCGGCTCAACGTCAGCCTCGATTCACTGCAACAGGCACGGGTGGAAAAAATCAACGGCCGCGACGTGCTGGCCAAAGTGATGGCTGGTCTCGCCGCTGCGCAGGATGTTGGTTTTGCGCCGATCAAGCTCAACATGGTGGCGCTCGCTGGCAGCAACGATGATGAAATCGACGAAATGGTCGCCTTCTGCATGCAGCGCGGGTTTGTGCTGCGGCTGATCGAGGCGATGCCGATGGGTGCCACCGGAAAAAACGCGGAGTTTCTGGACCTGCAACCGGTCAAGGAACGCCTGCGCAAACAGTTCAATCTGATCGAAACCGCGATCCCCGGCGGCGGTCCCGCGCGCTATCTCGGCACGGCAGACGGCCGCTTCAACGTCGGCTTCATCACCCCGATGTCGCAGCACTTTTGCCAAACCTGCAACCGCATCCGCATCGCCGTCGACGGCACTGCCTACATGTGTCTGGGGCAGGATGAGAAATTCGAATTCCGCCCGCTGCTGCGGGGGGGCTGCAGCGACGCCGAACTGGATGCGGCGATCGTCGGCGCCATCAACCTCAAACCCGAACGCCACGAATTCCGCGAAGCGCCACACAAAATCCTGCGCTTCATGTCGATGACGGGGGGCTGAGCGCCAGGCTCAGGCCAGCGCCTGAAAACCGAGTTCGGGCAGGGAACGCTTGAGGGCGTCGAGACATGCGCCGTCGATTGCGGTATCGCGTTCCTTCTCCATCATGGCGATCGACTCGGCGACGGGGATCGCGCCCCGATACGGCCGCTCGGCGGTGATGGCGTCGAAGATGTCGGCGACGGTGATGATGCGGGTTTCGAGCGAAATATGCTCGGCAGTCAGCCCGCGTGGATAGCCTTTGCCATCGAGTCGCTCGTGGTGCGCAGCGGCGATGCCGGCCAGTTCCGAAAAAATGTTCAGTCGCCCCAGAATCTGCTCGGAATAGGCCGCATGCGCCTTGACCAGTTCCCATTCGTTTGCATCCAGCCGCCCCGGTTTGTCCAGCACGGCATTGCTGACGCCGAGCTTGCCGATGTCGTGCAGCAGCGCGCCACGGCGCAGCCAGCGCACCCGCTCGCCTGGCAGGCCGAGCGTGTGCGCAACGGCCTCGGTGTAGGTTGCCACCCGCGCACTATGGCCGTAGGTGAAATTGCTTTTCGCATCGACCACCTGGGCGAATGCTTCGGCAATGGTGTCAAGCCGGTCTTCGTCGATGCGTATGACCTTGGATGCGGGCTCGATCTGTTCGATCCGCAGCTGCAAACCCGCGTTGCGCAGCCCGTCCCAGAATCCCGACTGCGATTCGGTTTCCAGAAAGGCATCCACCACTGCGGGATCGAACCATGAACCCGAACGCTTGCGCATTTCATCGACCACATGGTCACGCCCCTCTGCCGAGTAAAACACCTCGACCACCTGCGAAAGCAGCGCGATCCGCGCATTGAGCGGAATGTCCTTTCCACCCAGACCGGACGGCTTGCCGCGCCCGTTCCAGTGCTCGTCGAGGCAGCGGATGCCGTCAGCCACCTGTTCGTCGAACCCAAGCTGCAGCGCGATATTGGCGCCGCGCTCGCAACGCGTCGTGATCAGCTCCGTGGCGAACTGCTCGCCGTTCCTGGCCAGATTCAGGATGCGATTCACCCGTTCGTGCAGCGACTTGCCGACACCGCTATGCGACATCACGAAACGCCCAAGCCGCGCCAGGCTGTCGGTATCCACCAGCTTGAAATCGCGTTTAACCAGCCTGTCGTCGGTGCCGTACAGCTCGAACAGCCGCGCGGCATTGCTGCTGCAGCCGGCGTCCTTCAACAGCAGCGTGTAGTAAAGATGCGATAAGGCCTCGCTATCCATTCCCATCTGCTGTCCGACGTGCATGCCGATCCAGCAGCAGCGCAGACTGTGTCCTGCGGGCAAACCTTCAGTGAGGTCCAGCGCATAACTCAAGGCGCCGATGATGCTGGAAAGCGAAAGTTCTTCTGTCGTTGCGACTGGAACAAGATCGAGCGGACTCATGAAGCGATGCCTCGTTGCAAATAGGGTGTCATGCGGGGCTGGACGAGCCTTGCCCTATCTGTTTATCGGCGGGCGTTGCAACATCTAAACCTTGTCCGGGTCAGGGTTTCAGCATGCCGTGGAATGTCTGTTCGTTTTCAGGCGGAATGTTGAGTCCGCCCAGCGGCCACGACGGGCCGGATGGCCGCACGTGAGACAGGCACAACTCGCGCAACATGGCGCTTGTGGAAACGCCACGAACTCCGCGAAGCCCCGTACAAAATTCTGCACTTCATGTCGATGACGCGGCTAAGGCCCTGGTCACATGGGTGTCTGCATTGGGGGGTATGTGTGACGAAGGGCGGCCAGGAAAAGCCCGTCAGAGTGTTCTATGTGGATGGCCGGTGCCGATCCTAAGCGGTAGAAGTTCAGACCTGATCTGACGGTTCCGGCAGGACAGGGCGTGACGCCTTCCCCCTCCCCGGCAAGCGACAATCCGATTACTTGGCCTTTGTTTTTTTCTTGTCCTCAGCCGACTTTATTTCAGCAATTCTTTGACGCCATTCATTCAGATCTTCATCTTCGATCTCAAGCTGGAGAGCCACCACTTCCAGCATCGAGATTTTTTTGTCGTCCAGCCTGCGTTTTAACTTTGAGCGGGCTCTCGACAGCAAGCGTTCACATGCTTCCTCGTTCAAAAGCTTGGCTTTTTCGAGATACTCATCTGAGGGGCCTTTTTTCATCGCAACTCAATCCTTTGTTAGAAATCCGCACCTTGGAATGCTACAACTTTATCTGCTGAGCGCGCTATCTCGGCTAGATGAAGTTTGAATCCGCGACGACCTGGCTTTGCCGTTACGCCTGTCGAACTGCTTCATAAGTTCATTTTTGGTTCACAAATGCTTCACTTTCCGGGATCAAAATAATTCTCCCTTGGAGTAGTCCCAAGCGACAGCCTACGGAGGACATCATGGCAACAGCCAGCAACCGCCCGCAAACTGCGCACGCTCAATTCGATGCGCGTTTTCCATCCAACATTCGGCCATTTGATTCAATCGACCTGGCGATGCTCGCGCTCAACGATCGGGGCGTTATCCAGAATTGCAGCCAGACATGCGAACAGGTATTCGGCTACCGGGTCGATGAACTGGCCGGCCACCATGTGTCCACCCTGCTGCCGGAACTCGTCGATACCGAACTGGTGATGGAAGACCGGATCAACTCACGACTCGCCTTTCTCTGCCACTGTGCCATTCCGTTTCAGGCGCGGCGACGTGATGGCAATTGTTTCACCAGCGAACTTTTTATCAACCGGCTCAACAGCCAAAACGTGGTGGTGCTGGTGCGTAATCTCGAAGCATCGAAATAAACGCTACATTGCACCGGTCAGCCCTTGACGGGCACCGGCTGAACCCGCCAGATTTCTGCGGCATATTCGCGAATGTGCGCGGTAATCGGCACACACCAGATAGGGTTCCTGTCCGCGAAACTTGCTGGTGAGGGGCACAAACAGCTGCCGGTCGCCATGCGAGAACAGACGGGATCGGCGGGAGCCGCCTTCTGGAAGGAGCGCCCGGTGAGGTAGAACAGGTTGTCGGCAAACGAGCTGCGCAATGCCTCGACGGAACGCGCGGCGCGGGTGTGCAGGGTTCTTTCAGCGATATCGGACAGGCAGGATTATTGTGCGCTCAATGCGGCCACACCCACGCATCCACCCGATACACGGCGAATTCAGACTGGCGGAACCGGCGTTTAAAATCAGGCGTGCAGTGTCCATGTCGGCCAGGGTGAGTACGGTTGGAAAACAGCGGGGTGCAGGCTGAATCCCATGATGCGATTGTGACTGGCGCTCTGAGCTGACAGTGCTGTCTGCTGTCACAGTCGCTTCACACCCGTGCCGCAAAATGCATTGTTAAGCTTGGGTCAAGCCATGAAAATTTCCGGGCATGAACGTGAACCGGAAGCAATCATGGCATTTGTAGAGGATGTGTGTGGCAAAGAAAAACAGCACCGACGGTGCTCGTCAGGACGATACGGATATCGAGCATGCCCTGAGTGAGCTCGCGGCTATCCGGGCGGACATGGTCGCCAGCCTCGCCTTGTCACAGCCGCATCTCGCCAGAATTCACCCGAATTATCAGGACAGCGCCCGCAACCTCCTGCATTACCTGGCGCTGCGTCGCCGCGATTTACGTCCCTTGCAAATGCGGCTGGCGGCGCTGGGATTGTCTTCGCTCGGGCAAGCCGAGTCGCATGTGCTGGCCACGGTCGATGAAGTGCTGAGTGTGCTGCACCGACTGCTGCAACGAACCGCGCACCCTGCTTCCAGCGAGTCCGCAATCATTGACTTCTCCCACGGCGAGCGGCTGCTCACCGAGCACACGAACGCCTTGCTGGGGGAGCCGGCCAAAGGGCGCAAGGTCCGGATCATGGTCACCATGCCGAGCGAGGCGGCGGATGATTACCTGCTCGTCCACAACCTGCTGCAGCAGGGCATGGACTGCATGCGCATCAATTGCGCGCATGACGACGCGACGGCCTGGGCGCGGATGATCGCGCATCTGCGGCAGGCCGAGCAGTCGCTGGGGCGATCGTGCCGTGTTGTCATGGATCTGGCCGGGCCCAAGCTGCGCACCGGGCCGCTGGAGCCGGGCCCGGCCGTGGTGCGGATTCGTCCCACGCGCGATGTCTATGGACGGGTCATCGCGCCCGCGCGGGTCTGGCTGAGCGCAGAGACGTCTCCCCAGCAGCCGCCTTCACTGGCAAGCGCATGCCTTCCGGTGCCACCCGACTGGCTGGCGCAGCTTCGCGTCGGCGAGCTTGTGAAGTTTCTGGATGCCCGGGGCGCCAAGCGGTCGCTCAAGATTGCTGACGTGACCGAAAGCGGATGCTGGGCCGAGGCGAGCAAAACAGCCTACGTCGTTCCCGGCACCACCCTGCGTCACGCGCCTGGCGACCACAAGCATGGCAAAGATCAATCCGACGCTCATGAATGCTGCATCGGCGAATTGCCGCCGGGCGAAAACAGTATTTCCCTGCAAAAGGGCGACCTGCTCATCCTGACCCGCGACCGCAAGCCGGGTCGCCCGGCGACCTGCGACAGCGCCGGGAAAATCCTCACGCCCGCCGTGATCGGTTGCAGCGATTCCGGACGTGTTCGATGACGTCCGCGCGGGGGAGTCGATCTGGTTCGACGACGGCAAGATCGGTGGCGTCGTCGAGAAAGTGGAGACCGGCACGCGTCCTCGTCCGCATCACGCAGGACCACCTGAAGCCGGTGAACCTGCGCGCCGACAAGGGCATCAACCTGCCCGAAAGCAAACTGCGTCTCGCGGCCATGAGCGCCAAGGACATCGAAGACCTGGCCTTCGTGGCCAAGCACGCCGACATCGTCGAATTGTCCTTCGCCAACTGCGCCCGGGACGTGGAATCGCTGCAGCAACGCCTGCAGGCGTTGGGCAGCCGGCAGCCCGCCATCGTGCTGAAAATCGAAACCCGGCGCGGCTTTGAAAACCTGCCCGACATGCTGCTGACGGCCATGCGCGCGCCGAGCTGCGGGGTGATGATCGCGCGCGGCGATCTGGCCGTCGAATGCGGCTTCGAGCGCCTGGCCGAAGTGCAGGAAGAAATCCTCTGGATCTGCGAGGCGGCGCATGTCCCCGTCATCTGGGCCACCCAGGTGCTGGAAACGCTGGCCAAGGAAGGGCGGCCGTCGCGCGCCGAAATCACCGATGCCGCGATGGGACGCCGCGCCGAATGCGTCATGCTCAACAAAGGGCCTTACGTCGTCAGCGCCGTGCGGGCGTTGGACGACATCCTGCGGCGGATGCAGGCGCACCAGGCCAAAAAGCGCGCCATGCTGCGCGAACTGCACCTCGCTCATGTGCTGTCGTCCGAACCTGGTGCGACCGCAGAGCGGACGTCCCCTGCCGCCTAGTTTGATTTGCAAGGTGGTCTTGCAGTGGCTTGAGTGTCGACGTTTGAGTATATGGGTTGGCTGATGCCGAACCGTTGCGGTCATTCAGGCTGGTTGCTTCGAGAGTCGGGTTGTCGGCCAAAGCCGCCGTCGGAGTATTGCGTCACCAAAGTCAGCTATGCGTCGCACACCGGAAATTGGCTAGAAATGCCGCTAAACGCTACCAAACAACTCGACCAGTGATCGCACCACGATCACCACTGTCGCCAACTCCCAACCATGGCAGCGCCAAGGCAAAGGGCAGCACGACGAAGGAGTTGCGCGTGCCTCGTCGAGCGTGCGCTCCAGGCGTTTAAAAAGTAGCCAGTTCATCCTCTCGTCCGACATGCTCTACCTCAGCGCAATAGCAGCAAGGGGATTTTCGCCTGGCGAATCAGCTTGGTGGTGGTGCTGCCGACCAGGAATTCTCGGATCTTGGAGTGGCCGTAGGCGCCCATCACGATCAGGTCGATGGCGTGCTCGGTGCGGTAAGCGCACAGCACGTCCTCGACCTGGCCGGAGCGGATGCTGGCGTTCACCTCGAAGCCGGCTTTTTCCAGCGATGCGCGCGCCCAGTCCAGCTGCTCGCGCGCCTCAGCCTTGTCGGCACCGACCATCACGACGTGGCAGGGCAGGCCACGGAATAAGGGGCTCGCCGCGACCATCTCGACCGCCTTGCGCGTGGTGGCGCTGCCGTCGAAGGCGATCAGGATGCGGCGCGGCTCGGTGTAGTCGGACGCGGACACAAGGATGGGCCGACGCAGGGTGCGCACGACGTTTTCCAGGTGGCTGCCGATGTGCTCGCCCAGGTTGTCGCCCTGTTCGCCCTGGCGGCCCATGACCAGCAGACGGATGTCGCTTTCGAGTTCGAGCAGGGTGTCGACCAGTTCACCGTGGCGCTGGCGGCTGGTGACGGGGCTGGCGACGCCGTCGGCCAGCTGCCCGCGCCTTGGCTGCATCGAGCATGAGCCGGCCCTGCTCCAGCGCCACCTTGCTGCGCTTTTCGTCGAGTTCGGCCAGTTCCTGCAGCAGGTGTTCGCGGCTGCCGAGCCCGATGTTGCCGCTGAGGTCGGCGGGGATCGGGTATTCCGATTTGCCCAGCACGTGCAGAAAGTTCAATGGCGCGTCCATCCGCCGGCTGGCCCAGGCTGCGTAGTCGCACACCGCGAGGGTGATTCTGGAACCGTCAATGCATGCGATCACGTGTGACATCGTTCTGCTCTCCTTAGTGTCCCATCAGGTTGTCGACAGCGGCCGGCTTGTCGTGCACCGCGAAGCGGTCGACGATGGTGGCGCTGGCTTCGTTCAGGCCGATGACCTCGACCGTGGTGCCTTCGCGGCGGAACTTCAGCACCACCTTGTCGAGTCCGGCTGACGGCGGTGATGTCCCAGAAATGCGCCTGACAGAGGTCGATCACCACCCTGTCGACCGCTTCCTTGAAGTCGAAGAAATCGACGAACTTGTCGGCCGAGGCGAAGAACACCTGCCCCCACGACCTTGTAGGGTGCGGGTGGACCGTCCTGCTTCAGGATCGAGGGCTGACATACTTGTATACTGCGCGACCTTGTTGGCGAAGAACATCGCCGCCAGCAGCACACCGACGAACACGCCGATGGCGAGGTTGTGGGTGGCAACGACGACGACGACGGTGGTCACCATGACGATGCTCGTTGCTCAGCGGGTGCTTCTTCAGGTTGGCGATCGACCCCCAGCTGAAGGTGCCGATCGAGACCATGATCATCACCGCAACCAAAGCCGCCATCGGAATCTGCGCAACCCATTTGCCGACCACCTGGGAACGATGTTGGCAATCACAACGCGGGGAGCTTCCTTATGAGTGAGAGCAATATAGACCGGCTTCCCCGATTGGACACAAAGAGTTTCCTCGTCTGTGAGCCCTTTCAGAGCCTTCACGATTCTATGGTATTCTCGCCAGTTCCGGGCGGCCCTTCCCTGCCCGCCATAGATGATCGATTTCCTTCCAGTCCAGGGCGACCCGGGGGTCCAGATTGTTTCTCAACATGCGCAGAGCCGCCTCCGCGTCCCAGTTACGGCACTGCAGTTTTCAGCCGGTCTGCGCCCTGATCTCTTCTTCGGGTCTTGACTCCGGGTCTGTCGGCCTTGGCATCTGTACCTCCCCTTCCAACGTCGGGCTAGTTTACGGAATACCCGTGAC
>CAWHHA010000004.1:0-65015 GCA_963828945.1 uncultured beta proteobacterium
GTGCGCCCGTTCCAGCGCTTCGGCATCCTTGATCAGAATGCCGTGGCGCGCGGCGACGCCGGTGCCCGCCATGATCGCGGTAGGGGTGGCGAGCCCCAGCGCGCACGGACAGGCGATCACCAGCACCGCCACCGCGTTGAGGATGGCGACTTCTGCATTGCCGCCGAGCGCCCACCAGCCGATGAAGGTGACCAGCGCAATGCCCATCACCACCGGCACGAACACCGCGCTCACCTTGTCCACCAATCTTTGTATGGGCGCCTTGGCGGCTTGCGCGTTTTCCACCAGGCGGATGATGCGCGCCAGCGTGGTTTCAAGGCCCACCGCCGTGGTGCGCGCAAGCAGCACGCCGTGCGCGTTGATCGCGCCGCCGGTGACCGCATCGCCCGGCTGCTTGTCGACCGGCAGTGATTCGCCGGTGAGCATCGATTCATCGACCTGGCTGGTGCCCTCGACAATCTCGCCGTCGACCGGCACCCGCTCGCCGGGGCGGATCACCACCAGGTCGCCGACGCGGATCGCGTCGATCGGCACATCGCGGTCGACGCCGTCGAGCCGCACCCGCGCGGTGAGTGGTCGCAAGGCTTGCAGCGCACGGATCGCCTCGGTGGTCTGGCGCTTGGCACGCGCTTCCAGCCATTTGCCGAGCAGCACCAGGCTGATCACCACTGCCGACGCCTCGAAATACAGATGCATGGCGTCGGCGTGCGTGAACAGCAGATACACGGAAAGCCCATACGCCGCGCTGGTGCCCACTGCCACCAGCAGGTCCATGTTGCCGCTGCCCGCACGCAACGCCTTCCAGCCCGCGCGATAAAACCGTGCGCCGAGCCAGAACTGCACCGGCGTTGCCAGCGCCATTTGCAGCCAGCCCGGTAGCATCCAGTGCGTGCCAGACAGGCTGCCGAGCATCGGTGCGATCAGCGGCAGCGACAGTGCCATCGCCAGCGCCACCGGCCACCAGTCAGGCAGCGCGCGGGCTGGGGGCGTTGGGGTTGCGCTTGCCGCCTGCGGCAGCTGCGCGCCGTAGCCCGCGCGTTCCACCGCAGCGATCAAGGTGGCTACCGAGATGCCTTTCGCCAGCTTGATCGTGGCCTGCTCGGTGGCCAGGTTGACGCTGGCGTCGAGCACGCCGGGTACTTTGTTCAATGCCTTTTCCACCCGCGCCGAACAACTGGCGCAGGTCATGCCGCTGATGTCGAGGGTGCAGGATTCGGTTGGCACGCTGAAGCCAGCCTTTTCGATGGCGCGCTGGACGGATGCGATATCGGTGTCACCTGAAACGCTTGCGATCTCGGTTGCCAGGTTCACGCTGGCATCGGTGACGCCGGGCAGTTGCTTCAGCACTTTTTCCACCCGCGCCGAGCAGCTGGCGCAGGTCATGCCTTCGATGCTGACGGTGATTGGGTGGGGTGGGGAGGTCATTGTGGGGTCCGGGTGGAAGCGGGGGATTGCACCATAGACCTTGGTATTGAGGGAAGGTTTTCTGTTGGACTTGGCTGAGTGCACTACTTAGTTGCGTCTGGTTGGCCGGGGGTAGCCCGGCTGCTAGTCACTTTCTTTGTCAATGCGACAAAGAAAGTAACCCAAGAAAACGCACCCCGACATCCCCGAAACCCCGAAAACCGAGCCTGCCGGGTGGGCGTCAAAGAACTCGCCCCGCTTTGTTATTTTTAATTTTGTTTTTTGTGAGCGGAGCTCAAACACCTTTGCCGCTGATCCACCCGGCAGACTCAATTTCCGGCGGGGCTGAGAGGGGAGGAAAGTCAAAACCAGGGCGGTGGTGACTGGTCGTTTGCACGCTAGTGCTGCGACGCACATTCCGCGCAATGCGCTTCGCCTATTGACGCCCTACTCAGCGCTCCTTACATGCGTTGTGGAAAGTGGAGGGGGCAGTGACACAGGAGCCACCTCAGCATAAAAATACCCAACAGCACCCCAAGTCGCCAGCCATTGCGTTTTTGCGGTGACGACTGGAGCATTCTTGTAAAAGACCGTGTTGCCTCGTTGTTCGAATTCGGCAAGTCCGTTTGGTGCGGAGATGATCCACTCCCGTTCTGAGTTGGGCTTCTTCCACCAGCGCCATGTTGTCTTTGGAGCTGTCTTGCCGCCATGGCCGAGCGACAGCCAGATTCGTTGTTGTGGATCCCTGTCTCTGCTCATCGAGGTTCTCACGGTCGCATTGAATTGATTGGTGGCACATTTGGCGCATAACGCCTGCTGCTCATGCCTTACGCGAGCTATTGGCTATTCACAGCTAAAAGTTAGATCAACTGTTCCACCTTCAAAATGGCCATAGTTTTCTACTGAATTAAGTACTTTTACTGACTTGCTCAGGCTGGAGCATTGTTTTGTTGCCTCTTCAAGGGCCATTCTTTTTGCACCGGCCCTACCACCTAGCTCCCATGTTGCTCTCGTTGATACTTGATATTGATTTTCGCCTGTACGGAATGAGCCAGAATTGTTGGCGCATGCCGATAGAAAGATAAATGATGTAAGCATGAGCGACATTTTGAGCATGTGTATTTCCGATCGTGTTCGATTCTAATGTTGGCGTAATGCGCCGGATGTGAGACCCAAATAGTAATCGCAAAGCTTCCATCACCGCCGCCCTGGTTTTGACTTCCCCCCCTCTCAGCCCCGCCAGAAATTGAGTCTGTCGGGTGGATCAGCGGCAAAGGTGTTTGAGCCCCGCTCACAAAAATCAATCAAGCATTACAGAAGCGGGGCGAGTTCTTTGACGCCCACCCGGCAGGCTCAATTTCCGGGGTTTCGGGGATGTCGGGGTGCGTTTTCTTGGGTTACTTTCTTTGTCGCATTGACAAAGAAAGTGACTAGCCGCCGGGCTACCCCGGCCAACGGTCAGTAGTCCTTCAAACACCTCATCTACAACAACCAGCCCTTCGGGAATCTCAAAGCAAACAACGTTGAAGCAAGCGCCTTTCTTCCCCCACTCAGCGCCGAACGCTGGTCAGCGGATAATCCTTCGGCAGCAACACCCACATCTTCCCCCGCTGCTTCATCCTGCCAGCAAGCTCCCCCGCAGCATCCCCAAATCCCCAGAACACATCCGCCCGCACGCCGCCACGAATCGCGCCGCCGGTATCCTGCGCCATCACCAGCTTGTTCAGCGGCAGCGTCGAATTGGGCTGGGTGGTGGCAAGAAAAACCGGCGCACCAAGCGGGATGAAACGCGGATCGATGGCGATCGAACGACCGCCGGTGAGCGGCACGCCGAGCGCGCCGAGCGGACCGGACAGGCCGTTGGGCAGTTCGCGGAAGAACACGAAGCTGGGGTTGCTGGCGAGCAGGTCGGGCAGTTTGTCGGGATTCTTCATGCCCCAGTCCTTGATGCCCTGCATCGATGCCTGCTCCAGTTTCAGTTCGCCGCGTTCGACCAGCAGCTTGCCGATGGATTGATAGGGGTGGCCGTTCTGATCCGCGTAGCCGACCCGCAGGTGCGAGCCGTCGGGCAGTTCGATGCGGCCGGAGCCCTGGATTTGCAGGAAAAACAGCTCGACCGGGTCTTCGACCCAGGCGATGGGTTTGCCCTTGAAACCGTTGCCATTGGCGGCGGTTTCGATTTCCTTGCGGGTGGGGTAGGGCACCAGCTTGTTGCCCACCAGTCGCCCGCGCAGGCGCAGGTTTTTCAGTTCGGGGTAGACGCTTGCCAGGTCGACCGTGATGAGATCGTCCGGCGCGGCATAGAGCGGGAAGCGCGCACGCTCGGTGCGCACGCGGTCGCCTTTGAGCAGCGGTTCGTAATAGCCGGTGATCAGGCCTTCGGCGCTGCCGTCGTCCTGCGTGGCCTGATACAACTGGAATCGCTGCTCGAAAAATGCGCGCGTGGTGGCGTCGTCGGGCGGGGGCAGGGCGGCGGCGTCATTGCAGACGGTCTGCCATGCAGTTTGTTTTTTGAGTGTGCTGCAGCTGAGCAGGAAAGCGCCCCAGGCTTCGCTCACCGCATCGTCCTGCCACAAGCCGAGCGTCGACCAGTCCACCGGTTTGAGCGTGGGGAACGTGGCCGCCGGGGTCGGGATCAGTGCCGGGGGGCGCGCAGCCGGGGGAACGGGTTTTGGGGCAGGTGCCTGTGGCTGCACCGCGCAGGCTGACAACAACAGGGCAAACAGCCACGGGCTTGCGCGTAACAGCATCACGGGTGAAGATGGCTCAGATCAAAAACACGCACCGAGTATAACAACGGGGAGACCGATTGAATGGAGAGTCAGGGGCTGGGCTGGTTAATGCTGGAAGCCGGGATTGCGCTGAGCCTGTTTGTGTTCATCGTCTGGTGGACGATGAAAAAATAGCCTGGCTCAAGGTGCGGATCTCAAGAAGCAAGTTTCAAGATACAAGGGGGCTGGTGCGGCCTTGCCGCGCCGCACATGCGTTTTAGTGCAGTACGCGCGGCATCGACAGCGTGAACACCGGTACCTCGGCATCGAACTTGTTGCCGTCTTCCGCCACCATCTGGTAGCTGCCGCGCATGGTGCCGACCGGTGTCGCCAACGCGGTGCCGCTGGTGTATTCGAAACTTTCGCCCGGCCGCAGCAGTGGCTGTTCGCCGACCACGCCCAGGCCCTTGACTTCCTGCGTGACGTTTTCCGCGTCGGTGATGATCCAGTGGCGCGAGATCAGCTGCGCGGATACGGTGCCGGTGTTGGCGATGGAGATGGTGTAGGCGAACACGTAACGGTCGGATGCCGGGTCGCTCTGATCGGCCAGGTAGGCCGTGTTGACGTTGACGCTGATGTGATATTTCTTGCCTTCGGCCACGGTTTTGCTCGACGGGTATGGAATGCGCGCAGTGTAACGCAATGACGTGGCGGGCTGCTAAAATGGCCGGGTTAATCTAATGACCCCGGAGCTTCCCATGACTTTTCGCATCGCCCCTTCCATCCTGTCTGCCAACTTTGCCCGTCTGGGGGAGGAGGTTGATAACGTGCTGGCCTCCGGCGCCGACATCGTTCACTTCGACGTGATGGACAACCATTATGTGCCTAACCTTACGATCGGCCCGCTGGTGTGCGAGGCGTTGCGCAAGCATGGCGTCACCGCGCCGATCGACGTCCACCTGATGGTCAAGCCGGTCGACCGCATCATTCCCGACTTTGCCAAGGCAGGCGCGACCTACATCACCTTCCACCCGGAAGCTTCCGAGCACGTCGACCGCACCATCGGCCTGATCAAGGAAAACGGCTGCAAGGCCGGCCTGGTGTTCAACCCCGCCACCCCGCTCGACGTGCTTGAATACACGCTGGACAAGCTCGACATGGTGCTGCTGATGTCGGTCAACCCGGGCTTTGGCGGTCAGAAATTCATCCCCTACGTGCTGGATAAAGCGCGCGCCGTGCGCAAGATGATCGACGACCGTGGCCTCAAGGTGAACATCGAAATCGACGGCGGCGTCGGCCCGGCCAATATTCTGGAAGTGGCACGCGCCGGCGTGGATACCTTTGTCGCCGGTTCTGCCGTGTTCGGCGCCGCCAAGGACACCGACCCGCAGCGTTACAACAGCATCATTGCTGCCATGCGCGCGGAACTGGCCAAGGTCTGAAAAATGGTGAGCGGTGAGCAGTAAGCCGTAAGCGGAAAACCCGCGCGCCGTACCGTTCACCGTTTCCCGCTCACTGTTTACTGCGTCTACAAAATGAACTTTCCACTCCCGATCAAAGCGGTCGTCATCGATCTTGACGGCACGCTCCTTAACACTGCACCCGATCTCGCCCACGCGGCCGAGTTGATGATGGCCGATCTTGGCCGTCCCTGCCCGTCGCTGGAAACGATCTCCACCTACATCGGCAATGGCGTGTCGCGGCTGGTCAAGCGCGTGCTCACCGGCGAGATGGATGCCGAGCCGGATGCCGAACTGTTCGCACGCGCGAGTGCTGCGTACCAGAAGCATTACGGTGAACACGTCTCGCTGTATTCGCGTCCGTTCGACGGCGTGGTTGAAGGGCTCGACGCCTTCAAGGCGATGGGCGTGCATATTGCGTGCATCACCAACAAGGCTGAACTGTTCACCGTTCCCCTGCTGAAAGACACGGGTCTGTTCGATTATTTCGAATTGATCCTGTCGGGTGACTCGCTGCCCAAGCGCAAGCCTGATCCGCTGCCGCTGCTGCATGCCTGCGAGGTGTTCAAGGTCAAGCCTGCCGAGCTGTTGCTGATCGGCGATTCGCTCAACGACACCCAGGCCGCGCGCGCGGCGGGTTGCCCGGTGTTTTGCGTACCCTACGGTTACAACCGGGGCCGCCCGGTTGCCGAGCTGGATCTGGACGCCGTGGTGCCGAGCCTGGCCGAGGCGGCGAAAATGGTGGTGAAAGCGTGATGTTTAGGGGTCAGGATTCAGGGGCCAGGATTCAGGGAACGTGCCGCCGATGGCGGCGCTGGTCTTGATCGGGCGCACGACGCGCTTTTCCCTGACCCCTGAATCCTGGATCCTGACCCCTGAAAAAATGACTGAACAAGACTTTTTCGACCTCGCCCGCCAGGGCTACAACCGCATTCCGCTGGTGCGCGAACTGCCGGGCGATCTGGAAACACCGCTGTCGGTGTATCTCAAACTGGCCAACGCGCCGTATACCTATCTGCTGGAATCGGTGGTGGGCGGCGAACGCTTCGGCCGCTACTCCTTTATCGGCCTCCCCGCGCGCACCGTGTTGCGGGTGCGCGCGCATCTGCTGACGGTGGAAACCGATGGCCAGGTGGTGGAAGAACACAGCCTGTCCGACCCGCTGGCGTTCATCGCCGAATTCCAGGCGCGCTTCAAGGCTGCGCCGGTGGCCGGGTTGCCGCGCTTCACCGGCGGGCTGGCGGGTTATTTTGGCTACGACACGATTCGTTACATCGAAAAACGCCTGGCGGCCACCCGCAAGGACGACGTGATCCACACGCCGGACATCCTGCTGATGCTGACCGAGGAGCTGGCGGTGTTCGACAATCTGGCCGGCAAGCTCTATCTCATCACCCATGCCGATCCGCTGGAACTGGACGCGTACACGCAGGGCCATTTGCGGTTGCAGGCCTTGACCGAGCAATTGCAGGCGCCGATCACGCTGCCGGTCGAACCCGTTACCGCTGCCGCCGAACCCGTCTCGGAGTTTGGTGAGGCAGAGTTCAAAGCCGCGGTGCAAAAGGCCAAGGACTACATCGCTGCGGGCGACATCATGCAGGTGGTGTTGTCGCAGCGCATGGCGCGGCCGTTCGCCGCTTCGCCGCTGTCGCTGTATCGCGCGCTGCGCAGCCTCAACCCGTCGCCGTACATGTTTTTTTACGACTTTGGCGGCTTTCATGTCGTCGGCTCGTCGCCCGAAATTCTGGTGCGACTTGAAGGTGACGACGTCACGCTGCGGCCGATTGCCGGCACCCGGCCGCGCGGACTGACGCGTGAGGACGACCAGCGCTTGGCCGATGAATTGCTGGCCGATCCGAAAGAGTGTGCCGAGCATTTGCAGCTGCTTGACCTGGGGCGCAACGATACCGGCCGTGTGGCCGTCACCGGCAGCGTCAAGGTCACCGAGCACATGCAGATCGAGCGCTATTCGCACGTCATGCACATCGTGTCCAACGTCGAGGGCAAGCTGAAGCCCGGACTTTCCGCGCTCGACGTGTTGCGCGCCAGCTTCCCGGCCGGCACCGTCTCTGGCGCCCCCAAAGTGCGGGCGATGGAAATCATCGACGAGCTCGAGCCGAGCAAGCGCGGCATCTACGCGGGTTCAGTGGGCTATCTCGGATTTAACGGCGACATGGATTTGGCCATTGCTATCCGCACTGCCGTGATCAAGGACGGCATGCTGTACGCGCAGGCAGGTGCGGGCATCGTTGCGGATTCTGTGCCAGATAACGAATGGATGGAAACGCTCAACAAGGCGCGCGCAGTGATTCGTGCGGCTGAGTTGGCCTAAGAGCAGCGCTTTTCAACTTGGCGCGGGTAAGCCGCGCCGTCATCCTGTCAGCTTCCCGTGTCAGCTCAGGCCATAGTGCTTGAGCTTGCGATAGAGGGTGCGTTCGGTGATACCGAGCACGGCGGCGACACGGGCGCGATGCCCTTGATGGGTGTCCAGCAAGCGCTGGATGTGCGCGCGTTCCAATGCCGGCAGCGATTGCGGAGATTCCCCCTGTAGTGGGGTGGTGTGGGCGGGTTGCGCAGCCGGAGCGTACGCGACGGGCAGCTGCAAATCGGCGGCCGAGATCACGCCGTCGCGGCAATTCAGCACCGCTTTTTGCAGCAGGTTGCGCAGTTCACGTACATTGCCCGGAAAGTCGTAGGCCCGCAGCGCGGCTATGGCCCCTGCATCGAGCCGGCAACTGCCCTGGCTGCCGGTCAGGCGCTTCAATATATAGGCGGCGAGTTCGGGCATGTCTTCGGTGCGTTCGCGCAGGGGCGGCAAGGTCACGTCGATTCCCGCTACCCGGTAATACAAATCCAGGCGGAAGCGCTTGGTGTCGACTTCATCCAGCAATCTGCGGTTGGTGGCGGATACCAGGCGGACATTGGCGGTCAGGGTGTGGGTGCCGCCGACGCGCCGGAATTCGCCGGTTTCCAGCACCCGCAACAGCTTGGCCTGCAGGTGGAGCGGAATCTCGCCGACTTCATCGAGGAACAGGGTGCCGCCATCGGCCAGCTCGAACAGGCCTTTTTTCTGCCCGCTGCTGCCGGAAAATGCGCCGCGCTCATGGCCGAACAGTTCGCTTTCAAACAGGTTTTCCGGCACTGCTGCACAGTTGATGACGATGAACGATCCGTTTTTGTGGCTTGAGCGGGCATGGATGAACCGCGCGGCCAGCTCCTTGCCGACTCCACTTTCGCCGAACAGCAAAATGGAGGCTTCGCTTTCGGCGACGCGCGCGAGCTTGTCGACGCAGGCGAGAAAGGCGGGCGAGCGCCCGACCATCTGCATCGCGTCACACACGCTGCCCGCTTCGGCTTCCAGCGGAAACATCTGTTCGCCCAGATACAGTTCACCGTTATCCCCATGCAGGCGATGGCCACGGATGCGGGTGCGCTCGGGCTGGTCGTCAGCGTGGAAATGCGTGTGCAGAACCTCGACCGCCTCGCCCTGTTTGAACAGCGCCTGATGCGGGCACAACTCGCCGTTTTCGTGACACGGTCGATCGGAGTGGTGCGACACTGCGTGACAGTGCTGGCCAACGATGGTCTCGGACGAAGTGCCGTAGGCATCGCAATACCGCCGGTTGGCGGCAACGATGCGGTAATCGCGGTCGATGACTACGAAGGCTTGCTCATGGGTGTCGATCAGGCTTTGAAGTTTGATCATCATTAAGACCCGTTTGTCATGACAATTGCCTAATGTGACATGGCTATTTTGTCATGTCAATGTGGGTTGCCAAGTCCGGGCCGCATGGATAGGCGGGTTGTAGTTGGCATATCTGTTGCTAATCTTAGTCCTTGAACAACTTAAGGATTCTAAAGAATGGCACACATCGTTATTTTGGGCGCAGGCATCGGCGGCATGAGCATGGCCTATGAAATGCGCGAGTCGGCGCGGGCGGAAGACAAGGTCACCGTTATTTCCAACTTGCCGTATTTCCAGTTCACGCCATCCAACCCCTGGGTGGCGGTGAACTGGCGCAAGCACGACGACATTACGATTCCGGCCGCACCTTATCTCAATAAAAAGAACATCGACTTCATCGCCGTCGGCGCGGCGCGCGTGCATCCCGATCGCAATCAGGTCGAGCTGACTGATGGACAGATCGTGAACTATGACTATCTCGTCATCGCAACCGGTCCCAAACTGGCGTTCGACGAAGTGCCCGGACTGGGGCCCCAGGGGCATACCCAATCGATTTGTCAGGTTGAACACGCCACTGCTTCGGCGAAGGTGTGGGATACGTTTGTGAAGGAACCGGGGCCGATCGTAGTGGGTGCGGTGCAGGGCGCCTCATGCTACGGGCCGGCGTATGAATTCGCCATGATCATGGACACCGACCTGAAGAAGCGCAAAATCCGCGACCGTGTGCCGATGACCTTCGTCACCGCCGAGCCCTACATCGGCCATCTCGGCCTGGGCGGTGTCGGCGACTCGAAAGGCCTGCTCGAATCCGCCATGCGCGATCGCCACATCAAGTGGATCTGCAATGCCAAAGTCACCAAGGTCGAAGCCGGCAAGATGTTCGTCGCCGAGCACAACGACAAGGGCGAAGTCATCAAGGAACACGAACTGCCGTTTGCGTATTCGATGATGCTGCCCGCGTTCAAGGGCATCGATGCCGTGTTCGGCATCGAGGGTCTCACCAATCCGCGTGGCTTCATCACCATCGACGCGTACCAGCGCAACCAGAAGTTCCAGAACATTTTCTCGGTCGGTGTCTGCGTGGCCATCCCGCCGGTTGAGGCCACCCCGGTCCCCACCGGCACGCCCAAGACCGGCTACATGATCGAGTCCATGGTCACCGCTACCGCGCATAACATCCGCGCGCTGCTCGACGGCAAGGAGCCAGTCGAAAAAGCCACCTGGAACGCGATCTGCCTGGCCGACTTTGGCGACACCGGTGCGGCGTTCGTTGCGATCCCGCAAATCCCGCCGCGCAACGTCAACTGGTTCAAGGAAGGCAAGTGGGTGCACCTGGCCAAGGTCGCATTCGAAAAATACTTCATGCACAAAATGAAAAAAGGCTCGACCGAACCCCTGTACGAGAAATACGTGCTGGGTCTGCTCGGCGTCAAGAAACTCAAATAGCCAGTCTTCCCGGACTCCTCCCTATGGCGCCTGCGGGCGCTATTTTTTTGGCTGGGTTGCCTGTTGGAGGCGGCTATAATTGCCCGCTTTCAGTACGGCTCGGGCTGCCCGGCGAGCGAAGGAATCACCATGCTTCTCATGATCGACAATTACGACAGCTTCACCTACAACCTCGTGCAGTATTTTGGCGAGCTGGGCGAAGACGTCAAGGTCATCCGCAACGACGAGATCGATCTCGCCGGCGTGGCGGCATTGAAGCCCGATCACATCGTGGTGTCGCCAGGCCCCTGCACCCCCAACGAGGCGGGGGTGTCGGTGCCGCTGATCAAGGAATTCGCAGGCAAGGTGCCGATTCTTGGCGTGTGCCTGGGGCATCAAAGCATCGGCCAGGCCTTCGGCGGCAAGATCGTGCGCGCCAAGGAATTGATGCACGGCAAAACCTCGATGATTCACCACACCGACGCGGGCGTGTTTCACGGCCTGCCGAATCCTTTCCGCGCCACGCGTTACCACTCGCTGGTGATCGAGCGCGAAACCTTGCCGGACTGTCTGGAAATCACCGCATGGACCGACGACGGCGAAATCATGGGGGTGCGCCACAAGACGCTGGCTGTCGAGGGCGTGCAGTTCCACCCCGAATCCATCCTCACCGAACACGGCCACGCCATGCTCGCCAACTTTCTGAAGGAGCGGGTGTGATGCAGCACAAGGACCTGCTCACGCTGATCATCGAGCGCCACGACCTGCCGCATGACGCGATGCTGGCGGCAATGCGCGCACTGATGGGGGGCGAATGGACGCCCGCACAGATCGCCAGTTTTCTGATCGCGCTGCGGATGAAAGGCGAGTCGGTGACCGAGATCGCCGCTGCGGCCGAGGTCATGCGCGAGCTGTCGACCAAGGTGCCGCTCGCGGGCGTCGACCATCTGGTCGATACCTGCGGTACCGGCGGTGATGGCGCGCATACATTCAATATCTCGACCGCCTCCGCATTCGTCGCGGCGGCGTGTGGCGCGCGCGTGGCCAAGCATGGCGGGCGCTCGGTGTCGTCCACCTCGGGCAGTGCCGACGTGCTCGAAGCGCTGGGGGTGAACGTCAACCTGAGCCCGGAAAAGGTGGCCGAGGCAGTCAAAACCATCGGCGTTGGCTTCATGTTCGCACCCAACCACCACAGCGCGATGAAACACGCCGCGCCGGTGCGCAAAGAGTTGGGCGTGCGCACCCTGTTCAATCTGCTCGGCCCGCTCACCAATCCGGCCGCTGCGCCGAATCAGGTCATGGGCGTGTTCAATCGTGAGCTTACTGGTGTGCTGGCGCGCGTGCTGCAGGCGCTGGGCAGCCGCCATGTGCTGGTCGTCCACGCTGAAGAAGGGCTGGACGAAATCAGCCTGGCCTCGCCCACCTTTGTCGCCGAACTGAAAGACGGTCACGTGTCCGAATACGAACTGGAGCCTGGCTTGTTCGGCTTGCCGCAGGTGGCGGCGAGCGAGCTGGTGGTGAACGGCAAGGACGCAGCGGTCGAGATGCTGCTGGCCGCGCTGGAAAACCGCCATGCGGGTGCTGCTGCCATCGTCGCGCTCAACGCGGGCGCGGCGATTTATGTGTCTGGCCGCGCCCCCAGCCTGATGGATGGTGTGGCGCAGGCGCAGCATGCGATATCAAGCCTGGCCGCGCGCGACACCCTCGAACACTACCGCCGCTTCAGCCAATCTAGTTGCCAAGAATGAGCGACATTCTCGAAAAAATCCTCGCCACCAAGCGCATCGAAATTGCCGCCGGGTTGGCTGCCGTGCCGCTGGCCGAGATGCGGGCGCGTGCTGAAGCAGCGGTGCCGCCGCGCGATTTCGTCGGTGCCATACGCGCCAAACTGGCCGCCGGTCAGCCTGCCGTCATTGCTGAAATCAAGAAAGCCAGCCCGTCCAAGGGCGTGATCCGGCCTGACTTCAAGCCGGCCGAAATCGCTGCCAGTTATGCAGCCGGTGGGGCTGCGTGTCTGTCGGTGTTGACCGACCGCGACTACTTTCAGGGCAGCGCCGACTATCTGATCGAGGCGCGCGCCGCGTGTGCGCTGCCGGTGCTGCGCAAGGATTTCATCATCGATCCGTATCAGGTTTATGAAGCGCGCGCGATGGGGGCGGATTGCATTTTGCTGATCGTCGCCGCGCTGGAATTGCCGGCGATGCAGGCGCTGGAAGCCTTGGCGTTCGAGTTGGGGATGGCGGTGCTGGTGGAGTCGCACAATGCTTCAGAGCTGGATTTGGCTTTGCAGTTGAAGACGCCGTTGCAGGGGATCAACAACCGCAACCTGCGGACGTTTGAGGTGAGCCTGGATACGACGCTGGGGTTGTTGCCGAAGATTGGGGATGAGCGGATTGTGATTACTGAGTCGGGGATTCTGGCGCCTGACGATGTGGCGCGGATGCGGGGGCATGGGGTGAATGGGTTTTTGGTGGGGGAGGCGTTTATGCGGGCGGCTGATCCGGGGGTGGAGCTGGCTCGGTTGTTTGCTGCTTGAGTTGGGGTTCGTTGGCCGGGGGTAGCCCGGCGGCTAGTCACTTTCTTTTGCTTCGCCAAAAGAAAGTAACCAAAGAAAAGGCGACCCCGCTCATCCCCGAAACCCCGAAAATCGAGCCTGCCGGGTGGGCGGCAAAGAACTCGCCCCGCTTTTGTATTGTTTAATTTGTTTTTTGTGAGCGGGGCTCAAACACCTTTGCCGCTGATCCACCCGACAGGCTCAATTTTCGGCGGGGCTGAGAGGGGAGAAAGTCAAAACCAGGGGGGGATTACAGAGCCTCTCAATGGTTATTGAGATTCAAAAACTTAGTGTCATTACACCTGCGGCTAATGCGTCCACGAGCTGTCGATATTTTTTACAGATCGGCCTGGGTGGCTGATAAGCATCGCTTGAGGAATTCGGCAAGCAATTGATTCGAAGAGCGCTTTTTCAACAGGACTGATTTTTGCTTTCAGCGCAGGCATCTTCCAATCTTGTTCGAGAGGCAATCCATGAAGTTCACCCGCTTAGCCAGCAGCGCGTTATGCGCCGCGCTGCTGTCGGCCGCGCCGGCATCCGCCTCTATCATCTACAAGTTCGATTTCACTAACCTGACCAACGTGCAAAGCGGCACGGGCAACGATTTCAGCATCACGCTGACCTATTCGGACTACGTTCAGACGACAGGCATGGCGCCCATCGCAGGTCCAGCACAGCCTACGACACTGGGCTACTCTGTGCTTTACGCCGGAACCAGTTCTATAGGCTGGTGGGGCTTCGACGACGACGGAAGTGCCTCTATCGATGACGGTGGCTATAGCCATGGCTCCGGCAACCAATACCTGTCGTTCCTGTTCGAGACACCATATCCTTACTCATCAAGTTACTACAGCGCGCCCGGCGTTTATACCGGTTCCGTTTCGGGCAATGCACCCACCTACTTCAACGGCTCGGCCAGCCTGACGATCACCGACACCAATGCAGTTCCCGAACCTGGCACGCTGGCGCTGGCCAGTCTCGCGCTGGTCGGGATTGCGGCGACGCGTCGCCGCAAGCAGTAACCGCCCCTGCTTCCTGCCCGCTTTGGTGGGAGGCTTGGGCGGCAGGTTTGGCGGAGCAATTGCCAGACATGCATCCGATACATGGGTGGATGAGGGCAGCGTTATCCGCTAGATGCTGACTTAAATGAGCACTCAAACCGTCCGTCATCACCTTCCTTGTTTTGCCTTATCTTCTCTCAGCCCCGCGGAAAATTGAGTTTGCTGGGTGGGCGGCAAGAAACTCGCTACGCTTTACAGTTTTGATTTTGTTTTTTGCGAGCGGCGCTCAACACCTTTGCCGCTGATCCGCCAGGCAGGCTCAATTTCCGGAGGGCTGAGAGGGTGGAGTCAGAACCTAGACGGTCGTGACTTTGTGGTTTCTGTTTTGGCTGCATACCCGGCGTATTCCGCCTTCGCATTAATCTGGAGAATCTGTGCATTACCTTCTATTTATCGGCGCGTTTTTATGGTTCGCTTTCATTGCACCTCTGAAGGTCACGGTTACTACGGGTATTTTAATGGTGCTTGTAACGGGTGTCGTTACGACCACAACACGCCTGGTTGTGGGGATTCAACCATCGATTGGTGAAGCAGCTAAAGCAGTAGCGCTATCCTTCTTTTTTCTCGCCATCGCGTTGCTTACGCTGCTCAGTTTTTTTGTGGGAACAAGTTCAGCCGGACTAAGCGTAAATATCACTGGCTTATCTGCGTGGTTCGTCTTGGCTACGCTACTCGCGGCATATACCTTGGGTTATAAAATCAGCCTAGGTATGTCGTTCGGCGCTAGTGCAACAATTGCTGCAGTATCTACTGTCGTGTCTGCAGTGCTCTTTGCAATCGTCAAGGCCATTACTTGATCCGGGGTACGTTCTCCTGAAATCTCGCTTGAGGTGTACCAAGTAAGGCGTAAATAAGCGAAGCGTATTGCGCTGAATGTCCCTCGCAACATAAGCTCACAAACCGTACAGTCACCACCGCCCTGGTTTTGACTTTCTCCCCCTCTCAGCCCCGCCGAAAATTGAGTCTGTCGGGTGGATCAGCGGCAAAGGTGTTTGAAGCCCTGCTCACAAAAAAATCAAATTAAAAATAGCAAAAGCGGGGCGAGTTCTTTGCCGCCCACTCGGCAGGCTCTGCGCTGCATAACCAATCGACTAAGCCGCTAAAGCGGCAAGTCGCTGGTAAGTTTTCGGGAATTCGGGGATGTCGGGGTGCGTTTTCTTTGGTTACTTTCTTTGTCGCATTGACAAAGAAAGTGACTAGCCGCCGGGCTACCCCCGGCCAACGAACCTCAACCCAACCCCCTATCGCTTCCCCCCAAACAAACTCCCCAACACCCCCCGAATAATCGACCGTCCGACCTGGCTGCCAATGGCGCGCGCGGCCGATTTGGCCATTGCCTCGGCAGCGCCTTCGCGGCGACTGCTGCCGCCCAAAACCCCACCCAAAATGTCGCCCAGCCCACCGCCACTCGCTGCGGGTTGCGCGGCCGTTTTGGCCTGTTGCTCCATCTGGACTTGTGCAGCGGCCGCTTGTGCCGACTGCTCGGCGCGCGCTTTCAACGTTTCATAGGCCGATTCACGATCAACCGTTTTGTCGTAGGCACCCGCCACCAGCGAAGACCGCATCAACTGCTGGCGCTGGGCGTCGGTGATGGGGCCGAGCTGTCCTTGCGGCGGCACGATGAAGGCGCGCTCGACTACGCCGGGGCGGCCTTTTGCGTCGAGGAAGGAAACCAGTGCTTCGCCCACGCCGAGTTCGGTAATCACGGTGGCTTCATCCAGCGCCGGGTTGTCGCGCATGGTTTCGGCCGCCGCCTTGACCGCTTTCTGGTCGCGCGCGGAAAAGGCGCGCAGCGCGTGCTGCACCCGGTTGCCGAGCTGCGACAGGATCTTGTCCGGCACGTCGGCCGGGTTCTGGGTGACGAAAAACACGCCGACGCCCTTGGAACGAATCAGCCGCACCACCTGCTCGATCTTGTCCACCAGGGCATCGGGGGCGTCGGTAAACAGCAGGTGGGCTTCGTCGAAGAAGAACACCAGTTTCGGCTTGTCGAGGTCGCCCGCTTCGGGCAGGTTTTCAAACAGCTCGGCCAGCAGCCACAGCAGCAGGGTGGCGTACATTTTGGGCGCCTGCATCAGCGTGTCGGCCGACAGGATGTTGATGACGCCGCGTCCCTTGTCGGTCTGGATCAGATCGTCGATGTTCAACATCGGTTCGCCGAAAATCTGCTCGCCGCCCTGCGACTCCAGCGCCAGCAGGCCGCGCTGGATCGCGCCAATGGAGGCCGACGACACGTTGCCGTAGTCGGTGGTGAACTGCTTGGCGTTCTCGCCGACAAACGCCAGCATCGCGCGCAGGTCTTTGAGGTCGAGCAGCAACAGGCCGTTGTCGTCGGCCACCTTGAACACCAGGTTCAGCACGCCGTTCTGGGTTTCGTTCAGATCGAGCATGCGCCCCAGCAGCAGCGGGCCCATGTCTGAAATGGTGGCGCGCACCGGGTGACCGCTGGCGCCGAACGGGTCCCACAGGGTGACCGGGAAGCCCTGGTGCTGGAATCCTTCCAGCTTGAGCGATGCGACCCGCTCCTCCACCTTGGCATTGCCGCCGCCGGGTTGCGACACGCCCGACAGATCGCCCTTCACGTCCGACATGAAACACGGCACGCCGATGCTGGAAAAATGCTCGGCCAGGGTTTGCAGGGTGACGGTCTTGCCGGTGCCGGTGGCGCCGGTGATGAGGCCGTGGCGGTTGGCCATTTGCGGCAACAGGCAAAGATCGGTGGTGGCGTTTTTGGCGATGAGCAGGGGTTCGGTCATGACAGTTCCTGGTTGCGTAGTGCATGGATTTTAGCGGCTTCAACCGCGTCAGGTGTGACGTAAGCATAGAAGCGTTTACTAATGTTGCAGGTATCATCGGCCCATCGTGACAAACAAGGGCAGCACCGTGACAACGCAACAGCAAGCACATGAAATCGTCATCGTCGGCGGTGGCGCAGGGGGGCTGGAGTTGGCCACCCGGCTGGGCGACAAGCTGGGCAAAAAGAAGCGCGCGAACATCACCCTGATCGATGCCTCGCCCTCGCATTTGTGGAAGCCGCTGCTGTACGAAGTCGCGGCGGGCAGCCTCGATTCCTACGCCGAACGGCTCGAATATCTGGCGCAGGGGCACTGGCATCATTTTCGTTTTCGCCTGGGACGGATGGAGCAGCTTGACCGGGCGCGGCAGGAAATCGGCGTGGCACCCACGTTTGACGAAAACGGCGAGGAAATCATCCCGCGTCGCCGCTTTCGCTATGACACGCTGATCATCGCCGTCGGCTCGGTCGGCAACGACTTCGGCGTGCCCGGCGTCGCCGAGCACTGCATCATGCTCGACACGCCGAGCGAGGCGCGCGAATTCCATCGCCGCCACATCAACGCCTGCCTGCGCGCCCACACCCAGACCAGCGAAGTCAAACCCGGCCAGCTCACCGTCGGCATCGTCGGCGCGGGTGCTACCGGCGTCGAGCTTGCAGCCGAGTTGCACGACACCACGCGCGAACTGTCGGCCTACGGCCTGGAAAACATCGACCCCGACAAAAGCCTGAAACTGCTCATCGTCGAAGCTTCCGACCGCATCCTGCCCGGGCTGCCGCCGCGTCTGTCGGCTGCGGCGGCCGAGCGGCTGGCCGAACTGGGCGTTGAAATACACATCAACGAACGGGTGGTTGAAGTGCGCAAGGACGGCATGCTGACCGCCGACGGCAAGTTCATTCCCGCCAGCATGATGGTGTGGTCGGCTGGCATCAAGGCACCGGACTTTCTGAAGGACATCGACGGCCTGGAAACCAATCGCGTCAATCAATTGGTTGTGAAGTCCACGCTGCAAACCACGCGCGACGACAATATTTTCGCGCTTGGTGACTGTGCCGCCTGCCCCATGCCCGATGGCCGCACCGTTCCGCCGCGCGCGCAGGCTGCGCACCAGCAGGCATCCCACATGGCGAAGACGATTTGCCGTCGTTTTCGCGGCAAGCCGCTGCTGGAGTATGTCTATCGCGACTACGGTTCGCTGGTTGCGCTCGGGCGTTTTTCCACGGTCGGCAATCTGATGGGCGGCTTGTCGGGCGGCAGCATCATGATCGAAGGCGTGCTGGCACGGCTGGTGTATTGGTCATTGCACAAAATGCACCAGATCGCGCTGCACGGCTGGGTGAATACGGCGATGACGACTTACGCCCACTTCATCAGCACACCGATACGGGCGCGGATCAAGCTGCATTGATGCCGAAGGGCTGGCGTGCAGGGTTTTATGCGGGTTGCGGCAGCCTGCCGCCGACCTGAAACGCCTCAATCGGGAAGTGATGAATGGCGTTGCCGTGCGCGGCGCGGAAGGTGACACGCTCGCCGGTGAGTTCACCCAGCCACGCTTCTTGCGACACCGGATGGGGTTGGGCCAGGGCCAGCGGCGTGAATAGGGCCAGATTGATTCCCGCCGCCATATCGCGCGCGGACAGAAACGCGAATGCCTCGATCCCGGCGGCCCGCATTTTTGAACCGAGCGCCTGGCTTGCGCGGTAGTCCGAAGGGTGCTGCAGCGCCTCGCGGTATTGGGCGAAAGGCGGCTGCTGCAACTGCATGCCGGTGCGGGTCTGGTAGGCCGCGCCAAACAGGGTGTGCTGGGTGTCGAGTTTGCCAACGGGGGGTGTGCTCATCCCGGTCCAGAATACGAACCGGTAATAGGCGGCTTCGGCAAGCACGGTTTTAACATTGAGCGAGCCGTAAAGCAGGCTGGGTTCGGTGCGCGTGCCGAAGCGTGAGCCGTGTTTGAGCGGGGGGTAACGAAACGGCGTTGCAAGCAGGTAGTGAAGCTGTTCGGTTCCTTTGCGGCGACGCGGTTTGGTGGTTTCCAGCAGGTCTTCCAGCACGGCCTGGCGTTCGAGCGAAGCGACCAGTTGGTTGGTTGCCACCTGCTCCTGGCTTTCGACCAGCCGCAACAACACGCCGGCCAGTTCGGCCGGTTTGACATCGGCCAGGCAGCCGTCCCAATCGATCACTTACAGCTTGCCGCGCAGGGCATCCAGATATTCCAGCACGGTGGTCAGACCCTGCACGGTTTTGACCTGCTCGGCCGGAATGCCGCCGGTGTGCAGGTTTTCGGTTTGCATCCAGTGCTGCATTTGCTGGGGATTGCCGCCGACCAGCGCGTAGAGCGAGCGGTAGCAGCGGATGAACAGCAGCGCCAGTTCGCCCGCCTTGCTGTCGGCCGCGATGCGCCCCCGGCTGATCGCCGTGCGGTCCTTGCCGATGATGGCGCCCAAGTCCGACTGGCTGAGTCCCAGGTATTTGCCCGCATTGGCGAGCGCTTCGGCCAGTACGCTGGATGGATCGGCGTCGTGTGCGAGTGCAAGGTTCATCGGGCCTCCTTGTGGGCGGGGGTTTTTGTTAAATTAGCACATTTAATTGCTTTTATGTGCAAAATTAACACTGTGTTTGATGCTCGTGGTTGCCTGTGACTGCGTTAACGCGTGGCATTCCACAACCAGGCTGCCCCGCGAACCCCACTCGAATCGCCGAAAGCCGGCGGCAGCAGCCGGGTATCGACGCGGTCGGAAAACACATAGCGCCGCCACAGTTTCGGCACCGTGTCATACAGCCTGGCGATGTTCGACATGCCGCCGCCCAGCACGATCACGTCCGGGTCGAGCAGGTTGATGACCCCGGCCAGGGCGCGGGCGAGGCGCTCTTCGTAGCGCGCCAGCGTGGCGCTGCACGGCGCGTAGCCTGCTGCAGCGAGTTGCGCGATTTCGTGTGCGGGCAGGTCTTCGCCGCCGTAACGCACATGGTCAGCAGCGAAACCGGGGCCGGACAGCCAGGTTTCGATGCAGCCTTTTTTGCCGCAGTAGCACGCGGGCGCGGTTTCCAGTTCGCGCGGGCTGGGCCAGGGGTGGAGCAGCGCTTCGCCAGTTGCAGGATGCGTGCCGGTGGAGGCGCGGTCGGCCTGGCGGTGGGCAAACTGGAAATAAGGCAGCGGCGAATGCCCCCATTCACCCGCGATGGCATTGGCGCCGGTGAGCGCGTGACCGCGTACCACCACGCCACCGCCGACCCCCGTCCCGATGATCACGCCAAACACGCTCTCCATTCCGGCGGCTGCGCCATCGGTCGCTTCCGACAGCGCAAAGCAGTTGGCGTCGTTGGCGAGCCGCACTTCGCGGTTCAGAGTCTGTTCCAGGTCCTGTTGCAGCGGTTGGCCGTTGAGGCAGGTCGAATTGCAGTTCTTCATCAATCCGCTCGCGGGCGAGATGGCGCCGGGGGTGCCGACGCCGACGCTGCCGCTTTGCCCGAGTTCGAATTCGGCCTGGTGGACCAGCGCGGCGACCGCGGCGACGGTGGCGAGGTAATCGTTTTGCGGGGTTGGAACGCGGCGGCGCAGGACTTCGCGACCACCATCCTCAAGCGCGATCAGTTCGATTTTGCTGCCGCCAAGGTCAATGCCGAAGCGGAGGCGGGGGGCGTCAGTGCTAAAATCGCGCATTATTTTTGCGTTGGAATCAACATGGCAGGACATTCGAAATGGGCCAACATCCAGCACCGCAAGGGCCGCCAGGATGCCAAGCGCGGCAAGGTCTTCACCAAGCTTATCAAGGAAATCACCGTGGCGGCCAAGATGGGCGGCGGCGATCCGGCGATGAACCCGCGCCTGCGGCTGGCGATCGACAAGGCCAAGGCCGAGTCGATGCCCAAGGACAACATTGAAAACGCGGTCAAGCGCGGCAGCGGCCAGCTCGACGGTGTCAACTACGAAGAAGCGCGCTACGAAGGCTACGGCATCGGCGGCGTCGCGGTGATCGTGGATTGCCTCACCGACAACAAAACCCGCACCGTCGCCGACGTGCGCCACGCGTTCACCAAGCACGGCGGCAATATGGGCACAGACGGCTGCGTGGCGTTCCAGTTCAAGCATTGCGGCCAGATCATTCTGGAGCCGGGCGCGAGCGAGGACGCGGTGATGGAGATCGCACTCGATGCGGGTGCCGACGATATCATTCCCAACGAGGATGGCTCGATCGAGGTGCTGACTTCGCCCGATCCCAAGGCGTTTGAAATGGTGAAAGAGGCGCTGGAAAAAGCCGGGTTCAAACCGGCGGTCGCCGAAATCACCATGCGTGCCGAAGGCGAAACCGAACTCGCCGGTGACGACGCAGTGAAAATGCAGAAGATTCTGGATGCGCTGGAGGTGCTCGACGATGTGCAGGATGTCTACACTAACGCCGTGTTGCCGGAATAACCGCCGTTTTGCGCATACTCGGCATTGATCCTGGTTTGCGCGTCACCGGCTTTGGCCTGATCGAACAGACCGGCCAGAAGCTGGCCTATGTCGCCAGTGGCGTCATCAAAAGCGGTGAGGGCGAATTGCCGCAACGCCTGGGCGTATTGTTCGCCGGGCTGAACGAAGTGATCGCCACCTGGCAGCCCGACACCTGCGCGGTGGAAATCGTTTTCGTCAACGTCAATCCGCAATCCACGCTGCTGCTCGGGCAGGCACGCGGTGCCGCGATTTGCGCGGCGGTGTCGAATGAACTGCTGGTCGCCGAATACACCGCGCTGCAAATCAAGCAGGCGGTGGCTGGCCACGGCAAGGCCGCCAAGGAACAGGTGCAGGAGATGGTCAAGCGCCTGCTGAACCTGCCTGCTGCGCCGAAGGCGGATGCCGCTGACGCGCTCGCTTGCGCCATCACTCACGCGCATGGCAGCCGCCTGGGGGTGCACTCAACAGCGGGTTATCGCGTGAAAGGCGGACGACTGGTATGAACCCTGCCCTGTCATCCCTCGAACCTTCGCGCGAGCGCCTCGCCAACCCGTTTGCCCGCTATGTGCTGGCGACGCGTCCGGCCTTTCTCAGCATCACGCTGGCCGGCTGCCTGCTGGGCTTTGCCACGGCAGTCACGGGGGGCGCGGCGTTCGACTGGGAACGCGCGCTGGTCACGCTGCTGCTGGCGCTGCTGGCGCACGCGGGCATCAATGTGCTCAACGATTATTGCGATCATCTCAACGGCACCGACGCACGCAACACGCAGCGCATCTATCCCTTTACCGGCGGCAGCCGCTTCATTCAGAACGGCGTGCTGTCGCCGCGCCAGGTGCTGGTTTTTGCTGTCACGCTGTTTGCCGCCACGATCGCCGGCGGGCTGTGGCTGCTTAGCGTAACGGGCGCGGGGTTGTTCTGGATTGGGCTGGTTGGTCTCACCATTGGCTGGGCCTACTCGGCACCGCCGCTGCAATTGAATAGCCGGGGGGTGGGCGAACTGTGCGTCGCAACCGGATTCCTGCTCGTCGTCGCCGGCGCGGATTATGCGCAGCGCGGCGCATGGGCACCGCTGCCCTGGCTGGCAGGCGCACCCTATGCGCTGCTGGTCGCCAATGTTCTCTACATCAACCAGTTTCCCGATCGCGCTGCCGACCGCGCCAGCGGCAAGCTGCATTGGGTGGCGCGACTGCAACCGCAGACCGCCGCCTGGGGCTATGGCCTGATGCTTATGCTGGCGGCGCTGGCGCTGCTGGGCGGCATGCTGTTGGGCGCATACGATTCCACACGCGCTTTAGCACGTAGTGGATCGGAGTCCTTTAGGGCGTTGCCACTGGTTGCCGCATGTGCGCTGGTCGCATGGATACCCGCCGTGCTGGCGTGGCGGCAACTGCGGCGGTTTGCTGCGATACCCGGGCAACTCGCCCCGGCCATCAAGTTGACCCTGCTTGCCGCGCATGTGCTGCCCTTGCTGCTTGCGACTATCCTGTTGTTATCCGGAGATTTCTTATGATCGGTCGCACCCCATGATCGGACGTATTTGCGGCATTCTCGCCGCCAAGCAGCCACCGCAAGTGCTGGTGGACGTGGGCGGAATCGGCTACGAAATCGACGTGCCGATGAGCACGTTCTACAACTTGCCCGCGCTTGGCGAAAAGGTCAGCCTGCTCACGCATCTGGCGATTCGCGAGGACGCGCATCTGCTGTACGGGTTTGCCAGCGATATCGAGCGCACGGCGTTTCGTGAGTTGCTGAAAGTCTCCGGTATCGGCGCAAAAACCGCGCTGTCGGTGTTGTCCGGGTTGAGCGTCAACGATTTATCCGCCGCAATAGCCGCGCAGGAAATCGGCCGCATCGTCAAAGTCCCTGGCATCGGCAAGAAAACCGCCGAGCGCCTGCTGCTTGAGTTGAAGGGCAAGCCGGTGTTCGCCGGCGCGATCGCCAGCGCGGCGCCGGCCGGGGTGTCGGATGATGTGCGTCAGGCCTTGCTGGCGCTGGGCTACAACGAGCGCGAGACGACCGAGGCCATGCGTCAGTTGCCGCCGGATCTACCGGTGGGCGAAGCCATCCGGCAAGCCTTGCGATCCTTGTCACGGGCCTGAATGTGACCACTGCCACAGACACTACGCCGCATCGCCCTGTCTCACTGCGCCGCTATTTCTTGTGGCTGCTGATGGGCGTGATCGGCCTGTTTGTGGGTGGCATGACGTTAAGCGTGGTGTTCAGCCTGCGCGCAAATGAAGCAGCTGAAATGCGCCTGCTCAGGTTGGAGGCGGAACAGACCCGGGCCAGCGTGACACGCGACTGGAATTATTATCAGGAAGTGGTCGATAACCTGGCACGCGATCAAGAGTTGATTGATCTGATGTTGCTGGGTTCGGATCTGGACAAGCAAGAGTGGGCCGCGTCGCGTCGGCGCCTGTTGCCCGGCATATTGGGCCTGGCGTTGACGAGTCCACAAGGCGAGATTTATGGCGATGCTGCAGAACTGCGGATAGGACCGACTTGCCTGAGCGATCTGCATAAACCCCAGACAGGCGCCACGAATCGGGTGCTGGTGCATCGCGAACGACCCGAATTTGAACACGCCGACTTGCTCACGGAAGTGCGGGGGACGGCGGGCGAATTGCTCGGCAAGCTGTTTGTGAGCGTGCGCTTGGAGCAACTGCAGCGCATTCTCGACGATTCAACCCGTCCGGGCGATGCCACGCGTTTGCTGGATAAGGCTGGGAAGACCATGGTGAGTAGCGGAACCGTGCAGGGGCCCGCGCGTGAGGTGCGAACGCCCGTGCCGGCGATGGGGTGGACATTGGTGGCGCAATCCCCGATCCGCTTTGGGGGGTTCGGCGGCTGGCTGCAAATTCTGGCGGGCATTCTCACGCTGGCGGGTGTGCTGGGTTTGCTGATCGTAACGGTCGTGCGGATGCGCCGCCCGGTGATGCAGGATGTCGCTGCTGCGCAGGATGCGCTGGCTTGTCTGACGCGCGATGAATCGGTTCCCCCGATCGTGACGCGCTATGTGGAATTCGCGCCGGTGGCCGAGAACATCAACCGCATTGCCCAGCATTTGCAGGAGCAGCGCGAGCAACTGGAACACCTGAGCCTGACCGATCCCCTGACCGGCTTACCTAACCGGCGCGCCTTCGAGGCGTATTTTTCGCAGGCTTTGGGGCTGGCCGGCCGGCAGCATGCGGTTGCGCTGGTGATGATCGATGTCGATCGTTTCAAAGGCGTCAACGACCGCTATGGCCATGGGGTGGGCGACCAGGTGTTGCTGGCGTTGGCGCAGTCTTTGAAAGCCCTGACCCGGCGCGCGGATCTGGCTGCACGTCTGGCTGGCGACGAATTTACGGTGCTGCTGTCCGATCTGGATCCGGCTGGCGTCGACGCCTGGTATCAGCGCCTGGATGACCATTTCAGAGCGGGATTGGGTGCGATTGGCCTGGATCTGCAAACCGGCCTCAGCGCGGGGCAGACCTGGCTCGGCAGTTCCGCCACTGACTCGATGAATGCCGCGCTGATCCGCGCCGACCGTGCGCTGTATCAGGCGAAAGCGAGTGGGCGTGGTCAACTGGTGCAGGACGTCACGCTCACGCCGGACACCCCGGAGTAGAATCCGCGCTTGTTTGCCTCTCCGCCTCAGGCGTCATGATCGAAACCGACCGTCTTATTGCTCCCGCCGCCGTCAGCCCCGTTGAAGAACAGATCGAACGCGCGCTGCGGCCGCGCACGCTGGCCGAATACGTCGGCCAGGTCAAGGCGCGCGAGCAGCTCGAAATCTTCATTCACGCTGCCAGGAAGCGCAGCGAGGCGCTCGACCATGTGTTGCTGTTCGGTCCGCCAGGGCTGGGCAAGACGACGCTGGCGCACATCATCGCGCGCGAAATGGGGGTCAACCTGCGGCAGACTTCGGGCCCGGTGCTGGAGCGTGCAGGCGATCTGGCGGCGCTCTTGACCAACCTCGAACCCAATGATGTGCTGTTCATCGACGAGATTCATCGCCTGAGCCCAGTGGTCGAAGAGGTGCTGTATCCCGCGCTGGAAGACTTCCAGATCGACATCATGATCGGCGAAGGTCCGGCAGCGCGTTCGGTCAAGCTCGATCTGCCGCCGTTCACGCTGGTCGGCGCGACCACGCGCGCGGGCATGCTCACCAATCCGTTGCGCGACCGTTTCGGCATCGTTGCGCGGCTGGAGTTTTATACGGCGGAAGAACTCGGCTACATCGTGCACCGCTCGGCGGGGCTGTTGCAGATGAATCTGGAGGAAGCGGGCGCGCTGGAAATCGCCCGGCGTTCGCGCGGCACCCCGCGCATCGCCAATCGCCTGCTGCGGCGGGTGCGCGATTACGCCGAAGTCAAAGCCGAAGGCCACGCCACCGGTGCGGTGGCGGACGCTGCACTGGTGATGCTCGACGTCGATCGTGCCGGGCTCGACATGATGGACCGCAAGCTCTTGTCGGCGGTGATCGAAAAGTTCATGGGCGGCCCGGTCGGGCTGGACAACGTTGCCGCCGCCATCGGCGAAGAGCGCGACACCATCGAGGATGTGCTCGAACCCTATCTGATCCAGCAGGGCTACCTGCAACGCACGCCGCGCGGCCGCATCGCCACGCCGCTGGCATACCGCCACCTCGGCATCGCGGTTCCGTCAAGCGAACCCGACGGCTGTTTTGAGCGTGGCTTTTGAGATGGGATTCAGCTGGCCCGTCCGCGTCTACTGGGAAGACACCGACGCCGGTGGCGTGGTGTATTACGCCAACTATCTCAAGTTCATGGAACGCGCGCGCTCGGAATGGCTGCGTGCGCTGGGCTTCGAGCAGGATGCGCTGCGCGACACGCACGGCGCGGTGTTCGTGGTGCGGCGGGTGGAAGTCGATTACCTGTCGCCCGCGCGCTTCAACGATGCGCTCGAGGTGTCGGTCAGCCTCAAGCGCATCGGCGGCGCCAGCCTGGTGGTGGAACAAACCGTGGCGCGCGGCGTCACACCCCTGATTGCCGCGCGCGTGACGCTGGCGTGCGTCGATGCGGTGCAATTCAAACCCGTTAAAATTCCCGCGTTCATCCTGTCTGCCCTGGAACCCACCTCGTGAACCCTGAACTCGGCCAAGAACTGTCGCTGTTGCATCTCATCTGGAATGCCTCGTTGCCGGTGCAGCTTGTCATGCTGTTGCTGCTGGGCGCATCACTGATGTCGTGGTGGGTGATTTTCATCAAGCTGTTCGCACTGAAACGTGCGCGGCAACTGACCGACCGTTTCGAACAGGAATTCTGGGGCGGCAGCGACCTCAATGCCCTCTATCAGCGGATATCGAGCGGGCATGAAAGCGTATGCGAAATGGCGCGCATCTTCGAAGCCGGATTTCGCGAATTCATGAAGCTGCGCGGCCAGCCCGGACAGGCGCTCAATGTCATTATCGACGGCACCCGCCGCGCGATGCGCGCCACCTATCAGCGCGAACTCGACAGCCTCGAGTCGCATCTGTCCTTTCTCGCCACGGTCGGTTCGGTGTCGCCCTACGTCGGGCTGTTCGGCACCGTGTGGGGCATCATGATCGCGTTCATCGGGCTTTCCAGCGTGGCGCAGGCGACGCTGGCACAGGTCGCACCGGGCATCGCCGAGGCGTTGATTGCCACCGCCATGGGGCTGTTTGCCGCGATCCCTGCCGTGGTCGGCTACAACCGCTACACCCACGACATCGACCGCCTCGCCAACCGCATGGAAAGCTTCATGGAGGAGTTTTCCAACATCCTGCAGCGCCAGGCAACCAAGGCGGTCTGATTCATGGCCCGCACCCGCAAGCAGGTTGCCGAGATCAACGTCGTGCCGATGATCGACGTGATGCTGGTGCTGCTGGTCATCTTCATGGTGACCGCGCCCTTCATCAATCCCGCCCAGGTCGAGCTGCCGAGCGTCGGCAAGACCTCGCAGACGCCCGCCCAGCCGCTCGAAGTCATCATCAAGGAATCGGGCGAATACGTGCTGAAGAACCGCGCCACCGGCGGCACCGAACGCGGGGTGACGAAGCGCGAACTGGCTGCCGAATTTGCCGCGCTGCATCGCGCAGCGCCGGACCAGCCGGTGGTCATCGCAGCGGATAAAAACGTGCGTTACGAAGAAGTGATGCATACGATGAACCAGCTGCAAAAGGCGCAGATCACCCGCATTGGTCTGCTCGCGCGCCCGGCACCATGAGGCTTGCGCTGGACGCCCCGTTCGTCAGGAACGACAACGCCAGGCTGGTGGCGGGCGCGCTGGCGTTGGGGGTGCATGCGCTGTTTGTGCTGCTGCTGGTGTTTGGGGTGTCGTGGCAAACCGAGCACCCCGCGCCGGTGATGGTCGATTTGTGGCAGAGCTTGCCCAACGCAGCGTCACAGCCGGTTGCGGTGCCCCACCCTGAGCCCGCCAAGCCTGCTCCTGCCTTCAAACCGGAGAAACCTGCACCTGCACCCAAGCCAGAGGCTGAAGAGCCGCCACCCAAAGCACCCGACATCGCCCTGGAAAAAAAACGCGCTGAAACCGAACGGCTGAAAAAACTCAAAGCCATCCAGGAAGCTGACGATCAGGCGCGCAAAGACGCCGCGCAGGCTGAGGCCGACACGCTGAAGAAAGCACGCGACAAGCAACAGGCCGAGCAGAAAGCTGAGCAAAAAAGGCAGGCCTTGCTGCGCCAGCTGGAAGCCGACGAATTGAAACAAAGCATGGCGAGCGAGTCTGCGGCGAATGCAGCCCGGGCGGCCAAACAGGCTGAAGCGCAGGCTGCTGGCGCGCGCCAGGCTGCGCTGTCACAAACCATCGGAAAATATCGTGACCTGATCAGCGCCACGGTACGCGGCAATACCCGTCTGCCCGACAACCTGAAAGGCAACCCGCAGGTGCGCTGCCTGGTCAAGCTGCTGCCCACCGGCGATGTGGTGAGTGTGCGGGTGACGCAATCGAGCGGCAATCCGGCGTATGACGAGGCGGTGGTGCGCGCCATCGAGAAATCCTCACCGCTGCCGCTGCCGACTGAGCGCGAGGCACGCGCTGCATTTGTTCCGGAACTTTCCTTTACCCATCGCCCCAAAGAGTGAGCGTGGTTGTTGACGCTTTAGCGGCTTTACAAACACGGCCGGCCCTTTATGCCCTTCAGGGTGCTCGCGGGTCGAGTCCTGAAATGGGCGCGTCGCTGTCGGCTATACTCGACCGGCATCCAACCCTTAGATCGAGACCCTCCATGTTGCGTGCTGCCTTACTGTTTCCCTTGTTTTTTCTGGCGCTATTGAGTGCGCCGTTCACCGCGCACGCTGCGATGGAAATCCAGGTGGTGGGCGGTGCAGCCAACAAAATCGCGATCGCGCTGTTGCCGTTCGCCGCCGCGCAAAACCAGCCCGTGCCCGCGTTGGCCCAGATTGTGGGCGACGATCTCAAACGCAGTGGTCAATTCAATTTGCTGGACACCAACGGTACTCCGCCACTGCCCGATCTTGCGCAGGCCAACACCAATGTGTGGCGCAACAAGGGTGCCGAGGCGCTGGTGGTGGGGCAGGTCGTGGCCTTGCCCGGTGGCCGCTTCGAAGTGAAATTCCGCTTGCTCGACGCGGTGAAACAGACGCAACTGGCCGGTTACAGCTACACCATCACGGCGGGGCAATGGCGCACCACCGCCCATCAGATCGCCGACATCATCTACGAAAAACTCACCGGCACACGCGGCGCATTCAGCAGCCGCATCGCCTATGTGCAAAAGCAGGGCAAGCGTTTTGAATTAAAGGTGGCCGATGCTGACGGCCAGAACCCGCGCACCGTGGTGCGCTCCGGCGAGCCGCTGATTTCGCCGGCGTTTTCGCCTGACGGAGCGAGTCTGGTGTACGTGTCGTTCGAGGACAAAAAACCGATTGTTTATGTACAGTCGCTGCGCGACGGCGGCCGCCGTAAAACCGCAGCGTTCAAGGGCTCCAATTCGGCGCCGGCATGGGCGCCCGATGGCAAGCGGCTGGCGGTGGTGCTGACGCGCGATCAGGCATCGCAGATTTATCTCATCAACGTGGATGGCAGCGGTCTGACCCGCCTGACCCAGGGAGGCAACATCGACACCGAGCCGGTGTTTTCGCCTGACGGCCAGACTCTTTATTTCACTTCGGATCGTGGCGGCAGCCCGCAGATTTATCGCGTAGCGGTCAGCGGCGGCGAGCCCAAGCGCCTGAGCTTCAGCGGCAGCTACAATGTGTCGCCCACGATCAGCCCGGATGGCCGGTATCTGGCTTATATTGGACGTGAAGAGGGGCGCTTCCGCGTGGTGTTGCAGGAGCTGGCAAACGGACAAACCCGCGTGCTGACCGATAGCGCGCGCGATGAGTCACCCAGTTTTGCGCCCAATGGCCAGGCGGTGCTGTATGCCACCGTGCAGGGCGGGCGCGGGGTGTTGGGCACCGTGAGCCTGGATGGAAAAACCCGCGCCCGTTTGTCCGAATCGGGCGTCGATGCGCGTGAGCCCGATTGGGGACCGTGAGTGTTTATTGCTTACCCCGTCGTTATTTGTTTACAGGAGAGATCAACATGAACAAGATTTTTAGCGCAGTCCTGCTGGCCCTGAGCCTTTCAGCGTGCAGTACCACGGGCACGCAAGCCACCGTGGAGGATCGCACGGGCGGCACTACACCGACGACGCAGCCCTCCGCTGGCGACAGCAAGCCCGCCGGCAGTGGAACCGAAACCACGGGTCTGGGTGCTGGTGGCGTCGCGGGCAGCTCGCTCGACGGCAGCGGCAAGTACGCTGGTGATCCGCGCAAAGACCCGGCTAGTCCCTTATCCAAGCGCAGCGTCTATTTTGATTACGACAGCTTCGTGGTGAAGGATGAGTACAGCCCGGTGCTTGAAGCGCATGCCGCGTATCTGCTGTCCAAGCGCGATTCGCACGTGGTGTTGCAGGGCAACACCGACGAGCGGGGCAGCCGCGAATACAACCTGGCGCTGGGGCAAAAGCGTGCCGAAGCGGTACGCAAGGCACTGGTGGTGTTGGGGGTGACCGATGCGCAGTTGGAAGCAGTGAGTTTCGGTGAAGAAAAGCCGCGTGACGAGGCCGATACCGAAGCCGCGTATGCCGAGAACCGCCGCGTCGATGTGGTGTATGGCGACGAGTAAAGCGCGATGAAGCAGGCTTGGAATTTGTTTTTTGCGGCGCTGGTGTCAACGTCGGTGCTGGTTTCATCCGCGTGGGCGGTGGACACAGCTGAACTCAGCCGTCAGGTGCAGGCCTTGCAGCAGTCATCCAGTTCGCTGGATGGCCGTCTGGCCAGGATGGAAAGCGAGGTTCAGAAAAACCAGAACCTGCTGGGCATGCTGAAAGAGATCGAGGCGCTCAAGGCCGAAGTGGCCAAGCTGCGCGGTCTGACCGAAGTGCAGGCACACCAGCTGGACACGCTGGACAAGCGGCAAACCGATTTGTATGCCGATCTTGACCAGCGCCTGACCGAGCTTGCCAAAGAGGCCAAGGCTGCGCCGGTGGTCGTGCCCGTGCCATCTGCAGCAACCGCTGTGTCGCCCGATACCCAGGTTGAAACGGCGGCCTATGAGGCCGCGCTCAAGCTGTTTCGCGAGGACAACTACAAGGGCGCCATCACGGGCTTCACGGCGTTTCTCAAATCGTATCCCGACAGCACGCTGGCACCCAACGCGCAATACTGGGTGGGCTATTCGTATTACGGATTGAAGGATTACAAGGTTGCGCTGGCGCACCAGCAAAAACTGGTCGCCGTATACCCCGCCAGCGCCAAAGTGCCCGATGCCATGCTCAATATTGCAGCGAATCAGATTGCACTGAACAACCTGGCCGGGGCACGCAAGACGCTTGAACAATTGATCGCCAGGTATCCCGGCACGCCCGCTGCAACACAGGCAAGCCGTCGGCTGGCTGCACTCAAGTAATCATGACTGATGCCTTGACCCTCCGCGTAAGCGAGGTGTTCCTGTCCTTGCAGGGCGAAACCAGCCGCGCCGGTTTGCCGACAGTGTTTGTTCGGCTGACCGGTTGTCCGCTGCGTTGCCGCTGGTGTGATACGACATACAGCTTTCAGGGCGGCGAAACCGTCACCTTGACTTCGCTGCTGGCGCGGGTGGCGGAGTGCGGGGTACCGACGGTGTGCGTGACGGGCGGTGAGCCGCTGGCGCAAAAAAACTGCCCGGCCTTGTTGACGGCATTGTGCGACGCCGGTTATTCCGTGTCGCTCGAAACCAGCGGCGCACTCGATGTTTCCAGCGTGGATCCGCGCGTTTCGCGCATCGTTGATATCAAGGCGCCGGAGTCAGGCGAAGAGGCGCGCAACCGCTGGGAGAATCTCGCCCACCTCACGCCACACGATGAAATCAAGTTTGTGCTGGCTAATCGCGCCGACTACGACTGGGCACGCGAGGTCATTCGTGAGCAGAAACTGGCGCAAGTCTGCCCGGTTCTGGTTTCGCCGGTGCAGGGCGAATTGCAACCGGTGCAACTGGCCGAGTGGGTGCTCGCCGACCGGCTGCCGGTGCGGATGCAGTTGCAGTTGCACAAAATACTCTGGGGCAATACGCCGGGAAAATGAAACCTGCCGTCATTCTGTTATCGGGCGGACTGGATTCCGCCACTGTGCTGGCCATCGCGCGCGAAGCCGGTTACGCCTGTTACACCCTGAGTCTGGATTATGGCCAGCGCTACAACGCCGAACTGGCGGCGGCTGCGCGCCTGGCCAGGCAACTGGGCGCAGTCGAACATCGGGTGCTGCGGCTCGGTCTGGGTGACTTTGGCGGCTCGGCGCTGACCGATGCCTCCATCGCCGTGCCCGAAACCCCTACTACCGGCATCCCGGCCACTTATGTGCCCGCGCGCAACACGGTGATGCTGTCCCTGGCGCTGGCGTGGACTGAGGTGCTGGGCGGGCGCGACATCTTCATTGGCGTCAATGCGGTGGATTATTCCGGCTACCCCGATTGCCGCCCCGAATTCATCGCGGCTTTCGAGCACATGGCCAACCTTGCCACCCGTGCGGGGATTGAAGGCGCCCAGTTGCGGGTTCATGCGCCGCTGCAATACCTGTCCAAAGCCGAGATCATCCAGCGTGGCGTCGCACTGGGTGTGGATTACGCGCAGACCGTGAGCTGCTATCAAGCCGACGCTGAAGGCCTGGCCTGTGGACGCTGCGATTCCTGCCGCCTGCGACGCGAGGGATTCCTCGCCGCCGGCATCGCCGATCCAACACGGTACGCTCACGCAATAGCCTGAGCCAGGCGCGACGATGCGGGTGTCATGCGATCGCGAGCCCCGGCAAAAGCCGCTATCGAGAGGGGGAAGGGCTGCAGCCATCCGGATTTCTCCTTGGTCGGGATGAAACCCCGCCACCGCCAATCTGATTCCGATTGCCCTTGGGCAAATCCTCACGAGCCCGGCTTTGCCGGACTTGCCTCAATGGTATTTAATGTCCAGCCTGACTTTCGCGCGAACGCATTAAAATTCGGCTTTTTACCCAGACACCTGCGGCACTCTCCGCTTTGCCATTCCAGAAGAGAAATAGACACATGACCTACGAAGATTTCGCAAGCGCACAATCGTTTTTTCTGTGGTCGATCTTCGCGATCGCCCTGGTCATGGGCGCTGTGGTGAACAAGACCAATTTCTGCACCATGGGCGCGGTTTCCGACTGGGTCAACATGGGCGACACCGGACGCCTGCGCGCCTGGATGCTGGCCATCGCGGTCGGCGTGCTGGGCGTGACCGGGCTGGAGGCGGCCGGTCTGGTGAACGTCACCAGCACCTTTCCGCCCTACCGCCAAACCAACCTTGTCTGGCTCGAAAACGTGCTCGGCGGCGTCCTCTTCGGCATCGGCATGACGCTCGCCTCCGGCTGCGGCAACAAGACGCTGATCCGCATCGGCGGCGGCAACCTCAAGTCGGTCATGGTGTTGCTGGTCATCGCCCTGATCGCCTATTTCATGATCAACCCCTTCCCGGGCAGCGACAAGACCCTGTATTCCACCCTGTTCTATTCGTGGACCAACCCGGCTGCGGTCGCGCTGACCACCAACCAGGACCTCGGCGCGATGCTCTTCGGCGACGATGTTGCAACCGGCCGGATGGTGGCGGGGGGCGTCATCGGCGTCCTGCTGCTGGCATGGGCGTTCAAGTCGGCCGATTTCCGCGGCAGCTTCGACAACATCCTCGGCGGTCTCGTGGTCGGCCTCGCGGTGCTCGCCGCCTGGTATGTCACCAGCAACGTCATGGTGAACGCGGACGGCGAAGTGATGTCGCTGCAATCCTACGTGCAGGACTGGGAACTGTTTGCGCCGGCCGATGCAGTCAGACCCGCCGCCGCCGGCCCGCTGGCATCGCAGTCCTTCACCTTCATCAACCCCATGGGGCAAACCCTCGGCTATGCGGCGAGCGGTTTCGACCGCACCTTGCTCACCTTCGGCATCATGGCGCTGGCGGGGGTGGTCGCAGGCTCCCTGCTGTGGTCGCTGGTTTCGCGCAGCTTCCGCATCGAGTGGTTCGCCTCCGGCAGCGACTTCGTCAATCACCTGATCGGCGCGATCCTCATGGGCTTCGGCGGCGTGCTGGCGATGGGCTGCACCATTGGCCAAGGCATCACCGGCTTTTCCACCCTGGCGTTGGGCTCCATCCTGACCTTTACCGCCATCGTGCTCGGCAGTGCGGTCACCATGAAAGTGCAATACGCCTTGATGATGCGGGCGGAAGGCTAAGTGCCCAGAACGGCTCGGCACGATAGCGCGCCTGCAAAAAACCGTCATAAGCCTTTACCCGGGCGCACCGCTTCGGCTATAATTTCGCGCTTTCACGGATTGGGCTTCTGCCAACAGGCTTGAGTCAAATCCACGGGTCGGTAGCTCAGCCGGTAGAGCAGCGGACTTTTAATCCGTTGGTCCCGAGTTCGAATCTCGGCCGACCCACCAGTATCTAAAAGGCTTAGCCGTAAGGCTAGGCCTTTTTCCATTCCTGGCGTGGGGAAAACGTGGGGAACTGCACCACATTCCCGCCCTGGCCGTTCTCGATCCGAGACGCGGCAGCCGCTAGATGCTCGGTTGCATACTTCGCATAACGATCCACCATGCTGCGGGATTTCCATCCCCCGAGTTCCTTGAGTTCGTCACAGCTTGTACCTGCCTGACGGTGCCAAGAAGCCCGGGTATGGCGCAGATCATGAAAACGTAAATCCTCGATGCCTGCCTTTCCCAGTGAGGTATGCCAACGATCACGCTCGACCTCACCGCACGCAGTTGCGGCCTGAATGCTTGGCAAGGTAAAGCCGATCGTCGGCGGTCTGTAACAGGCCGTAACAGGTCAGCTTCGCGCTGGGGCGCATGCTGGCGCAGCCGACGCTGATAGTGACTTGGTGGGCGCTGTCCGGGCGTTGCTGGGGGATACGCAGTTCCATTACGGCCTCGCGCAAGCGTTCACCGATCCAGCGTGCACCTTCCAGATCGGTTCCGGGCAGGATGGCAACGAACTCTTCACCGCCGTAGCGGGCCAGGAGATCGCCCGGCCGGGTGAGCGCCTTAGCCATGGCTTTAGCTACCCTTCGCAAGCAGTGGTCGCCTTCGCGATGGCCATACAGATCGTTGAACTGCTTGAAGCAATCCACATCCACCATCACCAGGGACAGGCGATGCTTTTCCCGGATCGCGCGCAGCCATTCGGCGCTCAGCGCCAGGTCGAAACCGCGCCGGTTGGCGACGTCGGTGAGACTGTCCTGGTTGGCGTAACGCTCCAGCAGGTCATGTCGGATCTTGATCCGGAGCTGGTTGCGGATACGCGCTTCGACCACGTCCAGGCGGAAGGGGCAGGTAATGCAGTCCTCGGCCCCCACGCTAAGCGCCTTGGCCTCGTCCTCGGCGTTGTCCCGGTCGATGATCAACATGACCGGGACAGACTGCGTCGTCTCGTCCGCCTTGAGTTGACGGCAGATCTCCAGGCCCTCCCGGGTTGGCGCCATGACATCCAGCAGGATCAGGTCGGGCCTCTGATCCGGGTGGCAGGCGGTTTCCAGTACGTGGGCGGCGCTCGGCACGGTCTGAATCTGGCACTCGTGCGCCATGATCCGGGCCAGGAGGCTGGCAGTTGGTTTGCTGTCGACGATTAGGATGCGTGGCTTGTCAGGCACATTGGTTCTTTCCTGAAAAGGGTCTGCAGAAAGGATCGATGTTTCTGGCCCTTGTGGAACGCGGTGTAGTGCATGATTGGGCGAACCCTGCCGTGATGCATGCACAAGCTGCACCTCGCATTGCATCTGTAGCGGATTGTTCCCAGACAACTTCACACTCATGATTTTTTCTCGGATCCGGCGCCGACTTGGCGTATTCATTGCGCTTTCAGCTTGCTGCATTTCGCGTCCCATTCGCGGATTGCTGTGCAACCGTAGCGCATTTCGGTCAGGAAGCAGGGTTCACCACCGCGTCGCAACTGGATCCTTCTGATGAGCTGCGTTTGCAAGGTGTTCTGTTTGGTGGCGACCTCATCATGAGAAAAGAATTCGGGTGAGAGTATTGGGAGAATCTTTAGTCAGCCAGACAGTTCATCGCAGCGGGATGCAATCAGATTGCAGCTGTCTGAAATCTGTTGAAGAATCCGAAAGCGTGCCCAATTGGCGCAGAATCAGGCAGCCGCGCCAATTGCAACGAGGGGAGACGGTACGCAGCCAGAAAAAGGGGGGAAAGCAAAGCATGTCAATCAAGCAACCCGAAGAGAATCGGCAGCCACCGCACCAAGATGCGGAGTCGATCCTTGCGGGTCCTTCCCAGCCGGGCGCTGAGACGCATTCCTTGCCCACCACCGAACACCTGCAAGAAGAATTGCAGCGGGTGCAACAAGCACTGACCGAATCGCGAAACAGCGAACAGCTTTTGGCAGGACTGATCGAGTCGGCAATGGACGCCATTATCAGCGTGGACGAGAGCCAACACATCGTGCAGTTCAACCCGGCAGCTGAGCGGATGTTCGGCTTGACGTACGCCGAAGCCTTGGGCCAGCCCATCGATGCGCTGCTGCCTGAGAACGCCCGCCGGCACCATGCGGAACACATTCGTGCCTTCGCCGATACCGGGGTGTCTAGCCGCCAGCTGGTGGGTCCGGGTTGCGTTCGTGGCCAGCGTGCCAATGGCGAGCTGTTTCCGGTAGAAGCCTCCATCTCCCAGATCAATGTGCAAGGCCGCCAGCTGTTCACCGTCATCCTGCGCGATATCAGCCAGCGCCTACGCGACGAACAGGCCTTGCGCGAGAGCGAAGAACGCCTGGCGCTGTTTGCGGCCACCACTTTCGAGGGCATCGTCATCAGCGAGCGCGGCCGCATCCTGGACAGTAACGAACAGTTCGCGCGCATGACGGGCTATACGGTCCAGGAACTGGTGGGCCGGCTCATCGAGGAGCTGGTCGTCCCTGAAGACCGCGAACGTGTTGCGGAAAATATCCGGCGCGCACGCGAGAGCATCGTTGAACACGCGATGCTGCGTAAGGACGGTGGGCGCATCATCGTCGAAACTCACGGCAAGACCACCCCTGCTGGCGCGCCCGATGGCCACCGACACACAGCTGTGCGCGATGTCACCGAGCGCAAGCAGGTCGAGCAGGCCTTGCGGGAGCATACCGAGCGATATGAACTGGTGCTGGCCGGCGCACAGAGCGCCATCTGGGATTGGGACGTGCCGGGCCGGCGCGTGCACTTTTCCGCGCAGTGGAAGGCGATGCGGGGTTTTGCGTATGACGAGGTTAGCGACAGTGAGGAGGAGTGGAGCGCAGGCATCTACCCCGATGACGCCCCGCGTGTCATGGCTGCTGTCCAGGCCCATTTCGACGGAAAAACGCCCGTCTTCGCCGAGGAATACCGCATTCGCTGCAAGGATGGATCGCTGAAATGGATTGCCGACCGTGGCATTGTCCAGCGCGACGCCAGCGGGCGCGTGATCCGCATGGCCGGTTCGGAGAGCGACATTACCGAACGCAAGCGGATCGAGCAGGCGCTGCGCGACAGTCAGGCAGACTTGAATCGCGCCCAGTCCGTGGGCCAGATCGGAAGCTGGAGGCTCAACATCCAGCGCAACGAATTGCACTGGTCCGACGAAAATCACCGCATCTTCGGCATTCCCAGGGACACGCCACTGACCTACGAGATATTTCTTTCCACTGTTCACCCGGATGACCGGGACTACGTCGACCGCATGTGGATGACTGCGTTGCGCGGTGCGCCCTACGATATCGTGCACCGCCTGGTCGTGGACGGTTTGGTGAAGTGGGTGCGTGAGCGAGCCGAACTGGAATTCGACGAGCAGGGGCGGCTACTGGGCGGATTCGGGACCACCCTGGACATCACCGGGCTCAAGCAGGCCGAGCAGGCATTGATCGAGGCCGACCAGCGCAAGGACGAGTTCCTCGCCATGCTTGCCCACGAGCTGCGCAATCCGCTGACACCGATCCGCAACGCTGCACATGTGCTGGGCCGTCTGGAAACGCAGGAGCCGCGCGTGCAGTGGGCACAGCAGATCATTGAGCGGCAGGTAGACCACCTGACCCGGCTGGTGGATGACCTGCTGGACGTCTCGCGGATTGTGCGCGGCAAGGTCACGCTCAAGATGGCGCCTGTCGAGCTGACTGCCGTGGTGAACCAGGCCCTTGACATGGCCCGCCCGCTGATCGATGCGAGGGGACATCAGCTTGCGGTGCAGCTGCCCGGGCAACCGGTCTATCTGGAAGGGGACCCGGTACGGCTTACCCAAGTTCTGCTCAACCTGCTGGACAATGCCGCCAAGTACACGCCGGATGGCGGAAGGATCCATGTCGAAGCCAGCGTTGCCGGCCCGGTCATCGAGATCCAGGTGCGCGACAACGGCATCGGCATTCCGGCAAACCTGCTGCCGCAGATTTTTGACCTGTTTCAGCAGGGCGAGCGCACGCTGGATCGCAGCCAGGGCGGACTGGGAATCGGCTTGACCCTGGCGAAACGTCTGCTTGAAAAACATGGCGGGCTGCTGGAGGCGCACAGCGCAGGGGTGGGGCTCGGCTCGGCGTTCACGATCTGGTTGCCAGCCCTGACTGGCACGTCGACAACAGCCAGCCAGAAGATGAGGGAAGGGAGTCCCGCCATGGCCCATTGCCGGGTGCTGGTGGTGGATGACGACCCCGCCGTGGCCGACAGCATGGCCGTGCTGCTGCAGATCGAAGGCCATGAGGTCATGACGGCAGCCAGTGGCGAGGTGGCGCTGGAACTGGCCCGCAGCTACCGGCCCCAGCTTGTCCTGCTCGACATCGGGTTGCAAGGCATGGATGGTTACGCAGTGGCCCGGCAATTGCGCGCACAGCAGGCTGCAGATGAAAAGCTCTGTCTGGTCGCAGTGACGGGCTACGGCCATGAGGAAGCCCGGGCCCATTCCGAAGACGCGGGCTTTGACCGGCATCTGGTCAAGCCGGTGAGTCCAGAGATCCTTTGCGAGCTACTGGCGGAAATCGGGCGCGCACAGACTGTCCGGGCTCCAGGTGAATAAGCCATCATGCTGGATGTGACATCCGGGAACCCACCGTGAAACTGCCAGGACCGTGGCTTGCTCAGGCCCACACCATCCATCGGGTGGTGCAGGTCAATATCCGTCAGATCATCCTGCTCACCCTGCTGATGGGGCTGGCGTTTTCCGTACTGCTTGCCATTCCGTTTGTCCTCTATCACCAGGCCGAATCCGACAACACTCTGAGTCTGCTGCAGGCGGAACAGGAACGGGTCATCAAACTGGCCACGGCTGCCATTCATCAGGAGATGGAGGCTGTCCTGTCCGACCTGCGCTATTTGTCGCAACACAACGAGATCAGGAACTATCTGCAAATCAACAACCGCAGCAACCGCCTTGAACTGGCCGGGGAATATCTGGTTCTGGCCAGACAGAAGCGCGTCTACGATCAGGTCCGCTTCATCGGCCTCAGTGGCATGGAGGAGGTGCGCGTCAATTTCAATGCTGGCAGCTCCGAAATCGTCGCGGACCCGGATCTTCAGGACAAATCCGACCGTTACTATTTCGAGGAAACGCTGTGGTTGTCGCCCGGGCAAGTGTACGTCTCGCCGTTTGATCTCACCATCGAACAGGGCAGCGTCGAGCAGCCGCTCAAACCGGTCATGCGTTTCACCGCCCCGGTGGCAGACGACCAGGGCCAGATCCGTGGCATGGTGGTGCTCAACTACCTGGGACAGCGCTTGCGCGACAAGTTGAGTGCGCTGGAGGGGCAAGCAGGCAAGATCTGGCTGCTCAACGCGGAGGGGTATTGGCTCATGGGCTCCACACCGCAAGACGAATGGGGATTCATGTTCCCGGAACGGTCGCAACGGCGTCTTGCCAGACTTTCCCCCCAACTCTGGCAGCAGATGAAAGCAGAAAAATCTGGCGTCCATCAATCTGCCGAATCCTTGATTTTGTTCGAACGGGTCTACCCCTTGCTTGGCGAGAATGCCTCCGCAGGGGCGGCGTTCTCCGGCCAGCCGGTGGATGCGGATCGTTATTACTGGACGATTGCCGTCGAACTCTCGCAAACAGCCATACAGACGGCCAATATCGCATTACTAAAAAAGCAGTGGACGGTTTACGGTGCCTTGGTGCTGTTTGCTTTTCTTGTTGCAGGCGCGCTTGCCTTTGCAATCAATCGCAACAAGGCGCTCGCCCAGGTCATGGAAAAGGTGGTGGACAATGTGCCAGTCATGGTTGCTTATGTGGATTCTGGTCAACGCTACCGCTTCAACAACATGGCCTACGAGCGGTTCTTTGGCTTGGGGCCAAAGGAAATTTACGGCAAGACCATGCTGGAGTTGTTGGGCGAAGCCGCCTATCAGGCGGTACGCCCCTACATCGAACAGGCACTGGCCGGGAAGGCGGTGACTTTCGAACGCCATCTGGTCTATGCGGGTGCGGGAATGCGTGACGTGACGGTCTCCTATCTTCCGGAATTTTCGTCCCAGGGAGAGGTGCGCGGCTTTTACGTGATGGTCAACGACGTCAGCCTGGTCAAGGAATCCGAACGCCGCGAACGGCAGCGCATGCTTGAGTTGGCCCATGTTTCCCGCCTCGCCAGCATGGGTGAAATGGCCGCCGAGATCGCCCATGAGATCAACCAGCCGTTGGCCGCCATTGCCATGTATAGCGCGGCAGGCCAGCGCACCCTGCAAGGCGATCTTGAACACGGCCAGATCAAGACCTGGCTTGATTCCATCAATACCCAGGCAAAGCGTGCCAGCGAAATCGTGCGGCGGGTGCGCCGTTTCGTGCAAAAAGGGGAACATGAATTCGGCCCGGTGGACTTGAATCCGATCATTCGCGAGGTGGCCGCCCTGCTCGATCACGAGGCCAGATCGCAGGAGGTGGAGATCGTTCTGGACCTGGCTGAAGCCCTGCCTCCGGTGCAAGGTGAGCACGTCCTGCTGGAACAGGTGGTCTTCAATCTGGTGCGCAATGCATTGGATGCGGTGCTGGATCAAGCCAGCGAACGCAGAATCACGCTGCGGACATCCTTCGATGCGCAACTGGTCTATGTTGAGGTGATTGATACCGGGCCCGGCGTGGATCCCGCGCTAGGCGAGCACATCTTTGACTCGTTCGTAACCAGCAAACAGGAGGGCATGGGCATGGGTCTGACCATCAGTCGCTCCATTATCGAGGCACACGCAGGCTCCCTGCGCTACGTCAAGAATTCCGAAGGCGGGAATACCTTCATGTTCAGCCTGACGCGAGAGGCATCGTGAGTGAATCCGCACGAGCCAACGGTTTATATCGTCGACGACGACGACGCGGTTCGCGAGGCGCTGGGCGCCCTGCTCGGGTCGGTTTGCCTGCACTACGAGAGCTTCGCCTCGGCAGAGGCTTTTCTGGCTGTGGCCAATCGTCAAATGCGGGGCTGCCTTCTACTCGATGTGCGCATGCCCGGCATGAGCGGTCTGGAACTGCAACGCAAGCTGCAGGATCAGAAAGTCGGGTTACAGGTCATCATCATCACCGGGCATGGCGATGTGCCCATGGCGGTGCGTGCCCTCAAAGCCGGCGCGACCGATTTCGTCGAGAAACCGTTCAACGAGCAGGATTTGCTCGACCGCATTCAGACCTGCCTCAAAGATGACCACCATCACTGGCACACCCGACAGGCGCTGGATGAAGCGGTGGCGCGTTTTGCCACACTCACGCCGCGGGAGCAGGCGGTGATGGAATTGATCGCGGCGGGCAATCACACCAAGAAAATCGCGGCGCACCTCGAAATCCAGGATCGAACCGTGGATGTCCACCGTTTCAACATCATGCACAAGGTAGGCGTTCGGACCCTGGCCGAGCTATTACGCCTCTGGTCCGTCGCCCATCAACCGATGTAGCCGTTCAGATGACCACCTAACGGCCGCCAGATCGTGCTGGAGACTAGCCAGCATGAAGCTAAAGATTCCTTTAGACCAGCTAAATAACTCGGGTATTTTTTCTGCTGCCCCCTCGCGTTAGTCTTTGCCCTACGAAGGCTCAGCCATTTCAGGCAAGCATTCGGTTGCCAGGTGGATTCCCGCTCGATGCACTCGGGGATACGGTCTTGGCAGTAGACAAAAAAGGAGCGAGACAGCATGCAGCAGACCAGGGCGAGATCGATCCAGACGGGAAATGTCCCTGTGGTAGTGGCGGGGCTGCCCATCGTGAACATTTGGTACGGTGGTCACGGCATCGGCCTGTACCGTGTGAAGCAGGTCGACGAGCGAGCCATGGTGCTCAACCATGGCGCGATTTCCTTCCCGGTCGGTACCCTGCTGGATGTCGTCGACTTTCAGCGCCTGATCCCCAATTCCACTTCCCCACGCCTGAGCACCACTGTTGTCGACAATAACCACAACGGCATCTGGCTGGCTTGGTAATGGGCTTCCTTTTTTGACCGCTGTCCAGAAATCAACTATGAAACAAAACAAGCAAAGCCAGAACACCTGGCGATCCGGACTGGTATCAAGCTGAGTGCCAGATTTCGGGACACGCGTAATGCAACCCTTAAGGGGGGGGCGATGGATCTGCAAACAATAGAAAAGGCAAAGCATCAGTGGCAATCCGCGGCGGACATGATGCCGCAGCTTATCTGTCTGCTGGATGGCAAAGGCCATTTGATCCACATCAATCGGACCATAGAACGGTGGGGGATGGGTAGTGTCGCCAACGTCAAAGGGCGGCATCTGCACAGTATCCTGCATCAGAACTGCGTCGACCCCCAGTGCTACTTCCACTCCCTATGGCTGACCGCAGCAGCAAAGCTGTCACGGGGTGTCCGTACAGAATACGAGGTGTTCGACCCCGTTCTCAAGCGCCATTTTTCGGTTCTCGTGCAACCCCTGGTGCGACCACCTCGCCAGTTCCGGGAGGCCGAAGATCTACATGCTGTCGTGATGATGGGTGACATCAGCGACTTCAAGCAGGCCGAGGCCGGATACCAGCGTCTCTACGAAGAACTCGAGTGCCTGGTGTGCCACGAAAAGGAAAGGCGTGAGCATAGCGAGGGAATGCAGGCACGGCTGTTGGCCATCCTTGAGAGAACCACCGATTACGTCGCCATGGCCGATGCTGCGGGAAGCACGGTTTATCTGAACCCGGCGGGGCGTGCGCTGTTGGGTCTGGTGCCGGGAGATGACATCACCCGGATGAAACTGTGCGAGCACAGCGACCAGGAAGTGAAAGACAGAATACGGAATGAAGCCATTCCGTCGGCGATCCGCAACGGTTTGTGGACAGGAGAGTCCAGGCTGCGCGACCATGCGGGTCGTGAAATCCATGCTTCCCAGATCATTATTGCGCATTGCGGTAATGATGGTCAGGTCGAGAATTTTTCCACCATACTCAGGGACACCACTGAACAGGTGCAGACCGCGCAGGCCTTGCGCGAGTCCCGCGACGAGTTGCAACGGCTCTCCGGCCTGCTGGTGACCATCCAGGAGGACGAGCGACGGCGGATTGCGCTGGACCTTCACGATGGCTTGGGGCAGTCCCTGAGCCTGATCAAGCTCTCGATCGAAAGTGCAGCCAGGCTGCTGGCCGCGGGTGCGACCGACGAGGTAGGCGAGTCGCTGCAACAGCTGATACCGCGGGTCAAGGAGGCTTTGGCCGAGGTGCGTCGCGTTTCCACGGAACTGCGACCTTCGATAATCGACGATCTGGGCATCCTGCCCACCCTGTCATGGTTTTTCCGCGAATTCGAAGCGGCTTGCGGCGATATTGCCGTCGAGAAGGCGTTCAACGTTGCCGAGCACGAGGTGCCGGTGACGCTGCAGATCACCCTCTACCGCATTCTTCAGGAGGCGACCAACAACATCGTCAAGCACGCCGGTGCCGACCGGATGCGGGTCAGTCTCGACCGGATCGATGATGTGCTGCATTTGCTGATTGAAGACAATGGCTGCGGATTTGATCCGGCCAGCATCAAGTATGTCGAAGGTCAGGGTAGGGGGCTGGGACTGCTCAGCATGAAGGAACGCGCGTCGTTTTCAGGGGGAACCTACCACCTCGAGTCCACCCCCGGGCAAGGCACACGCATCGAGGTGTCGTGGCCCTGCGGGCAATTCTCCGGCTAGACAATTTTCTTCCTGTCCCGCATTTGCGCAGCGCGCAACACGAACATGCCGGGCGACCCGCTACGTAGTTTACCCACCTGAAAAATACCGTGTACTTCGTATAAACGAATGCGGTGATTTACTTAGAGTCAGTCTGCATCTGTAGCGCTAATGTAGGACCAGCGCCTGTGAGGTATTTGCGGGTAATCGTTGGTTGATGGCGTGCACAAAGGGTGCGGATATGCAGGAAACAGGGTATGGCAGCGGGGCGCCATTTGCACGGCGCAGGAGAGGCGAATTCACCCTGCTCGAGTTGCTGGTTGTCCTGGTGGAACGTCCGGCCAACACGGCCAAATGGGATGGCCCTTATCTGAACGCTGGATGTAAGCACAACTCGTGTGTTCAGGCGGGTGGTGCGCCCGCCATTCGATGCTGGGGGCAACACCATGCGCTATGAGGTCAAGGCTTTACGCGGCGAAGACGATCTGACCGCTTTTATGCTGGATGCCGTGGATGCGGGCGACGCCGCAAACCAGATGCAAGACCAGGGATATACGGTCATCGCGGTCAAGCCGAAAGCAGGCTGGCCGGTGTGGCGCAAGCCGGGAACGGGCCGGTTTCCGCTGGTGCTGTTCAGCCAGGAACTGCTGGCCCTGCTGGAAGCCGGGCTGTCGCTGATGGAGTCGCTGGAAGCCCTGGCCGAAAAGGAGCAGCAGCCGGAGATCCGAAAAACCCTTGCTCAGCTTATCGCCAGCCTCTATGAGGGGCACCCCTTTTCCCATGCGCTGCAGCACTCTCAGGCGAACTTTCCGCTGCTGTATGTGGCGTCTATGCGCGCCAGTGAAAAAACCGGTGCGCTGCCCGAAGCCTTGTCGCGCTATGTGGCCTATCAATCGCAGATGGATGCCGTCAAACGGCAGGTGATCAGCGCCTCGATCTATCCGCTTCTGCTGGCGGGCGTAGGCAGCCTGGTGACCCTGTTTCTGATGGTGTATGTGGTGCCCCGCTTCAGCCATCTCTATGCGGATATCGGCGGTGACCTGCCGCTGATGTCACGGCTGCTGATGCGTTGGGGACTGCTTCTGGATGCCAATGGCGCAGCCATTCTGACAGGATCCTTGCTGCTGCTGTCCGCAATGGTTTACACCGCCACCCGACCTGCCAGCAAGCAGTGGCTGATCCGCAAATTGTGGCAATTGCCCAGCCTTGGGAGGCGTCTGCATATTTATCAGCTCTCCCGTTTCTACCGATCGCTCGGCATGCTGCTGCGCGGCGGCATGCCGATGGTGACCTCTCTGCAGATGGTGTCCGATCTGCTGGAGTCATCCTTGCGTGGCCAGTTGGCGCTGGCTTCGGCGAGTGTCCGTGAGGGTCATACGCTCTCCCGCGCCATGGAGCAATACGGGCTCACCACCCCGATTGCGCTGCGCATGCTGCGTGTGGGTGAGCGCACCGGACGCATGGGCGAGATGATGGAGCGCATCGCGGCGTTTTACGAGGAGGAGACGGCGCGCTGGGTGGAACGCTTCACCAAGCTGTTCGAACCGTTGCTGATGGTGTTCATCGGGCTGGTTATCGGCGTCATCGTGGTGCTGATGTATTTCCCGATCTTTGAACTCGCGGGGAGCATTCAATGAATATGGCAGAGCCCATTGAGGTTGGTACCCGGTCGGGGTTCACGCCGGCGCAAGTCTATGCGGCGCGCGGCGCGGCACGGCAGGCGCAGCGCACCACCGTGGACGTACTGGAGGAGCAGTCCGGACTCGATCCGCAGCACTTTTTGCAGATGCTGGCGACGACACTGCATTACCCCGTTGCGACGATGGCTGACCTGCACCGGATGGCAGCGGCCTTTGACGTGCTGCCGTTCGCCGAGGCGCTGGAACACGAGTGTCTGGCCCTGCGCGATGAGGATGATGTGCTGGTGCTGGTCATGGGAGACCCGTTCAACACCGATCTGCAAGCGTGGGCCGAGGAACGTGTAATTGCTGGTTTCAGCTGGCGCCTGGCGCATCGTGCCGACGTGGCGGCTTATCTGGCCCGGCACGAGGAGACGCTGCATGCCATGGACGGCCTGCTGCCCAGTAGCGACCGCGATGCCAGTGCCGAGAGCGGGACCGAGGACTTGTCATTCAAGACCATCAGCGAAGACACCAGCCCGGTGGTCAAATTGGTGCACTCGACGGTGTACGACGCACTGAAAGCCTCCGTGAGTGACATTCACCTGGAGTGCACGCCGGCTGGCCTGAGCATCCGCTACCGCATCGACGGCGTGCTGACCACGGTCGGATCGCTGGCGGGACTGGAAATGGCGGAGCAGGTGATTTCCCGCATCAAGATCATGTCCGAACTCGACATTGCCGAGCGGCGCGTCCCGCAGGATGGCCGCTTCAAAGTGTCTGTGCGCGGGCGTGAAATAGATTTTCGCGTGTCCATCATGCCGAGCATCTTCGGCGAGGACGCGGTGCTGCGCATCCTCGACAAGCAAACCCTGTCCGACCAGATCAAGGGGCTGCGCCTCGACTATCTCGGCTTTGACGAACACACCATGATCCAGTTGCGTCGTCTCGCCAGCGAGGCCTACGGCATGTTGCTGGTCACCGGCCCCACCGGCTCGGGCAAGACCACCACGCTGTATGCAGCCATCACCGAGATCAATCACGGCCAGGACAAGATCGTCACCATCGAGGATCCGGTCGAATATCAACTGCCCGGCGTGTTGCAAATCCCGGTCAACGAAAAAAAGGGACTGACCTTTGCCCGCGGCCTGCGCTCCATCCTGCGCCACGATCCGGACAAGATCATGGTCGGGGAAATCCGCGACGCTGAAACCGCGCAGATCGCGGTGCAGTCGGCGCTGACGGGCCACCTGGTGTTCACCACGGTGCATGCCAACAACGTGTTCGACGTCATCGGCCGTTTCATCCACATGGGGGTCGATCCCTACAGCTTCGTTTCCGCCATGAACGGCATCATGGCGCAGCGGCTGCTGCGGGTGAGCTGCCCGCATTGCGCCGTCGAGGAACAACCCGATGCCCGTTTGCTGGCGGATTCCGGCATCACGCCCGAGCAGGCGCATCACATGAGTTTCCGTGCCGGGCGTGGCTGCGGACAGTGTCGTGGCACCGGCTTCAAGGGACGCCGCGCCATCGGCGAGATCCTGCTTCTGAACGATGAAATTCGTGAAGCCATTATTGCCCGCCAGCCGATCCGCGTTATCCGCGAGGCGGCGGCACGCAACGGCACCCGCTTTCTGCGCGACATTGCGCTGGAGATGGTGGGGCGGGGCGAAACCACCTTGCAGGAGATCAACCGTGTCACCCTGGTCGCATAGAGAATTGCGAATCGTTGTCTGTCCCGATCAGATCATGCTGGTGCCGGTGCTGCGCACGCTGACGATGCGCGGCCTGCGCCGCACGATCGATGACGCGTTCAGCGCGCCCTGTGAAAGCGCAAGCGGTGAGCAGCCCTGGCGCGCCGCACTGCGAGCACTGGAGGCTGCACTGCCTGGCTACAGAACCGGCAAGACCGCGGCCACGGTGATTCTCTCCAACCATTTTCTGCGCTACACCCTGGTGCCCTGGCGCGCCGAACTGGCCGATGCGGAGGAGGATCTGTCCTTCGCCCGCCATTGCTTCGCCAAAGTGTACGGAAAGGCTGCCCAGCAATGGGAACTGCGCTTGAACCAGGACGCGCCGGAAATGCCCAGACTGGCCAGCGCGGTGGACACGGAATTGCTCGACGGCCTGAGGGCGGTGTTTGATGGCGCCGGCATTCCCCTGCGATCCATTCAGCCGCATCTGATGGCAGCCTTCAACGGATTCAGAGGCCGCCTGCAGCAGCACAGCGCGTGGTTTGCGCTGCTTGAACCGGGCAATCTGTGCCTGGCCTTGCTGCAGCAGGGGCGCTGGTCGCGGGTGCGCAGCCAACGGATCGACGGCGCATGGCGTGAGGAACTCCCGCTGATTCTCGAGCGGGAAGCGTATCTGGCCGATCACCCGTCGGTACCCCATGAAGTGTACGTGTGGGACACGAGGCCTGGTGATACGACGCTCCCGGAAATCGATCTGTGGCAGTTTCATCCGCTTGAGACCGGGGTGCAGGATCGGCATTTCGCCATGGTCATGGCCGGGTGATCGCGATGCACGCTTTACGGCTTGATTACCAACGCAACAACAAGCCCGTGCCGTGGCTGGGGCTTGGCGTGCTGGTCGCGGCACTGGCGGCACTTGCCCTGATGGGGAGTTATTACCAGACGCTCAACCATCGGATCACCTTCTGGGAAAGAAAGGCCGAGCGTATCGAACGGCTGTCCAGTCACCGCGCGCTTGCGTCACGTCCTCTCAGCAAACAGGCAGCGAATGCTCAGATACTGGAAGCCAAACAGGCCAACCAGGTGCTGCGTCAGCTCAGCCTGCCCTGGAACGATCTGTTCAAAGCCGTGGAAACCTCGGGCGGACAAACGATTGCGCTGCTGTCGATGGAGCCAGACATAAAGAAAGGCATGGTGATAATCAGCGGTGAAGCAAAGGATCTCGACGCCCTCTTGGGTTACGTCAAGCGACTCTCGACGCAAGCGGTGTTCGACTGGGTCTCGTTGCAGAACCATCAGATTCAGCAGGCAGACCCGGAAAAACCCTTGCACTTTTCCCTGCGCGCCCACTGGAAGGGGGTGGCCCAGTGAAGCTCCGCCTGCACTTCCCTATGAGACGCTGGAACAGTCTGCTCGGCTGGCCGGGAATGATCGGCGCAGGGGGGCTGGCAATGTGTCTGGCGCTCTATTTCTCGACTGTGCAGCCGGCGCAACAGCGGCTGGACACCGCGCGTCTCAGCGCCATCTCGCTGCACGATCGTATTACATGGGCGAGTCAGGCATTGAATGACAGCGCACGGCCGATAGACGAACAACTTGCCACGTTTTACCAGATTTTCCCCAGCGAACGGGACTCGACAGAGTGGATCGGCAAGATCGCGGCCATTGCCAAGCGCGACGGGCTTGCTCTGCAACAGGTGGATTACAAGACGGACCGTGACAAAAATGGAAAGTTGATCCGTTTCCAGATGAGCCTGCCGCTCACGGGTGAGTACCAAACAATACGCAAGTTCCTTTCCGATCTGCAGGCGCAAATCCCGATCGTTTCGTTGGAACAGGTTCAGTTTGAGCGGCAGAACGTTGGCTCGCCTCTGGTGAATGCCAAGGTCAGACTGGTCATCTTTCTGGGGAGGTCGTCATGAAAGTGCGGTCGTGGCGACAGGGCATCCTGTTCGGTTCACTGGCCGTGACGATCGCCCTGTCTGTCGCTTCCGGGGAGGAGGAAACGATCTCAGCCAAACCGGTGTCGCCACCGCCCATGCCTGTGCCGCGAGTCACCAAACAGCCCGAGCAAACGCTGCCTCGTATCGAACTGGAACGCCTGCAGCGGAAGGATGTTCCTGCAGCAACCGATACGGTGGCCAGCCATGCCTTCAAGGCAATGTCCTGGTACGTGCCTCCGCCCCCCCCACCCCCGCCTCCGCCCCCCAAACCCTTGCCGCCACCGCCGCCGACCGCACCACCGATGCCGTTCAGTTTCATGGGGACTTATGAAGAAGGAGCGACACGGATCATTTTGCTGGTCAAGGGCGAGCGGATTTACACCGTTTCCGAGGGGGAAGTGATCGACAACACCTATCGCGTGGAGCGTCTGAACGGCGGGCAACTGGAGGTGACTTACCTGCCGCTGAACATCAAACAAACAATCAGTGCAGGGGGAGCATGATGAACGTTGCCGACGCGAAACGCATGGGGGGCATCGGCGCACTGTTGGCGACCTTGCTGACAGGATGTGCCGGATATCAGCTACATAACGATGGTCTGGCGCTGTTGGCGGAAGGCCGTACCGAGGAGGGATTGACCAAGCTGACTGAGGCCAGCCAGGCCGCGCCTGATAACGTGTCGTATCGCGCAGATCTGTTGAGCAACCGTGAGCAGACGGTGAACCGTATGCTGGCGGCAGCCAACGGCGAACGGGCGGCCGGTCATGTGGAGGCTGCGCAATCCATTTATGAACGCATTCTGCGTATTGATCCGGGTAACAGCCGGGCCGTGCTCGGGATGGAAACCCTGGCCATGGATAGCCGACACGACGTGGCGCTGGAGCGGGCGGCAACCCAGCTCAAGCAGCGAGACATCGAGGCTGCCCGAGCCGCCCTCAAACCGGTCTTGCTGGAAAACCCGAAGAACGGTAAAGCCATACTGTTGCAGCGGCAAATCGATGAGCAGGTGGCGAAGGATGGGATAGCCGAACCTACACTTAAAGCGAAGTTCACCAAACCGGTCACCCTGCAATTTCGCGACGCCAATCTCAAGATGGTGTTTGAGGCGTTGTCGCGCACCAGCGGCATCAACGTGCTGCTCGACCGGGATGTCAAGCCTGATCAGAAAACCTCGATTTTCGTCAAGGATGTGTCGGTGGAAGACACCATCAACCTGATCCTGCTGCAAAACCAGCTGGAAAAGAAAGTCATCAGCGACAACACCGTGTTCATCTATCCAGGCACCCCGGCAAAACTCAAGGACTACCAGGATCTGAAGATCAGGAGTTTTCATCTGACCAACGCCGATCCCAAGCTGATTCTGTCCCTGATCAAGACCCTGATCAAAACCAAGGATATTTTCATTCATGAGAAAACCAATTCCGTCGTGATGCGCGACACGCCCGATGCAATCAGGCTGGCGGAAAAACTGGTCGCCGATCAGGACATCGCCGAGCCCGAAGTCATGCTGGAAGTCGAGGTGCTGGAAGTGAGCACCGCGCGCCTGAGCGAGTTGGGCATCAAGTGGCCGAGCAGTTTTTCCGTGAGCACGCCGACTACTGCCACCACCGTGGGTCAACTGCGGGATCTGTCTGGCAACGATTTGCTGGCAAGCTCGTTGAGCGCCACGCTCAACCTCAAGCTGGAGGACGGCGACATCAACATCCTCGCCAGGCCGCGCATCCGGGTGCGCAATCGCGAAAAGGCAAAAATCATGATCGGCAGCCGGGTGCCGGTGATCACCAATACGGTGACGCCGCTGACGACCGGCGGGGCGGTTACCACCGGCAGCGTGCAGTACCTGGACGTCGGCCTGTCGGTGGAGGTGGAACCCGACATCCATCTCGACAACGAAGTGGTGATCAAGGTGAAGCTGGATGTCAGCAACATCATCAAGGAAGTCACCGCCGAGGGCGGCACGCTTGCCTATGAGGTCGGCACCCGCAACGCCAACACGGTGCTGCGCCTGAAAGACGGTGAAACGCAAATTCTGGCAGGCCTGATCAGCGATGCGGATCGCAAGACCGCCAGCAAGGTACCCGGCCTCGGCCAGATCCCGGTGCTCGGGCGGCTGTTCTCAAGCCACAAGGATGATGGTGTGAAAACCGAAATCGTGCTGTCCATCACCCCCCGTATCGTGGGGAGTGCGCGCCTGCCTGACGTCAGCGAAGTGGAGTATTGGGCGGGCACTGAGTCCATCGTGCGCAACGGTCTGTTGAACATCAAGCCATTGGGCAGCGTTACCGTCGCCAGCAGCGCATCGGCAACGCCTCTGGCTCGGTCGAGGCCGATGGGCGTGCAGCGCAGGGATGTTCCACCCGGCCCGCAACTTCCTGCGTCGGCCAACCAGGTCACGCTGTCCTGGCAGGGCCCGGCGCAGGTGAAACAGGGGGAAACAGTCACACTGACGCTTAACGTCCAGTCGCTGCAGCCGGTTAACAGTCTGGGCCTGCTGGTGAGTTTCGATCCGGGCGTATTCAAGGCAGTCGATGCAGTGGAAGGCGGTTTTCTGAAACAGGACGGCAAGCAGTCCACCCTGAACAAAACCATCGACCAAGCAGGTGGGCAGATCCTGCTGGATTTGTCGGGTGGCGGTTCGGATGGGGTCAGCGGGGCGGGCAGTCTGGTCACTCTGGTATTCGAGGCTCTCTCAGCCAACCCGACATCGCAGATCGTTGTGGGCCGTCTGGCCCCCAGCGGCCCGGGCGGCGAAGCACTGACGGCAGCGCCGCCTGCCCCTTATGGCATCGCGGTGGTGCCATGAGCATGCACGCCATCTCAAGGCGGTCTGGCTTCACCTTAATCGAGATGGTGGTGACCGTGGCGATTGTCAGCCTGCTGGCTTCGATTGCTTTGCCTCTGGCGGAAGTGACAGCGAAGCGCAGCAAGGAACACGAACTGCGTCTGTCGTTGCGGGAGATTCGAACGGCGCTGGACGCCTACAAGCAGGCCGTCGAGGAAGGCCGGGTTGCGCATGCGGCGCAGGACTCGGGTTATCCCGAATCATTGCAGGTGCTGGTTGACGGGGTACCCGATGCGAGCAGCCCGGACCGCAAGAAGTGGATTTATTTTCTGCGACAGATTCCACGCGATCCAATGTTTCCCGACCCGACCCGACCAAATGAGGACACCTGGGGGAAACGCAGCTATGCCAGCAGCCATGAGACGCCGGAGGAGGGCGATGACGTGTTTGACGTGTATTCGCTGGCGCCCGGAACAGGCCTCAATGGAATTCCCTACCGGAAATGGTAGAAAGCAGCGTCCGAGATGACATCACAGCGAAAAAAATCCGGCTTCACCCTGATCGAATTGCTGGTCGTCCTGGTGATAATCGCGACCCTGCTCACCATCGCCGTGCCGCGTTATTTTTCCAGCCTTGAAAAATCACGCGAGGCGGTATTGCAGCAGAACCTTGCCCTGTTGCGAGAGACTCTGGATAAATATTATGGTGACCAGGGTAGGTATCCCGATGCACTTGATGAACTGGTCAACAGCAAATATTTGCGCAGCGTGCCGGTCGATCCGATGACGGACAGCAACGCAACCTGGGTCAGCATCCCGCCGGACCAGCCCGAAATGGGAGGCGTGTATGACGTCAAAAGCGGCGCCCAAGGCATCGCACGGGATGGCACGGAATACCGGAACTGGTAATCACGAGGTTTTTGACGACATGGTGCTCTGCAATCCAAATCAGGCAGCAACTTCCTTCTGGACGAGGCGGGTGCATGGTCGCCAGGATGAACAGGGGTTTACCTATATCGGCGTACTGGTGCTTGTTGCCCTGATGGGGATTGCCCTTTCTGCTGCGGGACAGATGTGGCATACGCTGCAACAGCGGGAAAAAGAACAGGAACTGCTCTTCATCGGCCATCAGTTCCGGCTCGCCCTCGACCGGTACGCCAAACTTACACCGGGACAGGCCAAACGTTATCCTCTGGCTCTGGAAGACTTGCTGCAGGATCCACGCCGTACGGAAATCCAGCGCTACCTGCGGAAAATCTATCGGGATCCGATGACGGGTAACGCAGAGTGGGGCTTGATAACTGGACCGGATGGCGAGATTTACGGGGTACACAGCCTGTCCGACGGTGAGCCCTTGAAAAAAAGCAATTTCGGGCTTGCAGACAGGCAATTTGAAGGCAGGATGAAGTACTCGGATTGGGTGTTCATGCATGGGACAAACTAGCGTGAAGCAACATCATTCGCTCTGGCAGACTGATTGATAATGACGCGGGAATACCAAAAGAATTGATAGGGGGCATCATGAATGCAAAGAAGCGTATTTTTATCGTCGAGGATCACACTCTGCTGAGAGCAGGACTGCGGGCTTTATTGTCGCAGGACCCCGACCTCGAAATCGTCGGCGAAGCCGACAATGGGCGCGATGCCATCCGTGCCATCGGATCGCTGGCGCCGCACCTGGTCCTGATGGATCTGTCCATGCCGGGCATGAATGGCATCGAGGCCATGATGGACATCAAGCGACGCAATCCGGAAACGCGCGTACTGGTGCTCACCATTCACAAGACTGACGAATACATCCATGAAAGCCTGCGCGCGGGCGCTGATGGTTACATTCTCAAGGATGCGACGCATGATGAACTGCGCGTTGCGATTCGCAGTGTGCTCAATGGCAAGACCTATTTGAGCCCGGACATTTCAGGCAAGGTGATCTATGGTTACCTGGGCGTCGGTAAAGCCGCCAATGTCGGCAGCAGCTGGGACACGCTGACCCATCGTGAGCGCGAAGTATTGAAGCTTGTCGCCGAAGGTCACCCCAACAAGTACATCGCCGACTACCTCTGCCTGAGCATCAAGACCGTCGAAAAACACCGTTCCAACCTGATGAAGAAGCTCGATCTGCACAATGCCTCGACGCTGACCAGCTATGCCATCGAGAAAGGCCTGGTCGCCACCTAGCGTCCAGCACTCGTGGTAACAAACCGGGAAAAGCCACCTCTGGTCGATTAGCTTCGCGATGAAACACACTAACACTCCCATGCCGCGCGCAGCGTCGCCCCGCCGCCGGCATGATGCGAAGCAGTAAATACGCCGCCGGATAAGGTCGTCAACTCCTCCATCCGGGCAAACCCCGCGCGCAATTGCGGATCGATGTTCATCAGCGGAATCGCCGTCTTGTCGAGTGCCTCGGTGGTTGTGTCATCGATCAGCAGGATAAGGGTATGACCGCCGTCCAGCCAGAGGGCGAGATGGATGTCGTCCCGTTTTCGTGTGCTGCGCCATCTCGTCGAGCACCGTCACGATGATGCGGTAGAGGATGACTCTTCAACGGGGGCGGGATGTCCTGCTCCTGCAGGGAAATTTCCCGTTCGATGCGGATGCCCGGATGCTGCTGCTCAAACTCCCGGCAAAGCCAGTTGAGGGTCGGTAACAGCCCAAGGTCATCCAGGCTGGACGGCCGCAGGTCTGTTGCGATCGTCCTGACTTCCTGGATGGCCTGCTGCAATACCGGGATGATCGAATCCACCGATCCGGCAGTTGCATCGCCCATGCTGCGCTTGTATCGGCCGTTTTCCACTTTCAGCTTGAGGGCGCTCAAAGTCTGCGCCAGCCCTTCGTGCAACTCGAAGGCGATTTTTTTCTTGTGCGATTCCTCGCTTTTCAGCATCTGGGAGGACAGAAGCTCCAGGGTTTCCGTTCGCTCGCGTATGGTGCGTTGCTGCAGTTCGATGGTGTTGTTCGCTCGACGCACAATGAGGATCAGCACGGCATACAAGGCCGACAGGATCAGGATGGCGCCGGCCATGATGATGAACTCGGTCCGTTCTGTTTGATGCACCAGGCTGTTCACGTCGGTGTAAAGCTCGAACACGCCCTGAATCGGCTCGGCCGGGCCGGCACGAACCGGGATGTAGGTTTGCATCAGGTTGTCTTCTTCGGTGGCGCCGTCGAAGCTGTTGAAGGTGTCGCGGTAGATCAGGGCGCTAGCCACGCCGCCGTTGATCGCGATGATGAAGCCCTGATTGTGGTTTTGGTCCGTCGCCAATCTGGGACGGCTTGGTGGAAAAAACAACTACGCCGTCGCGATTGAAAATCTTGATTCTGATCACGGATCGGTCCTGCATCAGGCTGTTGATCGACGCAAGCAGAACGGGCGGCAATGGCGGAGGGTTTGCGCTGTCGGGACGAAAATTCTCTGTGGCGCTGAGGTATTCAAGGAGCGTCGGTTTGATGGGGTTCATGGCCGCTCGCGCCAGGGTCAGGTTGCCCTGCTCGACCATCTGGACGATGCCCTGAATCGCCACCTGCCGGTAAAACCAGGTCAGCAGAACTGCCGTGGCAAGGACGGCAACGAGGCTTGCCACCGAGTAGTAGCGCAGCAACTTGAACATAAGAGGCCCTTATGTATTGGGTGGCAATGTTTCAAAAATAGCCCAAGTCAAACCGGCAGGGCAAGTACGCAGGTGCGATACACCCATCTATTTACGCCCGCACCAACCAATTTACAGTGGTTCAGCGTATTGCTCCGCTAGGGCGTGCAGCCTAGGCTGGTCTGATGATGACGCGCAAACACATAGCAACATTGCTGCTGCTGGGATGCGGGCTGTACCCGGCCGGGATGGGCGGATATTTATGCCTACACCGCCGACGATGGCTACGGTGTCGCTCAGCAATGTGCCGACGGATGAGCGCTATACCGTTCTGATCGCGGCGCCGGAGCAAGCGGTTGCCGCCGCGCCAGGATTTGCGGTTCGCAAGGGCAAATCAAATCTGGCCAGAAAAGCCGGTTTCGATCAGATGGTCGACGAGGTGTCCCGCACCTATGGCATGGAAAGCGCCTTGCTCCATGCAGTGATTTCGGTGGAGTCGCGCTACAACCCGAAGGCCGTGTCCAACAAAGGGGCGGCCGGCTTGATGCAACTGATGCCGCAAACCGCGAAACGCTATGGCGTGGCCGATGCGTTTGATCCGCTGCAAAACCTGAATGGCGGTGCGCGGTATCTGCGGGATTTGCTGCGCCTGTTCAACAACAACACAAGCCTGGCGCTCGCTGCCTACAACGCCGGCGAACATGCCGTGATGAAACATGGCAACCGTATCCCGCCGTACCGCGAAACCCTGAACTACGTGCCACGGGTACTGGATTTCTACCAGCGTTACCAGACCGGTCTCTAGCCTGCTACAGCGCACACATGGCGGGAAATACCCACAAACCTGTATAGGGCTTGATCCGGATGCCGCCTAGCATTGAGAGTTGTCAGGGTTAATTTGCAGGGCTTGTCCGTCATGTTGAACACCCTCATTGTTGAAGACAATGCCGCGTATCGCCAATCGCTGAATCAGTTGCTGGCGGGACGGTTTCCATCGATGCAGATCGCCGAGGCAGAAGACGGGGAGGAAGCTCTGCGCCATGCGCTTTCCAGGCGCTTTGACCTGATCTTCATGGATATCCGGCTGCCGCGGGGAAATGGGCTCGATCTGACCAAAACCATCAAGTCGATTTTTGTCGACTCGGTGATCTGCGTCATCACCAGCTACGACATTCTCGAATATCGGGAAGCCGCGTTTCGCAACGGCGCTGACCATTTCATGGTGAAAGGCGAGTCGACTGAAGCGGAGATCGTTGGCCTGATCGAGTCCTTTCTGCGGACACGCTTCATCACCCTGATCATCGTGAACGACATGCTGTACCGGAAACAACTCAACATGCTGCTCTCCATCCACTGGCCCGTCATGATCGTGGAAGAGGCCATGGACGCGGCAACGGGACTCGGCCATGCGGCAACACTGAAACCCGAACCTGGTGCTGCTCGAACTGGGGTTGCCGGGCGCCAGTGTCGTCGAACTGGTCCAGGAGATCCGGGCCGGGAGCCCGCAAGCGACACTTATCGGCATGACAGACGACGTGTTGCCGGCTTGCCGGCAAACGGCCATCGACTGCGGCGTGGATTATTGCGTTCCCTTGACGCCGATGGGCCATACCGAGCTTGTGGCCATCGTGAAATCCATACGGTCGGAACCAATACTTCACTGATTCGGCGCTGGCCTACAGTGAATTTCTTACTTTAAATACAGGTTTGGCCGTAGCAGAGTGAGGGTTTTCCCCTAGTGAAATTAATTCTGGTTTTTCTGATACTTGCATCAAGAGCGCCCGACAGGGCGTCAGAGTCAACTTGAATTCAATGTGAATGGGTTGGCTTGCACATAATCAGGAGGAGACCATGATGAAAGCCATTGCGTTAGATAAAATCGTCGGTGCATCCAAACAGTCGCACTTTATTATTACTTTGAACGACCAAACCAGACCAGGTCGCAGCAACCTGAAATTGCGCCACTGTCTGGCTGCGGCGCTGCTGCTGACCGGCTTGGGGCAACCCGTGTATGCAGCCTTGCCGCTGAACGAGGATTTCAACGACAACACCGCGACCTACACGACAATTCTGGGCGGAGAGGCTACAGCCAGTGCCATTAACATTCGCCTCGCCAGCAACGCCATCAACACCGACTCTGAATACTGGATTCGATTCCTTCTTTGGTGCCAGTACAAGCACCAATCGCTTCATGGTGATTGGCGATATCGCCGGCGGTTTAGGCGGAGAGCCGGATGGGCAGCCCATTGGCGCACTTTCAGATCGCCAAATTCGATCTGGGATTGTTAGGGCTGGGGCTGCATAGCCTGGATATCAGCTTCGATTACGCCTTCGATACCAACCAGGTTCCCGGAACTGCAGGGACGCGTAGCCCCGACGATTTCTTCGTGCGGCTGCTGGACGGTTCGGACAACCAGATCAATGAACTGCTGAGCTTCAATGATGTGCTGCGCAATGAAGCCAACCGCAAGGGCAATTTCAACCAGGTGGTGAATTTCACCATGGCCAGCGCGAGCAATGTCTATTTGGCCTTCGGCATCAATGAAGTAAGTGACGCGAACAGTTCGGCGGTCGGCATCGACAACATTCAGGCCTTGGCAGTGCCGGAAGCCGAAACGTATGCCTTGATGCTGGCGGGGCTGGGACTCATTGGCCTGCGTTGCGTCCGTCGTAAAACTTAAACGTTTTAAAATGCGCGTGGGGCAAGTCCCCCGCGCGTCTGCTCATCAGGATTACTGGAGGGGCAGGCAATGGATATAATTTTGTTCCGGCTACTCCAAAAGTCTCGCACGATCTCGCAGTGCCGATCCATCCGCGATTGCTAAGGTAAAAAGCCTTTCAGCACAATGCGGGGTTTACCCCGCTGCAATTGCTTCCACTTTCCTTGGTGTGATCATCGCGGCGCGAGCGCCGCAGTTGATCACCATTGCATATAACCTCCATGAGCATCCCGGCCACGAGAAATACCATGCTTGGCTCGGGAATGGCGTCGGGGCGGCCACGGTGATGCGGCCGGGTCGTAGTCCGCAATCAGCCGGCAACGGGCCCAACCGTTGTCGTCACATTTATCGTACCGTCATCACGCTGATCGTCACGGTGGCGGCGTTGGAGATGGCGGCAGCATTGTCCTTCACGGTATAGGTAAAGGACACCGTGCCGGAGAAGCCTGCGGGCGGGGTATAGCTGATCGCCCCGGTGGTCGCATTCACCGTAGCGGTGCCGGCAGCCGGCAACGTGCCCAGCGTGACCGAGGCCGGGTTGAGCGTGCCATCCACATCGCTGTCGTTGGCCAGCACGCTGACCGTCACCGCCGTGCCCTGGGGCGTGGCGGCAGTGTCGTTCACTGCCTTCGGCACATCATTGACTGCGGCCACCGTGACCGCAAGCGTCACCTGGCCGAAGGCGCCGCTCTGATCGGTAACCCGCACCACCAGCGAATCCGGGCCGCTGTAATTGGCGGCCGGCGTGTAGCTCACCAGGCCGGTGGCCGACACCGACGCAGTGCCGTGCAGCGGCGCCGTGGTGATGCTGTAGCTGTGGGTGTTGCCTGCATCCGGATCGTTGGGCGCCACCTGGCGGGTGCCCGCTGTGTCCTCATTCACGGCAATGGCGGGTGCCGTTGGCACCGGCGCATCGTTGACCGCGCTGATCGTCAGCGTGACCGTGGCCAGATTCGAGTTGAGCGTGCCGTCGCTCGCGCGGAAGGTGAAGCTGTCCGTGCCGTTGGCGTTGGCGTTCGGCTTATAGGTATAGGCCCCGGTTGCGGCATTGGTGATCGTCGCCGTCCCCTTGCTGCCGTTCGTCACGATAGAGAAGGTGAGTGCATTGCCATCCGGATCGGTGGCGGCAAGCGTGCCGCTGGCGGCCACATCCTCGGTCACGGAGCAGCACCCCGTTGCTCGCCAGCGGCGCCTGGTTCACCGCCGCATTGACGCTGACCGTGACGGTGGCAGCGTTGGAGATGGCGGCAGCATTGTCCTTCACGGTATAGGTAAAGGACACCGTGCCGGAGAAGCTTGCGGGCGGGGTATAGCTGATCGCCCCGGTAGTCGCATTCACCGTAGCGGTGCCGGCAGCCGGCAGCGTGCCCAGCGTGACCGAGGCCGGGTTGAGCGTGCCATCCACATCGCTGTCGTTGGCCAGCACGCTGACCGTCACCGCCGTGCCCTGGGGCGTGGCGGCAGTGTCGTTCACTGCCTTCGGCACATCATTGACTGCGGCCACCGTGACCGCAAGCGTCACCTGGCCGAAGGCGCCGCTCTGATCGGTAACCCGCACCACCAGCGAATCCGGGCCGCTGTAATTGGCGGCCGGCGTGTAGCTCACCAGGCCGGTGGCCGACACCGACGCGGTGCCGTGCAGCGGCGCCGTGGTGATGCTGTAGCTGTGGGTGTTGCCCGCATCCGGATCGTTGGGCGCCACCTGGCGGGTGCCCGCTGTGTCCTCATTCACGGCAATGGCGGGTGCCGTTGGCACCGGCGCATCGTTGACCGCGCTGATCGTCAGCGTGACCGTGGCCAGATTCGAGTTGAGCGTGCCGTCGCTCGCGCGGAAGGTGAAGCTGTCCGTGCCGTTGGCGTTGGCGTTCGGCTTATAGGTATAGGCACCGGTTGCGGCATTGGTGATCGTCGCCGTCCCCTTGCTGCCGTTCGTCACGACAGAGAAGGTGAGTGCATTGCCATCCGGATCGGTGGCGGCAAGCGTGCCGCTGGCGGCCACATCCTCGGTCACGGAGCAGCACCCCGTTGCTCGCCAGCGGCGCCTGGTTCGCCGCCGCATTGACGGTGACCGTCACGGTGGCGGCGTTGGAGATGGCGGCAGCATTGTCCTTCACGGTATAGGTAAATGACACCGTGCCGGAGAAGCTTGCGGGCGGGGTATAGCTGATCGCCCCGGTGGTCGCATTCACCGTAGCGGTGCCGGCAGCCGGCAACGTGCCCAGCGTGACCGAGGCCGGGTTGAGCGTGCCATCCACATCGCTGTCGTTGGCCAGCACGCTGACCGTCACCGCCGTGCCCTGGGGCGTGGCGGCAGTGTCGTTCACTGCCTTCGGCACATCATTGACTGCGGCCACCGTGACCGCAAGCGTCACCTGGCCGAAGGCGCCGCTCTGATCGGTAACCCGCACCACCAGCGAATCCGGGCCGCTGTAATTGGCGGCCGGCGTGTAGCTCACCAGGCCGGTGGCCGACACCGACGCGGTGCCGTGCAGCGGCGCCGTGGTGATGCTGTAGCTGTGGGTGTTGCCCGCATCCGGATCGTTGGGCGCCACCTGGCGGGTGCCCGCTGTGTCCTCATTCACGGCAATGGCGGGTGCCGTTGGCACCGGCGCATCGTTGACCGCGCTGATCGTCAGCGTGACCGTGGCCAGATTCGAGTTGAGCGTGCCGTCGCTCGCGCGGAAGGTGAAGCTGTCCGTGCCGTTGGCGTTGGCGTTCGGCTTATAGGTATAGGCACCGGTTGCGGCATTGGTGATCGTCGCCGTCCCCTTGCTGCCGTTCGTCACGACAGAGAAGGTGAGTGCATTGCCATCCGGATCGGTGGCGGCAAGCGTGCCGCTGGCGGCCACATCCTCGGTCACGGAGCAGCACCCCGTTGCTCGCCAGCGGCGCCTGGTTCGCCGCCGCATTGACGGTGACCGTCACGGTGGCGGCGTTGGAGATGGCGGCAGCATTGTCCTTCACGGTATAGGTAAATGACACCGTGCCGGAGAAGCCTGCGGTCGGGGTATAGCTGATCGCCCCGGTGGTCGCATTCACCGTAGCGGTGCCGGCAGCCGGCAGCGTGCCCAGCGTGACCGAGGCCGGGTTGAGCGTGCCATCCACATCGCTGTCGTTGGCCAGCACGCTGACCGTCACCGCCGTGCCCTGGGGCGTGGCGGCAGTGTCGTTCACTGCCTTCGGCGGCGTGTTGGCGAAGCTGACGGCTACGGTCACTGTGGCCACGTTGGTCGTGGCACCGCCGTTGTCCTGCACGGTATAGGTAAAGCTGTAGGTGCCGGCCGCGCTGGGTTGATAGGTGACAGCGCCAGTGAGCGCGTTGACGCTGGCGTTGCCGCTGGCGGGAAGCGACAGCAGCTTCACCGTCCCCGCAGTCAGGTTGCCGTCCGGATCGTAATCGTTGGACAGAATGTCGACTGTGATGGATGCATTGGAAGGTGTCGCAGCCTTGTCATCGCTGGCAACCGGCAATTTGTTGCTGCGTTTGGCGATGACCGTGACCGTGGCGATGTTCGAAACCACGCCGCTGGTGTTACGGATGGTATAGGTGAAGTCGTCCACGCCCGCGAAACCAGCCGCCGGGGTGTAGGCGAACTTGCCGCCGCCGGCATTCACAACACTGCCATGGGCGGGACGTCTGACGACTGTGATCGCGGCCGGGTCGAGCATGCCGGTATGGTCGAAATCGTTGGCGAACACGTCGACCAGAACGACGGTGTCTTCGGGGGTGATGGCCGTATCGTCCGCCGCCGCAGGCCGGGCGACAGCATCCTGTATCAGCACCGTAACGGTGCCATCATCAGGTGTGCCGTCAGCCGATGGGTTGTAGTTCGACACCACGATGTCCGGGTAGCCGTCCTTGTTCCAGTCCGCGACCGCCAGCCCTTTTGGACGGGTGTTGATTGAGCCGCTTGAATTCGTGGCGCGGGTGGAAACATGCTGGCGCGGATGGAAAGTTCCGGCCGGATTGCGCAGGTAAATCGCCACGTCATCGCTCTCGCCGTTGGCGACGACAATGTCGCCGTAACCGTCTCCGTTCAGGTCCGCGATGGCAACCGCGATGGGGTGTGACTCCACATTGGGATCTGCACCGGTCGGCAAGGGTGCGCCAAAAGCGATGAAGCTGCCATTGGGTTGCCCCAGACGCACGCGGACCACATCGTCGGCCGGCGTGTAGAGATTGTTGATGCCCACCGACACCAGGTCCCGAATGCCGTCGCCGTTAATGTCGCCCACGGCTTCGCCACCTCCGGTCACCGGGCCCGCCACGAATGTGCCGCGCCCGGTGCCGAGATAGACCAGGCCGGGCATTGCGAGATCCAGGTGGCCGTCCCGGTTGAAGTCCGCCGCCGTGACGTGATTGGATTTCTCGGTCAAAAACACCCGCCCTGTGGCGAAGGTGCCGTTGCCGTTACCCGAGAGAAAGTAGGTGTTCCTGTCCACCGTGTTGACGTCGGCACTGGATATCGTCACCACCAGGTCGGTGATGCCGTCCTCGTCAAAGTCGCCGGTGGTCACGGCGCCGGGACGGCGGCCTGCATACAGGCAAGGTTGTTGCAGTGCAAAGCTTGCATTGGCTGCGCCCAGAAACACCGGAACCCTGGGCCCAACGCTGTTGCACAGCCCGATCGGTACGTTCTGTCCCGCCCCGTCGAACCCCTCCGTGGTGACCAGATCTGAAATGCCATCGCCATTCAAATCAGCCGTGGCAATGCCGGTCAAGTATTCGCCGGCCAGAAACCCTCCTGTCTGCGGAAAGTCGCCCTGACCGTCGCCGAACAACAAGATGATGCCATCCACGTTTGGATAGGACTCCGGTGCAGAAAAGTCGGGGGTGGTCACCAGATCGAGGTTGCCGTCCCCATCGAAATCGCCGACAGCAATACGATCTCCGACGCCACCGGCCGCCAGGTCGACGGAAGCTGGCGCGTTGAAGATGACCGTGGACCCCGCCCCGTGAACCAGCGTGGCACAGGAGGCGAGGGCGGCCAGCGCGAAACATGCCATCCGGGCCCTCCGCTTCGGCCAGCCGGTCAGGGGGACGTTGGACCTGGTCGCTGTGTTCTTCATCGCTTGTGGCTCCTGATGTGCTTCCATACTTGGACACTCGCGCCACTGTGACTGTGTACGCGCGCGCGAGTGCATCCTCCGGCCATCGCAGTGGACGGACGGGCATTCGAACACAGCAACCCTCCGCAGCAAGTAGGGCATATCGTGTATTTGCCAGGGGGAATACCCTTGGTTTCGCCGTACAGCTTCATTTACTCACACCACGAACTCACTTGCGGACGCGGGGTATGCCTACCCCCGTAATAAGGTGACGCCCACTCTCAACTACGGGATTCACCTGACTGTATTGAGTGGTTTCCGAGCCTAAGCTAGGCACGTGGTCAATTCGCGAGCACATTTTTTTCCCGCTGCGAGAGTTGATGACCTGGCCGGCAATCAGATCTGGCTCGAATCGGGCAGGCAAGGTTTTGGATATCGAGGGGATGATCATGGAAATCAGCGCAAGAAACAGCCAAAGCGTGACCAGAAAAGGGTTCGCGTTCATTGCGGCGCTCCTGTTCGGCATGCTGCTTCAGTTCGATGTGCAGGCGCTGACGATCAACGTGGTCGACTCAAGCGGGGCTGCGGTGACCGACTTCCGCTGGTTGGTGGAGGAGGATGCCACCAAGGATTCCAAACCCGGCGTGCCGGCCGATGCCAGCAACCTGTCGCTGAACTTCCATACCAGCTATATGCCGGTGGTGGCATCCGGCAGGGTAGGTACGGTGCCGAAAGGCCCGGCTCTGACAGGTCTGTCGCTTGATTCGACGAAACGCCATTACGTTTCGGTGCTGCCCGACGGCGGTGGCTACCAGATGGGCGGCGCGCCGCTGCCAGCGGGGCAGAACAGCGTGACGATCGTGGTCAACAAGACACCCATTCCCACCGCACAGATTTCGGTCTTCGTCTTTAACGACAACCAGCCGATCAACGGCACCCCTGACCTGCCGCAGGAATTGGGTCTGGCAGGTTTCAGCATCATTCTCAAGGAAGCCGGCGGCACCTTCGGGCAATCCGGCGGCCAGGTGACCCAGGATGCGTTCGGCAATCCGATCGGAACCACCTATCAACTGGACGTAAACGGCAATTTCATTTTCGAGAATGGCGCGCCCAAAGTGCTGACTCTCGGTAACGGATTTATGGCTTCGGGTCCGGACGGCGTGGTACGTATCAAGTATCTGGCGCCCGCCAAGTACACCGTCGAGGTGGTGCCGCCTGCCGGCTCCGATTGGCACCAGACCTCCACCATAGAAGGCACCAAGGGGATCGACGCCTGGGTGAAGGCCAATGAGCCGAGCTTCTTCCAGGAGTTCGGGCCACCCGGGCACCATGTGGATTTCGGTTTCTGTGAAAACGCTTAACGACGCCACCGTTCTCAGCGGCGGCAGAACCATCACCGGCAAGGTCGTGAACCAGCACATGTCGCGCCCGCCCGATTTTGCTTTTTACAATGGCGCCCCGGTGCCCAATTGCTGGGTGGGTCTGAATGAACTGCCGGTCGCGGCAACCAGTCGCGGGGTCTACTCCCGCAAATGCAATGCCGAC
>CAWHHA010000005.1:0-96315 GCA_963828945.1 uncultured beta proteobacterium
TGCCCGATGCAGACCGAGGGGTTCACCAGATGCGCCTTGCCGTCGATGATGCCAAATGCGCCCTCGGGGCAGGCCTTGACGCAGGATCCTGAACCGCAGCATCGAAGCGGATCGACGACTGGGTGGAGCGAAATGGGTCTCGCCTATTCCGGCCTCCCTGGATTCTTGTAATGCCAGGGCGTGTATTTCCTCACGCCGGCGGCGTCGATAAAAATAGAGGTAATAAATAATTGCCAGCGGCGCCAGGTAAATCGCCAGGTTCAAATACGAGAAATCCATCCCACATCCATCAATAAATTTCAGCCCAACACGATTGGCTGGCTCGGAGCCCGGCGCATCCGCGAACTCGCGAACTCGCGAACTCGCGACACATTGTGTGTGGCTTTACGGCACAGTGCGTACGCTAACTTAGCGCTTCAGATAACAAATTATCGTACGTGTAAAAATTTTACACACGCAATCCTAAATTTGTTAGGATCGCTGCCGTTATGGATGGTTATGTAGCACTCTAATAAAGGCAGCAAAGTGCAAGAAACGTTGACGATGCAGGCTCCGCTCAGGCTGGAGGCCGCTGCCGCTGTCCCTGCCAAGGCGCGCAAGCGCGAGATCGGCGCTGCCGCGATGACGCTGGGCGTGACCTTGCTGGTGGTGTGCGCCTGGGCGATCAGTCACTGGGGCGGTTATACCGCAGGCTCGGACACTGGCTACAACCTGGGTCTGGCTGGTGGCATCATGATGTTGCTGCTCTTTCTCTACCCGCTGCGCAAGCATTTCCGCTTTATGCACGGCTTTGGCCCCGCCAAGTACTGGTTCGCCGGACACATGACGCTGGGCATTCTGGGCCCGCTGTTTATCCTGGTGCATTCGAATTTTCAGGTGGGCTCCATCAACGCCGGGATAGCGCTGGCCAGCATGGTGCTGGTAGCCGGCAGCGGCATCATCGGGCGCTTTATTTATACGCCGCATCCACCATGGACTGTATGGCCGCCGGGCCAGTCTGAAGGAGTTGCGCGAACTGGCCGGGACTGAATTCGAAAGAGGTTGAATCGAAACTGTCGTTTGCGCCCAAGGTGGAAAACGCCCTGGCTGCCTTTGAAACCGCGCTCGCCACGCCCCACCGCGATCCGCTGCGTTCAGCCTGGGCATTGTCACGCTCTGGCTGCGCGGCCGCATGGTCTATTTTCAATGCGCGCGCGAACTGAATCAGCTTTACAAACGCCACGCGCGCAGCAAGGGCTGGGACCATGCCAAGTACCAGCGTCGTCTCAAGGCGGCCAAGCAAATGGTGTTCGCGTACATCCAAGGCGTTCAGAACGTAGCCCAGTTCAATACCTTTGAACGTCTGTTCTCACTGTGGCACGTGCTGCACGTGCCATTCGTCTACATGCTGGTGTTCAGCGCGATCGCGCACGTTGTCGCCGTGCATATGTATTGATGGGGTTGTGGGGACGGATAGCGGCTCAAGAACGACGCGTGGTTTCGATCAAGACGGTTTTTGTTGTGCTGTTTTTGGTGTTGTCTGGCATGACGGCAGGACTGGGCGTTCGTCCGGCCCAGGCTGGGTCGCTGGAAAGCGTGCTGATGCCCGGCAAGGTTATTAGCGGTCACGCCAAGACGGAAGACAAGTGCGAAGCGTGCCATGTTCGGTTTGATCGGGAAGGACAGAACAAGCGGTGTCGGGACTGCCACAAGGATGTGGGTCAGGACATGGCGCAGAAGCAGGGCTATCACGGGCGCATCAAGGAGCAATCCTGCCGCACCTGTCATACGGAACACAAAGGGCGTGAGGCACGGATAGTCGTGCTGGACGAAAAGCGGTTTGACCACAAGCTGACGGATTACCCGCTCAAGGGCAAACATACGGAAACGGAATGCAGCAAATGTCACACAACAGGCAAGACGTACCGTAGCGCGCAGAGCACCTGTATTGCGTGCCACAAGCAGGACGACGAACACAAGGGCAAGCTGGGTACGAAGTGCGCGGATTGCCATACCGAGACTGACTGGAAAGAAGCCCGATTCGACCATGACACGACGAATTTCAAACTTGAAGACAAGCACGCCAAAGCCAAATGCAAGGATTGCCACAAAGACAATGTCTTCAAGGACACGCCCATGGCTTGCGTGTCGTGTCACCGCAAGGACGACAAGCACAAAGGCAACTTTGGTGAAAAATGCCAGAGTTGCCACAACGCCCGTGCCTGGGATGTCGTTTTGTTCAACCACGATGACGATACGAAATACGCGTTGCGCGGCAAGCACCGTCAGACCCGATGTAGCGATTGCCATGCCGGAAATCCTGTATCGCGACAAGCTGCAAACTGCCTGCGTGTCGTGCCACAAAAAAGACGACAAGCACAAGAGTTCGCTGGGCGAAAAGTGCGGTGATTGCCACGTCGAGCGCGACTGGAAGGAAGCGCGTTTTGACCATGGCGTATCCCGCTTCCCCTTGCGCGGCAAGCATGACGACATCGAGTGCAAGGCCTGTCACAAAAGTCCGGTCTTCAAGGACACACCCATGACCTGTATCGCCTGTCACAAGAAGGATGACAAGCACAAAGGCTCATTGGGCGACAAGTGCGGCGACTGCCATGGCGAACGCGACTGGAAGGAAAACCGCTTCGATCACGGCAAAACGCGCTTTGGCCTGCTGGGCAAGCACCGCGAGGTGAAGTGCGACGCTTGCCACAAGGACCGGAAATACAAAGATACGCCGGTCGCCTGCGTCGCCTGTCATAAAAAGGACGACGTGCACAAAGGCCAGCAAGGCGAAAAATGCGAGCAATGCCACAGCGCGCAGGACTGGAAACAGACCACCTTCAATCATGGCAGTACCCGCTTCCCGCTGTTGGGTAAGCACATGGCCGTGGAATGCAAGCAATGCCACGCCACGGCGCAATACAAGGACGTCAAAACGGAATGTCTGGCGTGTCACGAGAAGGATGACGTGCATAAACGTCGCCTGGGCGTGCAGTGCGAAAGCTGCCATAACGCGCGCAGCTGGAGCCTGTGGGACTACAACCACAACACCCGCACCCGTTTCAGGCTGGAAGGCGGACATAAAGGCCTGGATTGTTATAGCTGTCACCGCAAGCCGGTGACCGGCAAGGCGGTTTTGCCGATGACGTGCGTCAGTTGCCACGACAAAGACGACGTGCATGAAGGCGCATTTGGCAGGCAGTGCGACAAATGCCATGGCGTCGATTCGTTCAAACAGATCAAGTCGCGCGTGGGAGACTCCCGCGCGGCCGAAACAAACACCGTATCCGGTATGGCCTGCCCAACCATGGTTCGAGGGCTATGCCGTGACATGCAGGGCCCCGGACCTGCAGTGCAAACCCTGCTCGCCACAAGAGGAGAAGCAAGATGAAACCTGCTCATTCCGTTGCTTCTTTGCACGTGTCTCCCAAGTCATGGCTCGCCTGGGTCTTCGTTCTGGCATGCCTGATGGGTATGTTTTCATCGCCGGTTTTCGCTGCCAGTCAGGCTGGTACGAGTTTTGACCATGCCAGGACAGGTTTTCAGCTAAGCGGCGCCCACCGGAATGTGCGTTGCGAATCGTGCCATATCCAGGGTATTTTCAAGGGAACCCCCACCCAATGCGCGAGCTGCCATGCCGTCAGCGGTCAGCGAGCTTCATCCTCAGCCATGCCGGTCAGGCATATTCCGACCAAGCAGGCATGCGATAGCTGCCACAACACCGCCTCTTTCTCGGGCGCTCGTTTCAATCATACCGGCGTCGCGCCGGGCACCTGCTCGACCTGTCACAACGACAGCATCGCCAAAGGCAAACCAAGCTCGCACATCGCGACCACAGCCTCTTGCGACACCTGCCACAAAACCGGTTCCTGGACGCCCGCCAGCTTTAGTCACAGCGCGGTCGCCGCAGGTAGCTGCGCCAGCTGCCACAACGGCAAAACAGCCACTGGCAAGACAAGCGCGCATATTCCGACTTCAGCCGCTTGTGATACCTGCCACAAGACCAGCGCCTGGACGCCGGCCACCTTCAGCCATACTGGCGTTGCGCCGGGTTCCTGCGCGACCTGCCATAACGGCAAGACAGCCACCGGCAAATCGGCCAGCCATGTCCCAACTACCGCCTCTTGTGATTCGTGTCACAAGACCGGTACCTGGGCTGCTAGTTTCAACCATGCCGGCGTGCCGCCGGGCACCTGTGCGACGTGTCACAAGACCAAACCGACCAGCCACATTCCGACCACGGCCTCCTGCGACAGTTGTCACAAGACCAGCGCCTGGACACCTGCGACCATGAACCATGCCGGCGTGCCGCCGGGCACCTGTGCGACGTGTCACAAGACCAAGCCGACCAGCCATATTCCGACCACGGCCTCCTGCGACAGCTGCCACAAGACGACGGCCTGGACACCCGCTACTTTCAGCCACACCGGCGTGGCACCGGGCACCTGTGCGACGTGTCACAAGACCAAGCCGACCAGCCACGTTCCGACCACGGCCTCCTGTGACAGCTGTCACAAGACCAGCGCCTGGACGCCTGCGACCTTCAGTCATGCCGGCGTGCCGCCGGGCACCTGTGCGACGTGTCACAAGACCAAGCCGACCAGCCATATTCCGACCACGGCCTCCTGTGACAGCTGTCACAAGACCAGCGCCTGGACACCTGCGACCATGAACCATGCCGGCGTGCCACCAGGCACCTGTGCGACGTGTCACAAGACCAAGCCGACCAGCCACGTTCCGACCACGGCCTCCTGTGACAGCTGTCACAAGACCAGCGCCTGGACGCCTGCGACCTTCAGCCATACCGGCGTGGCTCCCGGCACCTGCGCGACCTGCCATAACGGCACCTCCGCCAGCGGCAAACCGACCAGCCACATTCCGACCACGGCCTCCTGCGACAGTTGTCACAAGACCAGCGCCTGGACACCTGCGACCATGAACCATGCCGGCGTGCCGCCGGGCACCTGTGCGACGTGTCACAAGACCAAGCCGACCAGCCATATTCCGACCACGGCCTCCTGCGACAGCTGCCACAAGACGACGGCCTGGACACCCGCTACTTTCAGCCACACCGGCGTGGCACCGGGCACCTGTGCGACGTGTCACAAGACCAAGCCGACCAGCCATATTCCGACCACGGCCTCCTGCGACAGCTGCCACAAGACGACGGCCTGGACACCCGCTACTTTCAGCCACACCGGCGTGGCACCGGGCACCTGCTCGACCTGCCACAACGGGACGACCGCCACCGGCAAACCGACCAGCCACATCCCGACCACAGCAGCCTGCGATACCTGTCACAAGACGACGGCCTGGACACCCGCCACCTTCAGCCATACCGGCGTGGCCCCGGGCACCTGCTCGACCTGCCACAACGGCACCACCGCCACCGGCAAATCGACCAGCCACATTCCGACCACGGCCTCCTGCGACAGTTGTCACAAGACCAGCGCCTGGACACCTGCGACCATGAACCATGCCGGCGTGCCGCCGGGCACCTGTGCGACGTGTCACAAGACCAAGCCGATCAGCCATATTCCGACAACGGCCTCCTGCGACAGTTGTCACAAGACGACGGCCTGGACACCCGCCACCTTCAGCCACTCCGGTGTAGCTCCGGGTACTTGCTCGACCTGCCACAACGGGACGACCGCCAGCGGCAAACCGACCAGCCACATCCCGACCACGGCGGCCTGTGATTCGTGCCACAAGACAACCGCGCCGTGGGCGCCGGCAACCATGAGCCACACTGCGGTCGCCAGTGCGACCTGTGCGTCGTGTCATGGCGGGGCTTACGCTTCGGCGGGGGCTACGGCCAAGCCGACGAATCACATCCCGACTGCTTTGGTGGGTGGCAAGGACTGCAAGGCTTGTCACACCAGCACTTCCAGCTGGTCAAGCATGAATATGGACCACAACAATATTGTGACTGGATGCAAGACCTGTCATGCCAGCGGCACCAGCTACCTGGGCGACATGGAGAAAAAGAGCGTGACGCACGAATCCAGTTCAGGCACCGATTGCTCTCAATCCGGCTGCCACAGACCCTTGGGAAACAAGGGGGTGGCCTATGTCAAATGGGATTAAACCGCCTGGATGGGTAGCCAAGCCTGCGTCCCCGGTAATCTTTGGCAATCATGATGGAATATTCAATGTTTTTTAAAACCAGAAACAGACTGGCAGCTGCGCTGATCGGCTGCTGTCTTTTGGCGATCAACCCGCTCAACGCGGAGGCGGAAATTCTGGGGGAAATCCAGATTCAGCCCGATAACTATGAGAACCTCATTCGGCTGCAATTCAATGCCAGGATCCAGTTTGTGCGTGCAGTTCCGGTCGGGAAGAGCAATACCGTCCTGGTGTATTTTCGGATTGTGCAGAGTGATGATCAGGTGGAAAGCGATTCGGTTGAAACGCGCAAGTTAAAACCCTTTGAGCAGTTCCCCGGAATCACTGCGACCCTCTCTCCGCAGGTAGGCCAGATAAACAAGCTAAGTCTGCAAATCGGTACTGACAAAGTGCCTGACAACGTGTCCGTGCGGGCCGGTTCAAACGGCCGCAGCATTAACATCATCTTTGGCGACAAGCTCAGAAAGCACCAAACCGGTTTGGTCAGCAAACGCTATACATTGACCCTGTTGCGCACAGAATCCAAAAGCGAACTGGGCAGGGTCATCCCCCAGGAGTTTCAGGATTTCGAGGTTTTTACTTCGCAGCAAACCCGGGATGGCAGGCTCTTGTACGAATTGAACCTGGGCTACTTTGACACGCCCGAAAAGGCGGAACAGGTCCGTGCCAAGCTGGTAGCCCAATTTCCGGAAGCCGACGTGGTCGATCTGCTTAAGCGCAGGGAGGACACGCTTAAGGCCGCCTCCACGAAGGTTGAGCCCACTTTTACCTTGCCTGAGGCGCCGTTGCCCGGAGTGGAAGATCAATCAGCCTCGCTCATGGCTAAAGCGAAGGAAGCGCTCAACGCAACGAATTACGAACTGGCTATCACCAGTTTCAACCAGGTGTTGTTATTGCCCCCCAATAAATATTCGCAGGAGGCGCAGGAGTTGATTGGCGTGGCCCGTGAACGCAATGGCGAACTGGCCAAGGCCAAGGCCGAATATGAGTTGTATCTGAAACTGTTTCCGGACGGACCAGGCGCGGATCGGGTGCGCCAGCAACTTGACCAACTGAAAGTGCCCGCCCCAGGCGCACGCAAAGTAAGAACCAGGGACGCAACCGTCACCAAAACCGTTTCAGGCAGTTTTTCCCAGTTTTATTACGGCGGACAAACTCAAACGCAAACCGCGTTTGATACGCCGACCACACCTGTTACGTCGACACTGACAACCACAGACCAATCTGAATTGAGGAGCAATCTCGACCTCAAGGGGCTATATCGGGATGCCGATGCCGATCAGAAATTGTTGTTTCGGGGTGACGACGTACGTAGCTTTCTCGATACGCGCCCAAATCGGAGCCGCGTTCTGTCTGCCTACTATGAATACAAAGGATATCAGAACGGAATCAGCGCCAAAGTGGGTCGCCAGACGCCGACATCCGGCGGCGTGCTTGGCCGTTTCGATGGTGCGCTACTGGGCTACGAATTTTCACCCAAGTGGCGTGCCAACATGGTTGTGGGTTTGCCGGTCGATTTCCCCTCTCTGGAAACCGACCGAAAATTCTGGGGCGTGAGTCTGGATGCGGATGAATTGATGACCGATCGCTTGCGCGCCAAGACCTATTTCATTGATCAGACTGCAGATGGCATTGTGGATCGGCGTGCCGTGGGGTTGGAACTGGGGTTTTATGACGCGCGGGGTTCCATTAGCACACAGCTGGATTACGATGTGAGCTACGGCGTTCTCAACATTGGCACCTTGCAGGGCAACTGGCAGAGCGAGGGCGGAAGCAGTTACAACTTTGGGCTGGATTATCGCCGCTCGCCGTCGCTTGCCACCACAGATGCACTATATAACAGCGCGGTGACGGGTATGTCGCCGATTCCTACCAGCGTCGAGCAATTACTCCAGACCGAAACCGAGGATCAGATTCGCACATGGGCAGAGGAGGCGAGCGCTATTTCCAAGTCGGCCACGGCGGGGTTCCTGACGCCACTGAATGAAACCTGGCAATTGGGCGGTGATTTCAGTTGGGCCAGTACTGGCGCGTTGCCCGGCCAGACCTTGGACGATGGAACCGTTATTGCACCCACGCCGGCGACCGGAAATATTTATACCTATTCCCTGCGCGCCATCGGCTCCAGTCTCCTGATGCCGAATGACGTCAACGTGTTCAGTCTGTCTTTGAACAAGGGGGACACCTATCATGGCGAACTTCTTGTCTATAACAACACGACCCGGCTAGGCCGCTGGACGCTTGAGCCCTCTCTGAAGTATTCCCAACAGAAAACCGACTCCGCTACCAACTCCGATATCGACCTGGTTCGCTGGACGCCCGAGATCCACCTGGCCTATCTATGGAAGGACAACTTGTCTCTGGAGGTCGATTACACTTACGAGCATTCGACCACAACCAGCCCCGGTAACCAGGATGTCAGCCAGCAGCACTTTTTCTATTCGGGCTACCGCTGGGACATTTGATCCGTGGACACGATGAGAGACCATGCATGCTGGAAGTGATCGGTCTGGGTTGTCTGCGCGGGGAGCGCCGCCTGTTTGGCGGCGTGTCGTTCAAACTCAAGCCCGGTGGTCTGATATGGATACAAGGCAGCAACGGCAGCGGCAAGACCACTCTGCTGCGCACCTTGTGCGGGCTGACCCAAGCGATGGCCGGCGAAGTGCGCTGGCGTGGCGAGACGATCCAGACGCTGGGCGAGGATTACCGGCGCGAACTGACCTATATCGGCCATGCCAATGGCCTGAAAGAGGATCTCAGCGCACTGGAAAATCTGCGCATCGCTGCGCAACTTGCCGGGCACGTGGTTAGCCGCGAGACAGTTGTCGCTGCCTTGCAGGGCAGCGGCCTGGCCGGGCGTGAGCATTTACCGGTCAAATTTCTGTCGCAGGGCCAGCGCCGCCGCGCCGCGCTGGCGCGGCTGCGGCTTGCGCACTCGCACACGCTATGGCTGCTGGACGAACCCTTTAATGCACTGGATACCCATGCGGTTGCAGACATGCGGCAACTGATTGAAAACCATCTGGAACAGGGTGGCATGATCGCCCTGACTACCCACCAGGAAGTGGCGATTCAGGCAGCCGATGCCCAGACGCTGTGGCTGGGCGCATGAGTCTGATGCAGACCTTGCGTTACGTGGTTTCCCGCGATCTGCTCCTTGCCATGCGGCGGCGCGCCGACGTGGCGACCACGCTGTTTTTTTTCGTCATTGTCGCCAGCCTGTTTCCGCTCGGCGTAGGGCCGGAGCCCAAGCTGCTGCGCGCCATGGCGCCGGGCATCCTGTGGGTGGCGGCGCTACTGGCCTCCATGCTGTCCCTGGGACGGCTGTTTGCCGAGGACTATGCCGATGGCAGCCTGGAACAACTGGTGCTGGTGCCAGAACCGCTCGCCCTGGTGGTGATCGGCAAGGTTGTGGCGCACTGGCTGGTGTCGGGTTTGCCGCTGGTGTTGATTTCGCCGGTGATCGCATTGCAATTCGATCTGCCGCGCGACGCGATTGTCCACCCTGCTGCTGGCGCTGCTGCTGGGCACCCCGTTGCTGAGCCTGATCGGCGCGATCGGCGCGGCGCTCACGGTTGGGGTGCGCGGCGGCGGGGTGCTGATCTCGCTGCTGGTGCTGCCCTTGTATGTGCCGGTGCTGATTTTTGGTGCAGGCGCGGTGGATGCCAGCGCCATGGGCATGGATGCCAGTGGCCACCTGTCCATACTCGGTGCACTGCTGCTGCTGGGCATGGTGCTGGCGCCGTGGGCGACTGCGGCCGCACTGCGAATATCGCTGGAATAATGATCACCTTGGAGTCTTCAGCCGCATGAAATTGAACTGGTTCAAATACGCGTCCCCCGTCACGTTTTATCCGCTGGCGGGCAAGCTGATACCCGGGTTCGCGCTGGCTGCGGCCATCCTCGCGGTCGCGGGCCTGTACATCAGTTTTTTTGTCGCCCCCACGGATTTCCAGCAGGGCGAGTCGTACCGCATCATTTTCATCCATGTGCCCGCGGCCTGGATGTCGATGTTCATCTACATCGTGATGGCGGGTTGGGCTGCGGCCGGGCTGATCTTCAACACCCGCCTGTCGTCGATGATGGCCAGCGCGCTGGCGCCGACCGGCGCGCTGTTCACCTTCATCGCCCTGTGGACCGGTGCGCTCTGGGGCAAGCCCACCTGGGGCGCCTGGTGGGTATGGGATGCCCGGCTGACCTCCGAACTGATTCTGCTGTTTCTGTATATGGGGTTTCTGGCGCTGCACGCCGCGATCGACGACCCGCGTCGCGCCGACCGCGCCAGCGCGGTGCTGGCGCTGGTCGGGGTGGTCAACGTGCCGATCATTTATTTTTCGGTCAAATGGTGGAACACCCTGCATCAGGGTGCCTCGGTCAGCATGACCATGGCGCCCAAGATGGCCGCCACCATGCTGCTGGGCATGCTCGTCATGGCGCTGGCCTGCTGGATGTACAGCATCGCCGCGGCGTTGATGCGTGTGCGCTGCATCATCCTGGAGCGCGAGCAGCAGGCCGAATGGATCGCCAACCTGGGGGAACCGACATGATCTGGAAGAGTCTGGATGACTTCATCGCCATGGGCGGCTATGGCTTCTATGTCTGGGGGTCTTACCTGGTCACGGCCGCGCTTATCGGAGCCGAAATTTTGATGTTGCGCGCGCGTCGGCGGGCTGTCGAGAAAGCCCGCCAAGCCCAAATAATTCTGTCCGAGCAGACGAAACATGAAACCACGACATAAACGCATGGCGCTGATTGCCGCCGGACTGGCTGCCGTCGGCCTCGCCGCCGCCCTGGTGCTGAATGCCTTTCGCAGCAATCTGGTGTTTTTCTTCACGCCCAGCCAGATCGCCGCCCACGAGGCGCCCACAGGCCGCGGTCTGCGCATCGGCGGGCTGGTGGTGGCCGGCAGCGTGAAGCGCGAAGGCGTCACGGTGCATTTCACCGTGACCGATACCGCCCAGTCCATCCCCGTGGTGTATACCGGCATCCTGCCCGACCTGTTCAAGGAAGGAAAAGGCGTGGTCGCCCAGGGCGAACTGGACGCCAATGGCGTGTTCCAGGCCAGTGAAGTGCTGGCCAAGCACGACGAAAACTACATGCCGCCCGAGGCGGCCGAAGCGCTCAAGCGGGCCCAGGCCTCGAGGCGAAAGCACCGGCAAGACGCTGGTCATGGATACAGAAGGCAAGCCTCAATGATTCCTGAAATCGGCCACTTCGCCCTCATCGTCGCGCTCCTGATCGCCACGGCACTGACGGTTTTTCCCATCGTCGGCGCACAGCGCGGCATCCCGTCCTGGATGGCGATGGCGCGGCCCGCCGCGCAGGGGCTGTTCGTGTTCGTTACCCTCGCCATGGTCTGCCTGGCGTATTCCTTTGCCGTCAACGATTTCTCCGTGCTGAACGTCGCCAGCAATTCCAACTCCATGCTGCCGCTGCATTACCGGTTGGCCGCGGTGTGGGGTAGCCATGAAGGTTCTGTGCTGTTGTGGGTGTTCATGCTCACGCTCTGGATGGTCGCGGTGTCGTTGTTCAGCCGCCATCTGCCGCGTGAAATGGTGGCGCGCATTCTGGGCGTGATGGGTTTCATCAGCGTCGGCTTCCTGCTGTTCATGCTGCTGACCTCCAACCCGTTCGACCGCCTGCTGCCCGCCGCGCTCGATGGCCGCGATCTCAATCCGCTGCTGCAGGATCCCGGCATGATCTTCCATCCGCCCATGCTCTACATGGGCTATGTGGGGTTTTCCGTGGCCTTTGCCTTTGCCATCGCCGCCTTGCTGGGCGGCAATCTGGATGCGGCCTGGGCGCGCTGGTCGCGCCCGTGGACGACTGTAGCCTGGGTGTTTCTCACCTTGGGCATCGCACTCGGCAGTTGGTGGGCCTATTACGAATTGGGCTGGGGCGGCTGGTGGTTCTGGGACCCGGTGGAAAATGCTTCCTTCATGCCCTGGCTGGTCGGCACCGCATTGATGCACTCGCTTGCCGTCACCGAAAAGCGTGGCAGCTTCAAGAACTGGACCGTGCTGCTCGCCATCGTCGCCTTTTCCCTGTCGCTCCTGGGCACTTTCCTCGTGCGTTCCGGCGTGCTGACTTCGGTCCATGCCTTCGCCACCGATCCCAAGCGCGGCATCTTCATCCTGATGTTCCTGGCGATCGTGACCGGCGGCTCGCTCCTGTTGTTCGCCTGGCGCGCGGGCAAGGTGGGCCTGGGGGGGCGGTTCGACCTGGTGTCGCGCGAATCCATGCTGCTCGCCAACAATGTCATTCTGGTCGTGGCTGCCGGCTCGGTGCTGATGGGCACCTTGTATCCCCTGGTGCTCGACGCGCTGGGGCTGGGCAAGATTTCAGTCGGTCCGCCTTACTTCGACAGCGTGTTCGCCCCCCTCATGGCGCCCGCCATTTTTCTCATGGGCATCGGCCCGCTGGCCCGCTGGAAATCGGCCAGCCTGCCGGAACTGGCCATGCGGCTGCGTTGGGCGTTCGGCGTCAGTCTGGTCAGTGCATTGCTGCTGCCCCTCGTGCTGGGTGAGTGGTCGCCCATGATCAGCTTCGGCCTGCTGCTCGCCCTGTGGGTGTTCACCACCACCGCGCTCAACCTGTGGAACCGGGTCCAACCCACCGCGGGCGCCACGCTGCGGCAGCGCTTCGGCAGCCAGTCGCGCAGCTATTACGGCATGCTGCTGGCGCATCTCGGCGTCGGTGTGTTCATCGTCGGCGTGACGATGGTCAAGGGCTACCAGACCGAGAAAGACGTGCGCATGGAAGTGGGCGACACGGTCAGCATTGGCGCCTATCAGTTTGTATTCAGAGGCGTGACCGAAACGCCAGGCTCCAATTACATGGCATCGCGAGGCGCCATCGACGTCCTGAAAAACGGTCGGTTAGAGCGCACCCTGGCGCCGGAAAAACGCATCTACTTTGCCACGCAGATGCCGATGACCGAAGCGGCCATCAACACCGGTTTCACCCGCGACCTGTATGTCTCGCTGGGCGAGCCGGTCGATAACGGCGCCTGGGTGGTGCGCGTGTATGTCAAACCCTTTGTCGACTGGATCTGGGGCGGTTGCCTGGTCATGGCGCTGGGCGGCGTGCTGGCGCTGTCCGACCGTCGTTACCGCCTGACCCGGCGGCGCGCGCAGACCGCGCCCGCTGCCGCACTGGTTGGGGAGGCTGCATGAAAGCCTGGTATTTGATTCCCCTGGCGATCTTCATCGCCATGCTGGGATTTTTGGGCGTGGGCCTCAAGCTCGATCCGCACGAGGTCCCTTCGCCGCTGATCGATAAACCTGCGCCGGTATTTCGCCTGCAAACCCTCGACACCCCTTCCCGGCTGCTGTCTTCCGAGGACATGCGCGGTCAGGTCTGGCTGCTCAATGTGTGGGCGTCGTGGTGCGCTGGCTGCCGCGAGGAGCATCCGATCCTGGTCGAGTTCGCCAAAACCCGCACCGTGCCGATTGTTGGGCTGGATTACAAGGATCAGCCGGACGATGCGCGCCGCTGGCTGGCCAATTTCGGCAATCCCTACGTGGCCAGCGTGTCCGACCCGGAGGGCCGGACGGGGATCGAGTTCGGGGTGTACGGCGTGCCGGAAACCTTCGTCATCGACAAGGCCGGGATCATCCGCTACAAGCAGATCGGCCCCATCACACCCGAGGTGCTGCGCGATACGATTCTTCCCTTGGTGAAAAAACTCAATGCTGCTTAAACCTTTACTTGCCCTTCTGCTGGCGGCGGCGCTGCATCCGGCTTTGGCCAAAGAAGCCGCCCCGGTTGCCGCCGACCCTGTGGCCGAAGCAAGGCTGATGAAGCTCTCCAGTGAACTGCGCTGCCTGGTGTGCCAAAACCAGACCATCGCCGACTCCAACGCCGAACTGGCAGTCGATCTGCGCAACGAAATTCGCGAAAAAATCCAGGCGGGCATGAGCGATGCCGAAATCAAGGACTTCATGGTCGCCCGCTATGGCGACTTTGTGCTGTATCGCCCGCCCGTCAAGAACACGACACTGGTGCTCTGGGTCGGCCCCTTCCTGCTGCTGGTGGTGGGTGGCAGCATTCTGGTTTTCAATCTGCGACGGCGCCGGCAATGCCGTCGCCGAACCGGAATTGAGCCAGGCCGATCAGGCGCTGGCGGCATCCCTGCTGCACACCGACTCAACCAAGGAAACAACATGACCGGATTTTTGATTGTGATGGGCGTACTCATCGCCTTGGGGCTGGCCTTTGTGTTGCCCGCGCTGGTGAAGCAGCGCAGCGAGGATGACAAAACCTCGCGCGCGCAAGCCAACGTGGTGATCTACCGCGACCAGCTCAACGAACTCGATGCCGACCTGGCAAATGGCACGATCAGCGCGGACCAGCATACGGTCGGTCGGCGCGAACTGGAAAAGCGCGCACTGGAAGACACCCTGGCCGCGGTCAATGACATCACTCCGATGCTGCCCGGTCGAGGGCGCTGGGCGCCGGTTGCGCTGGCGGTGCTGATTCCCGTCGCCGCCGTGGGCCTCTATCTCAAGGTCGGCACGCCCGAGGCCATCGCGCCCCTGGCGTCGCCCACCCAGGACACCGCTGCGCCTGCCAGCGCGCAGGGCGGCAGCCCGCACAGCACGTCGTTTGAGAGTATCCGGGCCATGGCCGAGAAACTCGCAGCCAGCCTGAAAGACAAGCCAGACGATGGTGCGGGCTGGGCCATGCTGGCGCGTTCCTACAACGTGCTGGGCCGCTTTGCCGAAGCCGCTGACGCGTATTCCCGGGCCGAAAAACTGCTGCCACCCGATGCCCAGTTGTTGGCCGATCATGCCGACGCGCTGGCCATGTCACAGGGGCAAAAACTCGACGGCGAGCCGCTGGCCTTGCTTCAGCGTGCCCTGGAAATCGATCCTGCCAATCTCAAGGCGCTGGCGTTGATGGGCACTGCCGCCTTCGACCGCAAGGACTACAAGAGTGCGATTGCGTACTGGGAAAAAGTGGTTCAGGCGGCTCCGGCCGATTCGGAATTCACCCAGTCGCTGCAAGCCAGCCTGGACGAAGCCCGAGCCCTAGCTGAGGGGCGTACTCCCTCTGCCGCGCTGCCGAACATCATGTCCGCCGCGCCGGAAGCGGCTGCGCCTGCCGCTGCCAATGGCGGCCAAGGTAGTGGTCAGGTAAGTGGTCAGGTCAAACTGGCGCCCGCGCTGGCCGCCAAAGTATCGCCCGGTGACACGGTGTTCGTCTTCGCACGCGCCGAAAAAGGCCCACGTATGCCGCTGGCTATACTCCAATTGAAAGCGGGTGAATTACCTGCCCGCTTTAGCTTGGACGATTCCAATGCTATGGCACCGGGTATGCAGTTGTCCGCCTTTCCCTCGGTCATGGTCGTTGCCCGCATTTCAAAAAGCGGCAACGCCAGCGCCCAAAGTGGGGATATGGAAGGCAGCGTCGGTCCGCTCAAACCGGGAACGCAAAATCTTCAGATCAGCATCGACCGGGTACTTCCCTGAGCAATTGCCATTATTTAATCTGTCTGCTCCTGGGGTGCGGATTCACAGTGCGGGAATGTGCCCAAATGTTAGGCGAAAATTCGCAGTGAGGCATCGGATGCAAGGGTTCATATGAAGTCGCCAATACAGAAATCTTGCGTTGAATCCAATGTTGCGGGGCCTTGTCCACACAAACCGGCTGAGGATCGTTGCGAGACATGCATCCTTGACAGTTCTGACTATTTCAGCACGTTGAATCTGGAAGTAAAGCGTGCCCTGCAGGAGTTTCTGCAGTTCAAGTCTTTCGATCGCCACACCCTCCTTTACAGGGAAGGAGATCCCGGAGAGAACCTGTTCATCCTGCTGTTGGGCGAAGTCAAGGTATACAAATCCCTGCCCAACGGCCGCCAGCAAATCCACAAGTTGGCAATCATTCCCGGTGACCTGATCGCCTGCGAGGATCTCTACCTCGACAAGTACAGCAGCACTGCCGAGACCATCAGCCCCACCAGCGTCTGTTTTCTGCCAAAAGCGCACTTGCAGAAGATCATCAGTCGCCACCAGGAGATTCCGGACACCCTGATGCGGTCGATGGCACGAAACCTCAATGCCTACATCCGCCACATCGCTAACCTTGGGCAGAAAAATGCCTTGGAGCGGGTGGCGTCCTATCTGCTGTTCCTGCACGAAACCCATCACGAACGCAATCTTCGCAGCGAGGTACTGCGTGAATCGCTGACCCGAACCGAACTGGCCGACATGATCGGCGTGACCCAGCGCACCCTGATCCGTAGCCTGAAGAAACTTGAAAGCGAGAAGGTCATCGCCCTGGTCAAGGATGGCTTCCGCATCCTTGATCAGAAGGCCCTGGAATACCTGAGCGCGGGCGGCTGAGCATCCGGCTTCGGACACACCAATCCCGCCGGATCGAGGTACTGCGGCATTATGCCGCACACCACGCGGATTCGCGCCCCGCCTGACTTGCGCAGGCATCGTCGTAAATCCCATCCCAAAATTGCCACCTTCGCTGACATTTGTCATCGCCAATGTTCCGCAAGCTTTTTAATCTTAAAAAACTTAAGACGGCATTAAGAAAACTCCAAATCAAAATCCGCGCTACCGGGCAGTCGCTTGGCGGTTGCAGAGCTTGCCGGGGGGTTCATCGCAACAATTTGAGGAACAGGTTCACATGGCGACTCACAAACACGATCAGCACCCTGTAAAGGTGTTCACTCAGGCCGAGCTCAACGAGCTCAAGCAAAATCCGCAGCTCTGTAATCACGAACGGCGTACGTTCCTCAAGTGGGGCGCGCTGCTGACCTCGCAAGCCGTTGTCGGCGGAGGCGTGCTGAACCTGCTGACCGGCGAGGAGGCGATGGCCGACGATACCTTCGTCAACGTGGCCAACTGGGTAACTTCTGTGTGCGGCTACTGCTCGGTGGGGTGCGGCCTGCAGATCGGTGTCAACGCCGCCGGCAAAGCAGTGGCGGTGCGCGGCAACGCGGTGCATCCGACCAATGCCGGGCGGGTCTGCGTCAAGGGCCTGTACGAGCACAAAATCCTGGCCGATGAAGACTTGCGGGTAGGCAGCCGCGGCAAGTACCCGATGAAGCGCGACGCCAGCGGCAACTGGCAGAACATCACCTGGGACGAGGCCACCACCCTGCTCGCCCAGAAGATCATCGAGGCGGTCGACACGTCCGGTCCCGATTCGGTGGGCATCTACAACACCGGCCAGTGGACCATCGAGGAATACTATTCCATGGGCAAGCTGGGCAAGGGTGCCATCAAGACCAGCACCATGGACTCCAACACCCGCCTGTGCATGGCGGCCGCCGTGTACGGTTACATGAGCACCTTCGGCTCGGACGGCCCGCCCGGGTGCTACGACGACATCGAGAACACCGACTGCTTTTTCCTGATCGGCACCAACCCGGCCGAAATGCATCCGCAGGTATGGCGGCGCATCATCCGGGCCCGCCGTTCGGCGCGCGCGCCCAAGATGATCGTGGTCGACCCGCGCCGCACCGCCACCGCGCGCAGCGCCGACCTGCACCTGCAACTCAAGCCCGGCACCAACGTGGCGCTGATGAACGGCATCCTGCAGCAACTGATCGCCAACAACTGGATCGACAGTAATTACATCGCCGCGCACACCCGCAACTACAACGCGCTGGCGGCCAAGGTCGCGGCCTACACGCCGACCTACGTCGCAGGCATCACCGGCCTCACCGCCACGCAGATCCAGACCGCGGCGCAGTGGATCGGCCAGTCGCCCGAAGTGTGGTCGATGTTCATTCAGGGCGTGTACCAGGCCATGGGCGGCACCGACACCGTGCGACTGATCTGCGCCATGCACCTGATCACCGGCAAGATCGGCCGCCCCGGCTCGTCGCCGTTCTCCATCACCGGGCAGGCGACCGCCATGAGCAACCGCGAGACCGGCGGCTCCTCGGCCCTGTCCGGCTACCGCAACTATTACAACACCACCCACGTCGCTGAGCTGGAACAGCTGTGGAACGTCGCGCCCGGCACCATCCCGGCTCACAGCACCACGGTCGTCACTTCCAACCGTGATCTGCAGCCGACCATTCCCAGCATGGTCGAGATGATGCGCAACGGCACGCTCAAGGTGTTCTGGATGGCCTGCACCAACCCCTCGGTCACCCTGCCCGACCTGAACAAGTATCACGGCTACCTCAGCTTCAGCAATCCCGCGCGTCCGTTCGTGGTGGTGCAGGACATCTTCGACCCGATTGAATCCATGCACTTCGCCGACCTGTTCCTGCCGGCGGCGCTATGGGGCGAGAAGACCGGCACCTACACCTGTTCGGAGCGTCGCGTCAACCTCGGCCAGCAGGCGGTGCAGCCGGCCGGCTTCGAACTGCGCCCGAACTACGGGGCTTACTCCGACCTCGAGATCATCAAGATGGTTGCCGACAAGCTCGCGTCGTTCGACGCCCGCTTCGGCGACCAGGCCGGTGAGTCGCTGGTGAAAAGCGATGATCCCGAGACAGTATTCAATGAGTGGAAACAGGTGTCGAGCGGCAAAATCTGCGACATGAGCGGCATGACTTACGCCGACTTGGCAGCCAGCAACGGCATCCCTTGGCCATCCACGCCCGCCGACGTCTATGGCGGCAAGCGCCTGTACGCCGACGGCCTGTTCAACACCAACTGGGACCGCGCGCAGTACGGCAAGACCCCGAGCGCCGCGTGGATCGACCCGGACGGCCTGAGCCGCGCCTACCTGTGGGCGGTGGACTATGTCGCGCCACCGGAAGTGCCGGATGCGAGTTATCCCTTCTGGCTCAACACCGGGCGGGTCATCGAGCATTTCCACTCGCGCACCAAGACCAAGCGCGTGGCGCAGTTGCACGAGATGGTGCCGGAGAACTACGTCGAGATCAGCACCGCCGACGCCAAGACCCTGCGCGTGGTCACCGGAAACCTGGTCAAGGTCACCTCGCGCCGCGGCGAAATCGTGGTCAAGGCGAAAGTCACTGACACAGTGCGGACGGGGGCAGTGTTCATCCCCATGCACTTCGGCGACCTCGACCCGATCGACGTGGCGGAGAACAACGGCCGCAAGGTGTCGGTCAACCGGCTGACCATGAACTACGTCGACAAGGATTGCGGCCAGCCCATCTACAAGCATTGCGCCGTCAAACTGGCCAAGGCATAAATAAGGAATCCAACCATCATGATGCTATCCAGAACATTCGCGTCGATTTTCAAGGTCTTTCTCGCCGGCCTGCTGCTGACCAGCGTATCGGTGTGGGCCGCCGGCGGCCCCGGGGGCGGAGGCGGGGGCGGCGGCACGACCAGCGGCGTCTTGCCCGGCGAGGACACCAGCTATGCGATCGAGAAGGAGTACTCCTGCCTCACCGGCGGCTGCCATGAAACCAACACCAATCTGGTGACCCAGCACGCCGGCTCGCTGATGACCCACGCCATGGTCAAGTGCAACGCCTGCCACGGCACCCACACCGCCTCGCAACTGGGGCTGCCGAAACCCAATCTCACCGGCTACCGCCCCGGTATCGGCGCCACCGGCTACGTGGTCGGCAAGGACCGCTGCCTCACCTGCCACAGCGCCCAGCTACTCAGCGGGGCGGGGCATCCGAGCAACCCGAACGCCTGTACCGGCTGCCACGTGCCGCACTTGTTCCTCAAGCAATAGCCTCAGCAGACTTCCCGGCAAGACCGGGAAGTCCCCCTTCGCAAGCAGGACAGCAGCAGACGCCGCTCTGCTCTGATCCTGCTTTTTTTACCCTCACGCCATCTTGCCTGTAGCTCTTGCCTGCCACCACCGATCAATGCCGTCTTCAGGCCCGTTTCGCGGGGACCAGGCCAGTGAACGCCCTGCCGCGGTCAGCGGCGGTCCAGCTCCTGGTCGGACGGGCGCTGCCGTTTGGACCCAACGACGAACCCAGCGCCATCGACAAGCATCCTGTCGTCCGGCCTTTGAGGCTGACCGCTACCGGCTTCGAAGGCGATGAGCAGGGCGACCCCCGCCATCACGGCGGCCCGGACAAGGCCGTGCACCACTATCCCGGGGAACACTACGCCGCATGGCGCCTCGAACTGCCGGAACTGCAGGCGGAACGATTTCGGGTCGGGGCCTTCGGCGAGAATCTCGGCACCGTCGGCCTGACCGAGGCAAACGTCTGTGTCGGCGACGTTTTTCGCCTGGGCGCCGCCCTCATCCAGGTCTCCCAGGCACGACAACCCTGCTGGAAGCTCAACCTGCGTTTCGGTAACCCGGATATGTCCAGACGGGTGCAGGAAAGTGCGCGCACGGGCTGGTACTACCGCGTGCTGGAAACCGGCGAAGTAGCGCCCGGCGCAGCGCTCCATTTGCTCGACCGCCCGCATCCCGACTGGCCGCTGGCGCGCCTGTTATGGCATCTCTACTCAGATCCACTGAACGTCAGCGCACTTGCTGACATGGCAGCACTCAGCAATCTGTCCGCCTCTTGGCGGGAACTGGCCCGACGGCGCTTGGCGTCAGGTCAGATCGAGGACTGGTTACGCCGTCTGAAGACGCCAGTCATTCAGGCTCGACATCTGTAAACGCTCCATCCTTCCAGCTAGTACCAGCATTCGGGCGCCGACCGGCAATCCCGATTGAGAGGTTTAAATCGTTGGACGCCCATGGGCTGGAAGCAGCCCAAACCGTATATGGACTCCTCCTCGTCGTTTGCAAACAATCCGTTCTCTAGCTTTAGGGTTCGACTGCTCACGTATAAGCGATTCCAGAAGGACCAAGATTAAGGGTAAAGCCGACCAGAACGGCCAGCAGGCTGTTGGGATTCACACGCATAACAAAACTTCTCTTTTATATTGTTTGACCTACGACCGAGACCATCCAGGACGTGGCAGATCCATGTAATCATGGGTTTCGCGGTAGCCAAGCTGACTGTCCGCTTCTGTGCTGCGGATTCAACCACTCCCGCCCTGCAGCGCATTGACGCCCGCGCCAAAACCCGACAGGCTGAAAGCTGTTCCCGTTATTCGATGTTGCCCATGAACGCACGTTTGTCTTGCACGCGCTGGTTTGCCCTGTGCCTGTTTTCCACCTCGGTGCTCGCCGCCTCGCCTGACGGCGTAGTGGCGGTCTCGCATCCGGCCGCTGCGGCAGCCGGCGCGCGCATGTTAGCGCAGGGCGGCAATGCCATCGATGCCGCCGCGGCGGTGCAGTTCGCGCTCAATGTGGTGGAACCGCAATCCTCAGGCATTGGCGGCGGTGGGTTCATGCTGGTTCATCTCGCCAAAACCGGCGAGACCTTCATCGTCGATTCGCGTGAACGCGCCCCGGCAGCGGCCAGCGCCGACATGTTTGCGCCCGACGGTCTGGCGATGACGTTTCCGCTCGCCTCAACCAGCGGCCTGGCGGTCGGCGTGCCCGGCACGCTGCGTGGCATCGACACCGCTCTGCATCGCTGGGGAACAAAAAAACTGGCCGATACAATGGCGCCCGCGATCGAGCTCGCCGGGCGCGGCTTTCGCGTCAACCGCTTTCTGGCTGATGACATCGCCCATGACGATGGCCGCACGCAATTGCATCCCGAAACCGCAGCGATCTTCCGTCCCCGTGGCGTGCCGCTGGCCGAAGGCGACTGGCTGGTGCAGCCCGATCTGGCAAAAACCCTGAAGCTGATTGCCGCCAAGGGGCCGGATGCCTTCTATCGCGGCCCGCTTGCCCGGGCCATCGTCAAGGCCCAGCAGCGCAGCCGCAGCGAACTCGGCGATGCCGGCGAGGGCCGCATGACGCTCGCCGATCTCGCGCAGTATCAGGTAGCGATTCGCCAACCCCTGGTCGGCCACTACCGCGGCTGGACGCTGGCGGGCATGCCGCCGCCGTCGTCGGGCGGCTTGACGGTGCTGCAGATGCTGAAGCTGCTGGAGCGTTTTCCGCTCGGCGACGCCGCACAGGGCTACGGCTTCGGCAGCCCGAAAACCCTGCACGTGATGATCGAGGCGATGCGGCTGGCGTTCGCCGACCGCGCGGTGTGGATCGGCGACGACGATGCCGTGCCGGTGCCGCGACAGGGGCTGCTGCATCCCGACTATCTGGCCACGCGCGCCGCGCTGATCAAGTTGGACAGCCGCATGGACACGCCGCAGGCCGGCGATCCCCTGCCCTGGGAGTCATCCCCCGCCGTGCAACCGAAGCCCGTCGCGCGCCAGGGAAGAAAGCCCGCACACCACGCACTTTTCCATCGTCGACCGCTGGGGCAACGTGGTGAGTGTCACCAGCACCATCGAATCCACCTGGGGCTCGGGCATCACCGTGCCGGGCTACGGTTTTCTGCTCAACAACGAACTGACCGATTTCAACCTGGCGCCCGGTGCCGATGCCGTGGCAGGCAATCCCGGCGCCAACGACGTCGCGCCCTACAAGCGCCCGCGCTCCAGCATGGCGCCGCTGCTGCTGCTCAAACAGGGCAAGCCGGTTGCCGCCTACGGTTCGCCCGGCGGTGCCACCATCATCAACTCGGTGCTCAACGTCACGCTCAATCTGATCGACCACGGCATGCCACTGCAGCAGGCCATCGATGCGCCGCGTCTGTCGGTCACGCATGCAAGCGGCAAGCTGAATTGCGAAGGCGGCCAGACCTTCATGCAGCCAGTGTTCAGCGTCGACACGCAGGATGCCTTGCGCAAGCTGGGCCATGTTGGATTGGGTGAGGCTGGCACGAATGGCTGCCAGGCGAGCATTGGCTCGGTGCAGGCGGTGGCGATTGATCTGGCGACAGGTGCCCACGAGGGAGCGGCCGATCCTCGTCGCGAGGGTACGGTGATTCGGGTCAAATCGCCCCTGGATTGATCAGGCAGGCAATTGTTTCAGCGTCACCCCGGCGCTTGTGATTTCTGGGTATTCGCCGGGGTGACGGCTAAAAGCATCGGCATGCGCTATGAATAAAAAATGCTCGCCCCACCGCCCGCCATCGATCCACCCTGCCCACCATGATCCCCATCCATGAACTGCTCAACCGGATACGCTGGGACGCGGCCTATGCGAAAGGCAGCTTCGTGATCGGCTATTACGACCGGGTGGACGACAAGGTGATCCAGCTGCCTTTCGACCGCATCCAGCTCGACCCCGCTGATCATTTTGGCTTTCAGGCCATCGACCCCGACGGCTTTGCGCATGAAGTTCCGTTTCATCGGGTCAAGGACGTCTACAAGGACGGCAAGTTGATCTGGCACCGGGCACATTAGCGCGGCTCGCTGGTACACCCCGATCAGTTCGGCATGCGTCAGGATGTGGCCCTGCATCGCCTTTTCCAGCGCAGCCTTGGTGGGCTGCTTGAGGTCCGGCAGCACCCCATCCAGGGCATACAGCTTGTGGAAATAGCGATGCCGGCCGATCGGTGGGCACGGGCCGCCGTAACCGGTACGCTGCCAGTCGTTGACGCCCTGCAGCGTGCCCGCCGGCAAGTCCTTGCTCGCAACGCCCTCGGGCAAACCTGTCGTTTCGGGCGGGAGGTTGTAGAGCAGCCAGTGCACCCAGATCATTTTGGGTGCGGCGGGGTCCGGCGCGTCCGGGTCATCGACGATCAGCACCAGGCTTTTCGTATTGGCAGGCACGCCGGCCCAGAGCCAGCGGCGGCGAACGATCCTGACCATCGCAGGTGTGACGGGCGGGAATCATGCCGTTGGGCTGGAAAGCGGCCGAGCTGAGGGTCAAGCTCATGACAGTCTTCTCCTTGAGGGGTGTGGGCAAAACGCTTCCCGGGGTTGCAGCCGGGATAACAAGCAGGGCCGCCAGCACGCCAGCGATCCAGCGCCGAAACAGGTGGCGCGCCTGAACGGGCATGGCTCAACCAACCGGAATGGTTCGGGTGTTCTCTGCAGCCATTTTGGGCAGGCGAACCGTCAGCACCCCATTCTTGTAGCTCGCCTCCGCCTTGTCGCTATCCACATTGCGCGGCAACGGGATATTGCGCTGAAACGCACCGTAAGCGCGCTCCATCAGATGGTAGTTGCTGTCATGGGTTTCACGCTCCACGTGCTTTTCTCCGGATAGCTTGAGCACATTGCCTTCGATGGTGATGCTGCAATCTTCCTTGTTCATGCCCGGCACCTCGATCCGCACCAGCACGTCTTTCTCCGTCTCTTCGACTTCGCCTGCCAGCAAGCTCCAGTTTGGAAAGGTGGCGAGCGCAGTCTGCTGCGCTTCGTCCGTTTCCTTGTCGCGGGAAAAATGCGTCAGGGCATGACTGCTGCGGCTGATCAGTTCACGCCAGCCTTCCGCCAGGTTGTCCCACGCACGATTAAGCTCGCGACCGATCTGTTTACCGGCCTGTTTCAGGGTATCCAGCATGGCATCCTCCTTTCACCTCAAATCAAATCAACTCAGGTCAAGTCAAAACACTCACTTCAGGCTGCCCCAGTCCGTGTGCATTCCAGCGCTGGATCAGCCTTCGCTGCCGCCACTCAACGATAAACCAGCACCGGAATCTTGCAGTGCGTCAGAACCTTTTGCGTTTCCGAGCCGAGCATCAAGGCGCGCGCGCCGCGACGGCCATGTGACGCCATGAAGATGAGGTCACAGCCGGAACTTTGTGCCGTCGTGATGATGCCTTCATAGGGTTCGTCACATTCCGTGCTGATGGTTTCAAATGCCAAGCCAGCCTCGGTCGCCGTTTGCTTCGCACTGTTCAGTATCGATTCGACCCGCTTGTCCATCGCAGTGCGATAAGCCTCGCTGACCCCGGCCAAATCAAACGCGCCTTCGGTGGCCATGCCGTAGGGCAAGTAAACGGATTTAGCGTGATAGAGCGTCAGCCGGGCACCAATCTCCCGGGCGAAAGCACACGCCTGCTCCAAGGCCGTCTGGGATAACTCACTGCCATCAATAGGTACGAGTATGTGTTTGAACATGACCATCTCCTTTTTTCTACTTGAAGCATAGGCTATCCAAACGCCCCTCCTGCGGGTCAGCCACAGTGTCCGGCTTGCGCCTCCCAGATACCAGCCCGATCTGTTCGGGCCAGTGGGCCGAGTCCAGGCGTGGGATGCCCTCCCCCGTCTCGATCTGCTTCCAAAGCACAAGGCTTCTCTGGAAACGACATTCGTCGAAGCTGTCGAGAAATTCACATTTTCGGGGTCGAATGTTCAGCATTGCCTTTAGTGCGATGCCTTGGAATGCTCATGGTACAAAGCTCCCAGCCAAAACAGTTGCTTTTGGCACACCTATTGCTGAATGAAACCGCGGAAAGCTTGCGGATACCCACTATCCCAACCCTGCCTTTATCTACATTTTTGCAACCATAGGGAAATTAACGTGAAATCTTTGTCTATCGCCATGTTCTGCCTGTTTGCCACCAGCAATGCCTTCGCCGAGACGGCATACCAGCATGAATATGAAAATGGAGGCTATTTTGAGAACCTTCAGGAAACGAAAATCGTCTCCGAAGACGAACAGTTCAAGCACGAGTACCTGAATGGTGGCCATTTCGGTGGGGCCGTGTACGAATCATGATTCGTATTTGAACCCAACACGGCTTTTCACGCTTCATGCAAGCCTCGCGAGCCCGCCTGTTCTGTCCGGAATTGGCGGGCTTGTCTATTCCCGGACATTCGCGCTGTTTTAATTCAACGAATACTTAAACGCGAAATAGTACGCGGGCTCAAAACATGGCTTAAATTGAAGTCATGCCCGTCCACAACGCCGACATCGCCGCCATCTTCGAGGAAATCGCCGACCGGCTCGAAATCCAGGGCGCCAATCCGTTCCGCATCCGCGCCTACCGCAATGCCGCGCGCACGCTGGGCGAACTGCCGCAGGAGGCGCGCGCGCTGCTGGAAAAGGGCGAGGACCTGACGCGGCTGCCCGGCATCGGCGACGACCTCGCCGCCAAGATCCGCGAAATCGTCGACACCGGCCACTGCAGCCTGCTCGACCGCCTGCGGCGCGAACTGCCGCCGGCGGTCACCGAACTGCTGCAGATTCCCGGCCTGGGGCCGAAGCGGGTCAAGGCGCTGTACCACGACCTCGAGGTGCAGACCGTCGAGCAGCTGTACCGGGCGGCGCGCGACGGCCGCATCCGCGCCCTGCCCGGCTTCGGCGAAAAGACCGAGCTCAACATCCTGCAGGCGGTGGAAGCGCATGCCAGCCAGACGCGCCGCTTCAAGCTGGCGGTGGCGGCGCAGTACGCCGACGCGCTCACCGCCTTCCTGCAGGCCGATCCCCGGCGTCGAGCAGGTGACGGTCGCCGGCAGCTTCCGCCGCATGCGCGAGACGGTGGGCGATCTCGACATCCTGGTGACCGCCGCGGCCGACAGCCCGGTGATGCAGCGCTTCACCGCCTACGACGAGGTGGCCGAGGTGCTGTCGGCCGGCACCACGCGCGCCAGCGTCATTCTCAAAAGCGGCCTGCAGGTCGATCTGCGCGTGGTGGACGCAACGAGTTACGGCGCGGCGCTGTGCTACTTCACCGGCTCCAAGGCCCACAACATCGCGATCCGCCGCATCGCGCAACAGCGCGGTCTCAAGGTCAACGAATACGGCGTGTTCCGCGGCAGCGAACGCATCGCCGGCGAGGACGAGGACTCGGTCTACCGCAGCGTCGGCCTGCCCTTCATTCCGCCGGAGCTGCGCGAGGACCGCGGCGAGATCGAGGCGGCGCACGGCGGACGCCTGCCCAACCTGGTGGAACTTGCCGACCTGCGCGGCGACCTGCACGCCCACACCCGCGCCACCGACGGCCACGACAGCCTGCGCGAGATGGCGCTGGCGGCCAAGGCGCTGGGGCTGGAATACCTCGCCATCACCGAGCACTCGCGCCACCTCACCGTGGCGCATGGCCTCGATCCGCTGCGGCTGGCGCGCCAGTGCGACGAGATCGACCGCCTCAACCTGGAGCTCGACGGCATCACGCTGCTCAAGGGCATCGAGGTCGACATCCTGGAAGACGGCAGCCTCGACCTGCCGGACGAGGTGCTGGGCCGGCTCGACCTGGTGATCGGCGCGGTGCACAGCCAGTTCCATCTGTCGCGCGCGAAGCAGACCGAGCGCATCCTGCGCGCGATGGATCATCCCCACTTCACGATGCTCGCGCACCCCAGCGGCCGCCTGATCGAACAGCGCGACCCCTACGACGTCGACATGCTGCGCATCATCCGCCACGCGAAACAGCGCGGCTGCTTTCTCGAACTCAACGCCCACCCCGAGCGCCTCGATCTGCTGGACAGCCACTGCCAGATGGCGAAGGAGGAAGGCGTGCTGGTCAGCATCAATTCCGACGCGCACAGCACCTTCGATTTCGCCAATCTGCGCTATGGCGTCGGCCAGGCCCGGCGCGGCTGGCTGGAAAAGGACGACGTGCTCAACACCCGCCCGCTGGCGGCGCTGCGGCGCCTGCTCAAGCGCACCATGTAGCGATGTCATCGACCGCTGCCGCTCTGATGCGGTAGACGTCATGCTCGGCCGCCGTGCGTCGAATCGATGCCGGCACTCAAAGCAGACATGCAGCGCAGAAGACATGTGGGGCGATGTGCTGCCGCATCTGCTGCAGGCCGACCTGCGCATCGCCAATCTGGAATGCGCGCTGACCCGCCATGCGCAACCGTGGACACGCAGCTGAGAAGATGTTCCACTTCCGCGCCGATCCGGGCGCCGTGCGCTGTCTGCAGGCGGCGCAGCATCGACGCCTGCTCGCTTGCCAACAATCACATCCTGGACTTCGAGGCACGCGGCCTGCGCGACACGCTGCACACGCTGGACGCAGCCGGCATCCGCCATGCCGGCGCCGGCATCAATGCATGAGGAAGCCGCCGCACCCGCCCTGCTCGAAGTGCACGGCGACATCGCCCTGCCGGGTGGCGCTGCTCGCCTTCACCGACAACCAGCCGGATTTCGCCGCCGCCGAGCAGCAGCCCCGGCACCAACTATCTGGAAGTCTCGCTGCAGGCGGAAACGCTGGCGCGCGTCGCGGACGCGATCGCCCAGGCGCGGGCACAGGGCGCGGACTGGGTGGTGTTCTCCAACCACTGGGGCGCCAATTTCGTCGAGCGCCCTTCCCCGGACTTCCGCCGCTTTGCCCAGCGCGTGATCGAACTCGGAGCCGACGTCTACTACGGCCACAGCGCGCATATCTGCCAGGGCATCGAGATCTACCGGGGCAAGCCCATCCTCTACGACACCGGCGACTTCATCGACGACTACGCGGTCGACCCGGTGCTGCGCAACGACCGCTCCTGCCTGTTCAGGCTGATGTTCGATCAAGGGCAGTTGCAGCGCATCGAACTGATCCCGGTGACGCTGGACGTGGCGCACGTCGCACTGGCGCGCGGCGAGGATTTCGCGGCCATCTGCGCACGCGCATGGAACGGCTGTGCGCCGAACTGGGCACCACGCTCGAACGCCAGGCCGACCGGCTGGTTTACGAGCACTCAGCCATGAGCGGCATGGCGCCGGGCGAACTGGTGAAGAGCCGCGGCGGACGCTATGCCAGCGCACTCGGCATCGACCTCGCCGCGCCGGATGCGGGCGAACGCTTCAAGTGGTTTCTCGCCGCCGTGCTGTACGGCACGCGCATTTCGGAATCGCTCGCCACCCGCACCTGGCGCGAATTCGCCGCACGCGGGGTGCTCACGCCCGGAGCGCATCCTGGCAACCGGCTGGGATGGCCTGGTGGCGATCCTCGACGCCGGCGGCTATGTGCGCTACGACTACAAGACCGCCACCAAGCTGCTCGCTGTGTGCGACTGCGCTGATGCGCGATTACGGCGGCAGCCTCGATGCCCTGCATGACGCCGCCGCCGGCGCCACGCGACCTGGAACAGCGGATCAAGGCCCTGGGCAAGGGAATCGGCGACACCACCGTCGGCATTTTTCTGCGCGAACTGCGCGGCATCTGGCCCAAGGCCGATCCGCCGTTGTCGCCGCTGGCCCTGGCTGGCGCCAAGGCGCTGGGCTACCTGCGGCCGGCGTCGATGACGCCGACCGCGCGCTTCCCAGACTGCAGAACGTGTGGGCAGCCGATGGACAGCCGGCCGCAGGCTTCGCCGATTTCGAGGCAGCGCTGGTGCGCGAGGGGCTGCGTTTGCGGCGCCAGCACGCCTCCCGCAGCCTGATCTACTCCGGCAGGTGGTGCTGGCCCACGCTCACGCGCTTGGCCTGCGGACCCTCGGCCGCTCCCATGTCCTCGATGAATTTCACGGCGTCGCCCTCGTTGAGTTGCTTGAGCGTAGTGTTCACCAGGTTGTCGGCATTGAAATACAGCTCGTCACCATCGGCACGCTGGATAAAGCCATAGCCTTCATCTGGAAACAGGCGCACCACTTCGCCGACAAATTCCTCATCGTGGGTCTTGGTTTCGCCGCGCAGACGCCGGGCATAGCCTTTGAGCTGGCGCGTGGCCGCATCGAAGGCGTCGCGCAACGCGACATACACATCTTCGTGCCGGTCGCGGTTCACCACAATTTCGCTTCCCGGCACACCGATGTCGATGCGCACGTTGAAGAACTTGCCCTGATTCTTGTGCTGGTGGGGCATTTCCACCACCACCCTGCAGGACATGATCGGCTCGAAAAAAGTCTCCAGTTTCTCGGCTTTTTCGCGGATATGCGTCTCGAGCGCATCGGAATGTTCAATATCGCGAAACGTGATTTGCAGAGGCGTTTTCATCTTGTCATCCTTTCGTTCAGGTTGTTATTACACACACCGGCCAGTGCCGATTCTTGATTGAGTCCTTGATGCAGACGCGCCATCTCGAATTGCGTCTGCCTGTGCTCTTGTTGCAGCCCATCCCTACATTTACCCCCTCCTCTTTCAATCTAGTTCATGGAAATTGGAATAAACACACACCCGCTTGATGGCTCGATTTAGTCCAGAACTTATCGGGTCAGCACCAGCGGACATTCGATCTCATGCAGCATCCGGTCAAATCCCGCTTGCATCAGAAAGCGTTCCTTGTTGGCCAGCACCAGGCAGCTTGCCGCTTCACGACGTGCCGCTTTGACCAGGCTTGCATCATCCAGGGAGTGCAGCCAGACACATCGTCCGGACAGGTCGCGATCTTTCAGCGCGGTCTGGACGACAGCGCAAGCCGCCCGATACGCGTCCTCGTCTTCGGCACCCACCAGCACCACGAGTTCGGCGCCGTTCAGGCGTGCCAGTCTGGCGCCCAAATCCAGACTGGGAGTAAAGCTCGAACCCGCCTCGAACAACACCAGCACCGGCCCCACGTGGGGATGAACGCGGGGGAAGCGGGACTTGGCCGGGGGTGTGGCCGTGACGCCAATGCCCGATCGCTGGCCCAGCACGATCAGGTCGAATGCCTGAGCCAGCGTATTCACCTCGGCCGACACCCGGCCGCGTGCCACCCGGAACGACCAACGCAGGCTCAAGCGCTTGGCCGCCTCGGCCAGCAGATGCTGCATGGCCTCCGCTTCGCGCCGCCAGCTCCGCTCCACTTCGCCTTGTGACAACTGGCTCCCAGCTCCCGTCAGCAGGCTGAATTCGCGCGCAAACGGCAGGCCGATCAGGTGCTGCAGGTTGATGTCCTCGACAAACAGCCCGGCCAGTTCCGCATCCATTTCAGCGGCCAGCGCGGCAGCCGCCGTCAGCGCAGCGGCACTGCATGGCGACTCGTCGAGCGCCACCCAGATGCGGATACCGGCAGGCTGTTCATTCATCGCGGTTCGCATGGCTATCGCCGGAATCGGATTTGTCTTTGCCGGAAAATTTGCGCCGCAATTCGGCCAACTGCTTGAGCCGCTGCGCCACGCGCTGGTTGAGGCTGCCCGCCTCATCTGGCGCGCCGACGGGAATGCCGGTCAGCAGTTCGAGCGCCTGATCCACCGTTTCCACCGCGTAGATGTGGAAGCGCCCTGCCGCCGCCGCGTCCACCACATCCTGCCGCAGCATCAGATGCATCACGTTGGAGGCGGGAATCAGCACGCCCTGCTGGCCGGTCAGGCCACGCTTGTTGCAGATGTCGAAGTAGCCCTCGATTTTCTCGTTCACCGCGCCGATCGCCTGCACCCGGCCGAACTGGTCGACCGAGCCGGTCACCGCCAGCGACTGGCGGATCGGCGCATTCGCCAGCGAGGACAGCAGCGCGCACAACTCGGCCACCGATGCGCTGTCGCCTTCCACCTGGCCGTAGGTCTGCTCGAATACCAGGCTGGCGGCAAGCGACAGCGGCTGCTCGGCGGCATAGCGCGACGCCAGGAAGGAGGACAGGATCAGCACGCCCTTGGAGTGGATCGAGCCGCCCAGCTTGACCTCGCGCTGGATGTCGACCAGCTCGCCGTCGCCCAGGCGGGTATTGGCGGTGATGCGCGACGGCTGGGCAAAGCTGAAATCGCCGAGCTGGAAAACGGACAGGCCGTTGACCTGCCCCACCGCTTCGCCATCGGTGTCGATATGCAGAATGCCGCGCAGGATCGCTTCGTGCGAGCGATCGCGCAGACGGTCCGAGCGCTTGATCTGGGCGTCGATCGCGCGCTCGCACGTCGGCCCGCGCCACCGCCTCGCGCTTGTCCTGCGCGCCCAGTAATCGGCCTCGCGCACCAGGTCGGCCAGGCTCGCGCATGTGGGTGGAGAGTCTCTCCGCATCCTCGGCACGGCGCGCGCTGTGCTCGATCACGCGCGCCACCGCAGCGCGATCGAACGGCCGCAGCTTCTCCCGGCGCACCAGGGTGCCGATCAGCCGGGCATACAGCAGATCGTTGTCGGCACTGCGCTCCACTTCGTCCTCGAAATCGGCCGCCACCTTGAACAGTTCGCCGAACTCCGGATCGTATTGCGCCAGCAGGTAATACAGCATGCGATTGCCGAACAGGATCACCTTGGCGTCGAGCGGGATCGGCTCGGGCTCCAGCGACACGGTGCTGACCAGGCTGTACATCTGGCCGAGCGACTCGATGCGGATCTCGTGGGTGGACAGCGCGCGCTTCAGCCCTTCCCAGGAAAACGGCTGGGTCAGCAGCTTGAGTGCATCCAGCAGCAGATAGCCGCCGTTGGCCCTGTGCAGCGCCCCCGGCTTGATCAGCAGGAAATTGGTGACCAGCGCGCCCAACTGGGCAATATGCTCGACCCGCCCGATCAGGTTCTGGTAGGTGGGGTGTTCCTCGTAGACCACCGGCGCGCCTTCCGTCTCCTCACGCGCCACCAGCAGGTTGACGCGAAAGCGGCTGAAATTGGGCAGCTCGGCGGTGAGTGTGGCCAGGCTGGCCATCGCCTCTTTAGAGGGATGACGGAACTCGTCCATGCTTTCGATGACGTTCTGCTGCACCTCGTTGAGATAGCTGCCCACCGCCGGGTAGTCCGCGTAATCGCTGCGCAGTCGAATCCATCAGGTGGCCGACGGCAAACAGCACCGCTTCCTCGTTGAGCTTGCGCACCCGCTCGATCCGCTCGCGCCGCCACTGATGAACCTGATGGATCACCTGCTCCAGTTTTTCCTGCAGGCTGCTGACCTCCTGCTCGATGCGCTTTTTTTCCTCGTCTGACAGCTTGTCATAGTCGTCCGGACTCATCACCTCGTCGCCTTTGGCCGGCGCGAACGAGAACCCGTTCGGGGTGCGCAGCAACACCACGCCATGCTGATTGGCCTCATCGCCCACGGCACCGAATGCCTGGGTCTGGCGTTCGTTGTACTCCTCGTCGATCTGGCCCAGGCGGCGACGGTATTCCTCGCCTTCGAACACGGCCGGGATGGTGGCCTGCAGCTCAGCCACCAGTTGCTGCATGTCGGCATGAAACCGCGTGCCCATGCCGGCGGGCAGCTGAATCGCGCGCGGTTTGTGCGGCTGCGAGAAGTTGTGCACGTAGCACCAGTCGGCAGGCTTGGCTTCCACTGCCACGCGCTGATCGAGCAACTGCCGGATCAGGGTGTGCTTGCCGCTGCCGGTACGCCCCATGACGTACAGGTTGTAGCCGGCATGGCGCATGCCGATGCCGAAATGCGCGGCATCGATGGCACGCATCTGGCCGATGCCTTCCGTCAGGTCTTCGAGTTCGGCGGTGGTCGTAAAGGTGAACTGCCCGGTATCGCAGGGTCGATACAGCCGGTCCGGCGAAAGAGGCGAGGATTGGAACTCATGTTTTTAATCTAGTCGCTATGGCAAGGAATGGTAGTGCGGTCGACCTCGGCCGCGAGTTCGTGCAGTGCCGGGGCCATCTCCACCCGATAGGCGAACGCTTCCAGGCGGCGCAGCGGTTCCGGCAGCCGCGCCAGGTTGTCAGCCGCGTGGCGCCGGATGTCCGCCAGGTACGGGGCTGGCGCCAGGCGGCGCCCGCCGCGCATCACCGGAATGAGCAGCGGCTCGCCCGGCTGCGGATCCGGTTTCCAGCGTCACGACATCGCCCGCCATGCGGCCGTCGGCGTCATGGCGTGCGGTAGACCTGCTTGCGCCCGGGCCAGGTCGCCTTGCCTTCGGAACGCTTGCGGCGCGCACGGCCGGCGTATTCCTGCAGCTTGTAGGCGCAATCGAGATAAGGCATGTCGCTCGACGTATCCAGGCGGGTGCCGACGCCGAAACCGTCCACCGGCGCGCCGGCGGCCAGCATGTCGCGCAGCGCGTATTCGTCGAGATCGCCGCTGGCGAAGATGATGACGTGCTCAAGCCCGCCCGCATCGAGGATGCGCCGCACCCGGCGCGCATGCTCGGCGAGATCGCCGGAATCGATGCGCACGCCCTTGACGCGGATGCCGGCGCGGGTCAAGCTTCGGGGCCAGCGCCACCACCTTGTGCGCCGCGGCCTCGGTGTCGTAGGTGTCGATCAGCAGCACCACGTTGTCGGGCTGCGCATGGGCGAAATGCTCGAAGGCCAGCGCCTCGTCGTCGTGCGCCTGGATGAAGGAATGCGCCATGGTGCCGAACAGCGGAATGCCGAACTGCTGGCCGGCCAGCACCGTCGAGGTGCCGGAGAAATCCGGCGAGATAGCTCGCGCGCGCCGCCAGCAGGCCCGCCTCGCACCGTGCGCGCGGCGCAGCCCGAAATCCACCAGCAGCTTGTCCGGCGCCATCAGCACCGAACGCGCGGCCTTGGAGGCGATCAGGGTCTGCAGATGCAGCAGGTTGATGAGGCGCGTTTCCACCAGCTGCGCCTGCGCGATCGGCGCGGTCACGCGCAGGATCGGCTCGTTGGGAAAGAACACCGTGCCTTCGGGCATGGCATGCACGTCGCCGCTGAAGCGCAGGCTTTCCAGTGAGGCGAGGAAAGCCTGGCTGAAGCGCCGGGTCGACGCCAGCCATTCCAGTTCCTCCGGGGAAAAGCGCAGCTGCTCGAGAAATTCCAGCGACTGTTCGAGCCCCGCCGCCATCAGAAAACCGCGCCCCGGGCGCAGCCTGCGCACGAAGAACTCGAACACGGCGGTCTCTTCCATGCCGGCGTCGTGATAGCCCTGCAGCATGGTGAGCTGATAGAGATCGGTCAGCAGGACGCTGGTCGCAGGATTCATGCAGCCAGGCCATTCAGCGTGATGCACTGCGCGCCGAGCCGGACCATTTCCTCCTCGGCGCGCTGCCCGTCGCCGGGCTGGACATCCACCGCGCGGATCGCGTCGGCCAGCACGCAGCACCTCGTAGCCGAGTCGCCGGGCATCGCGCACGGTGTTGAGCACGCAGTAATCGGTGGCCAGCCCGCCGATGAACAGCCGGCGGATGCCGGCTGCGCGCAGGCGGCTATCGAGGTCGGTGCCCTGAAAACTGGAATAGGCCTCCCGATCCTGCGAAGTCGCCTTGGAGATCACCGTGGTGTCAGGCGGCAGCGTGAGCGCCGCAGCGAACTCCGCGCCGTGCGTGCCCGCCACGCAATGGACCGGCCACGGCCCGCCTTGCGCGTGGAAGGAGCAATGCCGCAACGGATGCCAGTCGCGCGTGGCATAGACCGGCAGGCCCTGCGCCTGGAAAGCGTCGATATAACGGTTGAGCACCGGCACCACCTCGTCGCCGCCCGCCACCGCCAGACTGCCGCCCGGCAGGAAATCGTTCTGGATATCCGTGACCAGCAACACATCGCCTGGCTGCGGCTGCAGCCTGTCCTGATCAGGGGTTTCGGTGGCGCAATCCATGCTGTGGCCTTCAGCCCTTGATGCAGATAATCGGTTCCAGACGCGCCACCTTGCGCGCCAGGCCGCCTGGTCAGCCGAATCCACCACTGCGCTCACATCCTTGTAGGCGCCCGGGGCTTCCTCGGCCACCCCGCGCGAAGACGGGCTGCGAATCAGGATGCCGCGCCCTGCCAGCTCATCGACCACCTGCCGGCCGTTCCAGTTGCGCAGCGCCTGATGACGGCTCATCGCCCGCCCTGATCCGTGGCACGCGGAACCGAAAGCCCGCCGCATGCTCTCGCGCGTGCCGGCCAGGATGTAGGACGCCGTCCCCATGCTGCCGCCGATCAATACCGGCTGGCCGGCCTCGCGCAGCGCCGGGGGCAGATCGGGATGGCCGGGACCGAACGCACGCGTGGCGCCCTTGCGATGCACGAAGAGTTGCTTCTGCCGACCGCCCACGCTATGCGTCTCCAGCTTGCAGGTGTTGTGGGACACGTCATACAGCAGCGGCAGCCTTGATTGAGGCAATAGCTGCGAGAACACCTGGCGCGTCAGGTGGGTCAGAATCTGGCGGTTGGCGAGGGCGCAATTGATGCCCGCCCGCATGGCGCCCAGATAGTTTTGCCCGACGGCGAATGGATCGGCGCGCAGGCGAGTTCGCGGTCGGGCAGGTCGATGCCGTAGCCGGGGGCGGCAATCACCATTTGCCGCAGGAATTCGGTGCCGATCTGGTGGCCGAGTCCGCGCGAGCCGCAGTGGATGCTGACGACGATATCGCCCGGTTTCAGGCCGTATGCAGCGGCGATGTCCGCCGCGTAGACATCGGTCACCTGCTGGACTTCCAGATAATGGTTGCCGGAACCCAGCGTGCCCATCTCGTCGCGCTGGCGCTGTTTGGCCTGCTCGGAAACCTGGGAAGGATCGGCGCCGCGCATGCAGCCGCCTTCTTCGATGCGCTCCAGGTCGGCCGCTTCGCCAAAGCCCTGCTCCACCGCCCAGTGGGCGCCGCCGCGCAGCATGGCGTCCATCTTCGTTAGCGTCCAGCCGGATCGCACCGGTACTCCCCAGGCCAGCCGGAATGGTGTGATAGAGCGCATCAGCGAGCCGCGTTTTCACCGCCTCGATGTCCTTGAGCTGCAAGCCGGTATGCAGGGTGCGCACGCCGCAGGAGATGTCGAATCCCACCCCACCTGCCGACACCACGCCGCCCTGGTCCGGGTCGAACGCCGCCACGCCGCCGATGGGGAAACCATAGCCCCAATGCGCATCCGGCATGGCGAAGGACGCCTCGACAATGCCCGGCAGCATGGCGACGTTGGTCACCTGTTCGTAGACCTTGGCATCCATCTCGCGCAGCAGCGTCTCGCTGGCGAAGATCACGCCCGGCACCCGCATCCTGCCGAACGGCTTGATCTGCCATGCGAATTCGGACGTGCGCTCGAACTGGGCAATATCCATGGCGATTCCTCTGCTTCCGGCTGCGGCTAGACGTCCACCACACATTGGGCCAGCCAGCCGCCGTCTGGTTGCCGGGCCACCTCCAGCGCCGTATAGGTCGCCCCTTTCACTTCGACCGCGGGGTGGTGGCGCGCGACATCCAGCGCTTCGCCCCATGCATTCGCATTCAGGCGTTGCCCTTCCAGCCGCACCTTAAAGCGGCTGAACAGCATGCTGCGCGTCGCCATTTCGAATATCAGTGCATTCAGCCAGTCCACCAACAGCAACTCAACATCGGGCGCCTCGCACGTCAGCTGGATCATTTTTGCGGGGGTCACGGAAGCGGGATCGGTCACCACCGCCGTCAGGGCCAGCGCAGCCTGCTCGAACGCCTGCTCGAGCGAAGCGCCGATTCCACGCACGCCCATATCGGCTTCATGCGGAAAATGCTCCCAGTGTTCGGTAGCCATGCCTGGTAAGCGCCGGTTTCGAACGTCCTTAGGTCCTAATGCAGTTCTTCGTCTTCATCGTGGTGGAAGACCAGATCCCCCAGTTCGACTTGTAACGGTTCGCCCAGCAGTTGCCCACGCACATCCACCGCCTGAAACAGCCACTGGTCATTTTCCAGCCAGCAATAGCCAAACTGCTCATTGTGAAAACATTCCTTGGTTTCCATGGTTCTCGTCTTTCTTGTTGGCAAATACTCAATCCAAGTCTGGCATATTATTAAAACGATGCCAGCATCCTCGAACACTAAGGAGACAGTTCGATGACTCAGGATGATTTTTGTCTGTTTGCTCTCGACGCCAGCCGCGCCTATGGCGAGCGCGTGGCCTCGGCGCTGGGGGTAGCGCTTGCCAGCCATGAGGAACGCGAATTCGAGGACGGCGAGCACAAGGCGCGGCCACTGGAAAATGTGCGCGGCCGGGACGTATACGTGATCCATTCGCTTTACGGCGAGCCGGGCATGAGCGCCAACGACAAGCTGGTTCGCCTGCTGTTTTTCATCGGCACGTTGAAGGATGCGTCGGCCGCCCGCGTCACCGCCGTCTGCCCCTATCTGGCCTATGCCCGCAAGGACCGCCGGACCCAAGCCGCGCGATCCGGTCAGCAGCCGCTATGTGGCCCAACTGTTCGAAGCGGTGGGCGCCGACCGCGTGGTGACCCTGGACGTGCACAACCTGGCCGCCTATCAGAATGCCTTCCGCATCCCGGCCGAACACCTGGAAGCCCGCGGCCTGTTTGTCGCCTGGTTCGCGGCACGGCTGCGTGACGAAGACCATCGTGGTGGTGTCGCCGGACGCCGGCGGGATCAAGCGGGCAGATGTCTTCCGCAATGCCCTCAGCCGGGCGCTCGGCCGGCCCGTCGCCGCCGCCTTCATGGAAAAGCACCGCAGCGAAGGCGTGGTGTCGGGCGAGGCGGTGGTGGGCGAAGTCGGACGGCAGGACCGTCCTCATCATCGACGACCTGATCAGCAGCGGCACCACCCTGGCGCGGGCGGCCGCCGCCTGCAAGGCGCTGGGAGCCAAGCGGGTGTTCGCCGCAGCCAGCCACGGCCTGTTCGCCGGCGCGGCGGCCGGGGCGCTGGCCAATCCGGCCCTGGAGCAGGTGCTGGTCACCGACACCATTCCACCCTTGCGGCTGCCGCCGACGCTGCTGGACAGCCGGGTGGAGGTGCTGGATTCGACGCCCCTGGTTGCAGAGGCCATCCGCCGCCTGCACAGTGGCGGCTCACTGGTCGAACTGCTGGAGGACTGAGCAGGCAGGCGCGCGTCAGCTTCCTGCCGCATCGGCATGCCGCTGCGCCAGTTCGAGATAGTCCCGGGCCGTTGCAAGCCACCTGTCCGGTGGATGCCGCCCGTCGTCGCGCAGGTGCCAGACGGCTAGCTTGGCGCGCAGGACAGCGCGGCAACTCTGATAAAAATGAATCAGCGCGTCGGGCGGGGCATCGCCACTTGCCTCGCGATAGCTTTCCAGCAGCCAGCGGCCCACCTGCGGCGCCTGCAGCCGCTCGCATTCCAGCGCCAGATAGCCCAGTTCGTCGACCGTATCGAGGATGCGGAATTCGCGGTTGAACTCCAGGCAATCGATGACGACCGGCTCCGCCAGCAGACACACGTGCTCCGGCCGCAGGTCGCCGTGGCCCTCGACAATGCGGCCTGCCGCACGCGGCTGTCGAACCATTCCGCGTGGCTTTGCAGGAAACCAAGCTGAAGGCGGGCAAGCGCTGCGTCATGTCCCGGGTCGAGGCCGAATTCCGGGCTGCCGAGTTCGCACAGATTGTCATCGATCCGCCCTGCCAGGCCTTGCCGATAGGCCTCGGGCGTAATGGTTCCGCGGCGACAGCTGCCACATAGAAGCAGGCGAGCCGGCGGGCGAGTTGAACGATTTCCGCCTGTTCGACCACGCCACTGCGGAGCAGGTGATCAAGCATGCGTTCCGCCGGCAGCCGCCGCATCTGCACCAGCCAGTCCACCGTCTCCCCCGCCCCGCCCAGGCGCAGGCGCCCGTCTGCGTCGCGCACCAGCGGCAGCACGCCAAGGTAGATATCGGCGGCCAGACGCCGGTTGAGTCGCACCTCCGCTCGCAGTCCAGCCGCCGCGCCTCGACCGTGCTGAAGTCGAGATACGGCGTAGCGCACCGGTTTCTTCAGCTTGTAGGCATGCGTGTCGGTGAGGAAGACCCAGGACATGTGGGTTTCCACCGCCTCCACCCGCGTGGGCGCTTCGGGGTAGGCGTCCGGCCGTCCCAGAAAGTCGAGCTTGGCCTCGAGAGAGACGTCCCGCGCTGATCGGGTTGAACCTGGGGAGTGGCTTTTGTCCATCCTTAATGATAGGCGAGCCACGCGACCAGGCACGGCTGTCCCGGTCCGGACGACAGGCGAAGACCATCTGCTATACATTTAAATAGGCAGTGGATTCAAGAATGACTTTGCCCATGTGGCATCGAACAAAAAGGAAAAGCCATGACGCGAAATTCCATCGATATTGCCAGCCGCGTCAGTCCGCGTCTGTCGGCACTGCTCAGCAGCCGGGTCAACAATCCGGATTGCGAACAGCCTGTCACGCTCATGGCGGTGCGCCGCTTTCTCGCCGACCTGTTGCCGGACGACTTCAAGGAAGCCGAGCGGCTGCATCACTTCGATATCAGCGAATCGCTATTCGACGAACTGGATGCCCTCATCGAGGAGTTCGGCGCAACCGCCCTGGCCGTCGATTTTGTGCAGGTCAGCGCCAGCGAACCGCTCTCGCGCGCGATCGAGTCGGTGGTCAACGACGAGAACCGCGAAAATCCGCCTACGCTCGATACGGATCAGGGACGCCCTCCTTGCCGGCCTGGGCGCGCGCCTGGTGGGCGACGGCGTACTGGAAGACGACGAGGACGACACGCTGTTGTCGGAGATCGACGCGCTGATCGAACATTTTGGCGCCGACACCCTCGCAGAAGAGTTTCTGCGTTACGAGTAGCAGGCCCATTTCCAAGGAACATTCATCATGTTGAGAAAACAGCGTTCGAGGCGCGTTCTGGCGGGGATTCTGGTGGTGCTGGGCGGCGTGCTGATGTTCCTGGCACCCGAAATGTGGGTTGGTCTGGTCGGTGCTTGCGCTGGGCGTGGTCATTGAGCTGGCCGGCATTGCGCTGGAGCGTAAAGCCTAGTCCACCGGCTGCCGACAGAGAAGGGCCATCAGGAGTTGCCATGAGAGCATTGATTATCAGCGCGGACCATTTCGAGGATTCCGAACTTTTGTTTCCTTTCTACCGGCTGCAGGAGGAAGGCGTGGAGGTGTACATCGCTTCCATTGCCAGGGGGAAAATAAACGGCAAGCACGGCTACGAGGTTGCCGTGGACACGGCACTGCGGGATGTCGACCCGAATAAATACGACATTCTCATTCTCCCCGGCGGCAAGGCGCCCACGACACTACGCAAGGAGCCGGCCGCCGTCGCGATCGCGCAGGATTTCATGCGCAGCAACAAACCGGTCGCCGCCATTTGCCATGGGCCGCAGATTTTGATCACGGCGGGCGTGCTGCAGGGGCGGCGCGCCACCTGCTACCACTCGGTTGCCGAGGAATTGCAAGGCATCAGGCGCCCTGTACGAAGACACGGAGGTGGTGGTGGATGGCAATCTGGTCACGTCCAGGCAGCCCTCCGACCTGCCCGCCTTCATGCGTGAAATGGTCAGGCTGTTGGGAAAGACATCCCGGTAAACAATTCAGCGTTCCTTCCGCGTCCTAATATGAAATCAAGAAGTATTTTGGAAACCGACCCTGCCAGATGTCGGTGTAACAACATGAAAAAAACACGGCTTGCCATCATCGGTTTGGGGAGACCTGGGACGCAAATGCGTCGAGGCTATCGCTTGCCGATCCGACCACCGTACTGGCAGGGGTGGTGCGGCGCCCCGAAAGTGCGCCACGCTCCCTGGTTGAAAGCGCCTGCCGTGACCCATATCAGCGAGCTGAATCAGGTGGATGCCGCGCTCATCTGCGTTCCGGTCGATGCGGTCATGGGGATTGCGCAAGGCCTGCTGCAAGGCCGCATTCCGCGTGGTGGAATGCGCACGCCTCCACGGCGACGCCTTCCTCGACCACAAGTCGGAAATCCATCGGGCCGCGCTGCATCACAAGGTGCCGGCCATCGTCGGCGCAGGTTGCGACCCCGGCGCCCTCTCCCTGTTTCGCAGCCAGTTCGCGCTGCTGGCGCCCCGCGGGCATACGGAAACCAGCCTGCACACCGGGACCAGCCTTCACCACACCCTGGCCGCGGCAGGCATCCAGGGCGTCAGGAAAGCGCTGGCGACCGAATGCACATCCGTGGGCGGCGCCCTCCAGCGTTACGTCTATGTCGAACTGGAACCCTCGGCAGACGCGGCCGCAGTGGAGAACGCCATCGTCAACGACCCCCTCTTTCTCGATGAACAGACGCAGGTATTTGCAGTCCCCAGCATCGCCGCGCTGGAAGAAACCAACCATGGCATGACGCTGGAACGCCGCGCCGCACCGGAAGAGACCAGCCATGCGTCCTGGTTGCTGGAGGCCCGCTACGACGAGGCGGGGCTGGCGGCGCGGATGATGCTTGCCGCCGCACGCTCATTGCCGTTTCTGAAGGCAGGCGCCTATTCCCTGCTTGATCTGCCGCCGGGCGCGCTATGGGGAGAACAGCGTCCTGTCGCGGAAAAAGAGTGGATATAAGCAGGCAGTTTTTGTTGTCATCTAACAAGGAGCGAAAGATGAAAACCCGATTCACTGACTTCCACCCCGTCCGTCGCGACCGTCTGGTCGCAGGAAACCCGACACGACACCTACAAGGCCAAGCACAAACTGCCGGAACCCACGGTATGCCCGCAATGCGGCGCCGTGTTCCACGACGGGCGCTGGCAATGGCTGGCGAAGCCTGCCGCAGGCCCACGAGGAAATGTGCCCGGCCTGCCATCGCATTCATGACGATTTCCCGGCCGGCTATGTGAGCGTGGGCGGTGCGTTCTTCAAGGATCACCGCGAGGAATTGCTGCATCTGGCGAAGCAACGAGGAAGCACGCGCCAAGGCCGAGCATCCGCTGAAGCGGATCATGAAGATCGAGGATCAGGACTGACGGCATCCAGATCACCACCACCGACATCCATCTCGCCCGCGGAATCGGCGAAGCGCTGCATCATGCCTACCAGGGCGAACTGGAATATCACTACAACGAGCAGGAGAACCTGCTGCGCGTGGTGTGGGAACGCTAGGCGAGGCACTTGCCCTGCAAGGCCGCGCATATGGACAGGGTAAGCGCGATCACGCTTGGCCTGTCGCGTTGCCACAATCTATAAAACAGGCACAAGAATCTTTTGGGGAGGTCTGCTTCATGCATCCGATCATCTTGCGTTTGCCCGTCAGGATGCTGCCGCAGCCGGACGAGACGACCTGCGGCCCGACCTGCCTGCATGCCGTCTACAACTACTGGGGCGAGGATGCGCCGCTGCCGGAGGTGATCGACCGCACCCACAAGCTGGAGCACGGCGGCACCTTCGCGATCTTTCTGGCCTGCGATGCCCTGCGCCAGGGCTACCAGGCCACCATTTACACCTACAACCTGACGGTGTTCGATCCCACCTGGTTTGCGCCGGGCGTGGACATTGCCGAGCGCCTGCAGCGCCAGCGCGAGGCGAAACCGCAGGACGCCAGGCTGCAGCATGTCACCGAGGGCTATCTGGAGTTCCTGCGCCTGGGCGGGCGGCTGCGGCTGACCGATCTCTCGCGCCCGCTGATTCGCGGCCTGCTGCGCCGCAACCTGCCCATCCTCACCGGACTGAGTTCCACCTACCTGTATCGCGCGGCGCGGGAATACGGGCCCAACGACGAGCCTGACGACATTCGCGGCCTGCCGTGCCGGACACTTCGTCGTGATCGCGGGCTATGACCGGCAAAAGCGCAGCGTGCTGGTGGTCGATCCCTACGACCTGCACCCCTACGGCCCGTCGCACGAATACTGGATCAACATCGATCGCGTGCTCGGCGCGATCCTGCTCGGCATCGTCACCCATGACGCCAACCTGCTGCTGGTCTACCCGCCGCAGGCTGCGCCCAGGGACGGGCCATGAGCATCCTCATCGTCGTCGACAACCCGCGCGACTGGCCGCTCGACATTCCCGGCGTCAGCGTCGTCGCCGGCGCGCACCTACCTGACCGATCCCGCCTATGGCGAGGGGCGCTCGGTCAAGGTGTTCAACCTGTGCAAATCCTATCGCTACCAGAGCCTGGGCTACTACGTCTCGCTGCTGGCCGAGGCGCGCGGCCACAAGCCGCTGCCCCGCGTCAGCACCATGGAAGACCTGCAATCGCAGAACCTGGTGCGGCTGCTGACCGAGGATCTGGACGAGCTGGTCCAGAAATCGCTGGCGCCGATCAAGTCGGACACGTTCGAACTCAGCATCTACTTCGGCCGCAACATGGCGAGCCGCCACGCTGCGCTCAGCCATCAGCTGTTCAGCCTGCTGCAGGCGCCCCTGCTGCGCGCCCATTTCGAACGCCACCGCGACCACTGGCAGCTGCGCAGCGTGCGCGCCATCGCCGCCAGCGACATCCCGCCGCCGCATCACGATTTCGTGGTGGAGGCCGCCACCGCGTATTTCATGGGCCACCGGCGGCGCACGCACAAGCGCCCTGCGCCGCGTTACGATCTGGCCATCCTGCACGATCCCGACAATCCGGAGCAGCCATCCAACGCCCGTGCCCTGCAGCACTTCGAGAAGGCGGCAGCGGACGTGGGCCTGGCGGTGGAGTTCATCACGCGCACCGACCTTGGCGCGGCTGCCCGAGTTCGACGCCCTGTTCATCCGCGACACCACCTTCGTCAACCACTACACCTACCGCTTCTCGCGGCGGGCCACCGCGGAAGGCCTGGTGGTGATCGACGATCCGGAGTCGATCCTCAGCTGCAACAACAAGGTCTATCTCGCCGAACTGCTCACCCGCCACAACATTCCCGCCCCGCGGACGCTGATGGTGCACCGCGACAACGTCGACCAGATCATTTCCAGCCTCGGCCTGCCCTGCGTGCTCAAGCAGCCGGACAGCTCGTTTTCGCTCGGCGTGGTCAAGGTGGAATCGGAGCAGGAATTGCTCGCGAAAGTGGACGCGCTGCTGCAGAAATCGGAGCTGATCGTCGCGCAGGAGTATCTGCCCACCGAGTTCGACTGGCGCGTCGGCATCCTCGACCGGCGGCCGCTGTTCGTCTGCAAGTACTTCATGGCCGCCGGGCACTGGCAGATCGTCAAGCGCGAACAGGGACGCACCGGCTACGAAGAAGGCCCGGTACAGGCGGTGGCGGTGGCCGAGGCGCCGGAAGACGTGGTGAAGATCGCCCTCAAGGCAGCCAACCTGATCGGCGACGGCCTCTACGGCGTGGACATCAAGCAGGTCGGCAACCGCTGCTACGTCATCGAGGTCAACGACAATCCCAACGTCGACGCCGGCAACGAGGACGGCGTGCTGAAGGACGCCCTCTACCGCGAGATCATGGGCTCGTTCGTGCGCCGCATCGAAGCGCGCAAGCTGGGTGAGCACCTGATGGCTGCCGCCCCTGCGCTCCATGCCTTTGCGGGCTACGGCATCGAGCTGGAATACATGATCGTCGACCGGCAGACGCTTGCGGTCCTGCCGATCGCCGACGCCTTGCTGCAGGCGGCATCGGGCAGCATGCAGGCGGAAGTGGATCGCGGACGCTTCGGCTGGTCCAACGAGCTCGTGCTGCACCTGGTCGAGCTCAAGAACGCCCGTCCCGATCCCGCGCTCGAGCCCCTTGCCGCGGGCTTCCAGGCCGAGGTCGAAGCCATCAACCGCCTGCTGCAGCCCATGGGCGCCCGGCTCATGCCCAGCGGCATGCACCCGTGGATGGACCCCGCCGCCGAAACGCGCCTGTGGCCCCACGACCAGGCGCCCATCTACCAGGCCTACGACCGCATCTTCGACTGCCAGCGACACGGCCGGGCCAACCTGCAGAGCATGCACCTCAACCTGCCCTTCGCCGACGACGCCGAGTTCGCCCGTCTGCACGCCGCGGTGCGGCTGGTGCTGCCGATCCTGCCGGCACTCGCCGCCAGCTCGCCCATCGCCGACGGCCAGCCCAGCGGCTATCTGGACACCCGCATGGCGACTTACTGCAGCGCCGTCCACAGAGTCCCTTCGGTGATCGGCCAGGTGATCCCGGACACGATCAGCAGCCGCGCCGAATACGAGGCGCAAGTATTGGAGCCGATGTACCGCGACATCGCGCCGCTCGACCCGCAGGGCGTGTTGCAGCACGAATGGCTCAACGCCCGCGGCGCGATCCCGCGCTTCGACCGCAACGCCATCGAGATCCGCGTGATCGACGTGCAGGAATGTCCGCAGGCCGACCTCGCCATCGCTGCCGCCGCCACTGCCGTCATCCGCTCGCTCTACGATGACAAATGGTCGCCCCTCGCCATGCAGCAAGCGATCAGCACCGATAGCCTGGCCAGGATCCTGCACGCCTGCATCCGCGACGCCGATCAGGCGGTGATCGACGATGCCGGCTATCTGCGGCTGCTCGGCTTGTCCGACCGTCAATATCGGGCGGGCGAACTGTGGCGGCACCTCATCAACCGGACAGGGCTGAACCGTTCCACCTTCTGGGTCGAGACCTTGCGCGTGATGCTGGAACACGGGCCGCTCGCCCGCCGCATCCTGCGGGCGCTTGGCAATGACCATTCGAACGTACACCTGCAGCGCGTCTATCGCGCGTTGTGCGATTGCCTCGAAACGGGACGCTTGTTTTTGGAGAAATGAGCGTGGAGGAATGAGCGTGGATAAGCATGGCCAGAAGCGATCGATACCTGATCACCTGCGAGCATGGCGGAAACCGCATCCCGCCACGCTACCGGAGCTTGTTTGCAGGCTTCGAGGACTTGCTGCACTCCCACCGCGGCTACGACCCCGGTGCGCTCGCCATGGCCGAGGACTTGGCCAAGGCGTTCGCTGCGCCCCTGTTCGTTTCCACCACCAGCCGCCTGCTGATCGACCTCAACCGCTCCATCGGCCATCCGCGCCTGTACTCCGAGGCCACACGCGACGCGCCCGCATCGGTGCGCCAGCGAGATTCTGGAAAAGTATTACCTGCCCTACCGGAACAAGGTCGAGACGCATATCCGCGAAGCGATTGCGCACGGCAAGCGGGTGATCCACATTTCCTCCCACAGCTTCACGCCGGAGCTCGACGGCGACGATCCGCAACGCCGATATCGGCCTGCTCTACGATCCGGCGCGAGCTGGCGAGGTCGAACTGTGTCGCCGCTGGCAGGTCCGGCTCAAGACGCAAGCACCGATTTGAAGGTGCGCCGCAATTACCCCTACACCGGCAAATCCGACGGCTTTACCGCCTACCTGCGCCGCCGTTTCCCGGCTGACGTTTATGTCGGCATCGAACTGGAAATCAATCAGAAGCATGTTTCGAATCAGCGGCGGCAATGGCACGCATTCCGCTTGCAGGTGATCGAGGCTTTGTGCCAGGCCATGACTGATTGACCGGATGAACACATCGTCTGCGACTTGTTTTTGTACCTGCCTGTCGCCCGCCGTCTGCTAACATGCAACTGGACATCCCAGCCACTACATCGATATATCAACAGGTTAGCCATCGAACTGCAGGCAAGTTCATTCCCCGGCTACAATCGAGCCATGAGTTCCCGCTACAACACCATGGTTATTATTGCCCTATCGCTGGCGACAGCTCTCGGAGGCTTTCTGCTGCTCCGCCCCCACCCAGCCGCGCCGATCCGGATCGGCGTGCTGCATTCCCTCAGTGGCACCATGGCCGCGAACGAGCGACCACTGGTGGACGCCGTGCGCCTGGCGGTCGAGGAAATCAATGCAGCAGGCGGGTTGCTGGGGCGACCAGTTGAAATGGTGGTCGCGGATGGCCGCTCCGATGATGGCGTGTTCGCAGCCGAGGCCGAGCGTCTGATCGCGTCGGACAAGGTCAGTGCTCTGTTTGCCTGCTGGACCTCGGCGTGCCGCAAGGCGGTGAAACCGGTAGTGGAAAAACACCGGCACCTGATGTTCTACCCGCTCCAGTACGAAGGACTGGAGCAGTCGCCTGCCATTTTTTACACCGGATCCACACCCAACCAGCAGATCATTCCCGGCACGCGCTGGGCGCTGGACACGCTGGGCAAGCGGGTCTACCTGCTGGGCTCGGACTACCTCTTTCCGCGCGCCGCCAACTTCATCATTCGCGATCTGGTCAAGGCCACCCATGGCACCGTGCTGGCGGAACGCTACCGCCCGCTGGGCGATGCCGACTTCGGCGCGGTCATTGCGGACATACGCGCGCTGAAGCCTGACGTGGTGCTCAATACCGTCAACGGCGACAGCAACATGCATTTTTTCCGCGCCCTGCATGAGGCCGGCCTCGGCACCGTACCGGTGGTGTCTTTCAGTCTCGCCGAAGAGGGTCTGAAAGCGATCGGGCCCCAGGCTTTTCACCCCAACCATTACGCGGTCTGGAGCTATTTCCAGAGCGTGCCGGGCGAGGCCAACCAAAGATTTGTCAGCGCATTCCAGAAACGTTATGGCGCCGATCGGGTGACCAGCGATCCGATCGAGGCCGCTTATGTCGGGGTGCGGCTATGGGCCCAGGCGGTGCGCGATGCCGGCACCGTGGAGCCGGAACAGGTCAAGCACGCCCTGCTGCATCAGAGCATGGCCTCACCCTCTGGAATTGCTGCGGTGGATCGCGGCACGCACCATTTGTGGAAGCAGGTGCGCATCGGCAAGGCACGCGCAGATGGCCAGTTCGATCTGGTATGGGATTCGGGAGACACCTTGCGCCCGGATCCCTTTCCCGACCATCGCTCGCAATCCGAGTGGCAACGGCTGGTGGCCGAACAGTTCGGGGCCAGGCCATGAGCGCGCTCGCCATTTCCGCCCGCCTGTTGTTGAGCTATCTGCTGGTGGCTGTGTTGCCGCTGGCGGGGCTGGCTGCGTTTTATCTGGCCTCATTCGAGGCGTCGCTGCGCGAAACCGTGCTGGCAAACATGTCCACTATCGCGGACAAAAAAGCCGAGCAAATCGATAGCTACATTGCCGAGCGGCTGACGGATGCCCGACTGCTCAGTCACCGGGATAGCGTCCGCAATGGGATTGTCACGCTGGGGCAGGCCTTTCGCAGCGGAGGACAGAACGCCCCAGCCTATCAATCCGCTGCACGCCAGCTTGGCGACTATCTGAAGTCCTCCAGCGCAGCTGAGGACTTTTACGATTTGCTGTTGATGGATACCGCCGGCAACGTGGTGTTTTCGCTGACGCAAGAGCCGGATCTGGGGACCAACCTCAGGCACGGCCCCTACCGCGATACCCAGTTGGCAAAGGGCTTCGCGCTGACGATGCAGACCCTGCAAACCCACCTCACCCGTTTTGCGTTTTATGCGCCCTCAGGCAATCGGCCCGCTGCCTTTCTGGTCTGCGCCGGTGCTGGAAAATGGCGTTGTGATCGGCGTGCTGGCCCTGCAGCTGGATATGAGCAAGCTGGAATCGGTGACGGCCGACCGCACCGGCCTGGGCCGTACCGGCGAAACGGTGCTGGCGCAGAAAGATGGCGACGACGCTTTTTACACCGTCCCGCTCAGGCATGTCCAGGACGCTGCCTACCACTACCGGGTGCCGCTCCAGAAGGCGGCACTTGCCGATGCAGAAGGCGCTGGCCGGCGATCATGGCCGGGGCGTCATTCGCGACTATGCCGGCATCGAAGGCGTGGCGGCCTGGCGCTATCTGCCTGCCCTCGGCTGGGGCATGGTGGTGAAGATCGACGCCGACAGAGGCGCTGGCGCCGGCCGCCCAACTGCGCCGTGTCACCTATCTCGCACTGGCACTGTTCCTGGTGCTTTCCGGCGTCGTGGCCTACTTTCTGGGGCGCGGGCTGTCACGCCCGATCCAGAATCTCACCCGGGTGGCCGACCGCATTGCAGCGGGCGATCTCTCGCAGCGCGCGCCGCAGGAAGGCATCGATGAACTGGGCCGGCTGGCCCATGCCTTCAACCATATGACGGATGCCCTGGCAGATGCCCGCCACAACCTGGAGGCCCAGGTGGAGGCACGCTCGCAGGAGTTGCGCGAAATTTCCGCGCTGCAGAACGCGATTCTCGATAAAGCCGGGGCCCTGGTGGTGGTGCTCGACCGCGAAGGGCGCATCCGCCGCTTCAATCGCGCCTGCGAGGAACTGACGCAGTATTCGTTTGCGGAAGTCGAAGGGCGCTTTGTCTGGGATTTCCTGCTGACGCCGGAAGAACGGGAAAGCGTGCAGCAAGAGGCGTTCAATGCCCTCGTCCGCAATCCGCAAGCCCTGCGCGGTACCTACACCAACTACTGGGTCGCCCGCGATGGCACCCGGCGGCTGATCGAATGGTCGAACTCCGTGTTGCTCGACGAGCATGGCGAGATCGAATTCATGGTCAGCATCGGCACCGACGTGACTGAGAAGAAGCTGGCCGAGACGGCGCTCAAGGAGAGCGAGAAACGCCTCAATGAAGCGCAGCGCATCGCCCAGGTCGGCAGCTGGGAGCTCGATATCGACCAGCGGCAAACTGACCTGGTCGGACGAGATATTCTGCCTGTTCGAGATCGACAAGGCGGCGTTCGGCGCATCCTATGAAGCGTTCCTGAACGTCATCCATCCGGAAGACCGCGACCGGGTCAACCAGGCCTACACCGACTCGCTGGCGACCCGCGTGCCTTACGAAATCGCCCACCGGCTGCGCATGCCGGATGGCCGCATCAAGTGGGTGAACGAACGCTGCGAGACCTTCTACGACGAGCAAGGCAAAGCGATCCACTCCACCGGCACCGTGCAGGACGTCACTGAACGCAAACTGGCGGAAGAATCGCTTCGACTCTACGCCAACGTGTTCGAGCACAGTGCCGAGGCCATTCTCATCACTGACAGCGACCAGCACATCCTGGCCGTGAATCCCACCTTCACCCGCCTGACCGGATACACCATCGACGAGATTCGGGGCGAGAACCCCCACATCCTGAGCTTCCGGACAGACCTCTCCCGAAACCTATCGGGCCATGTGGACCGCAGTGGGAGAGACTGGCTACTGGCAGGGCGAGATCGTGGATCGACGCAAGGACAACACCCTCTACCCGAAATGGATGTCGATATCCGTGGTGCGCGATGTCGAGGGCCATATCAGCCATTACGTCGCCAGTTTTACCGATATTACCGAGCGCAAGGTAGGCCGAGGCGCAAATCAGCCAGCTGGCCTATCACGATGCGCTGACCGGCCTGCATCAATCGCTTCAGCCTGCAAAGCCAGCTGGAACAGGCGCTGGCACATGGCTCATCGGGAACAGCGGGCGCTGGCGGTGATGTTCCTCGACCTGGACCGTTTCAAGACCATCAACGACACTCTGGGTCATGCAGTGGGCGATGACTTGCTCAAGGAAGTGTCGAACCGTCTGCGCGACAGCGTGCGCGGCAGCGATATCGTGGCGCGTCTGGGTGGCGACGAGTTCGTGGTGGTGCTGACCGAGGTGGAAGACGCCACGGCCGCCGCCCGTCTGGCGGACAAGATTCTGCGTACGCTGGCTCAGAATTACCGTATCGGGAAGAACGAATTGCATTCGACGGCGAGCATCGGCCTCGCCTTTTATCCGGACGACGGCGAGGACGTCGAAACGCTGATGAAGAACGCCGACACCGCCATGTATCACGCCAAATCAGCAGGGCCGCAACAATGTCCAGTTCTTCACCGCCGAGATGAATCAGGCCGCGATGAAACGCCTGATGCTGGAACATGACTTGCGGGTGGCGGTGGAAGCAAAACAGTTCGAGCTGCATTATCAACCACAACTGGATAGCCGAGATGGCCGCATCGTGGGTGTCGAAGCACTGGTGCGCTGGCGCCATCCGCAGAATGGCCTGATATTCGCCAGCGGAATTCATTCCCATGGCCGAGGAAACCGGCCTCATCCTGCAGCTGGGCGAGTGGGTGCTGGACGAGGCCTGCCGCCAGCTCCGCGCATGGCGGGACGATGGGGTCAAGGACGTGACCATGGCGGTGAATCTGTCGGCGCACCAGCTGCACTCCCCTGTTCTGCTGGAACAGGTTGCGCACGCACTGGAGAAAAATGGACTGACGGGTTCCGATCTGGAGCTCGAAATCACCGAATCGGTGGCCATGCACGATCCCGCCGCCAGCATCAGCAAGCTCAAGGCCCTGCGCGACCTGGGCGTGCGGCTGTCGATCGACGATTTCGGGACGGGCTACTCTTCGCTCAGTTATCTCAAGCTGCTGCCGATCCACACCCTGAAGCTCGACCAATCCTTCGTCCGCGACATCGAGAGCGACAGCAACGATGTCGCCATCTGCACCGCCACCATCGCCTTGGCCCATAACCTGGGACTGGCGGTGATCGCTGAAGGTGTGGAAACCGAAGCGCAGCGTCTTTTACTGACCTCGCACCATTGCGATTTCATGCAGGGGTATTTGTTCAGCCGTCCCTTGCCGGCAGAAGCGGCGCTGGCATTCATCAAGGAACGAAATACCGCTTGAACCCGAGGCGATGGCATTTGGCTCATAAAGCGCCTGGCGGAATATCGGAATTTAATCTGCATCCAAAAACTCTGTCGCCATTGAAGGAGAGCTTGCTATCCTGAAGATGAAGCTTTTTTCAATCACACTTACACAGGAGGTTCGATGGCACGCCCTAACCCCATCCCAGATCGATCAACTCGTCACCCAACTGAAGGCGGACTACCAGGTACTCCTAAGCGAAGTACGCGATGAACTAGAAAACGCCGGCGAGCAGCATCGCATCGATCTGCTCAATAACGAGCCGGGCGATAGCGGCGACGAGTCGATGGCCAGTGCACTGGCGGACTTCAACCTGACGATAGTCGGATCGCCAGGTCCAGGGGCTGCGGGACATCGAGGTAGCATTCCAGCGGATCAAGAATGGCGAATACGGCTTATGCATCGACTGCGGAGATGATGTTCCCTTCAACCGTCTGCAGGCCTATCCATCTGCCAAGCGCTGTATCGTGTGCCAGCAAAAACGCGAAAGAGAATTCGTCCAGGCAGGCCACCCCAAAATGTAACCTGCAGCTGAGAATCAACTCGCGTTTGCTTGCAAAGAAGCCATCAAAGAAACGAAGTTTCATTGCAGGCCAATGTCCGCTTAGCGGGCTGTATATCCAGCTAAAACACGCCCGCTTTCGCCCCCTTCATGTCCCTTGCCTGGCCATGCCGATGGGACGGCAGTGCGGGGCTCACATTGGACTCATATACACCCAATCTGCATGCCCCCATCAAGGTGGCTCAGAGGGATTTCATGCGGCGCATACCCTATTGCTATCGCGTACCACACAGACTGCGCTCAGCGCGGCTGTGCCTGCGCAGCGGGCAAGACGTTCACCACCAACCCTCCGGCGTCGGAGGCCAGATGGATCATCACCAGCGCCACGCGCTGCAGCACCGGCGGCTTCCACAGCGCCTGCTGGCTCGGGAAGTCGTCAACCAGCCCGTTCATATAGTTCGCCGCCAGGTCGGCGATAGCGGCGTCAGGGTAGGCCGACAGGTCGGCAAACAGCAGCGGCGAACTGGACGACGCTTCGGCGATGCGCGATGGCAACGTGATCAGAAACGGTCCGGGCGAATTGACAAGGCGCTGGCTGACATCCTTGCGCGTCAGCAGCCCATTCTGGGCGCGCAGCTTGAGCTGCTGGCCCAGGTCAGAGGCGTAGGCCACGTTGGGCGTGACCGCTCCTCGCGTGCCCGGAATGCAGAACAAGTTGACGTGCTGCCTCTGGTCGTGTGCGACGAGCCTTGCCTCGGGCAGCTTGTCCAGCGTGGACAGCAACGTCTGGAAGCGCCGGCGGACGGCAGGGGTCTGGAGATCGTTTGCGCTGCGCAGCAGCACGTAGGTGTAAGCGCCAAAACCACGCGGCTCCGCGTCCCACGCGGCGAAGAGTTCGTAGGCATGGCTGCGCAAGTCGGGCGCCATGGCCATGGCGAGCTTCGGCTCCGCCATCATCACACTCCTGGTAGTTTCGATTATTTTAGGTTCCCTCTCCGGCGGCTTACCGTAGGCCTGGCGATAGGCCGTTTCCCACTCGCGCTCTGCCTGGGCGAAAGCAATGTCGGCAGCATCCTCAAGCGCATCGGCGGCGCTGCGGGCGGCGCGGCTGGCGGCGGCGGCTTCGTCCAGCGCGGACCCCAGCGCCGCTGCGGCCGGCTGCAAAGACGCAGCGTTGCTCTGCAGTGCGGTCTGCATGGGCGCCAGCAACTCGTCCAGAGAAGCCGACGCAGCGGCCCAGCGGGCGAGTGCGGCGTCGCGGGCGACGCGAGCCTCGCTCATACGCGGCGCCAAGCCGCGACGTTCAGCGGCGAACAACCGGCAGGCCATGCCCAAGCATTCGTGTCCCTGCATGCCGACGATCAGATCGATGTAAGCAGCGGCATCCTGCAAGCGGGCCAGATCGATGGCGATGCGCTGGAGGTCCGCGTCTGCACGTATCAGCACGCGCAGCGCAGCAGGGTCGACCGGCGCTCGCGCAGGCGGGCTCGCGAGCGAACGCACGAGTTGGCCGATGTGCTCGCCGGCCGGCAGCACCAGGGGCTCGGCATGGTAGGCCAGCAACCCAGCATCCACCGCCGCGCGGTGGGCAGTGGCCGCGGTTTCCCATTCGGCGCGCAGGCGCTGAAATCCTGCCGGCAGCCCGCGAGCCTCTCGGCGGAATAGGTCCGCGCGGTCGAACGCCAGCCTCACCGCCTCGTCGGCCGCCTCAACGAGCGCGATGCACTCGCGAGCCTGGCGCTCCAGGCTGCGTTGGCGATCGGCCAAGCCCAATTCGGCGGCGCCGCGCCGCTGGAACGCGGCATCGGAATCGCCCGCCGCGCGCGCCAGGCGCTCGGGCGATGCGCCTTCCACGGCCTCCACCGCTTGGTGCGATTGCGCGATGGCTTGCTCCAGCACCTGTATCGCTACATCACCGCCGTTGAGTTCGTCGCGCAGGCGAGGCAGGCAGTCACCGGCGCGCCGGACGGCCGCGCCCGCCTCCTCGTCAGCTTTCTGCGCGCCCTGCCAGGCGCCGCTGGTGTTTTCGCGGGCGTAGCCCAGCGAGCTGGCCTCCCTGCCAGCAGCGCGTACTTGCTCGAGCAAGGCGTCCAGGCCGTTCATACGAGCCTCGGCCTGCTGCAGCGCGCTCAGGGCCACGGCATCAGGCGCGGGCGCGGCCCCGATACCGACACCGGCCCAGCCGCACACGCAGGCCAGCGCCCAGCGTGCCAGCAGGTGTCGCGGCGTGCACATGTTGGGGTGTGCTGCCTGGCATTCCTCTGATTTCATGCGCCCCCCCTGCCGCCTGCTGTCGGCCCGCCGCGTCGGCGCCGCCACAAACGCAGGCCGGCCTCAGCCGCCAGCGCCACCATCACGCCCCACACCAGCGCGGCCGAATACAACGCCCCGGGACTGGCCGCCACCCATGCCGGCATCGCTCTGGACAGGAAGGCCAACACCGCCAGCGCCACCCCGATGACTAATGCAACGATGCGAACGGCGCGCCAGAACAAGCTGCCGACCACGCGCGAGGCCAATTCGAGCGATGGCGGCCAGGGTGGCTCGGGCGCTGCCGCTGTGCGTGCCTGGCCTGGGTCCAACGGGGGCAGTTCGGGTTCGGCCAGCGGTTTGCGGCGCGCAACGGCCACGCCGGCCAGCAGGCGCTCACGCGCTGCCTCGCGGGTCTTGGCGCCTACCAAGTCGATATAAACGATCTGCCCAAGCAGCCCCGAGGGCTGGCACTCGCGCACCCGCACCGGCAGCAGCCGGCCCTGGCCTCCAGTGGGATCCTGTGCGAAAGCGGCGGCCCATTCGGGGGCGGTGAACTTCGAGGCCAGAAAGTCTGGCGACAGCACGACGATGGTGCGCTGTGCCTCTTCCACGGCGCGTTGCATGTCGAGCACGAAGTTGCCGCCTTCGCGGAAGTCCCAAGCCTGGATGACCACTGAATGCCCGGCGGCTTCCAACTGCCAAGCGATCCACTCTGCCCAGGAGCGGTCGGCCCGGTTGTAACTAATGAAAAAGTGTTTCATCGGATGGTGGGCAGGTGTTGACTATTGCGCGTGCGGCATATCGCGCACATCAACGAAACGTTCGCGAGCAACGCGGGTGTCATGGCAAACAAGGATTCGGGATGGAGAGGAAAGGTAGACGCACTTCGGACACTCATCTGCCGCCCTTCCGCTTTGCGCGTGCCCAGTTGGTACCATTTCACCCTTGCCTTCACATGCCCCCCCATGGAACCAACTTGGTGCCATTTTGTACCTTCGCCTCCTGGCCTGCAATTTGAATAGCATGACCACCAAGGCAATCGCTCGCGAGTGAATGCAATACTCTGTTTGTAACTCACCAGTCTTCAGGGCCGGTGTTTACAACGTTAAACCGGTCGCAAAGAAACGTGATTTTGCTGCTCCGTAAGTGACGGCTCATGGCTGCGGTTTCAACCAGACAAAGCAACCCAAAATCACTCTGTCAGGCACGTCAAGTCAGAATTTCTTCAATTTATGTACGTGAACTTGCTTCGCGTTGTCGCTCGTGAGACACCAGCTTCGCCAGTTCGGTCATTTCCTCGGCCAGCAGGCTCAGCATGTCATCCATGGTGAGGATACCAATCAGTCCGCCCATGCTGTCCACTACCGGCATGCGCCGCACGCCCTTGTCGCGCATGTAGCGCAGCGCCTCGAACAGCCCTTCGCTTTCGCGTACGGTTGCCACTTCTGGACCCATGATGTCGCCCACCTTGAGCGACTCGGGATTCACCCCGGCCGCGACCACCCCCACCACAATGTCGCGGTCGGTGACGATGCCAACCGGATGCTTGCGGCCATCCCTTGCCTCGACCACCACCAGATCGCCGACGTGGTGCGTACGCATCAACTGAGCTGCATGCACTACTGAAAGTGACTTCTCCGCGATGACCACCTCACGGTTGCAAATTTCGCCCACGGCCATGTCGTACTCCTTGTTTTAACGAACCTACTATTCAAGATAGTCGAATCTGGAAAACAGGTTGGCACGACGGATCAGCAGATTTCAGAAAGTCACTGGGACTGGCCTTTTCCCTTGTCATCCAATCCGACGAACCGGGTTAGATGACAACTTATGCCTGACAAAGCGCAACCGGAGTGTCATTTCAATCACACCTGCTCGCGCCAGCCTTGCGTTCGCAAACGGGTCACTTTTGTCTAGGATAAGAGTGCAAATATTTCAGGAGTCCGAAATGGTTTTTACCAATCGCCATCAAGCTGCCAAGTTGCTGGCCGACGCTTTAGCCGCCTACAAAAACCAGCATCCACTGATTCTGGCCATTCCGCGCGGGGCGGTGCCGATGGGGCTGCAACTGGCTCAGGCGCTGGATGGCGAACTCGATGTGGTGCTGGTGCGCAAGCTGCGCGCGCCGTTCAATCCTGAGTTTGCCATCGGTTCAATCGACGAATCGGGCTGGACGTATGTCGCGGACTACGCGGAATCGGCCGGTGGCACTCCTGCCTATCTGGAGCAGGAAAAGCAGGCCCAACTGGCAACCATCCGCCAGCGCCGCGCGCAGTACACGCCGCTGCGTCCGCCGATCGACCCGGCCGGGCGCATCGTGATCGTGGTGGACGACGGGCTGGCCACCGGGGCGACGATGATTTCCGCGCTGCATGCGTTGCGCGCGCAAAAGCCGGCGCGGCTGATCTGCGCGGTGCCGGTGGCGCCGCCGGACACGCTGGAAAAAATCCGGGCGTATGCCGACGAAGTGGTGTGTCTGCATGCGCCGGAATTCTTTCGCGCGGTGGGTCAGTTCTATGCCGATTTTCCGCAAGTGGACGATACGGAAGTCGAGGCCATACTCAGGCAGGCCAGCGCCTGACACAGGGTCGTCATGTGCCGGCGCGTCGCAGCCACGCCTTGCGTATTTCTTCCACCCCCCCCATGAGGCCCGCAAGGGCCAGCGCGAGCAGCCAGACATCCGCACCCACCGGTGCCGTGCCGAACAGCCAGTTACCGGCTGGGGTATAGATGATGAACAGCATCATCAGCAGCTCCGCCGCGATGCCCAGCAGGATCAGCGGGTTGCTGAACAGCCCGAATGACAGCGCGGACTTGAGCGGATGGCGACACAGAAAAACGTTCATCACCTGCATCATCACGATCGTCGTCAGGCAGGCCGTGGTCGCCTGCAGATAAAGCGGGTCTGTGCGGGCCAGCGTTTCGCCGTAAATCCAACCCGCAGAGTTGAGCACGACGAAGAAAACGGCCATCGCGGCGGCCGCTTCCAGCACGCCCAGGAACAGGTAGGCCCGGGCAATCAGATTCCACGACAGCAAGCGTTCGTTGCGCGCGCGCGGCGGCCGCCGCATGACCTCGGGGTCAGGCTTTTCAGCGCCGAGCGCCAGCGCGGGCAACATGTCGGTGCCTAGGTCTACCGCCAGGATCTGAATAATGGTCAGCGGCAGCGGAATGCGGAACAGCACGAAGGCGAGGTAGGGCACCAGCTCGGGAATATTCGAGGACAGGATGTAGGTGAGGAACTTGCGCAGATTGTCGAACACCGAGCGGCCCTCCTCAATAGCCGAAACGATGCTGGCAAAGTTGTCGTCGAGCAGGATCATGTCGGCCGCTTCCTTCGCGACATCCGTGCCACTCACGCCCATGGCGATGCCGATATCGGCGGCCTTCAGTGCCGGTGCGTCGTTCACGCCGTCGCCGGTCACCGCAACGATTTCGCCCTTTTTCTGCAGCGCCTCGACCAGTTGCATCTTCTGCACGGCGGCCACGCGGGCGAACAGAATCTCCGGAGCATCCAGCGCCAGTTGCAGTTGCGCCGGAGACAGGCGGCTCAGCTCGTCGCCGGTAATAACGACCGGTTGCCCGGTCTTCAACAGACCGATTTCACGGGCGATGGCCTGCGCCGTGTGCGGATGGTCGCCGGTCACCATGATCACGCGGATACCGGCCGTTCCACAGCGTGCGATGGCTTCCGGTACTTCGGGACGCGGTGGATCTTCCAGCCCAACCAGACCTGACAGGATCAGGCCGCGTTCCTCGGCGGGCAGGCCATTGTCAATCGGGCCATGGGCAAACGCCAGCACGCGCAGGCCAACCCCGGCCATGGTGTCCTGCGCGGCAAGCAGACGGGCTTTCACGGCGGCATCGAGCGGCACAGTCCCGCCATCAAGTTGCACGTGTTCGCACACTGAAAGCAGTGTCTCCAACGCACCCTTGCAGTACAGCATGCGCCCCTGCGACGTCTCAACCAGCACCGACATGCGTTTGCGATCGGTGTCGAAGGGAATCTCGCTAACGCGCGTATACCCATCGAGCTTGCCTGCAATATCCCGGCCCATGCCGACCAGCGCCACTTCCATCGGGTCACCCAGCCATTCATGCTTGCCCTGGTTGCTCGTCTCTTTCAAATTGTGGCAGAGCGCAGCATTGACAAAGAATTCGAGGTTATCCACTGCCAGACGCGGCTGCGCCGCCAGGTCATCCGCCGCGACAAAATCACCGCCCAGCCACAAACGCCGCACCGACATGCGGTTCTGCGTCAACGTGCCGGTCTTGTCGGACAGGATCACCGTGGTCGAGCCGAGCGTTTCCACCGCAAGCAGATGACGCACCAGCGCGTTGCGCTTCGCCATGCGCTGCGTTGCCATCGCCAGCGACAGCGTTACCGTCGGCAACAGGCCCTCCGGCACGTTGGCAACGATGATGCCGATGGCGAACAACAGGTTTTCCCAGAATGGCAACCCGAGCGCCTGGCCAATCAAAAAAAACAGGCCACCCAGACCGCTGGCAAGAAACGCCACCATGCGCGACAACCGCGCAATCTCACGCTGCAATGGCGAAGTGACCTCGCCTGCTGTCTGGGTCAGATGGGCAATTTTGCCGAACTCGGTTCTCATGCCGGTGGCGTACACGACCGCGCGCGCCTGCCCCGACACCACTGCGGTGCCGGCCAACACAATGTTTTTTGCGAACAGGGGCGACACCTCGGGATGGGGATCGGCATTGCACGCCTTGGGCAAGGATTCGCCGGTGACCGTCGCCGTGTTGATGCGCAGGCTGAACGCCTCGATCAACCGGCAATCGGCCGGAACGAGCGCGCCCTCTTCCAGAATAACAAGGTCGCCCGGCACCAACTCGGTCGCGAGCAGTTGCACGGTCTCGCCGTCGCGTACAACCACCACCTGCTGCGGCAGCAACTGGCGTAGCGCAGCGATCGCCCGCTCGGCCTTGTACGCCTGCCAGAATGAAAAAACACCGTTGATGAGGATGACGCCGACAATGGCGACCCCCAGGCGCGCCATGCCCTGCCCGGGATCGAAATATTCGGCGAAAAATGCCAGCGCCGCACCCAGCCACAGGATGATGGCGAAAAAATGGGTGAATTCGCGGGCAAACGCAAGCAGCAGGCTCTCGCGGCGCACTTCCTCGACATGGTTGGGACCGAACTCCGACCGCCGCCGCTCCGCCTCGGACGCCGTCAGCCCCGCAACCGAGGTATGCAAGCTGGCGAGAGATTGCTCTGCAGTGAGGCTTTGAATGTGCACAGTGAAACCAGCTATGTCATCTCCGTTCAGCATAGTGCAGACGCCCAAAAAAGTTCGGGAACGCCCAAGCCTGTGCGGTCAATCGAAACGCCATGGGCAATCCAGAATTCATTTACCGAAAAGCCTGCGTGATTGCCTCGAATCCATCGGAAACACTGTCTTGATTTAATACATTCGCATCCTATTATTATTTTGTATGGACATTATCTTGAGTAACAGCGCGGATGCGCCTTGATGCTTGTCGGCTTTGTACTACTTTGAAAAGCCTCGGGTTCGCGCAAGGCAAGCAGTATGGCGTTAATTTCCGCCTGATTGTTTAACCTCATCGGCGATGAATCAGGAAATGTAAACACACACCCCACCATACCGTCAGCCCCTGCTGCCGGCGTGTTAGGTGCCATTTATCAAATCTTTTTTCAGGAGAAATGCATGGCACTCGTCAAATGGGAACCCCTCCGTGAAATCGAAGACCTGTTCGATCGCCACACTTCAAAAATGGGTTGGCCAAGTCTGAGCCGTGAAGCTTTTTCCACGACGGAATGGTCGCCCAAGGTGGATATCGCCGAGACCGACAAGGCATTCACCATCAAGGCCGAACTGCCAGAAGTTCGCAAGGAAGACATCAAGGTCAACATCGAAAATGGTGAACTCTCCATATCCGGCGAGCGCAAGCAGGAGAAGGAAGAAAAAGGCAAAAAATTCCACCGCGTCGAACGCTTCTACGGCAGCTTCATGCGCAGTTTCACCCTGCCCGGCAATGTTGACGGCACCAATATCAAAGCCGAGTACAAGGACGGGATGCTCAACCTGACCCTGCCCAAGATCGCCAAAGCAAAATCCAAGGCAACCGAAGTGAAGATTCAGTAAACCGGCGTCGACCCCCGCGTTCGGCCCTTGGATAGGCGCCCTCCCCGCGAGTGGGGAGGCGAATTGATCTCTGGCAGGCGCACATCAACAGGAGATTGAATGACTACGCTCACCCCTTCCCAACACGAACAACTCGTCATGCAGTTGAAACGGGATTACCAGGCCTTATTGATCGAGGTGCGCCAGGAACTGGAGAATACCGGCGATCAACATCGCATCGACCTGCTCAACAATGAACCCGGCGACAGCGGCGATGAGTCCATGGCCAACGCGCTGGCGGACTTCAACGTGGCCGTGGTGGATCGCCATGTACATGAACTGCGGGATATCGAAACGGCTTTCCGGCGCATCAAGGATGCAACGTACGGCGTGTGTATCGACTGCGGTGACGAGATCAGCTTTGACCGCCTGCAAGCCTACCCTACCGCCAAGCGCTGCATCGTGTGCCAGGAAAAACATGAACGGGAATACGCGCAGGCAGGCCGCCACAGCATGTAAACCGGAACATCAAACAATCCATCGCTCACGCCAGGCAACCCGGCATGCCTTGAGTGCCGGGTTCCTCGAACAAATGGTGAGCCGGCAACGAGGTCAGCGCGGTTTGACCCGCACGCCGTCGCTCAGCCGGTCGTCCGGGTGGGTGATCACCTGAGTGCCGGCATCCAGCCCAGACAGCACCTGCGTTCGCAGCCCGGCGCGCTGACCGATTTCAACCGGGGTCAGCGTGGCGCGCCCCCCTTTCAGCACGAACACCGCCCAGCCCGCGCCCTGGCGAAATAGCGCGCTGGTCGGTAATTGCAGGACGTCCTTGCCCTGCCACAAAACGAAGCGTGCTTCCACCCGGTAACCGTCGCCCAGGCGTTGCCAGACCTCGCGCGGCGAGGTGAGGTCGATAATCACCCGCACCCGTTGTTCCTCGACGCCAAGCGCAGATATCTTGGTGAAGCCGCTGGGCTCCACCACGCGCACGCTCCCCTGCAACGTGCCTTCTCCGCCCCAGCGATCGAGCATCACCTGGGTGCCGGGAACAATTTTCACCGCGTGGGTGGACAGCACTTCCGCCTCCACTTCGAGGCTTTGCGGGTTGCCGACCTCAAGCAGCGGCTGGCCCGCCGCCACCGCGCCCTCGCTTTCATGAATCAATCTCAGCACGCGTGCAGCCACCGGGGCGCGCACGTGCATCGGTTCGGCCGTACCACCCGCCTGCAGCCTCGCCGTGCTGGCGACGGCAGCACGCGCCATGTCCAGTTCAAACTGCGCCACCTTGACCGAGTAAGCCGCAGCTTGTTGCATGGCCCGGGCACGGGTCTCCGCGCTGCGTGCACTGTCGAGCGCCTGCGGTGAAACGAAATTGGACTGCCACAAGGCTTCGACACGGACGCGTTCCTGCTGCGCCAACTGGGTGGTCGCAGCAGCTGCGCGGGCGTTTTCCTGTGCCACCGCGAACGCCGCCTGCGCCGCACGCACCTGGGCCTGCGCCTGCGCTTCGGTGCGCGGGTCGAGCGCCCCCGACCGCGCGGGTTCGATCACTGCCAGCACCTGTCCTACCGCCACGGCGTCGCCCGCCTTGAGATCGATGCGGCGGGCGTAACCCGCCACCGGAGCGGATACCAGATAACGTTCCTGCACCCGCGTCTTGCCCTCCTCTTCCACCGACACGGTGAGCGGCGCGGTCTCCACGGCGGCAACATCCACCGGCAGTTTCCGCGACAGGAATCCATACCCGAGCCCCGCCACCACCAGCACCGTGGTGGCCAGCATCCCGATTTTTGCGCGTAACCGCATATGCTTTGACTTCCCTATTCGCGTGTTTTCAGTACCGCCACCAGATCCAGCCGGCCGAGGCGGAACCACAGCAGCAGGCCGGAGAGCAAAGCCGACACGATGACCACGCTGGCCCCCATGGCGTAGTTTTCCGGCGTCAGGATCAGCGGCAGCCGGTAGAGCTCGCTCTTGAACGCCACCACCAGAATGCCGACCAGGCCGACACCGACCAGGAAACCAACCGGAATCGCCGCCCCGGTCAGCAGCGCCAGTTCTCCCAGCAGGATATAGGCGATCTCGCCACGGGTGAAGCCCAGCACCCGCAGGCTGGCAAGCTCGCGGCCGCGCTCGGACAGGGCGATGCGCGCGCTGTTGTACACCACGCCAAAGCCGATCGCGCCGGCGAGCACCGTGGCCACCAGGTTGTAGAACAGGATGAACTCGCCAATGGTGGCGTAAAAGCTCTGGATCGCCGCCGCGTTGGCGACCATGCCGAGCACGCGCGGGCGTTCGTGCAGCAGCGCGTAAAGCGAGGGCTCCGCGCCCGGCTCCACTGCCAGATAGGCGCCCGTCACCGTATTGCCCTCGCGCATCAGGGTATTCAGCGAATCCTTCGGCATGTAGGCCGACACACCCAGATACTGCTTGGTGATGCCGAGCACCGGAATCTGCCGTACCGGCCGGCTGCCTTCGAGGATCTCCACCGTCAGCATGTCGCCCGGCTTCACGTGCAGGATGGCGTTGGCCAGGTGGTCGGTCAGCACCACGCCGCCTGGCTGCAGCGCGACAGGCTGCAGCTTGCTGTCCAGCGAGCGGTGCAGCTGGCCGGTTGGCTGGATGCCGAACAGCGCGGCGCGATGGCGGTATTGCCGGAAGCGCAGAATCGCCGGCACGTCGCGAAAGCCTTCCACGAAATCGACGCCCGGCAGCGCCGCCAGTTCGTGCAGCGCGCGGCCGGAAGTGGGTTCGATGAAGGTGAGTCCCAGATCCTCGCGCGAGGCCTGACGAAACTGCACGTCGACCATGAAGTCGATCGCGCCCTTCTGGTAATTGCCCACCATCATCAGCCCGCAGGCGCAGGCAATGCCGAGCACCGTCAGCAGCGACTTCAGCGGCCGCCGCTCGATGTGGCGCAGGATCATGCGCGTCGGCGCGCTGAACCAGCGCTGCAGGCCGATGCGCTCGATCAGGGTGGTGCGGTACGCCACCGGCATTTCGGGACGCATGCCCTCGGCCGGCGGCAGCCGCACCGCGCGCGCGACGGACAGCAGCGTGCCGCTGACCGCCGCCACCGACGCCACCGCAAGCGCGATCAGCACGATGCCGAGATTGAGCCGGTAGTCGAGGTAGGGAAAACGAAAGGTCGTTTCCATGTAGACGTGGGACAGCCCCTGGCCGAACCAGGTGCCGAGCGCCACCCCGGCTGCCACCCCGAGCAGCACCATCAGCAGCACCAGCTTGACGTAGTGCACGCCGATCGCCAGATAGCGATAGCCAAACGCCTTGAGAATGGCGATCTGCTCGCGCTGCAAGGCAATCAGCCGGCTCAGCACCACATTCAGCAGGAATGCGGCCACCCCCAGAAAAATGGCTGGAAAGACCGTGGCCATGGTCTGCAGCTGTTTCAGTTCTTCGCTCAGAAAGCGATTGGAAAACTGGTCGCGCCGCGCATAGGCGCCGGTGCCGCCGTAGGGCGCCAGAATGGCATCAACCTGGTCGATCACATCCTGCTCTTTGGCATCGCGCGCCAGCGTCAGGCTGACCTGATTGAAGCCGCCCTCCATGTCGTAGGCGGCGGCGAGCGCGTTACGTCCCATCCACAACACGCCGTAGCGCTTGAAATCGGGGAACATGGCGCCGGGTGCGATCTGGTAAACATATTCCGGCGACACCGCGACCCCCACCACAGTGAGCTGCTTGCGCTTGCCGTTGATGATCGCGGCCAGCTTGTCGCCCGGCTGGAAACGATGCGCGTCGGCAAAGGTGTCGGACAGGATCACCTCGTCCGTGCTCCACGGCTGCACGGTGCGGCCGCGCTTGATGTACAGCGCGTTGAGCTGCGCCTCGCCCACATCCGGCAGCGACAGCAGCAAACCGGTGATGGGATCGCCAAACCCGGCCACCTCGAGCTTCACCCCCGCCCTCACCCGCGTTTCCAGCCGCTCCACCCCGGACAGCGCGGCAAGCCGCTCGGCCACCGGATCGGGCGCACGCTTCAGGCCGGAAAAGACGTCGGCGAAACGGTATTCGCCGTAGAAACGGTCACGCGTGGTGACCAGCGAATCGTAGGTGGAGAGCGACATCACCATGGTGGCGACGCCGCCCATGATCACCGCCGCAATCGCCAGCACCTGGCCGCGCAGGTGCCAGAGGTCGCGGAACAGTTTGCGGTCGAGCGCTTTCATCGGCGGGCGCTACCAGGACAGCTCGCGTGCCGCCTTCTTCGCGGGGTTTTCATGAATCTCGGCGATCTGGCCGTCGGACAAACGGATCACGCGGTCGGCCATATCAGCAATGCCGACGTTGTGGGTGATCAGCACGGTCAGCGTGCCGAGCTCGCGATTCACCTTTTCCAGCACTTCGAGCACCACCACCCCGGTGGCCGAATCGAGCGCGCCGGTCGGCTCGTCGCACAGCAGCACCGCCGGGTTCTTGGCGACGGCGCGGGCAATCGCCACCCGCTGCTGCTCGCCACCGGAAAGCTGTGCCGGGAAATGGTCGAGCCGGTTGCCCAGCCCCACCAGCGCCAGCGCATCTTCCGGCCGCATCGGCGCGGTCGAAATCTCGGTCACCGCCGCAACGTTCTCGCGTGCGGTCAGGCTGGGAATCAGGTTGTAGAACTGGAAAACGAAGCCGACGTGTTCGCGGCGGAAACGCGTGAGTTCGGTTTCGGTCGCGCCGGTCAGCATGTGGTCGAGATAACGCACCTCGCCGCTGCTGGGCGCATCGAGCCCACCGAGAATGTTGAGCAGGGTCGACTTGCCGCTGCCCGAGGGGCCGAGCAACACCACCAACTCGCCGCGATACAGCGTGAGATCGATGCCACGCAACGCCTGCACTTCGACCTCGCCCATGCGGTAGACCTTGGTAAGGCCGCGGGCGACGAAAACGGCATTAGCTTGGGCTTGATCCGGTGACATGCGGTTGATCATGCCATGCGAGGTGGCGGGCTGCCAGCGTGGGCTGGCGGGAATCCGTCATTCCGGCGTATACCCAAAGGGCACACGTGCCGGCATCCAGCCTGTTTAACTGGACCCCGGCTTTCCCCCTTACGGGGACAAGCGCCGGGGTGACGAAACAAAATGCTCCGCAAACCACCCCGCCGCCCTGCTCGCCACAGCCTCCAGCGTGCCGGGTTCCTCGAACAGGTGGGTGGCGCCGGGAACGATCACCATTTCCTTCTCGCAGCGCAGTTGATCGTAGGCCAGCTGGTTGAGATCGATCACCCCGTCGTCGTAGCCACCGACCAGCAACAGCGTCGGCGCGGCCACCTTCATCAAGGCCTGCTCGCTGGCGAGGTCGGGACGGCCACCGCGCGAAACCACCGCACGGGCCTGGTCACCCAGCGCCGCTGCGGCCTCCAGCGCGGCCGCGGCGCCAGTGCTGGCGCCAAAGAAACCGAGCGGCAAATGCCGGGTGGATTCCTGAGCGCCGACCCAGCGCGCTGCATCCAGCAGGCGCCGCGTCAACAAGCCGATGTCGAAGCGCTGAGCATAGTCGCGGTCTTCTTCCGGCGTCAGCAAATCCATCAGCAAAGTGCCGACACCCACTTGGCGCAGCATGCCGGCAACATAGTTGTTGCGCGGCGAGTGGCGCGACGAACCGCTGCCGTGAGCGAACAAAACCAGCCCGATGGCACCCTCGGGAATTTCCAACATGCCCTCGATGGTGGCGCTACCGGCGGGAATGTGGGCCAGGGTCGACGTGCTCATGCCCGATCCTCACGGTGCATGGCAACCGGGATACGGCGGTTGCCGAAGGGATGGCTGAACGCGCCGAATCGGCCGGCGATGGCACTGCCGCAGTGCGGGCAATGGCCGTCTGGCGTCAGGCTGTACTGGTCGATGCGATACCAGTCGCGCACAATCAGCGGCTCATGGCAGCTCGGGCAGGAGGTGGTGCCGCCCGCGGTGTCGTGCACGTTGCCGGTGTAGACATAATGCAGACCCGGTCTTCAGCGCGATGTCGCGCGCACGCGTGAGCGTGGACGCCGGGGTGGGTGGCACATCCAGCATCTTCCAGTCGGGATGGAAGGCAGAAAAATGCAGCGGCACGTCGGGCCCGAGTTCACGCATGATCCACTGGCTCATCGCCTCGATTTCGGCGTCGGAATCGTTGTGGCCGGGTATCAGCAGCGTGGTGATCTCGAGCCAGACATTCGTCTCGCGCTTCAGATAGATCAAGGTGTCGAGCACCGGTTGCAGGTGCGCGCCGGTCAGCTTGAAATAGAAATCCTCGGTGAAGGCCTTGAGGTCGACGTTGGCCGCGTCCATCTTGGCGTAGAACTCTCGCCGTGGCGCGTCATGAATGTAGCCGGCGGTGACCGCCACGGTCTTGAGACCGCGCGCATGGCAGGCGTCGGCCACGTCCATCGCGTATTCGGCGAAGATCACCGGGTCGTTGTAGGTGAAGGCCACGCTCTTGCAGCCGCTCCGCTCGGCGGCAGCGGCGATTTCATCCGGCATGGCCTGATCGACCATGGTGTCGGTCTCGCGCGACTTGGAAATATCCCAGTTCTGGCAGAACTTGCAGGCGAGGTTGCAACCGGCGGTGCCAAAAGAAAACACTGACGAGCCGGGGTAAAAATGATTCAGCGGTTTTTTCTCGATGGGGTCGACGCAAAAGCCGGACGAGCGGCCATAGGTGGTGAGCACCATCTGTCCGCCTTCCATCTTGCGCACGAAGCACAGGCCGCGCTGTCCCTCGTGCAGTTTGCAGTCACGCGGACACAGGTCGCACTGGATGCGGCCATCGGGCAGCGCATGCCACCAGCGTGCGGGGTAATGCGATTCGGGAATGCTCATGCGAGGTGCTCCTTCCACTTGCTGACCGTATAGCGCGACAGGCGCACACTTTCAGACCAGAAATCCATCGACAGGCCGGCTTTGCGCTTCAGGTGTGAGAGAAACTCGGCCGGCTCGGGCAGTTGCTCCCACACCTGCGGCAGGAAGGTGCTGCGGTAATGCCCATACTCGAACACCACTCCATCGATGCCGGGCCGCAACGTGGCCAGCGCATGTTCTTCGCTCGCCACCGCCAAGGCTTCGGTTGGTGAAAGCAGTGAAACCTCAACCCGGATGTCGTCGAATTCCTCGCGGGTCAAGGGCATGAAGCGCGGATCGCGGAAGGCCGCCGCCACGGCGTTTTCCCTCACATCCAGACCCAGCGGCCGGTGTGCTTCCAGGGTGCCGATGCATCCACGCAGCTCGCCCTGCCGGGTAAGGGTGACGAAGCTGGCGCCCGGCTCCTGCAGCCAACTCGCCTGAGTTGGAAATGCAGTCTCATGTCCCAGCTTCGAGGCGATTTCGGAGCGCGCCAGTTTTAAGAGTGTCGATCCCTTTTCCGTATCCGGCTGATCCGCATCAACCTCAGCCTCGAAGGCAAATGAAGCGTAGCCGACCACCCGCTCAGGGTCGCCGGCGGTGTCACTGGAATTGCGCACGTCCAGCGCAACTGGACGCAGGCCATGCTTGCGCGCTGCCAGCAATAGGCCGTTGACCGGCGTGGCACCACAAGCCTGTTCGTGGTTAAGATGGGAATTCAGCGCCAGGATGGCGTCCACGGTGCCGCCGTCCACCTTGCGGGCGACAGCGTCAGGCAAAAAATGCGACAGGTCGGAACTGATCACGATCAGCGTCTCATCGCCGCCCCACACCATTTCCAGCACTTCGGCCACCTCGGCCGCAGTCGCCTCGCCCACCGCCAGTGGCAGCAATTGGAAATCGCCCAGCACCTGCTGCAAAAAAGGCAGCTGCACTTCCAGCGAATGCTCCATCTGGTGCGCCGCTGCGCTTTGGGTCACTTGCGGCAGGCTGGACAGTTGCTGCATGCCCGCGCGATCCAGCTGCACTTCGCCAAGCGGTGTCGCAAAGCGCTCCGCCTCGGGCAGCGCCAGTCCCCGAACATAGACGCGATGGGTGGGGCCGAGCAGCACCACCCGACGAATGCGCCCACGCAAGTCGCCCAACCGGGCGTAGGCGCTGGCGGCAACGGCGCCCGAATAGATATAACCGGCATGCGGCACGATCAGCGCCTTGGGTGGATGCGGCAACGTGGTTGCCTTGGCGTTTGCCAGCAGGTCGGTCAGAGTGTGCTTGAGTTCGATCGGGTTGTCCGGGTAGAACAATCCTGCAACGGCGGCGGGTCGGGTAGCAGGCATGTGGCGTTCCTATTCAATGCATTCAATAAGCCTAGTAAATATAGGGAAATATTGCATTTTCAAGTCCCCGCCAAGGAAGACACGGGGTCAATCTGCTTACCGCTTGCCTGCTTGTCTCACCTGCATCCATTTGAACAACTCGAACCCCCCTATTCCCGTCGCGCCAGCGGCGAACGCCAGCAGCACGTCATTCAGGTGCAGATAGGTGAAGCCGAACAATTCGCGCAGGCCCGGCACGTAGAGCACGAACGCCAGGAAGCCGAGTGTGCCGCCCACTACCCACCACAACGCGGCATTTGGCGTGCGCAGCGAGGCCAGCAGGCTGCCCGACCAGGAGCGGTTGGCCAGAATCAGGCCCAGGTTGCCGATCACCAAGGTGGTGAAGGTCAGTGCACGCACTTCGTCGGCTTCCCGCCCCAATTGCAGTGCGGTGGCGTATACCGCAGCCACGGCAACAAACAGGATCGCGCCCTGCAGCAGCGACAGCAGCAGGGTGCGCAGGCTGAACAGGGGCGCGTCCGGCCGGCGCGGCGGCCGCTGCATGCTGTTGGGCTCTTCCGGCTCGGCTTCGAACACAATCGAACAGGCGGGATCGATGATGAGTTCCAGAAACACGATATGCACCGGCGCGAGCACCAGCGGCAGCCCGAACAGCAGCGGCAGCAGCGCCATTCCGGCAATCGGCACGTGCACCGCGAGGATATAGGCCATCGCCTTGTGCAGATTGTCGAAAATGCGCCGCCCCAGGCGGATGGCATCGACGATGGTGGCAAAGTCGTCGTCCAGCAGGACGAGCGAAGACGCCTCGCGCGCGACGTCGGTGCCGCGCCCGCCCATGGCAATGCCGATGTGCGCGGCCTTGAGCGCGGGCGCATCGTTGACGCCGTCGCCGGTCATCGCCACCACTTCGCCATCGGCCTTGAATGCCTGCACCAGGCGCAGCTTCTGTTCGGGCGCCACGCGCGCAAACACGTGGGTGGTCTTGAGCCGATGCTGCAACTCGCTGTCGTCAAGCGCATCGATCTCCGGGCCAGTGAGAATGCCTCCGGCCAGATCGATGCCGGCTTCGCGTGCAACGGCCTCGGCAGTGCCGGGATAATCGCCGGTGATCATCGCCACCCGCATGCCGGCCCGGCGCGCCACGCGGATCGCCTCCGGCACCCGCAGGCGCACGGGATCGGCCAGTGCAATCATGCCGAGAAAAACAAATGGAAAATCATGCTGCAGGGGCGGTAGCGTTGCGCCTTCGAACGTCGCTCTGGCGACTGCCAGCACGCGCAGGCCGTGTTCTGCCAGGCAGTTCGCCTGTTCGGCGATGACCGCGGTTTCCGCCGCAGACAAGTGACACAAGTCAGCGATGGCTTCCGGCGCGCCCTTGGCGGCCACCACGTATTCGTCGCGCTGGGTGGCCTGCCAGCCATGCGTCATGGCGAGCATGTCGCGGCTCAGCGGATAATGCTGCTACCAGCGTCCAGTCGTCGTGCAGGTGCTCGGTACCGGCAAGATAATGATCAGCGAGGCGACGAAAGGCTTTTTCCATCGGGTCGAACGGGTCGACCAGACTCGCCAGCACGCTGAACTCGACCAGTTCGTGAAACCGCTCGGGCAACTCATTCGCCTGCCCGTAATCGACCAGGTAGTTTGCGTCACGCACCAGCAACTGCGTCACTGTCATGCGGTTTTCGGTGATGGTGCCAGTCTTGTCCGCGCACAAAATGGTGGCGGCACCGAGCGTCTCCAGCGCCGGAATACGCCGCGTCAGCACATGACTGCGCGAAATGCGCCACGCCCCCAGCGCGAGGAAAACCGTGAGCACCACCAGAAACTCCTGCGGCAGCAGGGAAATGGCGAGCGTGATGCCGGCGAGCAGGGCGTCGAGCCAGCTGCCCCGGGTGAGGCCATACAGCACCACCACCACGCCGCACAAAATGATGCCCAGTCCGGCAAACGCCCACATCATCCGGCGCATCTGGCGCTGCACCGGGCTGGGTTCGGGACGCAAGGTTTGCAGTGACTTGCCGATCCGGCCGATCTCGGTGCGCGGCCCGGTGGCGATCACCCGCGCAATGCCCTGTCCCTGCACCACCAGCGTGCCGGAATAGACCAGCGGCAAATCGTCGCCACCAGGTCGCAGCGTGACCGGCTGGCCGTCGCCGACCGCCTTGCCCACCGGTGCCGCTTCGCCGGTCAGCAGCGATTCGTCGACATACAGGCCATTGCACATCAGCAGCCGCGCATCCGCCGGCACGCGGTCGCCTTCGGCGAGCATCACGATGTCGCCGCGCACCACCTCGCGCCCGGCGATGCGCTGTTTTTCACCATCGCGCAGCACCAGGGCGCGCGGGCTGGTCAAATCGCGCAGGGCCTGCAGCACGCGCTCGGTCTTGTGCGACTGATAGAGGGTGATGCCCATCACCACGGCCACGAAAAACAGCAGCAGCATGGCTTCGTGCGGATCGCCCAGCATCAGGTAGATGCCGGCTGCGGCGATGAGCAGCAGAAACATCGGCTCGCTGACCACTTCGCGCACGATCGCCAGCGTGCCGTGCGGCTCGCCATCGGGTAACGCGTTCGCCCCCTCCGCTGCCAGCCGTTCGCGCGCACACTCTGCCGTCAACCCCTGAAAGGCCAGGGGCTCAGCGGAAGCACGGTCATTTGCCGCAGATGCTTGTCCCAACATACAGGAATCCTACCCTGCAATGGTCTGTCTGGATGCGGTCTTGTCATTCACCCAAACCCGACTGCCAGCCATGCGGCTTGATCCGCGCCCGGTTTGGTGTACTCATGATTTTTTTGGCATCCTGAACCTATACTGGTGACATCGAAGCCGAATTCATCCCTATGTCTTCCCTGCCCGATCACCCCGTATTTCTGCCGCTGGCCCAGTTGCCTTCCCTCGTGGCCCAGTTGATGGCACATGGCTATCAATGTCTGGGGCCGACGGCGGAAAACGGCGCCATCGTCATGCGCCCACTCGATGCGCCCGATAGCCTGCCGCGCGGCTTGCAGGCCGAGCAGGCGCCAGGGCATTACCGGCTGACGCAGGATCCGCAGCAGCGCTATTTCGCATGGGCAAACGGACCGCAGGCCATCAAGCCCCACCTGTTCGCGCCCAGGGAATCGCTGTGGCGGACCCAGCGGACAGAACAGGGCCGGCTGCAATTCATCGCGGTAGAAGCGCCGGCCCCCAAGCTGGCACTGATCGGCGTTCGTGCCTGTGATCTGGCCGCGCTGGCCCTGCAGGATGCGCATTTTCTGCGCGGCGACCAGCCCGATGCCCACTACGCACGACGGCGCGAACAGCTGTTTCTGGTGGCGGTGCAATGTGCCGTGCCAGGGGCGACGTGTTTTTGCGCATCCACCGGCGATGGCCCGACGCCAACCACCGGCTACGACCTGGCGCTGACTGAGCTGGCGGATGGCTTTGTTACCGCGGCGGGCAGCGCAAAGGGCGCGGCCGTACTCAACGCACTGAATCTGCCGCCAGCGTCGCAACAGCAGATCGACGATGCCCGCCAGCAGGGGCAAGCGGCCGCTGCCGCCCAGACGCGCAGCCTGCCCAGCCGTAATTTGCGCGACGCGCTGATGAGCCAGCTGGAACATCCACGCTGGGACGAGGTGGCGGCACGTTGCCTCGCCTGCGGCAATTGCACGGCGGTATGTCCGACCTGTTTTTGCCACGCCGAGGCTGACGAGCCCGGCCTCGATGGTCAGAGCAGCGAGCATGCGCGCATGTGGGATTCCTGCTTTGGAGAGACGCATGGCCATCTGCACGGATTCAATGTGCGGCCGGACATTCGCAGCCGTTACCGCCAGTGGCTGACGCACAAGCTGGCCACTTGGCACGACCAGTACGGCCGCAGCGGCTGTGTCGGCTGCGGCCGCTGCATTGCCTGGTGTCCGGCGGAAATCGATCTGACCGAAGAAGTCGCCGCGTTCGCCAACCCGGAGGCCCAGCCATGAACGCACATGCCCTGCCCCAGCCGCGCCAGCCGCTGGAGGCCATCGTGATGGAACGCACGCAGGAGTCGCCCACCATCTTCACCCTGCGCCTGCGCCTCAGCGATGCAGCAGCGCAGGCGGCTTACCGTTTCGCGCCGGGGCAATTCAACATGCTGTACCTGTACGGCGTGGGCGAGGTGCCGATTTCCATCATGTCCGACCCCGAAGAGCGCGACGGCATCGGCCACACCATCCGGGCGCTGGGACGCGTCACGAAAGGGCTGGCCGCGTTGCAACCGGGCGACAGCGTGGGACTGCGCGGACCCTACGGGCGTGGCTGGCCACTGCAGGAAATGGGCGGGCACGATGTCGTGCTGGTGACCGGCGGGCTCGGCTGCGCGCCGGTCGTTTCGGTCATTCACTACGTCCTCAAGCGGCGCGAACGCTACGGCAAGCTCGTCATCATCCAGGGCGTGAAACATGCCGAGGACCTGATCTGGAGCGAGCAATACGCAAAATGGGCTGCGCTGCCGAATACCCAGGTGCTGGTGGCAGCGAGCGAGGGGGCGGCGTTGTGGCCCTGGCATGTCGGACGGGTGACGGAGTTGTTCCAACTGGCCTGCTTCGATCCTGCGCGCGCAGTGGGAATGATGTGCGGGCCGGAAGGCATGATGCGCGTCGCTGCTGACAATCTGCTGCAACGCGGCGTACCCGAATCCCGCCTTTATCTCAGCATGGAGCGCAACATGCAGTGTGCAGTGGGTCGCTGTGGCCATTGCCAGCTTGGCGGGTCGTTTGTCTGCCGCGATGGCCCGGTGTTCAACTGGGGCCAGGTGAAATCCTTGCTGGCGCACCGGGGGTTTTGATGATGAACGACCAAAAACCCACTCCCACCAAGCCGCGCGTGGCGGTGCACAAATTCAGCTCCTGCGATGGCTGCCAGCTGGCCCTGCTCAATCTCGGCGAAGATTTGCTCAGCCTCGCCGAGCGGGTCGATCTGGTGCATTTTGCCGAAGCCGGGGCGCTTGATCCGGATACTGAAGTGGATGTTGCGTTTGTCGAAGGCAGCGTGTCCACCCCGGAAGACCTGGAACGGATTCAGCACGTCCGCCAGCACAGCCGCCTGCTGATCGCCATCGGCGCGTGCGCCACCTCCGGCGGCATCCAGTCGCTCCGCAACGGCCCCCACAGTGATGGATGGATCGCGCAGATTTATGCCCATCCCGAGGCCATCTCCAGCCTGCAACACTCCACCCCGATCGCCCGCCACGTCAAAGTCGATTTCGAACTGTGGGGCTGCCCGGTCAACAGCCAGCAGATGCTGGCGGTCATCAATTCCCTGCTGCTCGGCGTAGCGCCGCGCGATAACGCGGACAAGGTATGCACCGAGTGCAAGCGGCGTAATCTGACCTGCGTGATGGTCAGCCACGGCGTGCCCTGCATGGGGCCGGTCACCCGGGCCGGCTGCGGCGCCTTGTGCCCCAGCCTGGGCCGCGACTGCTACGGTTGTTATGGCCCGGCCGAAAATGCCAATACCGACGCGCTGGCGGCGCAATTCGGCCGGCTGGGGCTCACGCCGCAGGCCATCGTTCAGCGCTTCCAGTCGATCAACAGCCAGGCGCCCGTCTTCCTGGCAGCGGCGGACAAGACCAGGGCACACCATGATGACTGAACAGAAACGAACCGTCTCGATCCACGTGCCCGTGCTCACCCGGGTGGAAGGCGAAGGCGCGCTCGACTTGCGCATCGACAACGGCGAGATTGCCGAACTGCGCCTGCGCATCTTCGAACCGCCGCGCTTTTTTGAAAAGTTTCTGGAAGGCCACCACTACACTGAAATTCCCGACATGGTGGCGCGCATCTGCGGCATCTGTCCGGTGGCGTATCAGGTCACCGCCGCGCAGGCGCTGGAAAAACTGTTCGGCGTCGAGCTCGACCCGTGGGCGCGTGACATGCGCCGGGTGTTCTACTGCGGCGAATGGATCCAGAGCCACAGCCTGCATATCCATCTGCTGGCCGCGCCGGATTTTTTCGGCTGCAACAACGCCATCGAATTGGCGCGCATTGCGCCGGACGAAGTGCGCCGCGGGCTGCGGATTCAGGCCTTGGGCAACGAACTGATGGACTTGTTCGGCGCCCGTTCGGTGCATCCGGTGGGCGTGCGGATCGGCGGCTTCCATGGCGCGCCTGCGCCCGCCCAAATCAACGCAATCCGCGACAAGCTGCGCGCCGCGCTGCCGGAGGCCGAAGCATTGGTCCGCTGGACGGCCAGCATTGCGGTGCCGCAGGACGACCAGCCCTTCCTCTCGGTCGCGATGCAGCACCCCACTGACTACGCAATCGAAACCGGCGCCATCGGCGTCAGCGACGGACTGCGCATCGAGGCGGATGCCTTTGACGCCCACTTCGCCGAACGTCATGAGCCCCACTCCACCGCGCTGTTCAGCACCTATCACCAGCAGCCTTATCTGGTCGGCCCGCTCGCGCGCTTGAACCTCAACCATGCGCGCCTGCCCGAAGCGGTCAAGGCGCTGCTGAATGAGACCGGCCTCGCGCTGCCCAGCCGCAACCTGTTCCACAGCCTGGTGGCGCGCGCGGTGGAAATCCTGCTGGCGCTGCACGAAGCGCTGCGCCTGCTCGACGCCTATCGCCTGCCGGATTCGCCGTGGGTGCCGGTCACCCCGCGTGCCGGCGTCGCCTACTGGCTGCACCGAGGCGCCGCGCGGCCTGCTGTGGCATCGCTACGAAATGGACGACGCCGGCCGCGTGGTCAACGCGCGCATCGTGCCGCCGACCAGCCAGAACCAGGGGCGCATCGAGGAAGACCTGCGGCTGTCGCTGCTCAACTTCGGGCTCGACCAGCCCGACGACGCGCTGCGCCTGCACTGCGAACAAGTCATCCGCAACTACGACCCCTGCATTTCCTGCGCCACCCATTTTCTGCGGCTGAACGTCGAGCGGACATGAGCGGCGGTGCGCATCCTCGGCATCGGTTCGCCGTCGGGCGACGACCAGGCCGGCTGGCTGACCGTCGATGCCTTGCTGGCGGCTGGGGTGCAATCCACGGAAATAGACATTCAAAAACTGGACCGGCCGGGCGCCAATCTGATCAGCCTGCTGGACGACGCTGACCTGGGTCATCCTGATCGATGCCATGCAAAGCCACGAGGCGCAGTCGGCCACATCCGGCAATTCGGCGCGGCAGACTGGCCTGCCTACCGCCACGGACTCTCCAGCCACGGATTGGGCGTGCTCGATGCCCTGGCGCTGGCGCGCGAACTGGGCAGCCTGCCGTCCCGGCTCGACTTGTACGGCATCGAAATCGGCGCGGCGAATCCGGGTGAGCAGGCAAGCGGTAAAGTCCAGGCCGCCGCGCGACAGCTCGCCCGGCGGATTGCCGCCGAAGTGGTCGCTTAAGCGCCCCGCCGGCATGGCCGGCCACTTAAACCAGCCTTAAAGCGTCTGCACAAATGCCAGCACTTCCGCCGCATGCCCCGGCGCTTTCAGGCCGCGCCAGCTTTTCACCAGCTTGCCGTTCACATCGAAAACAAACGTGCTGCGCTCGACGCCGCGCACCTGTTTGCCATACATGTTTTTCAATTTCATCACGCCGAACAGTTCGCAGGCTTTTTCCTCAGTATCGGCAAGCAATTCGAACGGAAACTGGTATTCGGCCTTGAAGCTTTCGTGCGACTTGAGGCTGTCGCGCGAGATGCCGACGACGATGGTGTTGGCCTTGCCGAAGTCGGCGTAGAGGTCGCGGAACTCCTGACCTTCCAGCGTGCAGCCCGAGGTGTTGTCCTTGGGATAAAAATACACGACGACGTTGTGGCCGCGATGTTCGGACAGTTTGAACGTGGTGTTGCTGGTGGCGGGCAATTCGAAATCGGTGATGACGGGGTCGCTCATGGCTGGCCTTTCCTGGCTTGATTGCTTGTTTAATTTAACGGGTCGAGGATTTGAGCAGCACGATGACCGCGCCGGCGCCGCCATCGACGGTGCGCGCCTGGCAGAACGCGAGCACGTCTTCGCGCTGCATCAGCCAGTGGCGCACCTTGTTTTTCAGCACCGGCAGGCGGTTTTTCGAGCCGTGGCCCTTGCCGTGGATGATGCGCACGCAGCGCCGGTCTTCGATCATGCAGCGGTTGAGAAACGCCGCCAGCGCGATACGCGCTTCGTCGCCGCTGTGGCCGTGCAGGTCGAGTTCGCCCTTGATGACCCAGCCGCCGCGCCGCAGTTTGCGCATCGCGGCGGTGGGAATACCCGGACGCGAGAACAGCAGCTCCTCGCCGGTGGCGACGGCTGCGTCCCATTCCCACGGATCGGCCAGCGCATCGATCAGCACCTGCGCTTCGTCGGCCAGGCGTTGCCGGGCGATGGGTTTGGGACGTTGCTGCGACAGGACCGCACGGTTGCTGGGCGGCAGCGGCACCACATCGGCAACGGCGCGACGAAACAGCATCTTGCCGTCCGTCTGGCTGGGCGGCTTGGGCGGGGTTGGTTTTGGCGGGGGTGATGCGACAGCCTGCTCGCGCAGCGTGCGGCGCACGCGCGCCAGCGCCTCAAACGAGGCGGCGGCGAGCGGGCTGCTGCTGGCGCGCTTCATCTCGCAACACCCGCTTGCGCCTGGCCGCGATCAGGACTTGCCGAGCGCGTCGAGGAAACGCTCGGCGTCGAGCGCGGCCATGCAACCGGTGCCGGCGCTGGTAACGGCCTGACGGTAGATATGATCCTGCACGTCGCCCGCCGCAAACACGCCAGGGATGTTGGTGGCGGTGGCGTTGCCCTTGTTGCCGCCCTGGGTGACGATGTAGCCGCCTTCCAGCGTGAGCTGGCCTTCGAAGATGCTGGTGTTGGGCTTGTGGCCGATGGCGATAAACACGCCGGTGAGTGCGATGTCACGCGTCGTGTCGTCCTTGGTGCTCTTGATGCGCATGCCGGTGACGCCGGTCTTGTCGCCCAGCACTTCGTCCAGCGTGCTGTCGAGTGCGAGTGTGATCTTGCCTTCCTTGACCTTCTCCATCAGATTGCCGATGAGGATTTTTTCCGATTTGAAGGTGTCGCGACGATGCACCAGCGTGACGTGGCGCGCGATGTTGGCCAGATACAGCGCTTCTTCGACCGCGGTGTTGCCGCCGCCGATGACGGCCACATCCTGATTCTTGTAAAAGAAGCCGTCACAGGTGGCGCAGCCCGACACGCCCTTGCCCATGAACGCCTGTTCCGACGGCAAGCCGAGATACATCGCCGACGCGCCGGTGGCGATGATCAGCGCATCACAGGTGTAGGTGCCGGAATCGCCGATCAAAGTGAACGGCTTGTCGGTCAGCTTGGCGGTGTGGATCTGGTCGAAAATGATTTCGGTGTTGAAGCGCTCGGCGTGGCGCTGAAAGCGATCCATCAGCTCGGGGCCCTGCACGCCGTCGACGTCGGCCGGCCAGTTGTCGACTTCGGTGGTGGTCATCAGCTGGCCGCCCTGCTGCATGCCGGTGATGATGACGGGCGACAGGTTGGCGCGCGCGGCATAGACGGCGGCGGAGTAACCGGCAGGGCCGGAGCCCAGGATGACGAGTTTGTGGTGTGCGGTGCTCATGGCGTGTTCTCAAGTGGGTGAGGAAAGCAGGCTATTCTAACCAATCTTGGCGACGGCATTTCCATGCTGTCTGTCCGGGTTGCCTGCCCGCCTGCCCCGTTATAATCGGGGGCACTTTTGCCTGTTTCAAGTTCCCCAAGTCTCCATGGCGCGTCCCGCTTCCCGTTCCATTACCGCTTTACCGCCCCGCATGCTGCGCCTGCTGCGCGAAGCCCGCGCACTGCTGGTGGGCTTCGCCGCCTTGTTGCTGGCAGCCATTCTGCTCACTCACAACCTGGCCGACCCGGGTTTCTCAACCACCGGCGACGGCGGTGCACCGCACAATCTGGGCGGTCGCAGCGGTGCGTATGTATCCGATCTGTTGCTGCAGTTGTTTGGGTTATCGGCCTGGTGGTGGGTGGTGCTGGCAGCAGGCTATGTGGTCCACACCTTCCGTCATCTGGATGAAACCCCGCTGGGCAATGGAAGGCAACGCTGGTTTCGGCTCGGCGGATTTGGCCTGCTCCTGATGGCCAGCACGGGTGTCGAATGGCTGCGCACCTGGCACTGGACGGTGGCGCTGCCAGATGCGCATGGCGGCGTGCTGGGTTTGGGGATCGGCGGCGCGGCGGGCGCGTTGCTGGGCTTTACCGGCGGCTCGCTGATCTTGCTGCTGCTGATGGCAGTCGGTTTCAGCCTGTTCACCGGTGTATCGTGGCTCAGCATGGCCGAGCGCACCGGCGAATGGGTGGAAGCGGCCTACGTAAAGCTGGGTGAAGCCTGGCAGGCGTCGCGCGACCGCAAAGTGGGCGAAGCCGCATTGCAAAAGCGCGAAGCCATCGTTTCAGTTGAAAAGCAGAAGCGCGTCGAAGCGCCGCCGATCCGCATCGAGCCGGTCGTCAGGGAAATCCCGCAATCGCCGCGCGCCGTCAGCGAACAGCAGACGCCGCTGTTTTCCAATTTGCCGGATTCCCTGCTGCCGCCGCTGCATTTGCTCGACCCCGCCGACGAAGCAGTCGAAACCGCCAGCGCCGAGTCGCTGGAATTCACCTCGCTGATGATCGAGCGCAAGCTGGCCGAATTCGGCGTCGAGGTAAAAGTGGTGTCGGCTTCGCCCGGCCCGGTGATCACCCGTTACGAAATCGAGCCCGCCGTCGGCGTCAAGGGCAGCCAGATCGTCAATCTGTCGAAAGACCTGGCGCGCAACCTGTCGGTCATCAGCATCCGGGTGGTCGAAGCCATCCCCGGCAAACACACGATGGGGTTGGAGATTCCCAACGTCAAACGGCAAATCGTGCGGCTGTCCGAAATTCTCGGCTCCACCGCCTATCACGACAGCGCCAGCCCGTTGACCGTCACACTCGGCAAGGACATCGCGGGCAATCCGGTGGTGGCTGATCTGGGAAAAATGCCGCACTTGCTGGTGGCCGGCACCACCGGCTCGGGCAAGTCGGTCGGCGTCAACGCGATGATTTTGTCGCTGATCTACAAATCCGACCCCAGCGCCGTGCGCATGATCATGGTCGACCCCAAGATGCTGGAACTGTCGATTTACGAAGGCATCCCGCATCTGCTGGCGCCGGTGGTCACCGACATGAAGCAGGCGGCCAGCGCGCTCAACTGGTGCGTGGGCGAGATGGAACGGCGCTACAAGCTGCTGTCAGCGGTCGGCGTGCGCAACCTCGCAAGCTACAACCAGAAAGTGCGCGACGCCAAGAAATCCGGCACGCCGCTGACGCATCCGTTCAGCCTGACGCCGGACAACCCCGAGCCGCTGGAAACCATGCCGATGATCGTGGTGATGATCGACGAACTGGCCGACCTGATGATGGTGGTCGGCAAAAAGGTCGAGGAACTGATCGCGCGGCTGGCGCAGAAGGCGCGCGCGGCGGGCATCCACCTGATTCTGGCGACGCAGCGGCCGTCGGTCGATGTCATCACCGGCCTGATCAAGGCCAACATCCCGACCCGCATCGCCTTCCAGGTGTCATCCAAAATCGACTCGCGCACGATTCTCGACCAGATGGGCGCCGAAGCCCTGCTCGGCCAGGGCGACATGCTTTATCTGCCGCCCGGCACCGGGCTGCCGCAACGGGTGCACGGCGCGTTCGTGTCGGACAGCGAAGTGCACCGCGTGGTCGATTATCTGAAAGCGCTGGGCGAGCCGGATTACATCGAAGGCATGCTCGATGCGCCCGAGGAAGCGGGCGAAGGCGGCGCTGAATTCGGCGAAGCGGCCGAGGCCGACCCGCTCTACGACCAGGCCGTCGCCTATGTCCTGAAAACCCGCCGCGCCTCGATTTCATCGGTGCAACGGCAACTACGCATTGGCTACAACCGCGCCGCGCGCATGATCGAAGACATGGAGCGCGCCGGCCTGGTGTCGTCCATGCAGTCGAACGGCAATCGCGACGTGCTGGCACCTGGAGGTGACGCATGAATTATTACGCCCTGATTCCCGCTGCCGGAGCCGGCTCCCGCATGAGCGGCGCCAACCCAAAGCAAAAGACAGTACCCAAGCAATATATGGCGCTCAACTCGGTCCCCATGATCGCGCACGCCATGATGGTACTGGCGCGCGAGCCCCGCATTGCCAAGTTGTTCGTGGTGCTGTCGCCCGACGACGTGTGGTGGGACAACTACGAATGGCGCGGCTGGGAAGAGCGTTTGCAGGTGCTGCGCTGCGGCGGCGCCACCCGCGCCGAGACCGTGCTGAACGGGTTGCAGGCGATGGCCAGCGTGTGCGCTGCGGATGACTGGGTGCTGGTGCACGATGCCGCCCGCCCCTGCCTGGCGGACGAAGTGCTGGGCAAGTTGATCAATGAAGTGGCGGATGACCCGGTCGGCGGCCTGCTGGCGGTGCCGGTGGCCGACACCCTGAAACGCGCCGCTGCCGATATGGCGTCCGGTGCACGTGCCGAAACCACCGTGCCGCGCGCGGGCCTGTGGCAGGCGCAAACGCCGCAGATGTTTCGCCATGGCAAGCTCGTCGAGGCCTTGCGGGCAGCGGGCAGCGACATCACCGACGAGGCGTCGGCCATCGAACAACTGGGCTTGCAGCCGCGGCTGGTCGAATCCGACAGCCGCAACCTCAAAGTGACCTATCCACAAGACCGGGAACTGGCCAGCCTGATTCTGGGGCAACTCAATGCCTGAACTCCGCATCGGCCACGGTTTCGACGTGCATGCCTTCGCCGCCGACCGCAAGCTCATCATCGGCGGCGTCGATATTCCTCATGAATTGGGGCTGGCCGGACATTCCGACGCCGACGTGCTGCTGCACGCGATCTGCGACGCACTGCTGGGCGCGGCTGGGCTGGGCGACATCGGCCGCCATTTCCCCGACACCGATGCCGCATTTTCAGGTATCGACAGCCGCATCCTGCTGCGCCGTGTCGCCGGACAGTTGCAGCAACGCCGCTGGCGCGTCGGCAATGTCGACGCCACCATCATTGCCCAGGCGCCCAAAATGGCGCCCCATATCGCGCGGATGACGGCGCACATCGCCGACGATCTCGGCGTTGCCATCGACCGCGTCAACGTCAAGGCGACCACCACCGAAAAGCTCGGCTTCGCCGGACGCGGCGAAGGCATCGCCGCCGAAGCAGTGTGCCTGATCGAGCGTGACTGAGACGGACACAACCCAGCCCGGCACACAGCGGCTGTTCTTTGCCCTGTGGCCGGACGACGCCACCCGCGACGCGCTCAACCGAACCGGCAAATGGCTGCATCAACATTGGGGGGGGCGCCGCATGCGCGCCGACACCCTGCATATCACCCTGGCCTTTCTTGGCGACCTGTCCGCCGCCCAACTCGATGCCTTGTTGCAGGGCATCCACGACATCCCCGTCGGCACGTTTGAACTCAGCCTCGACCAAACCGGCCACTGGCCGCACAACCGCATTGGCTGGCTGGGCTTGAGTCAGCCCTCCACGCCGCTTGAAAGCCTGGTGCAGGCCTTGCGCGATCAATTGCGTGCGCTGGATATCCCCTTCGACGCTCGCCCGCACACCCCGCATATCACCCTGCTGCGCAAGGCACAGGGCGGTGCAGCCGTGGAATGCCTGCCTGTGAACTGGTCTGTTAATGAGTTTGTACTGGTCGCGTCGAATCAGCAGGCTGATGGCGCGCATTACGATGTGCTAAAGAAGTGGCCGCTCACCGGCTAAGTTCGAGTCGTTTCCGCCCCAGACGGGCGACGTAGCGTACCGCATGTCTCCGACCACTGCCCAACCGCGCCGGGGCGACCAAAATAATAGCCTTGCGCATAATCAATCCCGATTTCGCGCAGCACCTCGGCCGTTTCTTCGTTCTCCACCCACTCGGCCACCGTCTTCACTCCCATGATGTGGCTCACTTCGCGGATGGCTTCGACCATTGCCCGGTCAACCGGATCGCTCACGATGTCCATGATGAAGCTGCCATCGATCTTCAGATAATCAATCGGCAGGTTTTTGAGATACGAAAACGAACTCAGGCCGCTGCCAAAATCATCCAGCGCAAACTTGCAGCCCAGGTTGCGCAGTTCATTCACCAGGCTGATCGCCATGTGCAGGTTGCGAATCGCCACCGTCTCGGTAATTTCAAAGCAAACCCGGCTCCATGGCATGCCCGTGCTGGCCTGCGTTTCGCGCACAAACTCGATCAGGCTGCTGTCATTCAGTGAGGCGCCCGAAAGATTGATCGCGACCACATCGCTGCAGCAATCCGTTGTGGCGCGTGCCGCCATCCCGGAAAACGTCTTGAAAGTACGTTCGATGACCCAGCGGTCGATACGCGGCATCAAGCCGTAACGCTCAGCCGCAGACATGAATGCGCCGGGACTGACATAGTTGCCTTCTGCCGTGCGCAAACGCAGCAAAACTTCCCAGTGGCGGTGCGAATCATCAGCCGCCAAACCCACAATGGGCTGCACAAAAATCTCGAAGCGATCCTCGTCAAGCGCACGTGCAAGATCAGTCGCCCAATGCATTTCTCCATACTGAAGCGCCAGCGCATCGTCTGATGCTTGATATACATGAATCCGGTTGCGCCCGGCTTCCTTGGCGGCATAACACGCCAGATCGGCCACACTGAGCAGGGCTGCGAGATCGGCTACGCCCGGTTCGACCGGCACCACACCGATGCTGACGCCGAGCTGGAATACCTTGTCGCCCCAGATAAAGCGGAATTCCTCCACGCTGATGCGCAGCTTGTCTGCAATCTTGACGGCCTGGTCAATCGAACAGCGTCTGAGCAATACACCAAACTCATCCCCCCCAAGGCGGGCGAGGACATCGTCGCTACGCAAGGCCTCACGCAGAATGACGCCCAACTGTCGCAACAACTCATCACCCGCAACGTGACCGCAGGTATCGTTCACAATTTTGAACTGGTCCAGATCAAGATAGAACAAGGCATGGTTGGCATAGCCCCCATCCACCTCGTCAATCAAGCGCCTCACCTGGCTTTCGAAACTATGGCGGTTGAACAGCCCGGTCAAACTGTCCCGGCTGGCCTGATGGGTCAGTCGACACATCAGCTCTCGCGCATGGCGCACATCCTGCAAGGCCACCACGCAGCCAATGACCCCACCCTGCGCATCGCGCATCGGCGCAGCCGTACCCCCAACCGGAACCTCCGCGCCAAGGTGGTTCACACATAATTCACTGCCGGTGTGCAACACCGCTATTTGCCTGTCGAGCAGACAACTCTGAACCGGATCGACAATCGGCAGCCGTGTCAGTTCGTCAACAAATTTTGCCAACTCATGCAGCGGCCTGCCGCGAGCAGCCTCAATCGAACAGGCCACCAGGTCTTCTGCGACCGGATTCATGAACTGCACGCAGCCATTCGCATCCGTAGCGATCACCGCGTCGGTAATCGAATACAGCATCACCTCGATGCGTTTTTTCTCCTGCGACAGCGCTGTCTCGGAGCGATTCGCCTCATCCAGTGCCTGATTGATAAAGCCCGCCAGAAACCCAAACTCATCTGCACTTTGCGCATCAAAACGCGCGGATTTGTCGCCTGCGGCAAAGTTTTGCGCGGTGCTGACCATGCGGAGAAAGGGACGCGACAGCATGCGATGCAAAATCGCCTGCAAAATCAATCCAAACACCATTGCGACCAGACCGGTGAACAGCAACACATGCTTGCGCTGCTCACTCAGAAAAGCGGAATGCGGCGGTGCATACGCAAGCAGTCGCAAACTTTCACGCGAGCCATCCAGTCCATGCACAACCACGGCTTGCGCACGCGGAGCCTGCACCTGACCCGGCGTGCCTGCACGCCACACGCCGGCCGGGCCGGTCAGTTCCAGGGCGTTAAAACCATATCGGCGACGCATCTCGTCCAACGCCACAGGCGGCTTCGCACTTTGGCCAGGGCGCAGATCAGGACGCGCGTCGAGCTGCGTTTGCAGGGTGAGCGCCGCCTCGGCCAGATAAGCCGATTGCGCCTTTTCCAAATCCACTTCCCAAGCCTGAATCGTCACCAGAGCGATGAGAAAGCCCGCCAGCACCATGCCCCAAAAGACAATGCCGGTGATGCGCGTCGGCAATCCGCCACTCACGGACACCCGCTCCCCACTTGCATGCTGCGGGGGCTTTGGCTGCTGACTCAACACCGACATCCAGTGAAGCGCAAGCCATGCAACATGGGACACACACCGCTCACCCCTGCGCCAAAAATGGCAAACCCCATAAACCAGGGTAAAAACCAGGCGACTTCTTTGAACAGCACAGCGGTCAGGAACAACATGAACCCGACCAGTAAACGCCAGGCACGCTCTACGTGGAAGGGCCACTTGAAATCAAACAGCTCCATCGGCAGCACATCCGCGCCCGGCTTCTGCGTGAATCGGCTCACCAGCAAAGGAATGCGCCAATTCGTGACCCCTTCAAGGAATATCAAGCCGATCAATCCATACATGACGTAGGTCAAGTCGAAATAAAGAGCAAGCAAAATAGCCAAACCAAAAAGCAGTCGATAGTTACGGTCAGTCATGCGAACAACCTCATCCTTCTTGCCCAGCGGCTGTTAAGTCGCTGAATCAATATGTTTTTATCATTACGAGCAAAGCCATTCGACCTGTTAAAAACCAACCCGAAAGCCACTTGATCGCTACACATCCAGCGATAACGGAATAAACCAGCGCCTTCTTGACAGGGCTTGCAAATCATTCAGGCGCATCACAAGTATTTAGGCTGGAGCAGGCAATTGGACTTGACCAACAGCGCGCCCATCCCTAAAATGCGCGCTTTCCATTCCCTGATAGCTCAGTCGGTAGAGCGACGGACTGTTAATCCGCAGGTCCCTGGTTCGAGTCCAGGTCGGGGAGCCAGAACACAGCAGTAGAGGCAAGCATTCAAGCCATCCTTCGGGGTGGCTTTTTTGCTTTTCCATGCGTTCTGTATCGGCTCGGGGCTCCGCCTTGGGTTACGCGCTCATCCACACGTCAAAGGAATCGACATGCAAGTAGACCAAGTTCTAAGCCACTTGAAAAAACATGGGCAGCTTCTCGACCTGGAGATTGCATCAGCAACCGGAATTGCACTGGTTCAAGTACGCAAGTCACTGGCTGACTTAACGTCACGCGGAGAAATATCCCAGTGCAGCGTCACCCACTTCAAGGGCAACAAGCGTGTTGATGGTTTTCAGTGCAGGATTTCGGGCTATGTGCCGCCCGTCGCGCCAGGTCGAAAGGCCGGGGCTACCAAAAGCGTCTCATCAGACTAGAAACCGGGCAGCCATTGAAGGGTATGCCGGTATAAGAGTCCAGCGGGTGATCCCTTCAGCGAGGGGTGATCCCAGTGGGTTTCAACCAATTTAAGGAGCAATACCAGTGACCAACGCACAACGCCGGGCAGCATGGCACGCCAGCCGCAAGGCTGAAATGGATTCGTTACGTAACGACACCACACAGATAACGACAGCAAGCCTGAACCAGCGCCTATACCAACGCCCAGCAGCGCGTTCTGCCCCCATGAGGCTGGCGCGTATTACCTTGCTGCCGTGGATACTGTCGGCACGTTCAAGATGTTCGCCAAGGACCTCAAGCCGCCCGTTTACACCTATGGCATCACCACGGTTCATTTTGAATTGAATCCATATACCGGCAAATGGATCTGGTTTGATGGTGAGAGAAATCAATCTCCGCGCAAGACCCAGGATGGTTGGCGTCTTGGCAGCAAGAGGTTGCACGACACACGCGAAGGCGCAGAGGCCGAGGTTCAGCGCGAGATGGTCAAGAACGGCGACCGGGTGACCAAGGTGCATGACCTGCCCGACGACATGACTGCGCTGAAAAAGATCCGTAGCGCCCACCACCCAGACCGCAACCCCGATGCCGACGGCGATCTCTATCAGGCTGTAGTCGAGAAACTGGACAGGATGCGCACGCTGACCCAGTGAACCGAAGCCTGACAGGCGTTCGACGCTCTGTTAATTCGCAGGTCTCTGATTCGAATCCAGGTCAAGGAACCTGAACACAGCAGTAGGAACAAGCATTCAAGCCATCCTTTGGGGTGGCTTTTTTGCGTTCTAGGGGGTGCTACTAGGCTTGGTATTGAACGCTGCGGCTCGGTATAGGGTCGGTGGGCGACTTGAGTTGTCGTAACAGGTACCAGCCTGCCTGTTCCATGTATAGGGGTGGGCGATACCAGTATCTGCTAACCGTTCACTTGGCATTGCGGTTCGCGTTTGGAATTCCGATTAAAAATCTGACAATGTAGTGACGGTCTGTCTCAGTTCGGCAAATTTAAGACGGTCAGGCTGATTCCTACGCCTTGCTATTTCGCCTAACAATTTGTAGAGTAAAAGACATTTTGATCTTGATTTAATCATCTAGCCTATCAAGAAAGTGAGCTACATATGGAAAACAAAAGCACTTTATCTTCAGGAGCTATTGCGTCTGCAGCTGTTATGGCCCTTAGTGGGTCGGCTTGGGCGGCTACATCCCTGCAGGTCGGAGCAAGCGGCAAAACATTCGCATCCAGCATGGTGAGATGTGCCGCCGGTCCAACCCCCGGCGTGCAATCGCCGGTAATAGATGCCGGTCTTTTCAACCCCAAACGGGGTGCGAGTGCCACCGTGTCGCTTAATGGCACCTCTGTGGCAACCGTCACAGCCGATATACCGGCAACTAATGTCTGGCTCGCCGATGGTGCCAACACGGCTGTTGTTGCGCTTAGTAAAAGAACCGCCGATAGCTATACGTTTAACGTACAACCAGGGATGTGCGCCCCCCCAGACACTTCTGGCAATACCTTCAGCGCTAGACGGCACACTGGAATACGCCGCCAGTGGCAAGTCATACGCTACGGTCACACCCGGCTGCGCATTGAATGCAAGCACCGGTCTGGCGCAACCTTATGTACACCTGTTTGATAATGGCGATTACCTGCTCAATGTTTCCGTCAATGGCGTACCGTTAACACAGCTAAGCAAATTGCAACGCCATACCCCCGTCTTTTTGAGTGCTGGCCTGAATGTTATCTCAGCAGCCAACGCTTACTTATCCATCGACTATTATGTTCGCGACGGCGGTGGTGGCACCTGTACGCTGCCGTAGCATGCAATGCGCCCTATAGGGGCATGACGCGCCGACGTGCAATCCAAGGAGACAACATGTTCAAACAGTTCAACAAATCCGTGTTCCTGCTGCTGGGGGTGGCTGTCTCGCTGCCCTCCGCCGCAGCTCCGGTGATTATCAACCACATCGTCGATTTGAGCGGAGTGGCAGTACAGAACTCTGGCTCCGGTGACTTTGTCTCGAAAATCTACGATTTTCCCCCATCGGTGCTGATTGGCAGCGGCGATGCTGTGGACATGACGATCAACTTCGCCAGCGGCCAGACGGTGCAAATGTCTGACCTTGGGCAGGGGAATGGCAACTTGATGACTGCCTGGCTGTCGCAGGACAGCACCGTCGATCCCGTTAATACCAGCAATTTCAGCATCACCAATGCCTACGTGGATTGGTTGGATGCGGGTGGCAACGTCATCCGCAGCGTCTATGTGGGTTCGGATTCGACCGGCGAATCGCACATCGGCGTGGAGGCCCCCAACTTCCTGAATTCTGGCGAGTCGCTACTGTTCTCCGGCTATCATGCGTATTTCGAGGTCGTTTCCCTGCAGAACGATCCCAGCCACTACAGCGGCCCCTGGCTGTATATGAGGGCAGATCAGTTGCAGATCACCGCTGTGCCCGAGGCTTCTACATATGCCATGATGCTGGCCGGTTTGGGTCTGGTTGGCACCGTCGCACGACGCAGGAAACATGCATAAATCTGAGTTGGGTAAGTCGCAGGTTAAGTACGGGGGCTTCGGCTCCCGTTTTTCGTTGAGCAGCGAAACAGGGATCCATGTCGAGAGTGTCCTTGACCTGCTCCAACCCAAACGTTCACCCCATGGAGGCAATCAAATGAAGCTCATGACCATCTGCGTTCACTCGTTATTGCCGTAGACCCATGCGAAGGAGCAGCGGGTTACGGCTTCGTTGTCCTAAGTTTTGCCTGAAGGGTTTCAGAACCATGCAAGAGACTCAGCCCAACAATCCCCTCCACGGTGTCACGCTTGAACAGTTATTGAACGAACTGGTTGCGTTCTATGGCTGGGATGCGTTGGGGCGGAAAATTGAGATCCGCTGCTTCACCCATGACCCGAGTATTGCGTCGAGCCTCAAGTTTCTGCGTCGTACCCCATGGGCACGGGAGCGTGTGGAATCGCTGTATATCGAAATGGTACAAGGCGTTGGTAGCAGGCAGATGAAATCGTGAGGCCGTTTTCATTCCTGTATTTACCGGCATAATCCCCTCAAATACGTATTTGAGAACGCCCGTGGCTGCAGCCAAACCTTATCGCATCCTGATCGTCGACGACCATGTCCTCATGCGCGAGGGGATCAAGCACATTCTGACCAAGGCCAGCGGCATCCAGGTTGCGGGCGAGGCCGACAGTTCCAGACGCGCACAGCAGATGGCCCGGCAGGAAAACTGGGATCTGGTGCTGATGGACATTGACTTGCCTGACCGCAATGGCCTCGAAACGCTGGATCTACTGAAAAAAGAACACCCTGATCTCAAGATTCTGATGCTGTCCATGCAGCGTGAATCCCACTATGCCGTGCGTGCCCTCAAGTCCGGTGCGGCAGGCTACCTCAACAAGCGATGCTCACCGGAGCAACTGATCGAAGCGATCCGCCTGGCGGCATCGGGCAGAAAATACGTCAGCGCCGAAGTCGCACAGGAACTGGCCAACACGATCAGCGGCGAACGCGAAGGCTTGCCGCACGAAACGCTCTCCAACCGCGAATTCCAGACCCTGCACATGATCGCCTCCGGGCTGCCGGTTTCGGCCATCGCCGACAAACTGCTGTTATCGGTCAAAACGGTCAGCATGTACCGCGCCCGCCTGCTTAAAAAAATGCAGCTCAAGAACAACGCCGAGCTCACGCATTACGCGTTCAAGCACAATCTGCTGGGCTAAGTCGCAGCGGTCGCCCCAATCCTGCGGTTGCCGGAGAATTACCGGCATTTTCCTGCCTTAATCTGCCCTTCCCTTCCCCCCTGCCCGTTCTACCATGCGTTATCAGGTGATGACCCATTGAAGTCTCGCCGGAATCAGGAAGCGAACATGGCTGAACCCAGTGACAAGATCAATCTGAACAACCCGTCCGAGGTTGCGCGTGAAACCCTGCGCCGCCTGGCCATGCGTCGGCTCGCGCCCACGCCGGACAACTACCAGACGCTGTACGAAGAAATCAGCGGTGCACCCACCGCCGCCCCCGCGAATACCCCCAGCGCCACCACCGTATTGGCCGGACTGGTCATGGACCTCAACCTGCACCATCCCCAGCTCGCCGACTCCGCTAACGCGCTCGATCAATCGATCCGCAAGGGCGACTGGGCGCTGAGCCGCAAGCAATTGGGGCAAATCAGCCGACAGCTGATCGCAAAGCCCGAAAAGAGCGCCCCCGCCGTGGTGACGCCGCCGGCAGACAACCTTGTATTGCTGCGTGATTCGCTGGCCAAAACCCTCGAACTCGGTGTTGCCTCACAACTTTCCCATAGCCCACAGCTGGCCGAAAAAGCCAATCAACTCGCCTCCGCTGTACGCACCGCCAACAGCGACGCCAGCCTGCGTGACATTGCCGCCAAGCTGAAATCGCTGTGGGTCAGCATGGAGTTGCAGGGCACCGACACCTACGACCAGCAGGAAACGCTCAAACGCATCCTGTTGCTGCTGGTGGAAAACATCGGTGAACTGCTCGACGACGACACCTGGCTGCGCGGCCAGCTCAACATGGTGCAGGACGTCATCGCCGGCCCGATGCAAATCCAGTCGCTGCAGGAAGCTGAAAAGCGCCTTAAAGAAATCATCTACAAACAAAGCATGGTCAAGCATGGCTTGCGCGAGGCCACCGCCAGGCTCAAGGCCACCATGACCACCTTTGTCAGCCGCCTCAGCGATACGCTGGCCGCCAACGACGAATATCAGGAAAAAATCACCACTCACGTCGAACGCATCCATGGCACCGAAGACGTGCTGGAGCTCAACCGCATCCTGGAAAGCCTGATCAACGAAACCCGCATCGCGCAAGCCGACAACCGCCGCGCGCACGACCAGCTGGTGCACGAACGCGACGCCGCGGTGCAGGCCGAAGCACGCATCCTGCAACTGGAAACCCAGCTCACCGAAATGAGCAACCTGGTGCGCGAAGACCCGCTCACCGGCAGTCTCAACCGGCGCGGCATGGACGATGAATTCGCCCGCGAAGCCTCGCGTGCCGACCGCCACAATTCCCCGTTCTGCATCGCCGTCATCGACATCGACAACTTCAAGGCACTGAACGACGCCCGTGGCCACCAGACCGGCGACGATGCGCTGGTTCACCTGGTTGCGGTTGCCAAGGAAGAATTGCGCCTCACCGACCATATCGCACGCATGGGCGGCGAAGAGTTTCTCGTCATGCTGCCCAACACGCCGATCGAAGGTGCCACCAAAATCATCACCCGGCTGCAGCGCAGCCTCACCAAGAAATTCTTCCTCGACAAGAACGAACAGGTATTGATCACCTTCAGCGCCGGGGTCGCACTGCGCGCCAAGGGCGAATCGCAGGAAGCCAGCATCGCCCGCGCCGACGCAGCCATGTACATCGCCAAACAAACCGGCAAAAACCGCGTGTGCACCGCGCCCGACGTGCCCGCTGCAGGCGCATGAACACGATGAATAGCCACGCCTGCAAGGCTCAAAATGAAATTGATGCAGTTTTTTTAAAATCGGCCTTAACTTTCTCCAACCCCCGACGATTCTTCACACAACGGCGGTGCATGTAGCCCAAGCGGGCAGACCAAAGTTGACGGCAGCACGCCCATCTGGGCACCGAGCCGAATCAATCGACCCACTTAAGGAGAAATACCATGGCACAAGTAATCAACACCAACGTAGGCGCCCTGTTTGCTGGCGCAGCACTGAACAAGTCGGCCGTCCGGCCTGCAAACCGCCCAGCAACGCCTGTCTTCCGGCCTGCGCATCAACAGTGCCAAAGGACGATGCGACCGGCCTGGCCATTGCCACCGGTTATGACACGCCAGGTTCGCGGCACCAACATCGCCATCCGCAACGCCAATGACGCGATTTCGAAAGCGCAAACCAATGACGGCTACGGGGCTCAAATCACCGAAAACCTGCAGCGCCTGTATGAAATTGCGGTGCAACTGGGCGGTACCGCCACGGGTGCTGAAACCACCGCGCTGCTCGCAGAAAACTCACGGATTGCCAGGCCCGAAAATGGGTTCAATATACGCTGCATACATTCCCTGCATCTTCTTCTCAAAGGCTTTAACATCAAGTCCTTCCGGAAAGAGCAGGTAGGTGAAGACTCCGAAATTGCCCCATGACCCAATCTGCTCAGGCAGGTTGCTCCTCGATGCAAGAGCGTCGAATCTGAAGTGAGAATTGAATGGCACATCCTCTATCACACCAGTCACCTCAAAGGCTGCGTCCCCGGCAGTAAGTGTTTTACCTACCGGATCATCCTCTCCGAAATATCTTGCTGCAACCGTTTCCGTAAGCACTATTTTGTTCGGTTCGAGAAGCGCGCTCCTGGCGTCACCACGTATCACCTTATAGGTAAATATGTCAAACAAGGCAGAATCGGCATAAAAGAAGTTTTCCTCATTAAATTCCTTGTCTTCGTGTTTGTAGAGCGCCCTTGGCATGTTGATGAACCTGACATATGCTTCAACCTCCGGGTAATCCTGCGCTACCTGCGGACCGAATGGGATCTGCGCCACAATCCACGTGAACTGATCATCGGTTTCAGTAATCTTTGATGAGACACGATATATCCTGTCTGCATTTTCATGATAGCGGTCATAGCTAACCTCATCGGAAACATATATCAATAAAAACAGCGCACTGGTTATCCCCAGGGTAAGCCCCAGCACATTCATGAAACTGTACCCAGGGTGCTTCATCATGTGCCTGACGGCAGTCTTGATCAGGTTCTTTATCATTTGCTTCGTTTTGAAACATAAAAATAATCTTAATGTGAAAACAACCTGCGTGCCGGATTAATTTAAAAACTGATTAACAATAGTTTAACCAAACGATGATTTTTTGAATTGTATGATTTTTTTACAGCGATTGTATGATTATTTTACGCTTCCAATGAGTTCAACTATGGTATTTTATTGATTATCTGATATTTGGCAGTATGGCATATTCTTTGGCATAATAGCTTTAAAGTGGATGAAAGAAATGAAAGATCTGAGATGCATATTTTTAATACTGGCAACTGTCTTTCCGTCTGCACTCTTTGCGCAGACAGAAAAATGGACACTCGGCGACTGTATTGATTATGCCCTGGCGAACAATATCGGACTTCAGAGGCAGGCGCTGGAGACTGAAAATGCCGTTGTTAACCTTACCAAGTCCAAAATGGATCTTCTGCCAAACCTTAACCTTGGCTCGGATGCCCGCCTCGGTTTCGGGAGATCCATTGACCCGGTTACCAACCTGATTACCTTTGAGCAGAACATAAGCAACTCATACTCCCTGAACTCCTCTATCGAACTTTTTAACGGATTCACCACTCTCAATACCATCTCTGCCAATAAATTCATGCTTAAGGCCGGAATAGAATCCGAAAAGATTGTCAGGAATGCTCTAATCGTTGAGATAATGGGGCAATATTACCAGGTTGTTTATGCCAGGGGACTTGAAGCTGCAGCAAAGATGCAGCTTGAGCTTTCGGAGAGGCAGCTGTTCAGGATCACCAGGATGGTTGAGACCGGCAAGGAATCCGTGGCAAGCAAATATGAAATGGAGAGCCAGGCTTCCGGAGACAGGCTCACATACACCATTGCTCAGAACAATGCCAGCCAGGCCGTTACACAGATGAAACAATTGCTCCGGTTACCGTCCGGAGAGTATTTTGACCTCCTTCTCTCTGACACAGACCAGTTACTTGTCTCAGACGCAACTTTTAAAGCGGACAGCATCTATAACCTGGCATCACAGGTCCTTCCCAGGCTGAGAGCCATTGAATATGAGCTGCAGGCTGCCGGGAAACAGGTGGCAGCAGCCAAAGGCCTTCTGGCACCCGGACTGTCAGCCGGAGGAGCAATCTTTACCGGCTATTATCAGGTGCTTGGTGATGATGCAGAGGAACAGCCTTCATATGCCACCCAGCTGAAAAACAATAACAGCCAGGCGGTATACCTGTCACTTAACGTACCCATTTTCAACAGGTACGCAGCAGGAAGAACCATCAGGCAGGCAAAGATCAGAAAGAGTGACACCGAGCTGCGCCTCGAACTTGAAAAATATAACCTCTACTCAGAGATTGAAGATGCATGCCTCACATATACCCGCGGGAAGCAGGAGTACCTGGCCGCTGAGGCCAACCTTGAATTCAACAGGAAGTCATATGATGCCGTTGAGAAGAAATTCGAATCGGGGCTCGTCGATGTGACCGACTTTTCTGCTGCCAGGACAACCCTGTTCAGGGCTGAGACGGAAGCTCTCAGGACAAAGCTTCAGCTGATGATACGTGAAATTGCCATCCGGTTTTATTCTACCGGTGAATATGAAAACCTTATTGCCAATTAAACTTAAAACTATTGATAATGGATACTCCGGTTGAAAGAATGGACAAACCCATAGAAAAGAAGAAGGGCATTCGCGGAAAGCATATAGCCTACATGGCCGCCGCCATAGCATTTGTTATCCTGATGTATATGGCTTTCTTCGCCGACCGCACGTCAACCTACAGGGTAGAGAAGGATAAACTAATTATCGGGACGGTTGTAGAAGAGCAGTTCAATGATTACATCACCGTGCCGGGAACCGTGGAGCCGATCAGCACGATCTTTCTCGATGCCCAGGAAGGAGGCCGGGTTGAAGAGATCCTGATAGAGGAGGGATCGATGGTTAAAGAGGGAGACATCATTCTGAAACTCTCCAACCCGGATCTTTATCTCAACATACTCGACAGCGAGGCGCAACTGGCGGAGAAGGAGAACTTTCTGAGGAACACTCAGATAGCCATGGAACAGGACAGACTGCAAATAAAGCGTGAATTGCTTAATCTTAAATACGACATCGAAAGGAAAAAGCGCAATTACCAGCAGAACAGCGTACTGATGAAAGACAGCTTAATATCGGTGGAGGAGTTCATCCGTTCGAAAGAGGATCTTGACATGGCTATTCAGTCAGAAGAGCTCTTTACCGAGCGTCAGAAGCAGGACTCTGTCTTTCGTTCGGTACAGGTTGACAACCTGAAAAATAACCTTGAAAACATGCGTAAGAACCTTTCTCTTGTAAGGCAGAGAATGGAAAACCTGAATGTGCGTGCCACTGTTGACGGTCAGCTGGGGTTACTCGTTCCGGAGATAGGTCAATCCATTTCGAGAGGATTTAGCATGGGTCAGATAAACGTTCTTACATCCTTCAAGGTAACAGCACAGATAGATGAACATTATATAGACAGGGTCCGCACCGGTCTGACTGCAACACTTGACAGGCAGGGGAATGCATTCGACCTGACAGTCCGGAGGGTCTATCCCGAAGTGCGTAACGGCACCTTCGAAATCGATATGGTATTCACCGATACAGTGCCTGATAACATAAGAACCGGCCAGACATATTATACAAGCCTTCAGCTCGGTCAGCCCAAGACTGCCATACTGGTGCCAATCGGCGGCTTCTTCCAGGAGACGGGCGGACAGTGGATCTACGTGGTCGACCCATCCGAATCCTATGCCACGCGCAGGGATATTTCAACGGGAAGGAAAAACCCGAAGTACTATGAGATACTGGAAGGGCTGCAGCCAGGGGAAAAGGTAATTATCTCCGGATACGATACGTTCGGAAAGAATGAGAAACTTGTATTCAAAAACAGCAAATAACACTAAATGACGAAATCATGATTAAAACTAATGATTTAACAAAGATCTTCCGGACGGAAGAGGTGGAGACCACCGCTCTCAACAAGGTCTGCCTTGAAGTGAAAGAGGGTGAGTATGTTGCCGTAATGGGCCCTTCAGGCTGCGGCAAATCAACCCTGCTGAATATCCTGGGCTTGCTGGATAATCCGACATCCGGAAGTTATCATCTTCAACGGAACCGAAGTTGCCAACCTCAGGGAGCGTGACCGGACTATCTTCAGAAAGGGAAATATCGGGTTTGTCTTCCAGAGCTTTAACCTGATTGATGAACTCACTGTCTACGAGAATGTTGAACTGCCGCTGATCTATCTGAAGATGAAGACAGGCGAAAGGAAAGAAGAAGGTGGAAGATGTGCTTGAACGGATGAAGATCTCCCACCGCGCCAAACACTTCCCCCAGCAACTCTCGGGAGGCCAGCAGCAGCGGGTGGCCATTGCCAGGGCCGTCGTAGCCAACCCCAGACTGATCCTTGCCGATGAGCCTACGGGTAACCTGGATTCAAAAAACGGGATCGAGGTCATTAACCTTTTGTCTGAACTGAACAGGGAGGGCACAACCATTATCATGGTAACGCACTCTGACAGGGATGCAGGTTATGCCCACAGGATTGTCAACCTGTTTGACGGACATATTGTGACTGAGAAGAAAGAGTAATCTTTCCGTATCTGTTTCATTACATAGTAAGAGGCGCCCGGTAAGGCGCCTTTTTGCTTTTTTATGCAGCATATTAAAGGCCT
>CAWHHA010000006.1:0-52501 GCA_963828945.1 uncultured beta proteobacterium
CAGCATGTGGACCTGCTGATCGGCGTGGCGCCTGCCATCAACCTGGAGTGGATACAGAAGATCCACCGCGACTGCAAAAATGGCACGTGCTCGCCCGAAGAATCGGTGGAAACCATCCTGCGCCGCATGGACGACTACATCCATTACATCGTTCCCCAATTCGGCCTGACCGATATCAATATCCAGCGCATGCCGCTGGTGGATACCTCCGACCCGTTCATTGCGCGCGACGTGCCGCTGGCCGACGAATCGCTGTGCATCATCCATTTTCGCGACCGCGAGCGCCATGATTTTCCCGAATTTCTCAGGCGCATTCCCGGCGCTTACATGTCGCGTCCGACCACGATGGTGGTTCCCAACAATGACCTGCGCCTGGCACTCGGCGTGATTTGTGCGTCCGATTCTGGCCAGGTTCATGGAGGCGCGCAGCGCCGCAACGGAGGCGAATCAAAGGGGACAGACCACGGTTTTGCATGACCGAGTGCTAAAGGGGTCAGGGATGCGTGTACCCCAACACCAACAGCAGCAGCGCTGATAGGGCCATGGCCGCGTGGAGGCTGACGCCAATCATCGGCGGGGGCGAGCGATGTTCGTGATTGCCCATGCGCAGGGCCAGAAGAACCAGCCCGCCGAACAGCGCCAGAATAAACAGCAGCGCCGCATTGTTGTACAACATGTGAACGGGACTGCTGAAGATATGCCTTCCCAACAGGATCAGGCCCAGTAGGGCGACGCCGGCGTGCCCCGCCGCCAGGGCCCGGGAGCCCCGTCGATAGCGCACGCCCAGAACCACGAGCCACAGGCCAAGCCCCGCCGCCAGACAAAACAGAACGATTGCGGCAAGGATCATGCGTTTTCCCGGATCAAAGAGTGCGATACAACGTTATATACGACTGTCTGCCGCTGCGGCAGTTGCCTTGCTATGTTCGCTGTCGAACAGAAGAGCCGATCGTAATTGCCTATTATGGCAAGAGTACTCAAGGGGGATCAGCATGCTCGACGATTCGATTCGGCCGCTGCCCTTGATGATTGATAACCCCACCGGAGAATCCGCATGCCCCTGATTAACTTGGTCGTCGTCTTGATTGTGGTTGGCGTGCTGCTTTGGCTCGTTAACACCTATATTCCCATGGACTCAAAGATTAAACAGATCCTGAATATTGTCGTCGTCATTGTTGTCGTTATATGGTTGCTACAGGTATTCGGCGTGATCGGTTCGCTGGGCAACATTCGTATTGGCGGCTGACGCATCTCCAAGGTGGTTGCCGTCGCCAGCATATGAAGTGATGCCATCCAAATAAATGGGGTCATGCCCGATCGTTGGGCGATGACCAGGGATTAAGTAAAGAGCAGAAGGAGCAGAAAATGAAGAAGAGCTACTTGATGATTGCGATATCGATGACCCTTGTCCAGGGTTGCTATACCGCCCCCCCCTACCAACCATCCAGCCATGTCGCAGTCGGAATCGGATACCCTGGTGTCAACATCGGTATCAATTATTCGACGTACCCGGATTTTGTCCGGATACCGGGCTATCCCGTTTACTACGATCCCCGGGTGGATTCGAATTACTTCTTTTACGACGGCCTCTACTGGGTGTTCCAGAGCGATAACTGGTATGCGAGCAGCTGGTACAACGGGCCGTGGGATAGGGTGGGTTATTACGATGTGCCGGCTTATGTGCTGCGCGTCCCGGTTCGCTATTACCGCCAGCCTCCGCCGTATTTCCGTGGCTGGCATGCCGACGCGCCGCCACGTTGGGGGGATCACTGGGGTCGCGACTGGGAACAGCGTCGAAGCGGGTGGGACCGTTGGGACCGCGGCTCCGCCCCGGCTCCCGCACCGTTGCCGACTTACCAGCGGAATTATTCCGGCGACCGCTATCCTCGCGCAGTAGAACAGCAGCATACGATACGGTCCGAGAATTACCGCTACCAGCCGCGTGAGCCGGTTACGCAGCAGTATTTCAAACCGCGTGAGCAGCAAGACCAGAATCGCCAGCAAGACCAGCAATCGCCAGCAAGACCAGCAGCGCCAGCAAGACCAGCAGCGCCAGCAAGAGCAGCAGCGCCAGCAAGACCAGCAGCGTCAGCAAGACCAGCAGCGCCAGCAAGAGCAGCAGCGCCAGCAAGAGCAGCAACGCCAGCAAGAGCAGCAGCGCCAGCAAGACCAGCAGCGCCAGCAAGAGCAACGTCAGCAAGAAGCAGCGCCAGCAAGAGCAACGCCAGCAAGCAGCAACGCCAGCAAGAGCAGCAGCGCCAGAAAGAGCAACAGCGCCAGAAAGACCAGCAAAGCCAGAAAGAGCAGCAGCAACAAGATCTGGAGCGGCAACACTCCCAACCTGAACCGAAGGGCAAGGCTAAGGACCACAAGGCTGCGCCACAAGACCAGGTTCAAAAGGACAAGGATGCCCAGCAGGAGTATGAGCGGAAGAAAAAGGAGTACGAGGAGCGCTATCAGAATCGCTAGGGCGCGTTAACACTCATTTCTCGCTGCAACCTGGAGGGACGGCCGATTCGGGCGCATTCCTTTGTCACGTGCCGCTTGCGGCACGGTGGTTAATGGGGTCAGTTCAGACACCATTTAGGAACGATAAGGACAGGTCTTGCATTAACACATGGCGCTGGCGGCCAGACCGCCCCGCAGCCGACTGCAGCTCCCGTGCTACCCTCCACCCCGCCATGCGACTCCCTCAACTCCGACAACGTCTACGCGATCTGGGCGCTGCGCCCTGTCATGAGGGGCGCGTGCTGCGGGCGTGGGTGCAGGGGCGCTCGCTCGACACCAAGCGGCGGCGCGCCGAAGACTTTCTGCCGCTGGCGGTGCGCGATGACCTGCCTGGCCTGTTCGACGAATTGCAGGGCCTGGCGCGGGTGCATTCCGAGCACGCCGGCGAGGATGGCTCGGCCCGATTGCTGGTGAAGCTGGCGGATGGCCAGACGGTGGAAAGTGTGCTGTTGCCCCGCGACGGCGTGTGCGTGTCCACCCAGGTCGGCTGTGCGGTGGGCTGCGTGTTCTGCATGACCGGCCGCGCCGGCTTGCTGCGCCAGCTCTCCAGCGCGGAGATCGTCGCTCAGGTGGTGCTGGCGCGCAGCCGCCGCCCGGTGAAGAAGGTCGTGTTCATGGGCATGGGCGAGCCGGCCCACAATCTGGACAACGTGCTGGAGGCCATCGAGCTGCTGGGCGTGGAAGGCGGCATCGGCCACAAGAACCTGGTCTTTTCGACCGTGGGCGACCGGCGCGTGTTCGAGCGCCTGCCGCAGTCCACGGTGAAGCCTGCGCTGGCGCTTTCCCTGCACACCACCGATGCCGAGCTGCGCCGCCGTCTGTTGCCCAAGGCGGCGGACATCGCGCCGGCCGAACTGGTCGAGCTGGGCGAGGCCTATGCGCGCCGCACCGGCTACCCGATCCAGTACCAGTGGACGCTGCTCGAAGGGATCAACGACACCGATGCCGAGGTGGATGGGATTGCACGACTGCTGGCCGGCAAATACGCGGTGATGAACCTGATTCCCTACAACAGCGTCGAGGGTGTCGACGGCTTCGATTTCCGCCGCCCGAGTTGGGAGCGCGCGGCCGAGATGGCGCGCAGCCTGCACCGGCGCGGCGTGCTTACCAAGCTGCGCCACTCCGCCGGGCAGGATGTGGAGGGCGGTTGCGGGCAGTTGCGGGCGCGGGCGCTCGGTGTGGTTGTAAACGCCGAACGGTAATATGAGGTCTGCCACCATTCCGCGCATCGATTGCTTAATCCACGCTTTCCTCTATGCCTGATTCCCAAAAAGGGTCCATCCGCGTGACCGCGCTCGTGTCGATTGTTGCACTGGCGCTGGCCATCGTCGGGGCATGGTGGGGGTTGATGATCGTGCCCAAGCATAAAGAAGCGGACGCCGAACAAACGCGGGCCCGAATCGAAGCCCTGGTGGGCAGCAAATCCTTTCTCGCCTCGCCGCAGTCGAAATTGATTTGCGACGCGATGGGCGGTCAATGGCGCCTTGGGCAAAATACGCCGCCTGCCGCGTCCATGACGAAGTGGATACGCACGCCGGATTTTTGCGCGTTGCCGGCTTCGGATGCAGGTAAGTCTTGCATGTCGAGTTCCGAATGCGAGTCGTTTTGCGCAGGCAGCATGACTCTGGGCCAGGTGTTCTCGGCGCAGTGCCACCCTTACCGCAACGCCGGACCCGCAAGTTTTGGCAGCCTGCTTGTCGTTGAGAACGGTCATCCGTTTTTTAGGCTTTCGATCAGGTCGGAAACCCGGGATACCTCCGATACCTGGGAAGTCGTAGGCGCGAAAATCGAAGTGCAAGCGGTGGACGGCAGCAAGTTGAAGGTCGGTGATGTGGTACGTGCAACGCAGGAACTCCGCGACCGGCCGTGGTTTCCTTCGATCGGGATTCCGGGGACGTAAGGTCCAGGGGCCAAACCTCAGCCGATTACCGCCTTTAAATGTTGACCCGCAAGGAAGGGAAACCAGAACGCCATGAATCCGAAGATCGTTATCAGGAGCGAAACCGCTGCCGATGTGAACGCGATAACCGAGGTGACCGTCGCCGCGTTCAAGACCCTGGAGATCAGCAATCAAACGGAGCAGTACATCATCGCGGCACTACGCGCCGCCGGGGCCCTCACGCTATCGCTCGTCGCAGAAGTGGAGGGCCGTGTGATCGGGCATATTGCTTTCTCTCCGGTGACCATTTCGGATGGCACCCGAAACTGGTACGGCCTTGGACCGGTTTCGGTGTTGCCGGCGTACCAGCGGCAAGGTGTTGGCAAAGCCCTAATAGGGGAAGGGCTGGCACGGCTGAAAGTGATGAACGCGCAAGGATGTTGTCTTGTGGGGCATCCGGATTACTACCGGAAATTCGGCTTCATCAACATGCCGGGACTGGTGCTTGAGGGCGTGCCGCAGGAGGTTTTCTTCGTGCTGTCTTTCGACGGGCAACCTCCGCAGGGCACCGTCGCTTTCCACGAAGCATTCAAAGCGGATAAATTTTTGGAATCAGGGTCGAACGAACGCTGATCCAATGTGGTGGCGAATGAATGAGGGCAGCCCCCTTTCATTGCCCTCTGTTGCCTGTATTCCCCGGAATGCAGCAGTCACGCCCCAGTCGTTGCAAGTGGGCGCCACAATTTCTGTGTATTCCTATAATGGGTAAATTCGCTTCAACCACTGGAGAAGTCATGCGCCACCTCGTTTATGCCTTGCTACTGCTGCAATTGAGCTTTTCCGCTGCCGCCGCCGACAACGGTGCCGAACTGGAAAAACTCTACAGTGCCTTGAATATGCTCAATCAGCAGCAACAGGCGATCTATCAGCAATTCCAGATGGTGCAGGAAATACGTCGCGACAGCCTGCCCCTGCTTTATGGCATGCCTGTTCCCTCGCAACTCAATGGGCAGATCGCGAACTACGGTGAGATGGTCGAGACGCAGAAAAATGCAATTGTGCGCGGGGAAAACTTGTCCCGGCAGGCTGATCAGCTTCTGGACAAATACAACGAAATCGAAGAAATGAAAAAACCACTACGGTCGAAAATTTACGAACTTTCGCTGAAGGCCAGGGAAGACTGATCGCTCAAGTCGCCAAGGGGTCAGCTTGAGCTAGTCCGGGTTTTCAAAGAACCTTGAGATCAGGTTTTGCCTGTTGCCATCCAGTAAACCGACCTTACCCCTTTAACTTCAAAAACGCTGCCGCCATGGCGCCACCCACCGGCGCTGAAGCGGGCGCACGGTTCGGTTTGCCGCCTGCCGGTTTGGCCTGAGCGCGCGGGTCGCGCGGCGGCCGCTGGGCCACTTGAGGCTTCTCAGCCGTCTGCTCCGCCGTATCGCTCAGCCGCATCGTCAGCGCGATGCGTTTGCGCTTCTCGTCCACTTCCAGCACTTTGACCTTCACGATCTGCCCGGCCTTGACCACGCTGTGCGGGTCTTTGACGAAGGTGTTGGACAGCGCGGAGATGTGGACCAGGCCATCCTGATGCACGCCGATGTCGACGAACGCGCCGAACGCGGCGACGTTGGTGACGACGCCTTCCAGGATCATGTCGGGCTTGAGGTCGGCCAGTTTTTCCACGCCTTCCCTGAAGGTGGCGGTGGTGAATTCGGGGCGCGGGTCGCGGCCGGGTTTTTCGAGTTCCTTGAGGATGTCGGTGATGGTGGGGATGCCGAATTTCTCGCTGGCGTAGTTCGACGGATTGAGCGATTTCAGCAGGCTGCTGTTGCCGATCACGGCTTTGAGGTCCTGCTTGATGTCGGCGAGGATCGTTTGCACCAGCGGATACGATTCGGGGTGGACGGCGGAGGCGTCGAGCGGGTCGTTGCCGTCCATGATGCGCAGGAAGCCGGCCGCCTGCTCGAAGGTCTTTTCGCCCAGGCGCGGCACGTCGAGCAGTTGCGCCCGGCTGGCGAACCGGCCCTTGATCTCGCGGTGGGTGACGATGGCCTGCGCCACGCTGTTGCTCAGGCCGGAGACGCGCGCCAGCAGGGGCACCGACGCCGTGTTGACGTCGACGCCGACGGCGTTGACGCAGTCTTCCACCACCGCATCGAGCGAACGCGCCAGCTCGAACTGGCTGACGTCGTGCTGGTATTGGCCGACGCCGATCGACTTGGGATCGATCTTCACCAGCTCGGCCAGCGGGTCTTGCAGGCGGCGCGCGATGGAGACCGCGCCGCGCAGCGAGACATCCATGTCGGGCAATTCGCGCGAGGCGAATTCGGACGCGGAATACACCGACGCGCCCGCCTCGGACACCACGACGCTGGTCAGCTTCAGTTCGGGACGCAGCTTGATCAGGTCGCGCGCCAGCTTGTCGGTCTCGCGCGAAGCGGTGCCGTTGCCGATCGAGATCACCGAGACTTGGTGCTTCTCGGCCAGTCTGGCCAGCGTGTGCAGCGAGCCGTCCCAGTCGTTGCGGGGCTGGTGCGGGTAGATGGTGGCGGTATCCAGCACCTTGCCGGTCTCGTCCGTCACCGCCACTTTCACGCCGGTGCGGATGCCGGGGTCCAGCCCCATCGTCACGCGCGGCCCGGCCGGCGCGGCCAGCAACAGGGCCTTGAGGTTGCGCGCAAACACGTTGATGGCTTCGGTCTCGGCGTTGCTGCGCAGCGTGCCCATCAGCTCCAGCTCCAGATGCATGAAGCTCTTCACGCGCCAGGTGAAGCGCACCGTGTCCATCAGCCAGCGGTCGGCGGGGCGGCTCTGGTCCTGGATGCCGAAGCGGCTGGCGATGCGCGTCTCGCAGGGATTGTGCGGCGCGCTCCAGGCCGGCCGCTCCTCCTCGCTGTCGAGGCGCAGCCGCACGTCGAGCATGTCCTCGCGCCGCCCGCGGAAGAGCGCCAGCGCGCGGTGCGACGGGAATGGTGTTGATGGATTCGGAATAGTCGAAGTAGTCGGCGTACTTTTCCGCCGCGCGTTTCCTTGCCTTCGCGCACTTTGGATTCGACGATGCCGTGCTCCTGCACGTATTCGCGCAGGGCTTGCAGCAGGCTCGCATCTTCGGAAAAGCGCTCCATCAGGATCTGCCGCGCGCCGTCGAGCGCGGCCTTGGCATCCGCCACGCCGGGGTTGTCGCCCTGCTCGGTGGTGAAGGGCTCGCGCAGATACTGCGGCCGCTTCCTCTTCGGGATTGAGCATCGGGTTGGCCAGCAGGGCGTCGGCCAGCGGTTCCAGCCCCGCCTCCTGCGCGATCTGCACCTTGGTGCGCCGCTTCTGCTTGTAGGGCAGATAGAGGTCTTCCAGATGCGTCTTGTCCGCAGCCAGCGAGATCGCCAGCAGCAGCTCGGGCGTCATCTTGTTCTGCTCGGTGATCGACTGGATGATGGCTGCGCGGCGGTCTTCCAGCTCGCGCAGATAGCGCAGCCGGTCTTCCAGCAGGCGCAGCTGCGTGTCGTCCAGGCCGCCGGTCGCCTCCTTGCGATAGCGCGAGATGAACGGCACCGTCGCCCCCTCGTCGAGCAAGGCAATGGCAGCAGCAACCTGCGCAGGTTTGGCCGCAATCTCGGCGGCGAGTCGGTGTTCGATGGATGGGAGCATGGTTCGATCTACTGAATGAATCGGCCTCTGTGTCGCGAGGCCGGGGGGAGCAATACACGGGCCCCGGATTATGCCAAGTTGCGCGCAGCGTGAGAACAAAAGATCAGCCCCGCGTTAAATCAATCCATGGCGACAGCAGCAGGAGAGGGGGCGCTGGCTTACATGGCGCCTGGGATGGGCCTGCGCGTCCTTATTCGCCCGGTTTCTGGTCGCGCATCATCAGGTTCATCAATTCGCCCGGCATCGGGAAAACGATGGTGTTGGTCCGGTCGCCGGCGATGTTGGCGAGCGTCTGCAGATAGCGCAGCTGCATCGCCTGCGGCCGGCCGGCGAGGATCTCGGCGGCGGCCAGCAGCTTTTCCGAGGCCTGCAGTTCGCCTTCGGCATGGATCACCTTGGCGCGCCGCTCGCGCTCGGCCTCGGCCTGCTTGGCGATCGCGCGCACCATGGTTTCGTCGATGTCGACATGCTTGATTTCGACGTTGGAGACCTTGATGCCCCAGGCATCGGTTTGCGTGTCGAGCAATTGCTGGATGTCCTGGTTGAGGCGCTCGCGCTCGGCCAGCATGTCGTCGAGTTCATGCTTGCCCAGCACCGCGCGCAGCGTGGTCTGCGCCAGCTGGCTGGTGGCGTTGAGGTAGTCCTCCACCTGCAGGATGGACTTGGCCGGGTCGATGACGCGGAAGTACACCACCGCGTTGACCTTGACCGAGACGTTGTCGCGCGAGATCACGTCCTGGCTGGGCACGTCGAACACCACGGTGCGCAGGTCGACCCGCACCATCTGCTGGATGCCGGGAAGGATGACCACCAGCCCCGGCCCCTTCACCTTCCAGAAGCGCCCGAGCATGAACACCACGCCACGCTCGTATTCGCGCAGGATGCGCAGGCTGGCGGCCAGCAGCCCGACGATCAACAGCACAATGGTCATTCCGCCGAATTCAAACATGCTCGTTCTCCTTGTCCGGTTCCACATCGAGTATCAGGTCATGCCGGGCGCGCACCCGCACCCGGCTGCCGCGTTTGAGCGGCACGCTGCTGCGCACCCGCCACTGTTCACTGTGGACGCGCGCCCAGCCTTCGTGTTCCATGTCCGCCAGGATTTCACCCGGGGCGCCGATCATTTCCTCGGCGCCGGTCATCACGGGCCGCGCACGCGCCTTGATCGCCATGCCGGTGACAAAGAAGCTGAACAGCGCGCTCGCCACCGCCACCGGGACGATCAGCATCCAGGGGAGGCCGTAGCCGGGCAGGTCGGTGTCGATCAGCATCACCGAGCCGATGATGAAGGCGGCAACGCCGCCCAGTCCGAGCGCGCCAAAGCTGGGCACAAACGCCTCTGAAATCATCAGCGCGATGCCCAGCAGCATCAGCGCCAGCCCGGCGTAGCTGATCGGCATCACCTGCAGCGCGAACAGCCCGAGCAGCAGGCAGATGCCGCCGACCACGCCGGGGAACAGCATGCCGGGATTGGAAAACTCGTAGATCAGCCCGTAGATGCCGAGCAGCATCAGGATGTAGGCAATGCTGGGGTCGCCGATCACCGCCAGCAGGCGGCTGCGCCAGTCGGGCTCGACCCGCTCGATCTCGACCTGGGCGGTATTGAGCGTGACCGTCTGGCCATCCAGCTTGATGACGCGGCCGTTGAGCTGCTTCAACAGGTCGTCGAGGTCGGCTGCGACGAGGTCGATCACCTTCAGTTCCAGTGCCTCGGATGCGGACAGGCTGACCGCCTCGCGCACCGCCCGCTCGGCCCATTCAACATTGCGCTCGCGCAGTTCGGCGAGGCTGCGGATGTAGGCTGCGGCGTCGTGCACCGCCTTGCGCATTTTGGGATCGCCCGTCGGGGTGTCGGCAGGCCTGGCGGCTTCGGGCTTCGCTGAGCCGGGCTTGTCGGGCTGCGTGGGCTTGTCCGGCGCACCGGGTTTGTCGCCGCCCGTGGGCGCCAGTTCGACCGGCGTCGCCGCGCCCAGGTTGGTCGCCGGCGCCATCGCCGCGATATGGCTGGCATACAGGATGTAGGTGCCGGCACTGGCGGCGCGGGCGCCCTTGGGTGAAACGTAGGTAGCAACCGGAACCTTGGATGCAAGGATGGCCTTGATGATGTCGCGCATCGAGGTGTCGAGTCCGCCCGGCGTATCCATTTCGATCACGATCAGGTGCGCCTGGTCGTCGATCGCCTTGTTGATGCCGCGCAGCAGATAGTCGGCACTGGCCGGGCTGATCGGACCCTGCACCGTCAGCACCCGCACGGTCGCCGCGCTGGCCGGAGCGGCCAGCATCAGCGTCAGGCAGGCAAACAGGACGAGGTGCAAGAGGGTGCGAAACGGACTGAGCATGGCTTCACTCTAGACCGAAAAAACAGAAGTGACCGGGTTCGAGGATGAAGGCGAATACAGGGGATGCTACTCTTGGCGTGAAACTCGCCCCGACCCCATCGCAATCCAGAATGACTCGTTTTTTTGATCGGTCAACATGAACCACAACACTGTCCGCGCCCGGCTGGTCCTCTCATTCAAGGGCGAGACTTACGCACTTGATTCCGTCATTGACCTGGATGAATGTCTCGGCGAGTCCGGAGTGGCGCCCAATTTCCATCAACTGCTGGCCAGGGCCGCCGGGATTGACCCCTACTCGTATCTGTATGAAGTATTGGAGGCGCACGAGATCGAGTTCTCGGATGCCACGGGTGTCGCGGCGCGAAGTTGCTGCGATGGCCGGTTCGACTGGACTCAATTCGAGCAGGACCGGCGCGAGGAACAGGACTGGCCGGCGGTGAGGGCGATCGCGGAACGCGTTCTGGCGACTCGCAACTGGGAGGCCGCCCCGGATCTCAAGGCTGCCTTGCTGGCAGTGTATCGGGCCGGCAAGGCGAGTGCTCTGTAGAATTATCCACTGCTAAAAATGGGACCGCCCGGCATGAAACCCTACCTGATTCTGCTTGCCTTGTTTCTGGCATGGCCGGCTGTTGCCGGCGTCTATAAATGGACGGACGCGCAAGGCCGTATCCAGTACAGTGATTCGCCTCCCGCCGCGGCCAAAACCACGCAACTCAAGTTGCAAAGCTTTACCGGCCCGGCTCAGGTCAGTCAGGCCATCGGGGCGGACAGCGGCGTGACCATCTACACAACCGAATGGTGCGGGGTGTGCCAGCGTGCCAAGGCATTCTTCAAGCAGAACGGGGTGCCGTTCCATGAATGGGACGTGGAGAAGTCGGATTATGCTGCGGCCAAGTTCAAGCAGCTGGGTGGCAGCGGTGTTCCGGTCATCACCGTCGGCTCGGAAAAAATGATGGGCTTTGACGCCAGCCGCTTCATGGAATTGTGGAAAAAGACTCAGAGCAAACCATGACCCCGGATGATTAAAGCGACTGGGCTTGAATCATGCTGCCCTTAACAAACAAGGGGCGTTAGCGAACCCCTGACCGTTTACGACTTGCCGGTTTCCGCCAGCCTGCGCCAGACCAGACCGCCCGGTGCCTGGTTGCCGGTGAGCAGATAGTCCAGCATGTTGTAGTCATGCAACCCCAGGGCCTGCTGCCGGCGTGTGTGCGCTTCGCCGCAGAACAGGATGCGGTCTCCGTCCTGGAGCGGGGTGTCGTTGTCCGGCACCAGGACCTCTTCCCGGTCGCGTTTGAGCAGCAGGGGGATGCAGGCCAGTTTGTCCTGCCGGTTCGACGGGTCGCGCATCAGATCGCCGAGCCGGACGGTCGCGCCTTCTTTGAGCGCTTGCCAGATCGCCAGGGTTTTGGTTTTGGATAGTTCCAGATCCCATACCTCGGGCACGGTGTCGCCCACCACGGCAGCGATCCGGCTGAGGGTGACATCCGCCCAGGCATCACCCTGGTTCAGCGCCAGATTGAAAAAACGTGACAGCAGCGGCGTGGTGAGCAGGGAGAGAAATTCGTGGGCCACGATGCTGGAAGGCTGCATGGTGGCGTTGGCAGCGAAGCGTTCGAACAAGGCCGCGTTGGCGTGGCGGTTCTGCCTCAGCACCATGAACAATTCCGGTTTGAGCTGACGCGCCGTCATGGCGATGGACAGGTTGGCGATGTCATCGTTGGTCCCGGCGACGATGCCCACGGCCTGTTCGATCCCGGCCTCCAGCAAGGTGTGCGCTTCGGTGCCCCGGCCGATGACGCAGTTCTCGTAGCCGGCGGCCGGGTGCTCATCCACCACGACCAGCTCAATGCCCTCCTTGTCCAGGTGGCGGGAGACCGCCTGGCCGAAACGGCCGTAACCACACACCAGCCATTTGCCGCGGGGCGGTTCCATCGGCATGGCAAGCCGTTCGCCGGGCACGCCGGTGAGCCATTGATAGAGCAGGTGATGGCCCGGATTGTTGATCGCAATGGCCGAGGTGCTCGCCGAACACTTCGAAGGCGTTCACGACGTCCTCGACCCCGAAAGAGGCCATGTTGGCTGCCGTCTCCAGCGAGTCCGCGCGACACAGAATCGGCAGGTCGGGCCGCAGCAGTTTGGTCGTCACCGCCACGCTCAGGTTGACCGGATCGTCATTGGCGAGGGTGATCACGCCGGCGCACAGGGGGTGATGCAGGCCTGCGGCAATCAGGTTTTCCGGATAGCGGGCGTCTGCCGTGAGCGCTGGAATGTCCAGACGGTACTGGCCCAGTTCCAGTTCCCCGATCCGCTCCGGATCGATATCCAGCACGACCGCCTGCTGGTTGCGGCTGTCCAGGGCATGCAGGAGCAGGACGCCGGTCTCGCCGCACCCGGCGATCAGGTAGAACGGCTGGCCCAGGCGTTTTACCCTGGCCTCGAAACGGTTGGCCCGCATCGCCCGCTGCATGGCGGGATCCTGCAGCAGTTCCAGGATGGTGCCAATGCTGTATATCCAGACAATGACGGTGAGGTAGATGGCGACGATGCTCCATGCCCGCTGGGCATCGCTGAAAGCCGTGGGGATTTCGCCGAAGCCGATGGTGGTAGCGGTGTAGCTGATGAAATAGAAGGCATGGAAAAAATCCATCGGGGGGGTCGGCCGGCCGTTGACGTCCACGCCCGGAATCAGCGTCATGCCCAAAATGGAAACGGCATAACTGACGATCAGAAAGATCAGCGGCGCACGCATGCGCCGCAGGATCAGGAACAGGGTGCTGTGCATGTCAGCGGCGGAACATCACCGTTTCCACCAGCAGCATGATGACCGACAGGACATTGGCCGCCAGGGCGCCGGCGGCAAGCGACACGATGCTGGCGGTCACGCCCGGCGTGAGGCCCGTATCCGTCAGGTAGACGGCCGTAGCCCAGACACCGGCAGCGGCAAGGAGTTGCAGGTCTGCGACGAAGCTGCTGGCGAGGTGAATGGCGCCGATCTGGGTGCGCTCGCCGAACTTGAGGACGGTGGCGATGAGGTTGACCACGATGGCAAAAAACAGCTCATAGCTGTCGTGGTGTACGGGGTTGTCGAGGTCACCGATGACGAAGCCGAAGTTGAGCGTCATGGCCAGGATGATGAAAAAACCGAAGATGACTTTTTCGAGATTCATTTCATGCTCAGGTTAGTGAAACTCCACGAATCATAATGCCCTTCATTTAAAGTTGCTTACACAAAAGCAAACTGCATATAAATGGGGCAATCTGACCCCCTTGCTTCTGCATTGAAGTCTTTCATTTGAAGGCGGTTAAAGGGGTCGGGCTCGATATGAGAAATCGTGGACCGGGTGTGTCTGCTGGCCCCTGAATGGTTCGTGTGTGTGGGGTGCAGCTTGGCAAATCAACTTGCTGGTCTGTCTGCCGGCCTGAGCTTGCGGCGTGAGACCGCTCAGGCGGCGAGGAGGGTGAGATGCCCAGCGATCATGCGTGTTCTCCAAGTGGCTTCTTGAGCATGGCCGGTTCGTCCGCACTGCGCTCCGACAGGTAGGCCAGCGTCGAGCCCACCACCCCCAAGCCGACGATCGCGGCGGTCAGGTAAAAAAAGGGCGGGTGCCCACTGACGGCGAGTACGAAAAACACGAGTGCGAATCCCGATCGCATGATGATGCTGTGCAACAGGATAGCGACGATGCGTTTTTTGTAGACCGTGGTGGACAGGTAACACAAACCCAGCAGGAACATGCCCACCAGCCGTATCCAGGGTTCCTGGCGTGGGCTCGAAACCGAAATGCGGAATGATGGCGTTTGGGACCAGCAGCAATGGCACGCCAAAGCAGAAGGTATAAAACGACACGTAGAGCTGCCAGCGTAGCGTCTTGGTCATCATGGGGATTCCTTTCTCAGAACGGGGGAGGGGCGGCTACCATCGAGTCGACGCGATGCCGGTGAGTGCGGAAGAGTTTCAAAACGTACTCGCCGGTGGCGGTCTCGCGGAATGCCTGCACGGTGGGCCGCATGGCGGCAGGAAGCTCGGCATCCGACGGCAGCCGTATCCCGTACTCATCCGGTACGACAAATGGCGCCATCATGCAGGCCAGTGCCAGGTCGGCCGCACTAAATCGGCTGCCTGCCAGGTAGGGGCGGCCATCTGCCAGCAGGGCGTCTGTCTGCAGAACAATCTGGCGCGACTTTTCGAGACCGGATGTCACGCTGCTGGCGCTCACCTGCAATAGCCAGGTGGCATAGCGCCGCATGAGCGGAAAGGCCAGGGGGGCCATGGCGCGCTCGATTCCGGGTGCACCTTGTCCAGCAATGCGTAGCGCTGCGCTGGCTTCCGGCAGGTAATGAAAGTAGAACCAGCGGCGACTTTCGACGCCGAGGGTTTCGTCAAACAGATCTTCGAGCGCTTCGACCTGACGGCGCGCGGTGGCGTCCTCCGGGTACAGGCGCATCCCGGGTGGGGCATAACGATCGAGATGCTTGAGGATCCCGGTTGAATCCACGATCACCTGCTTGCCGTCGATCAGCACTGGAACGCCGGGATTGCGGCTGACCCAGTAGGTTCTGGGGTAATGAAATCCCTGTATGTGGCGCTCTTCGTGATAGTCGAGGCCGATCCGCTCCAGCGCCCAGCGTGCTTTCTCGCAGTAATGGCTTAATGGAATGGTGAGCAGGCGCAGCGATGGCATCGATCAGTCCCTGTTTGTCGTCGGCCAGTGTTTGGTCATCCCTTGCTAGAGACGGCTGCTGGCCGGCTTTTGGTTTAAGCGATAATGTTTACAGTGAAAACATTAAAACCAGACTAGGCACGGATGTTGTCGTTGTCAACATGGTGCGGGACAATTAGCTTTTTCGGCGCCCAGTCCCATGCAGACACGATCAAAAACGACCTACCATCACGGCGACTTGCGCAACAGCCTGATTGCTGCGGCAGAAGTGCTGTTGGTGCAAAAAGGCTTGACCGAGTTAAGCCTGCGCGAAGTCGCGAAGGCAGCCGGGGTCAGCAACGCGGCCCCCTACCGCCATTTTCGCGACAAGACTGCACTCATCGAGGCGCTGGCCGAGGGGGGATTTCTGCAGCTCAAGGCGGGGTGCGACAGGTGCGCAAAGAAAATATCCGGCCGAGCCTGAACGGCAGCTGGTCGAGGCGGGGATGGCGTATCTGTTCTACGCAATCGAAAAGCCGGCCATCGTGCATCTGATGTTCGGTGGTGTTATTTCTCTGGATGACTGTGGCGCTGCCTTGAAGCAGGCGGCCGATGAGGCGTACGGGAGCTTGGGGCAGATCGTCGTCAACGGGCAGAAGGCCGGCATATATCAGGAAGCGGATGCGGCTGACCTGACCCTGACAGCCTGGTCGACTGTGTACGGCCTCTCGCTGATGGTGACTGGCGGGTTGTTGCGAACGCGGACAAAGAGCCGGGCACAGGTGAAGAAACTGGGCGAGTCGGTTGCAGGGATTTTGCTGGCCGGATTGTTGAAGCGCTAATCATGGATGTTTCGACTGACTGGCCATGGGCAACAAAGAATAACCTTGGCCATTCCATGATGGCGCTAAAGAACCCAAAGCCAGAAAAAGCAGGGCGCCTGAAAATCCCCGCTAATGGAGAAAACTTCGAGGTCATTCATGACCTGTTCCCCTTTGATTCGCATTGTGTTTGAAACCGCCCTGGCTAAAGACGCAACTCAAATGGGAAACACATCCTCAACGCGTTCTCGGAATTTCTATCCGCAAGGTGAGCCCCGATCCGAGGCGGATGGTCTATCCATACCAGATTGGCCTGGAGGTGGCCTTGGGCTCATAGAATTCTTCTATGATTGGATGTCATGACCCCAACAACTCACAGGAGACGATCCATGCGCGCAATTAAAACGCTCACCCTTGCCTTGTTTGCTGCCGGTCTGGTCGCAACCCCGGCCTTTGCCGGTGCCGGTTCCGGCCAGGTCACGCTCATTCACACCGGTGATTTCCACGGCCACCTCGTGCCCCGCCCCAACTTGCGCTCGGATGCCCAGGGCACCAGCGTGGAAGGCGGGCTGGCACGGGTCTATACGGTGATTAAAAGCATCCGCAAGGAAAACCCCAAGGCCTTGCTGATCAACACCGGCGACACCATTCAAGGCTCGGCTGAAGCGCTCTACACCCGGGGCCAGGCCCAGATCGATGTCCTCAACGCCTTCGGTTTTGACGCCTTTGCACCCGGCAACTGGGAGTTCGTCTACGGCACCCAGCGCTTTCTGGAACTCTTCGCAGGCGACAAGCCCAAGGCGCCCTGGAACACCATCGCCGCCAACCTGCACTACGCCACGGCCGCCCAGGAACCCGCCAGCCCTTATGCAGACAAGGCCGGTCAGCGCGTGTTGCCACCCTACCTCATCAAGGATGTCGGTGGCGTGAAGGTCGGCATCCTCGGCCTGACCACCGATCGTGGCCCCCAGGTAGTCGGACGTGCCGTCACCAAGGGTTTCTATTTCATGAAAAATGGCACCGAGGTCGATGCGGAAGTTGCGGCCCGGGTTAAAGAACTGCGCGAAGAGCAAAAAGTCGACGTGGTTGTGATGGCCTCCGAAATGGGGCTGGCCAACAACATCCGCCTGGCGGAAAAAATCCCCGGCATCGACGTCGTCCTGTCCTCCGACATGCATGAGGAAACCCGGGACCCGGTCGTGACCGCTGGCGGCACCGTGATCGTCGAAGAAGGCCAGGACGGCACCCGCCTCGGCCAGATCACCCTGACGGTCAAGGACGGCAAAGTGGCTCAGTGGAAGTGGAAGGGCTACGACATCACCGACAAGATCAAAGCCGATGGCAAGATTGAGGCCCTGGTGAAAAAAGCCCGTGAAACTTTCGTCGCAGGCAACAAGTTCACGCCCCACGTCAATCCCTTCAACGGTTCCAAGCTCAAGCGTCCCATCGACACCGTGGTGGGGTACACCAAGGTCGGCCTGCACCGCACCAACTTTTCCCGCGATGGCATGCCCGCGGTGATCGAAGGCTCTTCCCACGATTTCCTGACGGATGCCTTCAAGGCCCAGACCGGCGCTGATATCGGCGCCATCCGTGGCTTCCGCTACGGCACCCACGTGCGTCCCGGCCCCATCCTGATGGAAGACGTCTTTCACTTCATGCCCATCGGCGCCCAGATCGCCAAGGGAACCATCAAGGGCGACGCGCTCAAGAAGCAGATCGAAGGCGCTACCAACGGCTCGTTGTCGCCCAACGTGGCCGAATGGACCGGCGGCTGGCTGTTCAACTTCAGCGGCGTCACCATGGACCTCGACCCCTACCAGGCCCAGGGCCAGCGCGCCTTCAATATCAAGGTGGGCGGCCAGTCCCTCGACCCCGCCAAGGACTACACCTACGCATCCTACTGGTATGCCGGCGACCCCGGCTTGATCAACGTCGTCGCAGCCACCAATATCGAGGTGCTGAAGGACACCGACGGCGGCCCGCTGGATGGCACTGAAGTCGTGGTGCGCTACCTGGAATCCCAGCCCAACAGGACAGCTGACGTGCAGTTGAACCGCATCACCCTGAAAAACAAGGCCAGTGGTGAGCCCGTTCAAATGCCTGCTTACAATTTCGGGTTTCCCGAAGTGCAGCCTTTGCGTGGCGTCAAGCCGTGAGGGTTTGCCGCGCACCGGTATCGGCTCCACCCCGGTGCGCGCCCCTGGCGTCCTGACCGCTACCTGAAAAACCCGGGCTGCCATTCTGACGCTGAAATACGGCTCGAGACGTGCAAACGCCACCTTCAAGGTGGCGTTTGCACGTCTGCCATCAAAAACTGCTTGAGAATCCTGGCGGGATGTTCATGTCTTGCCTTCTGCGATTGGTGCTGATTCGAGTGACTAAACTGCAAGCTAAAGGCGTAGAGCTGGGAGCAGGTGGCTGAGTTCTTGTGTGGCAGCTGTTGGGATAGCGGATATTGATCCGCTATCCCGGCTTGGATAAATGGGGCAACCCCACGCAGCTTCACGTGAGTTGCGTGGGGGTTGCCTTAGGTGTCCATGTTGGGTTTCCACATGGCGATCACCGCCCCGGTGGGGTCCATGATCACGCTGAGCCAGCCGTAATCAGCTATCTGCATGACATCCTGCAATACGGTGGCACCGAGGTCGCGCGCCTTGGCGGTGGAGGCTTCGATGTCATCCACCCCGACGTAAGCCAGCCAGTGTGACGGCACCTTGGGATCTGGATTCGCAAACATGCCGCCGCCAGTGCCCTCGCCGACGTTGATCATGGTGTAGGGCATGCCGCCGCCGGGTGCGGGCATGTCTTCCAGCTTCCAGTCGAACAGTCTGGAATAAAAATCCTTGGCCTTGGCAAGGTCCTTGGTTTGCAGCTCGATGTGTACGAAAGGGTTGGCCATGTCCTGTCCTTTAGGGTTTCCGATTCACTCTTTATAGCTGCTTGCCACGCTTGGTCATGGTGGGACTCATCGGGGATAAAGTGGGCGAGTCAAAAGGATCGGCTAGCTGACTCTGTTGGCTCAGCCGCCTTTTCAAGCGATGACTGATAGCAAGGTCAGCCCACCAGAATGACGGGCTCCCGGCGTTCGCTGCGCTCTGCCAGTGGCGGGAATGGCAACCGCTTCACTTCGTTGCCTTGGTCATTGCGGTAAATCAGCTGGCGGGTGGAAAAGTCGTATTCCGGGTGCTGTGGATCGTTCCACTGATTGAGGAAGTGCACGTAGAAAGCCGAGAACAGGCCTTGCGTGGGCTTGTCCCTGAGGAGGGCAAAGACGTATTCCTGCTGGTCTTTCAGCTCGTGTCCATCGTGGCAATACTGCACCCACACGTATTCCCCGGTGACGATCAGGTTCCAGAAGGGCGGCGCCTCGTAGAACTTGAGCGTGACCTGCTTGCCAGCGGCAGCCAGACTAGCGAGCCGATCAATCGTGGCCGCGGTCTCCTGGCAGTAGGTCTCGAGCAGCGGGGCGGGGTCGCCCAGCGACTGTACGCGCCGCATGGCGCCTGTTCCGTAAGGGTTCATCAGCATGACCCGCAATTCGTAACTGTTGTCGATCACGCTGCGCAGCTTGCGCCGATGCGACACGAACGTGTCGTAGCCGGTGATCGACATCACCGATACGTCGCGGGTGCCGGTGATCCGGTTGAGCAGCTTGCGGTCCGTCCAGCGCGAGAACCAGCTGTTTTCCCTGCGCACATGCACCAGCGAGACCAGGCGGTTCATCCGGTGGCTGAGGCGTCCTTGCCGTGCGCTGAGGAACAGGTTGAACAGCATCACCAGCACGGCGGCAAAAATGATTTCGTTGACCATCAGCAGTTGTGAGTTGTCTTCCACCTTGGGCCACCAGGTAAACAAAATGAATTTCGCCAGCATGGGAAGGGAGAAGGCGATGCCCACAGCCAGGAGCGTGACCCCGATATGGCTGAAGATGTGTCTGAGTGTATGAAAGAAGCTGAATAAATGTGGGCTGCGCGCCATAAAGCGTGTCTCATGTTAATCAAGGAAGTGGGGGTGCACCGATCCGGTTTTGTCCTGTTTTCCAGTCAAACCGAATTTTCATATTGCTTTTGTGCATAGAAGTTTGGATTCGTGGCTTTCGTCGCGACAAGCCAACGTCTCTACAGCACATGCCGTGCCAATCAGGAATATCTATTGTTTTTCATGGACTTATGCTTGTCTCGCACGAATGAATAGCCTCCAGTTTGTCGCCCGGAGGCGACATGAAATCGGGATTTCTTGGTAACTCTTTGTAAGAAAAAGAGATTTTCTGTCCTTGAATGGGGACAGGGGTTGCCGCAATCAAAGTAGTTGCAGCGCGCAGTGAATCCAGCGAACGATCATTGTTTTCAAGAGAAACTTGTCCTTAATTTACTAGTCTCAGAGACGTAGATTAAGTTGATTTCGCTACCCTGATGTGGGTGTCCGGGTAATCACGAATTCAGTCAGGTAGGAGTTTCTTATGAACAAGCATCGTGTTTGGTCGGCTTTGTTGTTGGGAATGTTCATTACGGGCATGAGCAGCTTGGTCATGGCAGGGGGTGGGTATAGAGGGCATGGCGGATCGGGATGGCATAGCAATGTGGGTGTCGGAATTATGATCGACCCATTTTTGTTCATGCCTGGGTATTACCCCCGTCCGTACTACTATCCGCCCTATTACTATTCGCCGTATTACGCCTCACCTTATTACTATCCGCCAGCGGTCGTAACTGTTCCGGCTGAGCCGCCGGTATACATTGAACGCGGAGAGGTGGCTGAGCCAGCGCCACAGGCATCGGCTTCCTGGTATTACTGTGCCGACCCGCAAGGCTATTACCCCTATGTGGAGCAGTGTCCGGGTGGATGGCAGGCTGTTGCCCCCCGGCCATCCACCGCACCTGACGAAGGGAGATAGCCATGCAATTTCCATTGAAAACTGCAGTACTCGCCTTGGCCTTGTTGGTCGCTGGTTGCACCACGATGCCGACTGGACCTACTGTGATGGTCTTGCCAGGTGCCAGCAAAAGCTTTGACCAGTTTCGCGCTGACGATATGGTCTGCAGGAACTATGCCCTTGAAAGCGTTGGCGGGCGTGACCGCCAGCCAGTCTGCCACACAGAGCGGGGTCAGCAGCGCTGTGGTCGGCACCGTTCTTGGCGCGGCTGCTGGCGCAGCGATCGGCGGACACGAAGGCGCCGGGGTGGGGGCGGGCACAGGGCTCGTGGTTGGCGGGCTGGCAGGTACTGGAACCGCTCAAGCCTCGGGCTACGACCTGCAATATCGCTATGACCACGGCTACATACAGTGCATGTACGCGAAAGGCCACCAGGTTCCGGTTTCCGGCAGTATCTATCGGCAATCACGGCCAGAGAGGTATGTGGCGCCATCCCCATCTCCGGGTATCCCGCCCCCGCCTGCGGGCATGCCCCCTCCGCCACCGCCGGGGGTCACCGCACCTTGATCTTGGTGCGACAAGGGGCAGACGGACTGCTTTCTGATTCTGAGACGCCCAGATAAAAATGGTCAGCCTAGGCTGACCATTTTTATCTGCCATCAAGGCAGGGACTTGCATCAACGCCTTTCCCCAAGCGTGGTGCAGGCGGCCTGTCACCCCACCTTCGGCAGGCGCGCGAGTGCGGCCTTGATCGCTTCTTCCGGATAGGCAAAGTCTTCCAGCTTGCCGCTGAAGTAACTGTCGTAGGCGGCCATGTCGAAGTGGCCGTGGCCCGAGAGGTTGAAGAATAGTGTCTTCGGCTCGCCGCTTGCCTTGCAGCGCAGGGCCTCGTCGATGCAGGCGGCGATGGCGTGGTTGGATTCGGGCGCGGGGACGATGCCTTCGGCGCGCGCGAACATGACGCCAGCCTCGAAAGTGGCAAGCTGGTGCACGGCCACCGCTTCGATCAGCTTCTCGTGATACAGCTGCGACACCAGCGCCGAGTCGCCGTGGTAGCGCAGGCCGCCGGCGTGGATGCCGGGCGGCATGAAGTCGTGCCCGAGGGTGTACATCAGCATCATCGGCGTGAGCTTGGCGGTGTCGCCGAAATCGTAGGCGTAGTGGCCGCGCGTGAGCGTCGGGCAGGAGGCGGGCTCGACCGCGACCAGGCGCACGTTCTTGCCGGCGGCCTTGTCGGCGAAGAAGGGGAAGGCCGCGCCGCCGAAGTTGGAGCCGCCGCCGCAGGGGGCGAAAATCATGTCGGGATAGTCGCCGGCCTTCTCGAACTGCTTCTTCGCTTCCAGCCCGATCACGGTCTGGTGCAGCAGCACATGATTCAGCACCGAGCCGAGCGCGTAGTTGGTGTCGGGGCGCGAAGCGGCATCTTCCACCGCCTCGGAAATCGCCAGGCCGAGCGAGCCCGGGTTGTCCGGATCCTCGGCCAGGGCGGCGCGGCCGGAGTTCGTCTCCATGCTGGGGCTGGCGAACACTTCCGCACCCCAAGTCTGCATCATCGAGCGGCGGTAGGGTTTCTGCCCGTAGCTCACCTTGACCATGTACACGCGCACTTCGAGGCCGAACATCTGGCCAGCCAGCGCCATCGAACAGCCCCACTGCCCGGCGCCGGTCTCGGTGGCGATGCGCTTGATGCCGGCCTCGGCGTTGTAATAGGCCTGGGCCACCGAGGTGTTGACCTTGTGCGAGCCGGCCGGAGAGACGCCTTCGTACTTGTAGTAGATCTTGGCCGGGGTGCCGAGCGCCGCTTCCAGGCGGTGGGCGCGGAACAGCGGCGAGGGACGCCACAGCTGATAGATTTCGCGCACCTTCTCGGGGATCGGAATCCAGCGTTCGGCTGACATTTCCTGCTCGATCAGGCTCATCGGGAAGATCGCCGTCAGTGCCTCGGGGCCGATCGGCTTGCCGTCCGGTCCCAGCGGCGGCGCGGGCGGGTTGGGCATGTCGGCGACGACGTTGTACCAGTGGGTGGGGATCTCGGATTCGTCGAGCAGGAACTTGGTTTGCGGCATGGCAGTCTCCCTTTTGTTTTGAATGTGCTGACGGCATTTCGGATAAGCAGGTCCAACATTCAAATCATCTGCCTATCACTGGATGCCGTCAACGAACCACAGGCCGGTCCACACAAGCGTATTCGGTAGCCTCATGCCATGCGTTACGATAGGACATCATTTCCTGCCTCGGGAGTTTGCCCATGACTGGTATCACCCCTTATCGCACCTTGCACTTCATCTCGCGTGCACTGCCGACGTTGACGACGCGCGATGAAATCGAGGCGGCGTTAAACGAGATCGAATATCTGCTCGCAGACACCGCGTCGGACGGACAGGCGAGGTCGCGTTGAACGCGGACCCACGGAACCCGCCCAACGTCGGGATACTGGACGAACCCATCGTGGGCGCCTTCGGGCTGCCGGACGACACGCCCTTTGTCAGCATCAAGGGCGACCCCAGCCTGCGTGAAACCGTTCCCCTGCGTCCGCGCCAGAAATCTCGGCTCGATCACATTGCGGGAGAAGTGCTGGAAACCTGTGCAGAGTTGTTGCACAACACCGGGGTGTACGCGATTTATGTCGGCTTCAACAGCTCTGAGGTGCGCACCGAGTCGATCTTCAATCCTTTTTCCTACGAGGTGCACGACGCTGAGGACCTGGTGAAGCCGGGCTACACCACGCGGCATTTCATCGCGGTACCGTACGAAGAAAAAATGCGCACCGTCTCATGGGTGCGAGCCATGGTCCAGACCGGGCCGCTGCGGCAATATCTCCCGCCACACTGGACGAAGCTGATGGACGAGGAACGCACGAGTTGGCAGCCGCTGGCGGCAGACCGCATCGACGCGATCGTGCAAGGCTTCAATACCTTGCGCGGCATCGAGGCTTACTACCTGCGCAACGCGGCAATTTCACTTCCAGAAGGCATCGTGCGGGCATCGTACAACTGCGACGGCACCTATATCGTGCGGGCAGATTATTTCCCTGAATTCGTGCGCATCAACACGCCGTAGTTCCTAGCGCTGCCAGGTGGGGGAGCTTAAATTCGCGTCCACCCAACCGGGACACGCCGTAAGGCTTTCGGGATTTGAAGCATGACTTGGGGCGTATCATGATCATTCGACAATTGGAGGGCTTCATGCGGACACAGATCATGGTTTTCGCCGCGCTGCTTGTGCTGGGGGGCGCCTTCCCGGCTTGGGGCAGTCTGCCTGCCGAGCCCGCGCAGCCTGCGCAGGAAATTGAAACCCCATCCGTGAATAAATCCCGGCCAAAACCGGCCACGCCCCCGCTGCCGTCACGCGGCCAGTTGCTGTACGAAAACCACTGCATGGCCTGTCACGAAAGCATCGTTCACATCCGCACCCAACAGCAAGCCCGATCGCTGCCGGCATTGCGGGAAAAAGTAATGCACTGGGCAGCGTATATGCAATTGCGCTGGGGCAAGGAAGAGATCGATGATGTGGTCAGCCACCTCAACCGTCAGTATTACAAGTTCGAATCCCGCTAAGACATCACCCATCCAAAGACCCACTAGATCTCCCTGGAAGGACGCCCGGTATTTATTGACCCATTTATTAAAAATCCAGATTCAAACTGAAGCCCACCCGCATATCTTTGGCCGTCAGCGGATCGTCCGCTCTGGAAACGGCCATCGGCGGGGCGAATCCCAGCCGCCATGTATTGCTCTTGCTCGGCCCGGGCAAGCCGTCAGCCACTGAAGCATGATCCATCAATGGCCTTGCTGCCCCTTCGACGCCGTAATGCGGCATATAGGACGTATTCCAGGAAGAATAGGCCTGTACCGGATCCTCCTTGCCACTCTTGGCGCACACGGCATGCGGCAAACCGGTAACCATGGCCAAACCCATCATCATGACTTTGCGTTTCATATCCGTTCTCCTATCATTGTCTTTTCTTATTTATTTATAGCCCTGCCATATCGCGGTACAAGCCTGTGACGGCTTCCTGTTTTAGGGGGCTTCCCTTGGAAAAGATATGGCGAACAGAAAGCTTCTGCCTGGGGAGCGTGGAGGCCATTCCCGATTTTGATGTTCACAAATGTTGAAATTGGGCTTTAATGAGATTGATTTGTCTCTTTATGAAGGTGAACGGCTGCATAACCGGTAACAGCGTCCGTTTGTGCGCCACTCGCTGCATCGCAACAATCTTTGTTATCTCGACTGGATATTCATTTGACTACCAAGCAACCTCCCCGCACCACCCCCAAACAGTCTGCCGCACGCAGCCGGAATGCGAAGCCCAGAATCGCCGCCGCAGGGGACATTTCGCCCACCCGCACCAGAGTGGGAATCGAATCATTTACCGTGGACGAAGCGATTAGCGCCGCGCAGGAGTCCAGGGTCGTGGCGATCAAGGACATCCTCAGCCAGGCTGGCAATGGCAGTCCCGAACTGATCGAGTCGCTGAAGGCCATTCTCGCCGGCGCTTCGGCGGAAGACGCGGAGGTATTGCGCAACGCGCTTCTCAGCAGGCCGCCACATGGCAGGCCCGGCGTGCCGCACGATCCGGATGGCGAACTCGCTGACGATTGGCGCGAGGGCGGCTACCCCTACAAAAACCTGATGTCGCGCAAAAGTTACGAGCAGCAGAAATATCTGCTTCAAGTAGAGCTGCTCAAATTGCAGGCCTGGGTGAAGGAAACCGGGCAGAAGGTGGTCATCCTGTTCGAGGGCCGCGACGCCGCGGGCAAGGGCGGTACCATCAAGCGCTTCATGGAGCACCTCAATCCGCGTGGTGCGCACGTGGTCGCGCTGGAAAAACCCAGCGAGATGGAACGCGGCCAGTGGTATTTCCAGCGCTACGTCCAGCATCTGCCGACGGCGGGCGAAATCGCGCTGTTCGACCGCTCCTGGTACAACCGCGCCGGCGTGGAACGCGTAATGGGGTTCTGCAATCAGGAGGAATATCTGGAATTCATGCGCCAGGCGCCCGAGTTCGAACGCAATCTGGTGCGTAGCGGCGTGCATTTGATCAAGTTCTGGTTTTCGGTCAGCCGCGAAGAGCAGCGTCGCCGTTTCAAGGAGCGCAAGGTGCATCCCCTCAAGCAATGGAAGTTGTCGCCCATCGACCTGGCGTCGCTCGACAAATGGGACGACTACACCAAGGCCAAGGAGGCGATGTTCTTCTACACCGACACCGCCGACTCGCCGTGGACCGTCATCAAGTCGGACGACAAGAAGCGTGCACGGCTGAATGCCATGCGCTACATCCTGCATCGCCTGCCCTACGCCAACAAGGATGTCACACGCATCGGTTCGCTGGATCTGTTGCTGGTCGGTCGAGCGCACGTCGTGTACGAGCGTGGCGAACATGCGGAAAACCCTTTGCTTTGAGGCAGCCCGTATAGACCATGGCACACACTTACTGCATGACTTCTCATTGCGCGCTGGCGCAAGCCTGCGCACGTTATGAAGACGATTGCGGGCAAGCATCTGCTGAAACGCACCTATGCGGATTTCAGCGAGGAGCTGATCCATCGGCCGGACAGCTCGACGACCTGCCCGTTTTTCATCGACAAGAACGATGCGGCGGACAGGCAGGCGAAGCCACATTGAGTGTCGGTACACGGAACGGAGTGCTTGATCGCCATGAGCGGAATTACCCCCTATCGCACCCTGCATGACATCGCGCGCGCCGCGCCCGGGCTGACCCGGCGCGCGGAAATCGAAGCCGCGCTGGACGAAGTGGAATATCTGTTCGAGGTGATGCCGCCCGAGATGCAGGAATACGCCGAGCCGGTGATCGAGTCGCTGCGCGCGAAGCTGGCAGCGGCGACGGACTGAGGGCAGGGCGCAGCGGCCTAACTGACATGTCCCGGTTTTCGTGTTCTATAAATGAACCACGCCCAGGCCGGATAATCGGGCGACACACCGTCAAACGAGGAGAGGATTGCATGTCTACGTTGCCCGTTTCCGAAGCGCCCGAATTCCCCGAAAATCTGCCCTTCGTGGTGCCCTGTCGCACGCTCGACATGGCCGCACCCCTGCGCTGGCTGCGCTTGGGTTGGGCGGACATGAAGCGCGCGCCGCGGCTGAGCCTGACCTACGGTTTTGCACTGATGCTGGTGAGCGTGCTGATTGCGCTGTTCACCTGGCGCTTCGGCACGATGGCGCTGTATATCGGCCTGGCGACGGGCTTCGTGTTCGTCGGCCCGGTTCTGGCGGTGGGGCTGTATTCGATCAGCCGCCAGCTGGGCCATGGCCTGCAACCCGTGCTGGGGCATTGCCTGCGCGAGGGCACCCAGCACATCAAGGAACTGCTGGTGCTGGGGGTGATGCTGTTGGTGGTGTTGCTGGTGTGGGCGCGTGCCGCCGCGATGGTGCACGTTTTCTTCCCGGTGATCGACGAACCCGGCCTGCGCGAACTGCTGCCCTTTCTGGGCATAGGCAGTGCAGTGGGCGCGATCTTCGCCCTGGTCGTGTTTGCCGCAAGCGCCTTTTCGCTGCCGTTCATTCTGGACCGCAAGGTGGATGCCATCACCGCAACGGTGAGCAGTTTCAACGCCGTGCTGCGCAACAAGAAACCGATGGCGCTGTGGGCCGCCCTGATCGGATTGTCGGTTGCGATCGGCTTCGCCACCGCCTTTGTTGGCCTCATCGTGCTGCTGCCGCTGATTGGCCATGCCACCTGGCATGCCTACGAGGAAACGCTCAATACCGACGCATGGCCGGTGGACAGGCTGGGCGGATTCTGAACGCGCGTCGTTAGTCTTTTTTGGCGCGAAAATTATCGAAGCCAGGCTTGCAACACAGAATGCAAACCGAAGCAGACCTTCTCATAGACAGACAATCCGGGAACCCGCAATGAATACATCCTTGCTACTTTGGAGCCTGCTTTTCAGCTCGGTCGGGCTCGGCTTCTTTTTGTATGGCAAGAAGCAGCAGGCGCTCGTCCCTTTATTCAGCGGGTTGGCGCTGATGGTCTATCCGTATTTTGTTTCCAGCGTGATCCTGCTGGTCGCAATCGGGGTCGGGCTTACCGTGCTGCCTTATTTCGTCAGAATGTAAGAGTGCATACGCAAACCCCGGGACTTGCCATGCAACCCATTCGAAGTGAGGAGGGGAGCGATCGCCCCAATCCAATGCGGACTCACGTGCCCCCTGTTTCGATTCACGCCATGCTGAACGCCTGCCTGCGTTGCCTGGTGCTGTGCCTGGCCGTTGTCGTGGCCACCGGATGCGCGTTCACGTACCCGGTCAAGCAGGAAGTGCTTCCCCAGCACGCGACTGCGGCCCTGATTCAGCCGTGGCCGCTGAGCGTGGGCCTGTACATTCCGCCAGCGGTGAGGTCGCGCGTATTTGCGCAACAGGCATGGCGTGTGCCTGTTGGGGAACCGGCCGCGTCGAACTTTCAGTGGACGCTTGAGCGGATGTTCGCCCGGGTGGTGGTGCTCGATGCGCCGCCCATCGGGCAGGCGCTGCCGGATGGACTGAACGGGGTCGTCGAACTGTCGGACATGACGTATGAATTCGCCCAGCCAGAGTCGCTGCGCTATGAGGTTGGGCTGTATTCGGCCACGGGCGAGCGGGTCGATGGCTGGCTGATCACGACGACCCTGCCGATTTGGGATGTTGAGGCAAGCGGCCTGTCGTCGCTGATGATGAACCGGGGCACCGAACTGGCCTATGCCATGCGGGATGTCAGCGCGCAGTTCATGGTGCATTTCGCCGGCCGGCCCGCGGTGCAGGCCTGGCTTGCCGGCGAGGGGATTGCGGCAGCGGCGGTGCGTCCCGCTTTCAGCGGCAGCGGCGCTGTGTCACCGGCCGCACCCAAGGTTTTGCTGGTGCCCAATCTCGGCACCTGGCTGTATACCGACGCTGCGCGCGCGATGGATTGCGTGGGCAACAGGCTGGCACAAGCGAGCCCGCCGTTCGAGGTGATAGCGGCAGACCAGGTGCGGCTGGCATTCTTTCCCTGGCTGGAGCCATCGACCGCGCCGAAGTCGCTCGAAGATCTGCAGCGCTGGGCCGCCGAGCCCGCTATCCGCAACAAGATGCGGGCGATCGGTGCGCGCTATCTGCTGGAATTCCATGGCGGCACGAAAACCGAAATCCCCGGAGGCGGGATTCTCTGCGGCGCTGGTTATGGTGGCGGGGGATGCTTCGGCTTTGCCTGGGGCAGCCGCGATTCCGCGTTCAGCGCCACCCTCCTTGACATGAGGGAGGGCGGTGCGCCGCTCGATGCCAGCGCAATGCAGCACAGCGGGGTGTATGTGCCGGCGTTTATTCTGCCGATTCCGCTCATGGCGGCGACCGAGTCGAAAGCCTGTGAGGAACTCAGCCAGCGCATTCATGACAGGCTCACGCGGGGCGGACCGTGACCATTGCCCGGCGTTTGCCCATAAACTGTTAGCTGACAGGAAACCTGACCGAATTGATTCAATGATGAAACCTGCCCGCTATCTCGTCACCCTGTTTGCCGCAGCCATTCTGGTGGGCTGCGCAAGCTCGCATCCTCCTCTTCCGACTGTCCAGACCGTTGACCTGAGTCGGTACTACGGCACCTGGTACGAAATCGCCCGGCTACCCAACTGGTTTCAGTCGATGTGCGTGTCAGATACCCGGGCGGACTATCGCCCGGATGGCGAAAATGTGTCGGTAGTGAATCAGTGCCGCACGGCCGACGGCAAGATCGAGCAGGCCGATGGCATTGCCAAAGTGGTGGATGGCAGCCAGGGTGCGAAGCTGCGGGTAAGTTTCTTCCGTCCCTTTTATGGCGATTACTGGATTCTGGATCTCGACCCGGATTACCGCTGGGTGCTGGTCGGCGAGCCGGGCCGCAGCTATGCATGGATTCTGGCGCGGGATAAAACGCTCGACGCGGCGACGCAGGAGCGTTTGCTGGCGCGCGCCGGGGCGTTGGGATTCGATCGGCAGGCGTTCGTGCGGACACCGCAAACCGGGGCGATGCATTGATGCCCGGGCGTTGAAGTCGGCAGATTCGTATCTCATCAATCCAAAACCCCAAGAGGAAATAACCATGGCCGCACCCGACACTCACAACTTTGCCGTGTTTTGCGATTTTGAAAACGTGGCCATCGGTTTGAAAGAGGGTAGTCACCCGGATTTCAAGATTCGCCCCGTGCTGGAGCGGTTGCTGCTCAAGGGCAGCATCGTGGTGAAGAAAGCCTACTGCGACTGGGATCGCTACAAGGAGTACAAGCGCGACATGCACGAGGCGGCGTTCGAGCTGATCGAGATTCCGCATGTGCGGCAATCCGGCAAGAACTCGGCCGATATCCGCATGGTGGTGGATGCGCTCGACCTCTGCTATACCAAGACGCACATCGATGCCTTCGTGATCATCAGCGGCGACTCGGACTTTTCGCCGCTGATTTCCAAGCTGAAGGAAAATGGCAAGAGCGTGATCGGCATCGGGGTGCGCGGCTCGGCGTCGTCACTGCTGATTGGTAACTGCGACGAATTCATTTTTTATGAAGACCTGTTGCCGATCAAGGCAGCGCAGATCAAGGCACCGCAAAAAGCGCCTACCAAAAAACTGGTTGCGGCTGCACAGCCGGTCAAAGAAACAGCGAGTAAAGAAGCGGCCGGCGGCGTGACCAAGACGGCGAGCCCGACCCGGCGGCGTGCCCGTCCGGCGGCCGAAAAGGCTGCGGCAGGTGAAGCAGCCCAGGCCACAGCCAAGGCGGAACCGAGTGTCGAGGACAAGAAGAATCTCGCAATTGAGCTTGTGGTGAGCACGGTGGATCAGCTGGTGGCCGAGCGCGGTGGCGAAGGTGCCATTTCGGCTTCGCTGATCAAGAGCACCATCAAGCGCGTCCATCCGGGTTTCAGCGAGTCGGAATACGGCTACAGCGCGTTTGGCAAGATACTCGACGATGCGCACAAGAAAGGCGCATTGGCGGTGGACAAGAAGGAGGGCGGCGCGGTCTTCGTCAGCCTGCCTCCATCCAGGACCTGAACTGTGTAGATTCGTTGCAAACCAGAATGTCTGGAGGTCGATATGGGCAAGAAATCTTTCCCCCTGTCCAAAGTCTACGGCTTGCTGGAGCCGGGGCCGGTGGTGTTGATCACCACCGCCAGTAAAGGCCGGACGAACATCATGACGCAGTCATGGCACATGATGATGGAGTTCGAGCCACCGCTGCTGGCTGCGGTTATCAGTGGCCGCAACTACTCGTTTGAACTGCTGCGGGCAAGCCGGGAATGCGTGATCAATATCCCGACGCTGGAGCTGGCGAAAGCCGTGGTGGGCTGCGGCAATACATCGGGTCAAGACACCGACAAGTTCAAAATCTTTGGCCTGACGCCTACCCCGGCTGCTTGCGTTGCCGCACCCCTGATCGAGGAATGCTATGCCAGCATCGAATGCCGGGTGGCGGACAGCCGGATGGTGAACAAATACAACCTGTTCGTTTTCGAAGCGGTCAAGGCATGGCTCGACCCGGCACAGAAAAACCCACGCACGCTCCATCATCGTGGAAACGGCGCATTCATGATCGCCGGTGAGACCCTGAAACTGCGTTCAAAAATGAAATGAGGTAGCCGCCAATAGGGGGTGTATCCACCCGCTCATCGCGATCGCCATGCACGATGGCCGCACTGGTAAGCGCTGGCTCTGTGCACCACGCCAGCAACATTCCGTAACAATTCTGCCTTCGCCAGACATCTGGCGGATACATTGCGCGGCCACACTGACTCCTATGCCGCACCCATTCCGGATCGGCTTTCGATACTGTCTCAAAAGGAGAATGCAATGAAATCGATGTTAACCAAACGTGCCCTGTTGGTGGCTCTGGTCGCTGGCGGCGGAGTGCTCGCTGCGTCAGCCTACGCGGTAAATGGCGGAGCCGCCGATGGTAAGCCCGGCTGTGAAATGCGCCACGGTCAGGCGATGCCGGCCAAGATGGCGGAGCGGCAAGACAAGCGCATGGCCGAACTGAAAGACAAGCTGAAACTTACGCCCGCGCAGGTCGCTGCATGGCAGGCGTTTAGTGATGCCGAAAAGCCCAAACTGCAGGCGCAGAGTGTGGATCGAGTAGCGATGCGTGAGGCTTACGCAAAAATGAACACGCCGCAGCGTCTGGACGCGATGCTGGAAAAATCCGACCAGCGCCATGCGCAGATGGTGGCGCGCGTCGCGGCGGTGAAGACGTTTTATGCGCAACTGACGCCCGAGCAGCAGGCGGTGTTCGATGCCGAGGCAAGGCTGGGTTCCGGCCGTGGCCATCATGGGAAATTGCGCCATCAGTCATGATGCGCGGAGTGTGAGGTAGCGAATTTCTACAAGTGGGCGAGGGCGGGCAACCGCCCTCGTTTTTTGTGGCCGCTTTGGAATGTCCCAGCCAAAGGCTTTAGCCCTTGTCTGGTTGGTCAATCGCTTCCGGGGTTGGCGGTGTTTCGGGGGTTGGCGGCGTTTCGGGGGCGGCTGCTTTTTTATGTTCCTTTTCCGCCTTCTTTTTCTTCTTTTCCAGCTCTCGTTGGCGCTTTTCGTATGAGTAGTTCGGTTTCATGTCCTGGCTCTTGTTTGTGAGTGTATGACAGACACAATACCTCACCCGGACGACTCCGTAGTCATCGTATTGATTCGGTGCCGCCTGGCTTGATAATCTTCTCCGTTATTCTGCCGGGTGTTCTGCGAAAATAGCGCTCACGCCGTCACGACGGCACACGCTGTTGCGCAACATTTACCCCGGCATTCCAGGAAAACCCATGAAAAAAACCGATTTGTACAAAAATGAAGGCCTGAAAATCAATGGCCAGATGCGACAGGCCGGCACACCGGATCGTTTTGGCAGTGCCGCCAGCGCGGCGTTGTCGCGCCGCGATCAGCGCAAGCTGGAGCAGGCGCAGGGCTTGGTCGCGTTTGCAGTCAAGCTCGATGGTGAACTGGTGAAGCAGATTCACGCGCTGGCCGAGGCGCGCCAGATGGGTGTCAATGAGACCGTTGCGGATTTGCTGACCAAGGGGCTGGCTGCCTGATTGCCCAGTCAGCGATGGGGTTGATGTGACATGAATAAATTTCTGCTGATCGCCGCGCTTGCCGTTGCGGCGTATTTTTCATTTGTTCCCGCCCCCGGCACCTCCGACAGTGCCGGAGTGGCCTCCCAGCCCGGCGTCGCGTCGCTTGTCCGCGACAACAGTCATGCGGCGATCGACAGCGCGTACGCCAACCGCCTCAGTAACCAGCAGGTCGAGGGGCAGGGCACGGTAGTGAGGACGCTGGCGGATGACAGCAACGGCAGCCGCCATCAACGTTTCATCGTGCGGCTGGATTCCGGGCTGACATTGCTGGTGTCGCACAACATCGATCTGGCACCGCGCGTCGATACGCTGCGTGCGGGGGATGCAATCGCCTTTTATGGCGAATACGAGTGGAATTCAAAAGGTGGCGTGATCCACTGGACGCACCATGATCCGCAAGGTCGCCATCCCGGTGGCTGGCTCAAGCACGACGGCCGCACCTATCAGTAAAGGGCGCAGCCATGCCTGAATTGCAACCCTGCTTCAGCCTGCCGCATGCGCTTACGGCCTGGAACACCCCTGGCTTCGGCGAGGCTTTCAAGCAGGAAGTCGAACAGCTCGACGCGACGCTGTTGCCGTTGCAGCAGGGTCTGTCGGGCACGAGTGATGTGGCCGACGAACCGTTTCGCGTCATGCTGATCGGGGCAACCGATGCAGGCAGCTGCCTGCGCGTGAAGGCGGGTATTTTCTACTCTGGAATCCTCGGCGGCTGCAGCTGCGCCGATGACCCGACGCCGCTGGAATCGCAGCCGGAGTATTGCGTGCTGTGGTTCGACATCGACAAGACAAGCGCCGCAACCTGCGTCAGCCTGGTTGCGGACGTGGACGATTGACGAGGGCAGCATGCCGCCCCCTGCGGGCAGATACGATCTCGCCCGCAACCACTGCGTATTACGCATGACCAACCACCAAAACGCCAGCCGCTAGCCACTTAACTTTGCAACAAGGTCGCTATGCCACACTGCCGAAACTACTGTCACTGGCCATGAAAGGTGCTTTCAGGCCAGCCAGACGGCAACTCTGGGCAATGGGGCCACCCGGGAACAGGGTGTAGAGATATTTCAGCCCGCCTTGCAGATGGAAATGTTCATCCAGCGCATCGTGCAACTCGCGCAGGCTGATGACGGCTTCGTCGTCATGGTGCGCGTAATAATTCTGCAGGGCGCGAATAACGTCCCAGTGCGCTTCGCTGAGCGCCAGGTTTTCCTCGCGTGCGGCTTTCATCGCATCTTCCCGTGTCCAGTCCAACGGGGCATAGGGAAAATCCGGGTGGGTAGCGGGCTCGTGAATCAGTTTGTTGATGTCGGTTGAGACGTGCAGCATGATTTGACTCCTTCAACGGTTACACGTACTGAATATAGATCAGGGCTGCAGTGATTCAATGGAATTGGCCAGCCAGCGGAACCCAAATTGGATCAATTTTCTGAATGGCCACAGGGATAGCCAGACTGGTTGAATCGGGATCAATTTGGATATTTACCCTGTTTTCTTGATGACGCGCTTTGCCGTTGACGCATGCAAATTTCACGCAGCACGGCTGCATCGCTTATGCTGGCGGTTATTTTTCACTCGATCCTTGGCCCGTTTTTGATAAACGCCATCGACATCGAGCCGTAACGACCCAGGAAATCTCCATGAAAAAATCCGATCTCGACAGAAACGAAGAGCTGAAAATCAGCGGCCAGATGAAACAGGCCAGTACGCCGGATCGCTTTGGCAGCGGGGCGGGCCCCAAGACTTCGCGGCGTGAGCAGCGCAAGCTGGAGCAGGCGCAGGGGCTGGTTGCGTTTGCCACCAAACTCGATGGCGAACTGGTCAAGCAAATCCAGGCATTGGCTGCAGAGCGCCAGATGAGCATCAACGAGCTGGTTGCAGAACTGCTCGCCAAGGGTTTAGCTGCCTGAAACCGTAGCCGATTACACCAATACCCGACAGGAAACAGAAAGCGTTTCATTAATGAGTGAATTGGAACAGCGTATCGGTGTCGAACAGGTGCGGGTGGGACTGTATATCCATCTGGAAGACTGGATGGATCATCCTTTCCTGTTCAGTAGTTTCAAGGTGCGCAACGAAAAACAGCTGGAGGTGCTGCGCTCCCTGAAAATGACGCATGTGCTTTACGATCCCGCGAAGAGCGATCTGCTGCCGTTACCGCTTCCTGCGGTGGATGCGCCGCCGCTGCCACCGCAGCCGCCGATCGATCCCGAAGTAGAGGCGATGTGGGCGGCAAAGCAGGCGCGGCGTGAAAAGCTTACAGCGCAGCGCGAGGCCTTGGGCCGCTGTGACAAGAAATTCACCGCGGGCGTCGCGACGGTCAAATTGCTGTTGCTTAATCTGTTTTCACGTTCGGGTGAATCCATCCAGCAGGCACATGCACTGGTGGCGGACATGGTTGATTCGATGCTGGGCGAAAAAGATATCGTCCTGCATCTGATGAATGCCAAGGCGGGGGATGAAGGCTCGTATTTCCATGCACTCAACGTCACCGTGCTTGCGCTGATGCTGGGTAAAGAGGCACAGTTGAATGCCGAGGAGATGCGAGCGCTGGGCTTGGGCGCGCTGTTGCATGATCTGGGCAAGGAAAAAGTGCCAAGCCAGATCCGGCTGAAAAAAACGCCCTGGACAGCAGCGGAACGCAACTTTTATCAGCTTCATGTGGCGTATGGCCTTGAAATGCTGCAGCAGCTACCGGGTATCGCAGCAGCCGCGCTTGAAGTGGTTGCGATGCACCATGAGTTACTCGACGGCAGTGGCTTTCCCGCCAAACTCAAGGGCGGGCAGATCGGCCGTCTCGCGCGCATCGCCTGCATCGCCAATGCCTTCGATAACTACTGCAATCCTGTCAACCATGCGGAGGCGATGACGCCAGCCGAAGCACTTGCCTTCATGTTCAAGTATGAGAAGGGCAAATTCGACCCGGATTTGATGCAGCTCTTTGTCCGTTGCATGGGCGTGTATCCGCCAGGTAGCGTGGTGCAGTTGAATAATGGCCAGACTGGCCTGGTGATGAGCGTGAACGCCGAGCATCTTCTGCAACCCTCGGTGCTGATCTACGACCCGGATGTGCCCAAGGAAGAAGCCTTGTGGCTGGATTTGAGAGAAGCACGCGATCTGTCGGTGGTGAAAACGCTGCGCCCGCAGGAACTGTGCAAGGCCGTGCTGGATTACCTCGACCCGCGCACGCGCGTAAGCTATTACGCTGATGGAGGTCGCACGCCTGATCGGCCTCACCGTGGCTGAGCCAGCCACCCCGCTTTTACATACCTGCCGCTTCGCATGACACGCTTTGGCGTTGACCGCACAGGCGGTGCCGCGTCTGCTGGTTGAGGCTGTTGCCGTTTGTGCGCTAGCCCAGCCCGGCCGCAAGCGCGATCCGGTAGGTGATGAACGAGGCCAGATAGGCCAGCGCGAATAAATATCCCGCCATGATCAGCGGCATGGTCCAGCCGCCGGTTTCGCGCTTGACCGTCGCCAGTGTGGCCAGACATTGCGGCGCGAACACAAACCACGCCAGCAGCGACAAAGCAGTCGCGAGGCTCCAGCTATGGGCAATCAGCGGCATCAGCGCCTGTGCGGTGTCATCTCCCGTCGCCGACAGCGAATACACGGTGCCCAGCGCGCTCACCGCCACTTCGCGCGCGGCCATGCCGGGAATCAGCGAAATACTGATCTGCCAGTTAAAGCCGATAGGTGCGAACACCCCCGCCAGTGCGTGCCCCAGTTGGCCCGCAAAACTGTATTCGATGGCCGCGCCAGTCGCGCCTGCGGGCGGCATGGGAAAGCTCGCCAGAAACCACAGCACGACGGTGAACAGCAGAATGATGCCGCCGACCCGCTTGATGAAAATCGTTGCGCGCTGCCACAGGCCGATGGCGACGTTGCGCAGGCGGGGCCAGTGGTAGCTCGGCAGTTCCATCATCAGCGGGTGCATGAGCTGGCGTGCGGTGAAGCGCTTGAGCAGCCAGGCGACCGCGAGTGCGCCGACGATGCCTGCCACGTACAGAAAGAACAGCACCAGCCCCTGCAACTCAAACACGCCTCCTACATCGCGGCGCGGGATGAAGGCGCCGATCAACAGCGCATAGACCGGCAGCCGCGCCGAGCAGGTCATCATGGGCGCGATCATGATGGTGACCAGCCGGTCGCGCGTATTGGTGATGGTGCGCGCGGCCATGATGCCGGGGATCGCGCAGGCGAAGCTCGACAGCAGGGGAATGAACGAGCGGCCGGACAGCCCGACGCCGCCCATCAGGCGGTCGAGCAGGAAGGCCGCGCGCGGCAGATAGCCGGATTCCTCCAGCACCAGAATGAAGAAATACAGGATCAGAATCTGCGGCAGAAACACCAGCACGCCGCCCGCACCGGCGATCATGCCGTCGACCAGCAGGCTGCGTATCCAGCCGTGGGGCAACAGACCCGCGACCGCATCGCCGAGCCCGGTGGTCGCCGCTTCGATCCAGCCCATCGGTGCTGCAGCCCACGCGAACACCGCCTGAAAGATCAGGAACAGCACGATGGCCAGCAGCGGCGGCCCGATCAGCGGATGCAGCACGATGCGGTCGATGCGGTCGCTGGCCAGATGCGGCACCGCAGCGTCGAGCCCCATGCCCTGCAGAATGCGGCGCACGGCATCGTGGTCGGCTTCGATGTTGGGGTCGTTGCCGATGGGGGGGCTGTCGGCTGCAGTCGTGGTTGCGGCGTCATGCCGCCAGCGTTCGGGCTGGTCGAGCAGGCCCAGCAGCGCGTCGGCGCCTTCGGCGTTGACCGCCACTGTGTTGACCACCGGCAAGCCAAGTGCTGCCGACAGCGCAGCCGCGTCGACCTTGATGCCGCGCGCAGCGGCCAGATCGGTCATGTTGAGCGCAACCACGCACGGCAGACCAAGCCGTTTGACTGCCAGCACCAGCCGCAGATTGCGGCGCAGATTGGTGGCGTCGACCACGCACACCACCAGATCGGGGCGCTTTTCGCCTGTGGCGTGGCCGCTCAGCACATCGCAGGTCACCTTCTCGTCGGGTGAGCGCGGATGCAGGCTGTAGGTGCCCGGCAGGTCGAGCACGCGCAGGAGTTTGCCGGCAGGCGTGGTGAGCTTGCCTTCCTTGCGTTCGACCGTGACGCCCGCGTAGTTGGCGACTTTCTGGTGGCTGCCCGTGAGGCGGTTGAACAGCGCGGTCTTGCCGCAATTGGGGTTGCCGACCAAAGCGATCAGGGGGCCGGCGGGGTGGACGTAGACAATCGAGGTTTTCATGCGGCGGCCCCGTCCAGCGTGACCTGCACGCAGGCTGCTTCAACCCGGCGCAGCGCAAAGGTCGAGTTGCCGACGCGCACCACCAGCGGGTCGCCGCCCGGGAGGGCACGGTTCATCACCATCGCACGTTCACCCGGCAGAAAGCCGATTTCCTCCAGCCAGTCGTGCCATTCGGGCGCTCCGGGCGGGGCCGCAATGCGGTCGATCGTGCAGGCCTGGTGGTCGGCGAGCTGGGCCAGAGTGAGCGAAGGCGCGGCAGTTTGGTTCATGAGCGAGCTTGTTTTCGTGCGTGTGGTTGAGCAACGACATGCAGTTGCGGTGGCTGATGCGCCCGCTTGACGGCGCGCGGCGCGCGGCGACGGCCGATGCGAATGTGCACGACAAGGATAACAGGCAGCGCGAGTCCTGCAATCCAGTGCAGCAACGGCAGCCAGGCCGCATTGTCGTCAGTCGAGAAGTAATACAGCGCGTAACCGCTGGCCGCAAGCCAGACCGTGAGTGCGAGCATGGGCACGCCGCTGCGCATGTTCTTGCGGCGGTTCCATGCCAGCCGCATGTGGTTGGGCGCGAGCGAGCCGCCGAGCGCTAGCGCGGCCATCGCCATCAGGCCGTGCAGGCGCAGCCACCAGGCTTCGAGCGGATGGGCTTCGGGGTCGAAATGGCTTTCGGATGCGCCTGCAGGCAAGGTTTCGGAGCCTTTGACGTAGCCGAACAGGTTTTCGTCAGCATGGGTAGCTGGGGATAACATCGCCGTGACAGCGAAGGGTAGGGCAACAGCAATCAAGCGGGTTTTCATAAAGTCGTTTCTGAAAATATGTGGTGGATCGGGTGATTTGGCTGTCGGATCTATTGGACTGGCTGGCCGTTGGGAACTGCGTAGCAACAATCCGGGCGCGCGGGTAACGCAAGCTGAGGCTTACTTATGCAAACATTTTTCTCCCGCCTCAAAGGCAATTAGCGCGCCACAAAAACGATATAAATAATGATAATGATTCGCATTAAATACTGTCAAATCATCAGAATTAACAGATGGATCCTGGAAATGAATTCGATGGCATACAACGGAACGTCCAGCCAATACGCGTAGAGGCGTGCGGATCAGGGAATGGAGGCATAAAAGCGCAGCGGGGCTTGCTGTGTAGGCAAGCCCCGCTGGACAGATGAGGCAGGTCTGCCTCGTGGTTTAGCTGCGAATCAAATGATCAAATGCCGCCAGGCTGGCTTTGGCACCTTCGCTCATCGCAATGATGATCTGCTTGTATGGCACGGTGGTGCAGTCGCCCGCGCCGAATACGCCGGGCACATCGGTCTGGCCTTTGGCGTCGACGACGATTTCGCCAAAGCGCGACAATTCGATCGTGCCTTTGAGCCAGTCGGTGTTGGGCAGCAGACCAATCTGGATGAACACGCCTTCGAGCGCGACATGCTGGGTCTGGCCGGTGGTGCGGTCGGTGTATTGCAGGCCGTTGACCTTGCCGGCGGCACCGGTGACTTCGGTCGTCTGCGCGCTCTTGATGACGGTGACGTTCGGCAGGCTGTAGAGTTTTGTCTGCAACACGGCATCGGCGCGCAGGGTGTCGCCGAATTCGAGCAGGGTGACGTGGCCGACGATGCCGGCGAGGTCGATCGCCGCCTCGACGCCCGAGTTGCCGCCGCCGACCACCGCGACGTGCTTGCCCTTGAAAAGGGGACCGTCGCAGTGCGGGCAGTAGGCAACGCCCTTGCCGCGATATTCGAGTTCACCGGGGACGTTCAGCTCGCGCCAGCGTGCACCGGTGGCGACGATGATGCTCTTTGATTTGAGCACTGCGCCGTTGGCGAGGCGCAGCTCATGGTAGTCGCCTGCGCTGCCGGGAATCAGCTTCTCGGCGCGCTGCAGATTCATGATGTCGACGTCGTATTCGCGGACGTGTTCTTCCAGCGCGCGGGCGAGCTTGGGGCCATCGGTGTGCGGCACCGAAATCAGGTTTTCGATCGCCATGGTGTCGAGCACCTGGCCGCCGAAACGTTCGGCGAGAACGCCGGTGCGGATGCCTTTGCGTGCAGCGTAGATTGCTGCTGCAGCCGCAGCCGGGCCACCGCCGACCACCAGCACGTCGTAGGGCGTTTTTTGCGAGAGCCTGGCGGCGTCGCGCGCTGCAGCGCCGGTGTCGAGCTTGGCCAGGATGTCTTCGATCGCCATGCGGCCATTGCCGAACACCTCGCCGTTGAGATACACGGTCGGCACCGCCATCACCTGCCGCGTGTTGACCTCGTCCTGGAACAGCGCGCCGTCGATCATCACGTGCTGGATGTTGGGGTTGAGCGCCGCCATCGTGTTGAGCGCCTGCACCACATCCGGGCAGTTGTGGCACGACAGCGAGATGTAGGTTTCAAAGCGGTAGGTTTGGCCATTGGGGCCGTCGAGGCCGCGAATCTGTTCGACCTGTTCGTCGGTGATCTTCGGCGCGTAGCCGCTGGCCTGCAGCAGCGCCAGAATCAGCGAGGTGAATTCGTGCCCCATCGGCAGCCCGGCGAAGCGGATGCGCGCAGGCTGGTTCACCAGGCCGATGCTGAAAGAAGGTTTGCGCGCATCGACGCCGTTTTCCAGCAGGCTGATCTTGTCGGAGACGCTGGCGATTTCTTCCAGCAGGCCGCGCATTTCCCGCGACTTGGCGCCGTCGTCGAGCGAGGCCACCAGTTCGATGGGGGCGACCAGGCGCTCCATATAGGTTTTCAGTTGCGCTTTGATGTTGGCGTCGAGCATGGAAGTCTCCGTTTGTTACAAAGTGAATGGCAATAAAAAAGCGCCGGCAGCCGAAAGCGGCCGACGCCTTTGTGTTGCGATCCGGCACATGCCTCCCCGGCAGGGGAGGCGAGGCATTTAGATCTTGCCGACCAGGTCGAGCGACGGCGCCAGAGTGGCTTCGCCTTCTTTCCATTTGGCGGGGCAGACTTCGCCGGGGTGGGCGGCGACGTATTGCGCAGCCTTGATCTTGCGCAGCAGTTCGCTGGCGTCGCGGCCAATGCCACCTGCGCTGATTTCAATGCTCTGGATCTTGCCCTGCGGGTCGATCACGAAGGTACCGCGCTCGGCCAGACCGGCTTCTTCGATCATTACGCCAAAGTTGCGGGTGATCGTGCCGGTGGGGTCGCCGATCATCGGGTACTGGATCTTGCCGATGGTATCGGAGGTGTCGTGCCAGGCCTTGTGGGTGAAGTGGGTGTCGGTGGACACGGCGTAGATTTCCACGCCCAGCTTCTTGAAGGTGTCGTAGTTGTCGGCCAGGTCGCCCAGCTCGGTCGGGCAGACGAATGTGAAGTCGGCGGGGTAGAAGAACACCACGGACCATTTGCCTTTGAGGTCTTCGTCGGTGATGTGCTCGAACTTGCCATTCAGGTAAGCATCGGCCTTGAAGGGTTTGATTTCGGTGTTGATGAGGGTTTGCATGTTGCGTGGCTCCTGTTGAAAAAAGGTAAAAGATTTGACGAAGCGAACTCTACTTAAGCAAAGCAGAATGTTCCAATTCAATTTTTAAAGAATTTTGATTGATGCTCTCAATCGGTCTGAGGATGATGCCTGCTCAGGGTAATGGGTCGAGCCAGGCATCACGCAAAGGGAGCGGCGATGATGATTTCACAGGGGCTGTGGGGTGAGAGTGTGGGCGTACCAGTCTCCTTGAGTTGGGGCTGGCTGACGCGTGGACGCTGGCGTGCGGAGCGGGGAGCCCCGCTTTCATTTATCTGCCAAGCGACGATCTTTTGATCGTGTAAAGAATTTCAGGAAATGCCAGGCGGATAAGGCGCGCGCATCAGCGGCTCGGCGGCCAGTGCTTCGGGCTGCAGGGTGACGTGGCGGATGCCGTGGCGGGATTCAAGCGACTGGCGCGCGGCGTTGAGCAGGGTTGGCCAGTCGGCCAGATTGCGGATTTCGAGATGCGCGGACAGCGCAAGGGTGCCGGATGACAGCGTCCACACGTGCAAATCGTGCACGCGCAGCACGCCGGGGAGTGCGGCAAGATCCTGACCGACGTCATCGAGCTTGATGTTGAGCGGCACGCCTTCCATCAGCACGTGGACGGCTTCGCGCAGCAGTCTGATGGCCGATACGCTGATCAACAGGGCGACGAACAGCGACAGCAGCGGATCAATCGGCGTCCAGCCGGTGGCGAGGATGACGATGCCTGCGGTGATCGCTGCCACCGAGCCGAGCGCGTCGCCCAGCACATGCAGCAGGGCGGCGCGGCTATTGAGAGTTTGTTCACCGTGATGCAGCGTCCAGGCGACGATGAGGTTGACCATGAGACCAACCACTGCAACGGCGACGACGATGCCGCCCGCGATGGGATGTGGTTCGCTGAAGCGCTGAATCGCTTCGTATACGATGAAACCGATCAGCCCCAGCATGGCGAGGCTGTTGATCAGCGCCGCCAGTATTTCGGCGCGCACCAGGCCGAACGAATGCTGGAGCGACGGCGGTCGGCGCGCCAGCCAGGCGGCGGCGGCGGCGAGCCCGAGCGATGAGGCGTCGGTGACCATGTGAGCTGCATCGGACAGCAGCGCAAGCGAACCGGACCAGAAGCCAGCCAATACCTCGACGACAGCGAAACCGAGGGTGAGCAGCAGCGCGACGAGCAGGCCGTTGTTGTTGCCGGCGTGACCTAGATGATGGCGTGTGTGATCTTCGCCGCTTTCGAGCGATAGATCATGGTCATGGTCGTGTTTATGCGCGTGCACAGTAATCCGTCGGGTCGGCTGCAAGATTGAGATTGCCCGAATCCAGCCCGAGCCCGGCGATGTGATGCAGGGCATCGGCATAACGCGCGGATTCGCGCAGGGCGGTCATCGAAAGCGGGTGTGGGTGGCCATGCATGCGCGCCAGGCGCGCGCGGGCAGGGGCGGGCCAGTCGACTTTCAGCTTGGCCAGCACTTCGTCGGCCAGGTCGGGGCGGTTGCATACCAGTGCCATATCGCAGCCCGCATGGATTGCTGCGGCAACGCGCTCGACTACGCCGCCTGCTACGGCAGCCGCTTCCATGCATAAATCATCACTGAAAATCGTGCCGTCGAATCCGAGTTGCTTGCGCAGCAATTTTTGCAGCCAGATGCGGGAGAAGCCCGCGGGCAGGGCATCGACCTGGGGATAAATCACATGCGCAGGCATGATCGCGGCGAGTCCCGCTTCGATCATCAGCCGGAAAGGCACCAGGTCGGCAATGGCGATATCGGCCAGGGTGCGCTCGTCAACCGGAATCGCCACATGCGAATCCGCCACCACAAAGCCGTGGCCGGGAAAGTGTTTGCCGCAGGCGGCCATGCCGGCGTCTTTCATGCCCAGCATCACCGCCTGGCCGAGCTCGAATACGGTGTGCGGCGTGCCATGGAAGGCACGGTCGCCAATTACCGAAGATGCGCCGTAATCGAGGTCGAGCACCGGGGCGAAGCTGAAATCCACGCCGTGCGCGCGCAGTTCTGCCGCCAGCACATAGCCGGTTTCGCGCGCCAGGTGTTTGGCCTGTTTCGGATGCTCATTCCAGATTTCGCCGAACGTGCGCATCGGTGGCAAGCGCGTAAACCCTTCTCGGAAGCGCTGCACCCGGCCGCCCTCGTGATCGACGCCAATCAACAGCGGCGCAGATTTCAATGCGTGGATGTCGGTGGTGAGTGCTTCAAGCTGCGCCGGATCGCGGTAGTTGCGGGTGAACAGGATGACCCCGCCTACCAGTGGGTGCGACAGCCGGCGGCGGTCGTCGTCGGTGAGTTCGGTACCTGCCACGTCGAGCATCAAGGGGCCGAGCGTCATGTCTGTTCCTTATTAATGTCTTGCGCCATGTTGATTTCAATTATTCCTGCTGCGGACTGGATTGTTCCAGCACGACAAAGGCCAGCACCAGATCGCCCTCGTCCGATAGCGACACATGATGCCCCGTCACGCCGCGCGTGACCAGCCAGGTGGCGAGTTCAGGCGCACATTGGATATGCGGCTTGCCGAGCGTATCGCGCAGCACGGCGATGTTCTGCAGTGTCATCGGCGCGCGCAGACCGGTTCCCGCCGCCTTGGCGAAGGCCTCCTTGGCGGCAAAGCTTTTCGCCAGAAAACGCGCCGGGTCGCGGCTGGATGCATAAGCTGCGCGCTCAGCCGGAGAGAGAATGCGTTTGGCATAGGCGTCGCCAAAACGCGTGAGGCCGCTGCGGATGCGCGTCGCGTCGAGCAGATCGGTGCCGATGCCGTGGATCACAGCGAAACCTTCACTGGCAAGCCGGCCGCACGGATGCTGCCGGCAAATGCGTTGAGCCATTCGGCAGGCAACGCGGATAGTCGATTGGCCTGCGGCTGCAACGATGGCCGCGCCAGACCGTATAGCAGCACGCCCTGAATGGGGATGTTCTGTTCGCGGATACGCGTCACCGCAGCCAGATAGGCGGCTTGTTCGGTGTCGGTCGGGGCATTGCCGTCCAGCGCGAAAACGCAGGTTTGCAGCCAGGTGGAGCACAGCGCGGCGGCGATTTTCAGGCGCTCGAATTGCTTGTCGGGCGATATCCGTGTCTGGTTGGTTGCGCGCATGCCGCTGGCAGTCGCGCTATCGAATTTGAACCACACCTCACCATTGAGTGCGGCCATTTTCGCCAGGCCATCCTGGACCCGGGGCCGGTCGATCAGGCTGCCGTTGGTGATCAGCACCAGCTTGATCTTGCCTAATAGATCGAAATCCGCCATCACCCGGCCAATCAGCTCGATGACTTGCGGAAAAGCCTTGGCGCTGGTCGGCTCGCCATTGCCCGACAAGGCAATGTCGTTCAAGCGCCGTGCGCCCTCCGGCACCCGCTCGGACATGAAATCGCCGTGGAGAATGTCGCCAAGCAGTGCGCGCAGTTCGGTTTCCAGTTGCGCAAGGTCAATCTCCGGCGCCGTGCCGCGCACCAGATCCGGCACCTGGCAATACACGCACGCCCAGTTGCAGGCGTTGTTGGGATTGAGGTTGACGCCGACCGATACCCCGCCCGCGCGCCGCGACACTACTGGGTAGACATAGGTCATCCCCGCATTGTCGCGGTCGTGGTTGATGGGGGTGAGGCGAGCAGGTGTGGGCACGGGGTAGGGTTTAGCGCGGCGCAATCAGCGTGGGCTGTTTTTCAGGTTCGGTTCGCATTGTCGCAGATGGGACGGGCCGCCGCCGCAGCGGCCCGTTTTGATTCAAACACCCGGTGGCCGCCTGACTTGGCGGCGCGGCTGGGTTTATAACACTTCGGCAGCGTAATCGGCCAGACGTGAACGTTCGCCGCGTTGCAGGGTGACATGGCCATTGTGTGGCCAGCCCTTGAAGTGGTCGACCACGTAGGTGAGGCCGGAACTGCCTTCGGTGAGGTAGGGCGTGTCGATCTGCGAGATGTTGCCCAGACACACCACCTTGGTGCCGGGGCCAGCACGGGTGATCAGGGTTTTCATCTGCTTGGACGTGAGGTTTTGCGCCTCGTCGATGATCAGGAATTTGTTGAGGAAAGTGCGGCCGCGCATGAAGTTGAGCGATTTCACCTTGATGCGCGAACGGATCAGATCCTGCGTCGCTGCGCGCCCCCAATCGCCGGCCTCGTCGTCGGTCTTGTTCAGCACGTCGAGGTTGTCTTCCAGCGCGCCCATCCACGGCGTCATTTTTTCTTCCTCGGTGCCGGGCAGGAATCCGATGTCCTCGCCTACCGGGACGGTGACGCGGGTCATGATGATTTCGCTGTAGATTTTTTTGTCGAGCACCTGGGCGAGGGCGGCTGCCAGCGTCAGCAGGGTCTTGCCGGTGCCGGCCTGGCCCAGCAGGGTGACAAAATCAATCTCGGGATCCATCAACACGTTGAGTGCAAAGTTCTGCTCGCGGTTGCGCGCGGTGATGCCCCAGACGTTATTTTTGTGGTGGCTGTAGTCCTTGACCGTGACCAGTTCGGCCTGCTTGCCTTCGACCTTGAGTACCTTGGCGTAGAGCGGATTGGGGCCTTCCTGATAGAGGAATTCGTTGGGCAGGAAATCCGCCGCCAGCGGTCCTTTAAGGCGGTAGTAGGTATGACCGCCAGCCTGCCAGGATTCCATGCCCTTGCCGTGGGTGTCCCAGAAATTGGCGGGCAGTTCAAGCACGCCGGGATACAGCAGATCAGTGTCTTCCAGAACCTTGTCGTTGGAATAATCCTCGGCGGGCAGCCCCAGGGTGCGCGCCTTGATCCGCATGTTGATGTCTTTCGACACCAGGATGACCTGTCGCTTGGGGAAGTGTCGCGACAGAAACAGCACCACGCCGAGAATCTGGTTGTCGACCTTGCTGGTCGGCAGACTGAGCGGAATATCACCGGTGATCGCCTGGGTCTGCAAGAACAGCTTGCCGGTGGCGGCGCCGTGGCTGTGCGGTGCGATCGGCACGCCTTCCTCGATGGTGTCGATCTTGCTCACCATTTCGTCAAGGAAGCGGCTGGCCTGGCGTGCGTTGCGCGAGACCTCGGTCATGCCCTTCTTGTGCTGGTCGAGTTCTTCCAGCGTGGCGATCGGCACGTAGATGTCGTGCTCCTCAAAGCGGAACAGGCTGGTCGGATCGTGCATCAAAACGTTGGTATCCAACACGAACAGCTTGGGATGGGCGGGGGCTTTTCTCGGCATGGTTTTAGTCGGCTGATCTCAGGTTGTTGGAGGGTGGCTTCAATCCTACATCAGGGTGAAGGCGGCTTGTTTACAGCGAAAGCGAGTACCTGTGAGTCATGAAATCGGGCGGCAGTTAATGGGTGACAGAAATGGATTATTCGGCCGCATTGACGGGTGCGGTCACGGTTTCAGGAGAAATGCGTCGTGCGCCGTCGTAGCGGTCACGCCAGTATTGATCGGTGAGGCTGGATACCATGACCTTGCCCGTCCGGCTGCTGGCGGCATGAACAAAGCGGTTATCGCCCAGATAAATGCCGACATGGGAAAAGGCGCTGCGCATGGTGTTGAAAAACACCAGATCGCCCGGCTGCAGTTCGGGCTGGGTCAGGATGCGGGTGGCTTTGCTGATGGCCACGCTGGTGCGCGGCAGCAGCACGCCCAGGGTTTGCTTGAATACGTGACCGACGAAGCCGCTGCAGTCGAGACCGGTTTCGGGGGAGGTGCCGCCTATGCGATAGGGACTGCCCACCAGGCTCACGGCATACATGGGAATATCTTCGGGGGGCGCGTCGGCATGGACAGCCTGGGTCAGCAGTAGCGCCAATAAGAATGTGACAAGCTTCATCGAATAACAATCTGCTCTATATTGGTATAAGGCAACGGCCAAAGGGGGTGAATCTTGAATCCCCGACATTTGAGTTGTCGCATCTATTAAACCTTGAGGACAGCATCATGAATGACACATCTACGCCAGACGAAAGCAGTATCCCGGATAACACCCAGCTTGCGCAATGGCATGACGAAGCCGAGGCGGCTGCCAGCACGCCCGATTTGCATGAACGGGTGCGGGAATTGACGGCGCGTGCGCTGCATGATCGACGCATGACGCTGAACGAGTTGCGAGCGATCGTTGGCGCGATCAGTTCGGGGGTGGGCAGTGGTCTCACCGCACGCGGCGGCGAGATGAAAGAAGGCCTCAAGCAGGCGGTGTCCGGTCTGGATGAGGCGGTCGGTAGCGCAGTGCAGAAGGCGTCGTACACCTTGCGCGAAGCCGTCAGCCAGGGAAAAGCCTTCAAGGACGAGGAACTCAAGGCCAACCTGGAACAGCTCCGCGATCTTGAAGGGCAGTTTGTCGACACCCTGAAGCAGACCGCCAAACAGTCGGGCGGAAAGCTGAAGGAAGAACTGGAGTACCTGAGCGATCACCTGAAACACAGCGGCACGCGCACCGGCGAACAGGTGCGCGAGGCCTTGCAGCAGATGGTGAGCGGCTTGAAAAGCAGTGGCGAGGCCGGGCGTGCTGGTTTGAGTGAGTCTGCCAGCACGGCGACTGAACGGCTGTCCAAGGTGGCCAGCGGGGTGCTGGAAGCCTTGTCGGATTCGCTGAAACGGCAAAGCGATCGTTTGCGTTCCTGATCCAAACAGCCTTCTGCCTGGCCGACAGCAGAAACGCTGTCGGCTACACTCTCGGCATGACTGATTCCAATAATTAATTTCAATGCTCTGGGAAACCATTTCGGTTGTGCGCGACCTGCCGCGCTTGCATGAAATCGCCTCGGTGATGATTCGTTATGGCTGGGGCGATCTGGTGCGCGTGCTGGGTATCAGCAGCGTGCTGGAAAGGGCCGGGCGGATTCTGCATTGGCAAAGCAGCAACGAAATCAGCCAGCTCGACGCGCCGGTGCGCATACGCCGCGCGCTCGAAGAGTTGGGCCCGACTTTCGTCAAGTTGGGCCAACTGTTGGCCACACGGGTGGATTTATTTCCACCACACTGGATTGCCGAGTTTGAGAAGTTGCACAGCCAGGTGCCAGCGGTACCCTTGGAACTTCTGCAAGCTGATCTGGTGGCCGCCATCAAGGGCGAGCCTGCCGAAGTGTTTGCCTTTTTCGATCCGGTCCCGCTTGCTGCAGCGTCGATCGCGCAGGTGCATCGCGCCACGCTCAAGGATGGTACTGCGGTCGTGGTCAAAATCCGCCGCCCTGGTATCGAGGGCGTGATCCGGGCGGATTTGCGCATTCTGGAACACGCCGCCAAATTGCTGGAAAGCGAAGTGCCGGATTCCCGGCGTTTCGACCCGTCGCAAATCGTCTCGCAGTTCCGCCGCTCGCTCAATCGCGAACTCGATCTGGCGAAAGAGGCGCGCAATATCGACCAGTTCGCACGTGATTTTGCCGACGATCCGCTGGTGAAGATTCCCCGGGTGTACTGGGCGTTCACCAATAACCGCGTCAACGTGCAGGAGGAAATTGTCGGTCTGGAAGGTGTGGTGCCAGACAAGCTGCGTGCCAGCGGACTCGATCCCAAGCTGTTGGCCGTGCGTGGCGCCGACACCGTGCTTCGCATGGTGCTGGAACACGGCTATTTTCATGCCGACCCGCATCCGGGTAACGTGCTGTTTCTGCCCGGTAACCGCATCGGCATGATCGACTTCGGCATGGTGGGCATGCTGACCGCCGCTCGCCGCAACCAGATCGTCGACCTGCTGCATGCCCTGACGTGCAAGGATGAGCAGGCCTTGATGCAGGTGCTGCTCGACTGGAGCGGCGAATCGGTGAGCGATGAAGACCGTCTGGCGTACGACGTGGCGGAGCTGCTCCAAAGCTACGACGATCTGCAACTCAAGGACGTGAAGATTGGCGCGCTGCTGAACGACATCACGGCGGTCATGCGCGACAACAATCTGGTGTTGCCGGCCGACCTGACCTTGTTGTTCAAGACGCTGATCACGCTGGAAGGGCTGGGGCAACAGCTCGACCCCGAGTTTCACATGATCGACCACGTGACGCCGTTTGTGGAACGCATCATCCAGCAGCGCTACACGCCACAGGCGCTACTGGCGCGCGGCCGTAAAAGCCTGCGCGAGACGCTGGAGGTGCTGGCCGATGTGCCGCGCGACCTGCGCAATCTGCTACGGGACATGCGGCGAGGGCGGGTCAAGATCGATCTTGATCTGAAACGGCTGGATCAGTTTGGTCATCAGCTCGACCGCGCCAGCAACCGCTTGACCATGGGCATCCTGACCGCCTCGCTGGTGGTGGGCTCCAGCATCATCATGACAGTGAAGGGTGGCCCTCAGTTATTGGGGCTGCCGTTTTTTGGCCTGCTGGGATTCCTGATCGCGTTTTTCAACAGCTTGTGGATCATTTTTTCGATCTGGCGGTCGGGCAAGCATTGAGCACTTGATCAAGCAGGCTGTGGCCCATCGGTTTTGCGGGCGTCCAGATTGGCGACCAGCTGGGCGAGCGGCAACGGGCGATTTAACAAGAATCCCTGGACGTGAGCGAAGCCCATGCTTTCAACCTTGCGCAGCGCTACTTCGGTTTCCACGCCTTCAGCGGTCAACGAATAGCCCGCGCTGGTCATCATGCGAGCGAAATCCATTACCACCTGAGCGGCGCGGTTGTTTTCTTCCAGCTTGCGCACCAGCGAAATATCGAACTTGACCACATCCACCGGCAAGTCTGCCAGGTAACGCAGCGGGGAATGCCCCGTCCCGAAATCGTCCATTGCAATGCGATATTGCGCGGTGCGCAGCAAATCCAGGTAGGTTCTGGCCTCGGCCACCTGGGTGATCAGCGAGGTTTCGGCGATCTCGATCATCAAGGGATGGCGCGTGTTGTGGCGAGACAACTCCAGCAGGTAAGACACGATTTCAGGTTGTGAAACACTTTGTGCCGTCAGATTGATGGATACGCCCACCCCGGGTGGCAGCTGTTTGGATGACAGATCCAGATCGACCTGCTGCAACACGGCCAGATCAAACCCGGTTTCCAGGCGGCGGCTGCTGACGACTGGCAGGAACGCATCCGGCATGATGAGATCGTTGTGGTGCCGAATGCGCGCCAGCGCCTCGTAGTATTTCACCTCGAGGCCGGGCAGGCTGTGGATGGACTGGTAATGCATTTCGATCATGCCGGGCGTGGCCAGCGCCTGGAACACGGCGCTGGTTTCGCGGCTGGCCACCAGGGTTTGCGAGGCGCGCTCCACGTCATCGCCATAGAGCGCCACCCGGTTGCGCCCGGGCTGCTTTGCGGTATACATCGCGATATCGGCCTGTTTGGGTAGCTCGTCGATATGTTCAAGCTGGTCGGCCGCACAGAAGGCAATGCCGATGCTGATGCTGATGGGCTCGTTGATCCCCAGGTCGCTGAATTTTTTGGCGTCGAGCAGGCTCTGGCAGCGTTGCGCAATCTGCCTGGCCTGTGCCGGCGTGGTGCGCAACAGGATGGCGGCAAACTCATCGCCACCCAGGCGATACAGGCGGTCGTTGGCACGCAGCGCCATCACCAGCGCGTCGGCGATGAGGGTCAACACCCGGTCGCCCTTGGCGTGGCCGTAGGTGTCGTTGATGCTTTTGAAGCGATCGCAGTCAAACAGCAAAAAGGCCACGCCTTGCGGCACCGCTTTGATTTCCTCGCGGAACCGCGTCCAGTCTTCTTCGTAGGCCCGCCGGTTGTAACAGCCGGTGAGGACGTCCTGGCGTGCCTGCGATCGAAACTCACGATTCTGGTGTTCCATTGAGCCGTGCAGCTCGCGCAATTGCACCTGATAGTCAAATAGCGAACGGCGAATGTTTTCCAGTTCGCTGACCCGCATGGGTTCGGCCTGTGCCGGATCGGGGTCGAAGCGACCTTGCTTCATGGCATCGATGTCTTGCGACAATTGCCGCAGTGGCCGAACCAGCAGGCGGTTGTGCGCCACAAAAGCAAGCAGTGCAGTGGCCGCCAGCAAGACGAGCAGTGCAAGCAGCGCACGCGACAATATGGCCTGGAAGCGGAGCTGTTCGGGGTCGGGGCGGGCGCTTAAACGCAGGTTTGAGAGGAGGTCCGATGCGGGCAGGATATCGCCCGGCTTCAGGTCAAGCTTGACGCTGGTGGTGTCGGTAAAGCGCAGACTGTTCTGATTCAACAGTTCTGCCATGTAATTCAGGCGGATTAAACCGTGGCCAAGCAGCGCCAGCCGTCGCTCATCGCTATAAATCGGGAAGCCGTAATACAGGATGATGATGCCCGCCTCCTTGCTGAGCCAGCTGGAGGGGAGATGGGGGAGCACATGGGCGGGCAGTTTGGCCGGCAAACCGTCTTTTGCTGTGCTGGAGCCCAGCATCGTGCCTGTTTGGTCATATAGCGCCACGCGCGCAAAGCGGCTGAGCATGCCACTTTCATACACCCGCTGATCTCGCCAATACGTGTAGTACTCGGGCGCCACCAGCTGTTGCCGGGTTTCGTCCCAGTGCGCCAGGGTGCCTGCCTGGTTTTTGATCTGGTTTGACAGCCGCTCGACGGCAGCAACCATTTCAGTTCGTGCCGCCGTCTGATTGGATTGCATCAGATTGCGCGAGACATTACGCATTTCATGCAGGGCAAACCCGCCGATCAGGCTCACCAGCACCAGCACGCCGCTGATTAAGATCAGCGCAGCTTGCTTGATCGGGATGGAGACAGGCCATTTCATGGGGATGCGGGTACTTTCTGCAGGAAGTCGAGCGTGTGTTCGAGCAGGTCAAACTCATGTTCGGCATCCATAAAATGGTTGGCGCCCTGCACGATGACCATGGGCGCCTGGATGTGCTGCAATGCCTTGATCCAGTTGCGCCCCAGCATCTTGTCCGCATCGCCCATGATGAGCAGCATGCGGACGGGCGAGTCTTTCACGGCATTGAGCGTGCGCGCTTGATCCCAAACCACATAAGACAGCAGGTCCTCTGGCGGGGCGGTGTATTTCCGGCAGAGCGACACGGTTTGGGTGACCAGATCGTGCTGCTTGCGTTGCACGCGATCGTTCAGCTGGGCGATCAGGGCGGGGCGTGACATTGGCGCAATCCTGGTTTCAATCAGAGACGTGCCAATATAGGCTTTAACCGCCGCGTCGGGCTGGGCGTTCAGATAG
>CAWHHA010000007.1:0-91121 GCA_963828945.1 uncultured beta proteobacterium
AGTAAGCTGGCAATAACCATGACCAAATACATAGGCATCCTCACCTCCGGCGGCGACAGTCCGGGTCTTCAACGCCGCCATTCGTGGCGTCGGCAAAGCCGGCGTGTCGCACTACGGCATGCAGATCATCGGTTTTCGTGACGGCTTCCGCGGCCTGATGGAAAACCGCACCATGCGTCTGGACGGCGGCGAGCTATCCGACATCCTCACCCTTGGCGGCACCATCCTCGGCACCAGCCGCGACAAGCCGCACCGCATGCCGGTGGGCGGCAAGATGCTGGACATGACCGATGCCATCGTCGGCAATTACCACGACAACCATCTCGATGCCCTGGTCTGCCTGGGCGGTGGCGGCACCATGAAGAACGCGCTGCGCCTGAAGGAAAAAGGCCTCAACGTCATCACCCTGCCCAAAACCATCGACAACGATGTCGCGATGACCGATATCACCTTCGGCTTCGACACCGCGCTGGGCATTGCCACCGACGCGATCGACCGCCTGCACAGCACCGCGCACAGCCATCACCGCATCATCGTGGTGGAGGTCATGGGCCACCGCGCCGGCTGGCTGGCATTGGGTGCGGGCATTGCCGGCGGCGCCGACGTGATTCTGATCCCGGAAATTCCCTACAACGTGGAAACCGTGGCGCGAAGCCATCAAGGAACGAAAACGCAAGGGCAAACCGTTCAGCATCGTCGCTGTCGCGGAGGGTGCGCTTACCCAACAGGAATTCTTGGTGCAGCAGGCTAACGCCGCCAAGAAGAAGGACAAGAAAACAAAAGATATCGTTGCCGAGCCTGATCTGGTTTATGCCGAGCGTACCTTGCGTCTGGCGCATCAGCTCGAATTGCTCACCGGCCTGGAAGCGCGTCCGACCATCCTCGGTCACCTGCAACGCGGCGGCACACCCTCCGCGGCCGACCGCCTGCTCGCCACGCGTTTAGGCACAGCCGCCGCCGATCTGATTCATGCCAGGCAATATGGCTTCATGGTTGCTGCGCGCGGCGAATCGAGCGCGCCAGTCGCATTGGAAGACGTTGCCGGTCAGGTCAAAACCGTACCGCCTGACCATCCCTGGGTGGCCAGCGCGCGCAGTGTGCGGACGAGTTTCGGGGATTGATTGGGAATAGGTTAACGACTGGCCGGCCCGGCGCCATTGCGGTTTCGCCAGCCTGCCGGCGTCTGCCCGGTCCAGGCCTTGAAGGCCCGGGGGAGCGAGCTGGCGCCGGCATGGCCGAGGCTGGTGGCGATGTGGTCGACCGGGTTGTCAGTGTCTTGCAGCATCTGGCAGGTCAGAGGTGCCATGTGGTGCCGCCCGCTCGTGATGGAGGTTGTCACAAATTTTATGGCGGAAGAGCCGAACGCCTAAAACCCAGCGTAGACGAGATGCACAGAGATACGGGAGCACGGCCTTGCCTTCTTGCCTACAAGTTGTGCGCCCCCTCTTGCAACGATCCATCCATAGGCAACACCCCCTTGTCGACCGCCGCATAGAGACGCCCGGTCCCCTTCCGCAATTCTTCGAGTTCCTTTGTCAGGGCCTAAGCGGCTCATCCTGTCCCGCCTGGGCCCGCTTGGGCCTGGTCCAATCCGCGGCCCAGAGAATTAAGGGTGTATCCGTACCCCACGTGTTGCATGAATGCGGGAATCTATCCATCACAAGGTGTGGATCTCAGCGAGGGGCGGTATGATTCAAGCGGATAGGAAGAGGAGCAGATCAAATGAACTTGCACCTCTGGCACGCTTCAAGAGCCAGATGCCATCAGCGTATCCGTTCGGTAGCAACCAAATTGCAGAGGTCAAGATGCGTGTAGCCCATCAATTCAACGAATGGCGCAAGATCTATTGGCACCGGCTATACAGCTTCGTCAGCTACTCGAAATCGGCACTCTGGATCATTCCGCTGATCGCCATCCCGATTGTGATGTTTCTGGAGCGTATGGCACTCCGCCTCGACAACTGGCTGGGTTGGCGCTTCCTTGATTTGAGCGTAGCGGGAGCACAAACACTGACCCAGAACGTCATCTCGCTGACGGTGTCGTTCCTTGTGTTCACATTCGGTTCGCTGCTCGTGGCGATCCAGGTCGCCAGCGGCCAGATGACGCCGCGGGTCATCGCCACCACGCTGCTGCGCGACAATACCGTCCGATACACCGTGGGCCTGTTCGTCGTTACAGCTTTATTCGCCCATCACACGCTCATCCGAACAGAGACCACCGTTCACCAGTTGATCACCTTCATCACAGGCGCTCTGGGCCTGGCCAGTCTGGCGGCTTTCCTGTTCTTCATCGACTATGCGGCCAGATTGCTGCGTCCGGGCAGGATCGTGGCCAAGATCGCCGAAACAGGGCTCGATGTGATCAAGGACGTTTACCCAGTTCAGGACCCCTCCCGGGAAACCAGTTCGGACGAGGAACCGCAAATTGGGCTGCCCAGCCGCATCCTCCACCATCAGGGCCGGTCGGCCACGGTTCTGGCGGTGAATACGGATGAGTTGATAGCCGAGGCGCAACGGTCAGCCGGCATCGTGGAGTTTGTCCCCCGGGTGGGAGATTTCATTGCGACGGATGAACCGCTTTTCCGCCTGTATGGCAGCGGCCCGTTTGACGAGATCAAGCTGCAAGGCGCCGTCGCAGTCGGGCCTGAACGTACGATGGAACAGGATCCCATGTTTGCGTTCCGGATCCTGCTCGATATCGCCCTCAAGGCATTGTCAAAGGCGATCAACGATCCCACCACGGCGACACTTGCCATCGACCAGCTTCATCGCCTGCTGAGGTGCGTAGGCAATCGGAAACTGAGCGGCGAAACGATCCGGGACCGGAATGGGCAATTGCGCGTGATTTTCCGCACCCCGGACTGGGAAGACTATGTGCGCCTCACCTTCACGGAATTGCGCTTCAACGGCGCGGAGAGCATCCAGGTGGTTCGTCGTTTGCGCGCAATGATCGAGGATCTGATCAAGACCTTGCCCGAGCATCGCCATCCCGCGTTGCACAAGGAGCTGGCATTGCTCGATCTTGCCGTCCAGAAGGTCTACACCCACCCGGAGGACCTGGCGCTTGCCCGCATCCCGGATTCGCAGGGCCTGGGTGGATCGGCCCGATCCAAAGCCTAGGGATCCCTGCCGTTTCCGAAAGGAATTAAGGAACCTCGCGGGGCAATGCCCTATTGGAACCAGGATAATCCAGCATCTCAGGCTGACGCATTTCGGACATTCGTGCTGTTCGCAATGAAGTCAGGTGTTGGTCAACGCCCATGGGTACGAGCATCACGTAGTGGGAAAAATGAGGGAATTCATCCACGATGCCGTTCAAAAACGCAACAAAAAAGACTAGTCTGTATTAATAGGCAACCCCGGCCAACTGGCCCATCGCGTTAATGCTTTCCCAACCAGGAGATTAAAGTGAGACCCAAGAACCTTGCCCCAGCTTTATTGGCACTGTCGCTCGCGATACCCGGCGCGTACGCTCAGACTGCTCCGGCGCCCACGGTCCAGCCTGCCGCAAACGCGGTCGATCCGGCATCGATCGAGGCCCTGAAGAACCTGGGTGCCCATCTGCAGACGCTGAAGCGCTTTCAGGCATCGACCGAACTGACCGGTGAGCGGGTTCTGGCCGATGGCCAGAAGCTGCAGCATACGGCCATGGCAGGCCTCGAGGTCGACCGCCCGAACAAGCTGCGCGTCCGAGTGCACAGTTCTCGTTCCGAACGCGAAATCATCTACGACGGCAAGCAGGTTACCCTCTACACACCCGCGCAAAAGTATTACTCGACGGTCGAGTTCACAGGAAACCTGGGCGAGTTAATTGGCAGGCTGGAAGAAAAGTACGCCGTTCAAATGCCGTTAGCCGACATGTTCCTCTGGGGCACACCGGCCGCGTCGTTCGACAAGATCGAATCGGCGATGAATGCCGGCCAGGATTACATCGGCGATGACCTCTGTGATCATTACGCCTTTCGCCAGGCCAAGATCGACTGGCAGATCTGGATCACGGCCGGGAGCAAGCCGCTGCCGCGCAAGCTCGTGATCACCAATCGTGCCGACGAAGCACGCCCGCAATCGGTCTCCCTCATGGAGTGGAATTTGAAACCGACCTTCAAGGACAGTGTTTTCAAATTCACGCCACCCAAGGGCGCGACCGCAGTTGAACTTCATTCGACGGACAAAAAGTAGAGGAGCGCCAACATGAAAAAATCATTCAAGACCTCATTCGTGGCATCTCTGGCTGCTTTCGTTCTGGTCGGCTTCGTTATGGCTCCGGCAGCTGAGGCTGCACGCGGTGGCGGAGGGGGTGGCGGCGCGCGCGCCGCCGGCGGCGGCGGCGGCGGCGCCAGCAGGCAGGTTAGCAACACTAGCCGCGACGCACGTGCCAACGATGTGCGCAATACCAGTGTCAACAATGTCAATTCCAGCAGGAACGTCAACAGGGACGTCAGCAGGGACGTCAATGTCGACGTCGATGTGGATGGTGGTTGCTGTCACAACGGTTGGGACAATGACTATCATCCGGTGGCCGCCGCTGCGGTGATCGCGGGAACGGCTGCCATCATCGGTTCGATGGTGAACACCGTACCGGCCAGTTGTGTCCCGATCAACTACGGCGGCATGATCTATCAGCAGTGCGGCGGTACCTGGTATCAGCCCCAGGGCGCTCAGTACATCGTGGTCAATCCTCCCTACTGAGCATGCGCAACGGCGGCCGGATAGACCGGCGGAATCACAAGCATCGCCTCGCCGTTGATGCGACATTTTCAACGCTAATTCTAGGTAATGTTGATTATTGAGTAGACGTGCTTGACATCATCAACCTGATTAGGAGAAAGAAATGAAAATGCAATCTTTGGCAATTTTTGGGACGTCTACCGGTTGCTCTTGTTGCCGCAGGTTTTCTTTTGGTGACAGGTTCCGTGTCTGCGACCGAACAAGCTCAACAGCGTCGTGAGGCGCGGGACACCAAGCAGGAGACTCGCCAGGAGTCGCGAGAGACCAAGGTCGAACCGGGCTGCCGACCAGCAGAGCAATGCCGAATGCCGCCAGGACAACCGTGAAACCAAGCAGGAAGGCCGCCAGGAGGCTTGTGATATCAAGTACTGGCCCCTGCATCCCCATTTCCGATACGGAAATGGGGATAGTGGTTCTGGCCAACGGAGATCTCTTGTTGGGAATGGTTGAAGACCTGCCACACCCCAGCAACGTGACGGCAATCAGGCTCTGCGCGCGGTCAAACCGCTTGCCGCTTGCTTCGCCTTCGTTTTCTCTTGTTTCAGCCGTCTTGTCGCGCCATTCATCCGGCGGGCTCAGAAGCGGTGCGAGTAGTGCACCGACATGAAGACCATGGTCGGGTCGACATAGCTGCCGCTGACCAGCGCGCTTGGTGAGGCATTTTCCTCCGAATCCACATACTCGACCGCCACCCCAAGATCGGATTGCGGTGACAACGCATACTGCATCCCGGCACCGAAGCGCCAGGTTTCGCCGCTCGGAATGGTAAACGAGCTTTGCGACTGGTCTTCGTACATGCTGGTATCGAAGGCGACGCCGCCATGCAGTCGGGTTTTCTCGTCGAGCGTGTACTGGACGCCAAACGCCGCGTGCCAGGTGTCCTGCAGCATCATGCTGCTGGTGACCGTGCCCAGGTTGTCGGTTTCCAGCGTCGCCTCGGCGAACTCGCTCCAGTCCTGCCAGCCGAGATTGCCCATCACCGCCCAGCGCTCATTCAGGCGATGGTAGACGCTGCCCATCACCTGCTGCGGCGCCGTGATGCCGGCGGCCAGCGGGAAGGTGTGCGTGATGGGTCCGATAGGGCCAATGCGGGCCAATGGTCACGGTCCCGTTCACATCGAACTCGTATTCCGCCTCGCTGACCCAGGTCAGGCCGACGCGGGTGGTCTTGGTGGGCTCGTACAGCACGCCGAGCCGGGCGCCAAAGTCCCAGTCGCCGTCATCCTGCGAGCGCGTGTCGCCGGGGAGCAAGGGCTCGCGCTCCAGCTTGAAGTAGCCGTAGTTGGCGGTCAGGCCGGCACCGAGCGACCAGTGGTCGTCGAGCCGGTAGGCCGCTGTCGGCTGGATGGTCATGGCGATCAGCGCCATTTCGCCGACCAGGTTCCTGCCCGCCCAGCTGTCGCCAAAATCCATGGCGAGGCCGAAGTTGCCGTAGGTGCCGATGCCGACCTTGAACCGGTCGCTCACGCTGTGGCTGTAGAAGGCACTGCCGCCGGGGAACCAGCCGATGACGTTGCCCGGGTCGCTTCCCGCGAGCGCGCCCTGCCCATCCAGTTCGTATTCCACGTCGCCATACAGCGCCTGCGCGCCGAGCGTCATCTGGTTGCCTGCGAGGCGCGTCATCCCCGCCGGGTTGGCAAACACGGTGGAGGCGTCTTCAGCGCGTGCCGCCGTGCCGGCAGCGGCAAAGCCGAGGTCGGAGGTGCCGATCTCGTACATGTAAAGACCGCCGGCCGAGGAAGCGAGCGGCCAGCTGACTGATGCGACGAGAATGGCCTTGCGAAGCGTTTTGTCCATGTTCAAGTTCCTGGTCAATAAAACATCGATGCTGAATTGTAAGAGGCCTGCTGGTTTTCGAGGCATTCACATGCAATCAGGTTCGTCGGTCGTGGCAAATCCTGTCACCCAATGCCGCGCAAAAGCGATCCGGTCGCACGCTACAAGCGGGAGGCGTCACCTGTTTCGCGTTGCCGTTCCGGATCGGCAACGCGCTGGTGCATTCCTGCAGGCATCACGGCCATTCGGGAAACGGCTGCTTGCTCCTTAGGGAGACGCTGATTAATTAGGTCCGTTCGCCCTGAGCTTGTCGAAGGGCATTTCATGTGACTGATTTTGTTTGACTTATTCCGTTCATGGTTCGACAGGCTCACCACGAACGGAATAAATCAGCGCTTCCTTAGTCTTTCCTGATGATCAGCGGCCCCTTCACCGCGTCCATCACGTGGGACGCGGGCAGGTCGTTTTCCAGCAGCGTGGCCATGGCACGCAGGTACTTGCGGATGTGGCGGAAGAACTTCTTGTAGCCCGCGCAGAGATAATGCAGCCCCGGCTCGCCATCCGGCGTGACCGCGAAGCGGTGCTTCGGGCACCCGCCCCAGCACGCCTCCTTGACCTCGCATTCGCGGCAATAGCGCGGCAGGGTCTTCTCCTTGTGCGGCCCGAAGCCGGAGGCCACCGAACGCTCGACCATCTCACCCAGGTTGTCGGTGAGCACGTTGCCGAGCTTGTATTCGGGGTAGACGTAGTGGTCGCAGGCGAAGACGCTGCCGTCGTGCTCCATCGCCACGGCGCGGCCGCACTGCTGCGAAAAGATGCACACCGGCGACGGCTCGCCCAGCCAGACGGTCAGCGCCCATTCGAAGTTCATGACGAACGTGCTGCCGACGTCCTTGCGCACCCACTCCTCGTAGATGGCGATGAGGAAATCGCCGTAGGCCTCCGGCTCCACCGTCCACGGCGTGACCTGGGTGTTGGGCTCCGGCCGGTCGAGCACCGCCGGCCGCGCCAGCCACAGCTTGATCGCCTGCGGTCGGCGCGTCGGGCTCGCGCTCGACGATCGGCGTGAACTGGATGTACTGGATCCCGGATTCCTTGAAGAAGCGGTAGACATCGAGCGGCCGGTACGCCGTCTCGCGGCCGACGCAGGCGAGCACGTTGAACTCGACCTGGTGCGTCTGCAACAGCCCCACGCCCTTCATCACGCGGTCGAAGGTGCCCTCGCCGTGACGGTCCTTGCGGTAGCGGTCGTGAATGTCCTTCGGCCCGTCCAAGCTCACGCCGATGAAGAAGTCGTTCTCCTTGAAGAACGCGCACCACTCATCATCCAGGCTGATCGCATTGGTCTGCAGCACGTTGCGGATCGCCTTCTTCTCACGGTAGGGTTTCTGCAACTCGACCACGCGGCGGAAGAAGTCGACGCCGAGCAGGGTCGGCTCGCCGCCGTGCCAGACGAACTCGACGACGGGCGTTGGCTGCGACTCGACGTACTGCTCGATGTACTTCGCGAGCACTTCGTCCGGCATCTTGAACTGCTCGTTGCCGGGGTACAGCCCCCGCTTCTCGAGGTAGAAGCAGTAGTCGCAGGCGATGTCGCAGATCGAGCCGATCGGCTTCGCCAGCACGTGTATTCCGGCTGGCGCAGGATTCACTTCTGGCGCTCGATCTCGCCCGGTCGCCACGTCTTGTCGAACCAGGGCTCCGTCGCGCCATACAGGCGCAGGATGGTGTTCCAGCTCTTGCCGGGCACGGTCTGTATCCAGTTGGCCTTGCCCGCCGGCGGCTTGGGACCGAAGCGGATGTCCACCGATCCATCGGCATTCACGACGAGGTCCTTCTGCTCGCTGCTCACGCTGGGATACTGCTGGTCGGTCTGCACCATCGACCGGGCCTGATTGTCGTAGAGGATCACGGACCAGAAGTTCTTGACCGGGATGTTGGGCGGCAGGCGCAGGCGATAGTTCTTGCCGCCATCGAGCGGTGCGCCGGCGGAGTCCTTGGCCGTCCAGGCGTACTGAGATCCCTGCCCCACCATCTTCTCCTCCATCGCCGGCGTCACGCCGGTGGCCATGAAGTAGTAGTAGATGTAGGCATCCAGGTTGAGGACGCCCGGCTGGGACAGGAACCGGTACCCGCCGACGAACGGCAGCTGCCAGGAACTCCCCGGATAGTAGTACGCGGTCTTGTCGCGCATGCGAAAAGCGATGGCGCGCGCGGTGGCGTCGCCCACCTGCGCGGCCTGGGCAAGGATCTTCTTCATGCGGGCGTCCGGCGCGAAGGGCTTGCCCTTCTCGATGCCGATCGAGGCGAAAAAGCCGAGCCTGATGGGGTCGAGCGACTCCGCCGGTTCCTCCTGCACGGCTTGGTTGAGCAGCTCCCAGAAGGCGTAGTCGGCCGGCGCCACCGTGCCGAAGTCCTTGCCGGACACGTTGACGAATTTCATCGCGGGAGGATTGGCGGCATCGGCCAGGCGATAGACCCGCGTGTGCGCCTTCACGAGATCGACGCCGGGCTTGGGATCCCCGTCCACCACGAAGCTGCGCCAGGGCGCCCACAGGCTGAACGTGGGCGATCTCACGACGATGTAGCCCTCGGGCACCGCGCCGGCGTACCCCGGCGGCAGCAACAGGTACTTGCCCCCCTGCCCCTTGTCGGGACCGGTAAGGCCGATGTCGACAACCCATCGGTACCAGAGGTCGTTCAACGCGCCCAGCACCTTCGGCGGCGACTCGAGGACCACCGGGCCGCCGCGCAGATCGATCCACATCCAGCTGTAAGGGGTCTGCGTGTTGGGCGTGAGGAACACCGACTTCGAGTCCATCCGGGTCTCGAAGATCGGCACCGTGGTATTGGCCGGACCGAGCTTGAGGATCTCGTTGCGGTTGTAGACCTGGCTCGCCGCGGGAATCGCCAGGAGGTAGGCCTGCACCGCCCGCTGGAAGTCGAGGTTGTCGTAGAGCTTCGCCACGGAAGCATCTTCCGGGAAGCCCTCGAAGAACTTGAGTGTGCCGATGCGGGTGTCGACCGAGTTGGGAATCGCGATTCCCGGCGCCAGCTTCGTGGTCATCTTCATCTTCGGCGATGGAGCGGCCCACCCGGGGACGGCCATGCCGAGCGCCGATGCGGCGAGCAGGGCGGCACCGATGTTCATCATTCTTTTCATGTGATTCTCCTGTCCTGTTGACCGATTGCCCGACGGGTGGTCGCTGAATGGCTGGCGACTTACCTTACCTCGACCGTGAGCTTTGGTATACGACCCGTGAACCGCGATTTCGCCTCGGCGCCGATCGCCTCGACCACCGGCGTGCCAAGATCGATGCCAACGTCGGCCGTCTCGTCAGCCGAGAAGAGGCCGGGCTGTGTGGCCGGAATCCGGCCCTCGCCGACCTGCTCGCCGTTGACGAACAGCATGCCCTTGCCACCCTTGGCCGGTCCGCCGCCATCGTAATCGAACTCGAAGCGCACTTCGGCCTTGCCGGGGGCGAGCTTTTTGCTCGAGGCGATCGTGGTGCGCTGCAGACCGAGGAAGTTGTAGTCGTAGGCCGGCACGCCGTCCTTGACGTACAACGACCAACCGCCGAAGCGACCGCCCTGGGCGATGACGGTGCCATTGCCGCCGCCCTCGGGCACCACGATCTCTGCGGTGAGGGTCTTGGAACGGTTCTTCACGTTGACAAAGACGCCTTCCATCATGCCGGTCATGCCTTCAGCCAGTGTCATGGAGGTGCGTCCAGCCATCAGGTCCGGGCGGCCCACGGCCTTCGGATCCAGACGTTCGAAGAAGCGGTCATCCATGGGCAGCACCCCATACTTGCCGGCTTCCTTCAGGAACAGCGCCTGCATCTCTTTCAGCTTCTTCGGTTGCTTTGCGGCCAGGTCGTTGGCGAGGCTGAAGTCCGAGCGCACGTCGAACAGTTCCCACGCAGAGTTGTCCTGCAGCGTCCGGCGCGGCTTCGGCTCCCACGGTGCCTTGTGGATCGTGCGCGCGAACCAGCCGTCGTGGTAGAGGGCACGGTTGCCGGCGATCTCGAAGTATTGGGTGGTGTGGCGCTCCTTCGCCTGGGCGTCGTCGAAGGAGTACACGAGACTGGTGCCCTCCATCGGGATCTGCTTCACACCGTTGACACTCGTCGGCTCGGGCAGACCGATCGCTTGCAGCACCGTCGGGGCGATGTCGATCACGTGGCTGAACTGGGTGCGGACCTCGTTCTTCGCCTTGATGCCCTTCGGCCAGTGAATGACCATGCCGTTGCGCGTGCCGCCGAAGTCCGAGGGCACCTGCTTCATCCAGCCGAACGGGCTGTCGAAGGCCACCGCCCAGCCTGCGGCCATGTGCGGGTAGGTTTCGGGCCCGCCCCACTGGTCGATCTTCTTCAGCATGTCCTCGACCTTCTCGTGTACGCCGTTGAAGTAGGTGTACTCGTTGAACATGCCGTTCTCGCCACCCTCGCCGCTGGTACCGTTGTCGCCGGCGATGTAGACGACCAGCGTGTTGTCGGCCTGGCCGACTTCCTCGAAGGCCTGCAGCATGCGGCCGATCTCGTGATCGGTGTACTCGACGAAGGCGGCAAACACCTCGGCCTGGCGCGTGAATAGCCGCTTCTCGTCGGCCGAAAGCGTGTCCCAGTCCTTGATCGCTGCGGGCTTCGGCGCCAGCTTGGTACCGGGAGGCACCACGCCCATCTGGATCTGCCGCGCCAGCGTTTCCTCGCGGATCTTGTCCCAGCCCTGGTCGAACTTGCCCTTCCACTTGGCGATCCACTCCTTCGGCACGTGGTGCGGGGCGTGGGTCGCGCCGGGGGCAAAGTAGACGAACGATGGCCTGTCAGGGGTCAGCGCCTTCTGGTGCTTGATCCAGGCCCGCGCCTTCTCCGTCATGTCCGTCATGAAATGGTAGTTCGGGTCGTTCGGCAGTTCGACCACCGCGGTGCCGTCGTACAGGTAGGGCGCCCACTGGTTGGTCTCGCCACCGAGGAAGCCGTAGAACTTGTCGAAGCCCTGGCGGGTCGGCCAGCGGTCGAACGGCCCGGCGACGCTGGCTTCCCAGGCGGCGGTTTCGTGCCACTTGCCGAACGCGGCGGTGGCGTAGCCGTTCAGGCGCAGCATTTCTGCCAGCGGCGCGGTCGCGTTGGGAATCTGGCCGGTAGCGCCAGGTAACGCAGTCGCCATCTCGGTGATGAAGCCCATGTTCACCGTCTGATGGTTACGGCCGGACTTGAGCGCGGCGCGCGTCGGCGACGACAGCGCCGTGGTGTGAAAGTTGTTGTAGCGCAGCCCGTTTTGCGCCAGCTTGTCGAGCGCCGCAGTGCGGATCGGGCCGCCGAAGCCGGTGGGGACGCCGAAGCCCAAGATCGTCGATGAGGACGATGACGACGTTGGGCGCACCCTCGGGCGCCTTGACCTCGAAGCGCGGCGGCGCCTTCACGTTGCGCGCGTCGATCTCGGTGTAGGTCGGCCGCTTCGGCTCGGCGAGCGGCAACACGGTGCGATCGGGGCCTTGTGCGGCCGATGCCGCCGGCGCAAGCGCCTGCGCGACCGCGGTAGCCAGCAAGCCGCCGATGACACCTGCGCCGATGTCTGGCCGGACCCGTACGCAAGTTCGCCGCGTGCGCAGTCGCGGCATTCCGCGTATGCAATTTTTCGTGTTTCATGGTGACTCCATCCTCATATCAACAGCCGTTACACATTTTCGGTGAACATCCGATTGGCGAAGGACTGGTCCGCCACTGAATGGTCATCGCATCGCTGTGAAGCAACTCGCCTCATCGTGATGGCACCGTCACGATCGGAGCGGCTGAGCTCTGGCCGGTTTCGGCAGCAACGGTTCCTTGAGCCAATGTCTCATTTCAGAACTTTATTCCAAAACCCAAGTAAGGGCCGCTAGCGGCCATGTCCCACACAGTGCCATCGTTTTCGTAGTCCCAACTCAGGTAGCGGTAGCCCACCTTGGCCGTGAAATCCTTTTTGAACGCCCAGTTCACGCCACCCATGAACTGATAGGTCAGGTCGGAACCGCCGCCACCCACGTCCGCATACCCCATCAGCGTGACATGGTCTGCAACCGGATGCAGCACCCGTACTCCAACTACGGCGTCGGTCCAGCTTTCGTCGCCGCTCACGTTGCGCGTGGTCAGCGGGCCGACAATGTTCATATCCACGTCCAGCTTGGTCCAGCGCAGGGCACCGAGCAGATCGACCTTGGTTTTTTCGTCGAGCAACACGGTAGCCGGCAGTGCCTTGGGCGATATACATGGAACTGGTGACTTCCGCCGACACAATACCCAACGCGGGCCCGGTGACTTCATCCTCCAGTTTCATGTAGACGCCCTCCACGGCGAAGGACCAAGGTCCCTTCTGCGCTGTGAAAACCCCCATGAAGCCCGCATCGAGGTTGTCCCAGATATCGCTGAACGAGGCGTCGACGGGAACCGTGTCCCCCTTCACGCCCACGGTGCCTTCCATGCCAGCAGCGAGCAGATAGGGGGTCACTTCGTATTGCCAGCCATCGGCCTCGGCAGCGACCGCGGACTGGCCAAGGGTCAATCCGAGACAGGTCAAGGACAGCATTGCGGTTTTGGGATTCAGCATGATGGGCTCCATGTAAGGCCATATATGGCTTGTTTATCTCCACGCAAAGTCTAGACGCTCGCCAGTTATGCACGCTACTAAATTTGCGACAACTCCCTCCTCTACTAGCCCGCATCGCATGGCGAATCCACCCACACAGGTCGTTTTCGAGTGCGGACATTTGCGTCAGCAACTGATGGATTCGTTCGTTCATGGGCCCCCTCATTCAATACGCGCGCAGTGGGGGCGATTCCCGTCCGGCGGATCGGCCAGACCTGCATTGAGCCAGCCTGATATAGCCGTTGAGCATAGCGGCAATCGCCATGCGGGCGGAAGATTGTTTGGCCGCAACAGGATGTGGGGGTATTGAATTATCCGGCTGCGTAACTAGATTGAAAGCGAGATCGCAAATGCGATTGAAATTTCCAGTCAGACAACCCGTTTTAAAGGAGATCGCACCATGGCAAACCTCACACGTCACGATCCGTTCAATCTTGCCCGCGTCGATCCGTTCGGTGATATTGATGATCTGTTCAAAGGCTTTTTCGTGCGCCCTGCGCTTCTCGAAGGCCAGCCGCAAATGCAGATCAAGATGGACGTGAAGGAAAATGACAGCGCCTATACCGTGCATGCCGATATTCCGGGCGTGAAGAAGGAGGACATCCACGTCAGCATCGAAGGCAATCAGGTTTCGATCAGCGCCGAAACCAAGGTTGAAAAGGAAGAGAAGGAAGGCGACAAGGTGCTGCGTTCCGAGCGTTACGTTGGCAAGGTAGCGCGCAGCTTCACCTTGGCGCACGAGGTAGACGATGCCAAGGCGCAGGCCAAATACAGTGACGGGGTACTGGAACTGACCCTGCCGAAAAAGGCTGTGACTGCGGCCAAAAAGCTGGCGATCCAGTAATCATTTCCACGCTCCTGATCCGGGCGGCGTCCGTTAGCGGGCGCCGCCCTTTTCATTGCGGCACATTGAGCGTCTCTTTGTGCTGCCTGGCGCCTTGAGCCAAGCTAACATTCATCCCGGCCCCTGCCGTTTTCCCGATTGGATCGTTCCATGGAAATCCTGCTTCTAGCCGCACTGATCGTGCTGAATGGCGTGTTCGCCATGTCGGAAATCGCGCTGGTGACGGCGCGGCGCGCACGTCTGGCGCGTCTGGCCGAAGTAGGCAACACGTCGGCAGCGCTGGCCCTCAAGCTGCACGACGATCCAACGCGTTTTCTGTCTACGGTGCAGGTCGGCATCACCTCGATCGGCATCCTCAACGGCATCGTCGGTGAAGCTGCGCTGGCCAGACCGCTGGCACTGTGGCTGCAAACATTCGGTATGCCGGGCGAGGCAAGCCAGCTCGCCGCCACCGCACTGGTGGTGATCATCATCACCTATGCCACGATCGTGCTGGGCGAACTGGTGCCCAAGCGCATCGGCCAGTTCGACCCCGAACGCATTGCCTGCCGGCTGGCACGCCCGATGCAACTGCTGGCAGTGCTGGCGCGTCCATTCGTGCGGCTGCTGTCGGTATCGACCGATGCGGTGCTGCGTGTGTTGCGCAGTCACCCATCTGCTCCACAGGACATCATCGAGGAGGAAATCCATGCCCTGCTGCAGGAAGGCTCGGAAAGTGGCGTGATCGAACCGCAGGAACGCGAGATGGTGCGCAATGTGTTTCGCCTCGACGACCGCCCGATCGAATCGCTGATGACGCCACGCGCCGACATTGTGTATCTCGACACCACGCTGTCGCTGGAAGAAAACCTGCGGCGCGTGGCTGGATCGGAGCACACGCGCTTTCCGGTTTGCCGGGGCGGGCTCGACGAGGTGCTGGGGATTCTCGGCACCAAGCAGCTGCTGAATACGATGCTGGCCGGTGCGCCGCCGAGCCTTGCCGGACCGCTGCTGCCGGCCGTGTTCGCGCTGGAACGTCTGAGCGGCCTGGATTTACTGGAACAGTTCCGCGCGTCCGACACCCATCTGATGCTGGTCATCGACGAATACGGGGAGATCAACGGCCTGGTCACGCTGCAGGACGTGCTGGAAGCCGTCACCGGCGAATTCAGGCCGCGCACCCCGGAAGAGGCCTGGGCGGTGCAGCGCGAGGACGGCTCCTGGCTGCTCGACGGCCTGATCCCCATTCCCGAACTGAAGGACCGGCTGGGACTAAAAAGCGTACCGGCAGAAGACAAGGCGCGCTATCACACGCTGAGCGGGCTGGTGATGTGGCTGTCCGACCAGCTGCCGCAGACCGGCGATGTGCTGACCTGGGAGAACTGGCGACTGGAAGTGGTCGACCTCGACGGCAAGCGCATCGACAAGGTTCTCGCGACACCGGTTGCGCCTGCCGGGAACACGCCACCGGACACCGACGCCGGGCCGGGTTGACGCCGGTATCAGGTCAGGCCTTTTCGCCGCTTGCCAGCAGCAGCCCACCCCACGGCAGTGCACTGGGCATGCCCTGCTCCAGCCAGCGCGCCGCGCACGTGGCGGACGGCAGGAAAATAGCCGAGCGAATTTTCAGGTTGCGTACCGGCAAGCCGTCGAACAGTGCACGCACTTCGCCTGCGGTATGCCAGCGGGCGCCGCGATAGGCGCCGCTGCCGCCGTTCCTGCCCTTTTGCCGATACAACAGGCTGTTCCGGTTGAGCCAGCCGATGGCGAAACGATGGCGCGCCACCCGCACACATTCGGCCACGGCTCGCCGCTCGTCGTCGACAAAACACAGCGCGGCGATGGACAGCACGTGATCGAAGCTGGCGTCGGCGAACGGCAGCTCGCGCGCATCGCCTTCCACCCACGTCAGTGCAGGGTTGCTGTGGGCACGTGCGTAATCCAGCCAGGTGGAATTGGGGTCGAGTCCGGTGACGCGGAGATCGTCGGCCGCAGCGCGACGCGTAAACCAGCCGGTGCCGCAGCCGACGTCGAGCAGGCTGTCGCCCGGCTGGGTTTTCAAATGGCGCGCCGCCAGCGCGTATTCAGTCTCGCCGACCCAGCGCCCGCGTGGGGTGTCGTACCAGGCGTCGTAGTCGGCTGGATTCATGCCGGCGACACCACCCGGCGCAAGCGTCGCTCGATGCCTATGGCCGCAATCAACGCAGCGAACAGAAGCGGTACCACCGCGAGATTCAGCGTGACCCAGCCGAAGCGATCGTAGAGCCATCCTGCCGACAGGGTGGCAAGCGCAGCGAGGCCAAAGACGGCAAATTCATTTGCCGCCTGCACCTTCAAGCGCTCGGCGGGCTGGTAGGTCTGGGTCAGCAAGGCGGTGCCGCCAATGAAGGCAAAATTCCAGCCGACGCCGAGCAACACCAGCGCCGACAGAAAATGCAGGAACTCGACCCCGGACAAGGCCAGCACGACATTGCCGAGCAGCAGGATAAACCCTGCCTGCATGATGCGCGGCGCGCCATAGCGCTCGATCAACGCGCCGGTAAAAAAGGACGGCGCGAACATTCCCACCACATGCCACTGGATCACCGGGGTGACGCTCGACCCTGGCAAGCCGCAGCCCAATATCGCCAGCGGGGTCGCCGTCATCACCATGATCATGACGGCATAGCCGGTTGCAGCGCCGAAGATCGCCACCCGCAGGGCGGGCTGGCGCAGCAATTCACGCAGCGGGCGCGGCGTACCGACAGGCGTTGCGGCCGCAGCGGGCAGGTTCAGGCGGGTGAGCAGAAGCAATGCAGCGAGGCTCAAGCCGCCCTGCGCCAGATAGGCGCCGACGAAGAGTTCGCCCGCGATCCAGTCGCGCCCCCACAACCCGATCTGCGGGCCGAGGAAAGCCGCGACCACGCCCCCGGCCACCACCAGCGAAATGGCCTTGCTGGCATGGTCTGACCCGGCGGCTTCGACCGCGGCGAAGCGGTAGTAATTTGCAAATCCCTGATAGCTGCCGAGCAGTACATGCCCGACGACAAACACAGCAAAGTCGCTCTGGTGGAGCGCGAAAGCACACAGCAGGCTGCCGCCGACGCCGAGCAGCGCGCCGATCAAGAAGCCAGGACGGCGTCCAACTCGACGCATGAGCATGGCGGCGGGCAGCGAGGCGACGGCGGTGCCGATCACCATCGCCGCCACCGGCAGCGTCGCCAGCCCCTTGTCAGGCGCGAGCATGGCGCCGAGGATCGCGGCAAGCGTCATCGACAAAACAATGGCGGATAGCATCAAAGCCTGGCCCAGCGCCAGGATCAGGACGTTGCTACGCGATGAAGGGTTCATTGGATCCACCAATTTGCCACGCACGCCCCACGCAAAGAATGCGCAGGACTCATGTGCCTTCCATCATGCGTTCCAGCGGCGCTTCCAGCGCTTCGGCCAGCCCGGCCAGGGCCGCTTCATCCTGCCCTGACGACGCCAGCATGGCGCACACATCCGCCGGCATCAGGATCACCCCGTCCGCTGGCTGGACCGGGCATCCATTCAGCAGCAGCGAAGGAAAGCCCGAGCCATGCGCGTCGCGCTCGGTCGTAACCACGACCTCCGTGCGCGTATCCAGATGCGCAGCCAGCACCTCGGCATAACCGGCATACAGACTGCATCGCCCGCCGGGGGGATGCTGCGAAATCACACGAACATGCAAACTCACACTAATTCTCCAACCACACTCTTCAACAAAATGTAGCTTGCCACCACCACCAGAAACCAGGCAAAGGCTTTTTTCAGGGCGGCCTGCGAGACGTGCCCCGCCAATCGGGTGCCAATGAAACTGCCCACTACGGTGACGGCGGTAAACGCGCCCATCAGGGCATAGTCGATCGGCACGCCGCCCATGTAGCCGGCGAACCCGGCGAAGGATTTGGCGGCGACGATGGCGAGCGAGGTGCCCACCGCCTGTTTCATGGGAATGCCCGAGAGCAGCACCAGCGCTGGCACGATCAGGAAGCCGCCGCCCACGCCCACCAGACCGGTAAGCACGCCGACACCGATGCCGTGCAGGGCGATGTGACCCATGCAGGGGGAGAAAAAATCGTGGCAACTGCGGAATGCAACCGAGCCGTCCGCCGTGGCCGCCACACCAGCTGCCGGTGTCACAACGGGCTGGGCTGGATTTAACTTGGCCGGTTTCAACATGCGCCAAGCAGCGGCATACATCACCAGCGCGAACAGGCCAAGCTGAATCACCACCGGCGTCAGCAAGCCCAGGCGCGCCCCGGCGAAGGTGCCCATCACGCCGAACAGACCGAACACCAGTGCAACACGCAGCACCACATTGCCACGCCGCCAATGATCAATGGCCGTGATCGTGGCAGTGACACCCACCACGCCCAGGCTCATGGCGATGGCCGATTTCGGCGCCACGTCAAGCAGATACATCAGCGCCGGCAGGGCAATGATGGAGCCACCGCTGCCGAACAGCCCCAGCACCATGCCGGTCACCATGCCGGCGAGGATCGCAAGGATATCCATATCCGCCCCTTATTAAACTATTCAATAGAATGCTTGAATAGTGGGCACAACAGGGCTTCATGTCAATGCATTATTTGGCGGCGCTGAAATGGCTTACTTCTGCGAATCCGGCGTTCCGCTGTCGACGGGGCGGCTATCGGCCTTCCACTCGGGAAAGCCGTCTTCCAGGCGGCGCGCCTGATAACCTGCTTCCCGCAGTTTCGCCACGGCGTCGAAGGCCAGCATGCAGTAGGGACCGCGGCAGTAGGCGACGATTTCCTGCCCGTGCGGCAGGGCCTCCAGGTGTTGCGGCAGTTCATCCACCGGAATATTGATCGCACCGGGGATGTGGCCTGCCTGGTATTCCTCGGCAGGTCGCACATCGATGACCATGGCCCCCCCTTCCTTGACCCGGGCCATCAACTCATTGCGTCCCACGGGCGTCAGTGAGTCACGCGCATCGAAATGCTCACGAACGATGCGTTCCACCTCGGCCAGGTGTTTCTCCGCGATGCGGCTGATGCAGCCCATCAAGGTCGGAATCTGGTCATCCGAAAGGCGATAGATCACCTGCAATCCCTCCTTGCGGGATTCAGCCAGGCCTGAATCGCGCAGGATCTGGAGGTGATGCGAGGTGTTGGCAACCGACATGCCCGTTGCCTGGGCCAGGGCATCCACACTCTTCTCGCCCTGTGCCAGCGTCTCCAGCAATTCCAGCCGATTCGGGCTGGCCAGTGATTTGGCGACACGGGCGAATTGCTCGAACAGTTTTTTCTTGGGACTCATAAATTCATTATCCCGTAAGTCAGTTCTGTCCGTGCCCTGTCGCCAATGAACCGGCGCGGATGACTCAACAAGCCTGTGCCTCAAGTTTGTGCGTTCGCCAAGGCTGTTGACCGGCCCGGCATCGCCAACTGGAGGGTCAGATCAAGCTGCACGGTGTGATCCGGTATCAGTGCCCGGCGGGTTTGCTGGCACGCGCATGGGCGTCGAAGCCGCCCTTGGCTTTCCAGCCCTCGATGCCGTCCTGCAGCACTTTCACGTTGTCGTATCCGAGCAGGCGCAGGGCAAACACCGCCTGCGCGGACAGCGAACCGGAGTTGCAGTACATCACCACCATGCGATCTTTCGGCAACTCGGCACGGCGCGCCACTGCCTGACGCCAGTCGATGTTGACCGCGCCGGGGATGTGCTCCTTGGCGTATTGCGCGGCGTCGCGCGCATCGACGATGAAGACCTTGTTCCAGTCCTCTTTCGGAATCTGCTCGGGCCAGATCAGGCTGCTGCCGTATTCGGCGAAGTCCATGTAGCCGGACAGCGCATCGACCACGGCGGGATTTTCTTCGGAATAAGCAGGGGCAGCCAGCAGGGAAAGACTGGCGAACAGGGCGATCAAGGTTTTGGTCATGGGAATGCCTTAAAAGTGAAAATCACGCGGAAGCGGGGTTGAGGCGCGGGTGGGTTTCCTCGCACGCCAGCAGCACGATGAGGCCGGACACAAACATGGCGCCAGCAGTGAACCAGAACCCCGCCTCGATGCCACCGAACAGTGCCGCCACCGCGCCCAGCAGCAGCGCGCCGATGCCGTAGCCGAGGTCGCGCCAGAAGCGGTAGATGCCGATGGCCGAGCCACGCCAGTTGGGATGGGCGATGTCGGACACGGCTGCGGACAGCGTCGGGTACAGCAGCGCCATGCCGAAGCCCATCACCGCGGCGGCGAACGACCACCACACCTCACCCTCGCCCAGCAGCACCAGCGCGACGCCGGCGCCGCACAGCCACATGCCCCAGACGATGGGCTTCTTGCGGCCGATGCTGTCGGACAGATGGCCGGTAAAGAACTGCGACATGCCCCAGACGAAGCCGTACACGCCGACCACCCAGCCGATCCCGGCGAGGCTCAAACCGTGCTGATAGAGGTAAACCGGGAAGAACACCCACACCAGCGCATCGACGAATTTTTCCACCAGCCCAGCCTGGCTGATCGACGCCATGCGCGCATCGCGCCACGACATCAGGGTGAACACTTCCCAGGTGCCGGGCTTGTCGGAAATATTGGCCGGGTAGCGCGGCTTCGGGCCGGTCGTCAAACCGGCGGCGTGCTTTTTGCCTTCCGCATGCGCCCACGGCAAGGTGTCCTTCACCCACAGCAGGGTCAGCAGGCCGGCCAGCCCCACCACCACCAGGCCGAACAGCATCAGGCCTTCACGCGGGCCGAAGGCGGTGGCGAGATAGCCGGTGATGATGCCCGCCACCGCGACGCCAAAGTAACCGGCGAACTCATTGAGGCCGATGGTCAGCCCACGCTGTTCGGCGGTGGTGAGGTCGAGCTTGGACGTCTGCGTCATCGACCAGGTGAGTCCCTGGTTAATCCCCAGCAACACCGTCGCCGCAACGATCCAGCTCCAGCTCGGCGCGTACAGGATCATGAAGGGAATCGGCACCGCGGCCAGCCAGCCGATGAACAACACTTTCTTGCGCCCCAGGCGCTCGGACAGCCGCCCGGCGACGAAGTTGAGCGTGCCCTTGACGAAACCGAAGGCGGTGACGAAAGCCATCAGCATCATGAACGAGCCCTTGGCCACGCCGAACTCGGATTCGGCGAGCGCCGGCACCACGGTGCGGAACATGCCGATGGTGAGGCCGACGAAAAACACCTGCACCACCAGATGCGCGAACTGCGCGAGGTTGACGCGGATGCCAAACTGGAAATCCGGCAAGGCGGTACGAATTGTGGTCATTACAGTTGCACTCCAAATTTACGTAGAACGGGCAACAGCGCCAGATACGCCACTACCGTCAGCCCCGCTGAAATGGCCAGCCCGACCCAGAAATCCACGCCGTGCCGCAGCAGAAACGCGAGCGCGACGAACAACAGCAGCGAGGGAATCACCAGCCAGAAAATCTGCCCGGACAAATCCGCGACGGCGGCGTTGCTCGACCCTTCCAGATGCATCCAGATAAATGCCAGTACGGAAATCAGCGGCAAGGACGCCACCAGCGCGGCAAAGCCCGGCAGACGCTTGGCCAGCTCGGACACGGCCAGAATAATCAGCGCCGAAACGAGCAGCTTGATGGCGTAATAGAGCATGTTTGATTCAACCCAGATTCGCCTGCACCATGCGATCCATTTCAGCGGGACGCGGCGGAATGGTCTCGGTCAGCGCGTCGACAAAGCCCGCGCGATCCAGCGTCAGCATGGGGTTCCATCGTTTTTCATAACCAATGGTCGAAGTCGGCTTGCCCGACATGCCCGCGCCGCACGCGCTGCCGGAGGTGTGGCCGGGATACAGCTCGACCTCGGCGGGCAGCGTCAGTAATTTCTGATGCACGCTGTCGTAAATCTGCCCCGCCATTTCGGTCTCCTTGCCTGCCAGATCGGGGCGCCCGGCGCTGCCGACAAACAGGGTGTCGCCGGTGAGCACGAACCACGGGGTTTCGGTGCGGCGCTTGTCGGTCACCAGCAGGCAAATCGAGTCGGGCGTGTGGCCGGGGGTGTGCAGCACGTCGACCCAGACATTGCCGACCTCGATGCGCTGGCCATCCTTCAGCGGCTCGAATGCGTATTTCACGCGGCTGCCGTTGGATTCATGCAGGCAGTATTGTCGCGCCGGTCTTTTCGGCGAGCGCACGGCCGCCGGAAAAGTGGTCAGCGTGAACGTGAGTGTCGATGACGTGCGTGATCTTCACGTCCTGTTTGGCGGCTTCGTCGATGAACCACTGCTCGTCGCCGAGCACGGGGTCGACGGCGATACCAACATGGCAGGAACCGCAGCCGAAAAAGTAGGACAGGGTGGCGTCTTTGGCCAGCAATTGACGGAAAAACATAAGGGTCTCCTTTGAATATAAGGGCTTAGGACTCGGCCAGCGGCAAGCCTGCCGCCTGCCATTCCGGCGTGCCGTCAGCGATCTTGTGCGCGCGATAGCCGTGTTCTTTCAGCAGCGCCACCGCCTCGGCCGACATCATGCAAAACGGGCCACGGCAGTAGGCGACGATGTCGCGGTCGAAGGGCAATTCCTTGATGCGCTGGCGGATTTCGTCGAGTGGCATCGAGCGCGCAAACGGCAGATGGCCGCTGGCGTATTCGGCGGACGGCCGCACATCGATCACCACCACGTCGCCGCGTCGCGCCTTGTCCATCAGCGAGTGCCGCGTTTCGGCGTCGAGCTTTTCTGGCGCGGCAAAAATCTGGTCCATCGCCACCTTGAGTTCGACCAGGTGTTCCTCCGCCACCGTGCGCAAATTCACCCACAGCGCGCTGACGTCCTCCCCGGACAAGCGATAGGCGATGAAACGCCCGTCGCGCTGCGCCTCGACCAGTCGCGCCGCCTTCAGCACCTTGAGGTGCGCGCTTGCCAGCTTGATGTCGATGCCGGCTTCTGCCGCCAGCGCTTCAACGGTTTTTTCCCCCTGCGCCAGAATCTCCAGCAGTTCCAGCCGCTTGGGACTGGAGACTGCCTTGCCGATCAGGGCAACGTGTTCGTAGAGCAGGTCTTTGGTTTGGCGTTTATCCATGAAACGTACATTCGCACGATTGTTAGAATGATGCAAGGATCATTTCTACTAGGCGGTAAAAAGGCAACCAGGTCACGTGCACGCCGCGATCCAGCATCCCGTCCGGACGGCTGCAGCAGACTGGCGATGAGATGATCAGGGAATTCGTGCGGATGGAAGTCGTCGAGGTCGACGGCAAGTGCATCGACAAGATTCTCGCCACGCCGATCCCCTCCGAGCCGGCGCAGGCAGCGCGCCGCCCAAATCGAGAGACGAAATCAACCCTGTCGCTCGTCTATGCCTGGCTGGTGTGTCGATGTTTGCCATTTCGACACAGATGACGGTATTTCGGCAACCCGTCCTCCGTCTGCATTGCTCACCCCAAACAAGGATTTTCAACGCATTGCTTTATATAGATTTTTCACACCACGCTGCCGCCGACCGAGATGGCACAGGCGATGCTAGTAATCAGGCACCCCCTCTCACCAATGAGTGCGTCATGAAACTGCAATTCGGTGCTGCACCAACAGGGCGAGGTGGCGCCGAGTGTTGCAGTCTGCGCAACGGACTCAATCAAGCCCAAGGTCGATCTGCCCAACGGCGGCCAGCGCGCAGGCGCGATTCGGGTTCGTTGCCCAGCGTACACTTCGCCAGCCTGTTCCGGCCGTGTGACAAGTTGGTTACACCGTGTCACGACACAGGCACTTTTTAATTATTTAGCGGGTTGGTTTTTGATGGTTCCACATAGTCTGTTTTTTGATTCCGCCGCGGCAGTACGGGGATTCGTTCAATGAAGCCGAACTGCACCAATCCACAATGGGTCGGGCGCGCGAAATGCGCCGTCTGCGAGGTGCGCAATTTTGTCTTGTTCTCGGGGCTGTCGACCCACGAGCTGGATTCGATCCTGCGGCCCGTCGACAACCTGCATGTCCCGCAACATGCGGTGCTGTATGAAGAGGGCACGGTGGCACCCAGTGTCTACACCCTGCGCAGCGGACTCATCAAGCTCAGGGTCGATCTGCCCAACGGCGGTCAGCGCATCGTGCGCCTGCTCCGGCCGGGTGATGTGGCGGGAATGGAAACGCTGGTAGGCGATCGCTACCACCACACCGCCATCGCCTTGCAGGACACGGATGTCTGCCGCATCCCGCGCGAGGTGGTGATGCGACTGGACCAGACCAATCCCGGCGTTCATCAGGCACTGCAGCAACGCTGGCAACGATCGGTCGACCAGGCCGATCATTTCATCGTGGCGCTGTCAACCGGCCCGGCGGAAGCCCGCATGGCACGGTTGCTGATCACGCTCGGCTGCACCGGAGACCATCCGGAAACCATGCCGAGCCGAGAGGATATGGGGGCACTGCTAGGCATCACCACCGAAACAGCCAGCCGCATCATGGCTGAGTTCAAGCGGCGCGGCCTGGTCCACGCGGATAGAGGAAACGATGTGGTCTGCGATCAATCCGGCCTAACACAACTTGCGAATGCCTAAAACGCTGTTGCGTAAAGATCACATCGTTAAATTGACAATTATCAATCGCGTCAGACAGTGCCAAAAAAGCCCCTTAAAATTGAACCGTATTTTGCTTAAACCATTTAAAACTCAAATAAAGGGCGGGTTACCCGCCAGCGGAGAATCCCAATGAAATATGCTTTGAAGCCGCTTGCCGCGTGCATGGCGGCTGCGTTTGGTGTGGCGACTTTCAACGTATGGGGCGAATCGCCTGCCATCGTAACGCCGGTCCAGACCCAGCCCCCAGCCGGTCCCGACACCCCGGCTCCCACGATTTCCCCGGTGCTGGTCGCCCCTCCACCCGCTTCGGCGCTCCCGGACAACAAGTCGACCGAATTCCCCGGCATCCCGTTGGGCTCGTTCCTGGTGTATCCCGAGCTGTCGCTGGCCGCCACCTACGATGACAACATCTACGCCGAGCGCACCAACGTCAGCGCGGATTTCATCTACACCGTGACACCGACGCTTGAGCTGAAATCCAACTGGACACAGCACGCACTGAATCTGGATCTGGGTGCGGACATCGACCAATACCGCGGTTACGATACGGAAGACGTCACGGATTACTGGCTGGGCTTCGACGGCCACTACGACCTGGGTGCCAAATCCAACATCTTTGGCGGTGCCCGCCACTCGCGTGATCATGAAGACCGATCCACGCCAGGCTCGCTGAACCCCATTGCCCAGCTTAATCCGACTCAGTACTACCACGACGAAGCGCATCTGGGCCTGGCCCACTCATCAGGTGCCTTCCGTCTGCGCGTCGGCGGCACCTACGACCAGTATGACTACGAGGATGGCGTCTCCAGCCTCGGCGTCCCGATCGGCAACGATTATCGCGACTATGTTCTGGACTCGCTGGGCGCGCGTCTGGGATATGTGCTGTCCCCGCAATACGAACTGTTTGGCCAGTTTGCAACCGACAACCGCAATTACGACAACCTGATCCCAGGCCAGACATTCAATCGCGACTCGGACGGCTACCGCGCTGCCATCGGCATGAGATTCACCCTGCAGCCCCAGCGCCTGGTTGGCGAGGTTTTCGCCGGCGCCATGAGCCAGGATTATGCCTACAGCGGGTATTCCGACATCAGCCAGCCGTATTTCGGCGTGCTGGCCGTGTGGAAACCGACGTCGCAGATGACCGCGACCGGCTTCATCGATCGCACGCTGGAAGAAACCAACGTCAATAATGGCACCGTCTATGCGTCCGGCTCGCTCGACACCACCGTCGGTTTCGAGGTCGAGCACCAGCTCAGCAGCAAGCTGTCAGTCAACGGCCGCGCCGCCTACACGCGCAGCGACTTCCAGAACTACGACCGCCTCGACACCATCATCGACGCCGGCGCCGGCCTGCGTTATTTCGTGGCGCCGCAGGTCTACCTGGGCGCCGACCTGCGTATCACCGATCGCAACTCGAGCGACCTCGATGGGCAATACGCCAGCAACCAGATCATGGTCAACATCGGCTACACCCCGGCGCGCAATCGTGACTATTCCATCATTCCCGAAGCCGAGGCGGGCGCGCCCGAAGCGCCACGCACACCGGGACTGTATTCCGGCTTCTATCTCGGCGCCCAGCTGGGATATGGCGAGCTGACCACCAAAACCCTGGGCACGCGCGAAACCGGAACGGATGAGGCCGACATGGGCGGATTCGGCGAAAACTACGCCCTGTTTGGCGGCTGGGGCACCGAGGTCAACGACTGGTATCTCGGCGTCGAACTCGATGCTGGCAACAGCAAAGCCAACTGGTATCACAACAAGGCCAAATCCGATGCGGTCACCACCTATATCGACAGGGATGCCAGCTACGGCCTGAGCGCCCGCGTCGGCTACCTGTTCGACGGCGGCATGCTGTACGGCAAGCTGGGCGCGGTGAATACCAAATACCGCACCTACTACACAGAAAATGATTTTCAGGCTGGTGCCTTTGAGCAGGAACACGACGAAGACGCCACCCGCTTCGGTGTGGGCATGGAAATCCCGGCGTCGCGCAATCTCTTCGTGCGTACCGATTACAGCCATACCCGTTATGACGGTACCAACTTGTCTTATCAGTCCAAGGATGGCACCACGACGGAAGTTTTTGACACCAGCGTTTCCATATTCAGCGTCGGCCTCGGCTGGCGATTTGGCGACGAGGGGCCCTCTTTGCCCTCACGCTCGGCGACCGAACTGCGCGGCCTGTACATGGGTGCCAGCCTCGGCTACGGCACGCTGGGCACCTCGGCAACCGGGACGCACGATATTGGCGTTCTCCCTGAAGGTGATATCGCCTTTACCGGCGACTTCGCCAACTCGGGCTTTAACGGCGGCATCTTTACCGGCTACGGATACACATTCGAGCAGGTCTATGTCGGCTTGGAACTGGACGCAGGGGCCTCCAACTTTGGTTGGTATCACGTACGCGAAACCGGTAGCCCTGGCGGCCGCGATTTTTCGGCGGAAAAAACCGGCAGCTACGGCGCCTCGCTGCGGATCGGCTATGTAGTCGACAGCGGCAGCCTGCTGTACGGCCAGGTTGGACCCGTTCAAACCCGCTTCAACGCGCACTACAACGTGGGAGGCAATGTGACCGACCTGAGCAATACGCGCAACGGAACACGTATTGGCTTCGGCGCCGAGATCCCAGCCGCGGAAAACGCGTTTATCCGCATGGACTACAGTCACACCCACTACGGTGACCCGGTTTATTTTGTATCCGCAAACAACAAGGACGCCATGAGCTTCGAGAGCAGCGAAAGCCTGTTCCGGCTAGGGCTTGGCTTCCGTTTTTGAGCCAGGTATTTCATCGCAAATTCAGTGATGAATGATTGAGAAATATCAATGCATTCCTTAAAAAGAGCTGTTAATCTTAAATCGGAATAAGAAATGGTTTTGTGGTTCGGTCGCAAGGCCGGATGCAAATGGTCGAAGTTTTTATATCAATGGAGAAACAGAAACACATGACACACCCTACATACAATTTCAAAAAACTGATCCTCGCTGGCGGAACCATGTTTTCCATGCTGGCTGTACCGATGGCCGTCAATACGGTGACCGGTCTGGATCTGGGCGTGATTTCAGCTGCTCAGGCCGCTGAAGATGGCGGTTCCAAAAAAGGCAGCGCCAACAAGGGCGGCGCTAAAAAAGGTTCGGCCAACAAGGGCGGCCAGGGCAAGGGCGGTTCCAGCAACAAAATTTTACGCGCGCCGGTTGACACTGAAGAAGACAGCGACCGTCCGGCTTGGGCGGGTGTGAAGGGCGGCAAGGCGGGTGGCGGCGGCAAGCCGGGCGGCGCCGGCACCAAGAAGGGTGATCTGTTTGGCGACATGGTCATCCTGCTGCGCGACAGCAACGGCGTGCCTATCCTGACGTCCACTGGCTTGGTACAGGTGATCGCGTACTACTATCCTGAAGGCAGCACCACTCTGGTTCCGCTGAAGGATGCCTCCGGCAATCTGGTGGTGATTCCTTACAACGCGGAAGGTGATTTGCTGCCCACGGTCACCGTTGACGGTAAAACCTATGACGTCGTCGGCGCCGAAGTCGATCTGGGCCGTCTGAGCGTGGCTCGCGCACCGGAAAAAGTGTTGTCGCATTCGCTGGATGAAGCGCTGACCAAGCTCACCGCCACCGGTGTCGTGATTGGCCTGGACGCGGCCGGTCGCCTGACTGTGAATGGCGTGGCCATCGACTCGCCGCTGGAAAATCTGGCGTTGTACGATGCGTATATGACTGGGACGCTTCCGTCGACACTGACGCTGCCGATCGGGTTCAATCCCGCTTCGCTGCTGGCTGCCGCTGCTGATAAGACCGGCAACATCAACGTGGACACCGTGGTCTACATGAACTCCATCCTGGGGATCAACAATCTGAGCTCGAGTGTACCTACTACAACTTTGACACCTACAACTACGATCGTGCGACGACGTGGAGCAGCGTAACTACGCAGGTGCTGGTACTGCAGCCGGACGGCTCATACAAGGCAGAAACCGTGAACATCTACGACACCCTGTTCAACAGCACCAACTGGGTTGACCCGACGCCCGCCGTCGGCGATGCCGGTGCGGATGACTTCGCTGCCGCGGCGGACGACTACCTGACCGTGATTCAGTTCATTCACGACAACGCAGTTCGTTAACCGGCGTACCGGGCGGCTTGCCGCCCGGTACAGTGCACTTAACAGGAGTTATTCAAGATGCAGGCTTACATCAAATGGGCAACGGTTTTGTTAATGACTGCAGGTCTGGCAGTGGGTAGCGCAGGCAGCATTGCGGCCGACAGTCACTCCGATGGCGGTCATTCTTCCGGCCACTCAGGCGGCAAGGGCAAGGGCCCGAAGTACATGGGTGGTGATCGTGGCACCAGCCACAACAGCAGCTCGCACAAGGGTGGCAGTCAACACCATGACAGCTCGGAAGGCGGTAGCAAGTCGGTGGAAGAGAAGGTTTTTCACGGCAAGTCTGGCGGCAGCAAATCTGGCAGCCACGAAACCGGCGGAGAAGATGGCGGTACCGAGCACAGCCATTAACTCAGGCACGTTGCAAAACAAATGGGGCACACGAATCGTGTGCCCCATTTGTTTGTGGATGCCGAGCTCTTCTGGCCATTGAAACACACTGACACAAACTGAAACCAGCGGGACATGCCGCAGAAACGCCCACTGCTTACGATGCATTCCATCAGCAGACGCGAACGTTTAACACGCGATCGCAGCAGGCTGAATGACATGTTCAATTTTTATGGGAATACAGTTATGAAAAGCGTTCTTCAAGTTGCAGTGCTCACCTCATTGCTCGCATCGTTCTCGGCATTCGCCCATCACCCTGCCGAAGATATCGTCGATGAAGAAATCTATGAAATGATCGATGAGAATGTGACCGACACCCCGCATGCCGATCTGGATTTCACAAGCATGGGGCGTTAAATCGCACAGGGGATCATGAACCGGGACTAGATGCCCCGGTCATGCCTGTGAATGCACAAGGCCGGCTTGCTGACGGGGAAACTCCGCCAGCAAGCCGGCCTGCATTTTGACCCGTGCCTATACACAAATCCGGGCGCCGCCTTGTTTTTTTCACGGCCTGTGCGGTTTGCTCGCATGTGGTGTAAACAGGCTCACTGACGCCGGGCCGTGATCGTTTCACCTTTGTCTGCTTCCAGAATCAATGCGCCGTCCGCGCCCAACCTGAAACGCCTGACCTGGCTCAGCAACTGCATAAACCGGCTTTCCTGCTGCATCAATGCCGGCACGCAGGCCATCATGGTCATGGCAGTTTTCGACGATACGCTCAAGCCTTCGCCCGTCAGCGTGTAGCTACCGCTATAGTGATTGCACGATCCGCTGCCCGCCAGTTGTCCGTCCACGCCAAAGTTGAGCGTGGCGCGCGAACCGTCGACGATGCCCGTTCCCGCAATGTCCTCGACCTCCCACTCGGCGCCCTGCAGCAAGACGGCAGGGTCGCCGCCGCAGCCGTGCAGTTCGCGGCCATCGAGCAGAACAGTGACCCTATTCGGACGCGGCATGCCGCTCATCGTGTCAACGCACAGGCGGTCAACAATCGTCACCCTCAGGGCCGGGGTCACGGCATAGCGCCGGGAAGTGGTCGTGGACTCGGCAGCGGGCGTCAGCGCCTCGATACGGGTTGTGCCGTCAGCGGTGGTGAACAGCGTGCGCGTGCCGATCTCGATCTGCCAGCCGGGCTCGTTGCCGCCAGCACGGAATGCCACTGCCACCCGGTCGGCGCGGACGCATTCGGAATAGGCTTTGCCCTTCAGCGTCAACCGGGCACGCTCCCCTTTCGACCAGAACGTTGTCGTAGCATCGTCGACCGCCGCATATTGGGTGCCCGAAGCCGCCTCCACCTGCCGCAGCTTGTAATGCGCGTCACCCAGCGTCAGCCGCAACTTGCTGCCAATCTGTTCAGTGTTGACCAGCCGATCGCCACAGCGCCAGGTAAGCGCCTCGGGCTCACCGCCCTGCACGGCCTGCAGGTTGAGCATGCCGAGATCAATTGTGGCTTGCTGCGGATCGATTACCACCGCTGCGCTCAACCACTTCACCTGCCCCGCTTGCTCGATTGCGCCACGCACGCTGTAGCTTTTGCCCGCCAGCAGCGCTGCGCGGTTGGCCGACAGTTCGAACGGAATGGGCACCTGCCTGCCCACCAGCGGAATCCGATGTGCCGCGATGGCCTCAGTTAATGTGGCTTCGCGCAGTTCGACCACCGCGACACTGTCGGGCGGCAAGGCAATCCGTTCGCGATACACCAGCGCACCCTTGATCGGCAATACAGCCGACGGCGCCGAGGATTTCACCGCAGTCTCACCCGCGCATCCAGCCAGCGCGACTGCCGTCCAGGCAGACCAAACAATCCACATTGCAGCACGCTGCATTGAGCGCTCCCTTTTGAAAAACACCATGAATTGACTGCTCACACGCCGCGATAAATACAGCCGCTATCGTGCGTTTCCATCACCTTGATTTGCGACAAGCCCGGCAGCACCAGTTTGATCTGCTGCCACAGCCACACGGCCAGATTTTCGCTGGTGGGGTTGTCCAGCCCGGCGATATCGTTGAGGTAACGATGGTCGAGCGCGGCGTGAACAGGCTGCCAGGCCGCCTCGATGTCGGCAAAGTCGAGTACCCAGCCGAGTGTGGGATCGACACTCACCACTGACGGTGAGCTCAACCTCAAACGAATGGCCGTGCAGGCGTGAACACGGGTGGGATGCCGGCAAGGCGGGCAAACGGCGCGCGCATTGCAGGTGAAATACTCGAAAAATGTCCATGCGCCATTCTCGCGCAAGTCACGGATGCTGGCTATGCAGTAGCGGAGGCTATCGGCGCGCCTTTCCAGCAGATACACTTCGAACCACTCTGCATTTCTTCGGAACAACCATGCTGGCTCAACGCTTGTCGCTTGCCGCGCTCATGTTGCTCATCCTAGCTGCCTGCGCACAAGACAAGGGCACCACGCTCAGCGCGCCCGATGCCTATGCCCGAGCCCAGGCCGGCACGCTCACGCTGATCGATATTCGCCACCCTGCGGAATGGCGGCAGACCGGCGTGGCCACAGGCGCACTTCGCATCGACATGACAGACACGCAGGGGGAGGCTGGCTTTGTCCAGCGGGTGACGACCAAAATGGACGGAAAAAAGGACGCGCCGATCGGCCTGCTTAGCCTGGCCGGCAACCGTGGCGCCAATGCCCAGCAGGTGTTGCGCAAGGCGGGATTCACCCACGTGTATAACATCAAGGAAGGCATGCAGGGAAATGCTGCCGGCCCCGGATGGATCAAGCGTGGTCTGCCGCTGGAACCCTGCCCGGATTGCTAGCCCGCTTGCCAATCGCCGATGCGTGCCCTGCTTGATGAGGACCGCGGGCATGGCGATACACTATCGGGAATTCAATTTTTTGCCGGAGTATTCATGTTGATGCAACGCCTTTCCCTTGCGGCAGCGGCCGCACTCATGCTGCTGTCAATCAATGCCTGTTCGCAGGGTAGCGGCCCCACCCTCACCGCACCCGATGCCTTTGCGCAGGCGCAGACTGGCAAGCTGACGCTGATCGACATTCGTCGCCCGGAAGAATGGAAGCAGACGGGTGTGGCAAAAGACGCGCTGCAGATCAACATGGCGCAGGGCGATGCAAGCTTTGTAGCGCAGGTAACGGCCGAGACAGGCGGCGACAAGAACGCGCCAATCGGCCTGATCTGCCGCACCGGCAACCGTACCACGCAGATGCAGCGGGTGTTGACGGATGCAGGCTTCACACAGGTTTACAACATCAAGGAAGGCATGGCCGGCAGCGGCGCGGGGCCCGGCTGGATCGCGCGCGGCTTGCCGGTGGAGACGTGCGAACGCTGTTAATACATTGAAAAACCCTGCCTCCGTAACCGAGACAGGGCTCCGATTCAGGCCGCGAGGTGCGATCCATCCCGCCTCCAGCTCGGCATCGCTGCTGAACAGGCTGATCCGAACCTGCACCCCGCAGGGCATCGAGCCCCCCAGATTGCACTGAAGACCCGAATCACCGCTGATTCCAGAACGCGACGGGGGATCGATTGTCGCCTGCCAGTTTTCAACTTGGGCAGGCAGCGGACTCTGACTCGCCACCTGAGTGAGATATGCCACACCCGGGGCATGCGCTCAGGCAGGGCCGCTTCATCAATCTGCATGCATTTTGAAATATGCCTGACATAGAGGCTCGATAGGATGCACCGCTGTACCGAATCGATTCAAGACAGGTGCGCACCTTTACTGAGCGCACACAGCCAGGTGAGAAGCTGATCCATCTTGCGCTCACCGCGCTGCGTCCATCGAGCCTGTACGCCGCTCTCCTCACAACTCACATACAGGATTTCTGCTATGACATTCAAAAAACTTTCACTCGCAATCGGCCTGATGCTGGCAGGTTCGTCAGCATTCGCCTCCGGCACGTCCTTCGAAGACTTTACGCCCCTGGTTGGCGACACGGTTGCCGGCTCGTTGCCCGAGTCCGCGCCCTTCGTGTTGTCCGCGCCCCACTTCAGCCAAATCAACATTGTCACCCGCGACGTCACCCAGGCCACCCGCTTCGACAGCGGCAACTACGACATGCACACCCTGAACGAAACCGGGCCCGAGGCCGGCCGTTACCTGTTCACCGTGTACGAAACCAGCCAGGCCGGCATCCAGCGCACCGACCTGCGCAACATGCAGACCACCACCATCTGGTCGAGCCCGGCAGCATCCCCCGCGCTGAACAGCCACGTGGCGTTCGATGCTTCCCGCTGGACACCCTGGGGTACGTTTCTCACTGCTGAAGAGTCGTGGAGCGATGACCCGGCTAAACCCAGCATCTACGGCCGACTGTTTGAAGTGACTAATCCGCTGGCCAACCCGGCTGACATCAACATGGTTCATCGCGACATCCTGCCGCGCGTATCGCACGAAGGCCTGGCATTCGACAAGAAAAACAACCTGTACTTCATCGACGAGCGCAACGACAGCCACATTTTCAAGTTCACCTCGGCCAATCCGCAGGCTGACAACGGCGACGACTTCTTTGCCGCTGGCCAGACCTTTGTGCTGCGCGTAGGCGACGGCATGGTTGAAGAAGCCACCGGCGCTGCCAGCTGGATTCCACTGACCGACGTCAACGGCGTCGCACTGCCGGGCGCAGTGATCGTCACCGACCCCAACGGCCTGACCGCCATCGACGGCCGCGCCACGCCGAACCTGCCGGCCTTCCTCGGTACCAACTTCGACCGTCCCGAAGATCTGGAAATCAAGACCCTGAAGAACGGCAAGCAGATGCTGTTCGTGGCCACCACGACCAACCACAAGGTGTTCTCCATCGACCTGCGCAACGACACGGTCAAGCTGTTTGCCAGCCGCGACACGCTGGACATGGCCACCGGCGTACCCGTCGGCACGCAGTTCACCAGCCCGGACAACCTGGCGATCGATGCCGATGGCAACATGTACATCGTGGAAGACCAGGATGGCGGCAAGCAGGACACCTGGTTCGCCAAGGATGAGGACCATGACGGCGTGGCCGAAGCCGTCGGCAAGTGGGCCAGCCTGACCACCCTCGAAGCGGAAGCCACCGGTCTGTACTTCGACCCCTTCAAGCCGAACGTCGCCTACATCAACGTGCAGCACCCCGACAGCAAGGTCGATCGCACCATGATGATTACCGCGCCGTGCCCGAAGACGAAGGGCGATAACGGCCACCACTTTGGCCATGACAAAGACTAAGTAATGCGGTTCTGATTCAGCCGTTCCGCTCGCCGTCAGCAGGATGGACGGCAAGTGGGAAAGCCCCGCTGGCGCAAGCCAGCGGGGCTTTTTAAATTGCAGACTGGCCGCGCCAATGCGGCAATGAATACCCCCGCATTAAAAAAGGGCCACCCGTGCCCCGGGCTGGTGCACACCCCTTGATGCCGCACCACCCGGTCTTCTACAAGCCATTGATTACACTAAATTTATCGAGTTGGCACAGAGGCTGCTCTGAATGAAGTCAGGGCAATAAAGGCACGCGACCATTCCATAAAAAAGCCTTGCGTGCAGATCGGAGACCAGATGATGAAGATTGACTGCGGAAGCTATCCGCACACAAGCGGGTTCGACGAATTGCTGGAAGCGCCGGGCAAGCCGCGCAACAGCGCCGAGGGCCTGTGCGATTACTTCGCCGAACTGCCGAGCGACGAACTGGAGGCACGCCACCGCGCCGTGGACGCCGCGATCATGGCGGCGGGGATCACCTTCACCGTTTATTCCGAGGCCGGCAACATCGACCGCGCCTGGCCGTTCGACGTGGTGCCGCGCATCATCGAAAAAGCCGAATGGGACGGCATCGAGGCCGGACTGAAGCAGCGCCTCAAAGCACTCAACCTGTTCATCGACGACATCTACCACGAGCAGAAGATCATCCGGGACGGTGTGTTCCCCGCCGACGTGCTGGCCGACTCGAAGAATTTCCGCGAGGCCTGCGTCGGCGCCAATCCGCCCTATGGCGTGTGGGCGCACATCTGCGGCACCGATCTCGTGCGCGATGGCGACGGCACGGTCTACGTGCTGGAAGACAACCTGCGCGTGCCCTCGGGCGTGTCCTACATGCTGGAAAACCGGCAGCTGATGAAGCGGCTGTTTCCCGAACTGTTCGCGCGCTACGACGTGCTGCCGGTCGACAGCTACACCGCGCAGCTGTACGACATGCTGGCTGCGCTGTCGCCGCGCGAGGACGAGCGTCCGGAGATCGCCGTGCTCACCCCCGGCGTCTATAACTCGGCGTATTTCGAGCATTCGTACCTGGCGCAGCAAATGGGCGCGCACCTGGTCGAAGGCCCCGATCTGGTGGTACTCGACGACGACTGCGTCTACATGAAAACCATTGAGGGCCTGACCCGGCTCGACGTGATCTACCGTCGCGTCGACGACGACTTCATCGACCCCGAAGTGTTCCGAGCCGACTCCACGCTCGGCGTGCCCGGGCTGATGCGCAGCTGGCGCGCCGGCAAGGTCGGCATTGCCAACGCGCCCGGCTCCGGTGTCGCCGACGACAAGGTGGTGTATGCCTATGTTCCGCAGATGATCGAGTACTACCTGAATGAAAAAACCATCCTGCCCAATGTGCCAAGCTATCTGTGCATGAACGAATCCGACCGCGACTACGTGCTGGCCAACCTCGACAAACTGGTGGTGAAACCCGCCAACGAATCCGGCGGCTACGGCATGCTGATCGGGCCGAAATCGACGCCGGAAGAGCAGGCGAAATTCGCCGAGCTGATCACGGCAAATCCACGCAACTACATGGCGCAACCCACCTTGTCGCTTGTCCACCGTGCCGACCCTGTGCGACGGCGTGATCGAACCGCGCCACGTCGATTTGCGCCCGTTCATCCTGCAATCGAAAGACATCAACGTCACCCGCGGCGGCCTCACCCGCGTGGCCTTGCGGCGCGGTTCGCTGGTGGTGAATTCGTCGCAGGGCGGTGGCAGCAAGGACACGTGGGTCGTGCAAGGAGCGCTGTGATGCTGGCCAGAGTGGCTGAAAATTTGTACTGGATGGCACGTTACCTCGAGCGCGCCGAGGACACCGCGCGCCTCATCAACGCCACCACCATGCTGCTGATGGACATGCCACGTGGCGCCAGCTTCGGCTGGGAAGACCTGCTGAAAGTGGTGGGGCTGGACGAGGCTTTCCACCAGCACTACGACGAAGCGAGCGAAAACGCCGTGATGAGCTTTCTCATCCAGGACGAGCGCAACCCGTCATCGATCTTCGCCTGCGTGCGCCTCGCGCGCGAAAACACCCGCACCTTCCGCGAGGTGCTGCCGCGCGAATCGTGGGAATGGGTCAACGAACTCTATCTCTACACCAGCACGCATCTCGGCCACGCGCTCGACCGCCGCAAACGCTTCGAGGTGCTGACCGAAATCATCCGCCGCCGCCAGGCCGTGGTCGGCCTGCTGTCCGGCACCATGAGCCGCGACGAAGGCTTCCAGTTCATGCGGCTGGGGCGCAACCTCGAGCGCGCCGACATGACGACGCGCGTGCTCGACGTCAGCTACGCCATCAACCTGCCCTACCAGAACAGCCAGTATTACGACCTCATCTGGATGAGCGTGCTGCACGCATTGTCGGCGCACCAGATGTACCGCCGCCATGTCGACGTGCACGCGCGCGGGCACAAGGTGCTGGGCTTTTTGCTGAACGACCTGTTATTCCCGCGCAGCGTGCGCCACTGCCTGCATGAAATCCAGTTCGCCCTCGGCGAGTTGCCGGGCGTCGAGCCGATGCGCCGGCTACAGGGCATGCTCGACCTGGTCGACCGCGCCGACTACCACGCGCTGGCGGCAAACGGGCTGCACGAATTCTGCGACGACATCCAGGCGCGGCTGGCCGACCTCAACGCGGTCATCGGCCAGACCTATTTCCGTGCGGCGCATCCGCAAAAAATGACCCAATCCCTGTTCAGCCTGGTTTGACTTCATGACCGCATCGCTCAGTTTTCCCCGGGTCGGCGACAAGCAGAATTCGTCGCAGTTTGAAGACTATCTCGGCCGCCTGCTCGACGAGCGCGACCGCATCGGGCTCACCGACTGCATCCGCCAGATCGACGCGCTGATGATCACCGTCGAGCCCAGCCATTCGGTCGCCTACGTCGCCGAGCTGTGCGTGATGACGCCGTATCATTATCTGGTCACGCTGGAAACCGAAGCGCACTACACCCACATCCTGCGCATCGACATGAGCGCACCCGACATCCTGGTGCGCGAAGTGAAAGACCCCAACGTGCGCGGCATTTTCCGCAGCCTCAACGAGGTCTACCCGATCGGCGCGGTCAAGCCCAACTCGCGCTACATGGGCGAGGTGATGCGCGTCACCGACCCGCACGCCGTGGTCGACATGCAGAAGGCGCGCGACATCCGCTTCTTCAACCAGGAGCAGATCCGCAAGCTGGAACTGCCCGGCAACATGGCGGTGGTCAAACCCAGCCCCTACACCCACAACATCGTCGCCTACTGGGAGCGCCCCGAATCCGACATCCGCGTCTACGCGCTCGGCTGGAGCAGCATCCGCGACGACATGCAGGCCGCGTACGAAGCCGCCAAGGCAACGCAAAAGCGGCTCGGCATCGACGAACTGCTGCTGCCGATCGACCATCTGGCCACGCGCATCTACAGCCAGAACCGCGAAGCCGCGATCCTCGAATACCTGACGCTGTCCAGCTATTACTTCTGGGGCGCCTACGACATCGCCGACCAGAACTCGTCGACCAACGTCACCAAGAGCGTGCACTACGACAACGAACTCGAGTGCCCGGCCAAGGTGTTCACTGCCGCCAACCATCCCTACTTCATGAACCACCTGCTGGCCGAATCGCCGACCGAAGCCTTCGTGCGCAACTTCGGCCCGCGCCTGCACCACATCGCGGTGGCAGTTAAAGACGGCGAAACGGCAGAATTCGCCAACATCGACTACGTCGTCAATTCGCTGCGCGACTGCGGACAGAAGTTTCTGCTCGATGTCATCGGCTCGAAAGAGGCCGGCCTCAAGCAGATCTTCTCCAGCGCGTCGGAATACTCCTCGCTCATCGTCGAATACGTCCAGCGATTCGGCGGATTCCAGGGTTTTTTCACCAAAGGAAACGTCGCCGAACTCACCCATGCAGCGGGCGTGGAAGAAAGCCTGCGGGCGCTGCAAAAAGAGGCGCAGGCGTAAGGCCCGAGAAACGCAGGCATGACATGTTTGCACCGGATTGCTGCGACGCTAGGGTTGCTCCAGCATCTGCAACTGGCTGTTGAGTATTTCCAGCCTGCGGTCGATGTCCTTGATCTCGGGATGTTGAGGATAATAATGGGTCAGCAGTTTTCCCCGCTCCGCTTCTAGCGCTTCAATGTTCGCCTGAATCTCCGCCTTGCTTCGGTACGGCAACTGAACCTCGGGACGCGCCTCCAGCATGTCCACCCGGCGTTCGAGATCGGACAGGCGTTGCTCCACTGATGGCGTGTCGGTCTTCGGTGGCGCAGACGATCCGCAGGCCGCCAGTGCAAACGTGAGTGCAAGCATCAGGCAAGACCGGAAATGGAACGGGAATATGGGGGAAATGGAAGCCCTCCTGGCGGCAACAAACCGAATCTGCATTGTTGTGGGTTGACGCACAAACTGCAACACCCTGCCGTTAAGCAGCCAAGTCAAATAGTGGCGGAAGGGAGTGGGAGTCGAACCCACCCGGGAGCGACTGACACCCCCAACCGGATTTGAAATCCGGCCGCACCACCAGGCACGTTTCCCTTCCATTTCAAACAGCATGTTCTGCCGTGCCGAACATGTCCGGATTACGCAGTCGATGGGCGTCGTGCACGCGGCGCGTGTAGCCCACACGATCGAAAAACTCCAGCACCTGGATTGCGCGCTTGCGGCCAAGACCGGTGCGATCACGAAATTCTGCCGCCCGGGTCTCACCTGCTCCGTTTTCCAGTTCCTGAATCACCGTCGCCAGTTGGCACACGGTTTCCGGCAGATAGAACAGGTCGCGCACCACCTGGTACAACTTACCTTGGCGCGCCAGTTTTTGCAGCAGGCGACGCAAGGGCGTCTCGTCGCGTCCAGCCAGCCTGGCCAGATCGCGCACCCATGGTGGATCGATAGACGCTTCTTCCAGCCACGGCCGGATGCGCTGAAACAAGGCTTCCTCCTCCTGCGTGAGGGTGATGCGGTGCGTTGGCAGGTGCAGCCACGAGCCGCTGCGCTGCAACGTGCCATTAGCCAGCAGATCATCGGCCAAGGCTGCAAACGCAGCCGCCGGCAGACGCGGCAAAAACATGCGCCGCGCTCGCGCGGCATCAGGTCCGAGCTCATCGGGAAACTGCTCGTGAAATCCTGCCAGGTCCGCGCGCAGTTTGTCCTGCAGGCTCTGCCAGTGCTGTCCGGAAAATGCCCAGTTCTCGTTTCCGGTGTGTACAAGGCGGCAATCAAATAATAAATCCTTGTCCAGTTTGTCGCGGTTCCAGTGAACGGCCATCCGGTCCAGATCAAGCCCCTGGCTTTCCAGCAGGCGGTTCAGGCGGTGCGCCGTATCCGGGATTTGCAGCGCAGCCAGTTCCGCCAGACGCAGCTGGGTCTTGCGTTTTCGCACCGGTCCCTCCGGGTCCAGCACATGGCCACCACCCAAGGTATGGCGTGCGTCGGCATCACGCAGGATGAAGCGGTCGCTGTGGAGTGCACCGATCGGGCGAGCGGCAACAAGTTGGGCCAGTGCGGTACCGCCCGGCGCCAGGGTCTCACCTTCCAGCAGGGCCACCCGGGCCATGACATGGGCCGCGCCCAAATGCAGATGAACCGGCGCCCAGTGCGGCAAGACTGCTGGCGCATAAGGCGAAAGCGTCAGCTGTACATCGAAGCGTGCAGTCGGCGCATGCAGGCGGGGCGTCACGATCCAGTCGCCACGCTGGATATCATCCTTGCCCACGCCGCCCAGGTTGAGCGCGCAACGCTGCCCGGCCACACCCATCTGTGCAGACCGATTCATCACATGCAGGCTGCGCAGGCGCACCGGCTTGCCGCTCGGCGTGACCACCAGTTCGTCGCCCAGCTGCACGCTGCCGGCGAACACGGTGCCGGTGACGATGGTGCCCGCACCTTTCAGGGTGAAACTGCGATCGACCGCCAGCCGGAAGCCGCCCTCGCCATTTGCCTGTGGCATCGCTTGCGCCGCATGGTGCAGATGCGCACGCAGGGCATCGATGCCTTGCCCGCTCGTCGCCGAAACAGGGTAAACCGGCATATCGGCGAGTGCGGTATCGGCCAGTAAACGATGCAGGTCGCGCTCGACCTCAATGACACGCGCAGGCTCGACTCGGTCGATTTTGGTTAGCGCCACCGCGCCCTGTTTGATGCCCAGCAGGTCGAGAATGTTGAGATGTTCGCGCGTCTGCGGCATCACGCCGTCATCCGCAGCCACCACCAGCAGGGCGAAGTCGATTCCCGCTGCGCCGGATAGCATGGTGTGGATAAAGCGCTCGTGACCAGGCACGTCGATGAATCCCAGCACGCTGCCATTGGCCAGGGGCTGGTAGGCATAGCCCAGATCGATGGATATTCCGCGCAGTTTCTCTTCCTCAAGCCTATCGGTGTCAACGCCGGTTAGCGCATGCACCAGCGTGGTCTTGCCGTGGTCGATGTGTCCGGCGGTGCCGACAATCATGGCTTGCGCACGCCAGCCAGCTGATCGAGGAAACCAGCCTCATCAGACAAACAACGCAGGTCCAGACGCAGGGCGCCATCGGCGATGCGGCCGATCACGGGTACGGGCAAACCACGCAGCGTTGCCTCGATCTCGTGCAGCACGCCGCTTTTGCGTGTGCTGGGACGCACCACCAGTGACGCGCTTTCCAGCCGGTCAATCGGCAACGAGCCGCTGCCGATCTGAGACAGCGCCGGCTCGGCACTCACATTCACTGGCCAAGCGGCAAGCGCCTGTTGCATGGCCGGCAGCAGCCGTTCGGCCTGGGCCTGGATGTCGGTAGGCGACCGGGTCAACAATCGCAAGGTGGTCAGGCGTTCGGCCAGACGGTCGGGGTCGCGATACAGGCGCAGCACCGCTTCCAGCGCGGCCAGGGTGAGCTTGCCGACGCGCAGCGCGCGCTTCAGCGGGTTCTTCTTGATGCGCCGGATCAGGTCGCGGCGTCCGACCAGAATGCCTGCCTGCGGCCCGCCCAGCAGTTTGTCGCCGCTGAAAGTGACAAGGTCGACGCCTGCCGCCAGCGACGCTTGCGGCGTCGGTTCGCGCGGCAGGCCGAAGCGCGCCAGATCGGTAAGCGTGCCGCTACCGAGGTCCACCACGAAAGGCAGTTCATGCGCGTGGGCAAGCTGCGCCAGTTCGGCTTCCGGCACGCTGGCGGTAAAGCCCTGGATGGCATAGTTGCTGGTGTGTATTTTCATCAGCATGGCGCTGCGCGGGCCGATGGCCTCTGCAAAGTCACGCAGGTGAGTACGGTTGGTGGTGCCCACCTCCACCAGTTTGGCGCCGGCGCGGCTCATGATGTCGGGCACGCGGAAGGCGCCGCCGATTTCAACCAGTTCGCCGCGCGAGACGATGACTTGTTTCCGCATCGCCAGCGTGTTGAGCAGCAGGAACACCGCTGCCGCGTTGTTGTTGACCACGGTGGCGGCCTCGGCGCCGGTGAGTTCGCACAGCACGCTTTCCACCACGTCGTCGCGGTCACCGCGCCCGCCGGTCTCGAGGTCGTATTCCAGCGCGCAGGGATGACGTGCCGCCATCAGCAAAGCGTCCACCGCCTCTTCTGGTAGCGGCGCGCGGCCCAGATTGGTATGCAGCACGGTGCCGGTCAGGTTGAACACCCGCTTCAGGCGCGGCGCGTTGTGTTGTGCCAGATGCGCGGCGAGGTGAAACGCGATGGCCGGTTCGGTGTAATCCACCAACGCCCCTTGGCGCGCGGCCTGGCGGGCGCCGTCAAGCACGCTGCGCAACCCGGCGAGCACCGGTTCACGGCCATATTCGGCAAGCAGGGACGCAACGGCGGTCCAGTTGAGGACGCGATCGATCGCGGGCGGACGGGCTTGGGCGCTATGCACGATAGACATTCCCTGGGTGATTGACGAATCGACGACTTGACGCAGATGAGCCTTTTTATAGCTGACCCTGAATCAGATACCAGTTGATCCCGCTCTTTGCATAACCGGTTTCGTCCATCATCCAATCAAGCGCCAGGGTGGCGAGGTCGTCGGCCACCGGGTCGGTCAGCGGGTCTTTATCCTGCTGCATGATTTTCAGATAGGTCTTGCACTCCGGGCAGCTCTCGGCGCGTACCACGTTGTCGCCGCCCTCCACATGGTAGTAAACGATGCCGCGGGTGTTGTCGCAGTTGCTGCATTTGGCGCGCACCACGTGCCATTCCGACGCGCACAGCGCGCAATGCAGGTAACGCAGGCCACTCTCGGCACCGCCGATGCGCACCACCGAACTGACCGGGTGCGAGCCGCACACCGGGCACAGGTTGGGATGCTCGGGCCGTGCCACCTGGGCGGGATCGAGCTGGCGCGCGAGATGGGTCCAGTGCACCTGCAGGGCCGCGCCAATCAGCGGGGTCACGGCGGCATCCAGGTTGGCCACGTCGCCCTCGAACAGGTGACGTGGCCTGCGCATCCAGCCAGGCATCTTCGCCATCCAGTAGCCGCTGCAACGCGGCCTGCCCGGCTGCGGGCAGGGACGGCAGAACTGTCCGCGCCAGATGCCGCGCCGTGTCGCGCCAGCCAGCCGGCCGCGCCAACCCTGCAGGAGCCAGCGGCGGCATGTGGTATTCGCGGCATTGCGCCAGTCGTTCGGGGGGTGGCAGGCTCGCTGCCGGGCCGGCAGCGAGACTTTCCTGCTGAGCCCGCGCAAGCCGGGCGACAAAACGCAGGAAGTCGCCCAAGGTGTGGTTCTCGGCCAGGTGCTCCAGCCGCTGGGCGCGCGCCAGAAACAGATCGGCGGGCGGCAACCGCAGCTCGGGAATACTGCCGGCCGCCGCTTCGATCTGGCCGGGCTGCAGGAGCGTGGTGGTCATAGGCGCTGATGGATTCCTTGTGTGTGAGTCCGGCGGATTACTTGCCGGTCATTTCGCGATACCAGGCCCGGTGATGGTGCTTGGCCCAGGCTTCGGACACCGTGCCGCGCGTCATCGCCCGGATCGTGCCCTTGACCCAGATCGCGGCGTAGATGTGCACGATGATGCCGAGAATCATGACCCAGGCCGCCAGCGCATGGATCACGCACCGCCAGGCGCAGCAGACCGATGGGAAAATACGGCGCAAACTACGGCTGCCAGATGACGATGCCGGACAGCAGCAGCAGGGGAATGCTCACCACCATCATCCAGAACAGGTACTTCTGCCCGGCGTTGTATTTGCCGAGTTCGGGCAGGCCCTGGTCGCGGTTGCAGACCACATCGCCAATGCGCTTCATCCACTGGCGGTCGGCCGGAGTAAAGCGGTTGAAGCGCCAGAAGCGCACCGCCATGCGCGATGAAAAACAGGATCATCAGCACGCCGATGAAGGGATGCAGGATGCGGGTCCAGGTGCCGCCGCCGAACAGGTTGGTGAGAAAGAAGAAGGCCGGGTGAAACAGCGCCAGCCCCGACAGCGCGGCAGGACGAAGGCGATCGCCACCACCCAGTGGTTGCTGCGCTCCCTGGCGGTGTAGCGTTGAATGAAGACGCTCATGATTTCTCCCTCCTCTTCCTCAACTTCCTTGGGGCCGACCGTGACGAAATGGAAGAAGCCGGCAAACACCGCCAGCCCGACGCCCAGATTCATCAAGGGTTTGGCGATGCCCTTCCACAGGCCGACCAGCGGGCTGATGCTCGGATCCTTGGGCAGGTTCGCGTACAGCTCCGGCTGGTCGGCGTGCTGCAGCACATACATCACATGCGTGCCGCCCACACCCGGCGGGTCGTACAGCGCCGGCTTGGCTGAAGCCGCGCTCCTTGAGGTCGGCGATGCGCCCCTCGGCGTGGTGGATCATGTCCTCCTTGGAGCCGAACACGATCGCGCCGGTCGGGCAGGTCTTCACGCAGGCCGGCTCCATGCCCGACCGCGACCCGGTCGGAGCACAGCGTGCACTTGTAGGCCTTGTTGTCCTTCTTCGAGATGCGCGGGATGTTGAACGGGCAACCGGTGATGCAGTAGCCGCAGCCGATGCAGTTTTCCTCATGGAAATCGACGATGCCGTTGGTGTACTGCACGATCGCGCCCGGCGCCGGGCAGGCCTTGAGGCAGCCCGGGTCGGCGCAGTGCATGCAGCCGTCCTTGCGGATCAGCCATTCCAGCTTGCCCTGCTCCACTTCCACTTCGGAGAAGCGCATCACCGTCCACGACTGGTCGGTGAGGTCATGCGGATTGTCGTAGACCCCGACGTTGCTGCCGACTTCATCGCGCAGGTCGTTCCACTCCATGCACGCCACCTGGCAGGCCTTGCAGCCGATGCACTTGGAGATGTCGATGAGCTTCGCGACCTTGACCGCTTCGCCGCGCGCGGAGGGCGATGGCGTGGTGGTGGCGGAGCGGCGCGTGATGTCGAGTGATTGCAGTGCCATGGTCGCCTCCTTATACTTTCTCAACGTCCACCAGGAACGCCTTGAACTCCGGCGTCTGGGTGTTGGCGTCGCCCACGAAGGGCGTCAGGGTGTTGGTGAGGTAGCCGTTCTTGCGCCACGCCCATGAAGCCCCAGTGGATCGGGATGCCCACCGTGTGGACTTTCTTGCCGTCGACGGTCAGCGTCATCGAGGCGCTTGGTCACCACCGCCACCGCGATGATGAAGCCGCGGTTCGATCGCACCCGCACATGGTCGCCGGCCTTGATGCCCTTCTCCTTCGCCAGCTCCTCGCCGATTTCCACGAACTGCTCCGGCTGCAGGATCGCGCTGAGCTCTCACGTGCTTGGTCCAGAAGTGGAAGTGCTCGGTGAGCCGGTAGGTGGTGGCAACGATAGGGGAACTCGTCCGGCTTGCCGAAGCTCGCCCAGTCGCCCTTGAACACCCGCGCCGCCGGGTTGGCCCGCGCCGCCGGGTTGTTCGGGATGCAGCGGATTGGCCGCCAGCGGCGACTCGAACGGCTCGTAGTGTTCGGGGAACGGCCCGTCCGCCATCTTGTCCACGGCGAAGAAGCGCGCCACGCCTTCCGGGTTCATGATGAACGGATTCATGCCCTCCTCGGGCGCCGAATCCACCTTGAAGTCGGGCACGTCGGAGCCGGCCCACTTGCCTGCGCCGCGTCCCAGCGCGATCAGCTTGCGCTTCGGATCCCAGGGCTTGCCGGACGGATCGCAGGACGCGCGGTTGTAGAGGATGCGCCGGTTGGCCGGCCAGGCGAAGGCCCAGTTGAGCGTCTGGCCGATGCCGAAGGGATCGGCAGTTGTCGCGCCGCGCCATCAGGTTGCCCTTCTCGCGTCCAGGCGCCGGAGAAGATCCAGCAGCCGCAGGCGGTCGAGCCGTCGTCGCGCAGTTCGGCGAAGCCGTTGAGCTGCTCGCCGGCCTTGACCAGCACCTTGGTCGGGTCCTTGGGATCGGTCACATCCTTCAGCGCCTTGCCGGAAAACTCCTTCGCCAGCTCTTCCGGCGATGGGAAGGCCGGGATCTTGTGGTTCCAGGTCAGGTTCAGGATCGGGTCGGGGAAGGCACCGCCGTCCTTTTTGTACAGCTCGCGCAGCTTGAGGAAGATGCCGGCCATGATTTCCGTGGTCGGCCTTGGCCTCGCCGGGCGGCTCGGCGCCCTTCCAGTGCCATTGCAGCCAGCGCCCGGAATTGACCAGCGAGCCGTCCTCTTCGGCGAAGCAGGTGGACGGCAGGCGGAACACCTCGGTCTGGATCTTGGCCGGATCGACGTCGTTGTACTCGCCGTGGTTCTGCCAGAACTCGGAGGTTTCGGTGGCCAGCGGATCGATGATGACCAGGAACTTGAGCTTGGCCAGCGCGCCCGACACCTTGACCTTGCACGGGACCGACGCCAGCGGGTTGAAGCCCTGGCAGATGTAGCCGTTCATCTTGCCCTGTTCATGTCCTCGAACACCTGCAGGATGTCGTGCGGCTTGTCGAGCTTGGGCAGCCAGTCGAAGCACCAGTTGTTTTCCGCCGTGGCGGCGTCGCCGAACCAGGCCTTCATGGTGCTGACGTGGAACTTGCCGTAGTTCTGCCAGTAGGACAGCTGGCCCGGACGCAGCGGCTTGATGGCGCGCTTGTCGATGTAGGTCTGGTAGTCCTGTTCCTTCTCGCCGGGCAGCGTCATGTAGCCCGGCAGCAGGTTGGACAGCAGGCCCAGATCGGTCAGCCCCTGGATGTTGGAGTGGCCGCGCAGCGCGTTCATGCCGCCGCCCGCCATGCCGATGTTGCCCAGCAGCAGCTGCACCATGGCCGCCGGTGCGGATCATCTGCGAGCCCTGCGAGTGCTGCGTCCAGCCCAGCGCATACATGATGGTCATGGTCTTGTCGGGCGCCGAGGTCTCGGCGATCATCTCGCAGACCTTGAGGAACGCGTCCTTCGGCGTGCCGCAGATGGTCGCTCACCATCTCCGGCGTGTAGCGGCTGTAGTGCGCCTTCATCAGCTGGTAGACGCAGCGCGGGTGCTGCAGCGTCGGGTCGGTCTTGGCAAAGCCGTCCGTCGCCGATCTGGTAGCCCCAGGTGGACTTGTCGTAGTTGCGCTTCTCCGCGTTGTAGCCGGAGAACAGGCCGTTCTCGAAGGTGTAGTCGTCGTTCACCAGGAAGCTGAAGTCGGTGTAGTTCTTGACGTACTCGTGCTGGATCTTGTCGTTGCGTCAGCAGGTAGTTGATGACCCCGCCCAGGAAGGCGATGTCCGTGCCGGCGCGGATCGGCGCATAGAAATCCGCCACCGCCGCCGAGCGGGTGAAGCGCGGATCGACCACGATCAGGCTGCGCCTTGCTGTGCGCCTTCGCCTCGGTCACCCACTTGAAACCGCAGGGGTGCGCCTCGGCGGCATTGCCGCCCATGATGAGAACCAGGTCGGCGTTCTTGATGTCAACCCAGTGGTTGGTCATCGCGCCGCGGCCAAACGTCGGGGCAAGACTTGCCACCGTCGGGCCGTGTCAGACACGTGCCTGGTTGTCGAATGCGAGCATCCCCAGGCTGCGGACGACCTTGTGGGTCAGGTAGCCGGTTTCGTTGCTGGAGGCCGAGGCGGCGAGGAATCCCGGTGGAGAGCCAGCGGTTGACCGTCGCGCCGTCGGCGTTCTTGGCGCTCGAAATTCTTGTCGCGGTCGTCCTTCATCAGCCGGGCGATGCGGCTGAAGGCCTCGTCCCAGGAAATGCGCTGCCATTCCTTGCTGCCGGGCGCGCGATATTCCGGGTACTTGCAGGCGGTTGGGGCTGTGCACGAAATCGAGCAGGCCGGCGCCCTTCGGGCACAGCGTGCCGCGGTTCACCGGATGATCCGGGTCGCCCTCGATGTGGATGATCTCGGCTGTGCGCGTTCTTGGCCTTGTCGCCCAGGCTGTACATGAGGATGCCGCAGCCCACCGAGCAGTACGGACAGGTGTTGCGGGTTTCGGTGGCGCGGGCAAGCTTGAATGCGCGCACCTCCGCCAGCGCCTCACCGGGTGCGAACCCCAGCGCCGCCAGGCTGGAACCGCCCACCCCCGCCGTGCAGATTCTGAAAAACTGTCTCCGAGTCACTTGCATGTCGCGCCTCCAGTTCTTATGCGTCAGATCTCATAGGTCAACTTTAGAAACTATAGGCACGGAAATTTACTTTCCAAGCATTTTAATGATGCCTGGAATAACGATCCCCGCTCTGAAGTTCGGCCGTAATTTCTCAAACTCGCAACCGAGTACACGGCAATAGAGGGGGGGATTCAAATCCGTATAGATGCACTAACGCCGTGGTCTGCGCTGGTGATGGGGAGGGACGCGGTCAACCCCTGAGCATCTCTTCATGCCCGCATTGGGTCCTTGAAGTGGCAGCTGCCACCCCACACCGTGACCTGCTGAGGGCTAGTATGTTTTATACGGCAAAAATTTCCCGTTCAGCACGATCTTGACGCGGTCGCCCTTGGGGTCGGCCTCGCGCTGGATGTCCATCGAAAAATCGATCGCGCTCATGATGCCGTCGCCAAACTCTTCGTGGATCAGTTCCTTGATGCTGGTGCCGTACACCGAGATGAGTTCGTAAAAGCGATAGATGAGCGGATCGGTCGGCACGGCGGTGGGCAATGCGCCCTTGTACGGCACCACCTGCAGCCAGGCCACCGCGACTTCCGGCAGGTCGAGCAGCGCACCCACTTTCGTCGCTTCGTCGCGGCTCAACGTCATCTGGCCCAGCATCGCTGCGGTCGTCCATTCCTTGCTGTGGCCGAGCGCGTCGGCAATGTCTGCCCACTTCAGGGCTTTTTTCAACTTGGCTTCGATAATCATTTCGGTGACGTCGAGGCGATTCATGTGGGTTCCTTTCAAGAGCGTGGGAAATTTGAACAAGGGGTGACGCTTAGCGCCGGCGCAGGTCGAGCGTGTGCGGGAATTCGCCGACGTCGGCCACCGGCGGCGGCGCCATCGGGCCTGGTGCGCTGCCACCGGGGATGAAGCTGCGCACCGCCTGGGCAGACGGCTGGGTGGCCGGCAGCGGGCTGGCGGCGGGCGGATGGCTGAAACTGCCGATGCTGTGTCCCCAGTCCTGAAAGCGCGTGTGGCGGCGTGACTCGGCTTCCATCGCGTTGACCGGAAAGGTTTCATAACTGCGGCCACCGGGGTGAACCACGCGGTAGGTGCAGCCGCCGACAGCGCGGTCGTTCCAGGTGTCGATCAGGTCGAACACCAGCGGCGAATGGATGCCGATGGTGGGATGCAGCGCCGACGGCGGCTGCCAGGCGCGGTAGCGCACGCCGCAGACGAATTCGCCGTGCACGCCGGTCGGCACCAGCGGCACGCGGTGGCCGTTGCAGGCCAGCACGTAGCGGCTGTCGGTGAGTCCGCTGACTTTGACCTGCAGGCGCTCGACCGACGAATCGACGTAGCGCGCGGTGCCGAGGCTGGTGTTCTCTTCGCCCAGCACATTCCACGGCTCGATCGCGGTGCGCAGTTCAACGGCAATGTCGCCGAGCTGCAGCGTGCCGTGGCGCGGGAAGCGGAATTCCAGAAACGGCTTGTACCAGTCGAGGTCGAACGCAAAACCGGCGGCGTTGAGGTCGTCGATCACGTCCTTCAGGTCCGCCCACAAATAATGCGGCAGCATGTAGCGGTCGTGCAGCAGCGTGCCCCAGCGCACCAGCGGCTTGCGATACGGCTTGTCCCAGAAGCGCGCGACCAGCGCGCGCAGCAGCAGCATTTGCGCCAGGCTCATGCGCAGGTGCGGCGGCATTTCAAAGCCGCGGAATTCGAGCAGGCCGAGCCGGCCGCTGGCGCTGTCGGGCGAATACAGCTTGTCGATGCAGAACTCCGAGCGGTGCGTGTTGCCGGTGAGGTCGGTCAGCAGGTTGCGCAGCAGGCGATCCACCAGCCACGGCTGCGGGGTGTCGCCGACCGGCATTTGCTGGAACGCGATTTCGAGTTCGTACAGCCGCTCGATGCGGCCTTCGTCGACGCGCGGCGCCTGGCTGGTGGGGCCGATGAACATGCCGGAGAACAGGTACGACAGCGCCGGGTGGTGCTGCCAGTAGGTGATCAGGCTCGCCAGCAGATCGGGGCGGCGCAGGAAGGGGCTGTCGGACGGCGTCGCGCCGCCGAGGGTGACGTGGTTGCCGCCGCCGGTGCCGGCGTGGCGGCCGTCGAGCATGAACTTTTCGGCGGCGAGGCGGGACAGGCGCGCCTCTTCGTACACCAGCGTCGTCGTGTCCACCAGTTGCTGCCAGTTGTGCGCGGGATGGATGTTGACCTCGATCACGCCGGGGTCGGGGGTGACCAGCAGCTTTTCCATGCGCCCGTCCGACGGCGGCGCATAGCCTTCGATCACCACCGGCAGCTTGTGCACGGCGGCGCTGGCTTCGACCGCCGCCAGCAGGTCGAGATAGTGTTCGAGCGTGGTGGTCGGCGGCATGAAGACGTACAGACAGCCGCCGCGCGCCTCGACGCACAGCGCGGTGTGCGGCACCGCGACGTTCAATCTGGCCGATGCGGTTTGCGGATGCAGCTCGGGGTGATCGGGATCGTCCGCACCGGATGGCGCCGGGGTGTGCTGGAAAAGCGCGCGGCGATCTCGCCATGAAAATCGGCCAGCGGCGGCTGCGCGGCAAAGGGGTCCACCTCAACCCAGGGTTCGCGTTCGTCTTCCGCCACCCACGGCAGCGAATTCAGCGGCAGGCGCAGGCCGATCGGCGCGTCGCCGGGGGTGAGATACAGGCGGTCGCGCCGGGTGTGCCACGGCGCGCTGTGCCACGGATGCTCGCCGCCGCCCTGTTCACCCCCGCGCCAGGCCAGCGGCAGCACATAGCCGGTCGGCGTATTCAGCCCGCGTGACAGTTTGTTGGCCAGCGCGCCGCGCAGGCTGGCGCTGTCGAGTTCGGCGTGGCCGCCGTCTTTCGGACAGCACATCGACGTTGGGCGGCAGTTCCGCTTCCTGCAGCAGCGCGGCGAGCGCGTCTTCATACACCGGTTGCGCATAGCGCATCGCCAGCCCCAGATGCTGCGCCAGGGTTTTGGCGAAGTGCCGCGCGTCGAGCACGCTGCGGCCGCTGTCGTGCTCCGCCTCGGCCAGCAGCGCCGGGTTCTTCCACACCGGCACGCCGTCCTTGCGCCAGTAAATCCCCAGCGCCCAGCGCGGCAGCGGTTCGCCGGGATACCACTTGCCCTGCCCGGTATGCAGCAGCGCGCCGGGCGCGAGGCGAGCGCGCAGCCGCCGCGCCAGCACCTCGGCGCGCTCTCTTTTGTGCGTCCGAAGGCATCCGTGTTCCATTCTGGTGCCTCCATGTCGTCGATCGAGACAAACGTGGGCTCGCCGCCGTGGGTCAGGCGCACGTCATGGGCCAGCAGCTTGTCGTCAACGGCAACGCCTAGCGCCAGAATCGCCTCCCACTCGGCGTCGCTATACGGCAGCGTCACGCGCGGGTCTTCACGAATGCGGGTGACGGTATTGGAAAACTCGAACTCGACCTCGCACGTGTCGGTCATGCCCTCGATCGGTGCAGCGGAAGACGGCTGCGGCGTGGCGGCCAGCGGAATATGGCCTTCGCCGGCAAACAGGCCCGAAGTCGGATCGAGCCCGATCCAGCCCGCGCCGGGCAGATACACCTCGGTCCAGGCGTGCAGGTCGGTAAAGTCCTTGTCGGTGCCGGACGGGCCGTCGAGCGATTTCTCATCGGCGGTGAGTTGCACCAGATAGCCCGACACGAAGCGCGCTGCCAGCCCCAGATGGCGCAGGATCTGCACCAGCAACCAGGCCGAATCGCGGCACGAACCGAGCGCTTTTTCCAGCGTTTCTTCGGGCGTCTGTACCCCCGGTTCCATGCGCACGGTGTAGGCAATATCGCCTTGCAGGCGCTGGTTCAGCGCCACCAGAAAATCGTTGCAATGCACGCGCTCACTCGGCACCGCATCCAGCCAGGCCTGCAGCAACGGGCCGGCCGGTTCGGTTTCCAGATACGGCGTCAGCTCACGCTTCAATGCCACGTCGTAGTCGAACGGCCAGTGCTCGGCGCTGTCCTCGACGAAGTAATCGAAGGGGTTGATCACCGTGAGGTCGGCGATCACCTCGACGTCCACCGAGAATTCGCGCGTCGCTTCTGGAAAGACCAGCCGCGCGAGGTAATTGCCGAACGGATCCTGCTGCCAGTTGATGAAATGCTGTTCCGGCGTGATCTTCAGCGTGTAGGCCAGAATCGGCGTGCGCGAATGCGGCGCCGGACGCAGCCGCACCACGTGCGGACTCAGCGTGACACGGCGGTCGAACTTGTAGGCGGTGGTATGGCGGATGGCGACGTGGATGCTCATGGTGACAGTCAGTGTGCGGACAGTCTGTTACAAGCAAGGGGCAGGCCAGATGAGGACAGGCTGGCTGAGCCCGTCGTTTCCTGCGTCCCGGAAAATGGCTCGACTACGACATAAACTATCCGGAGTTGCTCAGCTTGCCTGCCATCTTCAAACAGGGGTGGGCGCGCCCCGGGCAGTGCGAGCTTCCTGAAACCACACCGATGCCATCACCGCACATCGCACTCCGTACGCCACCGTACAGATCACTCTTGGGTATGAGACTAACCTTGCCCTTTCATCGGGAGCTTCTATAAAAGCTGTCCAGGCGGTCACCCGTTCTTCCCTTCTGTAGCCATTCGCTGCGAGAAGTGCGGAGATGATGAGAGGCCGGCTGCGACAAAGATGCTCGATTGGCAATTCCGCCCGTCGAGTCCCGAACCACAGGAGATTGATATGGACTGGAATATCGTAGAAGGCAACTGGAAACAGTTCAAGGGTCAGGTAAAAACACAGTGGGGCAAGCTTACCGACGATCACCTCGACGTAATTGCCGGCAAGCGCGATCAGCTATTGGGCAAGATCCAGGAGTCCTACGGCATTACAAAGGACGAAGCCGAGAAGCAGATCAAGGACTTTGAAGCGCGCAACAAGGATCAGGCCTAGTGATCCTGCCTGACGCTGAGCCACGCACAGCGTCAGGGTCGCCGGAGCAGCATTTTCTTGAAAGCTTCCTTCATGGCGAGCTACAAACGCGTCATTCCGCCACGTGTGCCGACTGGGCCGCTATGCTCACCCTTCACCGCGCTTATGCTCGCGCGCCTTCGTAACCAGAGGCCGCACTGGATGACCGGGAGGATGAGGGTAGCAGTGTGGCATCCGTTGATACCTCTGTTTGATTTACCCATACTTAGAACGCTTTTAATAGAACCGGAGTTATTCCATGAAAAAAATCATTGTTTCTCTTAGCGCCATTGCAATTGGTCTCGGCGGTCTTGCCGGCTGCGCCAACATGACCGAAACTCAAAAAACCACCGGCACAGGTGCGGCGATTGGCGCCGCTGCCGGAGCGGTAATTGGTGCCGCGACAGCCGGCGGCAACAAGGGAAAAAGCGCCGCGACCGGCGCGGCTATCGGCGCGGCAGTGGGTGCGGGTGGCGGCTATCTGTGGTCGAAGCACATGGAGGAACAGAAGGTGGCGATGGAGCAAGCCACCCAGGGAACCGGCGTGAGCGTAAGCCAGACCGCCGATAACCAGCTCAAGCTCGACATCCCGAGCGATGTGTCCTTTGACACCAATCGCTACGACATCAAAGCGAACCTGCGTCCGATCCTCGATCGCTTCTCCACCACCCTGAATCAAAACCCGGTGACGACGGTGACCATCATCGGCCACACCGACAGCACCGGCTCGGATGCGATCAATAATCCGCTCTCGGTCAATCGCGCCGCCGCGACGCGCGATTACCTCGTTGCCCGCGGGGTAGCGGCAAACCGTATCGCTATCGATGGCCGCGGTTCGCGCGAACCGATCGCTGACAACAACACGATGGAAGGCCGTGCGAAAAACCGCCGTGTCGAGATTTTCGTGGCAGAACCCGCACGCTGACGATGGCTTGTTCGGGCGATCTGGCTTTATTCACGCCGGATTGCCCGCCTGAAACGCCGCTTTGCCGACAAATGATAGATTTCTCTGACTGGCTGCTTGGTTCCCCGTAAGCGGACAAAGCACGTTCATTTGGCTTCAGGCCGCTTGGAGTCGGGTTCGGCCGACCGACAACACCAAAGCATACGACAGCGTCAGCACCGCCCGCGCCAACATTGCCGAATACCTTCAGTCGTGCAACACGGGCAGATCGCATTCGAGTCTGGACGATGTCACGCCCGAGGCGGCTTACCGGGACTTGCTGCCGATACTGGCCGAGGCTGCGTAGAATGAAGTTTCCAGTGCGCTCCGCGTTGGCTGACTCAGATCAGTGCAACGACGCACTTTTAACCTGCCCGAGTTCCACTTATAAATCGGGGAATGTTGTTCAGATAAGCGGAGCCACTTCTATGACTATTGGAATTAGCGTCAATTTTGGGGGAATGCAGAATGGCGATAGTCGTAAAAAACCCTTACAAGGAAGGTGGCCGGGCTATCAAATCTAATGGCGACCGACAATAATTTAAATGAATGATTTGGGTGCAAATAACTTGATTGGGCGCACCCGCGCAGCCGTCTGGCACCCCTGCACCCAGATGAAACAACTGGAAGCCTCGCCGCCGCTGGCGATCGCCCGTGGCGAGGGGGCATGGCTGATCGATGTCGACGGTCGACGCTACTTTGACGCGATTTCCAGCTGGTGGGTCAACCTGTTCGGCCACTGCAACCCGCGCATCAACGCCGCGATTATCGATCAGCTCGGCAAAATCGAGCATGTGATGCTGGCGGGGGCGACCCATGCGCCGGTGGTCGAGTTGTCGGAACGGCTGGCTGCGCTGACCGGGCTGGGTCACGCGTTCTACGGTTCGGATGGCGCGTCGGCCACCGAAATCGCGCTGAAAATGAGCGCTCACTATTGGCGCAACGCAGGCCACGCGAAGAAAAACGGTTTTATCAGCCTGCAAAACGGCTACCACGGCGAAACCGTGGGCGCGCTGTCGGTGACGGATATTCCGCTGTTCAAGTCCACCTACGCGCCCTTGCTCAGGCACTCGGTGCAGGTGCCGACACCCGACGCACGGCTGGCCGAGCCGGGCGAGTCCGCCGAGGCCTTTGCGCTGCGCTGCGCCGAGGCGCTGAAAACCCATCTGGCCGAACACGCCGCCACCACCGCAGCCTTCATCGTCGAGCCGCTGGTGCAGGGCGCGACGGGGATGGCGATGTACCACCCGGCGTATCTCACCCGGGCGCGCGAACTGTGCGACCAATACGGCGTGCATCTGATTGCCGACGAGATCGCCGTTGGGTTCGGCCGGACGGGAACGATGTTCGCCTGCGAACAGGCAGGCATCAAACCCGACTTCATCTGTCTGTCCAAGGGCATCACCGGCGGTTATCTGCCCTTGTCGGCAGTGCTGGCGACGGATGCGATTTACGCCGCGTTCTACGACGATGCCACCGCGCGCGGCTTCCTGCATTCGCACTCCTACACCGGAAATCCACTTGCCTGCCGGGCGGCGCTGGCGGTGCTGGATATCTTCGAGGCCGATCAGATCATTACCGCCAACCGCGGCAAGTCTGTCGAATTCACTCAGCTTCTGGGCGAAGTGTCCGCTCACCCACGGGTGCGCCATTTCCGTTCACGCGGCATGATCTGGGCGTTCGACGTGGTCGATGCCGCGCCCGATTTCGCCACCCGTTTTCACCTGCAAGCGCTGGCGCGCGGCGTGTTCATCCGCCCTATCGGCAACACCGTGTACCTCATGCCGCCGTACGTGATCACGCAAGACGAGATGGCCATGCTGGCCGAAGCTGTTTTACAGGTATTGAATCAGACGCTGAAGCCGTAAGCCCATTCACAACGGAATCGCCAGCCAGACGCTGGTGCCACCGCCAACGCGTGGTTTGACGGCAATGTTCCAGTCCTGCGTGCTGGCCAGCTGGCGGGCAATGGCCAGACCCAGGCCGCTACCGCCGGTGGCGCGGTTGCGTGAAGGATCGAGGCGAAAGAAGGGGCGGAACACCGCTTCGCGCTGCTCGGCAGGAATGCCCGGGCCACGGTCGCGCACCCCGATCAGCAGCCCCCCCGAACAGCGACGCCGCACCAGTTCCAGCCGCCCGGGGCCAGCGTAGCGCAGGGCATTGTCCAGCAGGTTGCCGAGGATGCGTTTGAGTGCCAATGGCGCGATAACCGCATGGCAAGGTGACCCATCGGCACGCAGATGGGTTTGGCCAGGCGACTGCGCCTCCGTCGCCTCGATCAATTCAGCCAGCAGGGCATCGATGTCGGTGGCCTGCGCGGTCTCGCGTTCCTCGGCGCGGGCGAGCTCCAGTTGGGCGCCAATGAGCGATTCCATTTCGGCGACATCGCGTTCCATGCGCGCGATCAGGGGCGAGTCGCGTTCCTCGTCGAGCATGCCCAAGGCCATCTTGATGCGGCCCAGCGGGCTCCGCAGATCATGCGACACGCCGGCCAGCAGCGTGCTCTGGTTCGCGCGCCGCGCCGCCAGCTGGCTGGCCGTCTGGTTGAAGATGCGCGCCAGTTCGGCCAGCTCGCGTTCCCCCGATTCCGGCAGCCGGGGCGGGCGCTCGCCACTGCCGATCTGGCGCGCGGCTTCCGCCAGCCGGGCAATCGGCGCCGTGATCCGTCGCGCGAGCAACCAGGCCAGAGCCAGGGTAACCAGCAGGCCGGCGGCAAAACTCCAGGCCAGCGCGTAAACGGGGCGTTGCGGGAGCAGGTCTTTGGAAAAGCTGAAGCGCAGCACATGCTTCGCCATGGGAATATCCGCATGGAAAACCCCATCCGTTGTCTCCGTCACGCGAAGTGCGGCTGCAGAATCCAGGCGGGTCGTGAGCGACGCCCGCAGGAAATTGAGATAGGGGTGATGCCCGGCCTCGTCACCAGCAGGCACAATGGCCTCGCTCAAATCGAGGCCATGGCTTAATTTCAGCTCCGCCTCGAAATCCGGGCGCGTGGCGGCGGGCAGTTCCACCCAGGTGCGCGCGGACAGCACCAGCAGGGCGGCCAGATCGTCGGCCGAACGATGCGCCAGCGGCAGCAGGATATTGAAGAAAATAGCCGCGCCCGAGGCGAGCTGAAACACGATCAGGCCCGCCGCGACGGTCAGCGCGGTGCGGCGAAACAGGGAATTGCGCGGCTTCACGCCGGACAGTTTCACGTAGTGGCCTCGCCGCGCGGCGAGAACAGATAGCCCTCGCCCCAGATGGTGCGCAGGTAGACCGGCGCCTCGGGATTGGGCTCGATCTTGCGGCGCAGGCGCGTCACCCTCACGTCGACGCTGCGATCGAAGGGTGCGCGTTCGTAGCCCTTGACCAAGGTGATGAGGTGGTCGCGCGTCAGCACCTGGTTGGGGTGTTCAAGAAAAATACGCAGCAGGGTGAACTCACCTGAGGTCAAGGATATTTCGCTGCCATCGCGCGTCAGGACATGACTGGCAAGGTCCAGCCGAAACGGACCGAAGGCTAGCGCGTCGGTGTCGGCCTCTTTGACTTCGGCCCTGCTGCTGCCGCGCCGCAACACTGCGCGCACGCGGGCAAGCAGCTCACGTGGCCCGAAGGGCTTTGCCAGATAATCGTCGGCGCCCACTTCCAGACCCACCACCCGATCCACTTCCTCGCCCCGCGCCGAAACGATAATGACCGGCGGCCCGCCATCAGCACGCAGCCATTTGAGCAGACTCAGGCCATCCTCACCCGGCAGCATCAGATCGAGCACCACCAGATCGGCGCCGCGCTGCGCCATGCTGGCGCGAAAGGCGGCACCATCGCCCACGCCCTCCACCTGGTAACCGCTGCTGCTGAGGTAAGACGTCACCAACTCGCGCAGCGCCACGTCGTCGTCCACCATCAGAATCCGTTGCGTTACGTCTTCGCTCATGTCCATGCACTCCACTCCGCCCGGAATACGGCGGCATGACGCCATCTTACGGCAAGCATTCTGCGGCCGACTGTCGCGAAACAACCTGTAACAAGCTGTAGCGTCTGCGAAAGAACCTGGAAACGCCTGCCCGGGATACTGCGTTCACTGCCAGCGGAAAACAAGCCGTGGCAGAAACCAGTCTTCATACTCAACGCAGAGGAACAACATCATGACCCAATCTAAAACCAAATCCACGATAGCCGCTTTTGTCACCCTGATTGCACTGGGCGCAACGCTTGATGCTCAGGCTGGCGGAAAAGGCGGTGGCATGGGCGGGGGCATGGGCGGGGGACAGGGCGGCGGTCAAGGCTCAAGCCAGATGGGTGGCCAAGGCGCAACCCAGCATGGCAACCAGGGCGCCGGCCAGCAGAAGAAGGCCCAAGGCTCAGGCGACATGACCCGCACACAGACGCAGACCCGCACCCAGACTCAGACCCAAACCCACGAAAGGGCTCAGGGCGGCACGCCGGACATGCAACAGGACATGGCACAACGCCGCTCGATGAACCAGGAACAGCTTCAGACCCGTCAGGCAGCGCCCGCCGCCGTAGCGCCCGCGCCCTAATCCTGAGGGTTCTGCGTCGGCAGGCGATTTATCTGCCTGGCGCGCACCCTTGGTCACGTAACAACCTGTAACACCTTGTAGCAGCTGCGAAAACATCGGGAAGCACCTGTGTCGGATACTTGAATCTGTTTATAACGGAATCGAAATGGCATGTGGCTGAAGCCTAGACGTCTCTTCTTGTTGGCCCCCCTGCTGTTCGTCACAGCGGTACAGGCTGCGCCTCATGACCTGCCCGCACATGGCGAAGGCTCGGTCGTGTTTACGCCTGCCGCCCGGCCGCATTTCTCCAACCTCGATCCGCGGCCAGATGGAAATCCCGACCAGGGGAACAACCTGCGCAGCGGCAGCCGTTACGGCATCGGCTATGACGCCCGTCACGGCGTCGACGCGGGTACCCAGAATCAACCAGGCAATCGAATGAGCCCGATCGAACGACCGCAGCAACCCGCACGGACTGAGCGCGCCAGAGGCGCGGGACGGGAAGGGGCGGTAGGCGGTAAAGGACGTTAAACCAGCAGTGGGATTTTCAGCCGTTTCAACTTTTCTCATCATCAGAGGGAGATAACCATGTTCGCAAAATCAGTCTCTGCACTCATGCTTGCTTTGACCATGGCGATCAGCACGCCGCTTTATGCCGCCAACGGCTCGGGCACTAGCAGAATACCAACACCACAATCGAGTCTCTCCGCGGTAGAAAAAACCGATCTGCTCTTCATGCGCGAGGAAGAAAAGCTGGCACGCGATGTTTACCTGACGCTATACGAAACCTGGCGGCTGGCCGTATTCAGCAACATTGCCAGTTCCGAGCAGAGCCATATGGATGCCTTGCTCAAACTGCTGCGCATGTACCGATTGCCCGACCCGGCCGCCGGGAACGCGATCGGCGAATTCACCAACCCGACCCTGCAGTCGCTCTATGACACGCTGATGGGAAAAGGCCGTCTCAGCGCGCTGGATGCCCTGCAGGTCGGCGGCATCATCGAAGAAACCGACATGCGCGATCTGGTGGACGCGATTGATCGCAGCGACAACGCGGACATCGACGCCACCTATGAAAACCTGCTGTGCGGCTCACGCAATCACCTGCGCGCCTTCGCCCGCAACCTCGAATCCATGACCGGCCAGCCTTATGCGGCTCAGGTCATCCCACAGGATGAAGTCGATGCCATTCTGGACAGCCCGCTAGAGCAATGCGGCAAGCAGCGCTGACTTCGATCGGGATAAAGCCTGCTATTAATCAATATGCGCTTGCTGACGGGGTTGCTGTAGCGCGGATCATTTCTGACAGCCCCAAATGTTTAGGAGCACGAACATGTTCAAGAAACCCTTGTTGATTTCGGCGATGGCGGGCGGTCTGCTGCTTGCCTTCAATCCTGGCTTTGCCGCAGAACCACCCGTGCAGAGCCAGGCGCAGGAACAGATTTATGGCAGCCAGTTGATGACCCCACAGGAACGTACCGAGCACCAGACCAAGATGCGTGCAGCCAAGACCAACGAAGAACGCGAACAAATCCGCGCGCAACATCACAAAGAAATGCAGGTGCGCGCCAAGCAACAAGGCACCACCCTGCCTGATGAACCGCCAGCGTACGGAAAGGGCGGCGGCATGGGGCCAGGGGGCGGTGCGGGTATGGGCGGCGGGATGGGATCTGGCGGTGGCGGTTCTGGCGGCGGCGGTCGCTGACTCGTGCCTAGAATTTGAATATATGCTGGCGCCGCAATTGCGGCGCCTTTCGTTTTGTTGGGAAACACACCTGATCCTTTAGGATTGGGGATGGCAGGTCATGTTCTACCCGTTTATTGTCAGGCACTCACCAAAAGGAAAAACATCATGATGCGATCAGGCATATCAGTTGGCGGCGCGTTTCTGTGCCTTGCGTTTAATGGCGCCATCGCGGCGGATACTCATCACGAGCACGCACATGGCATCGCAGCGGATACGCGTGTTGTGCTGGAACTCACGCCGGCCGAACGCGCCATGATCCTGGAAGAAATGCGCCTGTTTCTCGACGGCGTGCAAAAAATGACCGGTGCGCTGGCCAAGCCGGACATGGCCGCGGCGGCGGAAGCTGCGCGCGGCATGGGGCAGAAAATGGTGCATGAATTGCCGCCTGCGCTGCGCGCCAAACTGCCACAGGAATTCCGTCAACTCGGGTTTTCGGTGCATCGCGAATTCGACCAGATCGCGCTGGATGCCGACAGCCTGAAGGACGTGGGCTACAGCCTCAACCAGCTGTCTGACACGCTGAAAAAATGCGTGAATTGCCACGCGACCTATCAGATCCAAACGTCCGTAACTAAAGACACACACTGATCCGCATGAAGCCCGGCGCCTTGAAAATCAGCCAACGCACGCTCACCCTCGCGCTCGGCGCGCTGGCCTTTATCGCCGCCTTTGTCTGGCTATTGACCACGCGCGGGCCGCTTGCACCAGTTGGGGTGGAGATCGCCACCGTCACAAAGGATGACCTCAATCCCGGCGTCTACGGCATCGGCACGGTGGAGGCGCGTCATGCCTACGCAGTGGGACCGATCCAGGCGGGACGGTTGTTGCGGGTGTGGGTGGATCAAGGCGACCGGGTAAGCGCCGGCCAGTTGCTGGCCGAAATGGATCCGGTGGATTTGCGCCAGCGCGGCGAGGCGGCGGCGAGTGCGGTCGCGCGCGCAGGTCAAACCGCGCAGGCGGCGCAGGCGCAAGTGGCCGAGGCTGAAAGCCGCGCGCGGCTGGCCGAGGCAAACAGTGCGCGTTACCAGATGCTGGTCAAACAAAAATTCATCGCCCAGGAAATGGCGGATAGCCGCCGTCACGAAGCCGCTGCTGCAAATGCCGCGCTGGCGGCGGCGCGCGCCAGCGCAACCGGTGCGCAACGCGACATCAGCCGCGCCGAAGCCGAGCGGCAGGGCATCGATCAGGTACGCAACAGTCTCAAACTGCTGAGCCCGATTGACGGCGTGGTGACCGCGCGCGAAGCCGAGCCGGGCACCACCGTGGTGGCCGGGCAGGCGGTGCTGCGGCTGGTCGACCCTGCCGCACTGTGGGTGCGCGCGCGCGTCGATCAGGCGCGTGCGCAGAGTGTTGCGGTCGGTCAGGCGGCGGAAATCGTGTTGCGTTCCGCGCCCGGCGTGGCGCTGCCCGGAAAAGTGGCACGCATCGAATTGCAAAGCGATGCGGTGACCGAAGAGCGGCTGGTGAGCGTGGCGTTCGACCCCGCGCCAGCGCAGCTCTATCTGGGCGAACTGGCCGAAGTGACGATCCGCCAGCCCGGTGCGCGCGGGGTACTGAGCGTGCCGCGCGCCGCGCTTGCCCAGGTAAACAACCAGACCGGCGTGTGGCTGGCAGTGAACGGGCGCGCCCGCTTCAGGCCGGTGCGGATCGGGCTGCAGAGCGCGGAACGCAGCCAGATCGTGTCCGGCCTCGACGCCGGTGAAAAAGTCATTGTCTACAGCGCCAAGCAGCTCGACGACGATATGCGGGTGCGCGAACAGCAGCTGACCCGGCCATGATTATCGCAGTCCATGATTAATCTAGCTGGGCGCGACATCGCCCACCACCTGAAAAGCTATCTGCTGACCGGGCTCGGTCTGGGCTTGCTGATCGGGGTCACGCTGACGATGGCGGGGGTCTATCGCGGCATGGTCGACGACGCCAAGGTGCTGCTGCACGCAGTCGACGCCGACATCTGGGTGGTGCAGCAAAACACCCTCGGCCCGTTCGCCGAACCCTCCAGCGTGCCGGACGATCTGTACCGCGCATTGCTGGGACTGGAGGGCGTCGCACAGACCGGCAACGTCGCCTATCTCACCATGCAGGTGTCGCATCACGGGCAATCACAGCGCGTGATGGTGGCGGGCTACGAGCAGGGCAAGCCAGGCGGGCCGGCGTTTCTGGTGGCGGGCCGTCCGGTCGCCCGCGCGCATTACGAAGCGGTGGCCGATGCCAAAACCGGCTTCCAGGTGGGCGACATCGTGCGCATCCGCCGCAACGATTACACCGTGGTGGGCCTGACCCGGCGCATGGTGTCGTCGGGTGGCGACCCGATGCTGTTCATTCCGCTGAAGGACGCACAGGAAGCGCAGTTTCTGAAGGACAACGACGCCATCGTCGAAGACCGCCAGCGGCTCGCCGCCAACCCTGCCATCAACCGCCCCGGCCAGCCCGGTGTGCTCGACGCGGTGCAGGCGATCCAGGCCTCCAGCCACAAGGTCAACGCCGTGCTGCTGCGGTTGCAGCAGGGCGTCGATGCGCACGCCGTGGCCGATACGATTGCGCGCTGGCAGCGCTATACCGCCTATACGCGCGACGACATGGAAGAAATTCTGGTGGCCAAGCTGATCGCCACCGCCGCCAAACAGATCGGCCTGTTTCTGGTGATTCTGGCGGTGGTGAGCGCGGCCATCGTCGCCTTCATCATCTACACGATGACGCTCGGCAAGATCAAGGAAATCGCCGTGCTGAAACTCATCGGCACCCGCGACCGCACCATCGCCGCGATGATCATGCAGGAGGCGCTGGGGCTGGGTGTCATTGGTTTTTTCGTCGGTAAATTCGCCGCCACGCTGTGGGCGCCGGCGTTCCCCAAATACGTGCTGCTGGAAACCGGCGATGCCGGACGCGCCTTCGTGCTGACCCTGGTGGTGTGCGCGCTGGCCTCGCTGCTGGCGATCCGCGCTGCGCTCAAAATCGACCCGGCGGAGGCGATCGGTGGCTGACATAGACTCGAGCCAGCCTGCGATCCTCATCGAAGGCATCACCAAGCGCTACGGCAGCGGCAGCGCGGCGGTCGATGCGCTCAAGGGCGTCGACATGACCGTCTATCCGGGCGAAGTGGTCGGCCTGATCGGGCCGTCCGGCTCCGGCAAGACCACGCTGCTGAAATGCCTGGGCGCGGTGATCGAGCCGACCGCCGGCAAGTTCACCCTCGGCGGCGAAGTGATTTACGACAACGGCTGGAAAACCCGCGACCTGCGCGCGCTGCGGCGCGACCGCATCGGCTTCGTGTTCCAGGCCGCGTATCTGATTCCCTTCCTCGACGCCACCGACAACGTCGCGCTGCTGCCGATGCTGGCGGGCGTGCCGAATGCCCGTGCGCGCGAAATCGCGCTCGACATGCTCACCGCGCTCGACGTGCAGCACCGTGCGCAGGCGCGCATTCCCGCACTTTCCGGCGGCGAGCAGCAGCGCGTGGCGATTGCCCGCGCGCTTGCCAACAAGCCGCCGATCATCCTCGCCGACGAGCCGACCGCGGCGCTCGACAGCGTGCGTGCGCTCACCGTGGTGAAAATCCTCAACCAGCTGGCGCAGGAATTCCGCATCGCCATCATCGTCGTCACCCATGACGAAAAAATCATTCCGACCTTCAAGCGGATTTACCATATCCGCGACGGCGAAGCTTACGAAGAAACAGGCGAAGGGAGACCACTATGAAGATGACATTCCTCGGTGCAGCACGCGAAGTGACAGGTTCCAACTATCTGGTGGAAGCTGATGGCGTGCGTTTTCTGGTGGATTGCGGCATGTTCCAGGGCGGCCGCGAAACGCGCGCCAAAAACCACCGCGCGTTCAATTTCGATCCGCGCAGCATCGATTTCGTCATCCTCACCCATGCCCACATCGACCATTCCGGTCTGCTGCCGCGCCTGGTCGCGCTGGGCTTCAAGGGCACCATTCACACCACCCGCGCCACCTGCGACCTGCTCGCGGTGATGCTGCCGGATTCGGCGCACATCCAGGAAAAAGAAGCCGAGTACGCCAACCTCAACCGCTTCCGCAAGGACATGGACCGACGCGACAAGGCGCGGGGGCTGCCGCCGCGCGACACGGCGCCGCTGTATACCGTGGCACAGGCGCAGGCCTCGTTGAAGCAGTTGAATCCGGTCGACTACGACCTGGAAATCGCGCCGCACCCGCAGGTGCGCTGCACCTTCCGTGACGCCGGCCACATTCTCGGCTCGGCGATTGTCGAGGTGTGGGTGGGCGAAGGCGCACGGCGCCGCAAGATCGTTTTTTCCGGCGATCTCGGCCAGCCGTCGCGGCCGTTACTGCGCGACCCCACCCACATCCATGACGCCGACTATCTGGTGGTCGAATCGACCTACGGCAACCGCGACCACAAGAGCATGGAAGCGACGCAGGACGAGTTGGTGGAAGCGATCAACGACACCATCGAAAAGAAGGGCGGCAACGTCATCATTCCCGCCTTCGCGGTAGGGCGCACGCAAGACATGCTCTATCTGTTGGCCGATCTCACCCGGCAGGCGCGCATCCCCAAACTGACCGTGTTCGTCGATTCGCCGATGGCGACTGCCGCCACCGAGATCACCTACAAGCACATGGAACTGCTGGATGCCGAAACCCATGCGCTGATGGGTCGACACGGCGGCGCGGCGCATTTTCGCAAGCTCGAATTCGTCGAGGACGTCGAAGAGTCAAAATCGCTCGACCGCATCAGGGGCGGTGCCGTCATCATTTCGGCCAGCGGCATGTGCGAAGCGGGGCGCATCAAATTCCATCTGCGCACCAACCTGCCACGCCGCGAATCGACTATCCTCATCACCGGCTTTCAGGCCGCCGGCACCTTCGGTCGCCGCCTGGTCGATGGCGCCAAGCGGGTACGCCTGCTCGGCGAAGACATTCCGGTGCGCGCTGATCTCTACACCCTGGGCGGACTGTCGGCACATGCCGACCGCACCGCACTGCTTAACTGGCTGGGGCACTTTCGCAGCAAGCCGCGCCAGGTTTTCGTGGTACATGGTGAGGAGGCCGTGGCAACGGCCTTCACGGCCGACCTGCAAAGTCAGCTCGGCTGGAACGCGATGGCGCCCTCACCTGGCCAAAGCATCATTCTCGATTAGGAACACGTGTGACTGAACTCAACAAACATCCCTTTGCCGCCATCCCGCTGGCTTTACTGTGCGCCGGTCTGTCCGGCCTTGCACAGGCCGCCTCGATGGCCGACTGGGAAGGCTGCAGCTCGATTCCGGCGGATGTCGATCGCCTGGCGTGCTACGACCGCGTGTCGGGGCGCGCGCAACCCGAGGCGGCGCCCGTTCCGCAAGCAGCAACCGACGCCGCAGCGCAGCCCACCGCACAGCCTGTTGTCGCGCAGGCTGCCGCGCCGGACCCCAAGCTGTTGTCTACGCTGTCGCGCCACTGGGAACTGGACGACGAAGCCAAACAGGGCGCTTTCCTGTTTCGCCCGCACCATGCCAATTATTTCCTGCCGCTCAAGGCCAGCAACCGGCCGAACAACACACCGTTTCATGCCTCGCTTACCCAAGCCGATCAGGAACTCGACCCCATCGAAGCCGAATTGCAGTTGAGCTTCAAGATCAAGGCAATGGAAGGCATGTTCGGCCACGACAACGCCGACCTGTGGTTCGGCTACACCATCACCTCGTTCTGGCAGGCCTACAACGACACCATTTCCTCGCCGTTTCGCGAAACCAACTACGAACCAGAAGTGATGGTGGCGTACCGCACCGATTACGAGATTGCCGGGTTTCGCGGACGCTTTATCAATCTCGGCGCGGTGCACCAGTCGAATGGCCGCACGGAAGGCCTGTCACGCAGCTGGAACCGCGTCTACGCGCAGTTCGGGTTCGAGCGTGACGACCTGGCACTGCTGATCCGCCCCTGGTACCGCATCCCCGAAAGCGACGAAGATGACAATCCCGACATCATCGATTACATGGGGCATGGCGATCTGACGGCGGTCTACCGCGATGAGCGCAACGCCTATTCGTTAATGCTGCGCAAAAATTTCGATACCGGTTACGGTGCGATGGAGCTGAATTGGAGCTTCCCGCTGTATGGGCGGCTGAAGGGCTATGTGCAGTATTTCAACGGCTATGGCGAGTCGCTGATCGACTACAACCACAGCCAGCAAACGTTCGGCATCGGGGTAAGTCTCACCGAAGGCATGTAAGACGGGCTCATTTCTTTCCCGACAGCGCCTGGTCCAGCAGGGCACGCACATATTTCGCCGGAATGGCATAGCTGATGCCACTGGGCGCCGAGAGCGCAGTCTCTTTGGCGCCTTTGACATACACCGAATTGAGCACGCCCAGCACTTCGCCGGTGTCGGGGTGCCACACCGGACTGCCACTGTTACCAGGATAGGCGATGGCGTCGAGCTCAAACACTTCATACGCGTCGCTTGCCTGCTTGAGGGCGCGGACGTTGAGCTGCGACGCATTAGCAACCGGGGTGAAAATGGGGATGATCGCAGCCAGGCCGGCGCGGTGAGTGGAGGGGTTGAGCCCCAGAACCGAGCCGATGGGATAGCCTGTGAAATAAAGCTGCCAGCCCTCGCGCGCCTGGGTCGAATCACCCAGCTTCAGCGTGGCGAGCGGGGTGCCGTTGATTTTCAGAAGCGCGAGATCGTGCGCCTTATCTACGGCGATCAATTGCGCGCTGCGCACGTTCATCTGGCGGTCGCGGCCGATGAACACCGCTATCGTTTCGTTTTTTTCGGTGTCCAGCGGCTTAACGAAAATATGCGCGCAGGTCACCACATGGTTTCCATCCAATACGGCAAAGCCGGTGCCTTTCAGGCTGGCAGGTGGGCGGTTGGTCGGGTTGAACGTGCCGACGCCAACGACGGCAGGCTTCACGTTGGGCAACATGTCGGCCACGTCGGCCAGCGCGGGAAAGCCGGGCATCAAGCCCAGCAGCGCCAAGACCGCCCAAAGGGCAGGCCATGGTTGTTGCCGATTCATCGGCTTTACATCCACGCACAGCCCCTTGCGGGTGAGTGTCTGGCGGCATACTCCTTGCGGGTGCAGCGCCAAGACCGCTCGCAGACCAACGGTCCATCGCTGCGCAGTGGTATGCCGCTTGCTAATCCGTATAGCAGTCCACTGCCGGATGCGGACGGGCAATGCCACACAAATTCGATACAATCCGGACAGAAGCATAGACATACTATTCATAAGGGAATCCAAGCATGAGCGTTGTTGCGGTTGTTGGGCTGGGCTATGTGGGTCTGCCATTGGCGGTGGAATTCGGCAAGAAAATGACCACCATCGGTTATGACCTTTCGGTTGAAAAAATCGAGGCGTACCGTCGATTCTGCGACCCCACCGGCGAAGTTTCAACGGACGATCTCAAGGCCGCCACGCAGTTGACCGTGAGTACCGACCCCGCCGACCTCGCCAAGGCCGACTTCATCATCGTCGCCGTGCCGACCCCGGTCGACGCGGCGCACATCCCTGATTTCTCGCCGCTGGTCGGATCCTCCACCACTGTCGGCAAGCACATGAAGAAGGGAGCCACGGTCATCTACGAATCCACAGTCTACCCCGGCGCCACCGAAGAGGTCTGCATCCCGATCCTGGAAAAGCAGTCGGGAATGAAGTGGCGGCAGGACTTCCACGTTGGCTACTCGCCCGAGCGCGTCAACCCCGGCGACAAGGAACGCACCATTACCAAGATCGTGAAAGTGGTGTCGGGCGATGACGCCGCTACCCTGGATAAAGTCGCCGAGCTGTATGGCAGCGTGATTACCGCCGGCGTGCACCGCGCCAGCTCGATCAAGGTGGCCGAAGCCGCCAAGGTGATCGAAAACACCCAGCGCGACCTCAACATCGCGCTGATGAACGAACTTTCGCTGATTTTCCACCGCCTCGGCATCGACACGCTCGAAGTGCTGAAAGCCGCCGGCACCAAGTGGAATTTCCTGCCGTTCCGTCCGGGCCTGGTCGGCGGCCACTGCATCGGTGTTGACCCCTATTACCTCACCCACAAGGCCGACATGCTGGGCTATCACCCGCAGGTGATTCTGGCCGGCCGCCGCATCAACGACGGCATGGGCGCCTATGTCGCACAGGAAACGGTGAAGAAAATGATCGCCAACGGCGTGCAGGTCAAGGGCGCCAGGGTCAACGTGCTTGGCCTCACCTTCAAGGAAAACTGCCCCGACCTGCGCAACTCCAAAGTGGTCGATGTCATCCGCGAACTGCAGTCCTTCGGCTGCGACGTGCACGTGCACGACCCGCTTGGCGAAGCCCGCGAGGCTGAACACGAATACGGTATCAGCCTCACCGCGTGGGACGACCTGCCCGCGTGTGACGCCATCGTTGCCGCGGTTTCGCACACGGCCTACATGGACAAATCCTTTGCCGAACTGACCGCCAAACTGAATCCGGGCGGCGCGTTCACCGACGTCAAATCGGCCTACGATCCGGCCGTTGTCCAGGCAGCCGGCTTCAAGCTCTGGAGATTGTGATGGCCGCGTTCGACGCGCTGAAAACGCAACTCTCGTCCACGCCCCAAACCTGGCTGGTGACGGGTGTCGCCGGTTTCATCGGCAGCAATCTGGCCGAAGCGCTGTTGCAGCTCGATCAGCGTGTCGTCGGACTGGATAACTTCGCTACCGGCCATCAGCGCAATCTCGACCAGATACAGGCCAGCGTCGGTGCCGAACGCTGGGCGCGCTTCCACTTTACCCTCGGCGACATTCGCGATCCGGACACCTGCCAGACGGCCTGTCACGGTGTGGATTACGTTTTGCACCAGGCCGCGCTCGGCTCGGTGCCGCGCTCGCTGGAAGATCCGCTCACTACCCACGCCGCCAACAACACCGGCTTCATCAACATGCTGGTGGCCGCGCGCGACGCGAAGGTCAAGCGCTTCGTCTATGCCGCATCGAGCTCGACCTACGGCGACCACCCCGGCCTGCCCAAGGTCGAGGACGTCATCGGCAAACCGCTGTCGCCCTACGCCGTCACCAAGCTGGTGAACGAGTTGTACGCCGATGTGTTCGGCCGCTGCTACGGCATGGAATCCATCGGCCTGCGCTACTTCAACATCTTCGGCCGCCGCCAGGATCCCAACGGCGCTTACGCTGCCGTGGTGCCCAAGTGGGTATCAAGCATGATTCACAACGAGCCGGTATACATCAACGGCGACGGCGAAACCAGTCGCGATTTCTGCTACATCGACAACGTCATCCAGGCCAACCTGCTCGCCGCCACCAGCCCGCACGCCGAGGCGGCGAACCAGGTCTACAACGTCGCCGTCGGCGACCGCACCACGCTCAACCAGCTGTTCGAAGCGATCCGCGTGCTGCTGGTGCCAAAATTTCCCCACCTCGCTGACTTCAAGCCGGTGTACCGCGACTTCCGCGCCGGCGACGTGCGTCACTCGCTCGCCGACATTGCCAAGGCGCAAACCCGGCTCGGCTACCAGCCCACCCACCGCATCGGCGAAGGCCTGGCCGAGGCAATGGACTGGTATGTGGCGGATCTGGCGCGCTGACCGGGTTTGTGCAACACGTGGCTTGCGCTGAACCCCGGCCAGGAAGCAGTTCTCGAAACTTGATGAGACTAGATGCCCCTCCCACAAGCTGAATCCGGCGGCGATGCCAAACCCAGTGCGCTGGATGTTTTGTTGCGGCGCATGCAGACCGAAAGCGATTTTCCTGCTTTGTCCGAGGCCATCGGCGCGATCAACCGTATTGCCTCTTCCGACCGGGAAGGCGTTAACGAACTGTCCAACAACATTCTGCGAGACTTTGCGCTCACCAATAAACTCCTGAAGCTCGCCAACGTTGCGTTCTACAACCAGGTTGGCGGCGGCACGATCAGCACGATTTCGCGTGCGGTAGTCATCCTCGGGTTCGATGCGGTGCGCTCAATCGCGCTGAGCCTGATCCTGTTTGATAACCTGGAAAACAAGGCCCACGCGCAGCAGCTCAAGGAAGAGTTCGTCAAAGTACTGTACGCCGGCATGCTGGCGCGCGAGCTGGCGAGCAGAACGCAGATCAAGGACGTGGAAGAGGCGTTCATCAGCGCCATGCTGCACAACCTGGGACGCATGCTGGCGACGTTCTACTTTCCCATGGAAGCCGCCACAATCAAACAACGCGTTCAAACCGAAGCGTCAAGCGATAGCAAAGCCTCGATTGAGGTGCTGGGGGTGTCGTTTGAAAACCTGGGGATGGGCGTAGCCCGGAACTGGGGCTTTCCGGATCAGCTCGTGCAGAGCATGAAAAAACTGCCCGAAGAAAAGCTCAAGAAAGGCGCAATCAGCACAGAGCCCCTGTGGGTGCTGGCCGGGTTTTCGAACGAATTGTGCGAGGTCATACTCAATACGCCGGATGCGGACCGCAGCAAAGCCCTGGCCAAACTCACCGCGCGCTTCGGCGACTGCTTGCCGGTCACCGAAAAACAGCTGAACGGGCTGATGGAAAAGTCGATACAGGACATCGCCCAGTTCGCCCTGGCCGTGAACGTGAATCTGAAACAGAGTGCGTTTGCGCAACAGGCAACGAAATGGGCGGGGATGCCATTGCCGACGACGCCGGCAGAAAGCAAACTCGCCGACGCTTCGCCGGCCGACGGCGCCGCGTCACCAACAGCGCTGGATGCCAGCGTACTCCATGAACACGCATCGATACTCGATGCCGGGTCAGCCGAAAGTGATCACACGGCAGAGCGCACCAGCGCACACATTCAGTCGATTCTGACCTCGGGCCTGCAGGATGTCAGCAATTCGCTGATCGACGACGCCGTTTCCATCAACGATATCCTGCGCATGATTCTGGAAGCCATGTATACCGGCATGGGTTTCGCGCATGTGCTGTTGTGCATCAAGGATGGCCGCCACAACACCATGTGCGGCAAATTCGGTTTCGGCGACAACGTGCAGGCCTTGATCAGGGCGTTTGACTTTTCGTTGGCGGCACAGCCCGATGTGTTTCTCGTCGCCCTGCAAAACAATGCCGACATCCTCATTACCGACATTGACGAGCCGAAAATCGCCACCCGCATTCCGGCCTGGTACCGCAAACAGGTCACGGCGCGCACGTTTGTGTTGTTTCCGATCATTGTGAAAGGCAAGCCGGTCGGCCTGATTTACGCCGACCGCCCCAACCAGGGCGACATCGCCATTCCCGAAAAAGAACTGTCTCTGCTGAAGTCCTTGCGCAACCAGGCCGTGCTGGCCATCCGGCAATCACTGTAAGCCTTACTTGGCTTTGCTCACTGGCTGAATCGGATATTTTGCAAAGGCGGCAGCCACCGCAGCGTCAATACTGGCCTGCATGTTGTCCAGCATTTCCTGCGTCACGATATCGGTGACCACCCCTTCCCACACCATCTGTTTGCGTGCCGCATCGACGATGTCGATGTTAAGCGTGCCCTCGTGGTATGGCGACACGGTCGTCCAGTCCTGGTACAGCGGCCACGCGCCGTACATCCCTGCGCGGTAACCGTAATAGCCGCCATAGCCTATCCCCACCCCCACCACCGGGACAGGCGTGGCGGTCACACGCATTTTTTCAGTGAGCGCGGCATTGAAATTAACCAGCAATTGCGGATTGTCCGTCACCAGGCGCATGCCGCGTGCTTCCATCTCGCGTTGCGTCGCCACGATCAAGCGTTGCGAAACGATGCTCTGGTAGCCGTTACGGTCGGTGCCGAGCGGGTTGGCAAAAGCAAAGGTCTGGTATTGCGCGAAATTGGTCGACTGGTCGTATTCAGCCCGTACCTCGGGCCCGCTGGCACAACCGCCCAGCACCAGCAGTGCGGCCGCCACCGCCAGCGGCAACAAGCGTTTCATCAATCGGGCTTTCATGTTTAGCGTCTTTCAATCGTGGGTTACATGACAGGCTCAAAGTATAAGACCCCTGTTTGCAGGACAACATTCGATTGCGGTAAATGAACCGAAAATCGGGTTCCGGCATAATGGCACGATGCTTATAAACCCAATTTTTCTGCGGCTTGCGACAACCCTTCTGCTCGCAAGCCTGGTTGTTTCAACTCGCGCCGCCGAGCTTCCAGACTCCTTCACCGCCGCGCTGAAAAAAGCTGACATTCCACTCGATCATGTCGCCGTGGTGATTCAGCCTCTGGATAGCGCGGCTCCGCTCATCACACACAACGCCGACGCGGCCATGAATCCTGCCTCGGTGATGAAGCTGGTGACGAGCTTCGCGGCCTTGCATCAGCTTGGTCCGCGCTACACCTGGCCAACGGATGTGTGGGCAGACGGGCCGGTTCGTGACGGCGTGCTGGAGGGCGATCTGATCGTCAAGGGCTACGGCGACCCGAGCCTGACACTCGAACGCGTATGGCTGTTGCAGCGCGAATTGCGCGCACGCGGGGTGCGCCATATTCAGGGTGATCTGCTGCTCGACACCAGCTATTTCGAACTGCCGCCGCTCGACCCTGGCGCGTTTGACGGCGAACCGCTGGCGCTCTACAACGCGCCACCGGGCGCGCTGGTCGCCAACTTCAATGCAACCACGCTGCGGCTCAAGCCCGAAGGCGACACGCTGGAAATCGTGCCGGAGATAGCCTTGCCGGGCGTGGCGATCCGTGCGGATGTTGTCTTGACTTCAGCGACTGCGTGCAATGGCTGGAAGGATACGGTGACGCCCGCCATTCCCGATCCTGCCCGCCGCGAGCTGGTGCTCAGCGGGCATTACCCGCGCGGCTGTGGTGAGCAGGCCCTGTCACTGAATCTGTTTGAGCCGGCTGCGACCTTCGATTTCATTTTTCGTGGCCTGTGGATGGAAGCGGGCGGATCGCTGTCCGGGCAAACGCTTCCGGGCATGGCACCGACGACCCCGCCGCTACTGCGTGTCGAATCCCCACCGTTGACCGATGCTTTGACCAGCCTCAACAAGTTTTCCAACAACCTGATGACGCGTAACCTGTTCCTGACGCTGGGCGCGGCAAGCTTCGGTGCGCCTGCGACGCTCGACAAGGGCGACCGTGCGGTGCGCGCCGCGTTAGTCCGGCAAGGAGTGACAACCGACAAGCTGGTGCTGGAAAACGGCGCGGGTCTGTCACGGATCGAGCGCATCAGCGCAAGCTCATTGAATCAGCTGCTGCGCGCCGCCTATGCCAGTCCGCTCTTTTCCGAATTCGAATCGGCGCTGCCCATCGTCGCCATCGACGGCACGCTCAAGCGTCGTTTCAACGGCACCGCACTGGCCGGCAACGCCCACCTTAAAACCGGCACCCTGCGCGATGTGAGTGCGCTGGCAGGGTATGTCTACACCGCCAGCGGACACCGTGTCGCATTTGTCATGCTCGTCAATCATGAAAACGCCAAGCGAGCAAATGATGCACAGCGGCTACTGTTGGAATGGGTTTGGCACGACCAGGCTGTTCTCCCGACAGCGCAGCCATGAATCTGGCCGCATTACCTGACTGGGTGAACTGGCTGGCACAGGATGCCGATGGCGCCTGGTGGGGCTATGAAGCCGAGCCTAACAAACAGGATCATGGCTGGTATGAAAACGAGGTCGGCCGCATCGTGCGGTTGGCCCAGGAGACACCACCCGCTGACTGGGAAACAACCCTCGTCAAGCGGATACGCTGAACCTGCACGTCGCCATAATTCTGGCAACGGTTACTGCCTTTTAGATCAAGGTGCTGGCTTCTCCCTCGCCACCCTGCACGAAAAACGAATCGCCGGGTTTGGACAAAAAGTTGGGAGTAGATCCCGACGACCCGTCTGAAGCGGAAGCAGGCACCAAATACGACGGAGTAACAACACCGTAGATATACCCCATCTGAGGATCTACACCCGGGCGGGCAACAACGAAGCGCCACGCCCGCCAACTTATTGCATCACTTCTTCTTTGCTGCCTTCTTGCCTGCAACGGCTGCCTTGAAGCCAGCTCCTGCCGTGAAGCGCGGCACAGTCGTTGCCGCGATTTTGAGTTCTGCGCCTGTTTGCGGATTACGTCCGGTACGAGCAGCGCGCTTGGATGACTTGAAGGTGCCAAAACCTACGAGGGTGACGGTATCCCCCGTTCCTACCGCCTTGACGACAGCAGCCAGGATTGCGTCGAGCGCTCGTCCTGCAGCAGCTTTGCTGATGTCTGCTTTGGCTGCAGCGACTTCGATCAACTCGGACTTGTTCATGAATATCCCTTGGGTTGGTTGTGAGGACTTAATGCTACCAGCGTTCTGGCATGCGTGGCCTGATTAGCCGTGCGGGCACTTAGTCCAGGTCAGAGTTCGATTATTATTTGCAGCTTAATCAGCCAGATCAATGAAAGGTGTCATCGTGAAGAAACTCATCGCAATCCTCGGCGCCCTGTTCATATCAATGCCCGCATTTGCTGCCGACAATGCCTGCATGTCACAGGCGGCCGAGAAGAAGCTGTCCGGCGCTGCTCAAACCAGCTTCATCCGAAAGTGTGTGGTTGATGGCTGTGAAGCCACGTCGCTGGAGAAGAAGCTCGTGGGCGCTGCCATGAACAGTTTCACGACGAAGTGTGTGGCGGATGGATTACAGCCCTACTGCGAGAAGCAGGCGGCAGGTAAGAAACTTGCAGGTGCTGCCAAAAAGAGCTTCCTGAAGAAGTGCCAGTCAGGTAATTGATCTAATCGGTTACGGTCTTTTCTTCACCCGTTTTTGCTGGCCGCCCGGAATCAGTTTGTTTTCAAGAGGAGACGGATGCTGAGACCATGGGGCAACTGGTCGGCCATTTTAGCCACTCACTCATGGCAACTAATAGCCCTCGAATGCCTGCTTTAAGGATCAGTTCCGAACTGGTGCAACCGGCCATGAGCGGGCATTAGATGAGGTCGCCGCGAAAGTCCGGAATCACGCTCAAAGCCGCCGCCACTCTGGATTTATCAAGCTAGGTGTATCCTCAATTTACGCAATCCGATACGCTCAAAAAGCGCAAGGGGCTTGCGCCCCCTTGCTCCCTGCCCAGAAGGGCAGAATGACTCAAGTCACCGAATCACCCACGCCGCCGCGCACGCCACCCGATCAGCCCCAAGCCGGCCAGCATCAGGGCATACGTCTGCGCCTCCGGGACGGCGGCGACATCGCCGGGACTCACAGCTAACGCGTAGAAACCATTGCTCTTGGGGTTCGCGACCTGGTCGCCGCTGGCAATGCGGAAGTACCACGCGTCGACACTACCGGGCGCGTACTCCGTGGCGGACCAGTAGAAGTTGGCCTGAAGATTGGTGAATTTGGCCAGATCGGGGTCGGCGCTGGTCAGTATGGATTGCCCTGCGGCGCCGCCCAGTTCACTGTAGAACAGATGACCCATTTCACTGCCGGTGCAGTTGTAGCCGAAGGAAACTCCACCTGACTGGTATCCGCAGCTTGCATCCGGTTGCAGGGTGGTGGGCAGGCGCCAGTCGTCGTAGACGTTGACGCCATCGGTGAAGCTGAGGTTTGCGGCCCAGGTGTTGGCGGCGTCCCAGGTCATCACGCCGTCGGCGTCGTAGCCGCTGGTCTGAGCGTAGTTGGCATCGGCCAGCCAGGTGATGTCGAGCACGGTGTCGTAATACGCTTCGAAGCTGCCGGCGCTGCCGTTGAGATCGCGGCCTTGCAATTCGGCGTGGGCAGTGCCGGAGGCCAGACTGGCGGCGATGAGACTGGATGCGATAAGCGTGGTGCGGATGTTCATGCTGCTCTCCTCGGGTTGGTATTGCTTACGGTTTCCGGTCGAGCGTTCACGCTTGGCTGCCCAAGGTGGATTCCCCTGGGCTTGGTTGTGCGGGCTTATTAAGCAGGACTCAGGCCACGACAGAATCTAAACAGCCAGGCTGATGATTCGATGAGGATATAAATTAATAATCAAGCAGACAGGCCAGCAGGCAGATAGGCTCTATGTAAAGCTTTTCGACAATAAATCGGTTTGAGTCATGTGTCGGGCAGCTTTCTCTGCATCAACGGTCGCTCGGTGAGCAAGCCCCGACCGTCTCTTCCGGGTCGATAGCACGCATTCGCGGAAGTTGAAAGCGGCCGTTCAGTGGCATTTCTAGCCAACAACCGATGTGCGGCGCATAGCGGACCTGGTTTGCTCAGAACGCCAACGGCGGCTATGGCCGGCGGATTCAACCGGTGGATGCAACACACTAGAAACTGCGCTTGCAGAAGGAGTGTTGCAGATGAAGCAAAGACCAAGGATCTATTACACGGAAAGCCAGAAAGCGCTGATGTGGGATCACTGCGTTACTGATTTCCCCAAGCAAAGAAGCCCGCGCTGGTGGTCAGGCCAAGTCAGGGTTGACGCTTCCCACGCCTACCCCTGCATCTGCCCACTGCCACTCGCCGCCACCACCTGCAGCGGCTGCGGCTGGTTTTCCCACTCGAACGGCGGCAGGTTGTTGAGCGCCTGGCGCAGGCCTTCGTTCCAGGCGCTGGCCAGCGAACGGTAGTAGGGATGGTCTTCTGTAAACAGCAGGCGACGGCCGCCGTTGAGTGCGTCCGTGTTGTAGATCAGCAGTTCGACCGGCGGACCGACAGTGAGGTTGGATCGGATGGTCGAATTGATCGACACCAGCGCGCAGCGCGCGGCCTGCTCCAGCGGGGTTTCGGGGCGGATCACGCGATCGAGAATGGGCTTGCCGTATTTGGTTTCGCCAATCTGCAAAAAAGGATGCGCGGCCGATTCGTGGATGTGGTTGCCCTGCGGGTAGATCATGAAAATTTCGGCCGGCTGTCCGGCGATCTGGCCGCCAACAATAAAGGTGGCTTCGAAGTTGGTGTTGGCGTCGCGTGCGGCCTGAACACGCTGGACTTCGGTGGAGACGGTGCCGACGTAATCAACCGCGTCGCTGATCGAATAGACCGTGGACAGGCAGGTGGGGTTGCCGAGCCGGCAATCATCGCGCAGACCGCTTGACAACGCTCTGGGTGGTGGCGAGGTTGCCCGCCGCCAGCAGCACGAACATGCGCTCTCCCGGCTGCACGAAGGTGTGCATCTTGGAATAGGTGCTGACATGGTCGATGCCGGCGTTGGTGAGCGAGTCGGACGCGAAAATCAGTCCGGCGTCGGTCTTGATGGCGACGCAATAAGTCATGGCACGGTGCTTTCTTTCAGGCGGACTTCATCGTGCCTGTTTTTGGCTTTTGGCTCAAGCGCAATTGCTCGGCGCGCGCCCTGGAAGACGACGAACAGACCCAATTCGTCATAGCCATCGATGATGGCAAGGGTGCTGGGGCGGGCCATGGTCGGCCTCCTTACTTGCCAAACCAGCGCGCCAGCGGCGACGCCAGAAACTCGTCGGCGGGCAGATAGTGGCTGCCGTCGCACGAAAAATTCAGCCCGACCAGGCCGTTGATGAGATTGAGCGAGCCCGAACGCAGGTAAAGCTGCTCGTCCGAAAAGCGCAGGGTACGGAACATTTCCAGTACCGGTCGAATGTGCTGCGCCGCCACAACGGCGTCAAGCGGGTAATGCGTAGACGGACAAGCCGGACAGGGCGTGGCCGTCAGCAGTTCGTCCACCGACAGCACCCGGTAGCGGCAGGGGTCGCTATACAGCCAAAGCGTGGCGCGGCTGCTGGAGAAATGCAGCTTGGCGTGAAACACGCCGTGCTGGCACATCAGCCGTTCGATCTGGGCGAAGGTTTCGTTGAACTGGTCGTCCATCGCCGAACGCACCCGACACTGCTCGAACAACCCGCCACGAATGGCCGGGTCGCCACGATATTGCTTCCAGCGATCGCTTCTATCGGCCGGCATGGACGTGGGTCAGGCGGCCTCCTTCGGCCGCATCTGCCGGCTGTAGAGGAATTCCAGCACCTGGCTGCGCAGGTCGTGGTAATGCGGGTCGTGCGCCAGCGCCAGACGCTCGCGCGGGCGCGGCAGATCAACCGTGAGGATCTCACCGATGGTGGCAGCCGGGCCGTTGGTCATCATCACGATACGGTCGCTCAACAACACCGCCTCGTCGACGTCGTGGGTGACCATGATGACGGTGCTTTGGGTCGCGGCGACGATCTTCATCAGCTCGTCCTGCAGGTGCGCGCGGGTCAGCGCGTCGAGCGCGCCGAAGGGCTCATCCATCAGCAAGACTTTGGGCTCCATCGCCAGCGCGCGGGCAATGCCGACACGCTGCTTCATGCCGCCGGAGATTTCGCCCGGCAGTTTGCTCGACGCATGGGTGAGGCCGACCAGCTCGAGCGCGGCATGGGTGCGCGCTTTGAGCTGCGCTTTGGTTTCCTTGCCGCCGAACACCTTTTCCACCGCGAGATACACGTTCTCGAACGAGGTCAGCCAGGGCAGCAGGGAGTGGTTCTGGAACACCACCGAGCGTTCCGGGCCCGGTCCCTTGATTTCCTTGTTGGCGAGCAGCAGCACGCCGTCGGTGGCGTCGAGCAGCCCGGCCACCAGATTCAGCAGGGTGGATTTGCCGCAACCCGAGTGGCCGATCAGCGCGATGAACTCGCCCTGATTGACGTTGAGGTTGATGTCGGTGAGCGCGGTGAACGGGCCTTTTTTGGTGCTGAACACCATCGAAGCGTTTTCGATCTGGACGTAGTTTTGCATGTTTTTCTCCGTGAGGGGTGAGTGGTAAACGGTGAGTGGTTGGCGGTGAGCGGCGGGCACGTTGCCTTTTCCGCTCGCCGCTCCCGGCTTACCGCTTACTCATACGAGAACCGTTTGGCCAGCAGCATCAGCATCTGCTCGAGCAGCAGCCCGACAATGCCGACGACAAAGATGGCGATGATGATGTGGTCGACGTTGAGGTTGTTCCATTCGTCCCACACCCAGAAGCCGATGCCGACGCCGCCGGTGAGCATTTCTGCCGCGACGATCACCAGCCAGGCCACGCCGATCGACAGCCGCACGCCGGTCAGCATGTAAGGCAGCACGGCGGGAAACAGGATTTTGGTGAACACCTTGAACTCGGACAGGTTCAGCACCCGCGCCACGTTCATGTAGTCCTGCGGGATGCGCTGCACGCCGACGGCGGTGTTGAGCATCATCGGCCAGATGCTGGAGATGAAGATCACCCAGATCGACGCCGGGTCGGCCTTTTGCAGCACCAGCAGGCCGATCGGCAGCCACGCCAGCGGCGACACCGGGCGCAGGATGCTGATGATGGGCGACATCATCTGGTTGAGAAACTGGAAGCGGCCGATCATGAAGCCGAGCGGAATGCCGATGATCGCCGCGGCGCCGAAGCCGAGGCCGACGCGATACAGCGAGTTGAGGATGTTCCAGCCGATGCCCTTGTCGTTGGGGCCGTTGTCGTAGAACGGGTCGGAAAACAGTTCCACCGCCGAGGCCCAGGTTTCAATCGGGCCGGGGATGGACTTGTTGGTGTTGGCGATCAACGCCCACAGCGCGACAAAAAACAGGATGCCGAGCAGTGGTGGGAAAGCCGCCTTGACCAGATTCACCGCGCCTTCGATAAGGCGCTTACCCGACTCGGTTTCAAAATAGGGCGGGCGACGGCTGCGGGAAACTGCGGCCGGTGCCACTTTGGATGCCAGGACGACATCGTCGCCCGACAGGATTTCACTTAAATGTTCGGTTGTTGCATTGATTGCGCTCATATCGCACTCCTGAGTATTGACGACGTCTTCGGCTGCCTGGCCGCGTCGATACGGGCAGGCAACCGGACTTTTACGCCGGGGCGTAAGCCGCCTGTTTCATGGCGGATGCCAGCGTGGTGTAGGTTTCCACCCAGGCATCCTTGACCGCCGGGGTGAACTGCTCGCCCAGCCCCTTGCCCAGCGTCCAGATCAGCGCGCTGCCCACGGTGTCGTAATGCGCTTCCGTCACGCCGTAACCGACATGGCGACGCCCCATCTCTTCGACTGCTCCCAGAATGGGGCCGAGATTATCCAGGCTGTTGACGACCGTGTTGATGATCATCATCAGCTTGCGGCCCTGCTCAACCATGTCGCCCTTGAACATGCTGCGCAGGGAGGGATCGAGCTCGAACAGCTGGCCATAGAACAACTGCGCCGCAGTGTCCTTGATCGGCAGCACCTGCTGCCAGCTGCTGCGTACCAGTGCAATTTTTTCGGGGGTCATGACTACTCCTTTTCTGAATAATCCAGGCCTTGATCTGGTCAGGCTTTAATCTTGAACCCGTCGGCATAGGCCTTCGGGTTCTTGCCGTCCCACACCACGCCGTCGATCAGCTTGCTGCTGCGCATGTCGGACTTCGGCAGCGGGGTCTTGGTCATCGCAGCGGCCTGCTTGTAGATGTCGATCTGGTTGACCTTTTTCGCCACCGCCAGGTAGTCGGGGTGATCCTTCAGCAGGCCCCAGCGCTTGTGCTGGGTGAGGAACCACATGCCGTCCGACAGGTAGGGGAAGCCGACCGTGCCGTCGTTGTAGAACTTCATGTAGTTGGGGTCCTGCCACTTCTTGCCGATGCCGTTGTCGTACTGGCCGAGCATGCGGTCTTCGATCGAATCGAAGTCGGTGTTGACGTAGGACTTGGCTGAAATGACTTTGGCGACTTCCGAACGATTCGACATGGTGTCGATGTACTTCGACGCATCGAGAATCGCCGCCATCATGGCACGCGCGGTGTTCGGATACTGCGCGACAAATTCGGCCGTGGTGCCCAGCACTTTTTCCGGGTGATCCTTCCAGATTTCCTGCGTGGTCGCGGCGGTGAAACCGATGTTGTCGCGGATCGCGCGCGCACCCCACGGCTCGCCCACGCAGAAGCCATCCATGTTGTCGACGCGCATGTTGGCGACCATCTGCGGCGGCGGCACGGTGATGACCTTGGCCTGGGTGAAGGGGTTGACGCCATAGGTCGCCAGCCAGTAATACAGCCACATCGCGTGGGTGCCGGTGGGGAAGGTCTGGGCGAAGGTGTATTCCTTCGGTTCGGCTGTCGATCAGTTTGGCCAGCGATGCGCCGTCGGTCACGCCCTTGGCTTTCAGCTGGTTGGACAGGGTGATGGCCTGGCCGTTGTGGTTGAGGTTGGCCAGCACCGCCATGTCCTTCTTCGGCCCGCCGATGCCCATCTGCACGCCGTAGATCAGGCCATACAGCACATGCGCGGCGTCGAGCTCGCCGTTCACCAGTTTGTCGCGCACCGCTGCCCACGAGGCCTCTTTCGACGGCGTGATGGTGAGGCCGTATTTCTTGTCGAAGCCCTTTACCGAAGCCATCACCACCGACGCGCAGTCGGTCAGCGGAATGAAGCCGATGTTGAGGTTGGGCTTTTCCGGCGCATCGCTGCCCGCCGCCCAGGCACCCTGACGCACGCCCGGCGAAACCAGCGTCATCAACGCGGCCGCTGCGGACAGGCCGACGGTCTTTTTCATGAAATCCCGCTTGCTCGTGTCCTGCACAACCGGTTCGTTTACCAGCACGATTTTTTTGGTGTCGCTCACAGTGTTCTCCAAATACCCAGAGGGCATAAATAAAAAAGGCGTCGCCCGATGGGGGCGGACGCCTTTGTCCGTTGATGTAATGGTTGCCCGGTAATCCTGAAAGCCACGCCGTTGCAGCTGTTCAGTTCAGGTTTAGCAATGGCTGTGCCAGCACTTTCAACACACTGTATTTATTGATGTTTAAGTGATTCTTTGCTTGAGCCGGCCAAGCCAGCGAGCTTGCTTGCGCACCAACGCGGTGCGGCTTGATTCAGGCATGCACCATTCAGGCAAGCGGCCTTTGCAGCACCTGCCGCGCGATGTCGGCCAGCTTCATGCCGCGATCCATCGCGGTCTTGCGCATCTCGCGGTACACCTCGGATTCCGACGCACCAGTTTGCTTGATCAGATGCGCCTTGGCCTGATCGATGAGTTTGCGCTCGCTGAGTTCGAGCCGGGTTTGTTCGAGCTGATCATGCAGCGCCTGGTGCGCCTCGAAGCGCGACACCGCCACGTCGAGAATCGGCCGCAGCCGCGCCGGGTCGAGGCCGTCCACCACATAAGACGTCACCCCCGCCTGCGTCGCTGCGCGGATCGACTCCGCACTGCCGTCGTCGGTGAACATCACAATCGGGCGCGGGCAATCCTGATTCACCACGCAGATGTGTTCCAGCGTATCGCGGTCGGGAGAATCCTGCGCAATGATCACCACGTCGGGACGCAGCGCCTGGATCTGCGCATCGAGGCTGCGCGAAGAATTGAGCGTGGCCATCACCACGCAGCCGGCGGCTTCGAGCGCGGGCACCAGCATCGCCAGCCGGTCGGGCTGGTTTTCAACAATCAATACACGCATGTCCGGTCCATGTTTTCCCCCGGGGAAAAAGGGCGGCCTCCGGAGAGGCCGCAAAGTCGGAGGAGACTGCCTGAGCAAACTGGCCTTGCGGTAAGCATGCTCAAGCAACTAAAAGCATGCAGCGTGCCAGATTGTTTATTGATTAACAATCATGCAGCTTAACAATTTTACCAGGGTGGACGGCGGCTCGCCGGGCAGATCGCTTTGGTGCAGGACCGTGGGTAATTGAAGCAAAACAGGGCATGGCCAAGGCGCCTCAGACATGGAAATCCAGGCTTGGGCTGACTGACTGTGTCAGGTTTTCTGTGTTCGACATCCTCAGATCGATCCTCGACGGTCAGTCGTGGCTTGTTTGACCAACGCGCAACCCGTGCCAGCGGCCATCAACGTCGTACACTTTGGGTGGAACATCCGGCTAAAAAAAGTCCATTGTTTTAAATGAGGCAGGTTCAAATGCAGCTTGTTTGCCGTGACTGCAGGTGCCGTTGTAGAGCCTGCTGATGGGTGAAATTCATCTGGCCATTTCCTGGGACATCGTGTCACCATCCTTGCTCGAGTTCAGCGATGCGGCGTGACTGATCCATACGTATCCAGGGTAGGAAAACGAGGAAGTGTGCATGAAAGCTAAATTACTGCTGTGCGCAACGCTGCTGGCCAGCGCGAGTCTATTCAGCCCATCTGCCGCGCTTGCCGAATACGAACTCTACAACCGGGACGGCACCAAGCTGATGTTCAACGCCGACTTGGCTGTGGTCGGGTTCCTCAGCAACAACTCGTGGTTCGGTCAGTCTGAATCGTTCCTTGGAGCGGACACCGAAAACTGGCTGGAACTGGGCTTCGAGCCCCAGCTCGTCATTGGAGACGCCACTCGGAGGAGGTACCTTCTTCGGCAAGTTGAGCGCCGTCTACACCAACACCTTCGGCGACGACGCAAGCGGGCTCACGATTGGGCTGGATGGCACCCATGATTGGACCCTCGAGCAGGGAAATATCGGCTGGAAAACAGGCGATCTCTTCTCAGGTCTTGAAGACGACACCTTTTCCATCTCGATAGGCAACCAGGATTACCTCATCGGCACCGGCTTGCTGATTGCCGACGGTGGCGGCGACGGCGCCGAACGCGGCGGCTGGTACCTCGGGATGCGCAAGGCATTCAAGAATTCCGCCATTGTCCGGCTCGCGAGCAAAGAACTGCTGGCCGAGGCCTTCTATCTCGAGAATCAGCCGCGCTCGGGCGGGATCGAGGGGGATGTCACGGGGGGGAACCTTGAGTATCACTTTGGCGACAAGCTCACCCTTGGCGGCACTTACCTGCTGGTGGACGCGAATATTCCCGATGCGGATGAACTCGATGTCTACTCGGGCCGCGCCAGTTGGATGCCGCTCACTGGTTTGACGCTGAGCGGCGAATACGCCTACCAAAAAAGCGACCAGATCCAGGCGGATGGCTGGTACGCCCAGGCAGCCTATGAAGCCAAGGGCCTGTCATGGTCCCCAGTGTTCAGCTACCGGTACGCGACGTTCACCGGTGACGACCCCGACACGGCCCGCAATGAAAACTTCCGGCCAATCGCCTATGGCTACACGGACTATGGATTCTGGTACCAGGGCGAGATCACCGGGAACTATCCGCTTGGCAACAGCAACCTGAGCAGTCACCTGCTCAGGGCGAAGATGCAGCCGAGCGAAAAAGTGACGCTCAACTTGATGTATTACAACTTTACCCTCGACGAGCCCGCCGCCCTCGCCGCTGGCGTGACGAGCGACGACTGGGGCGATGAACTCAATTTCATTGTCGACTGGCAGGCGACTGAAAAGGTGTATGTCATGGGTGTCGCCGGTGTGCTGTTTCCGGGCAAAGCGGCCGAGCAGTGGGTGGGCGGCAACGATAACTGGCTTCTCGGCATGCTCTACGCATCCTATGCGTTTTAAAGTGCCAACCTGATTTCAGGTCGGCGCGATGACTCACCTTTTCGTTCTGCTTTAACTTGAGGGGCTGGAAATGCGCAAGTTTGGTGTTCATTCCGAGGTCGGGAAACTGCGAACTGTCATGGTGTGCCGGCCAGGCCTGGCGCATCAGCGCCTGACGCCGGGAAACTGCCACGACCTGCTGTTCGACGACGTCATCTGGGTGCACGAGGCGCAAAAAGATCATTACGACTTCGTGCTCAAGATGCAGGAGCGCGGCGTCGAGGTGCTCGAACTCCACGACATGCTCGCACAAGCGCTCGACGTGCCGGAGGGACGCCGCTTTGCGCTTGATCGCCTGGTCACGGCGAATGCCGTAGGCCCGCTCACGGCCGACGCGATCCGCCCCTGGCTCGACGACATGCCGGCCCAGCAGCTCGCCGAGCACCTGATCGGCGGCATCGCGAACGCCGACCTGCCGGAGGCACCCAACCAGAACTGTCTGGTCGAAGCCTTCGGCGACACGAAGTTCATCCTGCCGCCGATCCCGAACACGCTGTTCCAGCGCGACTCCTCCTGCTGGATCTACAACGGTGTCATCTGCAACCCGATGTTCTGGCCCGCGCGCAAGCCGGAGACCCTGCTGCAGCGCACCGTCTACAAGTTCAACCCGATGTTCGCGGGCGGTGACTTCCGCATCTGGTGGGGCGATTCCGACGAGAATTTCGCGGGCGCCTCGATGGAGGGCGGCGATGTCATGCCCATCGGCAAAGGAGCGGTCCTGATCGGCATGGGCGAACGCACGACCCGTCAGGCGGTGGTGCAAGTGGCACGCGAACTCTTCCGGCACGGGGCCGCGACGCGCGTGATCGCCTGCCAGATGCCGAAGCGTCGCGCAGCGATGCACCTCGACACGGTGTTCACCTTCCTCGACCGCGACGCGGTCACGATGTTCCGCGAGGTGGTCGACCAGATCCGCTGTTACAGCATCTACCCGAAGGATGCCGATGGCGGCATCGAGGTACGCAAGGAAGACAAGCATCTGCTGGATGTCGTCAAGGATGCGCTGGGGCTGCAGGAACTGCGGGTGATTGCCACCGGTGGCGATTCCTACGAGGCCGAACGCGAGCAATGGGACGACGGCAACAACGTCGTGGCGCTGGAGCCCGGCGTGGTCGTGGCCTACGACCGCAACACCCACACCAACACGCTGCTGCGCAAGGCCGGCATCGAGGTCATCACGATCCGCGGCGCCGAACTCGGCCGCGGTCGCGGCGGTGGCCACTGCATGACCTGCCCGATCTCGCGCGATCCGGCGTACTGATCCTGCCCATCAATCATTCCCTTGAGGAGAACGCGTCCATGAGCTTCAAGCTTCGCAAGCGCTCGCTACTGGCCGTTCAGGTCCACACCCAGCAGGAATGCAAGTACCTGCTCGACCTCGCGCGTGACGTGAAGCATGCCCGATCCGCGCGGCCCGGGCAGAAGTTCCTCAAGACAGAGAACTGCATGCACACGATCAAGGCCCTGCTTGTCGCGACCCAGGAGGACTGAGCCATGCGCATCGTCGTCGCCCTGGGCGGCAACGCCCTGCTGAAGCGGGGACAGCCGATGACCGCCGAGGTGCAGCGCGCCAACGTGCGTGTCGCGGCCGTGGCGATCGCGCCGCTCGCCCGGGCGCACCAGGTCGTCATCAGCCACGGCAACGGGCCGCAGGTCGGCCTGCTCGCGCTGCAGGGCGCGGCCTACAAGCCCGATGAAGCCTTCCCGCTGGACGTGCTCGGCGCCGAAACCGAAGGCATGATCGGCTACATGATCGAGCAGGAACTCGGCAACCTGCTGCCGTTCGAGATCCCGTTCGCCACGGTGCTGACGATGGTCGAGGTGGACCCGGACGACCCCGGCTTTCAGAACCCGACCAAGTTCGTCGGTCCGGTCTATGAGAAGGATGAAGCCGACCGCCTGGCTGCGGAAAAGGGCTGGGTGGTCAAGCCGGACGGCGTGAAATGGCGGCGGGTCGTTCCCTCGCCGCTACCGAAGCGCATCTTCGAGATCCGCCCGATCCGATGGCTGCTCGACCAGGGCACGGTGGTGATCTGCGCGGGCGGCGGCGGCATCCCGACCATGTATCAGAAAAGCGCCGACCGCAAACTGATCGGCGTCGAAGCGGTGATCGACAAGGACCTCTGCTCCGAGCTGCTGGCGCGTGAGCTCGATGCCGACCTGTTCGTGATGCTGACCGACGCCGATGCCGTCTACCTCGACTGGGGTACGCCGACGCAGCGCGCAATCCGCCGGGCCACGCCCGCTTCACTGGCAGACATCGGCTTCGCGGCGGGCTCCATGGGGCCGAAGGTGACCGCCGCGTGCGCCTTCGCCCAGGCAACCGGCAAGAAAGCGGCCATCGGCGCGCTGGAGGACCTCACACGCATCATCGCCGGCGAGGCCGGCACCACGATTTCCGTGGACGGTAACGGGATGGTTTGTGCGACCTGATGGCGAGCAGACAATGAAGCGGCTACGCAAGACCGAGTGATCAGAGCATGCGCCATGGATACTGAATTCAGCAACCCAGGAGTTCGATAATGCTCGAAGGAAAGTTCGCCCCGCTACGCATCCGGGTACTCGTCATCGATAGACGCCGATGAACTTGGGTGTTGAAGGTCTGTTAATAGGCATGCCAGCTCAACCAGACCTTCTCTGACGTATTACCCGACCTTCTCTTCTTGGCCGATTTTCTGCCTGACGGAACAGCTCAAGCTTGCATGTGTGGCTGAACCCGCTTCTCTGCTGCCACTCAGGCATCGCTTCCACCCTGGGTGCTGCAAGCTTCATCACCTTGCTGATCGCACAAGACGCCGTCGCCGCGACCTGATCCGCCGCCTGTTTGCGCGTACAGTCGCGCCTGCCTTGAACTCGGCCACGTCGCCGCGCGGGGGTTTGTCGTTGACTTCATCGACACGTTGAAACACGGCAGCTTTGCACGCCTGACCGGTATTCGCCCGCTCACAAACGGCGGGTAAACTTCGCCCATCGCTTTCCCGTTCTCTTCATGCCCCTCCCCTCGTTTACCGAAGCCGATGTCCTGCGCTGGTTTGGCGCGCGCGATTTGATCAAGGCCAGAACCTATGTTCGCTCTGTCACCCGTTTGAGTGCCGAGCCGCCTGTGCTGTCCGCATTTGTACTGGGCAGCGCACCCAAGCCCTATCAGGTGAAAATCCGGTTCAGCACCAACCTTGCTGGCAATATCGTGATATCACCGCATTGCAGCTGCCCGGTTCAATGGCATTGCAAACACACCGCGGCGACCCTGCTGGCTTGGCTGCAGCAAAACAAGCAGCCGACAAAAATCAACCCCGACGTGCTGACCTGGCTGGAGGACTTTCGTCGCACGCTGGCCGAGGCCAGGCCGGCGAAACCCGCCAAAGCCCCACCCCGGCGCGACACCCTGCTCTATTGCCTGACACCACGCGCGGATGGCAGCTTGCGCGTCACCTTCTTCAAGGCGCGGCTGGACGATCATGGCCGCCCATTGAAGCTGGACGACTGGAATAGCGTCGAGCGCGCCATCACCAACCCGCCGTCGTTTGTGACGGAAGACGACCTGACCATCCTGCCGCTGCTGTGGGGACAGCGCGACCGCCATGCCTATGTCGACAGTTTTCCGCTGGCGGGCGACAAGGGCGAGCTGGTGCTGCAACGGATGCTGGCAAGCGGCCGGCTGTTTTATGCGGGCGAAGATTTGAAACCGCTCGCCGCCGCGCCCACGCGCCCGGCCATCCTGCAATGGCCTGCCGATAGCAATCACCGTATCCGCGCCGAACTGATCGCCACCCCGCCGGCCGATCGGGTGCTAACGCTCAAGCAAACCTGGTATGTCGATGGCGCGCGCGGCGAGCTGGGGCTGCTCGATGTGCCGTATTCACCCGCGCAACTCGCCCATCTGTTTGCGCTGCCGCCCTTGTCCGCACTGGATGTGCCGCTGGTGTCGGGTGCGCTGGCCGAGCTTGCGCCGGAACTGCCGCGCCCGCAGACGACAGCCAGCCTGCGTGTGATCGACGCCGCGCCACAGCCCAGACTGACACTGGGCACGCTGGCAAGCTATGGCATGAACCGCTATCGCGATTACGGCCACAGCTATTTCACGGTGCTGTTCGATTTCGCCACGCTGCAATTTCAATACGACACGTTCAGCTTCATGGCGGACGATCCCACGGAATTTGTCACCACGCCCACCGGCGAAGCGGTGCGGGTCAGGCGCGACACCGTGCGCGAAGCCGCCTGCATCAAGCTGCTCGATACCCTGGGTTTCAAACCCGTGCCGCCGCAGGCGCTGGACAAAACACCCAAACACCTGCTCGGGCTGGCCAGCGAATCGGCCTGGCCAGGGTTGATTGCGACGGGTTTGGCCGCGCTGCGTGCCGACGGCTGGACCATCGACGTGCCGCGCAACTTCCGCCATTACCTGCTGGAGGTCGATGCCTGGGAGGCGGACTTCCACGACGACGGCAACGGCTGGCTGTCACTCAATCTCGGCGTGGTGCTGGAAGGCCAGCGCCAGCCGCTGGCCCCGCTACTGTACGACCTGTTTCAGCACGATGCGCGCTGGCTGGATGCGGCCAAGCTGACGCGCATTCGCGATGCCGAAATGATCACCCTGCACACGCCGGAGGGCGTGCGCTTCACCGCGCCGGCGGGGCGATTGAAACCCCTGGCGCACACCCTGATCGACCTGTTCGACACGCGGCCGCAAGGCGCAATCAAGGTGTCGCGGCTGGATGCACCGCGCCTGGCCGATCTCGCCGACAGCCCGCAATGGAACAACACCGGTGGCGACGCGGTGATCCAGTTCGCTCGCCAATTGCAGCATCAGGGCGGCATCAAGGCGGTCAAACCGCCCAAGGGATTGGGGCTGGCACTGCGCCCCTACCAGCGCGAAGGGCTGGCCTGGCTGCAATACCTGCGTGAGCAGAATCTGGCCGGGATCCTGGCCGACGACATGGGGCTGGGCAAAACCGCACAAACACTGGCGCATCTGCTGCTGGAGAAGCAGGCCGGGCGGCTGGATCGCCCGGCGCTGGTGGTGCTGCCCACCTCGCTGATTTTCAACTGGAAGCGCGAAGCCGAACGCTTCGCGCCGGCCTTGAAAGTGTTGTCGCTGCACGGCAAGGACCGCGCCGATCGGTTTGGCGAGATTGCGCAACACGACATTGCACTCACCACCTATCCGCTGCTATGGCGCGACCACGACACGCTGGGAAAAATCGACTGGCACGTGCTGATTCTGGATGAAGCGCAAACGGTGAAAAACGCGGGCAGCCGCGCCGCGAAGATCGTGCGCGACATCAAAGCGCGGCATCGCCTGTGCCTCACCGGCACGCCGCTGGAAAACCACCTGGGCGAGCTGTGGGCGCAGTTCGATTTTCTGCTGCCGGGTTTTCTGGGCGACAGCAAACAATTCACCCGCGCCTTCCGCACCCCGATCGAAAAACACGGCGATGCGATCCGTGCCGGGATTTTGGCCAAGCGCATCGCGCCGTTTATTTTGCGGCGACGCAAGGAAGACGTGGCGAAAGAATTGCCGCCCAAAACCATCATCGTGCGCACCGCCGAAATCGTCGGCGGCCAGCGCGACTTGTACGAAACCGTGCGCAGCGCGATGGATGCCAAAGTGCTGGAAGCCATCGCGCAGAAAGGCTTCGCCCGCAGCCAGATCGTGATTCTGGATGCGCTGCTGAAGCTGCGTCAGGTGTGCTGCGACCCGCGCCTGCTCAAAAGCGTCAGCGCGCAGAAGGTCAAGGAACGCGCCAAGCTCGACCTCCTGATGGACATGCTGCCCGAGCTGCTCGACGAAGGCCGCAAGGTACTGCTGTTCTCGCAGTTCACCTCGATGCTCGCCCTGATCGAGCTGGAACTCGCTGCGCGAAAAATCGAATACGTCATCCTCACCGGCGACACCCAGGACCGCGAAAGCGTCATCCGCAATTTTCAGGAAGGCGAGGTGCCGGTGTTTCTCATCAGCCTCAAGGCCGGCGGCGTCGGCCTCAACCTCACCGCCGCCGACACCATCATCCACTACGATCCGTGGTGGAATCCCGCGGTGGAAAACCAGGCCACCGACCGCGCGCACCGCATCGGCCAGACCAAGCACGTGTTCGTTTACAAGCTGGTGGTGGCGGGCAGCATCGAGGAAAAGATTCTCGCCCTGCAGGAGAAAAAGGCCGAACTCGCCGCCAGTGTGCTGTCGGAAGACAGCACCGCGCTCGCCAAATTCGGCGAAGCCGATATTCGTGCCCTGCTGGCGCCGCTCCCCAGCGCCGACCGGGTCCCATCCTGAAACCCCGCCTCGGTTTCCGCCCCATCCCCGGCGGCGACATCGCAGTCGGCCCCGGTAAGGTGCAACTGCCCGCAGCTGCGGCGATGGGCGCAAGGGTTCGGTACATGCAACTCAAAAGCCTTCAGCTCAAAACCACCTCGACATAGTGCTCCTGACGGTCGTCCACCAGGGGAATCCGGCCTTGCGGCCGCGCGACCCCGGATACAACTGACCCATCGACGCCGGCCCCATTTGCCACGACCCCATTTGCCAGGACTCTAATTACCTCAGCACCGTCCACCGTCACGTGGATCACCTGTCCCGTTTGCTCACCGACCCGCTTGATGGTGATGTGGTAGACGGTCTCGCGATAGCGGTAGTGGATTTTGTACGAATCCCAGTGGACCGGGATGCACGGTGCAATGCGCAGGTGGTCCACTTCAAGTTGCAGGCCCAGCAGGGTTTCCACGGTCAGCCGGTACATCCAGCCGGCCGCCCCGGTGTACCAGGTCCAGCCGCCACGGCCGGTGTGCGGCGACGCACCATAGATGTCCGCGCACATGACATAGGGCTCGACCTTGTAGCGCTCGATCGCGTCCGCAGTTCTGCCGTGGTTGACAGGATTGAGCATGGCGAAAAATTCCCACGCGCGTTCCGTGTCGCCCTGCATGGCAAATGCCATCGTGGTCCAGATCGCGGCATGGGTATATTGGCCGCCATTTTCGCGCACGCCGGGCACATAGCCCTTGATATAGCCGGGCTCCAGACCCGATTTGTCGAAAGGCGGGTCGAGCAACTGGATGATCTGCTTGTCACGCCGCACCAGGCGCTGGTCCACCGCCATCATCGCCTGGCGCGCGCGCGCGGGATCGCCGCCGCCCGAGATGACCGCCCAGCTCTGGCTGATCGAATCGATCTGGCATTCGTCGTTGGCAGACGAGCCCAGCGGCGTGCCGTCGTCGAAATAGGCGCGCCGGTACCAGTTACCA
>CAWHHA010000008.1:0-61996 GCA_963828945.1 uncultured beta proteobacterium
GGTCATGATGATTTCGGTGGAATAGTGTCGGTAGCGGGATAGATGTGCAGACGCATCAACTGGCCGGGCTGGGATTGCCGATGATGCGTTGACGACCACTCGGCGACATCGCCTTGAGCAGATCGCGCGTAAATGCATCCTGCATTTGGTAGGCCTTGGCATTCGTCGGCCTGGATGCTGGAAATCCGGAACAGCAGGCCGTCGGGAATCTTGCCGGTCAGGCCGTATTTCATTTGCTGTAGCTTCCACTTCCAGCCGCTGACTGCGACCGTGTCGCCCACGGTCGTCCAGTAGGTAATCGGCTCGATGCGCGGGCCCTGCGTGGCAACCAGACGCTTGACCGGAATGCTCGCCATCACCGGTAGAAAAGGTGCCGACGTGGCATTTTTGAGAATCTGGAAACCCTTGCGCCGGATAGCAGACTTCGGGTTTGTGCACCGCCATGGTGTCGGACTGGTCGCCGCCATAGGCGATCGACAGCATGATGCGTTCGCCCTTGCGCGATTGACATAGGTGCGCGTGAGCGTCTGGTTGTAGATTTTGTTGATGCATGCGCTTCCTGCTCGGGGTTGGCGATCAGCGGCACGATGGTTTCGTCGATTTTCCAGTCGCCGAATGCTTTTGGGAATCAGCACTTCCAGATCGATTTTCGGGCCCGGAATCCGCAACCTTGACGGTGGGCTTGAGCGCCAGCGCCATGCCGGCTGCGGCAAACATGCACAGGCCGATGACGAGGTGTTTGAAGCTGATGAGTTTCATATCTTGTCTCCAGAATCCGGTGATCAGGCCTGCGCCCGGGCGCGCGGCCGGTCGGGGAAGATGAAGCCGAGCACGCCAGTCCAGCGCAAACAGGAACAGCAGGCCGATGATGAACAGCATGATGCCGGCAAAGCCGTGCAGAAAGCCCTGCCCGGCTTCGTCGCCCATGTGGTAGGTCACCAGGATCAGCACCATGACGCGCACGATGTTGGCGACAAAGGCGATCGGCAGAATGGCGGCCATGATGATGAGGTTGCGCGCGGTGCTGGTGTGCTGCATCAGATACAGATACAGCAGGCCCATGGCCGACAGGCTGAACATGGAATGCAGGCCGGAGCAGGCATCGGCCACCAGCAGCTGATAGGGGCCGACGGTGAGGGTGACGCCGCTGCGCGCGATGGGGTAGCCGGCCGCGTACAGCACCTGTTCGGCGATGACCGAGATGTATTGCTTGAGCGGGCCGGTGGCGGCATCGACGACAAAGCCCGGCAGCGGAATCATGAACAGCAGGAAGAACAGGGCAAACCACAGGGCACGGACGGATTTCGTCCCCAGCGTGATGAGCAGCGCGCCGAGGATGACGGGAATCTGCGAGCCGACTTCGAACAGCAGGATGTCCTGCGAGCGGCCCAGCGCATAGGCCAGCAGGCCGACGATCGAGCAGGGTCCAGCCGATTGCCGCTTCGACGCGCGAGGGCTTGCCGGTGCCCGCCATGAATACGGCGCGCTGCTGCCAGATCAGAAACAGGGCGACCACCAGCACGATGGGGCCGTGGGCATGGTCGTCCTCGTTCCACATGCCGTGCGCCAGCATCCAGTAGGTGGGCACATACAGCACCAGCAGGCCGAGCACGACCGGCCACCAGGTTTTGAGCGGGGCCAGGGCGTCGAGCATGGAGGCGCGCGGGGCAAGTGTGTTCATGGCGTTCAATCCAGTACGACGGCACCAACGACTTGCGCGCCGGTGAAGGTGATTTTTTCTTTCAGCTCGGCCAGCGGTGCCAGGCGGCTGACGTTGCGGCGGGTGGCGATCAGCATGCCGCCGACGCGCGCGGCGATCAGCTGGAAATCCGAGCTGAGCTGCGACGGCGCGGTGTCGATCAGGATGATGTCGTAGCTGGTTTCCAGGCCGGACAGCAGCGCGCCGAAGGTCGGGCGCGCCAGCAGTTCGGCCGGGTTGGGCGGCGGCGAGCCGGCGGGCAGCACGCGTCAGGGTCGGGAACGGCTTTGACGGTACGCACCTGCACCGAGGGCACGCGCTCGGCCAGGATGTCGGACAGCCCCATGCCGTTGCCCAGGTTGAAGATGTCGTGCTGGCGCGGCTGCCGCATGTTGGCGTCGATCAGCAGCACCTTGCGGCCCATTTGCGCGAACAGCACGGCCAGGTTGGCGGCCAGGTAGCTTGCGCCTTCGTCGGCACTCGCGCTGCCGACCGCCAGCGTTTTGCGGCCATCGCGGAACCAGCGCAGCATCAGTTCGGAGCGCACCGAACGCAGCGCTTCGGCTTCCTTGCTGTAGGGCGCGGTGGCGGCGGTGAGCTCGGGGCTCAGGCTGGCCTCGGCGGCGGGAATGGTGGGGTATTCGAACTGGTGCGACAGCGCCTGCTGGATGTCGGCCTCGGTCACCAGGCCCAGCTTGAGCGCGGCCTCGCCAAAGCGCAGGTTCTGTTCCTGCTGCAACTTGAGCACGCGCTCCATGTCTTGCGGCTTGAGCTTGCCGGCATCCTGCAGCAGCTTGCCGATGTTGGCTTCGGCACGAATGCTGAGCGCCGCTTCGACGATGCTGCCCTGCTCGCTGGTGATTGTGAGTGAATTCATGTGAATCTCGGCTTGTTCGGTGGGGTGTGTCTGAGTATCTGGATGGAGTGACGCTCAGGCCATCGCCGGGCGGTTGCGGCGAAACAGGCGGCGCAGCTTTTCCAGACGGCGGCCTTTTTTGGTCACCTCGGCCAGCACCGGAATCTCCAGCCCGGCGCAATGTCCTGCCCGGAGCGCACGCGGCGATCCAGCAGTTCGACCAGGAAACCGATGCCCACGCCCAGCAGGGTGCCGAGGAACAGCGACAGCAGGATGTTCAGGAACACGCGCGGCTTGGAAGGCTCGGTGGGCGGCAACGGCCGGATTCAGCACGGCGATGTCGGTTTGCGTGGATTGCGCTTCCATGCGGCTCTGGCCGTAGCGCTGCAGGGCGGAATCATAGATGCGCTGGGCATTTTCCAGGTCGCGCGCCAGCAGGGTGGCTTCTTCGCGCTGCTGTTTCAGTCCCAGCACTTTGGCTTTTTGCCGCTCGAACGCGGCGCTCAGTTCGTTGAAACGCTGGCGCGCCGCGCCGGCAGTGGCACCGACACCACGCGTGGCGGTGTTGAGTTCAGTGGCGAGTTTGACCTTGTAGCTGTTCACCTCGGCCTGCAGGCGCATGGTATTCGGGATGGTTGACGCCCACGCGCTTGGCCAGCTCGGCCAGCCTGCCCTCGCCTTGCGCCACTTGCGCTTTGAGACCTTGCACCACCGGGTTGTTGATGACTTCGGGCAGGCTGGCGCTGTCGCGCGTGCGCGAGCTGGCATCGAACGACGCCGATTGCGCGGCCACCATCTGCCCGGCCAGGTCGGCCATGCGGCGGGTTTCGACGTCGAGCCGCTCTTCGGATTCGACGATGCCTTTTTCGCGCTGATAGGCGGTGAGCTTTTGCTGCGCCTGATCGAGTTTCTCGCGCAACTGGACGATCTGCTGGTCGAACCAGGCGGCGGTCTGCTTGGCGGGCGCCAGGCGCAGTTCCAGGCTGGTTTCGATGTAGGACTTGGCGAAGGCGTTGGCCATGGCCGCCGCAGAACTGCGGATCGGTACCGCTGAAATCAATGCGAGATGATGCTGGATTCGCGCGAGGGCTCGCACGTCCAGCTTCTTCAGCAGCAGGTCGCCCAGCCACTGCTCGATCGTCGCCCTTGCCTTCGGTGGCTTCCATGAACTGCTCGCGGGTGCCGGGGCTGTCCGCCAGCTTCAGGTCGCGCACCACCTTGCTCGCCACCTGGCTGCTCTTGATGACGTCGATCTGCGTGGCCATGTAGCCGGGAAACATCTGCGACGGCAGCAACTGGCCGGTGAACGGGTCCTTGCTCTTGGAATCGATGATCAGCGTGGTGGTGGCGGTGTATTCCTTGGGCAGCAACAGGCTCACCACGGCGGTGACCGCAACGGTGAGCAGCAGCACGCCAAGGATGATCCACTTGCGCGCGTTCAGGATCAGCAGAAATTGGGTGAAGTTCATGGTGGGTGTCTCTTAGAACAGGCTTTCCTTGACGTAAATCACGTCGTCTTTTTTGACCGGGTCGGCCAGTTCGGCGTCCAGTTCCTGCAGTGTCGCCATTGGCGTCGCGGCGCAGGATCATGATGCCGCGCTGGGTGCCGCGCGAGTTCAGGCCGCCGCCCATCGACAGCGCCTGCACCACGCTCATGTTCTGCTCCAGGCGGAACGAGCCGGGGCGCTGCACTTCGCCGTAGATGTAGAACATCGGCTGGCGCGAGACGTTGATGACGTCACCGTCCTGCACCAGTTCGTTGCTGGCTTCGCCGCCCGGCTTGAACAGGGCAACCACGTCGATGTCGCGGTATTCGGTTTTGCCGTCCTGGGTGCGCACCAGGGTGACGGTGTCGGCACCGTCGGCGCTGATGCCACTTGCCAGCGCCAGCGCATCGGTCACCCGGCTGACTTTTTCCAGCGTGATGCTTGCCCGGCCGGTTGACGCGACCCAGCACCGAAATCTGCTGGCCGCGATACTGCACGATATTCAGGTTGACGTTGGGATCGACAATGAAGCCGCCCTTGGACAGGCGCGTGGCGATTTCTTTTTCGACCGCGGAGGGCGTCATCCCGGACGCTTTTGACCTCGCCGATCAGGGGAAACGTGAGGCCGCCATCCTCGCCCACGCGCGCCTCGGTGGTGAGGTCGGGGTTGCCGTACACGGTGATGCGCACCACGTCGCCCGTACCCATGCGGTAATCGTTGTCCGCACTCCACGCGGGCGCCGCCAGCAGCAACGCACACATCATCAAAACACTACGCCACAACTTGTTCATGTCTCTCTCCAATGACGGCCGCCAAAAAGGCAGACCGTTTTCCTGCTTGAATTTTTACCTCAGCCAGACTCTGAGCCTGGCTTGTCACGTTGGTTCCAGCTGCTTTGCCCAACTTCATCTCACTGCATGTACTTGCGAGCTGCAAACCTTGCCAAGTCTGTATTCTACAGCAATATTCATGCCCAATTGCTGCCATCAGCCCCGTCCGTCAAAAATCCGCCCGCACGCCCACGAAAAACGAGTGAAACGAATAATCGTTGACGGAAAAGGTGGAATCCCGACTCCCTGCCTGCAGCCCGACATCGATTGTGGCCATGCGCACCGGAGTATAACTCAGCGACAGCGAACCGCTCAGCGTATCGTCAATCCGCTGCGGCAACCCCGGCAGGATCAATTCATAGGTGCCATTCACATAACTTGCGCTGGCACGCGCGGTGACTTTGTCGGTGAGCAACCAGGCAGCATTGAGGCTGGCACCGGTATTCAGCAGAAAACTGGAGTTGGCATCTTCCACCGGCGCCGGTTCACGATAGACAGCCAGGTTCAGCGCGGTTTTTCCGGTCGGAAAATAATCCACAGTCGACGCGACCCGCCAGTCCGGAATAATCACGCGTCGTCACGATTGGAAACTGGCGATCCACCAATCCCAGTTTCAGGTGAGTGAGCAGCTTGCCCGACACCGTCCAGTCGCCCACAAAGTTGTATTCCGATCTGGGTGTAGCTGTTGTCGATCAGCGATCCTGCCACCAACTCGCGGTACGGATACTTGGCATCCAGGTGGCGAAACTCCCCGCGCAACTTGCTGCCCTTGGGGGTGAGGTACGTCAGATAGACATATTCGCTGTCATCTTCGTAGTCTTGCGACCGCTGCTGCAATCTGCTGTTTTCGCTTGTCGACCATGCACCGCCGGCCCCCGCACGCCAGCGCGGATGGAACTCCCAATCCGCGCTGGCAAACTGGCGGTCGCGCGTCACCAGGTTACTGACCGCCACAAAAAGTACCCAGCACCGAAGTCTGAAGATCGCTGAAACTGGTCTGCGTCACCGCCTGAGCTCGCGCCAAGCTGACCCGACCAGTGATTGCCCAGACGCCAGTTCCAGGTGCCCCGGTAATCTTCGAACCGTCGTAATCCAGCGAGGAATAGTTCGAGTAACGCACCAGGCTTTTGCTTGCAGCTCGCCACGACCTGCTGACGCCCCGGTTTCCAGTCCACATTCAGCCCGACACTCAGCACGCCGTATTGTCCGAGCGCTGCGTCGCGTATACGTGGGAATCCCGTTTTCGACGACCACGGCATTTCGCTCTTCGGCCAGGCGAAACAGATTGCTGTCGTAATACCGCGCATACGAGACATACGGGCGAAAGGTGTCACCCTCCTTCGCCAGGGCCGGCAGCGCCAGCAGCAGTCATCACGCCGGCAAGCAGCCAGCTTCACCAAAAGCTCCACTGACCCGTCACCACCACATACGCGCCCAGCATGCCGTTGGTGACGGCATGCGCGATGATCGGCGCCCACAGGTTGCGGGTGCGGATATAGAGCCAGCCATACGCCAGACCGGCGACCAGCCCGGCCAGCCATTGCAGGTGTTCAACCGCAAACAGCGCACTGGCGATGAACAGGGCCTTGAGGCCAATCTGCGCCGGATCCAGCGTCATGAAATCGGGCTGCTGCACCCAGCGCTGCAGAAACGAGCGCCAGAACAGTTCTTCCATCACCGGCACCACCAACGCCGCGCCGGCGATGCGGAAGGCCACCAGCAGCCAGTCGATCTGGCCGCTTGCATCGGTGGGGTTGTAGCCTTTGCCCATCTCGCCCATCAGCATCCAGCCGGCGTCGAGGTTGACCCACAGCACCAGCACCACGACGCCGACCGCCAGCGACAGCAACACATGCTTGAGCGGCAAGCGCCGATTTGAGCTCGGTGTAATGACGCCACAGCACGGCCAGCGCCAGCGCCACCAACCCGGCTTTCACCGGATACAGCCAGCGCACGTCAAAGCCTGGCGCCCAGTCGGGCAGCAGCCCTTCCAGCACAAGCAGCGCGATATACAGCCCGAACGGCAGGCTGCGAACGAATATGGGGGACATAAGCGAAAATGGGCGCGGCTTGTCGCCGCGCCCACCAGATTAATTCAGACCCGAAACGCCTTTGCTGATCGCATCGGCGTCAGCTGCGGGCGCCGCATCCGCCGCCGGGGCAGCAGCAGGTTGGGCCGGCGCAGCGGCTTCAGCCGGCTTGGCAGCAGCGGGCTCCTTGCCGGCATCGGCAAATTCGCCCACATACTCGATCTTGGCAGCGGCCTTCAGCGCGTCCAGTTCGGCCTTGGCTGCCTTCTGGCGCGCCTGCTGCTGCAGCAAGCGGCTGATTGCGGGCTTGGCCTGCTCCAGCGTCACCGGCTGCGCCTGCGAACCTGCCAGCACGACCACCGTCATGCCATCTGGCGCGTTCACGATCATGGCCTGACCGTCTGGCATCGCAGCCAATTTGGGCAGCATTTCCAGCGGCAATTGCTCGGCCGGTTTCACGCCCTGCGCCGCTTTCACCTCATACTTTTCGGCTTTCAACCAGGCGCCAAAATCATTCAGGGTTTTGGATGCTGCGAGCTGGGCGCGAATCGCTTCCTGTTTGTCTTTCGGCGCCTTGATCGAGATTTCCTGCAGGCGGTAGATCTTGCGCTTGGTAAACAACTCGGGATGCGCGTTGAAATAATCGTTGATTTCGGCGTCGGTCGGCTCAACCGGGGCACCCAGTTTGCGGCTCATGTAGGCTTCAGCCAGAATCTGCTGACGCGCTGCGTCCAGCGCCTGCACCACCATGGGATCGCGATCCAGCTTGTCCGCTTCGGCTTTCAGCACCAGCAGTTCCTGATCAACCAGATTGCGCACCACTTGCAGAGAAGCGGCTTTGGATTGGTCTTTGTCGAGATTGGGGATGCGTTGCAGTGCGAAGTTCACTTGATGCACCGTGATTTCGGTGCCATTGACCTTGGCCGCGACCTGAGTGGGGGCCTTTTCTTCGGTCGCCGCTTCTTTCTTGTCATCGCCACAACCGGCTACCAGTGCAGCAATCAATAACGGCAGGACCAGCTTTTTGAAACCTTGCATTTTTGTCTTCCTCGAATCCGGGTTTTTGGAAATTATGTGGGGCGAATGTTACACCAAGCCTACGGTCTGGTTACAACAGCAGAATACATGCCAATCTCAATTCAGGTGCGAACGATTTAAGCCGGGCTTTAGTCGCTTGATGCCAGATTCAAATCCAGCTGCTGGGTGGACAGCGCGGAAGGCGGCGGAGTTTCACCATTGCGGACGGCTTCGACGTACTGCAGGTATTCCGGCGTGACGTCGCCGGTGATGTAGCGGCCATCGAAGCACGACGTATCAAAATCGAGTATGGCCGGATTGCCTGCGCGCACCGCTTCCACCATGGCGTCAAGGTCTTGATAAATAAGCGCATCGCAGCCGATTTCGCGGGCGATTTCCTCGTCGTTACGGTCGCTGGCGATCAACTCGTTGCGCGTCGGCATGTCGATGCCGTAGACATTGGAAAAGCGCACGGGGGGCGAGGCGGAGGCGAAATACACCTTGGCCGCCCCGGCGTCGCGCGCCATTTGCACAATTTCACGGCTGGTGGTGCCGCGCACGATGGAATCGTCGACCAGCAGGACGTTCTTGCCTTTGAATTCTTCGGCAATAGCGTTGAGTTTTTGACGCACGGACTTTTTGCGTAGCGCCTGCCCCGGCATGATGAAGGTGCGGCCGATGTAGCGGTTTTTGATGAAGCCTTCGCGGTACGGCACGTTCAGGTGGTTGGCCAGTTGCAGCGCCGAGGGGCGGCTGGTGTCGGGAATCGGGATCACCACGTCGATCTGGAGATCGGCATGCTCGCGCTGGATTTTCTCGGCGAGCGACACGCCCATGGCCAGGCGCGTGCTGTAAACGGACACGCCGTCGATGACCGAATCCGGACGTGCGAGATAAACGTATTCGAAAATACAGGGGTTGAGCACGGGCTTGTCGCTGCATTGGCGGCTGTGCATCTGGCGCTGGAAGTCGATGAAGACCGCTTCGCCCGGCGCGACATCGCGCAGCAAGCGGAAGCCCAGGGCATCGATCGCCACGCTTTCCGAGGCGACGATGTATTCGTGCGGAGTGACCTGGTCGTTGATGCCAATCACCAGCGGGCGAATGCCGTGCGGGTCGCGAAAGGCCAGCAAGCCATGTCCGGAAATGAAGGCGACGACGGCATAAGCGCCTTTGCAGCGCGCATGCACGCCCGCTACCGCACCGAATATGGTATCCAGATTGAGCTGCTGCCCGGCGCCCCGAACCTGGAGTTCGTGCGCCAGCACGTTCAGCAGCACTTCGGAATCCGAGTTGGTGTTGACGTGGCGCAGGTCGGCACGGAACAGGGATTCTTTGAGTTCGTCCGTGTTGGTGAGGTTGCCGTTGTGCCCGAGCACGATGCCGTACGGCGAATTCACGTAAAACGGCTGCGACTCGGCTGACGACGACGCGCTGCCCGCAGTGGGATAGCGCACATGCGCGACGCCCATGTCGCCCAGCAGGTTGCGCATGTCGCGCGTGCGAAACACGTCGCGCGCCAGCCCCTGTCCTTTGTGCATGTGAAAGCGGTTGTTTTCCGCTGTCACGATGCCGGCGGCATCCTGGCCACGATGCTGCAACACCATCAGACCATCGTACAGAAACTGATTCGCCGGCGTGTTGGAAACGACTCCGATTACCCCGCACATACTGCGCACCTATTCACAAGATTATTCAAAACGAACGTGATTCGCCATGCCATTTGAGCCCACTCATTTTGCGGTGACCTGGCCGGGCATGCCGCTATTGGCCAGCTTCACTGCGGCCGCCACGGCGGCGTCATGCGTGGGGAAAGGCCCTACCCGCACTCGCGTCAATTTGCCCACCGTGTCGGTGTAAGTCGGCAAGCCCGTTTCGGCTGCGCGCGCCTTGAGGGCTTGCGCCTTGGCGGAATCGGCCAGCGCGGCCAATTGCACCACGAAGGTTTTGCCGCTTGCGGCGGGTTTGGCCTCGGCCGGCTCAGGGGTGACGGGCTTGGCTACAGGTTTAGGTTCGGGCTTGGGTGCGGGTTTGAGCGGCGGTGGTTCGGACGCTTTGGGCTTGACTGGAGCAGGCTTCGGCGGCTCAGGCTTGACCACCTCAACTTCGGGTGCCGGAACGGGCGCCGTCACTTCGGATTGCGAAGATGCGGCAGCCGTTACGACAGGCGCATCAGCCGGCTCGGACGCGGGCGCCGGGCTCGGCGCCTTCGGCCACAGGCACCACCGCCATTTTCACCGCCAGCGAACTGGCCGGAGGCGGCTCGTCCTCCAGCAGCAGCGGCAGCACGATGACCGCCAGCAGGATCAGCACGACTGCGCCGATCAGGCGGCGCCGGGCGCGACGTTTAAGTTCAGATTCAGGACTGGGAGGCGGCATGGTTGAGCACAGCGGCAACGGTATAAAACGAACCGAAGGCGAGAATTCTATCACCTTCATGCGCTGTACTTCGTGCCGCAGCGAGCGCTGCAATCACATCGGGCTGGATGCTGATCGGCGCCCCTTGCACATGCGTGCGCAGCTCGGCGGCCAGCGCTGCGGCATCGCGCGCGCGCGGCGAATCGGGCGTGCACACCCACCACGCATCGATCTCTTCAGACAGGGCGGCAAAGACGCCCGCCGCATCCTTGTCGGCCAGCATGCCCACCACCGCCAGCGTGCGCCCGGCCACCGGCTGTTCGCGCAAGGTGGCGGCGAGCGCCCGCGCCGCTTCCGGGTTATGCGCCACGTCCAGAATGACGTCCGGCGCACAGGCAATGCGCTGGAATCGACCCGGCACCTGTGCGACGGCCAGACCCGCATGGATCGCCGCCTCGCTCACCGGCAGGCGGGCGTGCAAGGCTTCCAGCGCCGCCAACGCACCCGCGGCGTTGCGCAGCTGATACGCGCCCGCCATGGCGGGTAGCGGCAAGTTATGCAAGGTCAAGTCTGGGCCGCGATACGTCCAGCGATCCCCCGCGCGCTGCGCTGTGAAATCCCGCTCGATACAACGCAAATCAGCGCCGATGCGCTGGGCGTGTTCGAGCAAGCTGGCGGGTGGGTTCAAATCAGCGCAAATGGCCGGGCGACCCGCGCGGTAAATGCCGGCTTTTTCAAAGCCAATCTTGTCGCGGGTGTCACCCAGGTAATCCATGTGATCGAGATCGACGCTGGTGACAATCGCCACATCGGCGTCGAACGCATTCACTGCATCGAGGCGGCCGCCCAGACCGACTTCGAGGATGGCAACGTCCACACCGGCATCGATAAACTGCAGCATCGCGCCGAGCGTACCGAATTCGAAATACGTCAGCGAGGTGTCGCCACGCGCAGCGTCGATGCGTTCAAACGCGGCAACCAGTTCGGCGTCGCTCGCTTCCTTGCCAGCGATGCGCACCCGCTCGTTGTAGCGCAGCAAATGGGGCGAGGTGTAGAGGCCGGTCTTGTAGCCGGCTGCACCAAGGAAGGCTTCCAGATAAGCACAGGTCGAGCCTTTGCCGTTGGTGCCGCCCACCAGGATGAGCGGGAACGTCGGCACCAGGCCGAGGCGCAGCCTTGACCCGGTTTACCCGGTCAAGGCCGAGTTCGATGGTGCTGGGGTGAAGCTGCTCCAGCCGCGCCAGCCAGTCGGCCAGCGGCAAGCCAGGCTGCAAGCTAGGCGGCAAGCGCGGGGCGTCCCATCATCATCGCCAGCGTAGTGGCGAGTTCGTCGCGCATCTGGCGGCGATCGATGATGCGGTCAATCGCGCCCTTTTCCTGCAGGAATTCGGCACGCTGGAAGCCTTCCGGCAGGGTCTCGCGCACGGTCTGCTCGATCACGCGCGGGCCGGCAAAACCGATCAGCGCATTCGGCTCGGCGACGATCAGGTCGCCCAGCATGGCGAAACTTGCCGACACGCCGCCCATGGTCGGATCGGTCAACACCGAAATGAAGGGCAGACGGTGGCGCGACAACTGCGTCAACGCGGCCGAGGTTTTGGCCATCTGCATCAGCGAAAACAGGCCTTCCTGCATCCGCGCGCCGCCGCTGGCGGCAAAACAGATGAAGGCCGAGTTCGATTCGATCGCGGCTTCCACGCCCAGCACAAAGCGTTCGCCCACCACCGACCCCATCGAGCCGCCCATGAACTTGAATTCAAACGCCGCCACCACCACCGGCACCGTTTTGATGCTGCCGCCCATCACCACCAGCGCGTCGGTTTCCGAGGTGGCGGCCTGCGCTTCTTTCAGGCGGTCAGGATATTTTTTGCTGTCCTTGAATTTCAGCGGATCGAGCGGCGTGATGTGAGCACCAATTTCATGTTGGCCTTCGCCATCCAGCAGCATCGCCAGTCGCGCACGCGCGCCCACGCGGTGATGGTGGCCGCACTTGGGGCACACCTCGAGATTGCTTTCGAGGTCAGCGCGGTACAACACCTCGTTGCATGCGGGGCATTTCGACCATAAGCCCTCGGGCATGGATTTTTTGTCAGCTTGCACACGCCGTTTGATCTTCGGCGGCAGGATTTTCTGGAACCAGCTCATATGTTTTCTCCGCTCGCTTGTTTGACTTTACTTTGATGCTGCGTCTACACCGCGGCGCAAATCCTGCACCAGCGTTTTCACACGGCTCACCACTTCGCTCTCGGGCGATGTTTCAATTTCATTCACGATGCGACTGCCCACCACCACCGCATCGGCGATGCGCGCGACCGCCTCGGCGGTTGCTGCGTCACGAATGCCGAAGCCCACGCCAACCGGCAATTCGCAGTGGCGACGGATGGTGGCGATTTTCTCCGCCACTTCTTCCATATTGAGGTTGGCCGATCCGGTCACCCCCTTGAGCGACACGTAATAAATGAATCCGCCTGCGGCTGCTGCCACCAGCTCCACCCGCGATTCGGGCGTGGTCGGCGACAGCAGGAAAATCGGGTCCAGCCCGGCCGCCTTGAACACGTCAGCCACCCCGACCGATTCTTCAGGCGGAATGTCCACCGTGAGTACCCCATCCACCCCCGCCGCCTTCGCGGCCTGGGCAAACGTTTCATAGCCCATGCGCTCGACCGGATTGGCATAGCCCATCAGCACCACCGGTGTGGTCGTGTTGATCTTGCGGAATTCCGCCGTCATCGCCAGCACATCCTTCAGCCCGATCTTGTTGGCCAGCGCCCGTTCCGACGCGCGCTGGATCACCGGCCCATCCGCCATCGGATCAGAAAACGGCACCCCCAGCTCGATGATGTCAGCCCCGGCCTCGACCAGCGCATGCATCAGCGGCACCGTCAGCCCGCGACCGGGATCGCCTGCGGTAATGAAGGGGATCAGGGCTTTCTTGTTTTGCGCTTTCAGCGCGGCGAATGTCTGGCCAATACGGCTCATGGTGTACTCAATCTCAAATCAGTCTTCTTCACAGTAATCATTTAAAGCGTGATCCCCGACAGCTTCGCCACGGTGTTGATGTCCTTGTCGCCGCGTCCCGAGAGGTTCACCAGAATGATCTGATCCTTCTTCATCGTCGGCGCAAGTTTCTTCGCCTGGGCGACGGCGTGGCTGGATTCCAGCGCGGGGATGATGCCTTCAAACCGGCACAGGTCGTGGAAGGCGGCCATCGCTTCATCGTCGTTGATGGCCACGTATTCGGCCTTGTGCTCGTCTTTCAGCCAGCTGTGTTCGGGGCCGACGCCGGGGTAGTCAAGGCCGGCCGACACGGAATGGGTTTCGATGATCTGGCCGTTTTCGTCCTGCATCAGGTAGCTGCGGAAGCCGTGCAGGATGCCGGGGCTGCCTGCGGACAGGGGCGCGGCGTGTTTGCCGGAGGCAATGCCGGAACCACCCGCTTCGACACCGATCAATTTCACGCCGGGATGCGCCAGATAGGGGTAGAAGATGCCGATGGCATTCGAGCCGCCGCCGACGCAGGCGATCACGCAATCGGGCTGGCGGCTGGCCTGTTCCTGCATTTGCACGATGGCTTCGCGGCCGATCACGCACTGAAAGTCGCGCACCAGCATGGGATAAGGATGCGGGCCGGCAGCGGTGCCGAGGATGTAGAAAGTCGATTCGACGTTGGTGACCCAGTCGCGCATCGCTTCGTTCAGCGCGTCTTTCAGCGTTTTGGAACCGCTCGACACCGGCACCACGGTCGCGCCGAGCAGCTTCATCCGGAACACATTGGGCGCCTGGCGCTGTACATCTTCGGCGCCCATGTAGACCACGCATTCCATGCCGTAGCGCGCGGCCACCGTCGCGCTGGCAACACCGTGCTGGCCCGCGCCGGTCTCGGCAATGACGCGCTTTTTGCCCATGCGCCGCGCCAGCAAGGCCTGGCCGATGGTGTTGTTGATCTTGTGCGCGCCGGTGTGATTGAGGTCTTCGCGCTTGAGATAAATCTGCGCGCCGCCGTATTGCTCGGAGAGGCGCTTGGCGTGATACACCGGGCTGGGGCGACCGACGTAGTGTTTCAGCTCGTATTCGAATTCGGCAATGAAAGCAGGATCGTTGCGCGCTTTTTCGTATTCGATGCGCAGCTCATCGAGCGCCGCCATCAAGGTTTCGGCTACGAATACACCGCCGTAAGGGCCGAAGTGGCCGTGGGAATCGGGAAAATCAGTCAGCTTCATCATGCTTTCGCTTTCGCTATGAATTGCGCAAGCTTCTGCGCGTCCTTGATGCCTTTGCTTGCTTCTACGCCGGAGGACACATCGACTGCCCAGGGGCGTACCTGACGTACTGCTTCGGCGACGTTATCCGGCGTCAGCCCGCCCGACAGAATCACCGAACCCGGCAAATCCGGCGGGATCAGGCTCCAGTCGAAACGTTCGCCGGTGCCGCCCGCCACGCCCGCCACGTAGGCATCGAGCAACAGCCCACGCGCCGAATCGAACTCAGCCGCGCATTTTAACAAATCTGTGTCCTGATTGACCCGCACCGCCTTGATATAAGGCCGGCCGTAGCGTTCACAGTCGGCAGGCGTTTCATCGCCGTGAAATTGCAGCAGGTCGAGCGGCACCGCTTTGAGCACAGCGTCGATGAATGCGGGCTCAGCGTTTACAAACAAGCCGACTGATTGCACGAACGGCGGCATCGCGCGCAGCAAGGCGGTTGCCGTCTCGGCCGACACGTTGCGCGGGCTGTTTTCATAAAACACGAATCCCAGCGCGTCCGCCCCGGCAGCGCAGGCCGCGTGCAAATCCTGTAATCGGGTGATGCCACAGATTTTTACGCGAACAGCCATCGCTCAGAGGTTTCCGGTAGGGCAAAGTGTGCAGGATAGCGGATGTGGGTGAGGTACAGCCCAGCCGCGTCGAATGTGGGCGCTGCGCGTGCGCGGTCACGGCCATCCAGGATTTCGCGTACCCATGCAGGCGGATGCGCGCCCGCGCCAACCTGGATCAGGCTGCCCATGAGGTTACGCACCATGTGGTGCAGGAAACCATCGGCACGAAAGTCACATAAAAGGTAATCGCCGCGCCGCTCGATCTGCAGCAGCTGCAAATCCTTGACGGGCGACTTGGCCTGGCATTCGGCGGCGCGAAAGGCGGTGAAGTCGTGTTGACCGATGAGCAACGCCGCCGCCGCATTCATCGCAACTGCATCGAGCGGATTGTGATGCCAGCCGATCAAACCCTGGTTCAACCCCGGGCGCACCGGATGGTTCAACAGCACATAGCGATAGCCCCGCTGCATGGCGCCGAAGCGCGCATGAAAATCCTCGCTCACTTCGCGCGCCCACAGCACGGCCACGCCTGCGGGCAAATGGCTGTTGACGCCGCGCACCCAGGCCGTCAACGGGCGCGTCACTTCGGTATCGAAATGCACCACCTGAAACGCCGCGTGGACACCGGTATCGGTACGCCCGGCGGTGGTGACGCGGATCTTTTCACCGGCAATCGCCGCCATGGCCGTTTCCAGCGCATCCTGCACGCCGCAGCCCTGCAGCTGCGATTGCCAGCCGCAAAAACCGACGCCGCAATATTCCAGACCCAAAACGATTCTCATACGGGATCAATCAACTCAATACGGCAAGCAACAAGCCCGCGAGTATGACGGCGACATCACAGCTTTGCCAGCGCGCCACCTGCAGGGTGTAAGGGTGGGGGTCGCTTCGTCGGGCAAGGGCGTGCGCAAGGCATCCAGCCAACGCACCGGTTTGGGCGTGTGCTCGACGTAATCCAGCGTCAGCCCCAAACGCACAGCAAAGGCACGGCGGTCAAAGCCCAGCCAGCTCAACGGCCTGGCCAGCACATACAAGCCATAAATCAGCTGCGGACGCGTCGTGTAAGCCAGCAGCACGGCCAGCCCGGCCAGCATCAACACCAGCCGTCCAGCGCGCAAGGCCCCCTGCTGCAAACCATCGATGCTTGGGCTCGCCCACGCCAGCGTCGGCCACAGCGCTGTTCCCGGAAGGGTGAATGCGTAAGTCAGCAGCAACACCGCCAGCAACCAGCGGGTGCGGCGCAGCAGGCGCAGCAGTTGAAAGCGGACAGGCGCAAACAGAAAGGCCGTCGCGGTGGCGACGGCCAGTAAAGACAGCCCGGGCAAGGCAGCGCGCTCCACCGCGACTGCCCATCCGCACCACAGCAGGATGCGGGCGGCCGGATGAGGACAGTTAACCAAGCGAACTCATCAGCCCTTTCGCGTCGGCTTTTTGCTTGTCGCTGCCCTCGGCCAGCACTTCAGACAGAATTTCGCGCGCGCCTTCCTTGTCACCCATCTCGACGTAGGCACGAGCCAGATCCAGTTTGGTGCCGACCTCGTCGAGTTCGAGTTCATTGCCACCCGCATCCCCCAAATCGAGATCGAGACCGCTGAAGTCGAATTTGCTGACCGGGCCATTGTCTTCATCCAGGCCCAGATCCAGATCCAGTTTCTGATCGTCTGCAGCTGCCGCAGGCAAATCCAGGTCGGGTAACTCAAAATCCAGACCCTGGGTATCCGCTTCCTGATAGGCAGGGGCTTCTGCTGCCGGTGCATCGAAATTCAGGACATGCCCGGCTGACTCAAACTCCATCGGCCCGCTGGCGGTCACCGGCTCGGGCTTGATCTCCAGATCAAAGTCGGATTCCTCCAGCAGATCCGGGGCCGCGTAGGCCGGCGCTTCAGCCACGAACGGTTCAGGTTCAGGCTCAACCACCACAGCCCCACCCGCGATGACATCGGTCGCCGCCACGGTTCCTACCGCAACGGCAGGGGTCACTGCCTGCACGCCACCGTACAGTGGGTTGGTCGGGTCAATGCTGCGCCCCATTTCACACGCCTTGTCCCAGAGCGGGCTTTGCTTGTTGCCCAGCGCGGCATACAACTCACCGGCGACGGATTCGAACGCGGTCGTGTTGCGGCGCGCGGCATACACTTCCAGCAGCTTGACGCGAACCTCGGGGCGATCCGGATTCTTGCTGATCGCCTCCTTGAGGATCTCCTCAGCCTGCGCATCGCGTCCATAGGCCATGTAGACCTCGGCTTCGGCGATTGGGTCGACGTCATGCGTATCGATCGTGCCCAGCCCAGCCTGGCTGAAATCGGTGAGGAAAGAAGTATCTCCGGTATTGATGCTGCCACCCGATGCGGCACCGCCTATCACGGAAGTCGGGCGCACATCGCCACCGCTCATGATGCTGTCGTCTAACGCAGTACCGGTTTTGCGACGACGACTACTACCGCCCGCCATCATCCACCACAAGGCGCCCCCCAAACCCAGGGCGGCAAGCGCGCCCCCCCAGTACATCGGATTGGCCAGCAGGGGGTCGAACCAGTTTTCGGTGGGCTCTGCGGGTGCCTCGACAGCTGCAACGGGCGCAGGTTTCTTGGGGGCAGGGGCAGGTGCGGGTGCAGGCGCCGGTATCACAGGCGCAACCGCTACCACAGCAGGCTCGGGAGCAGGCGCTGCAGCTTTCGCCTTCTCCTTCATTTCAATCAGCTTCTGCGCATCCTGAATCTGTTTTTCCAGCATGGCTGCACGCTGTTCAGATTCCTTCAGCGCCTTTTGGCGCGCGGTCGCGTCTTCTTCCTGCGCACGCAACTTGTCCTGCTTTTCCTGTTGGGCACGTTTTTCGTCCACTTTGCCTGCTGCGGCAGGGGCGGGCGGCGTGACTTTGGACAGTTTCAATACATCTTTCTGCGCCTCGGGTGCGGGCTTGGCGCGATCTTCCACCTTGGGTGTGACCTTGCCGCTGCTGGCCTGGCTCGGCGCAGGTTTGGCCGCAGGCGCCTCTTTCACCGCGCCCGCGAGGCTCTGGCGATACGCACGCCAGTCGTCCGACTGCAACTTGATTTCGCGCACGGCTTCCTGTTGCGGGATGCTGGCTGCTTTGTCTGCCGATGGCACCGCCAGCGTCACGCCCGCCTTCATGCGGTTCATGTTGCCGTCAAAGGCCTTGGGGTTCTCACGATAGAGTCCGACCAGTGCCTGCTCAAGGCTGACACCTGACGAGCGCACTTGCTTCGCAATCCCGCTCAAGGTATCTCCGCGCTTAACCGTGACCTGGTCCGGTGCTGCGGGTGCCGCAACGGATCGGGCAGGTGCTGCTGCTCTGGGCGCAGCAGGCGCCGGTGTTTTGGTTGCTGCGGGTGCTTGCTCGGCAACAGCGGCCTGATCTTGTGGAACAGGGGTAGGTGCGGGTGCGGGCGCGGGTTTGGCAACCGGCGCCTTCGTCGGCGTGACCGTCACGGGCGCTACCGTTTGCTGCGCAGCCATGCCGGGCGGATCGAGCAACACCGTGTATTCCCGCACCAGGCGACCTGACGCCCAGTTCAGCTCAATCAGCATGTCGACAAAAGGATCATTTACCGGACGGCTTGAAGTGACCTTCAACACCGATTTACCGTTGGATTTTTTCTCGACGGAGAAACGCAAAGAGGAGAGCACCGGCGCAAATTCAACTTTCGCATCCCGGAACGCCTGATCGGAAGCCAGGCTGGCTGTCAGACTATCAAGCTCAGCCTTGTCCGCAGCGAACAATTCAATCTCGGCGACGAGCGGTTGCCCCAGTGCCGAGTTGACTGACATTTTCCCGAGCCCGGCGGCATGCGCCATGAGGGGCAGGGTAATCAGTCCTGCGGCCACCAGTTGGGTGGTGAAGCGCTTCAATTTCATCCCGTTTCTCCATTTTCGCCCCGCTCAGCAGGGCTGTTGAATCCTTGACGCCATTATTGACGGCTCATCGCGCACAATCTTTAATGCATGAATCGCACCAGGCCTGAACCGGCCGTCTTCAAACCTGATTCAGTCAGGCTTCCAGCAGGATGCGCAGCATGCGGCGCAGCGGTTCTGCCGCGCCCCACAGCAGTTGGTCACCCACCGTGAAAGCGGTCAGATATTGTGGGCCGAGGTTGAGCTTGCGCATCCGCCCGATTGGCACCGTCAGCGTGCCGGTCACCGCCGCCGGGGTGAGTTCACGCATGGTGATCTCGCGGTCGTTCGGAACGACCTTTACCCAGTCGTTGTGCGCCGCCAGCAGGCCGTGGATGTCGTCGAGCGGCACGTCTTTGGTCAGCTTGATGGTCAGCGCCTGCGAGTGGCAGCGCATCGCGCCGACGCGCACGCAGAGGCCGTCGATCGGAATCGGGTTCGCGCTCGCGGCCCATGATCTTGTTGGCTTCGACCTGCGCCTTCCATTCTTCCTTCGACTGACCGGATTCAAGCGCGACGTCGATCCACGGAATCAGGTTGCCGGCCAGCGGCACCGGCCAGGCATCGGTCGGATAGCGGTCGGAGCGGATGAAGTCAGCCACCTTGCGGTCGATGTCGAGAATGGCCGAGGCCGGATCGTCGAGCAGGGTCTTCACTTCGCTGTTGATCGCGCCCATCTGCTGGATCAGCTCGCGCATGTTGCGCGCGCCGGCGCCCGAAGCCGCCTGGTAGGTCATCGGCGACACCCATTCGACCAGCCCGGCGTCGAACAAGCCACCCATCGCCATCAGCATCAGGGACACCGTGCAGTTGCCGCCGACGTAGGTTTTGGTGCCGTTGGCGATGCCGTTCTGGATCACCTGCTTGTTGACCGGGTCGAGGATGATGATGGCGTCGTCCTTCATCCGCAGCGTCGACGCCGCGTCGATCCAGTAGCCGTTCCAGCCCGCCGCACGCAGCTTCGGGTAGATTTCCTTGGTGTAGTCGCCGCCCTGCGCAGTGATGATGGCGTCGCACTGTTTCAGCTCGTCGATGGACATCGCGTCCTTGAGTGCGGGGACGTCCTTGCCGATATCGGGGCCTTTGCCGCCCACATTGGAGGTGGTGAAAAACACCGGATCGATCAGGTCGAAATCGCGTTCTTCCTTCATCCGTCCCATCAACACGGAACCCACCATGCCGCGCCAGCCGATCAATCCTACTTTCATCATTTTTCAGTCTCCAGAAAACCGTGTCCGCGAATACCCTTCGGGGTATTCGCGGAAAAAATCACATTGCCTTGACTACCGCATCGCCCATTTCGCTGCACGACACCTTCTGCGTGCCTTCGGTCCAGATATCGCCGGTGCGCAAACCCTGCGCGATCACCTTCTTCACCGCGCCCTCGATGCGGTCAGCGGTCGCCAGATCGGCGAAGGTGTAGCGATACATCATCGCCACCGACAGAATCGTCGCCAGCGGATTGGCCAGGTTCTTGCCCGAAATATCGGGGGCGGAGCCGTGGATCGGTTCGTACATGCCCTTGTTATTTTCATCCAGCGAGGCCGACGGCAGCATGCCGATCGAACCCGACAGCATCGAGGCCGCGTCGGACAGGATGTCGCCGAAAATATTGCCGGTGACCATGGTGTCGAACTGCTTTGGCGCACGAATCAGCTGCATCGCTGCGTTGTCGACGTACATGTGGGAGAGCGCGACTTCGGGGTAGTCCTTCGACACCTCGATCATCACTTCCTTCCACAGCTCCGAGCATTCCAGCACGTTGGCCTTTTCGACCGAGCAGAGTTTCTTGCCGCGTTTCATCGCGATGCCGAACGCCACATGCGCGACGCGACGCACTTCGGATTCGGAATACAGCATGGTGTTGAAACCGACGCGTTCGCCATTCCTGATTTCAATCCCGCGCGGCTGGCCGAAATACACATCACCGGTCAGTTCGCGCACGATCATCAGGTCGAGGCCGGACACGACTTCGGGTTTCAGCGACGATGCCGATGCCAGTTCGGGATACAGCAAGGCCGGGCGCAGGTTGGCGAACAGGTTGAGCTCCTTGCGGATGCGCAGCAGGCCGCGCTCGGGGCGCAGCGGACGGTCGAGCGCGTCGTACTGCGGCCCGCCGACGGCGCCGAGCAGCACCGCATCAGCTGCGCGCGCGAGCGTCAGCGTCGCCTCCGGCAGCGGGTCGCCCGCTGCGTCGTAGCCCGCGCCGCCGATGGGCGCGGTTTCCATTTCGATTTTCGCGCCGTCGCTTTTAAGAACGTCGAGCACCTTGACCGCTTGGGCGACGATTTCCGGGCCGATACCGTCGCCGGGCAGAACTGCAATTTTCATAAATCAACCTTGCTCACCGCACTACGCTGCGGTGAATTCTTGTTAAGCAAACAACCACGGCGCGTCGATCTTGCGCCGCGCTTCGTAGGTTGCGATTTTGTCCGCCTGCAACAGCGTCAGGCCGATATCGTCCAGTCCATTGAACAAGCGGTGCTTGCGTCCCGCATCCACGGCAAACGGAATGACTTCACCGGTGGGCGTGGTGACGGTCTGCTGGTCCAGATCCACCGACAGCGCATAGCCCTCGTTGGCTTCGCATTCCTTGAACAGCCGGTCCACGATGGCGGCATCCAGCACGATGGGCAGAATGCCGTTCTTGAAACAGTTGTTGAAGAAGATGTCGGCGAACGACGGCGCGATGATGGCGCGAAAGCCGGCGTCTTCCAGCGCCCACGGCGCATGCTCGCGACTCGATCCGCAACCGAAGTTGTCACGCGCCAGCAGCACGGATGCGCCCTGGTAGCGCGGCTGGTTCAGCACGAAATCCGGATTCAGCGGACGATCGTGATTCGACTTGCCCGGCTCGCCGTGGTCCAGATAGCGCCATTCGTCGAACAGGTTCGGGCCGAAAGCCGCTGCGCTTGATCGATTTCAGAAACTGCTTGGGAATGATCGCGTCGGTGTCGACGTTGGCGCGATCGAGCGGCACCACCAGCCCGTCAAGTTGGGTAAATGCCTGCATGCTGCCTAGTTACCCGCCTTGCTGCCGGCTTTTTCGATCGATTCGCCCGCTTTCCTCACATCCTGGCCGATCAACACCCTCCATGGTGTTGCAACCGGCACAGGCTCAGCGTCGGCTGCAACATCACAAACGAGCAATCATCGGTTTCATCAGCGCATTCTCCTTAAAAATTTCGTACATCAACAAAATGTCCGGCACATGCGGCAGCGGCAGCCATCGCCGGGCTCACCAGATGGGTTCGACCGCCCTGCCCCTGCCGCCCCTCGAAATTGCGGTTGGAGGTGGAGGCGCAACGCTCGCCCGGCTCCAGCCGGTCGGCGTTCATCGCCAGGCACATCGAGCAGCCGGGCTCGCGCCATTCAAAACCGGCCGCGACAAAAATCTTGTCCAGCCCTTCGGCCTCGGCCTGCTGCTTCACCAGGCCGGAGCCCGGCACCACCATCGCCAGCTTGACGTTGGGCGCAACTTTGCGGCCTTTGGCCACGCTGGCTGCTTCGCGCAGATCTTCGATGCGCGAGTTGGTGCAGGAGCCGATGAACACCTTGTCCACCGGAATCTCGGCCATCGGCGTGCCCGCCTGCAGCCCCATGTATTCCAGCGCGCGGGTCCAGTCATGCTGCTTGGTTTCGCTCGGCGCGCTAGCCGGATCCGGCACGCTGCCGTTGATCGTCGTCACCATCTCGGGCGAGGTACCCCAGGTCACCTGCGGCTCGATCTGCGCGGCATCGAGTTCGACCACGCGGTCAAACACCGCGTCGGCGTCCGAGTGCAGGGTGTTCCACCAGGCCACCGCCTTGTCCCACGCCGCGCCCTTCGGCGAATAAGGGCGGCCCTTGACGTAGTCGATCGTGGTCTGATCGACTGCCACCATGCCCGCGCGCGCGCCGGCTTCGATGGCCATGTTGCACAGCGTCATGCGGCCTTCCATGGACAGCGCGCGGATCGCGCTGCCGCCGAACTCCAGCGCGTAGCCGGTGCCGCCGGCGGTACCGATTTCGCCGATGATGGCGAGCGCGATGTCCTTGGCCGTGACGCCCTTGCCCAAGCTGCCTTCGACCTTCACCAGCATGGTTTTCGATGGCTTCTGCCACAGGCATTGCGTCGCCAGCACGTGCTCGACCTCGGAGGTGCCGATGCCGAACGCCAGCGCGCCAAACGCACCGTGCGTGGAGGTATGCGAATCGCCGCACACCACGGTCATGCCGGGCAGCGTGAGGCCTTCTTCGGGGCCGATGACGTGGACGATGCCCTGGCGGATATCGTCCATCTTGAATTCGGTGATGCCGAATTCGGCGCAGTTGGCGTCGAGCGTTTCCACCTGCAGGCGCGAAATCGGGTCGGCGATGCCCTGCGAGCGGTCGGTGGTCGGCACGTTGTGGTCGGGCACGGCAATCGCCGCATCGACGCGGCGCGGCGTGCGGTGCGCCAGCTTCAGGCCCTCGAACGCCTGCGGACTGGTGACTTCGTGCACCAGATGGCGGTCGATGTAGAGCAGCGTGGTGCCGTCGGCTTCGACGTGGACGACATGGGCGTCCCACAATTTCTGGAATAAGGTAAGTCCGGGCATGCGGAATAAAGGCTAAGTAGCGTTAAACGCTGATTATTTCATAGGTTCAGGGGCGCTGGCACGGCTTTTGTTTACCGCCATTTTGAATTCCGCTATTTCGATTTTCCCCATACGGCGTAGACCGCCCACGCCAATGCCGCGCTGACGGCGGCCAGTGTAAACGTCCACGCCGAACCGAGCGTCTCCCAGGTCAGCCCGCTGGCCAACCCGCCGATGGTGCCGCCGACGCCGTAGGACAGGCTGGTGTACAACGCCTGCCCGCGCGCCTGATGGCGACCGCGAAAGTGCTGATGGATCAGCGCCACCGCCGCCGCGTGATAGGTGCCGAAGCTGAACGCATGCAGCGTCTGCGCGCCCCACACCAGCCAGGCCGATTGCACGCCCCAGGCGATGACCAGAAAGCGCAGCGCCGCCAGCGCGAAGCTCGCCAGAATCAGCTGGCGCGGCGTCACCTGCGCAAAGATGCGCGGAATGATCAGGAAAATACCGATCTCGCACAGCACGCCAAGCGCCCACAGCCAGCCGACGGTGGACTTGTCGTAGCCGTGATCGACCAGATAGATCGAATAGAAGGTGTAATACGGCCCGTGCGTCACCGCCATCAGCAGACAAGCCGCCAATAAAGACGCCACTTCGGGGCGCTTCACGATCACCCACACCGAATGGTGGTCGCTGGGATGCGGCAGGATTTCCGCTTCGGGGATCGTCCGCGCCGACGCGACGATGCCCAGCATCACGGCCAGCACCGCCCACGGCAGCCAGCTGATCGACACAGTATCGAAGGCGTAGCCCAGCCCGACCACCATCACGATGAAACCGACCGAGCCCCACAGCCGGATGCGGCCATACGCATCGGTACGCTCGCCCAGATGCGACAGCGTCATCGCCTCGACCAGCGGCAACGACGCGCTCCAGAAAAAACTCAGCGCCGCCATCACCGCGAACAGCCACCAGAAACTGTCGCTGACGAACACCCCGGCAAACACCAGCACGCTGCCCGCTGCCGCGATCTGCACGATGGACGTGCGCCTGCCGGTGTGGTCGGCGATGTGGCCCCAGATATTGGGCGCGAATATCCGCATCACCTGCAGCAGCGACATCAGCACGCCGATCTGGAAGGCGTTGAACGCCAGCGATTGCAGATAGAGCCCCCAGAACGGCGACATCGCGCCGACGAAGGCAAAGTAGAAGAAATAGAAACCGGACAGGCGCCAGTAGGGAACTGCATTCATACGGCGCGATTATCCGTGAGCCCGACCCGGATATCGCATCACCGGCACGGGCTTTTTGCGGGCGGGGTGAAAAATGCTAGCGCGGCGTCGCGTCAGGCGCTGCAGCCGGGGCGGCATACCACTGATCGCGCGGCACCACCTTCGGCTGCTTGCGGATCGCCTTCGTAGGCCGGGGTCATGATCTGCACGCCATACTCATTGAACTGATCGAGGATGTTCCGGTGGAGCCGCGTATACAGCCGGTTCATCGCCTGGGCGTTGTCGCAGTAGACGTTGATCTCGTAGCTCACGTCGAAACTGCCCAGCTGTTTCTGCAGCACGAAAGGCTTCGGCTCCTTGAGCAATCCCTCGGTGCGATCGGCCGCCTGCAACAGCATCGCCTCCACCTGACGCCACGGCGTTTCGTAGCCGATGCCTACCGTTGCATGCAGAATCAGCTGGCCCTTGCGCGCCAGCGTGCTGTAGTTCACCACGCTGCTGTTGAGAATGACCGAATTGGGGATGACGATTTCCTCGTTCTTCGGCGTGCGCAAATGCGTGACCAGCAGGCGCGACTCGGTGATGTCGCCAACATGCTCCTCGATCTTGACGCGGTCGCCGACCCGGAACGCGCGCCGGTAGATCATCGTGTAGCCGGCGATGATGTTGCCGATGACCGACGATGAGCCGAGCGAAACGATCACCCCGAGAAACAGGGAAATGCCCTTGAACGCATCCGACTGCGACCCCGGAATATAGGGATACGCCACCACCAGCGCGAACGCGATGACAAAAAACCGCACCAGCCGGTAAGTGGGCCAGGCCCAGTCCCGCTCAAAATTCACCAAGGGCGTGGTTCCTTCCGCCAGCGCCACGAAGAACAGGCGAATCGTCTTCAGCAGATAGCGCGTAACGAATACCAGAATGACCAGAAACACCAGATCGGGGATCGCAGCGATCACGTGCTCACCCATGGAACGCAGCGGATCAATCAACAGGGACCACAGACGCGAAGCGAACAGCCGCGTCCACGGGAACAGGTGCAACACGTAATCGAGGTAAAGCACCGCCGCGATGACAGTCGCCATGCTCCAGATAAATTTCCGCACCCCGCGCAGCGCATTCCACACATGAGAGGCGCTGACAATCCGCATGAAGCGGGCTTCCAGCCCGGTGAGCTGTTCCTTGACCCGACCATCGAGCTCGCGGTCGATACGCCGTACGGCACGCCTGCCGAGCCACAGAAAAACCAGCCAGCGCCAGCGTTGCGACCAGCACATGACCCGCACTGCGCAACAGGTATTCGCGGGTGCGATCACGCCGATAGGCTTCGATTGCCTCGCTGATGCGCGTGACGTAGATGCGGGCGAGCAGCGGGCGCCGGACCTGTTCCAGCCGGGCGTCCGCATCAAAAACAGTCAGCAGGGTCTGGTTGCCCGCGGCGATTTGCGAGCCCTCTACAGTCTCGGTTATCACCAGCGCTTTGGGTGACAGTGCCGGATTTGCCGCGAACGCTTCGATTCGCTGCTCGATTTGCGCCGCTCGCTTTTCGGCGGGGTACGCCTGAACGCCGCGCACCTTGAACAACTCCACGCCGTCGATGACAACCGGCGCCTCCATGAATGAGTGAGTCACTGGGGGGGGCGCAGTCTCTGCGTCAGCAGCGCGCGCCGTAACCGACCCGCACAAGGCTGCCATCAGCACGCCCACAAAAACCCAGGCAGGAAAATTCAACGCATCCCGGCGGCGCAGCGTGGCATTGCAGCTCATGGTTTTCTCCGTTGCATCATCCGTTTTGACCCGTGCACCCACCCCAAATCCTCGCACACCCGACCTGATACTCAGGCTTAAAAAAGCGGGCCCAGATGGAGGAAGAGCGTGCCTGACCCGCCCTCAGCAAAACCCACCCCCAGATACAAGGCCCCAATCGGCGTGTCGGCACCGAAGAACACGCTGCCATTGAGCACCCCGCTGTTGAAGTCGATATCGCTGCTGTCCTGCCAGGCGTTGCCATACTCGATCGAGCCGCCGACGTAGCCGGGCAGGAATTTCGCATCCAGAATGCGCCGGAAGTAAATGAGGGTGGCCACCCCGACTTGCTGACCGCTCAACTGGTTCGGGCGATAGCCCGAGAGGTGGAGGAAACCGCCGGTGCGGAACAGGCTCTCCGGCGGCGCATCGTTGTCCAGCGTGGTTTCGAAGCGGAATCCACCAACGAAGTGGTTCCGACCCTGGGTATAGGCCTGGGTATACGACAACAGCACCTGATTGAAATTCTGGTCCGCGCCCAGCGACTCCTGACTGGTGATCAAACCCAGTGCGCCCTTGTGGCCACTGCCGGGGAAATAGACATTGTCCAGCGTGTCTACAGCGAGCCGCGCATAGAGCTTGCCCAAGCCGGAAATCGCTTGCCAGACCCGGCGCGCCGATAACCGTATCGACAGTGCCTTTGCTCCAGACCAAGCCGAGGCGCGCCTGGCCCCAGGTGCCGAACTCACGTCCGACGGCAAGATCAATCAGCGTCCGCGAAATGTCGTACTGGGCGATAGCGCTGTCGCCGTCGTACACGTTATATTGGGTACTCGACCAGCCAGCCCGGGTGTTGATAAAGTAGCGCGAAGCGGTATCGAGCGGCTGATACCACTCGGCAGCGACCGTCGGATCCTGGCCGACCTGCAAGCCCAGCCGGATCTCGCCGTTCAGCGCGTTGATCGCCGTGCGGGAATACAGCACACCCAGGTTGTAAGAACTTTCGTCGCTGAAATTGGAGGACAGTTCCACGCCGAATTGCAGATAGTTGGGGCCCCAGGATTTTTCCTTGACGTGCAAAACCAGGCCGGTCTTGTCGCCCTCTTCCACCACCTCGTAGCGCACGGTCTCGAACACATCGAGACCATAAATCTCGTTGATTTCCTTGTCCAGTTGCGCGCTGTTCAGCGGCTGGCCGGGTTGCAGGGTGATATGCGACAGAATGGTCGCGTCGCCAATGCGGGACTGGTTGTCGATGCGCACGAAATCGATGACCGGCACCTTGTCTGGCACCGCCTGCCTGGCCACAAACTGCGTGTAACGCGCCTGATCGACCGACAATCGCTGCAGCGCGGGAAGCATTTCGCGGGCAGCCTGCTCGCCTATCTCGATCCCCTCGCCGGCCCGGTCGAAATCGCCGCTGCCCAGGTCGCCCAGTTGGGGCTTGATCAGGATATCGGACGATTTCAGCGTGGCCAGCTGCTGTTCCACGTTGCGCTCGGAGAGGATATTGGTGAGCTGCGCCACCACATCGAGCGCCCCCTTGATTTGATCGCGCTTGTACAGGCCGCTGCCGACATCGACCACGATCACGATATCCGCCCCCATGTCGCGCGCCACGTTCACCGGCACGTTATTGGCCACCAGACCGTCCACCAGCAGCTTGCCGTCGATCTCCACCGGATCGAATGCGCCGGGCACCGCCATGCTGGCGCGAATGGCGCGCGCCAGTTCGCCGGATTGCAGCACCACCGCCTGCCCGGTTTCGAGATCCGTGGCGACCGCGTGGAACGGAATCGGCAGCTTGTTGAAGTCGTGGATATTGGCAGCACGCAGGGTCAGGCGGCTGAGCTGCAAGTCGAATTTCTGGCCATGGATATAGGCCAGCGGGGTTTTCACCTTGCCATCGTCGCTGAACCCCAGCTTGGGCTTGACCATATACAGGTTGTCATCGAGCTTGCGGCGAAACGAACGGTCGGTGCGCGGCGGCGCATCGTCGAAGGTGTCGTCCCAGTCGATGGTCTTCAGCTCGTGCCCGATCTCGTCCGGGCTCATACCCGACGCATACAGCCCGCCGACGATCGCGCCCATGCTGTTGCCGGCGATGTAATCGATGGGGATGTGCAGTTCCTCCAGCACCTTCAGCACCCCGACGTGCGCCGAGCCGCGCGCGCCGCCGCCGCCCAGCACCAGGCCGATCTTCGGGCGCTGTGACTTGCTTGCTGACGGCAATGCCTGGCTTGCCGACTGCGTGGTCGCGGCCTCGGCCGAGCCAAGCAGGGCAGCGATCCAGACGACAGCGGCTAACGCAGCCGGGAAAACAGGCTCGTCTGAGGGACAGCACATAACGCGTGGACATGGCGGATTCGAAGTGGTCGTGGACGGCGCTGATTATAGAGCCCAGTCATTCACGCCGTTACCGCCATGTCGGCAAAGTACAATCCGGCGCAATCACACCTTCACCGACCAGCTTGCCATGATCCGATTTCTCAAACTGCTCGGCCGCCTGAGCCTGTGGACACTCCTGCTGGCCGCTCACCGCCTGGGGCTGCGCCGCCCTGTGGTTTGACGGCCCGGCATCGCGTTCCCTGGCCGGCTTGCTCGCATTGGCCTACGCGCTGGCCACGCTGGCACTGCTGATCCTGCTGCGCCCCAGACGCCGCGCGGTTGCCGCCAGCCTGATCCTGTTTGCCGTGCTGCTCGGCTGGTGGCTCAGTATCTCCCCCAGCAATACGCGCAACTGGCTGCCGAATGTGGCACAACCCGCCTTCGGCGGACATTCACGGCAACCTCATCACCGTCCGCAACGTGCGCAATTTCGACTACCGCACCGAAACCGATTTCACCCCGCACTGGGAAACCCGCACCTACGACCTGTCCAGACTGCGCGGGCTGGATCTCTACGTCATCTACTGGGGCTCGCCCAGCATCGCCCACACCATCCTCAGCTGGGAATTCGACGACGGCCAGCATCTGGCGGCGTCGATCGAAACCCGCACCGAAACGGGCGAAAGCTATTCCGCCGTGCGCGGTTTTTTCCGGCAGTTCGAGCTTTACTATGTGCTGGCCGACGAGCGCGATGTGGTCGGCCTGCGCACCAACCACCGGCATGAGGATGTCTATCTCTACCGGCTGCGCACCCCGCCCGTCCGCGCCCGCGCGCTGTTGCTGGATTACCTGCAAACGGTCAATCACCTGGCCAGCCAGCCCGAGTGGTACAACGCCTTCAGCCACAACTGCACCACCACCATCCGCCTGCATGCGGGCAATGCCATCAGCAAGATCCCGCTTGACTGGCGCTGGCTGGCAAACGGCTACCTGGATCAACTGCTATATGAAAAGGGCGTAATCAATCACGACCGGCCCTTCGCCGAGCTCAAGTCGCTGAGCTACATCAACCCCCGCGCCCAGGCTGTGCCGCTGGATGGCGATTTCTCCAGGGCGATTCGCACGGGATTGCCACCGCGCCCCGCCCCGCCTGCGAACTGACCGCTCGCCGCCCTTGCCCAAAGGTACAAATCCCCACATACTCGACGCACAGGCAGTTGAGTGTTCTCGACTGGTTTATTTGCCCGATTCCACTACCACGTACTGAAATCCACTGTGGCGCCTCCCAGCACTTCACTGATCGACCTGCCTGACCTGCGACTTGACGATGCGTGCGCGCTGCTCGCGCACGATGCCAGACACAGCCAGCCCCAGCTCGACGAATCGCCCACCGAGTATTTGCAGCGGGTGATCGACAACCTGTGCGAACTCTCGCTCAAGGATCCGTTGACCGGCCTCGGCAACCGCCGGCATTTTCATGCAGCACTCGAACGCCAGATCGAAACGGTTGCACGCTCCGGCGAATCGGTTCTGCTGTTGATGCTGGATATTGACCACTTTAAAAGCATCAATGACACCCACGGCCATCTGGCTGGCGATCAGGTGTTGCGGACGATTGCGCATTGTCTGGCTCACTGCGTGCGCCCAGTGGATACGGTTGCACGCTACGGCGGCGAAGAATTCGCCATCATCCTGCCCAATTGCCGCCCGCTGTTCGGGCTCGCCCTGGCCGAACGCATCCGGCGGGCGGTAGCCGAGCTTTCTGTCGCGGTGAGCCCCTTGCTCACCATCCAGGCCACGATCAGCATCGGCGGTGCCTATGCACCCGAATGGGTGCGCTCCACCACCGAGTTATGGATCGAGCGCGCCGACACCCAGCTGTATCGCGCTAAAGCCAATGGCCGTAATCAGGCCTGTATCGATCAACCCCAAGAGCTTTCGGTTAGCGCGGAAGAAAAAGGCTTGCTGTTCAGCCACCTAGCCACGGACAACGCAAACCCGTTTGAGTCCGGCCAGGACAACGTCACAAACCGAGTAAACGCATGAACGATGTACTAGACCCCGCAGCGCAAAATCCGGGCGCTGCTCAAGTTCCGCTCAAACCCCTGGGCAAGGTGCTCGCTGTCACCAGCGGCAAGGGCGGCGTGGGCAAAACCTTCGTTTCCGCCAATCTTGCGGCCGCGCTCGCCAAGCGCGGCCACAAGGTGCTGGTGCTCGATGCCGACCTCGGGCTGGCCAATCTCGATGTGGTGCTCAACCTCTATCCCAAAATCACCTTGCATGACGTGTTTACCGGCAAGGCCACGCTGGATGAGGCCATCCTGCCCGCGCCGGGCGGGTTTTCCGTGCTGCTGGCGGGTTCGGGGATGGTGGAGTATTCACGCCTGACGTCCGAAGTGCGCAACGAGTTTTTGCGCGTGATGAACAGCCTGGTGCCGAATTACGATGTGGTGATTCTGGATACCGGCGCAGGCATTTCCGACGTTGTGCTGTTTGCCGTCTCGCTGGCGTCCGAAGTGCTGATGGTGGCGACCCCCGAGCCCACCTCGCTCACCGATGCCTACGCCACCATCAAGGTCTTGGTGGGACAGCAGCAGCGCCAGACGGTTCGGGTCATCATCAACCAGGCGACCCGCCCAGGCAGCGGTGCAGCGATCACCAACCAGCTGCAACAGGTGCTCGACCGCTTCGTCGTGGCTGGACTCAACCAGCCGATTCGCCTGATCCACATGGGCGACATCCCGGTAGATCCCGAAGTGCGCCAGGCCATCATGCGCCGCCAGCTCATGATGCAGGCTACCCCCGGCTGCCCCGCCGGAATGGCGCTTACCCAGATCGCCCGCAACCTGGAAGACAGCGTGATTCCCCGTCCCGCGTAACGCCAGTCAGGGCGGCTTGATTCAAGATATCGGTGTTTTAGTAAGGGGTCGGGATGGTCTGCACCAGCGCCATCACCCGCTCCGGTTCCATCCGTAGCAAGTCGCCGATTTCACGATAATCATCCGGCAAGGCCGCGTTATCCCAGCCTTGCGCAGAATGCCGTGCCAGATTGACCGCCAGGGTGACGTTGCGTACCCGGGTCGTTTTCGCCAGCGCCGGATCCAGCAGGTTTTGCAGCAACTCGGGCAGCTGCCAGTCGATGGCCAGCTGACGCTGCAGCTCCACCCCGGTGAACCCCAGGATCCGCTTTTGCACATCTGCGCTGCGTAAGGACGAATCGGCTTGCTGAAGCCGGCGAATGTCGAGCATTTGCACGGGGCTGAAGCACCACATCAACATCTCGGTCACATGGGAAAGCAAGGTGGATACGTGCACTTCTTCCGCGTGCAGATCGTGCAAACGCAAGGCCCAGTCATAGGCGTAATACGCCGAAAGCTGCGCGCGGCGCACCGTTTGCAACAGTTGCACCAATGCATCAAGGTGGCTATGCAGCATGTCTTCGACGATCGGGGTGGCAGGCACTTCACGGAAAAACGTATCGAGCCCCAGCATCAACAAGGCCTGCTTCACGTCAACCAATTCATGGGTCTGGTTGCGGTGTTTGTGGGTCTGCATGAACCGCAGCAATTTCAGCGTCATCAGCGGATCGTCGGTCACCACATTGGCAATGCTGCGCGGGTTGAGCAGAGACTCGTCAGCGCGCAGGCGCTCCAGTTCGCGCGCACTGCTTTTCAGCACAGGAATATCGGCTTGCCTCAAGTAAGCAAGCCAACCTGCCAGGCCTTTTGAATGCTGCGACATCTCTACTCTCCCCGGGCTGAACCCTATGGTTTTGTCCTATCGACGGTAGCGCACTATGCGAAACGGCATTCCTTGCGTGGCACTTTAGTCTGGAATGCGAAAATACTGCGGCCAGCGCTCAACCAGCCAGACCGCCCCCTCTACAATCAAACTTCCTGTATCAAGTATTTTGTATGCCCAACCCCATCGACCCCACCTGTTTTGATCCAGACTGCCGGGCCTGTCCACGCCTCGCCCACTTTCTCGACGAGGTGCGCGCGCAGCATCCCGATTACCACGCGCGCCCGGTGGCGCCGTTTGGCGACGCGGCACCGTCGCCTGCTGATCGTCGGCCTCGCGCCGGGCATGCACGGTGCCAACCGCAGCGGACGGCCGTTCACCGGCGACCATGCCGGGATATTGCTGTACCAGACCCTGCACCGGTTTGGCTACGCCAGCGCGCCGCAGTCGGTAGCCGCCGACGATGGCTTGCAGCTTATCGGTTGCCGCATCACCAATGCGGTGAAATGCCTGCCGCCCGCCAACAAGCCGGAACCCGCCGAAATCCGCGAATGCAACCGTTTTCTGGCCGCCGAACTGGCGGGTTTGCCCGGGCACGCCAGCATCCTCGCGCTGGGCCAGATCGCGCATCAGGCGGTGCTGCGCGCACTCGGCCTCAAGCTCAAGGATTACCCCTTCAGCCACGCCAGCGACTACTGCTTGCCCGATGGGAGACGGCTGGTCAGCAGCTACCACTGCTCCCGCTACAATACCCAGACGCGCCGCCTCACGCCGGACATGTTCGCGGCGGTGTTTACGCAAATCCAGACCCAGGACTGACCATGCCCGTCGTCACCATCAAGCTCGCCGGCACGCTGACCCGCGAACAAAAACAGAAAGTCGCCGAGGAAATCACGGCCACGCTGGAGCGCCACGCAGGCAAACCGGCGTCGTATACCTATATCGCGTTCGAGGAACTGCCGGACGAGAACTGGGCAATTGCCGGCAAGTTGCTGGACGAGGAGTGATGGTTTAAACGTGAGCGTTGACAAGGACTTTCTCGCCTCGCTGCCCACCCTGCCCGGCGTCTACCGCATGATCGACGCCGCGAATGCGGTGCTCTACGTCGGCAAGGCGAAGGACCTGAAAAAGCGGGTCTCCAGCTATTTCCAGAAAACCGACCAGAGTCCGCGCATCCGCCTGATGCTGAAAAGCGTCGATCACATCGACACCACGGTGACGCGCACCGAAAACGAAGCGCTGCTGCTGGAAAACAACCTGATCAAGGGATTGAAGCCGCGCTTCAACATCCTGTTCCGCGACGACAAGTCCTATCCCTACCTGCTGCTGACCGGGCATCGCTTTCCGCGCCTGGCCTATTTTCGCGGCACGCCCAAAAAGCAGGATCAGGCCTTTGGCCCCTACCCCAATTCCTACGCGGTGCGCGAAAGCATCCAGCTGCTGCAAAAAGTGTTTCAGCTGCGCAGCTGCGAGGACAGCGTGTTCGCCAACCGCTCGCGACCCTGCCTGCTGCACCAGATCAAGCGCTGCACCGCACCGTGCGTCCAGTTGATTACGCCGGAAGCCTACGCGCGTGATGTCGACGCCGCCGCCCAACTGCTGCACGGCGCAGCCAATACCCTGACCGAGCAGATCACCGCGCAGATGAACGCCGCTGCGGCCGCACTCGATTTCGAAGCCGCAGCCCACCTGCGCGACCGCCTGCGCATGCTGGCAACCGTGCGCGAAAAGCAGTTCGTCGATACCACCGGCAGCGAAGCCGATGCCGACGTGATCGCGGTGGCTGAGGTCGCCGGGGTGATCGCAGTCAACCTGACCATGATCCGCGGCGGTCGGCACCTGGGTGACCGCAGCTTTTTCCCGCAGCACAGCGAAGGCGCCACGCTGGCCGAAGCGCTGGAAGCCTTTATTGCCCAGCATTACCTCGACCACCCCATTCCACTGCGCATCCTGATCAGCGAAGCGATCGATACCGACTCGCTGGAGATGCTGCTGTCCGAACACGCGCAGAAAAAAATCAGCGTGCAACACCGCGTCACCGCTCAACGCCGTGTCTGGGTCAGCATGGCGGAAGCCAACGCACGCCTGTCCGCCGAGCGCCGCAGCACCGAACGCAGCAACCAGTCGCAGCGGCTCGCAGCGCTGCGCGACACGCTCGACCTGCCAGCACTCAAACGGATCGAATGCTTCGATATTTCGCACACCATGGGCGAAGCAACCATCGCCTCGTGCGTGGTGTATGAAGGCGATGACCTCAAAAAATCCGACTACCGGCGCTACAACATCAGCGGCATCACCCCGGGCGACGACTACGCCGCGATGCACGCAGCCCTGATTAAACGCTTTCAAAGGAGTGTGGAAGAAAACGGCGTGTTGCCCGACTTGCTGCTGATCGACGGCGGCAAAGGGCAAATCAGCACGGCGGTTACGGCAATGAGCGAACTGGGTCTGGGCGAGGTCTTGCTGCTCGGCGTCGCCAAGGGCGAAGCGCGCAAGCCCGGCCTGGAAACCCTGATTTTTGCCGATGGTCGCGAACTGAACCTTGCAAAAGACCATCCCGGCTTTCACCTGATTCAGCAGATACGCGACGAAGCACACCGCTTCGCCATCACCGGCCACCGCGCCAAACGCGGCAAAACGCGCATGCAGTCCACCCTGGAAGACATCGCCGGAATCGGCCCCAAGCGCCGCAAACAGCTGCTTGAACACTTCGGCGGCCTGCAGGGTGTGCGGGATGCCGGAGTCGATGCGCTTGCTACTGTCAACGGTATCAGTCGAGAATTGGCGGAAACCATTTATCGCACCCTGCATTGATGCCCCTCAATCTCCCCAACCTGCTCACCTGGCTGCGCATCCTTCTCATCCCCGTCATGGCAGGGGTGTTTTACCTGCCGCCAGGCTGGGTGACGCCACCCGATGCCAATGTGCTGGCGGCGCTATTTTTTGGCGTGGCCGCGTTGACCGACTGGCTGGACGGCTATCTGGCGCGCGCGCTCAGCCAAACGTCAGCGTTCGGTGCGTTCCTCGACCCGGTGGCCGACAAATTGATGGTCGCCGCCGCATTGATCGTGCTGGTTGACCTCGGCCGCGTCGCTCCCTTGATCGCACTCATCATCATTGGACGTGAAATTACCATTTCCGCCCTGCGCGAATGGATGGCCAAGGCAGGCAAGTCAGCGAGCGTGGCGGTGTCTTTTGTCGGCAAGTTGAAAACCGCCGCACAAATGATCGCCATCGTGCTGCTGCTCTATGCCACCCCGTTCGCCGGCCTGCCCATTGCATTCATCGGCACCGTGTTGATCTGGGTCGCTGCGCTGCTCACATTGGTCTCGATGGCGTATTACCTCATGATGGCCGCGCGCGCATTGCAAAATAATTGACGAATATCCCGGCAAACCTGTTGACAGCAAAAACCTGAATCCCCATAATGCGCAGCCTTCAATGCGGGAATAGCTCAGCTGGTAGAGCGCAACCTTGCCAAGGTTGAGGTCGGGAGTTCGAACCTCCTTTCCCGCTCCAGAATTCCGGGGAAAACAGAAGGACAAGTCCGGACGTTTTCCCCTTTTCAATTACAATTAAGCGGTATTTGGCGCGATAGCAAAGCGGTTATGCACCGGATTGCAAATCCGTGTAGGTCGGTTCGACTCCGGCTCGCGCCTCCAGATTCGAAGCCGACTACCCGATTCGCCCGGATGGTGAAATTGGTAGACACAAGGGACTTAAAATCCCTCGCCAGCGATGGCGTACCGGTTCAATTCCGGTTCCGGGCACCATCTCCCTTTGGGTCTCGTGGCTTAGGTGGTATAATTTCGCCGCTTGATTATTTGTTTGATTGTTTTGCATCAATGGGCGTTTCGCCCATTTTTTATTTGCATTTTTTGTACGTAGCTCGCCGTAGCGCTTCGCTCAGCGGCACAACAGTGGATTGTTGATAATGGATTTGACCACCCGCCTGGAACCCGTGCTTGCCGGACTCGGTTACGAGCTGGTGATGCTGGAGCGTGCCGGCCGTGGCCAATTGCGTCTGTTCATCGACAAGCCGGGCGGCATCACGATTGACGACTGCGTGGCGGTGAGCAATCACCTGACCCACCTTTTCACGGTCGAAAATATCGACTATGACAGACTGGAAGTCTCCTCGCCCGGGCTTGATCGGCCGCTGGTCAAGCCGCAGGACTATGTTCGATTTGCGGGTGAGCAGATCACGCTCAAGCTGCGGGTGCCGCTGAACAACCGGCGTCGCCTCAATGGTCAGTTGGTTGGACTGGAAAACGATGCGGTGAAGTTGATCGTCGATGGCACAGAAGTATCGGTTGATTTAAGGAATGTAGATGCTGCCCGCCTCAGACCCATGGTCTAAGTGCGGCGAGTTGGAGAAAATATGAGCCGTGAAATATTACTGCTGGCCGATGCGCTGGCCCGCGAAAAGAACGTAGACAAAGAAGTCGTATTCGATGCGCTGGAGCAGGCACTCGCCTCCGCTACCAAAAAACGCTTCAAGGAAGAATCCGACGTGCGCGTGTCGATCGACCGTGAAACCGGTGATTACGAATCCTTCCGCCGCTGGCAAGTCGTGTCCGAGGCCGACCTCGAGTCCGAGGGCTACCAGATTCTGCTGATCGATGCGCAGGACAAACATCCGGACATCGAGATTGGCGACTACATCGAAGAGCCGCTCGAAAACATCGAATTCGGCCGCATTGGTGCGCAGGCTGCCAAGCAGGTGATTCTGCAAAAAATTCGCGATGCCGAGCGCGAACAGATCATCAGTGACTTCCTCGATCGCAAAGAGCATCTGGTCAATGGCGTGGTGAAACGCATCGACCGTGGCAATGCCATCATCGAATCCGGTCGCGTCGAGGGTTACCTGCACCGCGACCAGATGATCCCGCGTGAAAACCTGCGTGTCGGCGACCGCGTACGTGCCTATTTGCTGCGCATTGACCGTGGCGTTCGCGGCCCGCAAGTGGTGCTGTCGCGCACCGCGCCCGAATTCATCATGAAGCTGTTTGAACTGGAAGTGCCCGAAATTGAGGAAGGTCTGCTGGAAATCAAGGCGGCCGCCCGCGATCCTGGTCTGCGCTCCAAAATCGCAGTGGTGTCGCACGATCCACGCATCGACCCGATCGGCACTTGTATCGGCCTGCGCGGTTCACGCGTCACCTCGGTGACCAACGAACTGGCTGGCGAGCGCGTGGACATCATTCACTGGTCGGCCGAGCCGGCACAGTATGTGATCAACGCGCTGGCGCCTGCCGAAGTCAGCTCCATCGTGGTGGATGAAGACAAGCACAGCATGGACGTGGTGGTGGAAGAAGAGCAGCTGGCCATGGCCATCGGCCGTGGCGGCCAGAACGTGCGCCTGGCGTCCGAATTGACGGGCTGGGATCTCAACATCCTGTCACGCGCTGCGGCGGAAGAGAAACAGACCGCCGAAAGCGGCAAGACGCTCGCCCTGTTTATCGAGAAACTCGACGTTGACGAGGAAGTTGCCCAGATTCTCGTCGATGAAGGCTTCTCCACGCTGGAAGAAGTCGCGTATGTGCCGCTCAACGAAATGCTCGAAATCGAAGCTTTCGACCAGGATCTGGTTAACGAACTGCGCACCCGGGCACGCAATGCCCTGCTGACCGCGGCCATCGTGGGCGAGGAAGAAGTCGAAGCATCGGCAGGCGATCTGCTGTCGCTCGAAGGCATGGATGCGGAAACCGCCCGTCTGCTTGCCAGCAAAGGCGTTCACACCACCGAAGACCTGGCCGATCTGGCAAGCGATGAACTGATCGAGCTGGTTGCAATGGATACCGAACGCGCCAATCAATTGATCATGGCCGCACGCGCGCCGATGATCGCCCAAGGCTGAGAGTCACGAGGATTGCATGAACGTTGAACAATTCGCCCAGGAACTGAAACTGCCCCCCCTTCTGCTGCTTGAGCAACTGAAGGCGGCAGGCGTCAGCAAGAACGATATCGCTGACACCATGTCGGAGGCAGACAAGTCGCACTTGCTCGACTATCTGCGCAAGGTACATGGCGGCGGAGCTGAGGTCAGCAAAACCAAGATCACCATCACGCGCAAGCAGACCGGTGAGATCCGCAAAACCGACAGCACCGGCAAGTCGCGCACGATTCAGGTTGAAACGCGCAAATCGCGTACCTACGTCAAGCGCGATGTCAGTACCACGGCAGCCGAGGCTCAGCCTGTCGCCGAAGCGGTCGAAGAAGCACTCCCCGCTGCCTTGATCGAGGAGACGGCTCCACCTGCGGTCGAAACTCAGGCCGAAGCAATTCAGGTCGCAGCGCCCGAACCCGAACCCATCGAAACGGTTGAAGTGCAGGCTGAAGCGAAGCCCGCGCCTGTTGAACCGGCTGCGGCCAAACCCGCCAAGGCTGAAGTCGCACCTGCCAAAGTAGAAGCAATTGAAGCAGCTCCTGTCGAAGCCGCGGCGCAACCCGAAACCGAAGCTGCGCCTGCTGCCAAAAAAACCCGCATCATCAAGAAAGCCTCGATTCTGAACGAGGCTGAAGTCAAGGCACGCGAAGACGAAGCGCGCCGCCATAGCGCACTGCAAGAACGTCAAGCCGCAGACTCCAAAGCGCGCGCCGAACTCATCGTCATGCGCAAGCAGGCTGAGGCGGCTCGCGAAGCTGCCAAACTGGTCGCCGCGCAGAAAGCCGCTGCACCCGCGGCTCCGGCTCCGGCTGCACCCACCGAAAAAACCCTGCACAAACCCGACAAGCCGAGTGCAGGCAAGGCGGCAAAAGGCCCCGATAAAAAACCTGCGGGAGCCTGGAAAGACGACAGCGCGCGGCGTAAAGGCGAACTTAAAACCCGTGGCGGTGCTGCGCCCGATACCGGCTGGCGTGGCCGCAAAGGCAAATCACGTTCGGGTCATGATGACAGCAACTTCATCGAGCCGACCGAAATGGTGGTGCGCGAGGTCTTCATCCCCGAAACCATCACCGTGGCCGAACTGGCCCACAAGATGTCCGTCAAGGCAGCCGAAGTCATCAAGGCACTGATGAAACTGGGCAGCATGGTGTCAATCAACCAGGTGCTTGACCAGGAAACCGCGATCATCGTGGTCGAGGAAATGGGTCACATCGGCAAACCTGCCGCACTCGACACCCCGGAAGCCTTCCTCATCGATGCAGGCGAGGTGGTTGAACACGAAATGCTCGCACGCGCACCGGTAGTCACCGTGATGGGTCACGTCGACCACGGCAAGACCTCGCTGCTCGACACCATCCGCCGCACCCGTGTGGCCAGTGGCGAAGCGGGCGGCATTACCCAGCACATCGGCGCGTATCACGTCGAAACTGAAAAAGGCATGATCACCTTCCTCGATACGCCGGGTCACGAAGCGTTTACCGCCATGCGGGCACGCGGCGCGAAAGCGACCGACATCGTCGTGCTGGTGGTGGCAGCGGATGACGGCGTGATGCCGCAAACCATCGAAGCCATCCACCACGCCAAGGCGGCCAATGTGCCGCTGGTGGTGGCAGTGAACAAGATCGACAAACCCGGTGCCAACCCCGAGCGTATTCGCCAGGAACTGGTTGCGCAGGGCATTACGCCCGAAGAATGGGGCGGTGATACGCAGTTTGTCGAAGTGTCGGCTAAAGCCAATACCAATATCGACGGCCTGCTCGATGCGATCCAGTTGCAGGCCGAAGTTCTGGAACTGAAGGCTGCTGCATCCGGTTCAGCCAAAGGCATCGTCATCGAAGCGCGACTGGACAAGGGTAAGGGTCCGGTTGCCACGCTGCTGATTCAATCCGGCACCCTGCGCCGCGGCGACATGGTGCTGGCAGGCCAGGTGTTTGGCCGCGTACGTGCCATGCTCGACGAAACCGGCAAGCCCGTGACCGAAGCAGGTCCTTCAATCCCGGTTGAAATCCAGGGTCTGTCCGACGTGCCGCAGGCAGGCGAAGACATGATGGTGTTGCCGGACGAACGCAAGGCGCGCGAGATCGCGCTGTTCCGTCAAGGCAAGTTCCGCGATGTGCTGCTGGCCAAAAAGCAGGCCGCCAAGATGGAAACGATGTTCGGCCAGATTGGCAAGGAAGAAGTGCAGCAACTGCCGATCATTCTCAAAGCCGACATGCAAGGCTCCTACGAAGGTTTGGCCCATGCACTGACCAAGCTGTCCACCGACGAAGTCAAGGTCAACATCATCCACAGCGCGGTGGGTGCCATCACCGAATCCGACGTCAATCTGGCACTGGCCTCCAAGGCGGTACTGATCGGTTTCAACGTGCGCGCCGACGCATTGGCACGCAAGCTGGCCGAATCGAGCGGGGTCGACATCCGCTACTACAACATCATCTACGAAGCAGTGGATGAGGTGAAAGCCGCGCTGTCCGGCATGCTGGCGCCCGAGAAACGCGAAAGCGTGATCGGCACCGTCGAAATCCGCCAGGTCTTCGTGATCTCCAAGGTGGGATCGATTGCCGGTTGCTACGTGCTCGATGGCGTCATCAAGCGCAACGCCGGTATCCGCGTGATCCGCAACAACACGGTGATCCATCAGGGCGAACTCGACTCGCTCAAGCGTTTCAAGGACGACGTCAAAGAAGTCAAAGCCAACTTTGAATGCGGCCTGAGCCTGAAAAACTTCAACGACATCCAGGTGGGCGATCACCTGGAAGTGTTTGAAGTCGTAGAGTTTGCGCGTTCGCTTTAATGCCCAAGGATTTTCCGAGAGCGCGCCGCGTCGCCGACCAGATCCAGCGCGAACTGCCGGAGTTGATCCGGCAGGAAGTGAAGGATCCGCGCGTTGGCATGCTGACCATCACCGAAGTGGAGGTCAACCGCGACATGGAGTTCGCCAAGGTGTTTTTCACCACCCTGGGCGGCCAGCCTGAGCATGATGCCTGCCTGCAGGGGCTGCAGCGCGCCAGCGGCTTTCTGCGTTCCCAGCTCTCGCACCGCATGCAGTTACGCGTGGTGCCCAAGCTCACCTTCGTCTACGACCGTTCGGTCGAATACGGGATACAGCTCACCCACCTGATTGAAGCAGCAGTCGCCGAAGACGCCAAAAACGCGCCGCCTCCCACAGAGGAAGATGGCGCAAACGTGACGCCCAAACCGATCAGCGAGTGAAACCCGCCCGCCAGCCAATCGACGGCGTGCTGCTACTGAACAAGCCGGTCGGCATCACGTCCAACGCCGCGCTGCAAAAAGCCAAGTGGCTGCTCAACGCTAAAAAAGCCGGCCATACCGGCACCCTCGACCCTTTCGCCGACGGCCTGTTGCCGCTGTGTTTCGGCGAAGCCACCAAGTTTTCCGCTTATCTGCTCGACGCCGACAAACACTATCGCGCAGTGCAACAACTCGGTATCACCACTACCACCGGCGACCCGGAAGGCGAGGTACTCAGCACCCGCGAGGTAACTGCCAGCTGCACCGACATCAATGCTGTTCTACCCCGTTTCAGGGGCGAAATAGAACAAATCCCGCCGATGCATTCGGCGCTCAAACACCAGGGACGCCCGCTTTATGAATACGCGCGCGCCGGCATCGAAATCGACCGCCCACCGCGCAAAGTGACGATCCGTTCACTGGACATGATCGAATGCGACCCGCCGCGTGTGGTGCTGGATGTGCAATGCACCGCCGGAACCTACATCCGCACCCTGGCGCAGGACATCGGCGCGGCACTTGGATGCGGCGCCTACCTCACCGCGCTGACGCGAACCGCCGTAGCCGGGTTCAAACTGGAACAGGCGCACACGCTAGTCGAACTGGAAGCGCTTGACGCTAGCCAGCGGCAGGCCTTGCTGATGCCCGCCGACTGCCTGGTGGCTCACCTGCCCGCAGTTCAGCTCGAAGCAGCCGATGCCGAAGCCTTGTGTCAGGGGCGTAGTGTTGCGCTGCCAGTCGCTCAGACCGGACTGATGCGCGTCTATACGACAGCACAGGTGTTCCTCGGCCTGGCCCTGGCAGATGCTGATCTATTGGTTCCCCGCCGGCTCATCGCCACACAGGCGGCTAACTTGAATTAGCCCCCCCAATTAGCGTAAAATGCGCGGTTTCCCAGAACGTGTCCCGCTCAGCCGCAGGCCACGCGATTTAGAAGGAGTACACCATGGCTGTTACCGTCGTTCAAAAAGCTGAAATCGTCCAGAATTACCAACGTGCCGCCGCCGACACCGGCTCCCCCGAAGTGCAGGTTGCCCTGCTGACGGCCCGCATCAATGACCTGACCGGCCACTTCAAGGCCAACATGAAGGATCACCATTCGCGTCGTGGTCTGCTGAAGATGGTGAGCCGCCGCCGCAAGCTGCTGGATTACCTGAAGCGCACCAACCTCGAAGGCTACAAAACCCTGATCGAACGCCTGAGCCTGCGTAAGTAAGCCCGGTAAAGCCACTGTAATGACACAGCACCTTGCTGCATCGGCACAGTTGGCGGGTCGTTTGACCCCCTGAACTCCCTCGCCCCGCACTCGCGGGGCGTTTTCATTTGAAAGGAACTCGTGTGAGCGCAATCAAGAAAACTTTCACCTACGGTCGCCATCAGGTCACCCTGGAAACGGGCGAAATCGCCCGTCAGGCTGGCGGTGCCGTCATTGTCAACATTGACGACACCGTGGTGCTGGTCACCGTCGTTGCCAAAACCGATGTCAAGCCTGGCCAGGACTTCTTCCCGCTGACCGTTGACTATCAGGAAAAAACCTACGCCGCTGGCCGCATCCCGGGTGGCTTCCTCAAGCGCGAAAGCCGCGCGTCCGACGGTGAAATTCTGATTTGCCGCCTGATCGACCGCCCGATCCGCCCGCTTTTCCCGGACGGCTTTTTCAACGAAGTGCAAATCATCGCCACGGTGATGTCGTCCAACCCCGAAGTCAGCGCCGACATTCCCGCGCTGATCGGTGCTTCCGCAGCGCTGTCGCTGTCCGGCCTGCCGTTTGACGGCCCGGTGGGCGCAGCACGCGTCGGTTTCATCAACGGCGAATATGTACTGAACCCGTCCAATTCCGAACTGAAAGATTCCGCGCTCGACCTGGTCGTTGCCGGTACTGAATCCGCTGTGCTGATGGTCGAATCCGAAGCGATGGAATTGCCGGAAGACATCATGCTGGGTGCGGTTGTGTTCGGCCACACCCAGATGCGTGCGGTGATCAATGCGATCAACGAACTGGCCGATGAAGCCGGTGCCGATGCCTGGGATTGGCAGGCACCTGCCGAAGATACGGCGATGGTGGAACGCCTGAAGACGCTGGCCGAAGACGGCCTGCAGCAGGCATACAACATCAAGCAGAAACAGGCGCGCATGACCGCAGTCGACGACGTCCGCAACAAGGCTTATGCCGAACTCATCACCGTCGACATGGACACCGTCGCTGCCAACAGCGTGAAGGATGCATTCCACCGTCTGGAAGCCAGCGTGGTGCGTAACCGCATCCTGTCCGGCCAGCCACGTATCGACGGCCGCGATACCCGCACCGTGCGCCCGATCACCATCCGCACCGGCGTGTTGCCGCGCACCCACGGTTCCGCCCTGTTCACCCGTGGCGAAACCCAGGCGCTGGTGGTCACCACGCTCGGCACCGGGCGCGACGAACAAACCATCGACGCGCTGGAAGGCAGCTACTCCGACCGCTTCATGATGCAATACAACATGCCGCCCTACGCCACCGGCGAAACCGGCCGCGTGGGCGCACCCAAGCGCCGTGAAGTCGGCCATGGCCGCCTTGCCAAGCGTGCCCTGATGGCTGTGCTGCCGAGCAAGGAAGAATTCGGCTACACCATGCGCGTCGTGTCCGAAATCACCGAATCCAACGGCTCATCGTCGATGGCCTCGGTGTGCGGCGGCTGTCTGTCGCTGATGGATGCGGGCGCACCGTTGAAAGCGCACGTTGCCGGTATCGCCATGGGTCTGATCAAGGAAGGCGGCAAGTTCGCCGTGCTGACCGACATCCTCGGCGACGAAGATCATCTCGGCGACATGGACTTCAAGGTCGCAGGCACCGAAAAAGGCGTCACCGCGCTGCAGATGGACATCAAGATCCAGGGCATCACAGCAGAAATCATGGACGCCGCGCTGAAGCAGGCCAAGGAAGGCCGTATGCACATCCTTGAGATCATGAAAGCGTCGGTATCGTCGGACGTGCATGAAATGTCGGCTTACGCGCCGCGCATCATCGCGATGAAGATCAACCCGGAAAAAATCCGCGACGTCATCGGCAAGGGCGGCGCCGTCATCCGCGCACTGACCGAAGAAACCGGCACCCAGATCGACATCCAGGAAGACGGCAGCGTGAAAATCGCCTGCACCAGCATGGAAGCCGGTGAACTGGCGAAGAAGCGCATCGAGGAAATCACCGCCGAAGTCGAAGTCGGCAAGGTCTACGAAGGTCCGGTCATCAAGCTGCTGGACTTTGGCGCGATCGTGAATGTGCTGCCGGGTCGCGATGGCCTGCTGCACATCTCGCAGATCGCCCACGAGCGCGTCAACGCCATCGGCGATCACCTGAAAGAAGGTCAGGTTGTGAGGGTGAAGATTCTGGAGGCCGATGAAAAAGGCCGCCTGCGCTTGTCCATGAAGGCACTGCTCGATGCGCCTGCAGCGACAGCTCCGGAAGCCCCTGACGAACAGGCGAGTTAAATCGTCCGGCGCGCGTTTACGCGCGCGCCTCGCCAATAAAAAACGCGCCATCGGGCGCGTTTTTTATTGGGTTCGCGAGCACGTAAATCAGGCCAGCTCGCCCAGAAAACTCTGCCACCAGCGTTTACGCTGGCCCGTGACGACCCCGTTCATTTCCAGCTCGCGCGGGGGCGTTTTGCACATCAGCCAGCCCGGTAAGATCGATGATTTGGTTGCACTCGAACCGCATGAACTCCCCAGATGGTTGGGGTCGTAAATCTTGATGAAATTGGGTGCATCGAGGTTATCTGCATACACAATCGCACAGTAATCTTCATGATGTTCGCGCCGCAACAGTTCATCCATTTCGCCCATGAACTGTTGCACCTTGTCGGCGGCAGAAGGCGCTGTCGGCACCGGTTGACCAACCGCATAAAGATACCACCCTGCCCCGGCATCCAGTTTCTGCCAGAACGCCGTCAGCTGATCCCAGCGCATCACGCTATAGAGCAAGCCATTGTAATAACGGTCGAATTCGTCAGTATTTGCCATGGTGCGAGCCTATTTGTAAGCGGAGGGAGATGAACTGGCCAAGTGTTGCAGACTTCGGCCATCAAGCTGCAAAAATACGCGCGCTATTTGGCTTCATGTATTCTTCGCCTGATTTCACTGATTAAACGCGAATTGCACCAATTTTTCAGCTAACCCACACTTTTTGCAACATTCAGTAAAATCCAGCCCGATTAAATAACAAAATCCCCTCACGCCGCAACCAATATGACTCTACAAGCCCTTATTTTCGACGTTGACGGCACCCTTGCCGACACCGAGCGCGACGGTCATCGTCCCGCGTTCAACCAGGCCTTTTCCGATGCCGGGCTCGACTGGCATTGGGACGTTGCCCTCTATGGCAAACTGCTTGCCGTGACGGGTGGCAAAGAGCGCATGAAACACTATGTCGAGCACTATCGTCCGGACTATCAGAAGCCCGCCAATTTCGACGAGATGGTGGTCGAACTGCACAAAAGCAAAACCCGCCATTACGCGGAGCTGGCTGCGCACGGTGGCATTCCGATTCGCCCCGGGGTCAAGCGCCTGCTGATCGAGGCGCGCGCCGCCGGACTGCGTCTGGCGATCGCCACCACCACCACGCCGGAAAACGTCACGGTCTTGCTGGAACACAGCCTGGGTGCCGGAACACAGGACTGGTTCGAAGTGATTGCCGCGGGCGACATCGTGCCCGCCAAAAAACCGGCGCCCGACATCTATTTTTACGCGCTGGAAAAAATGGGACTGAAAGCCGTCGACTGCCTCGCCTTCGAAGACTCGGAAAACGGCCTGCGCTCCAGTTTGGGGGCGGGTCTGAAAACACTGGTCACGGTCAACGACTACACGCTCGATCACGACTTCACCGGTGCGGCGGTGGTGCTGTCCGATCTCGGTGACCCCGGCGAACCCAGCCAGCTCATTGCCGGCCCCGATCTTGAACGATCGTTTGTCGATATCGGCTATCTCAGGGCGCTACACCAACTCTGATCAAACACCCCGATCAGGGGTTGTGCATCAACGCCGCTTCCAGCGTATTTTCCAGCAGGGTCGCCACGGTCATCGGCCCCACCCCGCCGGGCACCGGGGTGATCCAGCTGGCCCGTTGCGCGGCGGATTCAAAATCGACATCGCCGACCAGCTTGCCGTCAGGCAGGCGGTTGATGCCCACGTCGATCACGATCGCGCCTTCACGGATCCAGTCGCCCGGAATCATGTGCGGCTTGCCTACCCCCACCACCAGTATTTCGGCGGAGCGCACAAAGCTTTCCAGATCGCGCGTCGCGCTATGGCACACCGTAATGGTGCAACCGGCCAATAAAAGCTCCAGGCTCATCGGCCGCCCGACGATATTCGACGCGCCGACCATCACCGCATTCTTGCCGCGCAACTCCTCATTGGTGGCGCGCAGCAGCGTCATGATGCCGCGCGGGGTGGATGGTCGCAGCGTCGGCATCTTCACCGCCAAACGACCAATGTTGTAGGGGTGAAAACCGTCGACGTCCTTGTTAGGCTGGATGCGTTCAATCACCGTTTCCGTATCGATATGCGCGGGCAGGGGCAGCTGCACCAGAATGCCGTCGATGGCCGGATCGGCATTCAACGTATCGATCAATGCCAGCACCTGTTCCTGCGTCGTCACACTCGGCAGGTCATGCGCCACGCTGGTCACCCCCGCCCGTTCACATGCACGTTTCTTGTTGCGCACATACACCGCCGAGGCGGCATCGTCGCCCACCAGAATCACCGCCAAACCGGGCGGGCGTTTGCCCTGTACCTCGCGTTCGGCCACCTTGTCGTGGACCACGGCAAGAATGGTGTCGGCCATGGCCTTGCCGTCAAGAATACGTGCGCTCATTCAATCCACCCTGATGCAAATAGGTGATTTTCCCGGAAACCGACTACTTTACTCAAGCTAAAATTGACCACACCCACTTTGCCCATGTATAGTCTCGCTTCTCCGAAATGCAGCTGGACCGCATTATCAGGATTTCGGGGTGTAGCGCAGCCCGGTAGCGCGCCTGCTTTGGGAGCAGGATGTCAGGAGTTCGAATCCCCTCACCCCGACCACCCCCAATAATTTTAAGATGGCGCCCGAGGATAGTAACGCTCTGCCCGTAGCTCAACCGGATAGAGCACCAGCCTTCTAAGCTGGGGGTTACAGGTTCGATTCCTGTCGGGCAGGCCAAGGTTTTGTTTGAGTTGTAACAGTGGTGGACGTAGCTCAGTTGGTAGAGTCCAGGATTGTGATTCCTGTTGTCGTGGGTTCGAGCCCCATCGTCCACCCCACCAAATACAAAGCACCTAGCGCTTAACGGCCTAGGTGCTTTTTCTTTCATGGGACACTGGCGGGACAATTGCCAAAAATTACCTCGTCCCCAATCGCCCAAATAGCGGAAGTTAAAGCACTGTCGTGTGACCGTCTCTTGCTCGGCCTGAACGGCCACTGGCTCCAAGCAACACGCGCGACAGGTTTAGATCAGCTAACAGCCATTGACCGAGAACGCTGGCTGAGTGGCAGTTTTCCTTATCGGCGAATTGTCACTTCCGACCGGTTTCGGCTTCCACCCTGAACTGGACAAAGCGCTCCAAAAATCGAATCACCCACGCCGCCGGGCGCGCCACCCGATCAGCCCTAGGCTAGCCAGCATCAGCGCATACGTCTGCGCCTCCGGTATGGCACCGACAGAGCCGGGGCTCACAGCCCAAGCATATAAGTCGTTGCTCTTGACGTTCCCGAACTGGCCGCCGCCGATCATGCGGAAATGCCAAGCGCGGAGTGGATCCGGCGCGTACGCCAACCCGGACCAGTACGCGTCGGGCTGGAGGTTGCTGAAGGGGCCGGTGTTGTCTAGGCAGGTATCGGACGGCTGTAGCAGCCGCTCACCACGCCCGCCGGGGTGTAATAGCCGGGGTTACCGAGGTTGACGTAATACATGTACGCCATTTCGCTCTCCGGGCTAATGATGTTGTAGCCGACATCGGTGCTCCCGTCGTAGCTCTGGGTGTAGTTGAAGCTGGTGCCGTTGACGGGTTCGATAGTGGGCAGCCGCCAGTTATCGTAAACGATGCTGTTGACGGCATCGACAACGCTAAGGTTAGCAGCCCAAGTGTTGGCCTCGGACCAGTTCATTCTACCGTCGGCGTCGTAGCCCGATGGTCATGGCGTAGTTGGCGTCGGCCAGCCAGGTGATGTCGAGCACGGTGTCGTAATACGCTTCGAAGGTGGCGAGGTTGCCGTCAAGATCGCGCCCCTGCAGGGCGGCGTGGGTGGTTCCGGAAATTCCAAGCGCTGCCACAAGCGCCAATTGAGTACAAAGGCGAGTATTCATGCTGCCGTCTCCTTGGTTGGATTCGGGAAAGATTCAAGGCTGGGGCGCGTTGGAGGGACAGTTAGGCGACTTGTTGTCTACGCCGGACCACGACACCCATCAGCCCAAGGCCAGCCAACATCATGGCGTAGGTTTTTGCCTCGGGAACGGGCTGTGCGGCCATCAGGGAGCCGCCGCCATTCAAGGCATAGGTTTGGCCGCCAAGATAGGCGTTGCCCGCCAGGTTCGCGTCATAGTAAATATTGTAGGGGCTGTCGATACTTGAGAGTTGGCTGATCCCACCCCCCAGTTCCACAAGGCCGACATATAGCGCCGCCCCCGGGTCGCTGTTGCCATCCCACAATTTCACGCTGGTACCTGCAACCAGTGAAAACTCGCCCCAGGCAAAATTATTGCCATATCCACTAACTAGGGCGCCCAGATCATTGCCAGCCAGATACACGTTCTGCATCGACGTACCGTTCAGAATCAGGCTTGCGCCGTTGGTGTTCCAGAGCGTGTTTTGCAGGCTGTAGTTCTCGAAGTTGCCGCTGACGTAGAAGTTGTCGCCCACGCCGCCGGTCCAGTAGCCGTTTGTTCCGATAACGACGTTCGTGAAGTAATTGTTCGACGGGTCGCTGACGAACACACCGTTCTCCATATAGGTGCCAGCGAAGGTGACCGTGGTGTTGGTGGTCTTGACTATGCCGTTATTGACGACATCGCCTGTGAAGATCGCCGGATTGTGCGCGACTTCCAGTTTTCCTCCCGCACCATTGGTCACGTTGCCATTGATCGTGGTGGTACCGCCGGTAAGCGTCATGCTACCGCTGTTGGTCAGGCCGCCGGTGCGCAGCGTGCCGTAACCGGAAATCTGGCCGGTATTGCCCATGGCGTGATTGTTGCTATCGAAAGCGCCGCCATTCAGATTGATGACCCCCGCGTTGCTGCTCATGCTGTTGGCCACCAGGATGGTGCCGCCGCTTGATGCCGTCATCAAGCCCCCCGCGTTGTTGCTGACGGACACACCGCTCAGCGTGAGCGTGCCAGCGCCGGCACGGACAATGCCGGTGTTAGTGATGGAATTGCCCACACTACCCACGCCCTCGATTGTGCCGGTGTTGGTAATAGCCCCACCTGTCAGGCTCGCCGTGGGGCCGCCCAGTTGAATCGCACCGCTGCTGGAAAATGCCTGGGTGATGCGTGTCGTGCCGCTTGTCACCGCCACCACTCCGCCGCTGTTGCTGAAGTTTGACGAGATAATTCCGCGTCCGGCGATGACGCCGCCATAGGTATTGTTCAACGTTCCGGTGCCTGCTACCACGGCGTTGTTGAGATTAATGGTGCCGCCGTTATCGAGGCTCGCGCCGTTCAAGCGCAGCTGATAACCGGTGGCGAGGTCCATGTTGCCGTAGTTGGCATTAGCGCCGGTGTTGCTCAGGATCAAATTCCCTCCGCTCTGGGTGACAAAGGCATTGTTCGTGAACCCACCGCTGCTGCCAATCGTCCCAAAACCGGAGACAAAGGCATTGTTCACTAGCGTGCCATTGCCGGAAATGGTCCCGCCCGCTATGGTAAAGATACCGTTGTTGTTCAGGCTGCCGTTCACCTCCAGGCTGCCGCCGTTAAAAGCATAGGTATCGTTGATGGTAAGGTTGCTAGCCGTTAACGTGCCGCCGGACTGTGTCAAATATCCTGACCCTGCTGCGCCAATCGTGACATTAGCCGCGCTAATGCTTCCCGTGCCGGAGAGGGTATGGATGCCGCTGGAACCCGCTGTGGAGCCCAGTACCAGGGTGCCCACATTGATGCTGCCGTTACCGCCGCCCACGCTGAGGCTGCCGCCGTCGATATTCAGCGTGCCGGAACCACTACCTTTAACGATATTGCCAGCGACCGTGAGGGTGCCGCTCATGAGGGTGTAAGTGCCGTTGCTACCAATGGTGCCGCCGAGGACTAGTTGGGTATTGACCGTATTCGTGCCACCGCTCTGGGTGAAGCTGCCGGTGCCACTCTGGCCAATATACTCGTAACCCGCCGTGAGGCTGCCCGTGCCGGAGAGAATGTAAGTGCCGTTGCTGTTGCTGTTGGTGCCGAGGTAGAGGGTGTTGCTGACCGTATTCGTGCCACCGCTCTGGGTGATGCTGCCGGTGCCGAAGTTGCCGATATACTCGTTAGCCGCCGTGAGGCTTCCCGTGCCGGAGAGGGTATGGATGCCGCTGGAACCCGCTGTGGAGCCCAGTACCAGGGTGCCCACATTGATGCTGCCGTTACCGCCGCCCACGCTGAGGCTGCCGCCGTCGATATTCAGCGTGCCGGAACCACTACCTTTAACGATATTGCCAGCGACCATGAGGGTGCCGCTCATGAGGGTGTAAGTGCCGTTGCTACCAATGGTGCCGCCGAGGACTAGTTGGGTATTGACCGTATTCGTGCCACCGCTCTGGGTGAAGCTGCCGGTGCCACTCTGGCCAATATACTCGTAACCCGCCGTGAGGCTGCCCGTGCCGGAGAGAATGTAAGTGCCGTTGCTGTTGCTGTTGGTGCCGAGGTAGAGGGTGTTGCTGACCGTATTCGTGCCGCCGCTCTGGGTAAAGCTGCCGGTGCCCCAATAGCCGACATACTCGTAAGCCGCCGTGAGGCTGCCCGTGCCGGAGAGGGTGTAAGCGCCGTTGCTACCAATGTTGCCGCCGAGGACTAGTTGGGTATTGACCGTATTCGTGCCACCACTCTGGGTAAAGCTGCCGGTGCCGTAGTAGCCGATATATTCAACAGTCGCCGCCAGCGGGTCTTTTGTTTGCGAGAGCGATATAGTGCCGATGCCGCCGGCGGCATCGATCGTCAAGGCATTCAACACTGCTGAGGGGTAGGCAGTGTTCCAGTAATAAACCGTGCGGTTGGTGGGATCCCCCTGGACAAGGTAAGCGTTGTCGCCATTCACCGGTTGGCCAAGCGTGGCGGCGCCGCCGGCCGTGTCGCTCCAGCAGGTGGTATCCCAGTAAGCGCTGCCGCACACCCAATATTTGTTCGCCGCCTGAACTGGCTGGGCAAAGGCCGCTGACAAGGCCAGGGCTAATACGGTTTTCTGCGTATTCATCATGATCTCCTCCACTTACGGTTAGTTGCCGCCTGTTGCAGTTTGTTGCGCCTTATGGACTGGGGGGTGGTGCGGCCGCGCTTTCGCCCTGGCGTATGAGCTGGGCGACGCGGGAATCGGCACCGACAGATTCGATGGCGACGATATGCCTGGCATTCAGCACCATAAAGTCTGGGTTGTGCAGTTCCGCGGCGCTGCGCTTGAGAAGCTCGCTGCGCACTTCCTTGGTTTCCGGATTGACCTGGTTGCGCACGGCATACGCGCTGCGCAGGATGGGATAGTCGCTGCCAGCCCGCTCCAGCTTGCCGAAGAACACCTGGCCGTTATCCATGAACACGGCCTGATAGTCGCTGCTGAAATTGATGGTTTCAGGCTTTTGCGCTGAAGCGGCCATGCCTGAATCCCTCTTGCAGCCGGAAAATGCCAGCATGCCGATAGCTATCAATGCTGCTGAAAGCAGCGTTCGGTAATGCATGACACCCTCCCGAATGATGGTGTTTTTTCGGTCCTTAGTATTTTCAGCGTTGCCGCTCGATGAAACGTGATCAGCTCTTGGTTAATTCGGCTAAGTTGGAATGGCGACGGCACGCCCACAACCTATCCCTGCCATTAACAGCAAACAGGCAAGAGTAGACATGTCATCAAGCCTAGTACAAAAAAGGGTAGGTTCAACCGGTCATCGCAACACCATCTTGATCTACCGCCTGGTTGAGGACTGCCTGCCGCGCCAGCGCGGGAATGTCAGCCTCTCGAACCTGCAAGTTCTTAGCGCCATCCTGTCGTCGCCGAGCCAGGCTGCAAGTGGCGCGGCCTGCCCAAGCGCTTTGACCGATGGCATACGATTTACACGCGCATGAGCCGATGGTCGAGGGTTGGCGTGTTGGATCGGGTGTTCGAGCGTTCACAGCTTGCTCAGATTGTCATTAAGTCGAGGCCGTATCGTTGGACAGCACTTTGGTAGGGCGTGTGCTCGACCGGTATTGCTCGATCGATTCAATTCTTCATGCGAACAAGGGAGTCTGCTTTCGTTTCGCTGACCAGCCGTTCGCCAATCGCACCATGCCCGACCGCCTCGCGTTAATAGGGTGAGTAGCGTTTTTCGGGGGTCGTTCCGATTTGTCGCCGCTGATTTTTCGTTGGTCGAATGGCAACAATGTGAAGTCGAGCGACCGCCCGAGCAGCAATCCCCCAATGACCGTTCAGGCCTGCGGATTCAACCGGTGGATGCAACAGATTGGGCAAATCGTTCAGCCGGTGTTTCATAGTTTAGTGTTTTTCTCGGACGTTCATTCAATCGCCGGGCCACCGCATTGAGCTTGGCTTGGGAATAGGACGAAATGTCGATTCCCTTTGGGAAATACTGTCTCAATAGCCCGTTCGTATTTTCATTGGATCCCCGCTGCCAAGGATTCTGAGGATCGCAGAAATACACCTTGATGTCGGTCGCCAGTGTGAAGCGCTTGTGGTCAGCCATCTCCTTGCCGCGATCCCAGGTCAAGGACTGGTAGAGTTCCTGGGGTAGCTTGTGGGCGTGCTTGATCAGCGCATTGATGACCGTCTCGGTATCCTTGCCATCGACCTTCACCAGCATTACGTAGCGTGTTTGACGTTCCACGAGCGTCGCGATCTGGCTATTCTTGCTGCCGAACAGCAGATCGCCTTCCCAGTGGCCCGGCACGGCCCGGTCCTCTACCGTGGGCGGTCGCTCGCTGATCGATACCGTGTCAGTAATTCTGCCGTGGTTGTTCGTCTTCATCGTGTGATGGCGCGAACGGCGCATTCCCCGTGTGCGCCTCAAGTGCTGCAACAACTCTTTCTTCAGGGCCCCACGGGCCTGAATAAAGAGGCTGCGGTAGATGGTCTCGTGTGACACCTGACCGTTGTCGTCGTCCGGATAAGTACGCTTGAGCCACCCGGCAATCTGCTGCGGTGACCACTCCAATTGGAGCTTGCCAGCCACGATGCGTGCCAAGGTTCGGTTCTGTGCGAGTTTACAGGTCTTGGGGCGACGGGCCCGATCCCAGGCAGCCTGGTCGGCTTGGCTCGCCCGATAGCGCTCCTCACCACCGTTTCGGTTGAGTTCACGGCTGATGGTGGAGGGTGCGCGTCCGAGTGAAGCTGCGATAGAACGGAGCGAGTGTCCCGCGACCACAGCTCTCGAGATCTCTTCGCGTTCTGCCAATGTCAGTGCCAATTTCGGACGGCGGCGTGGGGCCGGACGAATCCCACCTGTCTCAGCAAGAATGCCCCGGATCGATGCGTGGTGTCGGTCAAACAGCTTTGCAATCTGGTGAAGGGTGTCCCCCTTCTGCCAGCGGTCCCACATCAAGGCTTTTTGGCTCTCAGAATAATAAATCCGTGTCCTGTATTTCATATGCAACACTCCTTCTGCTTACGCAGTCTCTAGTGTGTTGCATCCACCGGTTGAATCCGCACCGAACATAAGACGTTCACCACCCCCTAATCGAGCATCGCGCCATCGACATATAGCCAGCGCCCTTCGACCCGTTCAAACCGGCTGGTTTCGTGCAACTTGAACGCGCGGCCATTCAGCTTGTAGCGCGCTACGAATTCGACGGTGGCGTGATGGTCATCCAGCGGCGTGTGCGACTTGACCACCAACCCCAGCCATTGCGGGCGCGGCGTGGCATCGAGTTCCAGCGCCGCGGGCCGGGTGTCAGGATGCCAGGTCACCTTTAGGTAATCCTCCAACCCCAGCACGTAGGCGCTGTAACGCGAGCGCATCAGGGTTTCGGCGTCCGGGGCGGGATCCCCGCTGTGAAGCCGTCCGCAACACGCTTCGAGCGTGCGCCCGGAGCCACACGGACACGTTGCGCTGCTCATGGCCGGTTCACCGGGCAACGCAGTTTCGGCTGGATAGTCGGCCACACCACATCGAGCATCTGCACCTGCGCCTTTTCGTTCGGGTGGATGCCGTCAGCCTGCATCAGGCTGGGGGTAACCCCGACACCGCACACAAAACATGGCACGCGCGTGACTTTTTCCTCCCGCGCCAGTTGTTCATACACTTTTGTTACCGCGTCGGCATAGGGCTTGCCGTAATTCGGCAGCACGGGCACGTCGAACAGCACCACCCACGCGCCCGCCGCCTTGGCCTGGCGGATCATGGTTCGCAGATTGCGTTTGATCTCCGCCGGCGGAATGCCGCGCAGGGCATCATTGCCGCCGAGTTCGATCAGCACGCCTTGCGGGCGCTGTCGATCCAGCGCAGGCTGCAGCCGTTGCACGCCATTTTGCGTGGTGTCGCCGCTGACGCTGGCGTTAACCACGCGCCAGTCGGGCGCGGTTTTCTGCAGCCGCGCATCGAGCCTGGCCACCCAACTGGTGCCGGTTTCCAGACCATGACCGGAACTCAAACTGTCGCCGACAATCAACAATGAGCACGAACTGGCGAACGCCCATCCCGGCAAGCCCAACAGAAACAGCAACCCCACGCGATAATTCATTGATTCACCCTAATCTGAAGCCAGCTTGATGACCCCACCAGACAGTGCCCAGTTCCCCGTCGTCGCGGCGCGCGCCTTGTCCCAGCGCGTGAACACCGCCGACGGCTCACTCGTCATCCTCAGCGAAGTCGAGCTTGCCGTCAAAGCAGGCGAAACATTGGCCATCACAGGGGCGTCCGGCTCCGGCAAATCGACCTTGCTCGGCTTGCTGGCGGGGCTCGATCAACCCAGCAGCGGCGAACTATTTTTGCTTGGCCAGTACCTGAACGCGCTCGACGAAGATGCCCGTGCCCGCCTGCGTGCAGGGCGCATCGGCTTTGTGTTCCAGTCGTTTCAATTGCTGCCTGCGCTGACCGCGCTGGAAAACATCCTGCTGCCGCTGGAACTCGCAGGCCGACCGGACGCACACGAAAGCGCCACCCACTGGCTCACCCGCGTCGGCCTGGCTGCGCGCGCCGGTCACACGCCGCGGCAGCTGTCCGGCGGCGAGCAGCAACGCATCGCGCTGGCGCGCGCCTTTGCCACCGATCCCGAAATCGTGTTTGCCGACGAACCGACCGGCAACCTCGACGCTGACACCGGCGCGCGCATCATCGAGTTGCTGTTCGAGCTCAATGCCTCCGCCCACACCACCCTCATTCTCGTCACCCACGACGAAGCATTGGCGGCACGCTGCCAGCGGCGGATTCATCTGGTTGCTGGTCGCGTCGCATGAACTTCGTCCGGTTGGGCCTCTGGTTGTTGCGGCGCGAACGCGCAAGCGGCGAATGGCGCGTGCTGTTGCTGGCGCTCGTCATCGGCGTCGGCAGCGTCGCCACCACCGGTTTTCTCGGCGACCGCCTGAAGCGTGCGATGAGCGAACAGGGGGCGAGCTTTCTCGGTGCCGACCTGCTGGTCAGCAGCCCGCGCCCGATCACGCTCTGGCCGCACCACGCGCTCACCACCAGCAGCGCCATCGAATTCACTAGCATGCTCGCCAAGGGCGATGCCTTCCAGCTCGCCACCCTGCGCGCAGTTGACGCCGCCTACCCGCTGCGTGGCAGCGTGCGCATCGCGGCGCGTCCGTTTGAACCCGGCACACCGCGCCCGGCGCAACCGCCGCCCGGTGCGATTTATGTCGATGCTTCGCTGCTGCCCCTGCTGAATGCGCAGGTCGGCGACCGTGTGCAAATCGGCGAAACGGACTTCACCATCGCTGGAGTGGTGGCCGAAGAACCCGGCCAGCTCGGCGGCGTGTTCGGCCTCGCGCCACGCGTGTTCCTGCGTGCCGACGCCGTCGCACAAACCCGTGTATTGCAACCGGGCAGCCGCGTCAGCTATCTCTATCAATTTGCGGGAGACGCCCAACCCCTGGCCGCTTTCAGCGCGGCGCTCAAACCTACGCTCGACAGCACCCAGCGCCTCATCGGTTCACGCGAAGGCGTCGAAACGCTGCGCGGCGCCTTCGTCAACGCCGACCGCTACATCCAGCTCACCGCACTGATCAGCCTGCTGCTATCGGTGGCCGCCATCGCCATTGCCGCGCATCGGCACGCGCTGCGCCATTACGACCAGGCCGCGCTGCTGCGTTGCATGGGCGCCACCACGGCGCAACTGCGCACGCTGTATGCCGTCCAGTTGCTGACGCTGGGGCTGCTCGGCAGCCTGCTCGGCGTAGCGATCGGCGCGGCCATGCAACACGCGCTGGCACTGATGATCCTGCCCGATGCCGCCACCCGCCTGCCGGCGCTGGGCGCGGCACCGGTGGGGGTCGCCATGGTCAGCGGCCTGCTGGCGCTGGCGGGTGCCAGCCTGCCCGCGCTGATGCGCCTGATCCGCGTGTCGCCGCTGCGGGTGTTGCGGCGCGAACTGCCACCGCTGCCGCTGGCCGCCTGGATCAGCATGACGATCAGCGGCTCGGCGCTGCTGATGCTGATCGCGTGGTACGCGGGCGACGTTAAACTGGTCGGCGTCTTCGTCGGCGCACTGGCTGGACTGGTGGGGGTGTTGATCCTGCTCGCCCGGCTGGCGCTAGTGGGCGGGCGGGTTGTACAAAAGATGAGCCACGGTCCGCTGCGCTTTGGCCTCGCGCAACTGCTGCGCCACCGCTTCGACAGCACAGTGCAACTCGGCGCATTCACCCTCGCGCTGTTTCTGGTCGCCCTGCTGGCGCTGGTGCGCAGCGACCTCATCGCCAGCTGGCGTGCCCAACTGCCGCCCGATGCACCCAATTATTTTCTGGTGAACATCGCGCCGCAGCAGCAGGCAGCCGTCGCCAGTTTTCTGAAGCAGCATCAGCTGCAGGCGTCCGCGTTGTATCCTATGGTACGCGGTCGTCTGGTCAGCAAAAACGGTTCGCCCATCGCCGCCACCCTGCCGCCCGAGGGGCGCGACAACGCCTCGCTGCGGCGCGAACTCAATCTGACCTGGACCGCCAGCCTGCCCGCCAACAACACCGTGCTCGCCGGACGCTGGCACGGCGAACGCCGCACCGCAGTATCCGTAAAGGGCACGCTGGCGGGTGCCCCGCTGCTGCGCAGCGACCTTTATCCCCGCGAAGCGGGGGCTTCCGCTGAAATCTCGGTCGAATCCGGCATGGCCGAGCAGCTGAATCTGGCAGTCGGCGACGCGCTCGGCTTCCAGGTCGGCGACCAGACACTGACTGCGCGCATCAGCAGCATCCGCAGCGTGAAGTGGGATTCGATGCAGCCCAACTTCTTCGTCATCTTCGCCCCCGGCCAGCTCGACGCCCTGCCCGCGAGTTCCATTGCCAGCGTTCACGTGCCCGCGGGAAAGGCCAGCGTCTTGCCCCGCTTCGTCAAAGCCTTCCCCGGCATCACCGTGCTGGCGCTGGACAAAGTCATCGCCAACATCGAAGCCGTGTTCGCCCAGATCATCGGCGCGATTCAACTGCTGCTCGGGTTTTTGCTCGCTGCCGGCATGGCCGTCGTCGTCGCCACCCTGCTCGCCAGCCTTGATGCCCGCCAGCAGGAGGCCGTCCTGCTGCGCACCCTGGGCGCCCAGCGCGCCTACCTGGCCAAAAGCCTGTGGAGCGAGTTCATTGCGCTTGGATTGCTGGCCGGTCTGCTCGCCAGCGCCTGCGCCGAAATCGCCATGGCGCTGATCGCCCATCGCCTGTTCGAGCTGCCGGTGCAACTGCACCCCTGGCTGTGGCTTGCGCTGCCGACTGCAGGTGCGCTGCTGGTGGGTACCAGCGGCTGGCTCACCACGCGGCACATCACCCGCGTGCCGCCGATGCAGTCGATTCGGGCGCTGAATTGAATTTGATCGCCCGAGGAAGGCTGAGACCGACACGATGCGGTCAAGACGACGCCGGGGATTCTCGCTCCTTCTTCAGGGAGGCATCCCCATGACTTCGACAAAGCCACATGATTGCCTGCAGGTAATTGGCCTTTTGGGTGTGCGCAGCGGCTTGGTTTTTTCTTGGCATCAGCTTAGATAGGATTATTAAATCGCACGCAATCATGGAGACGACAGATGAACGAAGCGATTAGAAACAAGATCCTGGCTCTGTTGGATCAACACCGGATCATGACGATTGCCACGTTAAGGCCGGATGGTTGGCCGCAGGCGACGACCGTCGGATACGTGAACGACGGTCTCACCCTCTACTTCCTCTGCGGCCTGGACAGCCAGAAGGCAGCGAATCTGGCGCGAGATGATCGGGTGTCGCTGACCATCGATCACGACACGCCGGATCTGATGGCGATCACCGGCCTTTCCATGGCGGCACACGCGCAGGCGATAGTCGACCCGGCCGAAGCGAATAGGGTCTTGAATATGTTCCCGCTGAAGTATCCGGAACAGAGCGCCGTGCCGATGCCAATGCCGACAGCGGAGGAGGTCCGAATATTCCGCGTGACGCCGACGGTCATCTCCGTGCTCGACTACGCCAAAGGCTTTGGACACACAGAACTCGTTACCTGCTGAGCGCGTTTGCCGAAACGATCGTTGTGCAGTCCGGCAGTCAGACGGGGCTGGGCAGAGGACGAATGACCGCTTCTGGCCGCCCACGCATGAATGCTTGTCCTACTAGGCTGACGGTTATACAAAACACATTAAAGCCATGTAGATAACGGCCACCATCAACGATGAAAACCCATTTATGACTATCGAAGCGACACTTCCGCCTGAACCCGAGGTGACCTGTGAAAACTGCCGGGCCTGCTGCTGCCGGCTGGAAGTCATGCTCATTAGCGATACAGGCGTGCCCGACCGGTTCATTGAGACCGATGAGTGGGGCAGCTGGCACATGGCACGCCTGGAGGATGGCTGGTGCGCGGCCCTGAACCGGGACACTATGAAATGCACGATTTATGACAATCGGCCATGGGTGTGCCGTGAATTTGAGATGGGTGCGTACGAGTGTATTACCGAGCGCGTCGCCAATATGTAGACTTCATAATCAGACAAACACACTCCGACAGGCTAGCGATGCAGCCTGCCCCGGCCGGTTGCAAATCGGCGCTCACCGCTTCGCGCTCGTCGAACACGAAGCAATCGCCGTGGTAGTGCGCGCCGCCGACTTCCTCAAAATATTTGAGAATGCCGCCTTCAAGCTGATACACATGCTCGATGCCGATGGCCTTCATGTGAATGGCGGCTTTTTCGCAGCGGATGCCGCCGGTACAGAATGAGACGACGGTCTTCCCCGCGAAGTCGGCGCGATGCGCGGCAAGCTGCGGCGGAAATTCACTGAAAACGCCGATGTGATAATCGACAGCGTCATCGAAGGTGCCAGCGGTGACTTCGTAGTCGTTGCGGGTGTCGAGCATCACCACCGGGCGGCCTGCATCGTCGCAGCCACGATCCAGCCATTGCTTCAGCGTGGCAGAATCCACCGAGGGGGCGCGGCCTTCTTCGGGCCGGATTAGCGACATTTTCATGGTGATGATTTCCTTCTTCAGCCGCACCCGCATCCGGTGGAACGGCGGTTCGGCGGAAAGGCTTTCCTTGGGCGCAAGATCGGCGAAACGCGGGTTGGCGCGCAGATGGGCGACAATGGTATCGATCGCTTCGCGCGATCCCGCGAGGAAGACGTTGATCCCCTCGGGTGCAAGCAGGATGGTGCCCTTGAGGCCGAGATCCAGGCAGCGCGCGGTGAGGTCGGCACGCAAGGCCTCGCGGTCGGTCAGGGTGACGAATTTGTAGCAGGAAATATTGACGACGGACACGGTAAAACCCTTTCAACAAGGCGGCATTATCCCGGAAACCGGGCGCACAGGATCAATCCTCCAACGCAGTTGCGGGGTCCGCGTTACGGAGCTGCTTGATTACCCCCCGGCCAACAGGCTTTGATACTCTTCGCGCACCCTCATTAACAGCCACCCTTATGAACGACGCAATTCCCTTCCCACAGCACGACATGCGCCGGCTCGATCCGGCTCGAAAGCGTGCAGCATGAAAAACACCCGCCCGGCCTCACCCAAACCCGCCTTTACTGACCCGCTAGCTGATGTGTTGCGCCCCGGCCAGTCGATCGAGCTGCTGAAGGAGCTGCACATCCTGACGCGCGACGGCAAGCTCAACCAGGACAGCCGCCGCAAACTGAAGCAGGTGACCCATCTGTGCAATTTCATCGAGCCACTATTGAATGAAGTTCTGGGCCGACAGAACACGCTGACGCTGGCCGACCACGGGGCGGGCAAGTCCTCTGGTTTCATCCTGTACGACCTGTATCTGAAAGCCCGCCCCGGCAGCCACATCTACGGCATTGAGACGCGCGACGAGCTGGTGGAAAAATCGCGCGAGCTGGCGGCGAAGCTGGGCTTCCCGCGCATGAGCTTTCATCAACACCACGGTGGCGGAATCGACGCAGTCGGCGCAACTACCCGCCACCATCGACATCGTCACCGCGCTGCACGCCTGCAACACGGCGACCGACGACGCGATCCAGTTTGCGCTGGCCAAGCAAGCACGCCATATCGTGCTGGTGCCGTGCTGCCAGGCTGAGGTCGCCTCGGTGCTGCGCAAACATAAAAACGAATCGTTTGGCAAAACGCCGCTGTCTGAAATATGGCGCCACCCGATTCACACCCGCGAATTCGACAAGCTACCAGCTCACCAACGTGCTGCGCTGCCTGCAACTGGAATCGCACGGTTACCAGCTCGCCGGTCACCGAGCTGGTCGGCTGGGAGCATTCGATGGGAAGAATGAACTCATCATCGCCACCCAGACGGGTGCGCCACGTGGCAATGCCCGCGAACGCCTGCAACAAATTTTGCAGGAATTGAACTTACAGGAACTGGAAGAGCGCTTTCTCGCGTCTGCTCAGGTTTAACGCGGCGCTTGCAGGCGCGTCAGCACCACCGGCACGCTCTCGGTTTCACTGTTGAGCCAGATTTCGCCGTCCTGCACCATGCATTGCAGA
>CAWHHA010000009.1:0-10353 GCA_963828945.1 uncultured beta proteobacterium
CAACCTGCTCGATAGCTATGCACGCGACCCGGCGGGGGGTGGCGAGGCCTTGTCCGACTTTGCGCGCGCCAATCTGGTCAGCCAGCTCGCCGCGCGGCCGTTCATCTTCAGCGTATTGGCATTTGACGGCGACATACCCGTTGGGCTCATCAACGCCATCGAAGGCTTTTCCACCTTTGCCTGCCGCCCGCTGGTGAATGTGCACGATGTGGTCGTCCTGCCCAGCCATCGCGGGCGCGGCATAGCGGCGCAGATGTTTGCTGCTGTCGAAGCGATTGCCATCGAGCGCGGCGCCTGCAAGCTCACGCTCGAAGTGCTGGACGGGCAACACATCAGCCCGCACGCTGTATCAGCGGCTGGGCTTTGCCGCCTATCAGCTCGATCCCGCGATGGGGCACGCGCAGTTTTTGCACAAATGGCTGGACTGAAGCACGCTCTGCTGGCTTTACTGCTGAGCATTTGCCCAGTATGGGCGGACACGCCCCCTGCCGCACCAGCGATGCTGCTGGCCGAGGTGTATGCCGACAACGTCGATATCAGCCAATATTGGGTGAGCGAGAAGTTTGACGGCGTGCGCGCGCAGTGGGATGGCCGCACGCTGCGCTTTCGCGGCGGCGGCAAGGTGCCGGCACCTGCGTGGTTCACCAAAAACTTTCCCGCTGTACCGCTCGACGGCGAACTGTGGATTGCGCGCGACCAATTCGATGGGCTGTCGGGCACGGTCCGCAAAGTTGAACCGGTGGATGCCGAATGGCGGCAGGTGCGTTATCTGATTTTCGAACTGCCCGGCGCGGCAGGCGATTTCAGCGCGCGTGTCCAGCAGATGAAGACGCTGGTTGCCGAGGCTGACGTGCCCTGGCTGCAGGCCGTCGAGCAGGCGCGCGTGGCCGACCGCACCACGCTGGTGCAACGGCTCGACGCCGTGGTCAAGGCAGGCGGCGAAGGCCTGATGCTGCACCGCGCCGACGCGCCTTATCTCACCGGGCGCAGCGATGTGCTGTTGAAGCTGAAACCCTGGCAGGACGCCGAGGCGGTGGTGGTCGGATACGTGCCGGGCAAGGGCAAATACGCGGGCATGACCGGCGCGCTGGAAATGGAAATGCCGGACGGCCAGCGCTTCCGCATCGGCAGCGGGCTCTCCGACGCGCTGCGCCGCCAGCCACCGCCGCTCGGCACCCGCATTACCTATCGCTACCAGCATCTGACAAAAAACGGCGTGCCGCGCTTTCCGCGTTACCTGCGGGTACGCGAAGATTTTTAGCGGCTACTCCAGCCAGATCAGCGAGGCCATGCGCCCGGTCACACCGTCGCGGCGATAGGAAAAGAAGCTGTCCGTTTCCGTGAAGGTGCAGCGCCCGCCGCCGTAGACCGCCGGCACGCCCGCATGATTGAGACGGATGCGCGCCAGCAGGTATATATCGGCCAACCATTTGCCCGGCGCGTGTTGAAGAAACGCCGCAGCAGCATCGGGATGCTGCGCTATAAACGTCTGCCGCACCTCGTCGCCGACTTCAAATGCCTGCGGGCCGATTGCAGCCCCCATCCAGGCCAGCACGTCATCCGGCGGCACATTCATCGCTGCCACGGTTGCCTCCAGCACGCCACCCGCCAGTCCCCGCCAGCCGGCATGCGCAGCCGCGACCACGCTGCCCGCGCGGTCGCAGAACAGCACCGGCAGACAATCCGCGGTGAGAACAACACTGACAGTTCCGGTCTGACGGGTGAATGAGGCATCGGCTTCCGGCACGCCTGCGCCGGTTTCCACCACCTTCGCGCTGTGAACCTGCTTCAACCAGCCAGGTTCGGACGGCAGCTGCTGGCGCAGGCGCGCGCGGTTGGCTGCCACATGCGCAGCGTCGTCGCCGACGTGATCGCCTAGGTTGAAACTAGCCCACGGCGCACCACTCACCCCGCTTTCGCGGGTCGTCATCAGACTTTTGACATGGGACGGCGCTGGCCAGTCAGGAACAATCACGCAAACCCACCAAGCTTCAGCCAGCCCAGGGAATGTCTTCGCGCAAGGCCGCGAGCAGCGACTCAAAATCGGGTGGCAAGGGGCATTCCCATTGCACCAGATCATGGAACAAGGGATGGATCAGCCCCAGTCGTTCGGCGTGTAGCGCCTGGCGCGGGAATGGAATCTTGTAGTGGCTGCGACGACTGGAACTATAGATATCGTCGCCCACAAGGGGGTGGCCGATGTGCTGCATGTGTACCCGGATCTGGTGCGTGCGGCCGGTTTCCAGCTTGCAGCGCAACAAGGTGACATTGGAAGGAAAACGCTCGACCACTTCATAGTGCGTGATCGCCTGCTTGCCCATGCTGTGCACGCAGCGCTTGGTACGGTTGTGCGGATCGCGCGCCAGCGGCTCATCGACGGTACCACTGTGATCAACCTCACCGTATACCAGCGCCAGGTATTCGCGTTTGACTGTGCGCGCCTGTAGCTGGCGCACCAGATCAGTATGCGATTTCATGGTTTTGGCGACGACCAGCAAGCCCGAGGTGTCCTTGTCCAGCCGGTGCACGATCCCCGCGCGTGGCAGCTCGGCCACTTGCGGCACCCAGTGCAGCAGCGCATTTAGCAGCGTACCGCTGCGGTTGCCACTGCCGGGGTGCACCACCAGGCCAACTGGCTTGTTCACCACCAGCAGCATGGGATCCTCATGCACGATATCGAGCGGGATCGCTTCCGGCGCATCCGGTGTGGCGTTGGGGTCAACTTCGATTTCGACCCGCACTGACTCACCGCCAAAGACTTTCATCTTGGTCGAGGGAAAAACATCGTCAACGGCGATCTTGCGGGCGCGAATCCAGTTCTGGATGCGGTTGCGCGAAAACTCCGGCAACAAGGCCGACAGCGCCTGATCCAGACGCTGACCGCCCTGTTCGTCCGGGATCACCAGCTCGCGAACGCTGTCTTCGCTTAATCCCTTATAATCATCGGACGAATTTTCTGTGTCTTTTTCCATGCTTAAGCAACATTTATCCGGTTCTACTACATTCAATCAGGCGCTCGGCAGCGTGTTGCTTGCCGTCGCGCTTACTTTGGGTGGCTGTGGCATTTTGCCCGAGGTCAAAGATGAAACTTCAGGCTGGTCGGCACAAAAACTCTATTCCGAAGCCAAGGATAATCTCAATGATGGCAACTATGAGCGTGCCGTCAAGCTATTCGAGACACTGGAGTCGCGCTACCCGTTTGGCCGCTACGCGCAACAGGCGCAACTGGAAGTGGCCTACGCCTACTATAAGGACAAGGAACCGATTTCCGCCATTGCCGCGTGCGACCGCTTCATTAAACTTCACCCCAACCATCCTAACGTCGATTACGCCTACTATCTAAAGGGCTTGGCCAATTTTAACGACGATCTCGGCATGCTGGGCAATCTGGTTGAACAGGACATGAGCGAGCGCGATCCCCAAGCCGCGCGTGATGCCTTCCTCTCATTCAAGGAACTGGTCACCCGCTTTCCCGACAGCAAATATGCGGCCGATTCGCGGGCTCGCATGAACTATCTGCTGAATGCGCTGGCCAGCAACGAAGTCCACGTGGCCAAATACTATATGAAGCGTCAAGCCTGGGTGGCCGCTGCCAACCGTGCCCGCGAAGTGCTGAAAAACTACCCCGACGCGCCTGCGCTGGAAGAAGCGCTGGCGATCATGGTGGTGTGCTACGACAAGCTGCAGCTCACAGGCCTGCGCGACGATACCTTGCGCGTGATGAATCTCAACTTCCCCAACAGTAAATACGCCAAGGGCGTCAATCTCGAAGGTCGCCCTTGGTACAGCCTCTGGTAACCCTCCAGTAGCGGCTTAAATAGCCGTCTCGCCCGATTCACCGGTGCGGATCCGCACCACCTGCTCCATGTTGCTGACAAAAATCTTGCCGTCGCCGATCTTGCCGGTGCGCGCAGCGGTGGTGATCGCCTCCATCGCGCGGTCGAGCAGGCTGTCGGCGATGACGATTTCCAGCTTCACCTTGGGCAGAAAATCCACCACGTATTCGGCACCTCGATACAGCTCGGTATGGCCTTTCTGACGGCCAAAGCCTTTCACTTCAGTAACGGTCAGACCCGTTACGCCAATTTCCGATAGCGCTTCGCGCACTTCGTCGAGTTTGAATGGCTTGATGATGGCTTCAATTTTTTTCACGGTAAGACTCCTTCGGGTCGGTATTTCGAGGTAATCGGATAGCGGCGGTCTTTGCCAAAACCGCGTGGGGTAATACGCGGCCCAGGCGGTGCCTGGCGTCGTTTGTATTCAGCCAGATCAACCAGACGAATGACTTTGCGCACGATGGCTGCGTCAAAACCCAGCGCGACGATGTCGTGTGCCGACAGATCGCGCTCGACATAAGCTGCCAGTATCGCATCCAGAACATCATAGGGCGGCAAGCTGTCCTGATCGGTCTGGTCGGGACGCAATTCCGCCGACGGCGGGCGCTCGATGATGCGTTGCGGGATGACTTTGGACAAGCCGTTGCGGTATTGGGCCAGCCGGAACACCCGCGTTTTTGCCACGTCCTTCAGCACTGCAAAGCCGCCCGCCATGTCGCCGTACAAGGTGGCGTAACCGGTTGCCATTTCGCTCTTGTTGCCGGTGGTCAACACCAGGGTGCCGAACTTGTTGGACAGCGCCATCAGCAAAGTGCCGCGGGTTCTGGCCTGCAGGTTTTCTTCTGTGGTGTCGGTCGCGCGCCCCGCAAACTCGCCCGCCAGTTGCGCCAAAAAGGCGTCGAACACGGGCTTGATGGGAATTTCCGAATAGCGCACACCGAGTCGCTGCACCATGTCGCGCGAGTCCTCGACGCTGATGCTGGCAGTGTAATCCGACGGCATCATCACTGCGTGCACCTTGCCCGCGCCCAGCGCATCGGCCGCGATCGCCAGCGTCAGCGCCGAATCGATGCCACCCGACAACCCCAGGTGCACACCCTTGAAATTATTCTTGGTGCTGTAGTCGCGCACCGCCAGCACCAGCGCATCGTAGAGGGCAGCATCCTCTTCCTGCAGGACATGTTGTGGCCCACTGCCTGTGTCACCGGCAATATCGAGATAGAACAGCCCGGCCTGCCAGGCCGGGCACTGCGCGATCACTTCACCCGCCGCATTCATCGCAAATGACGCACCGTCAAAAATCAGTTCGTCCTGACCGCCAACCAGATTGGCGTAAACGATCGGCAAACCCGCCTCGATGATCCGCGCGCGCGCCACGGCATAGCGCTGATGTTCCTTGTTGAGATGAAACGGCGAAGCATTCGGCACCAGCAGCCAGTCCGCGCCGGCTTCCAGCGCACGCACGACCGGTCCCGGCTCCCAGATATCGCCGCAGATGTTGAGTCCGAATTTAATGCCCCCGCAGGCGAACACGCGGGGCTTGTCATCGCTGTCGAACACGCGCTGCTCGTCGAACACCGAATGATTCGGCAGATGATGCTTGCGATACACCGTTTCGATTTTGCCGCCACGAACCAGCGCAACGGCATTGAACAAACCGTCGTCACCGCGCTCGGGATAGCCGACGATCAGTGCGAGTTCGGGCGGCGCCTCCCTGGCAATCTGATTCAGCGCCGCCGAGCACGCCGCGCAAAAATCCGCCCGCAGCACCAGGTCTTCCGCCGGGTAGCCGCAAATCGACATTTCCGGTGTCAGCAGCAAGGCTGCGCCCGCCGCATGCGCTTCGCGCGCCGCGGCCAGCAATTGCGCAGCGTTGCCGGCGATGTCGCCGACAGTCAGGTTGAGTTGGGCGATGCCGAGTTTCATGGAGCGAACTTCAGCGTGCCGCAAGTGCAGCCTGCACGGCTTCACCCAGCCCCGCCGGGCTTTGCGCGATGACCACCCCTGCCGCTTCGAGCGCGCGGATTTTGGCATCCGCCGTGCCCGCGCCACCGGCGATGATTGCGCCCGCATGACCCATGCGCTTGCCTTTGGGCGCGGTGCGGCCGGCAATGTAGGCGGCAACCGGCTTCTTCATGTTCGAGCGGATGAACTCGGCTGCTTCTTCCTCGCGGCTGCCGCCGATTTCACCGACGAGAATCACCGCCTCGGTCTGCGGGTCGGCCTCGAACATCTGCAGGCAGTCGATGAAATCCAGCCCCTTGATCGGATCGCCGCCGATGCCGACGCAGGTCGATTGGCCCAGGCCCAGCTGCGTGGTCTGAAAGACCGCTTCGTAAGTCAGCGTGCCGGAACGCGAGACAATGCCGATCCTGCCTTTTTGATGGATCACGCCGGGCATGATGCCGATCTTGCATTCGCCCGAGGTGATGATGCCGGGACAGTTGGGGCCGATCAGTTTCGCCCCGTTCGCCCTGAGCGCGGCTTTCACATTCAGCATGTCCAGCACCGGAATGCCTTCGGTGATGCAGACGATGACTTCAATCCCTGCGTCCGCCGCTTCCAGGATCGAATCCGCTGCGAATGCCGCCGGCACATAGATCATCGTCGCTTGCGCGCCTGTCTGCCGCACCGCGTCGCGCACGGTGTTGAACACGGGGAGGTTCAGGTGCGTCTGCCCGCCCTTGCCCGGCGTCACGCCGCCGACCATCTGCGTGCCATAGGCGATCGCCTGCTCGGAATGGAAACTGCCCTGCTTGCCGGTGAAGCCCTGGCAAATGACTTTGGTGTTTTTGTTGACGAGGATGCTCATGCTGCCTTCTCCACGGCCAGTTTTGCCGCATGGGTGAGACTTTCTGCAGCAAGAATCGCCAGCCCCGACTCGGCCAGCAGCTTGCGGCCAAGTTCGGCGTTGGTGCCTTCCAGCCGCACGATCACCGGTACCTTCACGCCGACTTCCTTCACCGCCTGGATGATGCCCTCGGCGATCACGTCGCAGCGCACGATGCCGCCGAAGATGTTGATCAGCACCGCACGCACGTTGGGATCGAGCAGGATGATCTTGAAGCCCTGCGCCACCGTCTCCGGGGTGGCGCCACCGCCGACGTCGAGGAAGTTGGCGGGCGTGCCGCCTTCCAGCTGGATCAGGTCCATCGTCGCCATCGCCAGGCCGGCGCCGTTGACCATGCAGCCGATGTTGCCGGTGAGCGCGACGTAGTTCACGTTGGCCGCGTTGGCCGCGGCTTCCTTGGCGTCGATCTGGCTGTCGTCGCGCAGTTCGGCCAAGGCCTTGCGGCGATACAGCGCGTTGTCGTCCACGCTCATCTTGCAGTCGAGCGGCAGCACGCGGTTGTCGGTGGTGACGATCAACGGATTGATTTCGAGCAGGCTCAAATCGTTGGCCAGAAACACGCGATACAGCTGCGGCAGCAGGCGGCAGAAATCCTTGTAGGCATCGCCGGTCAGTTCCAGCGCAAAGGCCAGCGCGCGGCACTGAAAATCCTGCACCCCCAGCAGTGGATCACAGATCTCGGTCAGCACTTTTTCCGGGGTGGCGTGGGCGACTTCTTCGATGTCCATGCCGCCGGCAGCGGAGGCGACGATGGCGACGCGTTCGGTCTCGCGATCCACCAGCAGCGACAGGTACAGCTCGCGCGCAATCGGCAGGGTTTCTTCCACCAGCACCTGGTTCACCGGCTGGCCGTCGGGGGCGTTCTGGTTGGTCACCAGCAGCTTGCCGAGCAGCGACTCGGCAAGCGCACGCACGTCCTCGAGGGTTTTCACCACCTTGACGCCCCCCGCCTTGCCGCGTCCACCGGCGTGGATTTGCGCCTTGACCACCCAGGCATTACCGCCCAATTCGCTGGCCGCTGCTACGGCTTCATCTGCGCTCGCTGCAGTGATGCCGCGCGGCGTGTTAATGTTGCCCGACCGCAAAATTTGCTTGGCCTGATATTCATGCAGGTTCATGTATTTGATGGAAGCTCGCCGAAACGTGCATTTTGAAGCAAACCCCCCCCAGACGGAAGCTGCATCCGCAGAAATCCAAGCTGCAAGCGCAGAAGCATTGGTCCGCGTCGTCACGCGCATGGCCGATCTGCCGGCCGATGCGTGGAACGCGCTGGCCGGTGATTCGCCCTTTCTGCAACACGCGTTTTTGTATGCACTGGAAACCACCGGCTGCGTCGGTGCCCACATCGGCTGGGAGCCGGTGCACCTCGCCCTGTTTCGCAACGGCCAGCTCGAAGCCGCGATGCCGCTCTATATCAAGCATCATTCCTGGGGCGAGTTCGTTTTCGACTGGGCCTGGGCCGACGCCTATCGCCGCCACGGCCTCGCCTACTACCCCAAGCTGGTGTGCTGCGTGCCCTTCTCGCCCGTACCCGGCCCGCGTCTGCTGGCGAAGAACGACGCCGACCGCGCTACCCTGATCCAGGCAGCGCTGAAGCTCACCCACGATCTGGGCTGCTCCTCGTTTCACATCCTGTTCCCCACCGAGCCGGATCATGCCGCGCTCAATGCCACACCCCTGCTGCACCGCAGCGGCTTCCAGTTCCACTGGCATAACGCCGGTTACGCCCATTTCGACGACTTCCTCGCCGCGCTGACGCACGACAAGCGCAAGAAAATCCGCCAGGAAAGAAAGAAGCTGGCTGCGCTAGGGGTGACATTCCGCTGGGTCGACGGCCCGGAGAGCACCGATGCGGACTGGGATCATTTCATGCGCTGTTACGCCGACACCTACGCCCGTCACCGCAGCGAGCCGCATCTCAACCGTGCCTTCTTCGATGCCCTGCGCGCCGCCCAGCCCGAGAGCCTGGTGCTCATCATTGCGGAAAAACATGGCGAGCCCATCGCCTGCTCATTCTGCATCAAGGATAGTCAACGCCTGTATGGCCGCCATTGGGGCACGCTGGAATACGTGCCCGGGCTGCACTTTGAAACCTGTTACCAGCAAGGCATCGAATACGCGATTGCCCATGGCCTGCAAGTGTTTGAAGGCGGTGCGCAGGGAGAACACAAACTCGCACGCGGCCTCGTTCCCACCGCCACGCATTCCTGGCACTGGCTGGAAAATGCCGAATTCCGCGAGGCGGTCGATCGCTTTCTGGAACGCGAAACGGATGCCATCAGCCATTACATCAATGAGCTGGACGCACCATTTCGCAACGAACCGCCTCCTGCGAAATCGGCTTGAGTCCCGGAGGAAAGCAATAAAAAACGGCGGGATTGCCGCCGTATTTTATTCTGCCAACTTACACCAGTACCGCTATCAGATAAGTCACGTACAAGGTGCCGTTAACAATCAAGTGCCACACCCGCAGGCCACCATTCAACGCTGCCCAGCGCAGCCAGAAGGCTGCAACCAAGGTAATCACTACGCCCAGCAGCACTTCCTTTTGCGGCGCCCACGGCGTGAGCGAAATGCCGATAGCGGGCAGCAGCGTGCCCTGGAACACCATGGCGCCGGTGATGTTGCCGAACGCCAGCGTGTCCTTGCGCTTGCGGACCCACAGGATCGAATTCACTTTTTCCGGCAACTCGGTCGCGATCGGAATGATCATCAGCGACAGCAGCAACGCGGAGATGCCGATGATGGGCGCGGCGGCTTCCACGCCATGGATGAAACCCTTGGCGCCGGCCACCAGCAAGCCCAGGCCCAGCGCCAGTTGCACGACGATGAAGAACAGGTTCTGCGGCAGCCCCAGACGGGTCAGCATCATGGGCGATCCGGCCTCGGTGGCATGGCCTTCATCCACCAGTTGGCCGACGCACGCAGGGTCAGCATCACGTAAATGAAGTAAATCAGCACCATGACGAAAGCGAGTGCGCCGCGCACCCAACCGTTACCGTGCGGCACGAACATGGCGACGAAGGCCAGCAGGAAAGCCATCAGGAAGAAATCCAGATCGCGCTTGAGGCCGGTCTTCTCCGGGGTGAAGTGACCCTGAATGCCGCGTTTCTTGAAGACAGCCACACTCAACAGGGACAGCGACAAGGTCGACAGCATCAAGGGCGCGCCGAGAATGGCGCCAACGCCAATCTCTTCGTTGACGGCGCTGTTGCCGGTGCCGGCAAAAATCGCCAGCAGCGGCACCAGGGTTTCGGGCATGGCGGTGCCGACCGCGGCAAACAGCGAGCCGGTGACGCCTTCCGAGATTTTGAGTTTTTCGCCCAGGTGTTCGAGCGCGTTGACAAAGACTTCTGCCGCCACGAGGATGAGCAGCAGATAGCCGAAGAGTTCGAGAAACAACATGAAAGCCAGCCAGAAGGAAAACCGCGATTCTACCAGCCCGGACGCCTTCACCCCGCTGGCATTTTCACGTCTGGCGGAGGGTGCGTTTCATGCGCGCCTTGCTGCGAATGCTGGTGTAGCGGTGGTGCTGTTCAGTGCACCCGCCTGCGGTTCATGCCGAGTCTGGAAACAGCTATTGCCGCTGGCACTGGCCGGGATGGTCAGCGCGCTGTACGAAGTCGATGTCAGCGAAGCTACCGGGATGGCACGCTGGGCATCGTA
>CAWHHA010000010.1:0-177235 GCA_963828945.1 uncultured beta proteobacterium
CTGGTCGTCGGTCTCGACATCGGAACCTCCAAGATCGTCTGCATCGTTGCCGAAATCAACGATGCGGGCACGCTCGACATCATCGGCATGGGCACCCATCCTTCGCGCGGCCTGCGGCGCGGCGTGGTGGTCAATATCGAAGCCACGGTCAACGCCATCCAGCGCGCGCTGGAAGAAGCCGAACTGATGGCCGACTGCAAGATTCGCGAGGTCTACACCGGCATCGCGGGCAGCCATATCAAGAGCTTCAACTCGCATGGCATGTACGCCATCAAGGACAAGGAAATCAGCCAGCTGGACGTTGACCGCGTGGTGGATACCGCGCGCGCGGTCAACATCCCGACCGACCAGCAGATCCTGCACACCATCCCGCAGGAATTCATCGTCGACGGCCAGGAAGACGTGCGCGACCCGCTCGGCATGAGCGCGGTACGGCTGGAAGTCAAAGTCCACATCGTCACCGGCGCGGTGTCGGCGGCGCAGAACATCATCAAGTGCGTGCGCCGCTGCGGCATGGAGGTCGGCGATCTGGTGTTGCAGCCGCTGGCCTCGGCGATGGCGGTGCTGACCGAAGATGAAAGAGAGCTGGGCGTGTGTCTGGTCGATATCGGCGGCGGTACCACCGACATCGCGGTGTTCACCGATGGCGCGATACGCCACACCGCGGTGATTCCGGTGGCGGGCGACCAGGTCAACAACGACATCGCAGTGGCGCTGCGCACCCCGCCGAAAGAAGCCGAAGACATCAAGATTCAGTACGGCTGCGCATTGCGCCAGTTGGCCGATGCGCGCGACATGATCGAAGTGCCCGGCATCGGCGACCGTCCGCCGCGCACGCTGTCGAAGCAGACGCTGGCCGAGTTCATCGAGCCGCGCATGGAAGAACTGTATTCGCTGGTTCAGGCCGAATTGCGCCGCAGCGGCTTTGAGGAGTTGCTGTCGTCCGGCATCGTCATCACCGGCGGCTCGGCGGGGATGCAGGGCATGGTCGAACTGGGCGAGGAAGTGTTCCACATGCCGGTGCGCATGGGCTGGCCGCGCTACGAAGGCGGGCTGTCGGATGTGATGCACAACCCGCGCTACGCCACCTGCATGGGCTTGTTGCTGGCCGGACTGGAAGCACGCGGGCGCGATGCGCCGAAGCTGTCGGGCAACAGCCTCAAGGACATTCTGGAACGGATGAAGAGCTGGTTTAAAGGGAATTTCTGACGTCGCAAGGGGACAACGCGCGCGACGTTGAAACGGGATTTGGCGGTAGTGCCGGATGTATGCAAATCATCCTGGCAGACACACCAAAAGATTTGGGTTTTTGATTGGCAATAATAGGAGGAAGCAAGATGTTTGAATTGATGGATGTAGATACCCAGGATGCAGTGATCAAGGTGATTGGCGTGGGCGGCTGCGGCGGCAATGCGGTCGATCACATGATCACCTCGGGTTTGACCGGCGTGGAATTCATCGCCATCAACACCGACGCGCAGGCGCTGAACCGCAACCAGGCCAAGTTGCAACTGCAACTGGGCAATGGCGTCACCAAGGGTCTGGGCGCAGGCGCCAACCCCGATGTCGGCCGCGAAGCGGCGCTGGAAGATCGCGAGCGCATCGCCGAGCTGATCGACGGCGCCGACATGCTGTTCATCACCGCCGGCATGGGCGGCGGCACCGGCACCGGCGCTGCCCCCGTGGTGGCCGAAGTGGCCAAGGAACTCGGCATCCTCACCGTGGCCGTCGTCACCAAGCCGTTCATGTTCGAAGGCAAGCGCGTGCGCGCCGCCAACGCCGGCATCGAGGCGCTGTCGAAGCACGTCGACTCGCTGATCATCATCCCCAACGAAAAGCTGATGCAGGTGCTGGGCGACGACGTATCGATGCTCGACGCCTTCAAGGCGGCCAACGACGTGCTGCACGGCGCGGTCGGCGGCATCGCCGAAGTCATCAACTGCCCCGGCCTGGTCAACGTCGACTTTGCCGACGTGCGCACCGTGATGAGCGAAATGGGCATGGCGATGATGGGTTCGGCGCAGGCCAGCGGCGAAAACCGCGCGCGCATTGCAGCCGAACAAGCCGTTGCCAGCCCGCTGCTGGAAGACGTGAACCTGGCAGGTGCGCGCGGCGTGCTGGTCAACATCACCGCATCAAGCACCGTGAAGATGCGCGAGATCCACGAAGTGATGAACACCATCAAGGCCTTCACCGCTGAAGAAGCCACCGTCATCGTCGGCCAGGTGCTCGACGACAGCATGGAAGATGCGCTGCGCGTCACCATGGTCGCCACCGGCCTCGGCAGCCCTGTTGCCAAGCACGCCCAGCGGCCGATGCAGATCATCCGCACCGGCACCGACGATGCGCCGATGATGGTCGGCGGTGACAGCGAAGAACTGCCCAGCGTGATGACCACCCGCCGCACCCGGGTTCAGGCGATGACCGATTCCGGCGTCGACCACCTGGACATCCCGGCCTTCCTGCGTCGTCAGGCAGACTGAGCGTGGTTGTTGCCGCATACGATTCCACATGGGCTTCAGCCCATAGTGGATCGGAGTCCTTTAGGGCTTTAGCGGCGTATACAACCACGGTCTGCCCTTTATGCCCTTCGGGTGCTTGCGGGGATAGAGTCCGGTATCGGCGACTGCAACCTGGCACGCAACACGTGCCAGGTTAGGAGCCGTTCGCCCTGCGCGGTTAAAATAACAGGATGATTAAGCAACGCACCCTGAAATCACCGGTCAAGGCCGCCGGCGTCGGCCTGCATTCCGGCATCAAGGTCGAGATGACCTTGCGCCCGGCTGCGCCGAATACCGGCATCGTATTCCGCCGCATGGATCTTGATCCACCGGCCGAGCTCAAGGCCGATCCCTACCTCGTCACCGACACCCGGCTGTGTTCCATGCTCGAATCGGGCGCAGCCAAAGTGTCCACCGTCGAACACCTGATGTCCGCGCTTGCGGGATTGGGTATCGACAACCTGCTGGTCGATCTGACCGGCCCCGAAATTCCCATCATGGACGGCTCCTCGGCACCGTTCGTGTTCCTGCTGCAATCTGCGGGCATCGTCGAACAGGACGCGCTCAAGCAATACGTGCGCATCATCAAGCCGATCGAAGTGCGCGATGGCGACAAGTGGGCGCGCTTCGTTCCGCACAATGGCTTCAAGGTCGAATTCACCATCGACTTCAAGCACCCCGTTTTCGACAAGAGCGGCAAAACCGTCAGCATCGACTTTGCCGACACCGCTTATACCAAGGAAGTCGCCCGCGCACGCACCTTCGGCTTCATGCACGAGGTTGAATATCTGCGCAACAACGGCCTCGCGCTCGGCGGCTCGCTCGACAACGCCATCGTCATGGACGAATTCCGCGTGCTGAACCAGGACGGCCTGCGCTACGACGACGAGTTCGTCAAACACAAAGTGCTCGACGCCATCGGCGACATCTATCTACTGGGTCATCCCATCATCGGTGCCTTCGAAGCCTACAAATCCGGCCACGCGCTGAACAACGCCCTGCTGCGCGAGTTGCTGCAACACCAGGAATCCTGGGAGTTCGTCAGCTTTGAACGTGACGCAGACGTCCCGCAAGCCTTCGCCCGCCTGCATCCTCTCGCCGCATGATCGTCATCCGCCTGCTGATCGTTGCCCTGCTCGTCGCGGTGGTGGCGTTAGGGCTGGCGTGGCTGTTTACCGGCAACCGTAAATACTTGGGATATATCGGCCGCGTCCTGCGTTTTGCGCTGGTCGTGGGCCTGATCACTGCATTGTTGTATGTGGTGGAGCGAGTGGTGTTGCGCTAGGCGGACGGGGTCCCTTCTTTGCCGGTCCGGTTCGACGGGGGTCCATCCCGATGCCGGTACAAATCAACTATTCGCAACTAGTACAAAATTAAAGTCTGGCTGGCGTCTGTCGTTACAGGCCAGCCAGTACAGCAAATACAAAAGTCGCTGCTGGCCTTCTCAATAGCCGGGAGTCCGCCATGCGCACGATGCACTATCTGAAGGCAACGTTTCCGATCGACGCAGTGACTGCGTTTAACATGGAAAGAATGTCGAGTTATGGGATGGCGACGCCTGAAGCTGGGCTTGCAGCGGCGGTGGGCGCCCTGGACGGCCTGGAAAACCTGATTTCGAATAAACGCTTTGACCATCCTGACACGTTGACCCAGGACGACATTACGGCCTATGCCTTGGCGCTATTGCGGCTGCGTGAGTGCGCCAATGCAGCTGGTTTCGTCCGTCTTACGAATGCGTGCGATGCGCTCGCGGTGACCGTGTCGCGGCTGATCGAGGATAGAAACTGCGCCAGCCCCGAAAAATGCGAGGCTCTGACGCGATTTATCGCGCATGCCTGGGCGATGATCCAGTTGTACAACGGTGGTACGACGCGACGCCCCATACCAATCTCCGTACCCCGGAACTAAAGAAGTCAGCTCTGGATGCTTGTCTGGATTAGACAGGCAGCAGAAATAATAAGGGGCTGAAGATCCAGATGAGTTCCAGGGCGGGCCGCCCCCACCGCACGTGTCCTCATGCCCGCGCGGAGAGAACTCCAGGCTGTGCCACCTGCTGAGTGGCCGGTGCGCCTGCCAGCGCCAGGGCATATATCCGTTGCAAATCCTCTTCGCTCACATCGACGAAGGTATCGAGTTGCGACAGTGCGTAGACCAGGTTGCTGTGCGGAATCATGCTGTTTTCGGCTACTTCGGCAGCCATGCATGAACGGCGATGCCAGCATTGCGGGTAGCGCCGCCAGGCAAACGGATAGTTGAACGCCACCGCTACTGCCAGCAGCACAACCACATTGAGCAGTACCGGACTGAACACATAACCGTAGCCCAGCGCATGCACCGTATCGCCCCCGAGGACGGCATACAGCGCAGTGGCTCCCCCGGGCGGGTGCAGGCAACGCAAGCTGTACATGCCGGCAATCGACAACGCCACCGCGAGCGAGGCGGCCAGCATGGGCTCGTTGCCCAGCCAGCGCGCACACGTCACGCCGATCAGTGCCGACACCAGATTGCCGCCTAACACCGGCCACGGCTGCGACAGTGCGCCATGCGGCGCGGCGAACAGCAGCACGGCAGAAGCGCCCACCGAGGCCACCGCCAGCACCCCGCCATATCCCCCCATCCAGTAATGGCTGACCCACAACACCGCCAGGATGCCGATCAGGCCGCCAACGGCTGAAATCCAGTGTTCGCGTTCAGAGACCGAGTAGGCCAGTTTGCGTACCATGTTCGCGCGCTCCTGGGCGTATAGCGGCCTTAACCCGTGCTCCAGGCGCGCGGACGCCGCATCCCGGCAATTTTGCACGCCTGCTTGACGTAGCCGTAGGGGAACAGCACGAACAGCTGCTTTTGCGCCTCGCGCCCCATGCGCTCGGCCAGATGCTTGATGACAAAGCGGGCATCGGCCGCGACCTGATGCTCTTCGTAGAATTCACGCATAAACCGCAGCACGTCCCAGTGGTCATCGTTCAGCGCAATGTTTTCGTCCTGCGCCAAGAGCTGGGCGACTTCCTCGTTCCAGTCGCCGGGCTCGACCAGATAGCCTTCCGCATCGCGCTCGGGCATCAAGGTTGTGGGGTGGATGATTTCCGTCATGGCTGGCTCCTTAAAGTTACGATGCACCTAGTGTAGGGATACCATTACCATCCATCCAACGATATATTTTGCTATCTAATATCGAAAAACCCGATATAAAAGAGATGGATACCGAACTCGCCCGCACCTTTCTGATGGTCGCCGCCACCGGCAATTTCGTCGCCGCCGCCAGCCGTTTGCATGTCACGCAATCGACCGTGAGCGCGCGCATCCACACCCTGGAAACTTCGCTCGGCGCACGCCTGTTCCAGCGCGGACGCAACGGTGCGGAGCTGACGCCCTCCGGCAAACGTTTCCTGCGCCACGCCAAAAACCTGGTGCGCACCGTCGAGCAGGCGCACCACGACGTCGGCCTGCCGCAGGGGTTTCGCGACGTGCTGACGCTCTCTGGACGCATCGCCGTATGGGAAGGCTTTCTGCCGCACTGGGTGGCGTGGATGCGCGAGGCCGCGCCGGATGTCTCGCTGCGGCTGGAAATCGGCTTCGAGCCCGACATCATGCAGAGCCTGATCGAAGGCACGGTCGACATCGGCGTGATGTACACCCCGACTTCACGCCCCGGCCTGGTGGTGGAACCCCTGTTCGACGAAACCCTGCTGCTGGTGACCAGCGACCTTGCGCGCGGCTGGCCGGACAGCGGCTACATCCACATCGACTGGGGGCCGGAGTTCCACGCCCAGTTCAGCGATCACTTCGCCGAGGCGGGCCCGCCCGCACTGATTGCGAATATCGGATGGCTGGGGGTGCAGCAACTCTTGACCTATGGCGGCAGCGGCTATTTTCCGCAGCGCCTGGTGCGGCGCTATATCGAAGCCGGACAGCTATGGCGCGTGCCGCACGCCCCCCAATTCAAGCTGCCCGCCTACATGGTGTTCCCGCGCGACAGCGATAACCCCACGCTGAAGCTGGCGCTGGATGGCTTGCGTGAACTTGCGCGCGTGGAGCAGGTTCAAGGCGATTGATTGGAGTTGATTTACGCGCCTTGGCTGTAACTTTTTTCAGGCAAGTGGATGATGATGTGCTCAGACTTAAGCTTGCAGAAGTAAATCGGGCAGGGAGTGAAGGGCTCAACCCGGCCGCTCCGATCGGCGCCAGTGGCATGCGTAGAGAACGGATAGTCTTTTGTCGAAATATTTTACATTCGCCAACTTCAGCGTTATGTAACTAATTGATAACTCAAATAGTTAAACAATAGGCGTGATATATGCTTAACTTTAAAGTGGCGTTTCATCCGGTTCGGGAAAATTATTTGTAAACATCCCAAATTTTTATTGAAGGAGTGATTCATGCAAAGAGCATTATTCGCCGCTGGTTTTGTTGCATCCATGATTTCAACATCCGCGTACGCAGTTCTGTTTGTGCCAGTGGGACTCGCTCCGGGTGACTCTTATCAGCTGGCATTCGTGACATCGGCCGACTACTAATGCCACATCTAGTGACATCAATTCCTACAATTCCTTCGTTCAGGCTGCTGCAGATGCGGCAGGTATCGGGAGCAGCGAGGGAGTAACCTGGTCGGCAATTGCCTCGACGTCGGCGATCAATGCAAATTCAAATGCAATGGTCAGCACGAAAGTGTTCAACATGGGCGGCCAATTGGTGGCAAATGGTTATACGGATTTCTGGGATGGCAGCCATACTCTTGGCGTTGGCATTGACTACACCGAATACGGTGTTGGCAAGAGGCACCAATGTTTGGACAGGCAGCAATACCGACGGGACTGGCGCTGGAACCAATGTACTGGGTAATGCACGTGGCTAATTGGGGCGAATCTGCGTCAAGCAGCGGCAATTGGATAAGCCGAGGTACGCAGTCCACAACAGTCAATTACAGTCTGTATGCGCTATCCGAGACTTTGACTGTCCCAGTCCCCGAACCCGAAACCTGGGCCATGCTGCTGGCCGGACTAGGGCTGGTGGGGGCCGCGGTGCGTCGCAGGAAACAAGCAGAAGCCTGAGATGTAGATATTTAAGGATAAGAACGGGAGTTGCGGCTCCCGTTCTTCTTGGCTAAGTGGGTTGTATGAAGGTTTGACCTGGCCAAAGAACAAGGCATTCGATGTGGTCTCCTGATTGACCGTAATGGCCGACCAGCGGCCTCCACAGTCGATCTCGGCACCCATCTGCTATGGGGTGCCACAGAGCAGACTTCGGAACTTCGCTGGCGCAAATGGCAGAAACGGATCGCTTTCTGTCGGTCGATGCAAGAAGGTTAGTGCGCCGACGTAAAAAAGCCGGGATAAATCCCGGCTTTTTTACGTCCAGACTCGGTGCGGTTTACGCAGCCTTTTCGTGGTGGTAGCCCGTCACGGTATCCACTTCGGTCTTTGATCCGAGGATTACCGGCACGCGCTGGTGCAGGCCTTCGGGGGTCAGGTCGAGGATACGCTCGCGGCCGGTGGTGGCCGCGCCGCCGGCCTGCTCAACCAGAAAAGCCATCGGGTTGGCTTCGTACAGCAGGCGCAGCTTGCCGGCCTTGGCGGGGTCTTTGGTGTCCTTGGGGTACATGAAAATGCCGCCGCGGGTGAGGATGCGGTGCACTTCTGCGACCATGGAGGCGACCCAGCGCATGTTGAAGTCCTTGCCACGCGGACCGGTTTTGCCGGCGAGGCACTCGTCGACGTAGCGCTGCACCGGCTTTTCCCAGAAACGCATGTTGGACGCGTTGATCGCGAACTCTTTGGTTTCGGTGGGGATCTTCATGTTGGGGTGGGTCAGCACGAATTCGCCGACGTCGCGATCAAGCGTGAAGCCGTTGGTGCCGTGGCCGAAGGTCAGCACCAGCATGGTCGATGAACCATAGATGGCATAGCCTGCGCAGGCTTGCTGGACGCCGGGCTGCAGGAAGTCTTCGGTGGTTGCCGCGCGTCCGGCGACCGGCGCTTTCAGGATCGAGAAAATCGTGCCGACGGAGATGTTCACGTCAACGTTGCTTGATCCGTCAAGCGGGTCGAACACCAGCAGGTATTTGCCGAGCGGGTACTGTTTGGGGATCGGGTAGCAATCGTCCATTTCTTCCGACGCCATGCCGGCCAGGTGACCCGCCCACTCGTTGGCGCGGATCATGATGTCGTTGGTGATGACGTCGAGTTTTTTCTGTGTTTCGCCCTGCACGTTTTCGGAGTCGAGCGAACCCATTACGCCCAGCAGCGCGCCTTTGTTGACCGCGTTGGAAATGGCCTTGCAGGCGATGACGACGTCATTCAGCAGGGAGGTGAAATCGCCGGTTGCACCAGCGGTGCGGCGTTGTTCTTCGATGATGAACTGGGTAAGGGTGGTACCGGTATGCATGGCAATCTCCAAAACAGGATAAACAAGTAAGAATATTCGAACAATCAAGCATTTTATCACGTGATAAAGACAGTCGATCCATGCCGCTTGGGGCGACCGTCCTGGCGTAAAAAAACCCGCCCAGCGGGCGGGTTTGGAACAACAGTTTTTGCCGAAGTGAAATTGGCGATCAGGTGCGGCGGCGCACAGCGAACCCGACCAGCCCCAGGCCTGCCAGCAGCAGGGCCCAGTTGTCGGCTTCGGGTACCGGCGTGGTGACGGCTTGAACATTGAGCGCAGTCAACTTGGCAAAATCGTCTTTTTGCGTCAAGCGTGCCGATACGGCAAGCCAGTCGTAGGTGCCGACAAAGGCCGATAAATCCACGGTCTTGATATTGTCGACCGCGCTGTTGTTGACGGCGAGTATCTCGGAACCGAGGCTGTTGGATTTCAGGCCGGCCAGGTTCAGGCTACCCGTACCCGCCCACAGGCTGAGGTCGGAGTCGCCGCCAAACTGGAGCAGGGTCAGGTTGTTGAGCTGCACAGAACTGGAAAAGCTGAACACGATGAGGTCATCGGCACCATCGTTGTCGAGCGCATGCATGTTGCCTCTACTCGAGCAGTTGACCCCTTCGTCGCGGTTGCACACGCCCATGCCATAGCCGCTATAGATTTCCAGTTCGGCAGTTTCGTATTTATTGCCATGGCCAGTGGTCGACCAGGCGGTGGCGGTGGTGGTCAGGCCGTCCAGGGTTTGTGAATAGCTGTTGCCGAATGTTTCCGGGGCGGGATTGCCGGAGAGAAAGGAAAACTCGGTCGCTGCGGCCTGGGTCGAGAGCAGAACGGTCGCGAGCAGGGCGGAACGCAGGGTGAAAGACATGACAACTCCTGATAAGTGAGACGGAACGCCACATGGGCTTTGCATCAATAGATGCAAGTCGCATTCCAGGTAGCGGCTTGTCAGGGCTGAATGTGCGGGTTGACTGGTCGGACGCGCAGAAATACGCCGGGCGCGAATCAAGAGTGATCGCATCCTTTTGAATCAATTGGTGTTTTTTTGAGGTGCGGTTTAGTCGGTGCCGACTAATTGATCGGAACGGGTAAACGTCCAGGTGCGGGTGATCGACAGGATGTCGGTTTTTTTCCGCATGTCTTCGGGAAAAGCCGCGTAGGGTGATGCAAGTTCGACAATCTTGACGGCGGCGGCGTCGAGTATCTTGGAGCCGGACGAGCGATCGATTTCGACCCCTTCGAGGCTGCCATCGACGCGGATCGATACGGTGAGTTTCAGGCTGCCGTAGACGCCCTGGCGGCGGGCAGCTTCAGGATAGTTGACATTACCCACCCGCTCGACCTTGGCGACCCAGTCTTCCACATAGCGCGCAAACGCGTATTCCTTGACGTTGGCGCCGACGAAGGTGCGTTTGGGGCGCTTCTGGTAGGTGTCCCACTGCTGCGAGATGCTGGCCTGCAACTGGGCCATTTCGCGCGCCTGCTGGTTGAGCTGGCTGGCGTCGATGGCGGGCTGATCGGGGCGCGGCGCGGGGGAGGGCGCGCGGTGCTGCAAGGCGGCGTTCGTTTTCAACTGGCTGAGCAGGGCGCGGGCCTGCAGTTCCAGGTCCGCCACGCGGGTTTGCAAGGCAGTTTCTTCAGCGCCGGTTTGGGTGCGTGGGCTGGCGGGCAGCGGGCTTTTCAGCCGGCGGTCGGCATCGGTGTTGCCACCACCGGCCAGGTTCACTTGTGCCAGCGCGTCCGGGTTGAGCGGCGACTCCATGCTTTTGGCGTTGACCAGCACTACGTCCATCGGCAGGTTGGGGTCTTCGAACAGGCGCGGGTTGACCTGCACGAACTGGGTCGACAACACCATGCCATGCACCGCAGCCGATGCCAGCAGCGCCAGCGCCATGCGCGTGCCTTGCTTGGAGGGTGCGGCGAGAGTGTGGGGTGGGTTGGGCACCGTGCGGACCAAAAGTGGGGGCAGACCGGATTTTACGAGACGGCTGCGTCGCTGTCAGGTGGCGTTGCAAGCGGGGGTGTCAGGGTTTCCAGCAATTCGGCGTGGAAAGAGATGTCGAGCAGGTCAATGCTTGAAATCGCCAGCCGCACTTTTGCGCCGGGTGCGGTTCCCATCACCGACGGCGCGCGCGTTACCAGCGGCAGACAGTCGAACCGCACCAGGTCTTCACGGATCACGCTGGCGGTGGCTTCGCTGATGGCTTCCTGCTGCAACCAGCGCAGCATCCAGTAGCGTTCGAGTTTTCTTTGGAATTCGTTGTAGGCGTCGTAAGCCAGCTCGAATTCGCGCACCACTGAAAACAGCTGCTCGCTGCGCGGCGGATAGGCTGGGTCGGTCTGCTGCACCAGCGAAATCAGCTGGCGCTGGTTGACCAGGTCGACATAGCGCCGCAGCGGCGACGACGACCAGGCGTACTGGTCGACGCCGAGGCCGACGTGCGGATCGGGCGAGGTGGTCATGCGCGTCTTGCCGCCCGATTGTGCGCGGTAAATGCCGGGGATACGGTTTTCCGCCAGCCAGCCGCCCCAGTGCGCGTTGGCAAAAATCATCAGCTCGGACACCACCTTGTCGATCGGGCTGCCGCGCTTGCGCGGCACGATGCTGATGCGTTCGCCGTCGAGCTTTGAAGTTGTAGTCGACGCGGTCGACCGTGTCGGCCTTGCCGCGCCCGGCTTCCAGCACTGCGGCGAAATCGCGCAGCCATTCGAGCTCGCGGCGGTAGGGGTAATCGGGCACCGCAGGGTTGCGCAGGGTGTCGTCGTTGAATTGCGTTTCCAGCGTTTCATGACGCAGGTTGGCCGCGATGTGCACCATTTCCAGTCTGGTCTCGGTGCCCAGCACGCGCAGGTCGGACGCCACGTCGACATACAGCGACAGCGCCGGGCAATCGTGGGTTTCGCCCAGCGTGTAATGGTGGATCAGTGCGTCCGGCAGCATGGTGATTTTGTCGCCGGGGTAATACACGGTCGACAGCCGCTCGCGCGCCAGCAGGTCGAGCTCCGAACCCGGCGCGATGCCGAGCGCGGGCGCGGCGATGTGGATGCCGACGCGGATGCTGCCGTCGTCGCGCCATTCGACCGACAGGGCGTCGTCAATCTCGGTGGTGGCCTCGTCGTCCATCGAGAAGGCGCGCACGCTGCTTTTGGGTAGCTCGGGTGGATCGAGGGGTTCGCTGGTGGGCGCGAACGCCGTGCCGCGCGGAAAGTACTCCAGCAGGAAGCTCGCCAGGTGGAAGTCGAGGGTGGACGGGATCGCCCCGCAGCGCTCGATCAGCCGCAACGGCGACAGGCCGCTGGCGGCTGCGGCGTCTTCCAGCGCCTTGTATTCCAGCGTGTTCTTGTCCGGTGCGATGAGGATGCGCGGCACCAGCGAGGCGTATTCCGGCGGCAGCCGAAACGCCGCGAGTTCCGCCGCCAGATGCGCCTGCCGCTCGGCCACCAGGCGCTTTTTCTCCAGCCCGGCCTTGGCCGCAGCCAGCGTCTCGGCAGGCGCGGGGCGATAGCGGCCCTTGCCTTTTTTGTGGAAATAAATCGGCGACGTGTGCAGCTTCATCAGCAGCGCCACCGACTCGGCCGGGCGTGGCGTGTGGCCGTAATATTCCTGTGTCAGCGCTTCGAAGCCAAATTCGTCCGCGCCTGCTGCTTCCCATAAAAAATCGGCGTCGAGGTCAGCCGTCAGCGTTTCCGCTTCGGTCATCACCTCGGTCGGCGCGGGCGCAGCAAAGCGCAGCAGGATATTGGCCGCCTTGATCTTGCTGCGTTTGCCCGAGGCGGTTTCCACCTGCGCCGTGGCGTCGGACTCGGACAGGATGGAACCGGCCTTGAAATGGCCGTCCTCTTCAAAAATGAGATGCATGAAAAATCAGAAATCCAGAATGGTTTGAAAGTGGCGCTCGAACCCGGTGAAGCCGTGGTCGCCGCCTGCTTCGATGATCTGCGTGGCGCCCGCGTAGTAGCTTACCGCGTCGCGGTAATCGAGCACTTCATCGCCGGTTTGCGCCAGCAGCAGATAGCGTTCGGGTTGGCTGATGGCAATGACGTCCAGTCGCAGCGAGTTCAGCCAGGTGTGATTCGGTGAGCACCCATTTTTCGCCGGTGTGCCAGTTGGTCTGGGTGCCGAGCGCCTCGCGCAGCAGCTGGTGCGCATGCACCGCCGGGTTGACCAGCACCGCCTTCCAGCCGTGCTTTTCGGCCAGATGCGTGGCATAAAACCCGCCCAGTGAGCTGCCGACCAGGGTGATCGCTTCGGCGCGGCCACGTGCCAGCGTGGATTCGACCAGGGCGATGGCTTCGCGCGGGCTGTTGGGCAACGCCGGGCAGTAATAGTCCGCCAGCCGGCCAATGCTGGCCATGTACTCACCCAGCTGCTTGGCTTTGCCGGACGCGGGCGAGGAGTTGAAGCCGTGGAGATAGACAATCATGGCGGCGGATTTTACCGGGCAGGCGCTTCGTGTGCTCGCGGGGTGTCAGCTGACGTGTTCCGCAATCAATGCTTTTCCGGATGCGACATCAGCCGGTCGATATACGCAATCGACACCGCGGACACGATGAACGCCATGTGGATGACGGTCTGCCATAGCAGCACGTCGTTCGTCAGGTTGGCCGCATTGATGAAAGACTTCAGCAGATGGATCGACGAGATGCCGATGATGGCAGTGGCGAGCTTGACCTTCAGCACGTTGGCGTTGACGTGCGACAGCCACTCGGGCTCGTCGGGATGGCCTTCGAGGTTGAGGCGCGAGACAAAGGTTTCGTAGCCGCCGACGATGACCATGATGAGCAGGTTGGAGATCATCACCACGTCGATCAGGCCCAGCACGATGAGCATGATTTTTTCTTCGGTGAGCGTGAAGGTGCCGAACACCAGGTGTTCCAGCTCGACCATGAAGTGCACGACATAGACCAGCTGGGCGACGATCAGGCCCAGGTAGAGCGGCACCTGCAGCCAGCGGCTGCCGAACAGGACGGAGGAGAGAACTTTGTTGCTGGTGCTGATGGGTTGGGTGCTTGGGGGTTTCATAGCGTACGGTAAGCAGTAAGGGGTGAGTGGTAAGGCGTAAGGGCGTTACAGAACGTAGCGCGTTGGATCAAATAGCGCGCTACAGGACATAGCGCGCCAGGTCTTCGCGGGCGGCCAGCGCGGCCAGCCGCAGGGTGACGGCATCGGCATCGACTACATGTTCGCCGGTGACGTTGCCGGCGTCGAAGGAAATATCCTCCAGCAGTTTTTCCATCACCGTGTGCAGACGGCGCGCGCCGATGTTTTCGGTGCGCTCGTTCACTTCAAACGCGATTTCGGCGAGGCGGCGGATGCCGCCGTCGGTGAATGTGAGCGTGACGCCTTCGGTCGCCAGCAGGGCTTCGTACTGGCGGGTCAGACACGCGTCGGTGCCGGTCAGGATGCGTTCGAAGTCTTCCACGCTCAAGGCCTGCAATTCGACGCGGATCGGCAGCCGGCCTTGCAGTTCGGGGATGAGGTCGGACGGTTTGGACAGATGAAACGCGCCGCTGGCGATGAACAGGATGTGATCGGTTTTCACCATGCCGTACTTGGTCGAAACGGTGGTGCCTTCGATCAATGGCAGCAGGTCGCGCTGCACGCCTTGACGCGAGACATCGCTGCCGTGGGCGTCGCTGCGGGTGGCAATCTTGTCGATTTCGTCCAGGAAAACGATGCCGTTTTGCTCGACTGCATCCAGCGCCTGCTGCTTGATGTCCTCGTCGCCAATCAGACGGGCGGCCTCTTCTTCGGTGAGCAGTTTGAAGGCTTCACGCACGTTCAGCTTGCGGGTCTGCCGGCGGCTTTGCCCGAGGTTGGCGAACATGCCCTGCAATTGCTGGGACAGATCTTCCATCCCCGGTGGAGTGAAGATTTCCATGCTGGGGTTGGTGGCGGCCAGTTCGATTTCGATTTCCTTGCTGTCGAGCTCGCCTTCGCGCAGCATTTTCCTGAATCGCTGGCGCGCCGCGCCCTCTTCGCGCGGCTGTTCGGGCTCATTGAAGCCGACGCTGCGTGGCGGCGGCAGCAGGGCGTCGAGAATGCGTTCCTCGGCGGCTTCCTCGGCGCGGAACTTCACCTTTTGCGTCGCCTGCGCGCGCAGATCCTTGATCGCGGTTTCCATCAGGTCGCGGATGATGGTGTCGACATCGCGCCCGACATAGCCGACTTCGGTGAACTTGGTCGCTTCGATCTTGATGAAGGGCGCGTTGGCGAGCCGCGCCAGGCGCCGCGCGATTTCGGTTTTACCCACACCTGTCGGCCCGATCATCAGGATGTTTTTCGGCGTGATTTCCTGGCGCAAGGGCTCACTCACCTGCTGACGCCGCCAGCGGTTGCGCAACGCCACCGCCACCGCGCGCTTGGCGGCAGCCTGGCCGACGATGTGTTTGTCGAGTTCGTGGACGATTTCTTTGGGAGTCATGGAAGGGTAGGAGTCAGGTGAGCGGTAGAGCGGCGAGCGTGAGCGATCTGCCTGTCACAGGGTTTCGATCACGTGATTCTGGTTCGAATAAATGCAGATGTCGCCTGCAATGGTGAGGCTCTTTTTCACGATTTCAACCGGGGACAGCTCGGTGTTTTCCAGCAGGGCGCGGGCGGCGGACTGGGCGAAAGCCCCGCCCGAGCCGATGGCGGCGATGCCGAGTTCGGGTTCCAGCACGTCGCCGTTGCCGGTGAGAATGAGCGAGTACTCACGATCGGCCACCGCCAGCATCGCCTCGAGCCGCCGCAACATGCGGTCGGTACGCCAGTCTTTGGCCAGCTCGACTGCGCTTCTGAGCAAATGCCCCTGGTGTTTTTCCAGCTTGGCTTCGAAGCGTTCGAACAGGGTGAATGCGTCGGCGGTGCCGCCCGCAAACCCGGCCAGGACTTTTTCCTGATATAGCCGCCGCACCTTGCGGGCAGTGGATTTGATGACGATATTGCCGAGCGTGACCTGACCGTCGCCGCCAAGGGCGACTTCATTGCCCCGGCGAACGGAGAGGATGGTGGTGCCGCGGTATTGTTCCATGGGTGAGGCGATCTAAAAATGGTTAACCACGTCAGGATGCAAACAACGCAAAGTGGCGCGCTGGCTGGTTTGGCTTCTCGCGTGTTGCATCTTTCGCGGCCAAATTCGATGCTTCCGAATTATACGTGGGCAGGCGAAGCGATCGCCTGTTCGATCAGGTTGGTCGACGTCAGTCCGGATGGAGCGGAACGAGATGCGCCAGCTGGTCGATGCCCATGACGCGGAAGAGTTCGTGGATGAGCGCGTTGTGGCCGCGCAGGGTGATGGATTTGCCGTTGCCCAGGCATTGCATCAGCACACTGATGAACTGGCTGACACTGCCGTAATCGACGCGGGTGACTTTCGCCAGATCGACCAGCACTTCGTCATGGCTGGCGGCATAGGTACCCACCTGCTGTAGCGCGCTGTCGTTGGCCGGGGTGATTTCGCCGCTGAGTTGCAGCGCATCATCTTTTGGCTCGACCGGCACGGCCTGCACCACGACTGCGGCCTGCACTTCGCTCCAGGAAGGAGGCGAAACTTCAAAGCGCACCGCGTAGTCCACCGCCAGGTTCTCGAAGTTTTCTTCCTGGCCGAGCGTCTGGTACAGCTCCAGCAGCAGCAGCCAGTGCACCGCGCGGCTGTGGGTGGCGCGGTTCAGATCCTGCAGCAGTGCAATAAAGCGATCGACGCCGCTGACCTGCAGCTTGCGTTTGGCTTTGGTCGCGCTGTTGAGGATTTTGGCGCACTCGCTTGCGCCGGTTTCGTCCACCATCTCGATGTGCGAAAAATCAATGCGGATCACGGCTGTCTTGGCCGCAGCTTTGATGAACTCGTGGAGCGCGGCTGCTGCGGTCTTGTCGAGCAGGCTGGGTAGCTCCAGACTGGCGGCCTGGTCTTGATTGGGGGTGGCGGCAGCGCCGTTGGTGGCTTTTTGCCAGACGGGCGGCGAGGATTCAAAGCGCACCGCAAAATCCAGTGCCAGCTGCTCGAAATCCTTTTCGCGGCTTTGAATGTCGTAAAGATCGAACAGCATGTACCAGGCGCGTTGATCGCCTGTGCTGAGGACATCTTTCAGCAGGCGTTCAGCCATGTCGGTCTGGCCGCTGGCGTACAGGATGGCGGCTTCATCCACCGGGGACTGCGGTGCGCCGCTGGTTTCTTCCACCACGATTCCGCCGGAGACCATGTTCATCGTCAACAAGGTTTCGGTGGACAGCTCGTCTATTTCAGGCGCAGGTGCCGCCGCCGGCTGGTTGGCCGGGCTGGGGGATTTGTCCTTGTTTTTTTTGAAAAACGAGAGAGCCACGGAATAGGCGTGCTTGAATCAACAGTTAGGTCTGGATACTAGCGCTGTCGTCCGTTCACGGCAACCCTGTCGCCAGCCCAAGACCAATTCCGGGTGGACATGAACGGTCAATTGCGGTTTCCCGATTTGGTTGCGCCCAATTTCAGCTCGCCTTGCTTGAAGGCCTTGAACGCACTTTGATAGTAAGCAATCGCTTCGTTGCGCAAGTTTGGTACCGTTTCGGTCGGCGTGACGCCGCCGTTGGCGTCGATCTGAAAGGTGTCAACACGCTGCTTGGGCCCCAGCACAACCAGCTTGCCTGCCTTCAGGTATCCCAGTTCCTGATAGTTGCTGATGAAGGCGCGCCGGTTTTCCGGCCGTCCATTACCTTCTTCAAATAGCGATTTGCCAAAAAAGTGATCATCGCCGGGCAAGCCCATCACATCCAGCAGGGTCGGCGGAATATCGATCTGGCTGGCAAGCAGTTCATTGCGGCCGGGTTTCAGCAAGGCCGGTGCATAGAGAATCAGGGGGATGTGATAGCCGTCGATCGGCAGTTTGGATTTGCCCGCAGCGGACGCGCAGTGATCGGCGACGATGACGAACAGGGTGTCGTTGAACCAGGGTTTGCTGCGCGCCTGATCGATGAAACGGCCGATTGCGTAATCAGTGTATTTCACTCCGCCTTCGCGCTTGCCCGGCGAGGGAATATCGATGCGGCCAGCCGGGTAGGTGAATGGCCGGTGGTTGGAGGTGGTCATGATCTGCGCCAGGAACGGCTTGCCGGCGGCATGGGTTTTGTCGAACTGCGCGAGGCTGTTGTCGAACAGGAACTCGTCGGCCACGCCCCACACGTTCGCAAAGCCGATCGAAGCTTTGGGAAAATCGGTGCGATCGATAACGCGATAGTCGTTGCCGGCGAAGTAGGTATTCATGTTGTCGAAATAGCCATAGCCGCCGTACAGGAACAACGTTTCGTAGCCCTGACGGCGCAGGATTTCGCCCACCGTGGCCAGGTGCTCATTGTTGGGGCGGCGCACGATCGCCTGGCCGGGGATCGGCGGCGTGCCGAGCGACAGCGCCTCCAGCCCGCGTACGGTGCGGGTGCCGGTGGCATACAGCTGGGTGAACAGCAGGCCCTCTCGGGCCAGCGCGTCCATGCGCGGCGTCAAGCCGGCCGGGTTGCCGTAGCTGCCGAGAAATTTGGCCGACAGGCTTTCCACCGTGATCAGTACGATGTTGCGTGGCGGACGCTTGAACGGCAGTCGCTGCGGGCTGAAGGCTTCGCTCTCGTCCGGGTCGGGTTTCAGCGCCTTGGAAAGCGGCTCGCGTTCGACGCCGAGTTCGCCCAGAATGTGCGCGGCCTGCGCTGCCGGCAGCGTGGCGTAGAAGCGTTCGTAGTCCAGTTCATTGCGCTGGAATGCAGCGAAAAAAGTCATCAGGCCGTTGCCAGCCAGTTCGTTGGCGTAGGCGTTGGCGGAAAACTGCATCTGGTCGATATCGCTCAGTTGCCCGGCGCTCCACGGCAGGGCCAGCGCCAGCGCGGCATACAGCACCCGCCATCTGGGGTGGATCGAAGGTGCGGCCGCAGCGCGGATGCGCGCGCGAAGCAGCCAGGTCAGCAAGCCGGCCAGCGCTGCCACGCCGCCAAGCAAGGCGGCGACCGGGTATGACTCGACAATGTTGCCGATGACCTCATGCGTATAGACCAGATAATCGACCGCGATGAAGTTGAAGCGGGTGTCGAATTCTTCCCAGAACGTCCATTCCGACAGCGCGCCAAACAGCAGAATCGCCGCCGCCAGAAAGAACAGCACCAGACGCAATCCGCCCCGCCAGCGCGTGTTGCGCCAGCGTGCCGGCCACAATGCCGCCCATAGCAACATGGGCGCGAGCAGCCAGGTCAGCACGGCCAGATCGAAGCCGACTCCGCGCAGGAGCAGGCCGGGCCAGAGCGCCAGCGGCGCCTTGTCGAGACCGGTGTGCAAGGCCAGCGCCAAACGCGTCAGGCTGGCGATGGCCAGAAACAACAGGGCGTAGGGCAGGAATGGCAGGGCGGCGAAACGGGACAGGACTGATTTCATGTGGATTGGCTGCAGATAAGCGTTGATTGGGGCATGTCGTTCATGGCCGGATTGATCGGCTGCGTAACAGCGTGCCGCCGAGCAGGGCGAGCACAGCGAGCGCAATCACGATCGCCGGTCCGGCGGGCAGGTCGAACAGCGCCGAGGCGGCCAGCCCGCCGGCATAGGCCAGCGCGCCAATTGTCCAGCCGACGGCCAGTCCCGCGCGTGGTGGCCAGCCACGCACCGCCAGCGCAGGCAGGATCAGGCTGGCGAACACCAGATAGACGCCGACCAGCTGCACCGAGGCGGTGATCGCCAGCGCGAAAATCAGGTAAAAGCCGAGCGACCCCAGCCGTGTACCCCGGACCCACCAGAACGCGATCAGCGCGGCATACAGCAGCGCGATCTGCACGATCTGCGGCGTGCCCACCCACAGGATCTGTCCGGTCAGCAGCTCGGACAGATGCTCGCCGCCGTGCGGGTCGCCCGCCAGCAGCAGCACGCCGAGGCTGGCCGCCACCACGAAGGCCGAGCCGATCAGTGCTTCCTGTATCTCCGGCCAGCGGCGTTCGCAGACGGCCAGCAGCGCCGCGCCCGCCAGCGCTGCCGCCGCTGCGGCGAGCTGGGTCGGCCAGCCTTCGGCTGCGAGATCAAAGGCATGCGCCGCGATCACGCCCAGCACCGCGATCTGCGCGATGGCGAGGTCGAGAAAAATGATGCCGCGCGCCAGCACCCGCCGCCCCAGCGGCACGTGGGTGGCCAGCACCAGCCAGCCCGGCAATCAGCGGCGGCAGCAGCAGCGAAGGATCGAGCGCGGAAAAATTGATCGCGGCGAGGTTCATTGCGGCACTTTCAGCAGGCCGGCCAGGGTCACATCGAACAGGCCGAACAGGTCGTCCGCGCCCGGCGCCCCGCCCACGGTAAACGGCAGCGCGACGGCGGGAATATCCGCGCGTTTTGCCAGCCATTCCGACGCACGCGGGCTTTGATAGGTCGCGCGCAACACCGCCCTGGCGGGTGTTGTTTTGAGGCGTGCCGCCACTTCGGCCAGATAGCCGACCGAAGCCTCGACTCCGGGCTTGGGTTCCAGCGTGGCGACTTCGCGCAGGCCCAGCCAGTTGAGCAGATAGGTGAAGGACTTGTGCTGCACCACCACCGGCATGCCCTTGAGCGGCGCGGCCTGTTGCTGCCAGCGTGTGATGGCCGCGTCCCAGCGTGCGGAGAAGGCTTTCCAGCGCGCCTGGTAGACGGCGGCGTTGGCGGGATCGACTTCGGCCAGGCGTTGCGCCAATGCCGCGCCGACGCGCGCGATGTTGCGCGGGTCGGTCTGGATGTGTGGATTGCCGGCGGCATGCACATCGCCCTGTGAACGATCGATCAGCGTGGGCTTGTCCAGCAGGGTCACATAGCGGGTGGCCTCGAAATAGCCGGGGCGTCCGGGCTGCACCTCCGCATTGCCGGATTCGCGCAGCAGCAGGGGCAGCCAGCCCACTTCCAGTTCGGCACCGGTGCAGACGACCAGATGGGCGCGCCGCGTCTGCGCGATCAGGCTGGGGCGCGCCTCGATGCGGTGGGGGTCCTGCATCGCGGTGGTGGCGGTGTAGACCTTGACCGCGTCGCCGCCGAGTTCGCGCGCCAGCGCGCCCCATTCGGGTTCGCAGGCAAACACGTTGAGCGTGGCGTGCGCCAGCGTGGGCAGGGTGGCGAGCAGGGTGAGGATGAGTCGAATGGATTTCATCGGGTGGCTCCTTAGTATTTGTGCGCGCCATGAGCACCGAGGCTCATGATGTACTGCACAAAGAACTGGTTTTCGGTGAGGTCGATCATCGACTTGTTCTGCGTGTATTGCAGGCGCAGGCGCGAGAATTCGGAGGGCGAATAGTCGACCATCAGCGAGTTGGCGGTCGGCGCATAGTCATAGACCGGTAGATAGGCATCGTTGGCGCCGAAGTGGGTGCTGCCAACGCTCAGCCGGTCGTAGCGATAGCCCACGCGCCAGTGTGGCATGAACTGATATACGCCTTGCAGATAGCCGCCGGACTGGTTGGAGGTGTAGGCGCTGGCGGTACCGTCACACACGCCCCCTGCGGCGAGGTTGTCCGCGCACACCAGATTGCCCTGCTCGTCGCGCCAGAAATATTCGGCCACGAACTTGAAGTACCGTTCGGTCGGGTTGCCTTCGGGTGCCCATTTCCAGACGAAGTCCGCGTTCCAGTTTTTGCTGTTGCCGTTAAACAAAGTTTGCGCAGGGTTACCGTTGAGGTCGGTCAGCCCGCTTTCGCGATCCTGCGCCTTGCCATACAGATATGACACGCCCGCGGTCCAGCTGTTGGACACGCCGACATCGCCGCCGAAGTGGCTGAACAGGGTGTAATCGCCGAGGCCGCTTGAAGTGGTGCTGGGAAAGCTGTCGCCGTTGCCGAATTCCGCGCCAAATTCCATGAACAAATCGGTCGGTGCAACCCATCTCACTTGCGCACCATTTTGCGTATAGGCGCCGCCGAATTCTGCGTCATACATCAGGCTGTTGGTGGCGAAGTCCCAGGCGTGGGGGTGAAATTGATTCTGATAGCCAAGCGCTGACAGGAAGCGGCCTGCCTTGATCGTCAAGCCCTGTCCCAGCGAGGTGGTTTCGACCCAGGCCTCTTCGACCCCGACGCCACCGTCCGGATCGATTGCGGCATTCAGGTAGCCGCGAAAATACGGGTCGACACTGGCGGACAAGACCAGCTCTGATTCGGCAATCGAAAACCCGCTGGACGCCCCGGACACGCCGGGGGACAGAAAGCCGGTGATGTTGCGGTCCGTGATGTCGCCATTCAGATTGGCGTACTGGCCTTGCAGGATGAGCGAAATTTCAGGGTTGAAGCGTGATGCCGCATTGTCGTAGGCGGATTCGACCGGCGCGGTCTGCACGTCGGCGGTTTTTTCCTGCGCCGCCGCATTTTTGGCCTGGGCTTCGGCCTTGTCCGCTGTTTGCACCGCCTGGTTCGCCTGGGTTTCTGCGGCTTGCAGGCGCGATTCCAGGCTCTGGATCCGGGCTTCGTAACTGGCTTTCAGTTGTTGCAGTTCGGCGCGCAGGGCGTCGAGGTCGGCATCGGCATACGCCGGAAAGGCAACGGCCAGAGCCGCCGCCATCAGGGTGGGTCGTAACATGTTTGCACTCCGTAAACGAATGACACACGCCCGCGCAGGTGCACAGGCTGATGAACATCAGGCGTGAATGGAAGCGGGCGGTGCGCGGGCGCGGTGGGCGGTCAGGCGGAATACGGCGGGGGGGTGAACGCCTGCGATAAACCAGTCGTAGCCCGCAATGGGCATGTGCAGCACCGGGGGCGTCGCGGTCGCTGCGCATCCCAGGCTGGCCTGTGCCACGCACAGTTCGCAGACATGCGCGGGGACGGCGGGTTCGCGTTCCGCCAGATGGCTGAGGGTGTGCGCGTAGGCGGCCGCCTGACCCCACAGCAGGGTCAGGACAAACAGCCAGGAAAGCAGACGGCGCGGCAGCATGTGACGAATTTTACTCGTGCGGTGCGTGATCGACCGGCGGCACCGGGTCGTAGCCATGGTCGCAGCCGGGGCGGCAGCGGCCAATGCGCTTGGCGGCGAGCCAGCTGCCCCTCCACGCGCCGTGTTTTTCGATGGCTTCCTTGCCGTATTCCGAGCAGGTCGGCAGATAGCGGCACTGCCGCCCGAGCCATGGCGATAGCGCCAGCTGGTATACGCGAATTGCGCCGACGAGGAATTTTTGCGCCAGATTCATGATTGCTCGGGCGCCGGGTGCATGCGCGCCGCGCCGCTGAAATCAGTCAGCAGTTTTTCGACAAATGCGGGTTCGAGATCGCGCACGATGAAAACGAAGCGGCTGCGATGATCGTCGTCCGGCCAGGCGTCGAGCCTCACCTCGGGGTAGAACACATGCTGCACGCCGTGCAGCACCACTGGCTGCGCTTCGCCCTGCAGATTGACGATCGCCTTGAAGCGCAGCAGGTTCTCGGCGCGAAACGAGGTGAGCATGGACAGCGCCGATTGCAGGCCGTAGCGATCGAGTGGCGCGTCGAGCACCACCGAAAACGACTGGATGCGCGCGTCGTGCAATTCGGGCTGTGCGCCCTGGAGCGTGGGTTTGCCGCCCAGCGTCCCGGCGCGGGCGGGCTGGTAGCGCTGCGGCTTCAGCCAGCGCGTCACTTCCAGCGATTGGGTTTCGGCGTTCCACAGCCCCAGGTTCTGGATCGCCGCCGGATCGATTTCGCCATGCGTCACCACAATGAGGTCGGCCGCCGGGTTGAGTGTCGCCAGCCGCTCGCGCAGCGCGGCAACCGTTTCAGGCGAAGCGAGATCAGTCTTGGTCAGCAGCAGCCGGTCGGCCACCGCCACCTGCTTCACCGCCTCGAAATGTTCGTCGAGCTGGCCCATGCCGAATACGGCATCGACCGTGGTGACCACGCCGTCGAGGCGGAAGCGTGCGCGTACCCAGTTGTCGTGCAGCAGGTTGTCGAGTACCGGTGCGGGATCGGCGATGCCGGTGGTTTCGATGATGACGCGCTCGAACGCCGGGATATCGCCCTTCTGCCGCGCCATCCACAGGTTTTTCAGCGTCGGCGACAGGCTGCCTGAAATCGTGCAGCACACGCAGCCGCCCGACAGCAGTGCCATCGGGCCTTCCATTTTTTGCAGTAGTTGATGATCGAGCGCGACTGCGCCGAACTCGTTCATCAGGATCGCGGTGCGCGGCAGCGTGCGCACCAGGTGATTCAGTACCGTGGTCTTGCCGCTGCCTAAAAACCCGGTGAGCAGCGTGATTGGAAGCGGAGCATCCATCAGCCTGGCGCGTGGGTCAGGCGTGCAGCTTTTCCTTGCGCTCGTGGCGTTCCTGCGCCTCGATCGAATATTCGGCGGTGGGACGCGCCAGCATGCGCGGCAGGCCGATGGGGTCGCCGGTTTCCTTGCAGTAGCCGAAATCGCCTGCATCAAGCCGCACCAGGGCGGACTGGATTTTTTTCAGCAGTTTGCGTTCGCGGTCGCGCACGCGCTGCTCCAGCATGTGCTCTTCTTCGACGGTGGCACGGTCGTTGGGGTCAGCGAAGTTTTCGTTTTCCTTCAGGTGCTCGCCAGTATCGGCCGCATTGGCGAGCATTTCATCGCGCAGCGCTTCGAGGCGTGCGCGAAAAAAAGCCAGTTGCTCGGCATTCATATAAGCGGAAGCAGGCATTTTCAGCAGTTGGGCTTCGGTAAGCAGTTTGGGCGAGGCAGGCATCAAAAAACTCCAGACATCTAAACAGTAAAGGTGCGTAGCCGGATATCGCTCCGGCAGGCAACCGGGAGGCCGGTTGCGGTCATGCGCGTCTGCCATCATAACCCCAGTCGGGTAAACCTTGCCAGCCGCAGGATGTTATTCCCGACAGGCGGCTGGCCAAGCAGATGCCCCGGCGATTGGGGGATAATTTACGGATGAAACCCCTCATTCCTTTAGTTCCCCTCCTTTGGTTGTTGAGTGCGTGTGGCCAGGACGCGCCGTCCGGCCCGCCTGCGGATATCCGATCCGTGCGGGCCGAGCAGGTTGGCTTGCTGGCTGCGCGCAGCAGAACGCGCTACACCGGTGAAGTGCACGCGCGTTATGAGACCGATCTGGCGTTTCGGGTGGCGGGTCGGGTGCAATCGCGGGCGGTGGAGGTCGGCACACAGGTCAAGGCGGGGCAGACGATTGCCACGCTCGACCCCAGCGACTACGCGCTGGCGGCGACCGCAGCACAGGCAGAGCGGGTGGCTGCCGAATCCGAAGCCAAGCTGGCGCAGCAGGACTTGCAGCGCTATACCGAGCTGCGTGCGCAGAATTTCATTGCGCAGGCTGAACTCGACCGTCGCCAGACCGCTGCCGACGCGGCGCAGGCGCGGGTGCGCCAACTGCGTGCCGAAGCCACCCGTCAGGGCAACCAGCAGGCTTACACCCGCTTGAGCGCGCCGCACGCGGGGGTGGTAACAGCGCTTTTTGTCGAGGCTGGGCAAGTCGTCGCGGCCGGTCAGCCGGTGGCGCAACTGGCAAAAAGCGGCGAACGTGAGGTGAATATCAACGTGCCGGAAAATGCGCTGGATGCGCTGCGTGCGGCGCGCACGCTCAAGATTGGCTTGTGGTCGGCTCCGGGCGTGGCGTATGCCGGCCGCCTGCGTGAACTGTCGCCGATGGCCGATGCGGCGAGCCGCACCTACCGCGCGCGTGTCAGCATTCTGCAACCCGATGCGGCGGTGAAGCTGGGCATGACGGCCACCGTCGAGGTCGATGGTCAAGCCACGTCGAGTTTGTCGGTGCCACAGAGCGCGCTGTTCAAGATCAGCGGCCAGCCACAGGTGTGGGTGGTGGGTCAGAAGACCGGCAAGGTAGCGGCGCGCAGCGTGCGGCTCGGCGAGTTGACGGGCGATCGCGCGGCCATTGTGTCGGGCCTGACAGCGGGCGAATGGGTGGTGACTGCCGGCGTGCACAAAATTGCACCGGGCCAGCAGGTGCGTGTGCAGACCGCCAGGCAGCCATGAGCGACGCACCTCGTTTTATCCCCAGCCGCGGCAACCTGTCGCGCTGGGCCATCGAACATCCGGCGCTGGTGCGGTTTTTCATCGTGCTGATTCTGCTGGTGGGTGCGCGCTCGTATCTTGAGTTGGGACAGGCCGAAGACCCGCCATTCACTTTCAAGACCATGCTGATCCAGGCGCAGTGGCCGGGGGCGACGACGCAGGAAGTGTCGGAGCAACTGACCGAGCGCATCGAGAAAAAGCTGCAGGAAATGCCTGAACTGGATTTTGTGTCGAGCTATTCCAAGCCGGGTGAGGCCGCGCTGTTCGTCAACCTGAAGGAGGCTGTGCGCGGGCGTGATGTGGCGGACGCCTGGTATCAGGTTCGCAAGAAGATCGGCGACCTCAAGTCGCAGTTGCCGGACGGCGTGCAGGGGCCGTTTTTCAACGATGAATTCGGCGACACCTTCGGCTCGATTTACGCCATCACCGGTGACGGCTTCAGCCGGGCCGACCTGCGCCGCATCGGTGAAGACGCGCAGCGCGAGGTGCGGCGTCTGCCCAACGTCGGCAAGGTCGAACTGTTCGGCGTGGTGCCGGAAAAAATCTACATCGAGGTGCCGACCCAGAAGCTCGCCACGCTGGGGATCACCCCGCAACAGCTGATCCGGGCGGTGCAGGAACAGAACAGCGTGGTGGCCAGCGGCCGGGTGGAAAACGCGGTGCTGTCGATTCCGTTGCGCCAGTCGGGTGCGTACTCCGACGTCGAGCGCCTGCGCGAAACCCGGGTGCAGATCGGCACGCGCAGCCTGCGCCTGGGCGACATCGCCGAGGTGACGCGGCGCTACGAGGATCCGCCCGCCACCGAAATCCGCTCGCAGGCCGAAGCGGCAGTGCTGCTCGGGGTGTCGCTGGCGGAGGGCGGCGATGTGGTGATCATGGGGCGCGCCGTGGCGGCTGCCATGGATGCGCTGCAAAAATCACTGCCGGTGGGGGTGGAGATTCACCAGATTCACGACCAGCCCAGCATCGTCAGCCGCGCGGTCAAGCTGTTCATGCAGAGCTTCATCGAAGCCGTCGCCATCGTGCTGGCGGTCACGTTCCTGGCGCTGAAATGGCGCGCGGGTCTGGTGGTGACCTTGAGCATCCCGGTGGTGCTGGCGATCACCTTCAGCGTCATGTGGCTGTTCGACATCGATCTGCACCGCATTTCCACCGGCGCGCTGATCATCTCGCTCGGCCTGCTGGTGGACGACGCCATCATCGCGGTGGAGATGATGGCGCACAAGCTCGAGGCCGGGTGGGGGCGCTTCGAGGCCGCCACCTATGCCTTCCAGTCGACCGCGTTTCCCATGCTTACCGGCACCTTGCTGACGGCTACGGCGTTTCTGCCGATCGCACTCGCCAAGTCGACCGTAGGCGAATACACCTTCGCGATCTTTGCCGTGACGACGATTGCGCTGCTGTCGTCCTGGCTGGTGGCGGTGGTGGTCACGCCCTATCTGGGCTACGTGCTGCTGAAACCGACGCACCAGGCCGCTGACGAAGACGCCACCTACCATACGCCGTTTTACCGGCGCTTCCGGGCTGCGGTGACCTGGTGCGTGACGCACCGCCGCAGCGTGATTGCGTTGACGGTGCTGGCGCTGATCATTGGCGTGGCGGCAATGCAGAAGGTGGAGAAACAGTTTTTTCCGCAGTCCGACCGGCTGGAGATTCTGGTTGAAATGTGGTTGCCGGAAGGCGCGTCCATCGATGCCACGCGCGCCGAAGCGGTCAGGCTCGAAACCCTGCTGCGCCAGGACAAGGATGTGGCGCATGTGCTCAACTACATCGGCCAGGGCGCACCGCGTTTCGTGCTGGGGCTCGATCAGCGTCTGAACAATCGCAACTTCGCGCAGCTGGTGGTGATCGCGACAGGACGTGCCGGCGCGCGAGCGTGAAATTGCCCGCATCCGCGGCTTGTTCGAGACCGATTTTCCCAATGTGCGCGGTCGTGCGGTGCGCTTCGAATACGGCCCGCCGGCTGGCTACCCGGTGCAATACCGCCTGAGTGGAAGCGATATCCCGCAACTCAAGATCGAGGCAGAAAAGCTGCGCAGAATCGTCGCCGCGCAGCCGCAGGTCACAGCGGTGAATCTGGACTGGAACGAGCAATCGCTGGCCATGAAAGCGCAGCTCGATCAGGACAAGATCAAGGCGCTGGGGCTGAGTTCGGAACAGGTCGGGCGTTTGCTGGCCTTGCAGCTGGCGGGTGCCAGCGTCACCCAGTTTCGCGAAAACGATCTGTTGATCGACGTGGTGCTGCGCACGCCGCGCAGCGAACACACCGATGTCGATGCCTTGCGTGCGTTGCCCATCGGCAACTTCAACGGCCAGAGCGTGACGCTGGGGCAGATTGCCCGCTTCGAACCGGTGTTCGAGGACGGCGTGATCTGGCGGCGCGATCGCCTGCCGACCATCTCGGTGCGCGGCGATCCGGTCGGCGCCATCCAGCCCGACACCATCATCGCGGCGCTGGCACCGCAGGTGGATGCGTTCAAGGCGCAGTTGCCGCGCGGGTTCCGGCTGGCGGTCGGCGGTCCGGTGGAAAGCAGTGCCAAGGCCAACGCCGCCATCGGCGCATCGTGGCCGCTGATCCTGATCACCACCTTCACCCTGCTGATGCTGCAACTCGGTAATTTCTCACGTTCGCTGCTGGTGGTGCTGACCGCGCCACTCGGCATCATCGGCGTGGCGATTGCCTTGCTGGTGAGCGGCCAGCCGATGGGCTTTGTTGCCCTGCTCGGCATCATTTCGCTGGCTGGGATGATCATGCGCAACTCGGTCATTCTGGTCGACCAGATCCAGCAGGACGTCCGTCGCGGCCTGTCGCAGTGGGATGCCATCATCGAATCCACCGTGCGGCGGATGCGCCCGATCACCCTCACCGCAGCGGCGGCCGCGCTGGCAATGATCCCGCTGTCGCGCTCGATTTTCTGGGGGCCGATGGCCGTGTCGGTGATGGGCGGCCTGGTCGCGGCGACTTTCCTCACCCTGTTTTTTCTGCCGGCGCTGTATGCGGCGTGGTTCAAGGTTCGGCCTGAGTGATCGGAGGCAAGCATGCGAAGTGGAACGACGGTACTCATACTCCTTGGACTCGTGGCAGTGGGCGGTTGTGGCAGCCTGAATTCGCCTGACCCTGTCTCGCCGTATTACGCCTATCCGCCGGGCTGGACCGTGCAGCTCAACCAGGTGCTGCCGATCGACCCCGGCGCTGCCACGGTGCGATTGCAGTATGGCCGCATCGTGCCGCGCAACGGCGTACAGGAACAGGATCCGTTCTGCATCATGGAAGTAAACACGCTGAACAACCAGGTTCAGTTGCTGCAACCGGGACGTTTCGAGGTGGTGCAGGTCACGCGCAGCATCAGCTCGATCACGGCCGTGGCGCCGTCGCCGCTGCTCAAGGCGCGCCATGTCTACGACGATGGCACCCCGAGTTTTCTGTACTACATCACCGAGTTTCGCCTGCATGACCCCGCTCGGCCGGACGTGCGCAGCCTGCGCTGCGCCTGGGACCAGATGGCGCCCGGCAACCGGGCGCTGATGCGGCATCTCACGCTCGACGAGATGCGCGGCGCGCTGGGCGGCTGGATCACGCTGATTCCGCCTGCCGAGCGCCTGTGAGCGCGAGGGGATTTGATCAGGATTTTTTGCGTGCGCGCGGATGCGCCTGGTCGTACACCTTGGCGAGGTGCTGCCAGTCGAGGTGGGTGTAGACCTGTGTCGTGCTGATGCTGGCGTGGCCGAGCATTTCCTGCACTGCGCGCAGGTCACCTGAGGATTGCAGCACGTGGGTGGCGAACGCATGGCGCAGCAGGTGCGGATGCACGTGCTGGTTCAAACCGGCCTGCAAGGCCCAGCGCTTGAGCCGCAGCTGGATGCTGCGCGGCGTCAGGCGGGTGCCGCGCTGGTTCAGAAATAGCGCAGGGGTGTTGTCGCGCGCCAGCGGCGCACGCTGTTGCAGCCAGGCGGCCAGCGCGCTCAAGGCCTGTTGCCCGACCGGCACGATGCGGGTTTTGCGGCCCTTGCCGGTGACTTGCGCTTCGCCGGATTGCAGGTTGACGTCGTTCAGATCCAGATCGGCCAGTTCCGACAAGCGCAGTCCGGACGAATAAAACAGCTCGAACATGGCGCGGTCGCGCGCCTGCAAGGCATCGTCGGCCGCGGCGGCATGGGCGCCGTTCAGCAGTTGCGTGCAGGTGTCGGGCGACAGCACCTGCGGCAAGGCTTTGGCGGCCTTGGGCGGGCGCAGGCCGATGCAGGGGTTGTGCGCGTAGCCGAGGCGACGGCAGGCAAATACGTAAAACCCGCGCCAGCTGGATAGCTGCCGCGCCACACTGGCGGCAGACAGATTCTGCCCGCGCAGCTTGACGATGGCGCCGCGTATGTCGGTTACGCCGAGTTCGGCCAGCGGCGTGCCAGTGGTTAATCGGGTGAGATTGTTTAAGTCGCGCTGATAGGCCGCAACCGTATTCGGCGACAGCCGCCGTTCGGCGGCCAGGTGTTGCAGGTAGCTATCGACCGGATTCAATCCTGCATCCGCAGCAAGGCGGCGCCGATCAATTGCCCCAGGCGTTCCAGGTAGAGCGTGCCCATGCCAGTGTAGAAGCGTTTTTCCTCTTCGGACGCCAGCACCAGCAGCCCCAGCGGCGCGCTGTTGGGCGATACGCGCAGCGGGATGCAGGCAAACGCACGCAGATGCGGCGACACTTCGCCAAACCAGTTTATTGCCTCGTCTACCGCCAGCACGCCGCATACCGGCTGCACCATGGCAGTGATGCTGTCGCGCGCCATTTGCGACACCGGATCGCTGAGGCCGGGCACGCTGTCGCTCGTCAGGTTCCACGCGCGCAGCGCATGGTGCGGTACCGCAAAGCCTTCGCGCAGATGCAGCGTCAGCGCCACCAGAATGTCCTGCGGGGTGCGCGTGGCCATCAGTGCCAGCGCGAGCGCCTGCATCTTGTCGGAAATGCCGTCGTTTTCCTCGCCAAACTGAATCAGTTCGGTCAGCTTGTTTTCCAGCATCCTCACCTTGTCGCGCATCGAGATGAGCTGGCGCTCGCTCATCGATATCGCGTGGGTGCCGTGCGGATGGGGAATGTTCAACTCCGCCAGCAAGGCGGGGAAATCGTTGAAAAAATTCGGGTGCTGGATCAGATAATCGGCTACGGCCTGTGGGTTGAGTGCGGCGGGTTGCGTGTCCATTAGATTTCAATTGCTCCTTCAAATACGGTAACGGCGGGGCCGGTCATGTACACCGGCTGATCTTTACCCGCCCATTCAATCACCAAATCGCCGCCCCGGGTGTGGACGCTGACCGGGCTTTTTAGCCAGTCCTGGCGGATGCCCGTAACGGCTGCCGCGCAGGCGCCGGTGCCGCAGGCGAGCGTTTCGCCCGCGCCGCGCTCGAACACGCGCAGGCGGATGTCGTGTGGCGTCAGCACCTGCATGAAACCGGCGTTGACGCGTTGCGGAAAACGCTGGTGCGCTTCGATCGCCGCGCCGAGGATGTCCACCGGCGCGCTGTCGAGATCGTTGACCCGCAATACCGCGTGCGGGTTGCCCATCGAGAGCGCGGAAATTTCGAGGGTGTGGGTGCCGACCTTGAGCGGGTAGGTGAGCGCTTCGGCACTCGCCGCAAACGGAATGTCGGCCGGGGCAAACCGCGGCGCGCCCATGTTCACGGTGACCTGGCCATTGTCGAGCAGGCGCGGTTCGATGATGCCGGACGCGGTTTCCACCCGGATCGCGGTCTTGTCGGTGAGCTGCTTGTCATGCACGAAGCGCACAAAGCAGCGCGCGCCATTGCCGCATTGTTCGACCTCGCCGCCGTCGGCGTTGAAGATGCGATAGCGGAAGTCGACGTCGTCGCGGGTGGGCTTTTCGACCAGCAGAATCTGGTCGCAGCCGACGCCGAAATGGCGGTCGGCGATGCGGCGGCATTGCTCGGGGTTGAGGGTGACGGCTTGCGTGATGCCGTCGATCACGACGAAGTCGTTGCCGAGGCCGTGCATTTTGGTGAAGCGAAGGTTCATTCCTTGTGGGGTATCCATTTTTCAAGTATTGAGTCTCACGTATTCCTTGAGCAGGCAGCGATCCATCACCACCGTCATGCCGCCCGTTTGCGCGCGGTGCGCGGCATCGTCATGAACAATGCCTTCCTGAATCCAGATGGATGGCAAGTGTAGCGCCAGGCATTGCTCGACGATAGCGGGCACATGCTCGGCGGCGCGAAACACATTCACCAGATCGACCTGGAACGGGATGTCGGCCAGATCCGCATAGGCTGTTTCGCCCAGTACGCTATCCACCAGCGGCCGCACCGGCACGATGCGGAAGCCATAGCGCTGCATCGCCTGCGCCACGCGGTAGCTCGGCCGTGCGGGCTGCGGCGAGAGGCCGACCACGGCAATGGTCTGGATGCGCTCGAACAGCGCGCGCAGGGTGGCGTCGTCGGGATTGGTAAAGCTCACAGCATTCGCTCCATCACATGGTCGTCCATCACAAAGCCGTGGCCGATGTCGAATACGCGCGACTCAACGATGTGAAAGCCCTGTTTTTGATACGCCGCAATCGCCTGCGTGTTGCCGCGATTGACCTGCAGCCACAGGCGGCAGGCGTGCTGCGCGCGCGCCCAGTTCTGGACAGTTGCCAGCAACGCGCGGCCGATTCCCTGACGCTGGCTGTCCGGATGCACATACAGCTTGTCGATCTTGCAGTCCGCGCCGTCCAGCGTGGCGTGCGCGAAACCGGCCAGCCGCTGGTCTTGTTGCGCCACCCACCAGGCGTGCCGGGGGTCGTCGAGTTGCGCGTGAATCCGCTCAACGGCGTAACGGTCGGCCAGCATGAAATCAATCTGCGCCTGTGAAATCAGCGCAGGATACGTGGCCTGCCACACCACGCGCGCCAGTGCACTGACGGCGTCGACTTCGTGCGGCGCCAGCAGGCGGACTTCAGTCATACAGGCTGGGCTCGCCGATCGGGCGCGTCTTGAAGCGGCGATGCAGCCACAAATACTGCGCGGGCATTTCGCGGATGCGGTCTTCGATGAAGCGGTTCATGCGGGCGACGTCGGCATCGAGATCGCCGCTCGGGAAGTTCTCCCACGGCGGATAAAAGTGCAGCGCGTAGCCGCGCCCCCACGACAGCTGGCGGGTGATCACCGGGATGACCTGCGCATCGGTGAGTTTGACCAGACGCGGCAGCGCCGACACGGTGGCGGCAGGGATGCCGAAGAAGGGCGCGAACACGGCGTTGAGGCGGCCATGGTCCTGATCCGGCAGGTAATAAAACGGCAGCCCGCGCTTGATCGCGGCGAGCGTGGCCTTGATGCCTTCGTGGCGTTCGATCAGCACAATGTCTGAAAAACGCGTGCGGCCGTGCCGCATATATTTATCGGCGACCGGATTCTGGGCGCGCGCATACATCGAGACAATGGTTTGATCCATGGTCAGGCGCACGCCGCCCATGTCGAGGCCGACGAAATGCGGCGCCAGCCAGATCACCGGCCGCACGCCATCGCCGCGTGCGGCTTCGGGGTTGTCGATGCGGATGAGGCGGCGCACCCGCGCTTCCGATCCCCACCACAAAATGCCGTATTCAAGCGCGGCGCGAATCGAGGCCTGAAAGGTCTGCCGCAGCCAGCGGCGGCGCAGCGATTCGGGGACGCCGGGGAAACACAGCGCCAGATTGGTGGCACCAACGCGCCGCCGCTTGCTGGGAAACAGCGCCACCAGCCAGCCGAGGCTGTTGCCGATGGCGGCCTGCAGTGGCAGCGGCAGCCAGTGCAGCAGCCACAGTGCGAAGACCCCCAGCCACACCGGCAGCAGCGCGGGGCGCAGCAGATTGGCGTTTGGATGGCTCATGTCGGGGGCGTGTCATCCGGGCGCAGCGCATCCGGATCCGGTGCGTCGCCCGGGCGTTTGTGGCGGTTGTAGCTCCACAGGTATTGCGCCGGGAAGCGGCGAACCACGTCTTCCACGCCCTGGTTGATGCGAATGGCGGCGGCGGTCTTGTCTTCCGGCAGCGTGTCGTTCACGGGAAAGGCGTGCAGGTGATAGCCGCGCCCCCAGCTCAGCCGTTCGGCCGCGACAAAAAATGCCGCTGCGCCGGTCTTGCGTTGCAGGCTGGCGACCAGGGTCGGCGTATAGGCCGGGCGGCCGAAGAAGGGTGCCCACACGCCATCGCCGCCGGTGGCCACCTGGTCGGGCAGGATGCCGATGGCTTCGTGGCGTTTGAGCGCGGCCAGTTGCGCGCGCACGCCGGACAGGTCGGTCGGCACCAGCGTTGCTTGGCCGCGCTGGCGGCCGTTCAGCATCAGCGCAGACAGCACCGCTTTGCGCGGCGGCTTGTACATGGCGGTGAAGGGATGCTGCGCGGCGTAATCCAGATTGAGGAGTTCGAAACAGCCGATATGCGGGCCGATAAGAATGATGCCCTTGCCCGCTGCGCGCGCGGCATCGATGGCGTCCCAGCCACTGCGACCCTTGACCAGCTTCAGCACCTTTTCATACGGGCGCAGCCACACCGGCAGCAGTTCGATGATGGCCTTGCCGGATTCGGCGATGGACTGGCGCAGCAGGCGGCGGCAGTCCGCTCCGGGCGTGCACAGCCCGCTGTCGAACACATTGCTGCGCATGCGCGCCGAATGCCGGCCCGGCGCCCAGTAAATCAGCCAACCCAGTGCGATGCCTAGGCCATGCAGTACGGGCAGCGGCAGGCGCGCCAGCAGTTTGAGCAGCATCAGGCCAGCGGCGTTCATGCGGCAGGCGAATAGACGGGACGCGTGACGCCGCTCGGGCATTTGTGGCGGTTGTAGCGCCATTGGTATTGCGCCGGGAATTGCCGTACCACGGCTTCCACGCCTTGATTGAGTTGGATGGCGGCGGCGGTCTTGTCCTCTGGCAGCGTGTCGCCCAGGGGATACGCATGCAGGTGATAGCCGCGTCCCCAGCTCAGCCGTTCGGCCGCAACGAAAAAGGCCGCTGCGCCGGTTTTGCGCTGCAGGCTGGCGACCAGCGTCGGCGTATAGGCCGGGCGGCCAAGAAAGGGTGCCCACACGCCGTCGCCGCTGCTGGCCACCTGATCGGGCAGGATGCCAATGCCCTCATGGCGTTTGAGTGCTGCCAGCAGGGAACGCACGCCCGACATGTCGGTGGGAACCAGCTTCGTCTGGCTGCGCTGGCGGCCGTTCAGCATCAGCGCGTTCAGCAGGGGCTGCGGTGCGGGTTTATACATGATGGTGAAAGGATGGCGCGCACCGAAATGCTGGCCAATGATTTCAAAGCAGCCGATGTGCGGTGCAATGAGGATTACGCCCCGGCCCGCCGCGCGCGCGGCGTCGATGTGTTCCCAGCCGCTGCTGCCCCGGACGTGCTTCAACACGACCTTGTCCGGGCGTAGCCACATCGGCAGCAATTCGACGAAGGCCTTGCCGCTTTCGCTGATGCTCTGGCGCAGCAGTCGTTTGCAACCGCGCCCGGGCACGCACAGTCCGCTGTCGTACACATTGTTGCGCATGCGCGCAGAATGCCGCCCCGGTGCCCAGTAAATGAGCCAGCCCAGCGCAATGCCGAGGCCGTGCAGCACCGGCAGCGGCAGGCGAGCCAGTAGTTTGAGCAGGAACATCACGTGGGTATTAAGACTCGACACGGGCTTTTACCCAAAGGGTACAAGAGCCCGTAGTGGATCGGAGTCCCCTTGTGGGAGTTGACGCCATGGAAACAAGCGCGGCACAATGCGCGAGCAAAAGCCGCCGCGTTAACTTTGACAACTTGCGGGCGGGATAAAAATACAGCTAAAGCGTCGCCGCTCTGTGGGTCCCGAGAGTTGGTTACGCAACCAGTAACCGGGACCACAGGAGCTGTCGTGCAAAAAGATTTCATATTTACGTCTGAGTCGGTGTCTGAAGGGCATCCCGACAAGATGGCGGATCAAGTGTCGGATGCGGTACTCGACGCGATTCTAACCCAGGACAAACATGCGCGCGTCGCCTGCGAAACGCTGCTGACCACCGGTCTGTGCGTCATCGCGGGCGAGATCACCACCACAGCGGTGATCGACTACAACCAGATCGCGCGCCAGACCATCAAGCGCATCGGCTACGACTCGTCCGAGATTGGCTTTGACTACAACACCTGCTCGGTGCTGGTCACCATCGGCAAGCAGTCGCCCGACATTGCGCAGGGCGTGAACGAAGGCGAAGGTCTGTTTCTCGACCAGGGCGCCGGCGACCAGGGCCTGATGTTCGGCTACGCCTGCAACGAAACCTCGGTGCTGATGCCGATGCCGATCCACCTCGCGCATCGCCTCACCGAGCGCCAGTCCGAGCTGCGCAAGGACGGCCGCCTGCCGTGGCTGCGCCCGGACGCCAAGTCGCAGGTCTCGATCCGTTATGTCGACGGCAAGCCGCATTCGATCGACACCGTCGTGCTCTCCACCCAGCATCACCCCGAGGTCTCGCACGCCGTGCTGACCGAGGCGGTGATCGAGGAGATCATCAAGCCGGTGATGCCGAAAGCCATGCTGACCGCCGACACCCGTTATCTGGTCAATCCCACCGGGCGTTTCGTGGTGGGCGGGCCGATGGGTGACGCCGGCCTCACCGGCCGCAAGATCATCGTCGACACCTACGGCGGCGCAGCCCCGCACGGCGGTGGTGCGTTCTCCGGCAAGGATCCGTCCAAGGTTGACCGCTCGGCCGCCTACGCCGGCCGCTACGTGGCGAAGAACATCGTCGCCGCCGGCCTCGCCGACAAGTGCATGGTGCAGATCAGCTATGCCATTGGCGTCGCCAAGCCCACCTCGATGATGGTCGACACCTTCGGCACTGGCAAGATTCCTGAAGCCAGGATCGTCGAACTGATCCAGGCACATTTCGACCTGCGTCCCAAAGGCATCGTCAACATGCTCGACCTGCTGCGTCCGATCTACACGCGCACCGCGAGCTACGGCCACTTTGGTCGCGACGAGCCGGAGTTCACCTGGGAAGTCACCGACAAGGCGGCTGCGCTGAAGGCGGCGGCCGGTTTGTAAATCGGCATGGCATAATTCGACAATTAATTTGGGCGACCTGTTCGCCCCCCTGCACTGAGGAGCGCTGCGACTGTCGCCGGTTTGATCCGAAACGACAGCCAGGCTCAGCGCAGGCGATGATTCAACTGCGCTCGTTGACTTGCAGCCGGGCTGTGGGCAAACGAGCACCCACCCCGCTGTCATTCAAGGAGTTTCACCATGAATGCAGTTTCTACCCCCTCTGGTTTCACCGATTTTGTGATCGCCGATCTGTCGCTGGCCGACTGGGGCCGCAAGGAAATCCGTATCGCCGAAACCGAAATGCCAGGCCTGATGGCGATCCGCGAGGAATTTGCCGCCGCGCAGCCGCTGAAAGGCGCGCGCATCACCGGTTCGCTGCACATGACCATTCAGACCGCCGTGCTGATCGAAACCCTGCAAGCGCTGGGTGCCAAAGTGCGCTGGGCGTCATGCAACATCTTCTCGACCCAGGACCACGCTGCCGCTGCGATTGCAGCCACGGATACCCCGGTGTTCGCGGTCAAGGGCGAATCGCTGGAGGATTACTGGGATTACACCCACCGCATCTTTGAATGGACGGATGGTGGCTTCTCCAACATGATCCTCGACGACGGCGGCGACGCCACGCTGCTGTTGCACCTGGGCACGCGTGCCGAGCAGGACATCAGTGTGGTCGGCAACCCGACCAGCGAAGAAGAGCGCGTGCTCTACGCCGCGATCAAGGCGAAGGTCGCGGCGCAGCCGGGCTGGTATTCCAGCCGTCTGGCCGCCATGAAGGGCGTCACCGAGGAAACCACCACCGGCGTGCATCGCCTGTATCAGATGCACGCGCGCGGCGAGCTGAAATTCCCCGCGATCAACGTCAACGATTCGGTCACCAAATCCAAATTCGACAACCTCTACGGCTGCCGCGAATCGCTGGTGGATGGCATCAAGCGCGCCACCGACGTGATGATCGCCGGCAAGGTTGCGGTGGTCGCGGGGTATGGCGACGTCGGCAAGGGTTCGGCGCAGGCGCTGCGCGCGTTGTCCGCGCAAGTGTGGGTGACCGAGATCGACCCGATCTGCGCGCTGCAGGCGGCGATGGAAGGCTACCGCGTGGTGACGATGGAATACGCTGCCGACAAGGCCGACATTTTCGTCACCGCCACCGGCAACTTCCATGTCATCACCCACGACCACATGGCCAAGATGAAAGACCAGGCCATCGTCTGCAACATCGGCCACTTCGACAATGAGATCGACGTCGCCAGCGTGGAAAAATACCAGTGGGAAGAAATCAAGCCGCAGGTTGACCACATCATTTTCCCTGATGGCAAACGCATCATCATGCTGGCCAAAGGCCGGCTGGTGAACCTGGGTTGCGGCACCGGACACCCGTCGTATGTGATGTCGTCATCGTTCGCCAACCAGACCATCGCGCAGATCGAGCTGTGGCAGGAACGCGATTCGGGCAAATACCCCGTCGGCGTCTACACCCTGCCCAAGCATCTGGACGAGAAGGTGGCACGCCTGCAGTTGAAAAAACTGAACGCACAGTTGACCGAGCTCACCGACTACCAGGCCAGCTACATCAGCGTGGACAAAAAAGGCCCCTACAAGGCCGACCACTACCGTTATTGATTCCAGGGAGAACACAGCGTGCGCATTTTGCTGATTTGGGTACTGAATGCCTTGGCCTTGCTGGGCGTGGCCTATCTGCTTCCCAGCATCGAGGTCACCAGCTTTGGTTCGGCCATGCTGGCCGCGCTGGTGATCGGCCTGCTCAATACGCTGGTGCGCCCGGTGCTGGTCTTGCTCACCTTGCCGGTCACGCTGTTGACCTTGGGACTGTTTTATTTTGTGCTGAACGGGCTGCTGTTCTGGTTCGCTGGCGAAATGCTGTCCGGCTTCGAAGTTCACGGATTTGTTGCTGCCGTGCTGGGCGCGATTCTGTACAGCGTGATCGCATGGGCGTTATCGGCGCTCGTTCCCGGCAAAAAAGGCTGAACCATGGCCAAACGTACTTTCAGCTTTGAGTTTTTTCCGCCCAAAACAGCGGAGGGCGCAGAAAAACTACGTGCCACCCGCGAGCAACTGGCGCAACTCAAACCCAAGTTTTTTTCAGTGACATTCGGCGCGGGTGGCTCCACCCGCGACCGCACCCTGGAAACCGTGCGCGATATTCAGGCATCCGGCTCTGAAGCCGCGCCACATCTGTCGTGCATCGGTTCTACCCAGGACAATATCCGCGAGATATTGAACGAATACAAAAGCCAGGGCATCCGCCATCTGGTTGCGCTGCGTGGTGATTTGCCGTCAGGCAGCATGGACGCTGGCGAGTTCAATTACGCCAATGAACTGGTGAGTTTTATCCGGGCGGAGACCGGCGACTGGTTCGAGATCGAGGTCGCCGCCTACCCTGAAATTCATCCGCAGGCGCGCTCGTGGACAGACGATCTTGCCAACTTCAAGCGCAAGGTCGATGCCGGGGCTGATTCCGCCATCACCCAGTATTTTTTTAACGCCGATGCCTACTTTCGCTTCGTTGATGAAGCCCGTGCACTGGGGGTGAGCATTCCCATCGTCCCCGGCATCATGCCGATCGGAAACTATGTGCAACTCGCGCGGTTTTCAGATGCCTGCGGCGCGGAGATTCCACGCTGGCTGCGAAAGAAGCTGGAAACCTACGGCGATGACCTGGCGTCGATCCGCGCCTTCGGGCTGGATGTCATCACTGACCAGTGCGAGCGCCTGCTGGCCGGTGGCGCACCGGGTCTGCATTTCTACACCATGAATCAGGCAGGACCCAGCACCACCATCTGGCAGCGGCTGGGTTTGTAAGCTGCGCGCAAGTCCCTGAACACGGCATTTTGCGCGGTCGTCAGGAATCAAGTTTCCCCTCCTCTGGCCGTTAACATTTCCGTTGAGCGGGCAGCCCTGATCCGGCTGGCCGAGCTGTTCCCAAAACCGCCTCATGGATTTGTATGCACGTTCAAATTTCGCCATTCTGCGCCAGGATGTTGTATTCCACGCTTGTCCTTGCTTGCCTTCTGACGATGCGCCCCGGCTTTGCCGACACCATCATCAGGACCGGTGGCACCGGATCGGCTGTCCGGGCAATTTCAGACCTTGGCGCGGCTTTCATGCACACCCGGCCCGGGACGGATCTCGTCGTTCTCCAGGGACTGGGTAGCGGCGGCGCGGTCAAGGCGCTGGCCGCACACGCGCTCGACCTAGGCCTGACCGCCCGCCCGCTGAAGCCGGCCGAACGCAGCCAGCCCTTGCAGGAAGTGGAAGTGGCGCGCAGCCCCCTGGTGTTTGCGGGGGTCAAGACTGATCCCGCACTCACGCTGGCAAAAGTCGCTGATATCTATGCGGGCAAGCAACAGACCTGGCCAGACGGCAGCACGTTGCGGGTGATCCTGCGCCCGGAGGGCGATTCTGAAACAGCCGTGCTGCGCGCAGTTTCTCCCGTCATGGACCGCGCCATGGCGAGCGCACTCGCCCGGCCCGGAATGCACGTCGCCCTGGCCGACGATGAAGCCGTAACCGCCCTGCAGAGCGTACCCGGAGCGTTTGGTCTCACCACTCTGGCCATGCTGGCTTCGGAATCGCGGCCGATCCACGCTCTTGCACTTGATGGGGTCACGCCCAGCGTAACCACCTTGAGTAACGGCCGCTACCGCCTGTCCAAACCGCTTTATCTTGTCGTTCGAGCAGACGCTCCGGAGCCGGTTCGCGCCCTGGTGTCTTTCATCCGGTCTCCGCGCGGGGCCAAAATTCTCGCCAGCCACGGCTACCAGCCCATTTCAACAGCAGGCCGGTACTAAGCACGTGCGTGAGCAGCTTACCCAGGTCAGTTCCGCTACGCCTTGGGTGGCCGGGGCGATCTCGCTGATTGTCGCCCTGTTATTGCCCTTGGGCTATTTCGCTTTGTCCTACCAGCATGCGGTTGGGGAAATCGGTACCGAGAGCCAGTTCAACGCCAGGTGGGTCACAGACTACGTCAACAAGAACCCTGAAACCTGGCGATTTCAGGAGCACCGGCTGGCCGGGTTTTTGAGCGAGGATCGAACGGAAGCTGAACATCCTGAACGTCGCCGCATACTCGGTACCCGCAGCGAGGAAGTGGCCGCCAGCAATACCATGCGACTCTCGACACCCGTGATGTCGAGGCGCGCGCCCATTATGGACAGCGGGAAAGTGGTGGCCTACTTTGAGGTCAGCCGCTCGTATCGCTCCCTGCTTCTGGAAACGGGCTGGGTTGCCCTTCTCGGCCTCGCGCTGGCCGCCGCCGTATTCACCGTTCTGAAAGTCATTCCGTTGCGTGCCCTGAATCGCGCCTTGGCCAGCCTGCGCCAGTCGGAGCAGTTGTTCAGTCAGGCGTTCCACGCGAGTCCGGACCCGGTGATGATCTGTCGCGCGCACGACGGACGCATCATCAATGTCAACAAAAGCTTTATCCGCCTCACCGGGTATGAGCCGTCGGAGGTGATCGGCCATATCCACGGCGAAATGATGCTTTGGACCGACGAGAAAGATGGGGCGTGCGCCAGGCAACAGCTGCGTCCGGAGGAGGCCGGCCACAATCTGGAAATGACGCTGGTGACCAAGAGCGGCGAACACCGGGACATGCTTGTTTCCTCCGAAATCACCGAGATCAACAACGAGGACTGCGTGCTCACGGTCGCCCGCGATGTCACCGAACAAAAGCGGACTGAGCAGCGCATGGCCCATCTCGCCAATTACGACCACTTGACGGGTTTGCCCAACCGCGCGCTGTTTCGCGACCGCCTGGCGGGCGCCATGCTGCGTGCGCAACGCGCGGAGCGTTTGGTTGGCCTGCTGTTTCTCGACCTCGATCGATTCAAGCAGGTCAATGACAGTCTGGGGCACCAGATTGGTGATCAACTGCTCAAGCAAGTGGCGGAACGCTTGCAGCAATGCGTGCGGGGCAGCGATTCTGTTGCGCGCCCCAGCGGCCTTGATGAGACAACTGACTCCACCGTGGCGCGACTGGGAGGCGATGAGTTCACGATTGTGCTGGAAGCAATCAAGCACATCGATGAAGTAACGCGTATTGCTCAACGTATTGTTTCTGCGCTGGCCGCACCATTCGATCTGGATGGTCACCAGATCTTTGTGGGGGCGAGTATCGGCATTACCGTTTACCCCTTCGATGATGTCGATCTCGATAACCTGATTCGCAACGCTGATGCCGCGATGTACCGTGCAAAAGCACTGGGGCGCAATAATTTCCAGTTCTACACGGACGACCTCAACGCCAATGCCGAGGAACGGCTATGGCTCGAAACCGAGTTGCGCCAGGCGCTGGAGCGAGAACAGTTTGAACTGGTCTACCAGCCCAAACTGAATTTGCGCAGCAACCTGATCACAGGCGTAGAAGTCCTGCTGCGCTGGCGTTCGCCGCGGTTGGGGCTCGTTTCTCCGGCCGATTTCATTCCACTACTGGAGGAAACAGGCTTGATCGTTCCGGTCGGCGCGTGGGTGTTGCGAAGCGCATGCGGACAAGCAGCAGCGTGGGCAAGCGCCGGGTGGAATCTGAGCATGGCGGTGAACCTGTCGCCGCGCCAATTCCACGATGCGGGTCTGACCGAATTCATTCAATCCGTGCTGGACGACGTTGGCCTGCCCGCGAACCAGCTGGAACTCGAAGTGACGGAAAGCCTGTTGATGGAAGACAGCGCTGGCAGTCAGACCACGCTGACAAGCATCAAACAATTGGGGGTCCACATCTCGGTGGATGATTTCGGCACCGGTTATTCTTCGCTCGCTTATCTGAAACGCTTTCCCATCGACACGCTCAAGATTGATCGCTCTTTCGTCAAGGACGTGGGCATTGATCCGGACGATACGGCCATCGTGCATGCCGTGATCGCGCTTGCGCGCAGTCTGCGGCTGGCTGTCGTCGCAGAAGGCGTTGAAACGGTCGAGCAACTGGGGTTTTTACGGGAAACCCTGTGCGATCAGGTTCAGGGCTACCTGATCAGCCGCCCGTTGGATGCGGCTGCTTTTGAGGCCTGGATGGTGGAACACTACAGCGAGCAGGTCACGGGCACGGTTCCAATGCACTTGGATTGATCTTCCGCTGGTGCGGCCAGACTCGCGGATGGGCGTCGCGGCGGCCCCGGCCGTTTTTACAGCCAGGTGATGCGCTGTTGCAGCGCCATCCCATCCATCGCTGCATCCTTCAACGTCGCGCCCTCGTTGCCAGATCCCACGACCACTGCCTTGTCGGCGACCGGCGCCAGATTGTCGAGCTTGAAGCGCCCTTTGCCGGTCTGGTCGCGCAGGAAACAGCTTTCATCGAAAAACAGCCGGTCACCGCTGGCGTCGATTTCATCGGAATCGACCGAGTCGTAGCCGATCAGTGTACGGATGTCGGGCAGTCCCTCTGCCAGTTCGACCGGGCTGACGGTTCGAGTGCTGGCGTCGATCAAATAGGCTTTCATGGCGTGTCCTCGCAAACAATCGAATCAGGGCAGGCAGGCTTTCAGCGCCTTCAGGCAGTAATCAACGTTCTCCTGCTTGGCCGAATAGCCCATCAAACCGATGCGCCAGATTTTGCCCGCCATGTCGCCCAAGCCTGCGCCGATTTCAAGGCTGAAATCATTCAGCAGCCGCGCGCGAATCGCGGCCTCGTCGACGCCTTCGGGCACGTAGATCGAATTGAGTTGCGGCAAACGGGCGGATGCTTCGACCACGTATTTCAAGCCCATGCCTTCGAGTCCGGCCTTGAGTTTTTCGTGCATCGCGCGGTGGCGCGCCCAGGCGTTTTCCAGGCCTTCTTCTTCGAGGATCACCAGCGCTTCGTGCAGGCCGTACATCGGGTTGATCGGCGCGGTGTGGTGGTAGGTGCGCTTGCCTGCCGACTGCCAGTAGCCCATCACCAGATTGAGGTCGAGGAACCAGCTTTGCACAACGGTGGTGCGCGCCTTGATGCGTGCAATCGCACGTTCGGAGAACGATACCGGCGACAAGCCCGGCGTGCACGACAGACATTTCTGGCTGCCGGAATACATCGCGTCGATGCCCCATTCGTCCATGTAGATCGGCGTGCCGCCGAGGCTGGTGACGCAGTCCATGATCGTCAGCGCGCCGAATTCCTGCGCGATCTTGCCCAGCGCTTCGCCATCCGATTGCGCGCCGGTTGACGTTTCGGCATGCACAAAGGCGAGAATCTTCGCGTCGGGATTCGCCTTGAAGGCATCGCGCACCTTCTGCGGATCGACCGGCGCGCCCCAGGCATCTTCCACCACGACGGGTACGCCGCGGGTGCGTTTGACGTTCTCCAGCATGCGCCCGCCGAACACGCCGTTCTTGCAGACGATGACCTTGTCGCCCGGCTCCACCAGGTTGACGAAGCACATTTCCATCCCCGCAGAGCCTGGCGCCGACACCGGGAAAGTCAGCGCGTTCTCGGTCTGGAACGCCATCCGCAGCATGGACTTGATCTGCTCCATCAGCTCGACGAAACGCCGGGTCGAGGTGGCCGATGGTCGGACGCGCCATCGCGTCGAGGATGCGCTGCGGCACGTCGGACGGGCCGGGGCCCATGAGAATGCGCTTGGGGGGGATGAAGGAAGCCGTCATAACCTTGGTCTCAGTGTGGAAAGTGTCAATTAAAACAATGGGTTGATTCTACGGGCAAATGGCGGGTCGGGAAACCCGCCGCATCGCCGCGTGAGCGTCTATGGTGAAGTTTTCGACAGCGAAGGAGCGGGCGATGAACACGATTCGGATGGCGGCGCTGGGTGGAATCTGTACGCTGGGCTTTGCGTTGACGATGGCGCAGGCTGTCGCGGATAGCGCGGACGTGACGCTCAGCGACGTGGACAAAGTGGCGGTGTTCAAGGCGGCGGGCGCGGTGCAGCGCAAGGGGGCCTGGGTGATCTGCGAGCCGCCGGCGGATTCCGGCGCGCCGGCGTCCTCGGGGGCGACCCTGGACATGGTGCGCGACCTGAATGGCGATGGTCGTCCCGAAGCCGTTGTCAGCGATGGCGGAACGTATTGCTACGGGCACGCGGGCACAGGATTTCAACTGCTGAGCAAGCAGGCCAACGGCAATTGGAAAGTGATCGCCGGCAACAGTGGCATGCCCGAGTTCCTGAAAACCAAAGGCAAGGATGGCTGGCCGGATATCTCGGTCGGCGGGCCGGGGTTCTGCTTTCCGGTGGAGCGCTGGAACGGCAAGGAATACGCGCTGCATCGCTTCGAGTACGAGGGCAAACGCTGCAAGCCGCAACGGTGAAAACCAGATCAGCCTGGCGGCGGCTCGCCCATCAACGGCTTCATCGCCGTCAGCATGCTGTTGAATATGCGCGGGTGCGACTTTTCCTGTTCGGCCAGCATCTGCTTCATCGCGTAGCGCTGCTGTGGCTTGGCGAAGCAGGCGGGGCAGTTTTCGAAAATCACCGGCAGCCCGGCATCGGATGCAAAGGCGCGGGTCTGGCGTTCGCGCGCGTAGGCAAACGGGCGGATGATGCGCAAATCGCCTGCATCATTCACATAGTGCGGCGACATGGTGCGCAGCTTGCCGCCGAACAGCATCGACATCATCAGCGTTTCGGCGAGGTCGTCGAGGTGGTGCGCCATCGCGACGACGTTGCAATTCTGTTCGCGCGCAACGCGGTAGAGAATGCCGCGCCGCATCCGTGAGCAGTAGGCGCAGTAGGAATCGGAATCCTTGGTCAGCGTTTTTTGCGCCTCGACCATGATCGGCTGCGACTCCAGAAAATACGGCACGCCGAGCGCAGCCAGTACGGCGTCAAGCGGCGCGGGATCATACTGGTCGGACTGCGGGTCGACGGTGCATGCCAGCAGCTCGAATTTCACCGGCGCTTTCTGTTGCAGATGATGCAGCGTGTGCAGCAGCGACAGCGAATCCTTGCCGCCCGACAGCCCCAGCAGGATGCGGTCGCCGTTCCTGATCATGCGCCAGTCGCCGATGGCGCGGCCAGCCAGGGTAACAAGCGAGCGGGAAGGCTTGACCCAGCCGGCGGGGATGTCTTGACTCATGGTGCGGCGTGGCTCATGCGGAAAATTGCAGTGCGTGAAGCTGGGCGTAGCGGCCTTGTTTGGCGATCAGCTCGGCGTGGCTGCCGATCTCGACAATGCGTCCGCCTTCCAGCACCACGATGCGGTTGGCGCGTTCGATGGTGGACAGGCGGTGCGCAATGACCAAGGTGGTGCGGTTTTCCATCAGGGTTTCGAGCGCGGCCTGCACGTGGCGTTCGGATTCGTTATCCAGCGCCGAGGTGGCTTCGTCGAGAATCAGGATGGGGGCATTTTTCAGGATCGCGCGGGCGATGGCGATGCGCTGGCGCTGGCCGCCGGACAGCCGCATGCCGTTCTCGCCGATCAGCGTGTCCAGGCCTTCAGGCATCGCCTGAATGAACTCCCAGGCGTGGGCGGCGACGCAGGCGGCGCGAATCTCGTCAGCCGTGGCATCGCGCTTGCTGCCGTAGGCGATGTTGTGCGCCAGCGTGTCGTTGAACAGGGTGACGTCCTGCGACACCAGCGCGATGTGGCTGCGCAGGTTCTGCAGACCGATATCGCGGATGTCGTGCCGTCGAGGGTGATTGAGCCTGCGTCGGGATCGTAAAAACGCGGCACCAGATTCGCCAGCGTGGTCTTGCCCGAGCCCGATGCGCCGACCAGCGCGACGGTCTCGCCGGGCGCGATGTCGAGGCTGATGTGGTTGAGCGCGGGGATGGTCTTGCCGGGGTAGCTGAGGGAGACGTCGTGAAATGCGAGACGGCCTTCGATGCGGGGAAACGTGTGCGTGCCGTGGTCGCGCTCGGCATCCTGATCGAGCATGGAAAAAATCGTCTCGGCGGCGGCGAGCCCGCGCTGCAATTGATCATTGACGGCGGTGAGGCGCTTCAAGGGCGCGAACAGCATCAGCATGGCCATGAAAAAGGCAACGAAGCCGCCAACAGTGGTGGCGTTATCGCTTGCCTGATCGGCGGCGATATAGACGATGATCGACAAGGCGATGGCGGCGATGAGCTGGATGATGGGCTCGTATACGGCATTGGCAGACACGCGCTTCATTTCGTAAGCGCGTGCGAGATTGGCGGCGTTGCGAAAGCGATCCTGTTCGTAGGCCTCGCCGCCGTAGAGCTTGACCACGCGATGGCCACCCACGGCCTCGTCGACAACCTGGGTGAGGTCGCCGATGTTTTGCTGCGCCTTGCGCGACAGCCCGCGCAGGCGCTTGCTGGCCAGACGCACGATCCACAACGTAAGCGGCACCAGCGCAAACACGATCAGGGTGAGTTGCCAGTTAAGCCAGACCAGATAGCCGAGCAGCCCCAGCACCGTCACCGTGTCGCGCACCAGCGTGGTGAGCGATACGGTGGCCGATTGCGTCACCTGGGTGACGTTGAAGGCCAGCTGCGCGATCAGCTGGCCGCTCGGGTTCTGGTCGAAATAACGCGTCGGCAGGCTCATCAGCTTGTCGAACATCGCGGCGCGCAAATCCATCACCAGGCGGCTGCCGACCCACGCCATGCAATAGGTGCTGACGAAGCTGGTGAGGCCGCGCACCACGAACAGCAACAGCAGCAACACCGGCACCCAGCGGATGAAGGCCTGATCCTTGGCGACGAAACCTTGGTCGAGCAGCGGCTTGAACAGCGCGGGCAGCATGGGCTCGGTGGCGGCAGTGAGTATCAGTGCAATAAGCGATAGCGCGAACATGCGCCAGTAAGGCTTTACATAGGTCAGCAGGCGGCCGTAAAGCACTCGGCGTGTGCCTCAGGGTGGCCGGGTGTGGAGGTCATAGCAGCAGCAGCGTGGCGAGGCCGAGGAAAATGAAGAAGCCCATGCTGTCGGTAACGAAGGTGATCATCACCGACGAGCCAATCGCCGGATTGCGTTTGATGCGTTCCAGAATAATGTCCTGCGACGGGTTTTCGAGTTTTTTGGTCATAGGGCGGATATCAAAAAGCCCCGCGATTGTAACGCGCCGCGATTTGCGGGCGTTGATTCTGTCAGGAATGAGCCACCTTTGGTTTAGGGTTCCTGTTGGGACGGCATTTGTGTCGCCCATTCATTGTCTTGCCGTGTGCCCACCCAAATCAGCACAACCAATAATTCAGACTCGCCCCCCATACGCTGCCGTGCCCTGAATGAAGCGGCGAGCGTAGAATACGTCGCCATGTCGCAAACCATCGATCAGCGCCCGCGCGCGCAGAACCTCTTAGAACAGCACTTGAGTGAGGTGCAGTTGCTCCTCGCGCGTCAGCGGCGCGTCGAAGCCCTGGTGCAGAAGCAGGACATGCCGCGCCACGAACTGGTCGAGGGGCTGGTGCACCGGCAGCATCTGGTCGAACTGCACAACCTGCTTCTGCGTCTGTCGGCCGGCGAGATCGCACGGGTCATCGAGGCCTTGCCAGAGGAGGACCGTCTCGCTGCCTGGCAGGAGGTCGAAGAAAGCCGTTGCGAACTGGTTCTTGAGTTCGTTTCGGATGACGTGCGAGCCGAACTGCTAGTGGCACGTCCCCACAGCAGCGCGCGCAACATGCTTTCGGCCTTCGAACTGAGGAACGGTCGATTGAGCCAGGTGCGCATCGACAGTCGTGCCGATCTGGCCAACGTCAATCCGATGTGGGTCGACCTCGTCGCCCCCACCGCAAGCGTGCGCGCCTGGGTGGGTGAGTTTTTCCAGCTTTACCTGCCCGACCCGGAAGACGTCACTGACATCGAGGAAAGCGCGCGCTTCTATATCGATGATAACGATTCGGTGCATATGAGCTCGAATTTCCTGCTCGACAAGCAGGGTAATTCGCGCAACGTCGCCGTGGCCTTTATTCTCCACCGCAATATCCTGTTCTCGGTACGCAATGAGGAATTGCCGGTGTTCCGTCTGCAGCGGCTGCGCGCCCGCACCCAGCCAGGTTATGTCTCCGACGGCAAGGACGTATTGCTCGATCTCTATGGCGCGGATGTCGAATACTCGGCCGATGCGCTCGAGGATATTTACGCCGAACTCGAGCGTGTCGGTCGCCAGGTGCTCTCGCCGCAGGTCACCGATGACGAGGCGGCCGCAATCCTCGCCGAGATCGCCAAGGGCGAGGATTTGAATGGCCGCATCCGCCGCAACGTACTCGACACACGCCGCGCGCTCTCTTTCCTGATGCGCGGCCGCCTGCTCTCGACAGAACAGCATGATGATGCGCGCCAGATCCTGCGTGATATCGAATCGCTCGATGGCCACACGTCCTTCCTCTTCAACAAGATCAACTTCCTGATGGATGCCACCGTCGGCTTCATCAACATCAACCAGAATAAGCGCGTATCCAAGCTGACCGCGATTTCGGTGGTGTTCATGCCGATCAACATCATCGCCGGCATCGGCGGCATGTCCGAGTTTTCGATGATGACCACGGGCATTCCGTGGCCGATTTCCTACGGCGCTTTCACGATTGCGATGGGGGTGATCGGTTTGGGGACTTATCACGCTCTACGCTATCTCGAAAACCGCAAGGCTAAGCTGGCGCTCGTTGCCCGTCAGCGGAAGGAAGCTTAGGGACGCTTTCTGTTTCGCCAGTTGTCCTGCGACTGGGTTTCGAGGGAATCGGGCATGGGGGGGCTGGTGAAAAAGCTTCGCGATTGTAAGGCGCTATGGGTTGTGGGCGCGTGCTTCCATGGCCAACAGGGGGTGACGGGTGGTTTGGAAAAAACAAGGTGAAGTTGCCACTTTAGCTGTGTAAGCTGAAGTCCGGCGCAGATGTCCTGGCGAACACTTAACAGCTCACAGCTGTGGGGGCGGCTAACAAAAACCTGGAAGCCCATTGTTTACAGCCGGCTTATGGAGAACGCATGATCGACTCGGAGGCAATCCGCGATGGGTTCAAAAAGGGCGAGTTTTTTCTCGAATACCAGCCTATCGTGTCTCTCGGACAAGAGCGTTGCATCGGTGCGGAAGCGCTGTTGCGCTGGCGGCGACCCGATGGCGTGGTATTTCCCGATGAATTTATTCCCCTGGTCGAGAATACATCGCTGTCGGGGCTTCTTACCTATTGGGTGATCGACCAGGTGGCGCTTGAGTTGGGGGATTGGCTCAGGCGCCAGGACGGCGTTGAACTGCATATCAATGTGCCGCCCGAGATTCTCGGGCGCGGCGGGCTGGAATACGCTGCGCAGAAGTCGGGTCTGAGCGAGGTCAGGCACAAGCTCGTCATGGAAATCACCGAACGTGGCCTGCCGGATCTGATCGGCCTGCAAGCGCTTGATTATGCAGTCAGCCAGGGCGTGCGGATCGCGCTGGATGATGTCAGGATCGATCCCGCCAGCGTCATGGTTCTGTCGCGTTGCAATGCGCAGATCATCAAGATCGACAAGAGTGTTCTGCTTGAAAGCGCGGAAACGGGCGCCATGCCACGCTGGGCGGAAGCCTTGGCAATCCTGCTGAAAACCACGCAACTTGAAGTGATCGCCGAGGGCGTGGAAACAGCCGAACAGCTTGCCATGCTGCGCTCGCTTGGTGTGCAGAAGGGGCAAGGCTATTACTTTTCACTGCCCTTGCAGCGGGATGCCTTTTTGCACTATTTCACGCGCCACGGCTGAACGGTCGAATCAGCGTGGCACCTGCGCATATCCCATATACCGTTTGATGACGGCGACACGCCGTTGGTAGGTACGCGAGCTGCGGTGGTTTTCGAACCAGCGCGGGTTGGGCACCATCGCGGCCATGCGGGCGGCCTGGTCGCGGTTGAGATTGGCTGCAGAGGTTTTGTAATAGCGGCGGGCGGCGGCCTCGGCGCCGTAAATGCCGTTGCCCCATTCGATCACGTTGAGATACACCTCGAGGATTCGGCGTTTGCTCCAGGTGGCTTCGATCATCAGCGTGATGACAGCCTCCTGGCCCTTGCGGATGAAGCTGCGGTCACCGGACAGAAACAGGTTCTTGGCGAGCTGCTGGCTGATGGTGGAACCGCCGGCGACGAGCTTGCCCTTTTTCAGATTCTTTTTGACGGCGGCTTCAATGCCTTCGACATCAAAGCCTTCGTGTGAGAGGAACTTCGCGTCCTCGGCGGCAACGAGGGCGCGCTTCAGGTGGATGGATATCTTGTCGTAGGGCACCCATTTGTGGCGCAGCTCGGCGTCGGGGTTTTTGTCCTGCTGACGCGCGAGGCCCGCTTCCATAAAGGCGGTGGAGGTGGGGTTGTGATCGATCCACCACAATACGTGGGCGAAGATCCACAGTTGATAAAGCAGAATCAATGCGATCGCCGCAGCGACGCCCTTGCCCAGCCAGCGCAATGCCGTCTTCATGCGCGCAGCCCCCGCAGGGGGGACGCCGCCAGACTCTCGCCTTCCAGGCGGTCTTGGCGCAGACTCGCGATGACAGGCGCGGTGTCAGGACGCACGCCGCGCCACAGATAAAACGCTTCAGCCGCCTGCTCGACCAGCATGCCGAGGCCGTCGGCGGTGGCGGCGCCATGCGTGCGTGCAAAGCTGAGGAAAGGCGTATCGCGGCCATACATCATGTCGTAGGCCAGCGTGTCCTTGCTGAATACGTGTGGAGACAGCGGCGGCAGTTCGCCCGCCAGGCTGGCGGCGGTGGCGTTGATGACGAGATCGAATGGCGCATCAGCCGCTTCAAATCCACATGCGCTGACGCCGCGTCCGAACAGCCCGGCCAGTTCCTGCGCGCGGCCCACGGTGCGGTTGGCGATGACCAGTGCGGCGGGCTGCTGGTCGAGCAGCGGTTCGATCACGCCGCGCGCCGCGCCGCCCGCGCCGAGTAGCAGGATGCGTTTTGCGTTGAGATTGCAGTGCAGGTTGCAGGTCAGGTCGGCGACCAGTCCGGCGCCGTCGGTGTTGTCGCCGAGGATGCCGTCGGCACCAAAACTCAGCGTATTTACCGCACCGGCGCGCTCGGCGCGTGGACTCAGGCGCTGAGCCAGTTTGAATGCGGCTTCCTTGAACGGCACAGTGACGTTCGCCCCGCGCCCGCCCGCCGCCATGAAGGCCGCCACGCTATCGGCAAAGCCGTCGAGCGGGGCGAGGATGGCTTCATACGTCATGTCCTGCCCGGTCTGGCGGGCAAACGCGGCGTGGATAAGCGGCGATTTGGAGTGGGCGATGGGATGCCCGAAAACAGCGTAACGATCAGTCATGGCGCGCTATTCTAAAGCGCGTTGTCTGCAAATGCGTCAGGTTTGTGTCCAGGGCAGACCGCGTTGCTTCCAGCCGTTAAGTGCGTTGCGGTGGCCGGTGCTTTTGTCGAGATCGCCCTCAAAACCTTCCAGTACGTTGTAGCAATGCCTCAAGCCCGCTTCGGTGCCCGCGATCGCGGCGCGATGTGAGCGGGGGCCGCTGCGGCAAATGAAAAACAGCAGCGACTCCGGATCGACCGCTTGGGTCAACTGGACGGAAAAATGCGGGTTGATGACCCAGCCCGGCCAGGATTGCCACTCCACATGCACTGCGCCGGGCAGGGTGCCGGTCAGTTCCAGTTCGGCTCGCGAGCGCACGTCGATGAGCCGTGCACCCGGCGCCAGCTGCAATAATTCATGCGCCTCATGCGGCAGCAACGCACCGATATACGGCCATCCTTGCGCCTGGCTGCGGGCGTGTGCGGTGTTGAGGAGTTCGGTGATACGTCCCATGATTTTCCCCCCGGTTGTTTCAAGCAGTATATGCAAGCTCATGCAAGTTGCTGGTGGCACCAAAATAGTGCGCAATTATCCAGCGCGCAACAAAATAGTGCGTGCGTTTGTATGCGGGTGCGCTTGCCTTGGTGGCTTTCCCTTGTGGCACAATGCCAGATAGATATTTTAGGGTGTGGCACGGTTTCTGCTGATTGAACATCCCGTACATATCAAAATATGTCGTTTAACCTAATTTCAGCTTGAGGAGATTCAGCATGGCCGTGGCCAAAGTGATGAAAATGATTCAGGACAACGAAGTTAAATTCGTTGATCTGCGCTTTACCGATACCCGTGGCAAGGAACAGCACGTTTCGATCCCAGCCCGCTTGGTGGATGCCGAGTGGTTTGAGGCCGGCCACCCGTTCGACGGCTCGTCGATCGCTGGCTGGAAAGGCATTCAGGCTTCCGACATGCTGCTCTCCGCCGATCCGGATTCGGCCTGGATCGATCCCTTCTTTGACGAGTCCACCCTGATCCTGACCTGCGACGTGATCGAGCCATCCGACGGCAAAGGCTACGAGCGCGACCCGCGTTCGGTCGCCAAGCGCGCCGAGGCTTACCTCAAGTCGACCGGCCTGGCTGATACCGCTTACTTTGGTCCCGAACCCGAGTTCTTCATTTTTGATTCCATCACCTGGCACGACGACATGTCGGGCTGCGGCGTGAAAATCAATTCCGAAGAGGCCGCCTGGTCGTCTGCTGAAAAGTTCGAGAACGGCAACACCGGCCACCGTCCCGGCATCAAGGGCGGTTATTTTCCGGTTCCCCCGGTTGATTCGCTGCAGGACATCCGTGCCGCCATGGTGCTGGCGCTGGAAGAGGCCGGTATTCCGGTTGAAGTGTTCCACCACGAAGTCGCAACCGCTGGCCAGTGCGAAATCGGCACCCAGTTCAGCACGCTGACCAAGCGCGCCGACTGGACGCAGATGCTGAAGTACATCGTGCATAACGTCTCGCACGCCTACGGCAAAACTGCGACCTTCATGCCCAAGCCCATCGTTGGCGACAACGGCTCCGGCATGCACGTGCACATGTCCTTGTGGAAAGACGGCAAGAACCTGTTCGCCGGCAACGGCTATGCCGGTCTGTCCGAAATGTGCCTGTACTACATTGGCGGTGTGATCAAGCACGCCAAGGCGCTGAATGCGATCACCAACCCGTCGACCAACTCGTACAAGCGTCTGGTGCCCGGCTTCGAAGCACCGGTGATGCTGGCCTACTCGGCACGCAACCGTTCGGCTTCGATCCGCATCCCGATCGCTGCCAGCGAAAAGGCCCGCCGCATCGAAACCCGCTTCCCCGATCCGATGGCCAACCCCTATCTGTGCTTTGCCGCACTGATGATGGCGGGTCTGGACGGCATCCAGAACAAGATCCACCCCGGCGATCCGTCGGACAAGGATCTGTACGACCTGCCGCCGGAAGAAGACGCGAAGATCCCGAAGGTGTGCCACAGCCTGGAAATGGCGCTGGACGAGCTCGACAAGGACCGCGAGTTCCTGACCCGTGGTGGCGTGTTCACCAACGACATGATTGACGCTTACATCACGCTGAAGATGGAAGAAGTCACCAAGTTCCGCATGACCACTCACCCGGTTGAATTTGCGATGTACTACTCGCTGTAAGCGCAACACGCGAACAGAAAAAGGGCGGCTTCGGCTGCCCTTTTTTATTGCCGTTCAACAAGGCGGGTGTGCTTGCGGTCGCCTTCAGAAAGGGCGTTTTTGGTCGTTACCAAAGGGGTACGCTACACTCGAACCTATGCCCAATCTTCCCCTTCACTTTTCTGTTGTGCCTGATTCTGGTTGCGCCCGCGCAGGCTGAAATCTACAAATACGTTGATGAAAGCGGCAATGTCACGTTCACCGATGTGTACAAAAAAGGTGCCAAACGAATCGATATTCCGGGCGCCCCCGAGCAGTTGCCGTCCCGTGGGAGTTCACCGGCCAGGCGTGCTTCCGCCAATCCCAGCCCGGCGAATTTCCCGCGCATCGACGCAGGCACGCAGAAGCGCCGCGACGATATTCGCCGTCAGGTCTTGCAGGATGAAATCAATGGCGAGCGCAAGAATGCTGAAGAGGCACGCCGCCAGTTGACACTGGGGGAGCGGCTTGCGCCAGGCGAACGCGCGACGGATGCGAGCTATCAGAATCGGGTTAAAAGCCTGCGCAATAGCGTGCAGCAACACGAGCAGAACGTGGTTTCCATCCAGCGTGAATTGGCGAACCTGAAGTAAGTCGTCGCTTTTCTGTCCCAAGAGCTAAGGCGACCTGTCTTCGCAGGTACGCTGGCACAATCAGTGCTTTCATTGAGTGCATGAGCACGATGCCTTTCTCCCCCCGTGAGTTTTCAGGACTCGATTGTCTGTCGACTGGCGTGATGGTGCTGGATGCGGCCGACCACATTCAGTATGTCAATCCGGCGACCGAAACCCTGCTTGGTATTTCCGGCGTGCTGCTGGTTGGGGGTGCGGTCGGGCAATTGTTTGAGCACAGCCTTGAATTGTTGACGGCGATCCAGACCGCGCGTACGCAACAGGAAACCGTCATCGAATACGAGATCGATGTGGCGGCACACGGGCATCCGCCGATCCGGCTGGGGTGCAGCATTTCACCGCTGGAAAAGCCGCAGAGCGCCCTGTTGGTCGAGATGCGCGCGGTCGACCCGCATTTGCGAATCGCCCGGCTGGAGCAGGCGCGCATGCAGCAGGAAGCGAACCGCGAATTGCTGCGCAACCTGGCGCATGAGATCAAGAATCCGCTGGGGGGCATTCGCGGTGCGGCGCAATTGCTGGAACACGAATTGCCGCGTGAATCGCTGCGCGAATACACCCAGGTCATCATCAAGGAATCGGATCGCCTGCAGTCGCTGCTGGAGCGCTTGCTGACGCCGCATCGAACGCCCCGTTTTGGTGCGGTTAACATCCACGAGGTGCTGGAAAGGGTGCGTAGTCTGGTGCTGGCCGAAACCCCGAGTGTGACCCTGCGGCGCGACTACGACATCAGCCTGCCCGAGATTCGCGCCGATGTGGAGCAGCTCATTCAGGCCACGCTCAACATTGCGCGTAATGCGATCCAGGCCATGCACGGCCAGGGAACCGTCATATTCAAAACCCGGGTGGCGCGGCAGAGCACGCTGGAAAGCCGGCGTAATCAGCTGGGCATGCGGATCGATATCATCGACGATGGCCCCGGCATCCCTGAGGACATCCGCGGCCAGATCTTTTATCCGCTGGTGTCAGGACGCGAAGGCGGGAGTGGTTTGGGGCTGGCGGTGGCGCAGACGCTGATCGCGCAAAACCACGGCACCATCGACTGTGAAAGCCGCCCGGGGTGTACTGTTTTTTCGATTTTTCTTCCATTACCCACCTGAATCCCATGGCGAAATCTACTTGTGTTTGGATTGTTGACGATGACCGCTCCATACGCTGGGTGCTCGAAAAGGCCATGCAGCGCGAGAATATCCCGTGCATGGTGTTCAATTCGGCGAGCGATGCGCTGCGTGAACTGGAGCGCAGCCAGCCGGCCGTGGTGTTGTCCGACATCCGCATGCCGGGGGCGAGTGGCCTCGAATTGCTGCAGGCGCTGAAAGAGCGTCTGCCCAAAGTGCCGGTCATCATCATGACCGCGTATTCCGATCTCGACAGTGCCGTGGCGGCGTTTCAGGGCGGCGCGTTTGAATACCTGCCGAAGCCGTTTGACGTCGATCAGGCGCTGGAACTGGTGCAGCGTGCGCTGGCAGAAAATGCCAGCAGCGATGTATTGCTCAGCAGCGATGTTCCGGCGCCTGAAATTCTGGGCCAGGCACCCGCCATGCAGGAGGTGTTTCGCGCCATCGGGCGGCTGGCGCATTCCCATGCCACCGTGCTGATTACGGGCGAATCCGGCAGCGGCAAGGAGCTGGTGGCGCAGGCCCTGCACCGCCACAGCCCGCGCGCCAGCGGGGCTTTCATTGCGCTGAATACCGCCGCCATTCCCAAGGATCTGCTGGAATCCGAATTGTTTGGCCATGAGCGCGGCGCGTTCACCGGCGCTGCGGCGCAACGGCGCGGGCGCTTCGAGCAGGCCGACGGCGGCACCCTGTTTCTGGATGAAATCGGCGATATGCCGGCTGAGCTGCAAACCCGCTTGCTGCGGGTGTTGTCGGATGGCCAGTTTTACCGGGTGGGCGGTCATTCGCCGATCAAGGTGAACGTGCGCGTGATTGCCGCGACCCATCAGGATCTGGAAGTGCGGGTGCGCGAAGGCCTGTTTCGGGAAGACCTGTTTCACCGCCTCAACGTAATCCGCCTGCGCTTGCCGGCTTTGCGCGAACGGCGCGAAGATATTCCGTTGCTGGTGCGCCATTTCATGCAAAAAAGTGCACGCGAGCTGGGGATGGAGGCCAAGGGAATGTCGGATGCGGCGCTCAAGTCGCTGGTTAGCCTGCCGTGGAGCGGCAATGTGCGCCAGCTCGAAAACGTCTGTCATTATTTAACCGTGATGGCACCGGGGCAGGTGGTCGAAGTGGGCGATCTCCCCGCTGATTTGACGTTAAGTACTGCCGGGCCGGCCACCGGCGACTGGTTGCAAGGCTTGGCCGCTGAGGCCAGTGCGCGCCTGGCGCGCGGGGATGCAGCCATTCTCGATGATCTGACCCAGGCTTACGAAAAAACGCTGATCGAAGTGGCGCTGCGTCACACCGCAGGGCGCCGCATCGAAGCTGCCCACCTGTTGGGGTGGGGGCGCAATACGCTGACGCGAAAAATTCACGAACTGGGGATGGATAATGAAGCCGGGGCGGATGAGGGGAAATGATTGCCGCCTGAGCGAGAACGGGGCAACAAAAAAGCCGACGTGAAGTCGGCTTTTTTGCGTGTGGGTGTGGCTTAAGCAGCCAGTGCTTCTTCCAGTACTTTCTGGATCTCGCCCTTCTGATACATCTCAATCATGATGTCGCAGCCACCAACCAGTTCGCCTTTGACATACAGCTGCGGGAAAGTTGGCCAGTTGGCGTAATACTTCAGGTTTTCGAAAATTTCCGGGTCGGCCAGCACGTTCACCGCCAGAAAGTCCTGCACGCCACAGGCTTGCAGGACTTGTGCCGCTTTGGAAGAAAAGCCGCACTGCGGGAATTGGGGGGTGCCTTTCATATACAGCACAACGGTGTTGTTGGTGACTTGGTCACGGATGCGATCGAGAGGGGTCATGGCAGGCTCCTGATTAATACTTGAGTGGAATGCTCAAGAATTATACGCACGGTACAACGTGCGTCAAGCGGCTTTGGGGGGATTGTGATCCAAGGCGGTACGGATAAAAGTTTGATGAAATAGATGCGGGATCAGCAGATGTGTGGGCATGCGCAGCCAATGGGCGCGTCCGAACGTCGCCAGGCGGGCGGCGGGCGTGTAAGCATCCGCGCAACTGGCGTGGGCCGGTGCAAGGGCGCGGGTGAAGATGCGGTCCATCAGGGCGAGTGTGACGCGATTGGGGGCGGCATCAAGCAAGGCAGCGAATACGCTGTCTGGAATTGGCGTATCGAGAAAATAGCGCAGATAGCGCAAGGCATAGAACAGCGAACGTTCAAGCAGCAGTTCTTCGGCGCGCGCAGTGAGACGTGTCCAGAAATCGGCTTCCATAGTGGCGTCAAGCAACAGCAGATCAAGGTCGGCGAGGTCACGCAGGCCATGCGACAACTCACCATCATGAAACAAATGGGTGGCGGCATGCAGAATGCGATCCTCTGTCGCCAGCACGTGCACGCCGGGAAAATCATCCACCGCGATGGCGCGATGGCGGAGCTTGGCGGCATCCAGCGGGGCGTGCGCGCGATCACTTGGAACCGCGTGATGGACGTTGACCACCACCGCGCGTTGGGGGTGCTGCATGGGGGCTGCCTGATGCATCCAGCGACGGCGGTAGCGCTGGTCATATTCCGACAGGCCGAGGGCGTGCCAGTGCACCCGCGCGAGCAAGGACTCGGCCTGCGGCAGCCGTCCATGTGGCACCAGAATATCGATGCCGTTAAACCGTTGTTCTTCCGCAGTAGACGGGTTGACGGTTACGTAAGTAGAGCTTTTAAGCACAACAAGCGGGCTGCCAATTTCAGCCAGCGCGTCTCGTAGCTGCAGAAGCGCCCAGCGCAGGGCGATGTGCTGTTTGTCAGCCAGCGTTTCGGCCGCATCAAAATGCCAGCAAGCCATTGCCGGAATCGCAGCCGACAGCCCATGCTGGCGGAAGCGGTGTGCCAGATGCGCAAGCAGATCGGCTGTCCGTGCCTGTCGTATCAGGAGATCCCATTTGCCGATTGAAAAATGGGTGACGATGCCGGGTGTGCGCAGCGTGCGGGCAAGCAAATCGCGGGACACCGGCATACTCAGGCAGGGATGGTGCTATCGGCCAGGCGATCGAATGCGGCGATGGCATCGGGCAATTGGCTGTATTGAAAATCGTAACAGGCAGCCTGGTCGATCAGCGTCGTGCCGACGCGAAAGCCATCCGCGCCCAGTTGGCTGTAGTTGGACGCGTTTTGCGTCAGCAGCATGAAAGTCTGCGCCGGTGAACGCGGGGTCAGCGTGGTGGGCGCATCGGCCACCCATTGGGGGGAAATCACCCAGCCAGGGCGCGCCGTTTCGTGCTGGCACCGCACACTTTCTCGCGGTGGGCGCATATAGGCGATCGAACCTTTGATTGTGTCGCGCGAGGCACGCGTGATGGGGACATCCGGGACACGTTGCTGAATGACATCGATCGACTGGTTTTTCAGGCGGATCGGCCGAGGCAACGCCTGAATCAGGCCGGTTTTACGGTCGATCAGCGTGAGCTCGTCAGACAGCAGGCGCCAGCCAGCGTGCACCAGTCCGGCTGTCAACGTGCTTTTTCCAGAGCCCGGCGGGGCAAGCAGAATGGCCGCCAGACCATTCTTCTCGACCGCAGCCGCATGGAGGATGAGGTAGTGGTGCGCCTGGGTGGATATGCACCAGTTGAGCCCCGATTCCAGCATTGGAAACGCCTGGCCGAGCGGCAACGGTTTGAAGGGCTGCACGCCATCAAACGAAAACTCGACCTGCGGGCGCAGCCAGCGACGCAGTCGGCTGGGTGGGTTGATGGACACATGAAAGTCGGCAAAGGCCTCGTGCGGGTTGCGCACTTCAAACTGGCCGTAGAGTTTGGCCAGGCCTTCTGCTACGGAGGGAATGTGCGATTGCAGCTTGAGCGAGAAAGGCCCGGTACGCAGCCACACTCCGGCACCTGCCAGTTGTTGGCGCAGCTCCACGGGTGACAATTGCAGCAGCTTCATGCGGATCCCGGCAGGCCGATGTTGCGAAGACGCTTAAGCGCCTGTCAATCAGTTCGTGGCGTTACGGTGAGTCCGCCACGCCGAGATGGGTTGCATGCGCAGCAGTAGCAATCTCGGCGGATTTCTAGCCGTAATCAGCCTGTTTAGCCGTAAAGGCCCTCGAAGTATTTCTTGACCTGATCGGCGTTCCAGGAAACGGTGTCGTTGATTGGATAGACGCCGCCATCGCATGTCGCATTGAACATGTCGATGACCTGTTTGCACGTGAGCGGGAAATTCGGTGCGAAATTGGCAGCGTTAAGCAGGGATGCGACTGCGGCGCGGCCCAGGGCGGCTATGGCTGTGTCGTTCAGGCCACCGCCGGTCTGGAGCACCTGCAGCAGGGTGGCAGGTACGCCGGTGGAGAAGCGCGAATCGGATGGACTGACCACTTCGCTCCCGGTTTGAACCGTGCTCGTGGTTGTGCTCGTGATTTGTTGGTATGTCGTGCAAACGCCTTTTTTCCACTTGAGGCATTGACCATTCGTTGTTGTCGTCTGGGTCTTGGTCTCGGTGATCGCGACGCAGCGGAAAACGTCCAGAAATGTCGAACCCAACGCCTCCGCTTGATTGAAGCGCGTCCCTACGGTGGCCGCGCCTGTGGAAGAAGAGTCGACTGGACACTGGCCTGCAACGGGGGCGCCGTAAATGTATGGTCTTGGCCACGCCTCATGGTTCTTCCAGTAACCTGGTGACACGCCAAGCGACTTGCAAGATACCGGCTTCCCATGGCTGGAAACATTACCGGACATCTGGCCGGAGATGGTGCAGTTATAAGGTGCGGCGCCCAGCACGGGGCGGCTCAGCAAGGTGCCAAGCACGATGGGCGCGGCCAACCCCCCTTTCGCCAGGCGACGACGCTTTTCGTCGACTGGCGGGTGAGTGATTTCGGCTTTGGGTTCGATAGGTGTGTTCATGTCGCAGCTTCCTTCCGGGATGGCCTGATCCATGCAAGTTATGTGCCGTATTTTAATTCACATAAAAAACAATGAGTTGAAAATACGGGCCGGGAAAAGTGTAAAAAATTTCGACGCTCTTCTGTCAGCCTTGCTCCGGTTCCCGTCGCCTGGCCTGGTGGAGCAGATGCGGCAGCAGCAGACGCCAGGGCATGCGCAGGTAATGTCCGCGAATATACAAGATAAGCGCGGCAAGGCCGGCCAGTCGGTTGTGGCAACTGCGATGTGCCGAGGCAAGCCCGGCATCGAACAGGCGTCGCATGACGGCGCGTTGCCAACTCGGGGGGCGTTGCGGGCAGCTGGCGATGACATTCGCCGGAATTGGCGTATCCAACCAGCGTTGGCAGCAGTCCAGCGCGTAATAAAGCGGGCGTCCGAGGTTCAGGGTTTGCGCGCGTGCCAGCAGGCTTGGCCAGAAGCTTGATTCAACTCCAAAGCCACGCAGCATGGCGTCGAGATCGACCAGATCGCGCAGGCCATGACCCCATTCGCCTTCATGGAACAGATGGCAGGCGGAATGCAGCACAAGATCGGTGTTCGCTGGAATATTGAGTCCCGGCGGGTCAGCCAGTACTTGGGCAGCGGCCAGAATGGGGGCGGCATGGGTCTGGATGCGCGCGGTTTCCGGCAGCAGGTTGTGATGCACATCCAGCACGGTGCCCCGGCGGATGTGGGTCATCGGCGGCAGTTCATGCATCCAGCGCCGGTAGTAGCGCTGATCGTAGTCGTTCTGCTTCTCTGTGTGCCAGCCGGCCAGCTGCAGTGCGGCTTCGACCTGGCCGAGTTGGGCGCGTGGTACCAGAATGTCGATATCGCCAAACAGTCGCCCGGCAGCGGGGGGTAAATCCGCGATGGCATAAGCGGCACCCTTGAGCAGCAGTACCGGGCCTTTGATGTCAGCCAGTGCCTGAGCCACCCGGCGTGCTTCCCAGCGCACCGCCTGTCGTTGTTTCATGGCTACGGTATGGGCGGCGGTCAGATGCGGCCGCACGGCAGCTGGCAAGTTGGCAGTCAGCCCCAGCGAATCGGCCTGGATGGCAAGCCGGGACAGCAGGCCCGCAGCGCCGGCCTGGCGCAGCAATACATCCCAGGCCGCAAGGTTGAGCGTTGCCATGTGCGCGGGATTGCGCAGCACCTCAATCAGCGGTTGGCAGGCGCGAGCCGGATTCATGCCGCCAATTCCGCAAACACCCGCAGCGCGTCGTCCAGATCCGAGTATTCGAAGTCGTGGCAGGTGCAGGCATCCATCAGCGCGGCGTTGAGTTCAAACCCCAGCCCGCCCAGCAGGCTGTAATTGAACGCATGGCTGGCGGTGTGCAACAGAGCATCCGCGCGTGAATGCGGACTCAGGCGAGCAGTGCTGCCTTCACGCCAGCGCGGGAACACGACCCAGGCCGGGCGTGCCTTTTCGCCGACGCGGGCGACGCTGTCGGCGCTCGGTCTTAGATGCGCCACGGTGCCTTTGTGGGTGTCATACGCCGGTGCGCCAATCACCGCATCGGGGAAGGCGCGCTGAATGATGTCGATGGAGGCATTTTTCAGGCTGACCGGGCGCGCCAGACCGACCAGCAGGCCGTCGTCGCGATCCACCAGCGTGATTTCGTCGGATAACAGGCGCCAGCCAGAGAGCATCAGCGCGGCGGTGAGCGTGCTCTTGCCGGCGCCGGGATCGCCCGGCAACACGACGGCGCGGCCGTTTCTTTCCAGCACGGCGGCATGCAGCATCAGATAATGGTGCGCATGACCCGCGACACACCAGTTCAACCCCCATTCCAGCAGGGCAAAGGCATGGTTGGCGGGAAGCGGCTTGAACGGCGAGTGGTCGTCGTACCAGAAGTTGATTTGCGGCCGCAGCCAGCGCCGCAGTCCGGACGGCGGCCCGACGCGGACATGAAAGTCGCGGAATTCGCCGGCATCGAGCGGAAATTCGGCATACAGCCGCAGCAGCCCTTCGGCGACCTGCGGCATCGGGCTCTGGATGCGCGTGACAAACGGACCGGTGCGCAACGCCAGATCGTTGTCGGCCAGGCGTTGGCGCAGTTGCGCAAGCGACAGGTCGCCCAGTTTCATGCAACGGGCTCCGCGTATTCCAGGTTGGCGAGCTCGGTCAGAATGTTGGCCAGGGCGGCGACCGCTTCCGCCGCTTCGGTCTCGGCAGCCTCGGAGAGCAGGCTGGCTAAACTCGACTCGTCGGTCGGCGCTTCCATCAAGCGCAGCAGGATCAGCGAAGCGGCAGCGGAGAAGCGATGGGTATCGCCCGCCGCACCGTGGAAGAACACGTGCTCGCCGTCCCATTCGCGATGGTGCAGATCGGCTTCCGGGGGAATGCGCCAGAGGCGGGCGGGATCAGAAGTCATGATTGATAAGTAAGAGAGGCCGGGACGAGTGTATCAGCCCGCGGGTTGGACTTCGCCCGGCCAGCGCCCGCCGCTGACCCGGTTCAGCCCCGCGAGATCGCGCTGGGTGGCCGTTTGCGTGAATCCGTGCTGGTGCAGCAAGGCAATGACGGCGTCGGCCTGATCGTATCCATGCTCCAGCAACAGCCAGCCATCCTTCACAAGATGCATCGGCGCGCCGGCAATGATGACGCGCAGATCGTGTAGCCCGTCGCTGCCCGAGGCGAGCGCCTGACGCGGCTCGAAACGCAGGTCACCCGCGTCGAGGTGCGGGTCGGCGGCGGCGATATAGGGCGGGTTGGCGACGATCATGTCGAATTTCTTTACACCCAATTCCGAATACCAGTTTCCGCCAACGAAATTCACATTGTCGGCGCCGAGCCGACGCGCATTGGTTTGCGCAACCGCCAGCGCCTCAATGGACGCATCCACTGCCACCACGTTTGCCATGGGGCGCTGGCGGGCCAGGGTAATGGCGATCACGCCACTGCCGGTGCCAAGATCAAGAATTCGGCAACGGGGTGTGCTCGGGCAAATATTGCAGCGCAGCATTGACCAGCAATTCGGTATCCGGGCGCGGAATCAGTACCGCCGGGGTGACGGCGAACCGCAGGCCGAAGAACTCACGTTCGCCGAGGATGTAGGCGACAGGCTCGCCTGCTTTGCGGCGGGCAAGCAAGGATTCAATGGCAAGTTGTTGCGCGGACGTGGCCGGGTCGGTGTCATGCGCGATCAACCATGCAGGGCTGACCTGCCAGGCATGGGCAGCGAGTACCCGTGCTTCCAGCCGCGCCTCGCGCTTCTGTAACCCAAGCGTGGCAGCGAGCTGGCGGGTGGCGTCGTCGAGCAGGCTGGCGACAGTGGCCGCCTGACCCTTCATGCCTTAGCCCTCACCCGACAGCGTCGCCAGCAACTCAGCCTGATGCTCGGCGGCCAGGGCATCCAATAACTCGGTGAGGTCGCCGTCCATCATCGCGTCGATTTTGTACAGGGTGAGGTTGATGCGGTGGTCGGTGATGCGCCCCTGCGGGAAGTTGTAGGTGCGGATGCGGTCGGAACGGTCGCCGGTACCGACCAGGCTCTTGCGGGTGCTGGCTTCCAGCGCGTGTTGCGCCTGCAGTTCACGGTCTTTCAGGCGCGCGGCCAGCACGCTCATCGCCTGCGCGCGGTTGCGGTGCTGCGAACGGTCGTCCTGGCACTCGACCACGAGACCCGTGGGCAGGTGGGTGATGCGCACGGCGGAATCGGTTTTGTTGATGTGCTGGCCGCCGGCGCCCGAGGCGCGATAGGTATCGACGCGCAAATCCGCCGGGTTGATGTTGATTTCGGCCACCTCGTCTGCTTCCGGCATCACCGCGACGGTGCAGGCCGAGGTGTGGATGCGTCCCTGTGATTCGGTTTCGGGCACGCGCTGCACGCGGTGTCCGCCCGATTCGAATTTGAGTCTTGAATATGCGCCCGCGCCGACGATACGCAGAATGATTTCCTTGTAGCCGCCGACCTCGCCGGGGTTTTCCGAGACGACTTCGACTTTCCAGCCCTGCCGCTCGGCGTAGCGGGTATAGAGGCGCGCGAGGTTGCCGGCGAACAGCGCCGATTCGTCGCCGCCTGTACCGGCACGGATTTCCAGGAAGATGTTGCGATCGTCGTTGGGGTCTTTCGGCAACAGCGCGGTTTGCAGATCGGTTTCCAGTTGCGTGATGCGGGCGGCGCTGTCGGCGAGCTCGGCTTCGGCGAGTTCGCGCAGTTCCGGGTCGGCCAGCATGTCGGTCGCGGTTTTCTGGTCGGTTTCGACTTGCCGGTATTGGCGATACAGCGCCACCACGGGATCGAGGTCGGCGCGTTCGCGGGTGAATTTGCGGTAGGTCTCCATGTCGCCCGCGATTTCCGGCTGCGACAGCAGCGCGTCGAGTTCCGCCAGCCGCTCGTCGGCGCGAGCGAGCTTGTCGGCCAAAGACGCTTTCATTCCTGATGCAACCCGTAGAGCAGCTTGATCAGGCGGGCGAACTGGTCGCGCTCGGCGCTGCTGGCGTGATTCAACGCATGGGTCGGTGCGTGCAGCAATTTGTTGGCCAGCGCGTGGCTCATCGCATCGAGCACGGCGCGCGGATCGTCGCCGCGCGCCAGGGCCTTTTCGGCCTTCTCGATTTCGTGGCGGCGATGGCGGTCGGCGTTGTCACGCAGCGCGCGGATCACCGGCACCAGCTCGCGGCCTTCCATCCAGTGGACGAAGCTTTCGACGCGGGTTTCGATAATTGCTTCGGCCTGCGCCACCTGCGCCACCCGGGTGTCCATGCCTTCGCGCACCACTTCGCCGAGGTCGTCCACGCTGTAGAGGAACACATCGTCCATGGCGGCGACTTCGGCTTCGACATCGCGCGGCACCGCCAGATCGACGATGAAGATCGGGCGGTGGCGGCGCTGCTTGATCGCGCGTTCCAGCATGCCCTTGCCCAGAATCGGCAGCGGGCTGGCGGTGGAGGTGATGATGATGTCGTAGGCGGCGACTTCGTCCGGCAGCGCGGTCAGCGGGATCACCCCGGCGTTGAAGCGTTCGGCCAGCGGGCGCGCGCGTTCGGCGGTACGGTTGGCCACGGTCATGCGGCGCGGGTGCTGTGCGGCGAAGTGGGTCATGCACAACTCGATCATTTCACCCGCGCCGATGAACAGGCAGGCCTGCTCCTTGACGCTGGGGAAAATGCGCTCGGCCAGCCGCACCGCAGCAGCGGCCATCGACACCGAGTTGGCGCCGATTTCGGTGCTGGTGCGCACTTCCTTGGCGACCGAGAAGGTGCGCTGGAACAGCTTGTGCAGCAACAGGCCGAGGGTGCCGGCTTCTTCGGCGGTTTGCACCGCCTGCTTCATCTGGCCCAGAATCTGGGTTTCGCCCAGCACCATGGAATCAAGCCCGGCGGCGACACGGAACGCGTGTTGCGCGGCCTTCTCGCGCGGCAGCGCATACAGATACGGCGCCAGTTCGCGGCGCTCGATATGGTGAAAATCGGCCAGCCATTGCGTCACGTCTTCGGGCGAAGGCGTGTTGACGTAGAGCTCGGTGCGGTTGCAGGTCGACAGAATCGCCGCCTCGGACGCGCGGTGGCTTTGCGTCAGCTCGCGCAGCGCCAGCGCCAGCTTTTCGGGGCCGAACGCCACCTGCTCGCGGATGGCGAGCGGTGCGGTGTGATGATTGACCCCAAGGGTGAGAAGCTGCATGACGGCAGGCGGCCGGAAAACAAAGGCCGCTATTTTACCTGCTCCCGCTAGGCGGGGCGTGTTTGGCTGGCCAGATCAAAGCGCAAACGGTCGTAATAGCGTCCGCGATACAGCAATCTGCGGTGGCCGGGAGAATCGGAAAATCCGCTGCGGGTGTGCAGCACGTTGTTGCAGATGAGACCCATGCCGGGCGTCATCCGCGCGGTCAGCGTGTATTCGGAATCAGCGAGAATCTCGGCCAGTGTTTTGACAGCGGCTTGCGTGACCGGGTCGGCTTTCCATACGATGGAGCGGGTGCGTGCGGTATAGCGCATGTAGAGAAAACCCTGCTCGGGGTCGATGGCAAACACCGGGCCGGATTGCTCGGCGCGGGCGACGTTGTCCTCGTCCATGCGCGCGGGAATGGTCATCGCGTCAGGCTGCATCAGCGCGGCGATGTAATCCGGGTTGGTGTCGCGCAACTGGATGTAGGCCATTTCGTGGTCGAGCAGCGCGTTCTCGCCACCCGTTTCGGCATCCTGCGCGCAGTGCAGCGTCATGCCGAGAATGCGGCGGTCGAGCGTGTTGTAGTAGCCGTCGGTGTGCCAGTTGATCGGCTTGTGGGTGTAGGGAATATATTCGCCGCGCGCGCTGGTTTCATCGTCGTTCGGCGTGATGCTGGACAGGCCATCTTCGTCGGCGAGGTAGTTGCCTTCCAGATGGACGAGCCCAAGCTGCTGCCCCAGCAGCTTGGGCAGCGACTTGTCGGCAGCAGGCAGGTGCGGTGCGGAATAGAACGCCATGTTGGCGCGCGCGCAGGCGGCGGCAAGCGCGCGGGTTTCGCTTGCCGTCAGTGCGCGCGGGTCGACCAGCGGCACGATCAGTTCATCCACTTTTTTGGGATAGGCCGCGAGCTTGGCGTCGCGCCAGCTGCGGTAGGCCGTGTCGTTGGCGAGGTCGAACGGTGATGCCATGCAGCGTCTTATTCCGGCGGCAGCATGTCGGGCGAGCCGAAGCCACGCTTGACCGGGGCATCGGACAGCAGACCCTTGAAGCTCTTGCGCACCGTGCCCATCATTTCAGGCATTTCGATGTCCATGATCTGGTCCATCACCCAGGTCTTGTCGTTGTCGCCCATTTCGTCGCGGATCTGCAGTCCGAGAAAGCGCAACGCCGGGAAACTGGCGCGTTCATCATCGGGGAATTCGAATTCGCTGTAATCGACAAAACGGCGGTTGAGGAAGTCGATGAATTCCTGCTTGTAATTGCGCGGATCGTCCTTGCCGACCACTTCGCGCACGTTCTGCTCCATCACTTCACCGAGCCGGTTGCTGACGGCCTGCAGGACGGCCATACGGCGTTCCGGCGAGAGCGATGCATACGCCATGCGGTCGCAGTAATGCACCAGAAAAGCGAGGAATTCGGCAATCAGCTTGAAGCCGCGGTCCGGCGTGATGATGTCGTAATTTTCGCGCCCCAGATTGTCGATGGCCTTGTCGGCCACACGCCAGGTGGTGGTCGCCACTGCCGAGGCGATTTCTTCAGCGGTGCGTTCGCCGTCCTTTTTGAACCAGATGGTTTTGACGCGGATGGGCATGGCCATAAATTATTCTCCTGTGGCCACGGGGCGGGCGGGATCGGTGATCCACTCGCTCCATGAGCCGGGGTAAAGCCGTGAACCGGGAAGGCCGGCGATTTCCATCGCCAGAATGTTGTGGCAGGCGGTGACGCCAGAGCCGCACATGTGCAGCACTTGCCAGGCGGGTCTGCCCTTGAGCAGGGCCTGATAGTTTTCGCGCAGGGCCTCGGGCGGCATGAAGGTGCCATCCACATCGAGGTTTTCATCGAAGGGGTAATTGATGGCGCCGGGCACGTGACCCGCGACGGGGTCGAGCGGCTCGAACTCGCCAGAGAAACGGCGATCCGGGCGTGCATCGATGATGAGCTGCTCGCCTGACTGCGACGCATGCAGGATGTCGTCCGCCGTCACGATCTGGGTGGGTTCCGGCAGGCAGGCGCAATTGGCTCGGTGCGGCGTCGGCTGGTCGGCGTTGACCGGGCGCTTCTCGCGCAGCCATTTCGGATAGCCGCCGTCCAGCAGCGCCACGCCGGGGTGGCCGAGCCAGCGCATCATCCACCACAGGCGGACAGCCATGGCGCCGTAACTGTCGTCGTACACCACCACTTGTTTGTTGACCCCGACGCCCCACTGGCACAGCTTTTCAGCCAGCACGCGCGGATCGGGCAGGGGGTGGCGCCCGCTGGTTTCACTAACCGGGGCGGAGAGGTCGTCGTCCAGGTGCACATAGCGCGCACCCGGGATGTGGGCGGTTTCGTAGGCTTGACGGCCCGCCCCGGGGTCGGTGAGGGTGAAGCGGCAATCCAGGACAACCCAGTTCGGATCGTTCAGATGGGCGGCCAGGTCTTCAGTGGTAACGAGGGTGTTGCTGAACATGGGTGGAGCCTAAAAAGTCGGGAGTGGAGAGCCGTGTGCAAAGGCACCCGGCTCTCGGGTCCAGACTCTGGTATCAGTAGCCGCCCTTACCGAAAGGCTTGGGCAGGCCGGCGACGCGGCAGCCCTGGCGAGCAGGCATGTTGGGGAACAGCTCGTATAGCTTTTTCTTCCAGTCCACGCCTGCGTGCAGTTCATCCAGTTCGGCGACCATATTGCGGAAGTTCGGGGTTTGGCCGTCTTCCTTGTATTTGTCACGCAAATAGGCGACAACCTGCAAATGCTCGTCAGTCAGTTTGATGCCTTCAGCTGCGGCGATGACGGGGACAATTTCATCGCTGAAATTGGCTTCCAGCAGGAAGTTTTCTTCGCCCGTTTCGAGTTCTTCGCCGTTCAACATGTAACCCATGATTACTTCTCCTTTTCGGTTGGTTGCAAAAAATGATTCTAAATATTGGCCTGAACAACCGGCGCAATGGATTTGTGCGGAATAAAAATTCCGCAGCCTAACAAACGGTTGCGTCCCATGCCCTCATCCTGCAACTGCAGGGACTTGTGTGGGGGAACATCGTGCAGCATCAGGCTGTAGCCAAATAATGGCCCGGACGCGCTTTTCAAGGTTTGTCGCTTGCCGCAAATAAACCCGCAGCGGATCTGGAAATGACCATCCAGTTCACGCATGACATCCTGCACGAATTGTTCTTCAGTGGCGCTGCCTGTGTCAACGAAATGGGCGTAGATGTTGCCAAACGGGCTAAAAGCGCGCGTTTTGAAATTACCGATCTGCAAATCATGGCCGGCCAGGCTAAGCGTAATGCCAACCAACTGCTGCAGATCATCTACCCGCGCCTTCGGCGCGCGCACAAAGAGCTTGGTGCGCCGGTTAATGTTGAGTGACGCGTCGCCGGTATTGGTTTCCGCCCCCTTGAGATGCTGAATGCCAATCCGGTTGTCGTCGCCCAGCCACGGCAACTGGGCGAGCAGCGCTTCGGATAGCAATAGCGCATTGTCAGCCGGGATGGTCGAGCCCACCAGATCGAACTGCAGATCGATCATGCTAGGCACATACTCTTCTGGCTTGTCTTCAGGCCAGCTTGCCCAGTTCATGGTGTATCTCCACTGTGTTCCTTGGCCCATGCATGCATAATGTCAGCCCACTTCTGCGCGCTGCCCGGGTCAACCTCAAAAATGGTGAAGCGCTTGTTCTCACGTATACGAATGCGCAGGAATGGCACGCCGCCGGATTCATTGACAAAATTCTGGAACTCGATTTCCTGCCCGCCGAACGGGAGTCGAAACTTGTCTATTGAAGTGGTCTCAGGCATGGGGGCTTATTCAGGTTGCAATGGAATGGATGGAAACTGTTCGCACGAGATGACGTACTAATGTCAGCTACAGATAAGGCGTGTTACACAGCATTTCAACCCTGTTTTAGACAGGGGCTTGCGTCTGCAACAATATTTTAATACTCTTATGAATTCTTGTGGCGTGCATGCGTTGGGTATGTAATGTCTCACGCTTTACGCAAACAAGGCATTACCGAGTTGGGCAAATCGGCACACTTCATTCGGGTAGATGTCAACCTACCCATATGGAGTAGTCCGTTTACCCAAGAGAATGATGGTAGTGCGGCTGCCGAGCCAATACGATGCTGAAATACCGTTTGGCTGTTGCTTGAGCGGGCATTTCGAAATTTTCTTAGGAGAGAAGACCATGGCAAAGCAAATGATTGATACGCCCAATCTAGACCAACTCGAAAGCGGCCCGTGGCCCAGTTTCGTGACTGGCCTGAAGCGTTTGGCTAAAGACAACGACATGATGGTTGACCTGATGGGTCAGCTTGAAACGTCATACCAGACCAAGTTTGGTTACTGGAAGGGTGGTACGGTTGGTGTGTTTGGCTATGGTGGTGGCGTGATCCCCCGCTTCACCGAGCTGAAAGATGCAGACCATAAGCCGCTGTTCCCTGAGGCTGCCGAATTCCACACCCTGCGTGTGCAGCCTCCCGCAGGCATGCATTACAGCTCTGATCTGCTGCGCAAAATGTGTGATGTCTGGTCGGCAACCGGTGGTTCCGGCCTGATCGCGTTCCATGGCCAGTCGGGCGACATCATGTTCCAGGGCATCAAAACTGCTGACGTGCAAGGCGCGTTCGACGCATTTAATGAAATGGGTTTTGACTTGGGTGGTGCGGGTCCCGCGCTGCGTACTTCGATGTCCTGCGTTGGCGCTGCGCGCTGCGAGATGTCCTGCTACGACGAAGCCAAGGCGCTGCGCACCGTCATCAACAACAACCTGGACGACATGCACCGTCCGTCCTTGCCCTACAAATTCAAGTTCAAGTTCTCCGGCTGCCCGAACGACTGTGTGAACGCCATCCAGCGTTCCGACATGGCGACCATCGGCACCTGGCGCGACAACATTCGCGTCAATGAGGCGCAGGTTCAGGATTACTACAAAAAGCACGGCATGACCGATCTGGTCAACGACGTGGTCAGCAAGTGCCCGACCAAGGCAATCACTCTGGTTAAGGCTAGCGATGTTAAAGCCGCTGCAAATCTGTCGGTTGCCAATCTGGGCGACGGCAATGCAATGTGTATCGACAACAAAAACTGTGTGCGTTGCATGCATTGCCTGAACGTTATCCCCGGCGGCTTGTTGCCCGGCGTAGATAAAGGCGTGTCGATCCTGGTTGGCGGCAAGGGCGTGCTGAAGATCGGCGCATCCATGGGCACCGTGGTGATCCCGTTCATGAAGCTCGAGTCTGACGAAGATTTCGAAAAGCTGAACGAACTGGCTCGTAACATTCTCGACTTCTTCGCGGAAAACGCGCTGGAGCACGAGCGTACCGGTGAAATGATTGAGCGTATCGGCCTGACCAACTTCCTTGAAGGTCTGGATATTCCGGTCGATCCCAACATGATCAGCTCGCCGCGTTCCAATCCTTACTTCCGTTCCGACGATTGGGACGAGCAGGTCGAGAAGTGGAACGAGTACAAGCAGTCAGCTGCTTAAGGTTTTACTTGTCGCGGGCTCTGGTGCGAGCCGGAGCCCGTGGATTGAATCAGCTTAATGCATTAATTTAGTCGGAGAAATAACATGGCAGAACTACGTCCGCCTATCGAATCCGGTGCACCGGATCCGATGCCCTACATGCACCCAGTAATGGTGAAAAATTATGGCAAGTGGGCTTTCCACAGCCATCCCAAGCCGGGCGTCCTGTATCACCGTGCCGAGTCGGGCGATGAAGTCTGGACTGTCAAGGCCGGTACGGCTCGCCAGATGGATCATTACACCATCCGCGAGTTGGCCGACATTGCCGATCAGTACGGCGACGGTTTCGTGCGCTTCACCGCGCGTTCCAACATCGAATACATGGTGGCCGACGGTTCCAAAGTCGAGCCGCTGATCAAGGTGTTGAACGACAAGGGCTACCCCATCGGTGGTACCGCCAACTCGGTGTCGATGATCGCTCACACCCAGGGCTGGTTGCACTGCGACATCCCCGGCACCGACGCTTCCGGCGTGGTGAAGGCGCTGATGGACGAACTGTATGACGACTTCGTCAAGTGCGAGATGCCCAACCGCGTCAAGCTGTCCACTTCCTGCTGCGAAATCAACTGTGGCGGCCAGGCTGACATCGCCATCATCGTTCAGCACACCAAGCCGCCGAAGATCAATCACGATCTGGTTGCCAACGTGTGTGAGCGTCCCTCCGTCGTGGCCCGCTGCCCCGTGGCCGCTATCCGTCCCGCTCTGGTGAACGGCAAGCCCTCGCTGGAAGTGGACGAGAAGAAGTGCATTTGTTGTGGCGCATGCTTCCCGCCCTGCCCGCCGATGCAGATCAACGATCCCGAGCACTCCAAGATCGCAATCTGGGTGGGCGGCAAGAACTCCAACGCCCGTTCCAAGCCGACCTTCCACAAGCTGGTCGCCTCGGGGTTGCCAAACAACTCACCGCGTTGGCCGGAAGTGGGTGAAGTGGTCAAGAAGATCCTCGCTACCTACAAGGAAGATGGCAAGCCTTGGGAGCGCATGATCGACTGGATCGACCGTATTGGCTGGCCCGCGTTCTTCGAGAAGACCGGTCTGCCCTTCACCAAGTATCACATTGATAACTGGCGTGGTGGTCGTGCCAACCTGAACGCTTCTGCACACATCCGCTTCTAACTAAGGTGGTTTCCTCCGCGAGTGATTGCGGGGGAAGAAGCTGCGTTAAGCATTGTTTTTTCGGAGTGGTTATATGCAATTCGGTATTCTTGTAAACGAAGGGCCTTACAGCCACCAGGCCAGTGATTCGGCCTTCCTTTTCGCGCGCACCGCACTCGAGAAGGGTTATAAAGTTCCGCGTGTTTTTTTCTACCACGATGGCGTTTATAACGCATCACGTCTGGCCACGCCGCCGCAAGATGATCGTAATGTCGGTGCGCGCTGGTCCAAGTTGGCTGCCGATTATGGCGTTGACCTGGTTGTGTGTGTGGCGGCTGCTCAGCGTCGCGGCATCACTGATGGGGTCTTGGGCGACAACTTCCGTATCTCGGGTTTGGGTCAATTGGTGGAAATGGGCATTCAGTACGACCGTCTCGTGACGTTCGGTGATTGAGGAAATACGAGATGAGTGATATGGATGATATGGAAGACGGTTCTGGAATCGTCAAAAAATTCATGTTTCTGAACCGCAAGGCGCCGCACGGAACCGTGTACGCGCTGGAAGGTCTGGAGGTGGTGCTGATTACGGCTGCTTTCGATCAGGACGTGAGCATGGTGTTTACCGACGACGGCGTGTATCAGCTGTTGAAGGGTATCGACACCAAGGGGATTGAGGTTAAGGATTTTTCCAAAACCTATCGCGCTCTGGATGGCTACGACATCGAGAAACTGTACGTCGATCAGGCGTCGTTGGACGCGCGTGGTTTGGCCGAGGATGACCTGATTGTTGATGTGACGGTGCTCTCCGTTGATGAGATGGCAAATCTCATGGCTGAGCAAGACGTCGTGATCAGCTTTTAAGGGGATTGAAGATGCTGCATATTGTGAATAAATCGGCCACAGATCGCGGATCGCTGGAAAGCTGTCTCGCTATGGCCACCAAAGGTTCTGCTGTATTGCTGATTGAAGACGCGGTTTACGCGGCAACGACTGGCGCCGCAGCAGCAGCGAAAATCCAGGCAGCAGCGGCTGACCTCAAGATTTACGCACTCGGTCCTGATCTGGCTGCGCGTGGTATGGCTGCGCGTGTGCTGGACGGAGTCAATGTCGTGGATTACGCTGGTTTTGTGGATCTGGTCGCAGAACACAAAAGCTGCCAGTCTTGGCTGTAATTTAATTTAAAGGAGTAATGCTATGCCCATGGTGAACATCGCCGGTAAGGAATACGAAGTTGACGAAGAAGGCTATTTGATCGACCTGTCGCAGTGGAACGAAGACATCGCCAAGTACATGGCCGTCGAAGAAAAGGTCGAGTTGACCGACAGCCACTGGGAAGTCGTCAACTTTCTACGTGAGTACTACGCTGAATACCAGATCGCTCCTGCTGTGCGCGTTCTGACCAAGGCAATCGGCAAGAAACTCGGACCGGATAAAGGCAACAACAAGTACCTGTATGAGTTGTTCCCCTACGGTCCCGCCAAGCAGGCTTGTAAGATCGCTGGCCTGCCCAAACCGACTGGTTGTATTTAAGTTGTAATGCATTCGGGTCGCCCCGGATAGTTTTTCCGGGGCGACTTTGATTGTGAATGTGTGTTTCCAAATCAAATGCGCACTTCAATGTGCATCCGCAAAATTTGCGTTTGATTCGTAAACAGTTACGTTGTTGGGGGATAGGGTTTGTCTACAGTAACGATGATTTATGCCGGGCTTTTCTACGTCGCCACTTTGCTGTTGGTGAGTGGCTTGGCGTACAAAATATTTGACTACAGTCGCACCCCGGCGCCGTTGAAGATTCCGACCACTCCCGCTCCAACCACGCAAAAGGGGGTGGTGTATCGGATGGCAAAGGAAGTGGTACTGTTTGAGTCGCTGTTCAAGTCAAATAAATGGATTTGGGTATTTGGCTGGTTGTTCCATTTTGGTCTGTTGCTGGTGTTGATGCGGCATCTGCGTTATTTCACCGAACCCGTATGGTTCTGGGTCAATATCGTTCAGCCGTTTGGCAAATATGCCAGCATCATGATGGTAGTTGGCCTTGTCGGTTTGCTGGCGCGCCGATTCCTGGTTGACCGCGTCCGTTACATCTCAACCCCATCTGACTACCTGATGCTGGTGTTGCTCATTGTAATTGGCATGTCGGGCATGTTGATGACCTTTGTTGCCCATACCGATATCGTGGCGCTCAAGACATTCTTTATTGGATTGATGTACTTTGATGTGCAACCGGTTCCGCAGGATCCCATTTTATTGGTTCATCTTGCGTTGGTGGCAATGTTGATGCTGATTTTCCCGATCAGTAAATTGTTGCACGCACCGGGAGTGTTCTTCAGCCCCACCCGTAATCAGGTAGACAATCCGCGTGAACATCGTCATGTTGCGGCGTGGGCGGCGCGGCTTGATCAGAAAAACTGATTCGTTGACACCGATTAACGAACACATAAGTACGGACAAAGGACTCGCAAGTGGCTGCTGCTGAATTTGATATTCCAGAAATCAAGGATTACATCGAGGTTCCCAAGCTGCGGGAAGGTGCTATGGCGCATGCCAAAACCTTTCTTGCGCCTAAACCTGTCCAGGATTTCATGGGTTATCCGCACGAGTTGGCTGACAACTGGAAAGAAAGTGCGCTTGAAAAGATGGGTGACTTGCTGGGCAAGTATCGCTCACTGAAGGTGTTCCTTGACGCCTGTGTTCACTGCGGGGCCTGTACTGATAAATGTCACTACTACCTCGGAACCTCGGATCCCAAGAACATGCCGGTTGCGCGTCAGGATCTGATGCGGCAAGTGTACCGTCGCTATTTCACCACGGCTGGCAAACTCTTCCCCAAGCTGGTGGGCGCTAAAGATTTGACCAAGGATGTGCTTGACGATTGGTACAACTATTACCATCAGTGTTCAGAGTGCCGTCGTTGCTCAGTGTTTTGCCCTTATGGTATCGACACTGCTGAAATCACCATGGCCGGCCGTGAGATTCTTAATCACATTGGCATGGGGCAGAAATATTCCAATGAGATTCTGGGCAAGGTCCAGAAAATCGGTAATAACCTCGGACTGCCGGGCCCAGCGTTGTTAGATACCCTGGAAGGTCTGGAAGAGGATATCGAGGCTGATACCGGTGTGGCAGTCAAATTGCCCATTGATGTGAAGGGCGCTGAAGTGATGCTTGTCACACCGTCCGCAGATTTTTTCTCCGAGCCACATGTGGAATCGCTGATTGGTTATGCCAAGGTGTTTCATGCGGCAGGCACAAGTTGGACACTTTCCACTCATGCGTCCGAGGCAGGCAACTTTGGCCTATTTAATGGCAACTACGAAACGATGCGCAAGGTGGCGATGCGGATTCGTGATGCCGCGCTCGAGCTTGGTGTCAAGCGAATAGTGGTCGGCGAATGCGGTCACGCCTGGCGCGTTGCCTATAGTTTCTGGAATACCCTGACAGGTATTGGCTATGGTGCGGATGATCCATTCTCGATCGAACTGCAAAAGCAGTTAGATCCAAACTACCCGCAACCGCAACACATTTGCGAACTGACCAACGATCTGATCCAGTCCGGCAAGATCAAGGTTGATCCGTCGCTCAACGACGATCTGGTTGTCACGTATCACGACTCCTGCAATGTGGCGCGTGCGTCGCGCATGGGTACTGAACCCGGCGGCCAATTCACCATTCCGCGCGAATTGATCAAGTCGGTGGTAAACAACTTCCATAACATGGCGGACGACACCATTTATGAATCCACCTTCTGTTGCGGCGGTGGGGGCGGGTTGCTGACCGATGACTTGATGGAAGTCAGGGTTAAGGGCGCGTTGCCACGCGTTACCGCCCTGAATAACGTAGTCAAGGAACACCAGGTCAACTTTATGGCCACGATCTGCGCTATTTGTAAGGCACAGTTCACCAAGGTATTGCCCAAGTATGGCTTCGACATGAGCATGGTGGGCGGGGTGCATCAATTGGTCAGCAAGGCAATTAAGCTCGACTGATTTCAGCTGCAAGCTGATTGCGATTAATTTATCTTTAGTTACGTAGGCGTTAGGAGAACCAGCATGGCTGTCACGACGAATCAAGCAAAAACCGAAGGCGTTTCATGGCGTCGTTATAAGGATGGCGAGACCGAGGCGAACGTTCGCTCGTCTCAGGACAAGATTTTCCAGGCCAGCTGGACGCACAAGTGCCCGGAATACATGCTCTCCACCCCTCCGTGCCAAGGCTCTTGCCCGGCAGGTGAAGATATTCGCGGCTACCTGAATATCGCGCGTGGAATCGAGAAGCCACCCGCAGGCGTGACTTGGCAGCAGTATGCGTTCGAGCGCATTACTTCGGCCAACCCCTTCCCCGCCGTGATGGGTCGTGTGTGCCCGGCGCCGTGCGAATCCGGCTGCAACCGGAACATGGTCGAAGACCATGTGGGTATCAACTCGGTCGAGCACTTCGTTGGCGACTGGGGTATCGAAAACAACATGAAGTTCACGCCGGCTGCAGCCTCAACCGGCAAGAAAGTTGCCATTATCGGCGCTGGCCCGGCCGGCCTCGCAGCGGCTTACCAGTTGCGACTGAAGGGTCACGGCGTGACCATTTTCGACGAGCACGAAGAACTCGGCGGCATGATGCGTTACGGCATTCCCGGTTTCCGTACACCGCGCGAAATGCTTGATTCCGAAATCGGCCGCATCATTGAAATGGGTGTCGAAACGCGCCTCAAGACCCGCGTCGGCACTGACGTCAGTTATGACGCGATCGACAAGGAGTTTGATGCCATCTTCATGGCGATGGGTGCACAGGCAGGCCGTCCGCTGCCGGTTCCCGGTGCTGAAGCACCGAACTGCGTGACCGCAGTTGCATTCTTGCGTGCATTTAACGAAGGCCGTTTGCAACACGTGGGCAATCGCGTCGTCGTGATCGGCGGCGGTGATACCTCGATCGACGTTGTGACCGTCGCTCGCCGCCTGGGTAACGTGACCAAAGCAGGCACAAATGATGAGCGTCCCAGTGCTGAAAACGTGATTTCTGGCCACATGGCTCACGATGTTGCGTCGATTTCCGCCCGTGACGGCGCTGAAGTCGTGCTGGTCTCACGTGCCACCATTGACAAGATGAACGCTAGCAAGCACGAAATCGAACACGCTTTGCAGGAAGGCATCGAGATCCTCGGCGGCGTGACTCCAATCGCTGTTGTTCTCGATGAAAAAGGCCGTGCCACCGCGCTGCGCGTTTCCGACTTCGTGATGGAAGGCAAGGAAACCAAGTTGGTCGAGGGCACCGAGCGTGATCTGCCTGCTGACCTGATCGTGTCCGCGATTGGTCAAGGTGTCGATTTCACCGGCATCGAGCAGTTCAATAACAACAACGGCCTGATCAAGGCTGACAAGAACTACCGCTTCCCCGGCAGCGAGAAAGTCTTTGTTGGCGGCGACGTGATTCGTCCGCATCTGCTGACCACGGCTATTGGTCACGCTTCGATTGCTGTTGACGGGATCCACGCATTTCTGTCGGGCAAAAAAGAACTCGACAAGCGTCCGAAAGTGGATGTACACCACTTCGACCAGATCCGTAAATGGCTGGAGACTGGTCACGAGTATCACGAAATTCATGGCCCGGAATGGGGTACCTCGGAGCGCAAGGATCTGCTGCACAACTTCGAAGACCGTTCGGCTCGCCACATCATTCCGCATAACGAGTTGTTCCTGGGTCACTTCCCGGCTGTGGAGCGGCATATCCGCGAAGTAACGGTGCTGGACAAGGAAGCCGCGCTGGGCAACTTTGAAGAGCGCCTGCACGCGCTGTCGGACAAGGAAACCATTGAAGAAGCCAAGCGCTGCATGTCCTGCGGTCAGTGCTTCGAATGCGATAACTGCATTGTCTACTGTCCGCAGACTGCCGTGTTCAAGGTCAAAAAGAAAGACAACCCCACCGTGGGTCGTTACGTCGATACCGACTATGGCAAGTGCATCGGCTGTCACATTTGTGCAGACGTGTGCCCGACCGGCTATATCGTGATGGGGATGGGTGACTGAGCGTGGCTGGCAAGATGAAACGTTTGCTGGCATTGGGCGCAGTCGTCCTGACCACAGCCGCGCTTGCGTGGGCGGGCGTGGATTCGACTTCCGCCCCCAAAACGGGAGTCGCATCCAAGCCGGTGATCACCAAAGCTGCCAAGGGTGAGAAGTGTGTAGAGGATACTGACTACATGCGGCGTAACCACATGAATGTGCTGGATCATCACCGTGACAAAACAGTCATCGAAGGCATCCGGACCAAGAAGCATAGCCTCAAGGAATGCATCAACTGCCACGCAAGCGAAACAACAGGCAGTGTGGCCAAGGGCAAGGATGACTTCTGTGTGAGTTGCCACAGTTATGCGGCAGTAAAAATCGATTGTTTCGATTGCCATTCCACCAAGCCTCAGGGTTCGATGGCGATGCACCCGCTGAATGCTGAATCAGCACACTATGCACATAAAATGGCTTCCCGGACGAACGAAAAAGTCAGTGCAGAAGAGATGGCTGGAATTGCCCAATGAGCGAACATAAATCCACAGAAAATACGCCAAGCTCGCCAGAGCGCCGGCGTTTTGTTGGGGCAGCCGCAGCCGCAGCTGGAGTCAGCCTTGCTCCCGGGATCATGCTGATGGAAGTTGCGCATGGACGACCCGAAGACCAGGCTGCCAGTAGCGCTGTGCGATGGGGCATGCTGGTTGATGCAACCAAGTGCAGCACCGGCTGCGACGACTGCGTCACTGCATGCAGCACCGAGAATGGCTGGACGCCGGTCGATGAAAGCCAGCACAAGAATCAAGCTCCACAATGGATCCGCAAGCTGGAACTGCAGGATCCGCTGACGCAGATGGAAACCAACCTGCCGATGATGTGTCAGCATTGTGCTGAAGCGCCTTGCGTCGATGTATGTCCCACAGGTGCATCGTTCAAACGGGCTGATGGCATTGTGCTCGTTAATCGGCACACCTGTATCGGTTGCCGCTACTGCATGATGGCCTGCCCTTACAAGGCACGCTCACTGGTTCATGAATCATTGAATGATACCCAGAAGGCGGATGTGCCTCGCGGCATGGGTTGCGTCGAATCGTGTACCTTATGCGTCCAAAAGATTGACCGTGGCGATGGTACGACAGCCTGCGTTGAGGCATGCACTGCATCAGGGCATAACGCCTTGGTATTCGGCGACATGAATGACCCCGAAAGTGAGATTTCAAAGCGTTTGCGTGAATTGCCCACAAAGCAGGTTCGCGCTGACCTGAATCTCAATCTCGGCGTTCGCTACCACGGAATCTAATCAACATGGCAAGCATCACTTTCCGCGAAGTAGAAGGCAGTAGCCTCAAGTATTGGCTGCTGTTTGGGGGACTGGGACTTTTCGTTCTGTTCGGCGCATTGGCCTGGAACTACATGCATCACCATGGCCATGTTGTTACGGGCATGGATAACCAGATCGTCTGGGGTTTGCCGCATGTATTTGCAGTGTTCCTGATTGTCGCTGCCTCGGGCGCACTAAACGTTGCATCGATCGCCTCGGTGTTCAACCAGAAAATGTACAAACCTCTTGCGCCGCTTTCTGCCGTTTTGGCGCTGGCACTCATGCTGGGTGGCTTGCTCGTTCTCGTTCTTGACCTGGGACGCTCTGACCGCTTGATTGTGGCGATGACGCACTTCAATTTCAAGTCAATGTTTACCTGGAACGTCTTTCTTTATTCCGGTTTCTTTGGCTTGGTTGGCGTCTATCTTTGGACCATGCTGGATCGCTCCGTCGCAAATTACTCGAAGGCTGCTGGTACCGCTGCCTTTATCTGGCGTCTGATTTTGACGACAGGTACGGGCTCCCTGTTTGGGTTCTTGATTGCACGTGAACTGTACGGCACATCAATGCTTGCACCGATGTTTATCATCATGTCGTTTGCTTATGGCCTGGCGGTTTATCTGATGGTGCTTGCTGCCGCTTACGCCTGGACAGGCCGTGCGCTCGGAGATGCAGTCATGTTGCGCCTCAAAGGCCTGCTGGCGGTATTCGTTGCGGCTGTGCTGTATTTCACAGTGGTGTATCACTTGACCAATCTTTACTTTGCCAAGATGGAAGGCGTCGAGGCCTTTGTTCTTCGCGATGGCGGCATCATCACCACGCTGTTCTGGGTAGGTCAGATCGCCATCGGCTGTGTGTTGCCGCTGTTGATCTTGCTGACGAATCTGGGCAAGCAGCGCACGTGGATCATGATCGCCTGCGCGCTCATCATCCTGGGTGGTATGGCTCAGATGTATGTCACGATCATCGGTGCCCAGGCATTCCCCCTGGATATGTTCCCTGGATTGACTGAAAAGAGCAGTTTCGCTGACGGGCAGGTTCATACTTACTCACCAAGCGTGCCCGAATTTTTCCTGGGTATGGGTGGGGTAGCGATTGCTCTGTTGGCTACGGTATTCGGGGTTAAGGTTCTGCGTTTGCTGCCAGCCAACCTGGACGATGCAACGGTTGCCAAACTGGAACACTGATACATAAGCCTGCCGGGCGTGTGCCGGGCAGGTGAATGGACATCATGAACCAGCACAACAGTATCGAAAATGCAGGATTTATACGCGGGGCTACTATGCCCCGCGTCTTTATTTCCGCTGCTCACAAATCCTCTGGCAAGACCACGCTTACCTTGGGCCTGTGTGCTGCGCTGTATGCGCGTGGTCACCAGGTGCAGCCCTTTAAAAAAGGTCCTGACTATATTGACCCGCTGTGGTTAAGCATGGCGGCAGAGCGGCCCTGTTATAACCTCGACTTTCACATGATGACGCGCGATGAAATCGAGCAGCAATTCGCGCTTCGAGCATCCAATTCCCGCATCAGCTTGATTGAAGGCAATAAAGGTCTGTATGACGGCCTTGATCTTGATGGCAGCAACAGCAATGCTGCGCTTGCCAAGTTGTTGGGTGCGCCAGTGGTGCTGGTTATCGATGCACGTGGCATGACGCGCGGGGTTGCACCGCTGATTTTGGGATACCAGGCGTTCGATCCGGCTATCCGCATTGCCGGCGTCATTCTCAACAACCTTGGTGGCAGCCGCCACGAATCCAAGCTGCGTGCCGTGATCGAGCATTACACCGATGTCGAGGTGATTGGTGCAGTGCAACACGATGTCAGCATGCAGATTGCCGAAAGACACCTCGGCTTGGTGCCTGCCAATGAGCAGGAAGCTGCACGCCTGCGAATTCAGCATGTAGGAGAACGCGTGGCAGAGCAGGTTGATTTGGCGCGTTTCATGGCGATTGCTGATGGTGCTCCAGCGTACAATTTGCATCCCTTGCCCGACACGCCAACAACCTCCGAACACGTACGCATTGGTATCGCGCACGATCAGGCTTTCGGTTTTTATTACAACGAAGATCTCGATAATCTGCGTGCTGCAAACGTGGACTTGATCGATATCGACACGCTTCATGCATCTGATCTGCCTGCAGTGGATGGCCTGATTATCGGTGGTGGGTTTCCTGAAATATTCATGTCCGAACTTGAATCCAATACCTCATTGCGCATGCAGATACGCAGGGCCATTGAAGCAGGGCTTCCAACCTACGCCGAATGCGGTGGGTTGATGTATTTGTCGAAGAGCCTGAATTGGCAGGGGCAGACGCGACAAATGGTTGGCCTGGTTCCGGGCGACACGGTGATGCACGAGCGTCCGGTCGGGCGCGGTTACGCCAGTCTGCAACCGACAGGCAATGACCGCTGGCAGGAAACTGAAAGCATCCCCGCACACGAATTTCACTACTCAAGCTTGGAAAACCTGCCAGCCGACTCCATATACGCATACAAGGTGAAGCGTGGCCATGGAATTGATGGGCAGCATGACGGTTATCAGTTGTACAACCTGTTGGCTGGTTATGTGCATCGTCGCGGCTCAGGCACACGTGGATGGATTGCCCCATTTCTAAAACAGGTTCGCGCGCACAAGGCGCTTGCGTCCACTTAATATCAAGGAATGACCATGATTAAAATTACCGACAGTGCCGCTGCCCAGATTCGTGTTGCCAACAACAACCCCGACGTGTTCGATTTGATTCTGCGGGTCGCGGCTTACCAGGAAGATGACGGCAGCGTGAATTACGGCATGGGATTTGATGCCGAACGCGAGGCTGACGAGCATCTCGTTGTCAATGGGATCGAGATCCTGATCGCTGAATCCAGTACGCCATTTTTGCAGGGCGTGACACTCGATTTCGTCGAAATGAGTCCGGGCGACCTGCGCTTCATTTTCATACCGCCTTATTCCGCCGAAGATGCGCCCGAAACCACGCCTGCCGAGTAAGCCATGAACTATCTGCCCATTTTTCTTGATCTGCGTGACCGTCACTGTCTGGTGGTAGGTGGTTCAGAAACCGCCGCCCGCAAGGCCGAGTTGTTGTTGCGTGCCGGCGCCCGTGTCGATGTCGTCGCGCAGGAGTTGCACGAAGCATGGGAACGTTTGCCACATGCCGAACTGGTGACCCGTGTGGCGGATTGCTTCGCACCCGCGCTGCTCGATGGCAAGGATGTGGTCATCGTGGTTGAAGAGGATGCGGCGGTTGCCAAGACCATCTCCGAGGCCGCTCGTGCGCGCCACATTCCGGTCAACGTTGCTGACAAGCCCGCGCTGTGCAGCTTTATTCTCCCCTCGATCATCGACCGCTCGCCCATCATGGTCGCGGTTTCCAGTGGCGGTGAGTCGCCGGTGCTGGCGCGCATGCTGCGTGCACGTCTCGAAACGATGATTCCGGCCGCATATGGCCGCCTCGGCGCACTCGCTTCGCGCTGCAAGGATCGCGTACGAGACGCCATCAAGCCCGAGCAACGCCGTGCCTTTTGGGAAAAGGTATTCCTGTCGCCGGTTGCTGAAATGGTCTTTTCTGGACGCGAAGCGGAAGCGGAAAAGCAACTTGACGCGATGATCGCTGATGCCGCTACGCACGACATCAGCCGGGGTGAGGTCTATCTCGTCGGCGCCGGGCCTGGCAATCCCGATCTGCTGACCTTCCGCGCGTTGCGTTTAATGCAGCAGGCTGACGTAATCGTCCATGACCGTCTCGTCTCCCAGCCAATTCTCGACATGTGCCGGCGCGATGCCGAGCGCATCTATGTCGGCAAGGAGCGCGACGACCACGCGGTGCCGCAAGAAGAAATCAATATGCTGCTGGTGCGTTTGGCCAAGGAAGGCAAGCGCACCTTGCGTCTCAAGGGCGGCGATCCCTTTATCTTTGGTCGTGGTGGCGAGGAGATCGAAACCCTGGTGGAACACGGCGTGCCGTTCCAGGTGGTGCCTGGCATCACCGCTGCTGCCGGAGTCGCGTCCTATGCCGGGATTCCATTGACGCATCGCGACTATGCGCAGTCGGTCGCTTTCGTCACCGGGCATCTCAAGGACAACACTTTCAACATGAACTGGGATGGCATCGCCCGCCGCGACCAGACCATCGTCATCTACATGGGGTTGAAAGGGTTGCCGCTATTGTGTGAGGCGTTGGTTAAACACGGACTCGACTCGACCACCCCGGCGGCGATTATCCAGCAGGGTACGCTGCCCACTCAGCGTGTCGTTACCGGCACGCTTGCCACCTTGCCCGAACTCGCTGCCAGCGCTGGCTTGAAAGCGCCTACCCTGATCATCGTCGGCAATGTTGTCAAATTGCGTGAAAAACTCGGTTGGTATCAGCCTGAACTGCATAGTGAGCAGACGCAGCGTTCCCCGCTTGAAGCGCCCGATCACATGCGCTGAATTGATGATTGAATCCGTGCGCTTTTTAAGGCGAACTCGTATCTTGGTGTGCAAAGGAACACAGGTTGTAACGTGCGCTGCATGGATAACTTGGCTGCTAACATCCACACCAGTGTGGCAATAAAGTAACAAACTAAAGAAAATGTAGCTATAAAGCTAACAGTACGGCTTGAATCCGGCAAAATCCTGCCCCATGCCCTTGTAAGGTGTACAGGCATAGCGTTATAGTCATGCAACCATGCGTGTTGTCGTATGTCTTTGGCATCACAACACGCGAAGAATTTGAAGCTTTAAAATTAATCACAGGAGCCTAATCACTATGCGTACCCCCCTTATTTTCAGCTTGCTCAGCACCGCCCTTATCTCTGTTGGTGCAGTTAATGCCCAAGCCGCCGATCCCTATTTTTATGATCCGTCCAACGTCGGCGCGGGTGTATAGAAACCTGAAACCATTCATGCTCCTGATGCGGTTCAGGTGCCGTCCACGACTGGAAAAGATATTAACCGCACGATCGGTTGCCCGGGCCGTCAAATTCTGGACAAGGGCTGTGCAATTGAAGATGCAGACAAGGACACGGTTGAAGACTGGACCGATAAGTGCCCCAACACACCGGCTGGCATGAAAGTGAATGCACTCGGTTGTGAAATCGATACCGATGGTGATGGCGTTCTGGATTCCGTGGACAAGTGCCCCACCGTTTACGCACAGACTGCCGATGGTTGCCCGCCTGTCGTTGCGGAGCCTGCTCCTGCTCCCGCTCCCGCTCCCGCTCCCGCTCCCGCTCCCGACGCGCCGATTGTGGTTTTGGGTGATGTGAATTTTGACTTCGACAAGGCTACGCTGAAGCCGACTGCCGACGAAAAAATTGATAAGGCTGTTGCTCACGTCAATAAAATGGAAGGCGAGAAGTTCGAGCTGAAGGGTTACACCGACAGCGTTGGTTCAGAAGCCTACAACTTGAAGCTGTCGCAGCGCCGTGCTGATGCCGTGCGTAACGCGATGATCAAGAAGGGTGCTCCTGCTGATCGCATCACTGCAAAAGGCTACGGTGAAGCCAGCCCGGCAGCCAGCAACTCCACCAAAGCAGGCCGTGCAGAAAATCGCCGTGTCGAGCTGTGGGGTGCGAAGGTTGCGCCTGCTCAGTAATGGTTGAACGGTGACGATTAAAACGGGAGCTTCGGCTCCCGTTTTTTTTTGCATGTTGATCAGAAAAAGCGAACCAGCGTGTTGAGGCCAACAATTGATTTGTGTTGACTGCCGCACGATGCGGGGCACCTGAATGCACGTTGTGTGGCGGATCAGTAGTGACTAAACGAAGGCCTCTAAGCCGATGTTACTGGTCTGCGTTTAGCGCGAGATTCAGAACACCAGTGGATCGATATCCAGCGACCAACGCGCGACGCGTGGCTTGATCGTGTCCAGTTGCGGCTGCCAGTCGCGCACAAATCCCTGCAATGCTCGCCGTGAGGCTGATTGAATCAGCAGTTGTGCGCGTTCCAGGTTGGCGACGCGCGCCATGGGCGCAGGTACGGCGGTGAATATGCTGATTTGCGGATGTGCGGACGCGATTCGCGCAGCTTGCTGCAGGAACGCCAGCGCCGCTGACATCGATGGCGCTTCGGCGCGCAGCAGCACTTGTCGGGTCAATGGCGGCAGGTCGAGTTGCTTGCGTTCGGCCAGCAACATGCGCGCATAGCCCGGGTAATCGTGACGCTGCAAATAGCGAAACAAGGGGTGATCGGGGAAAGCCGTCTGGATTAACACGCGGCCCGGTTTGTCGGCGCGTCCGGCGCGTCCGGCCACTTGCATCAGCTGAGCGAACAGGCGTTCGGTGGCGCGGAAGTCGGGGCTGTAGAGTGCACCGTCGGTGTCGAGAATCAGCGCCAGCGTCATGTTGGGAAAATCGTGGCCCTTGGCCAGCATTTGCGTGCCAACCAGGATGTCGAGCGCGCCGCCATGCACGGCCTCGCCGAGCTCGCTCCATGCGCGTGGACGCATGCTGTCGCGGTCGATGCGGCGGATGCGTGCGTTAGGCAGCAGCGCAGACAGTGTTTCTTCAAGCCGCTGAGTACCCTGACCGAGCGCCTTGAGGTCAGGGTTGCCGCAGCTTGGACATTCGGCGGGGATGCGTGATTCGAAGCCGCAGTGATGGCATTTGAGACGGCGCGCGGATTGATGCAGCACCAATCGCGCCGAGCAGCTGGGGCAGGGCGACACCCACGCGCAACTCGGGCAATACAGCGCGGGTGCATAGCCGCGCCGGTTGAGGAACACCAGGCTTTGTTCGCCGCGTGCCAGGGTTTCGCCAAGTGCCTGCAGCGCGGGGCGGGTGAGACCGTTGTCGAGCGGGATATGCTTGAGATCAACCAGCTCGATGCTTGGGAGTTGTGCCTGGCTAACCGCGCGCTGCTTCATTTCGATCAATTGATAGCGGCCGCTCAAGGCTTGCGCATAGCTTTCCAGCGAAGGCGTAGCCGAGCCGAGCAGCACTGGAATCTTGCACTGTTGCGCCCGTGCAATCGCCACGTCGCGTGCCGAATAGCGCAGGCCATCCTGCTGCTTGAACGATAGGTCGTGTTCTTCGTCAACCGCAATCAAGCCCAAACGCGGCAGGGGCGCAAATATTGACAGGCGGGTGCCGAGCAGCAGGTCGGCTTCGGGCGCGGCAAGCCAGTTTTCGGTGCGCGCGCTTTCGCTTAACCCGCTGTGTAGCGTGGCGATGCGGCGACCCGGAAAGCGGCGACGAAAATGTTGCTCCAGTTGCGGGGTCAGCGAGATTTCAGGGATGAGTACCAGGGCCTGCCGGCCTTGTTCCAGCACGACGTCGATCAGTCGCAGATACAGCTCAGTCTTGCCGCTGCCGGTGACGCCGTGGATCAGATGGACGCCGAATTGCCTGAGGGCGGGTAGCAGGCGATCAAGCGCGGCTTGTTGTTCGCCCGTAGCGGGAGGTGGCACCGTTGTTGGGGGCGCACTGATGGCGGGCGGCAGACGTGACCACTCGGCCCAGCCTGCCGTTACCAGTGCCGTTGCGTGGCGGGTTTGCTTGTTCGCACGGACAGCCTCGCGCGCTTGCGGCGCGACCCGCAAGCTATTGAGCAACGCGTGTTGTGCTTTGGCGCGAGCGGCAGGTGTGGCCGCGCACCCAGCTTTGGTTAGCACCAGCCAGGGTGTGGCCGCGACGAAGGGCATGGCGTTACGCAGACGCGGTGGCAACGTGGCAAGCAGGATTGCGCCCAGCGGATAGTGGTAGTAATCGGCGCAAAACTGCGCCAGACGGAGGATGTCGGGAGACAGCGCGGGGCGGTCGTCGAATACGCGGATCACTTCGCGCAGTTTGTCGGGCTGGATGGCGCTATGGGCTTGCTGCTTCAGCGCAACGCCGATTTGCCGGGTGCGGCCAAACGGCACTTCGACCAGGCTGCCCGGCGGCACGTTGCCCAGGCTATCCGGCAGGCGATAGTCGAACAACCGGTGCAGCGGTGTGTCGAGCGCGACCTGAAGGATGGACGACATAACTTAAGGGGTGAATCTTGGTTGAAATTCGTGAAATCCTTGCTAAGTGGCTGTTCAGCAAGTCTTATTCGGTGTTGTCCACGTAGTCTGTGGATAATTATGTGAGTGCTTTGTATTGAAGCCTCCCAAACGCCCGTATTCAGGCGGATGGGGTCAATCGGCTAAAAAGCAGGCAAACCAATAAATCGTTTTTTATCATAAACTTACAAACATGCTTTGGGTGTCAAGGGTTTGGCGTAAAAAAAGAACCCTTGCACCAACGCTGTGCATAAGTTAGTTAGCACTAGCCTTGTTTAAACAAGGGGTTTCCCCCTGTTTTTGTGTGTAACCCACTGTTTTTAATACTTATTGCTGTTGAATGCCTGCAATTACCCAGCCGCCTTGACCGTTGACAGGCTTGCTCAGGTGCCAGATTTCGTCGAGTGCGATGGGCGCGGCGTCAGCATCCTCACGCACCTGGCCGGTGAAACGCACGCTGACGATGTGGCGGTTGCCTTCGTCGACAGCTTCCAGTACCTCGGCATTGAGCACCATGACGTCGGTCGTCTGTGCGGCATCGCCACGTTCGGCCAGCTGCATGCTGATTTCGGCGAAAACTTCGGGCGCAGTGAAGGCACGCACATCATCCAGATTGCGGGTGTCAAACGCAGCCTGCAGGCGGATGAAGTTGAGTTTGGCCTCACGCGCGAAGGCATCTGCATCAAAGCCGGGCGGGAAGCTGCTGGTGCTGGTTGCGGTGCTGCTACCCAGTGCGGCGGGTGTCTGGTCGAACGCGACCGGCGCACTGTGCGGCATCCCGGCGTATTGCACCGCAGGTGCAGCAGGGGCGTTGCGACGCATCAACCAGCGAAACAGCATGAAAGCGGCCATTGCCAGCAATGCCATCATCATGAAGTTGGCCATGCCCTCGCCCATACCCAGGTGCGAAAACAGCGCAGCCAAACCCAAGCCAGCGGCCAGCCCGGCAATCGGACCCATCCAGGAATTCTTCTTGGGTGCTGCCGTGGGTGCCGCGCCTTGCTGCTGAGGGGCAGGTGCAGCGGTTTGCTTGGTGGGCGCAGTGCGTTGCATGCCGAACGACTTGCCGCCGCCGAAGCGCTTGGCTTCGGCGTGATCGACGGCAAAGCCGAAGGTGAGGAAGAGGGCAAACAGGCTGATCAAAATATGTTTCATGGTGAATCCTTGAAAATTGAATGGGTTAGGGCAGCGTTACATGAAAAAGTTCGGGCTCAGCTACGAATCGCGCGGCTCTGGGTATGCACCGCATCAACCAGGATGCTGACCTTTTCCGGGTCAGTGAACTGCGATATGCCATGGCCGAGGTTGAATACGTGGCCGGGGTGGTTGCCGTAGCCGTTGAGAATGTGTGCCACTTCGCTGCGGATGATGTCCGGGGAGCCGTGCAGGACGTTGGGATCGAGGTTGCCCTGCAGCGCGACTTGGCCGCCGACGCGGCGGCGGGCTTCGCCAATGTCGGTGCTCCAGTCCAGCCCCACTGCGTCGGCGCCAATGCCGGCAATCGCTTCCAGCCAGTTGCCGCCGCCCTTGGTGAAGACAATGCTCGGCACGTGGCGGCCGTCACGTTCCTTGATCAGTCCGGCGACGATGCGCTCCATGTAGTTGAGCGAGAACTCGCGGTAGGCGTGCGGGGTGAGGCTGCCGCCCCAGGAATCAAAAATCATGACCGCCTGCGCACCCGCTTCAATTTGCGCGTTGAGGTAGTCGATGACCGCGCGGGTGTTGATTTCCAGAATGCGGTGCAGCAAGTCGGGGCGGCTGTACAACATGGTTTTGATGTGACGGTAATCGTCTGAACTGCCGCCCTCGACCATGTAACACGCCAGGGTGTAAGGGCTGCCGGAAAAGCCGATCAGCGGCACCGAGCCATCCAGCGCGCGGCGGATGCTTTTGACGGCATCCATCACATAACCGAGCTTGTCGGTTGGATCGGGTGCGGTGAGGTCGCGGATTTCCCATTCGTCGCGCAGCGGACGCTCGAAACGCGGGCCTTCGCCCTGCGAGAAATAGAGCCCCAGCCCCATTGCATCAGGCACGGTGAGGATGTCGGAAAACAGGATGGCAGCGTCGAGCGGATAGCGCGCCAGCGGTTGCAGCGTGACTTCGGTCGCCAGATCGGGTGATTTGCACAGCGTCAGAAAATCACCGGCGCGGGCGCGGGTCGCGTTGTATTCCGGCAGATAGCGCCCCGCCTGGCGCATCAGCCAGAGCGGGGTGTAATCGGTAGGCTGGCGCATCAGCGCGCGCAGGAAGGTATCGTTCTTGAGGGCGGACATGAAAAGAGCCGTTACACAAAGCCCGCATTCTAACAGGCCAGGCGCCAGAGCCTGGCAGCCAGGACTGCAACGCATTGACCCGGATTGCGGAAGACTGGATGTGAGCAATCGTGCGGCCCCGTTGCGGTTGTCGCAGCGGGTGCTTTCATGCATAGTCAAAAATATTAAATAATCCGGAAATTACGATGCACTATTCATTACTCGGATTGGCGCTGATGTCGACCGTTGCGACGGTCGCAACGGCCGCGCCTGAACCACAGACTTTCAACGAGGCAGCGTTCGAGAAGCGCTTCAAGGCGGCTGACAAGGGCAATGCAGGCAAGCTCTCAAGAGAAGAGGCCTATGCGGCGTTTCCCCGCATGCCGGAGTTCTTCGCCGAAATCGATGAGAACAAGGACAATTTCATTACGCTGGTCGAAGTGACGAACGCAATGGAACGGCGCGTGAATGCGGCGATCACCGAAAGCCGGATCGGCAGTGAATACTCAGGTGCGGCTGGGATGAAGGATGGCGGCGAATACACTTCATCTGACGCAGCGAATCCCCGTCAGCAGTTTTCGAGCCCCGCCGAGGCGCGCCGATACCATCGTTACCAGTACTACGAGTCCCTGGCTGACACCCAGGAAAATCCGATGAACCGCGGTGCGATTGCGCCAACAGCGCCTATACAGCTTGTGCCAACGGCACCGAAGCAGTTTGATAAGTCTTTCTGAGGATGCCCCATCAAGCGTGAGCCATGTGCGGTCAGTTCAAGTCTGCCGTTTTCTGGCTTGACTACGCTGCGCACCAATCGCCAGACACAGGGCATCTGAAGCGGGGCTGGCTTAATCGGCAGCGGGTGCCGGGAGTGCTGTTGATGGCGCAGCCGTCGCAGTTTGGGCGAGGCTCATCCGCCGTGCTTCTTCCTGCATGGCTGTGAGCTGTTCGGGCTTCAACTGCCATACCAGGCTGTCGCGCGCCTTGGCGGCGGCCTCCACCCCCTGTGCAGCGGCGAGGTTGAACCACAGATAGGCGCGCGGCTTGTCGAGTAGCGTGCCGGTGCCATACCGGTAGAGCTCGCCCAGGCTGTATTGCGCCTTGGGATAGCCGCTCTTGGCGGCTTTTTCGATCCAGCTGAAAGCGGCCCGGTAGTCCTGCACCACCCCGTGCCCTTTGAGCAAGGCGAGGCCATAGTGATACTGCGCTTCGGTCTGCCCCTGCTTGGCTGCCAGCGCAAACCACTTGGTGGCTTCTTTATCATTCTGGATCACGCCATCGCCTTCTGCGTAGCGTAAACCCAGTTTCAGTTGCGCGTCGGCGTCGCCTGCCGCCGCACGGGCATGCGGCAGGCTGTCGGCTGTTCGGGTAGACGGGGCAACCGTGGGCTGTTCAAGCGTGAACCAGGCGGTGATGCCAACCAGCGCGCCGACGGCGAGCAGCAGCAGCACGGGCTTGATTGGATTGAACTTCCAGAAGTGATGCCGGCAGTCGCGGCAGCGAAGTGGTGTGTCCAGCAGGATGTGGCGCACGCCATCGTGCCCATGCAGCCTGGCGGTACGGATTTGCTTGCTCCCACAGTGTGGGCAGGTGTGCGACATGGTGAGGATCGTGGCGTTGTATGGCGGGAGGACGGATAAGTCGCTCCCGCCACGCGGGGCGGGTTAGAGCTTGCCGCCTGCTTCGACCAGCATATAGCCTACGGCGTTGGCCAGATCCGCATCGGACAGGCTGGCGTTGCCGCCTTTGGCGGGCATGGCGTTTTTGCCATTCAGTGCCGAGTGATACAGACCTTCAAAGCCCTGGCCAATACGCGGTGCCCAAGCGGCTTTGTCACCCAGTTTGGGCGAGCCCGCGACGCCGGTGCCGTGACAGGCTGTGCAAGTTGCATCATAGACAGCTTTGCCTTTGGCCGGATCAGGCTTTGGTGCGCTGGCGGTTGTTGCGGCGCCGGTTGCTGCTGCCGGAGCCTCTGCTGCGGGCGCGGCCGCTTCCGGCGCGGTGAATTTCGCACCGCCCGAGTTGGCCAGGTAGGCCACGGCGCGTGCGACTTCGGTATCGGACAGATCGCCGTCGCCGCCGCGCGGGGGCATCTGGCGGATGCCTTCGATTGCGTGTTTGACCAGGGTGTCATAACCCTGAGCGATACGCGGCCCCCAGTCGCCCGTATTGTCAAACTTGGGCGCGCCCAGCGCACCTGCCGCGTGACACGCAGTACACACCGCGTCGTAGACTTCCTGGCCGGATTTTTCGACCTTGGGGGCGTTGGCGTCGAGCGCAACCAACTGGGCAATCGGCTTGATACGTTCCACAGTGGCCTTTTGGGCAGCTTCGCTGGTGGTATCGGGTTTCTGGTTGTCCTGGATACTGAGCACCAGTTGAATGACCAGGAAAATGGCCAGCAGGGGAGCGAGTAGTCCTGCGACAATCGAGATAATGACTTCCTGCGGGGTGGCTTGGGTCATCTTGGCGTGCGAATCGGCCATGTGAATTATCCTTGGAGGTTTGGCATCGAAAGGCGGGATTATAAGGAAAGCGCCCCCGACAGGAAAGGGCGGCACGACGTGGCAAGCTGCCGGGTGGATAGACGGCATCTTTCAAACCCGCTATGCTTCGCCGTCCAAAGATCCACCCCATTTCAGGCGCCCGTAGCTCAGCTGGATAGAGTACTGCCCTCCGAAGGCAGGGGTCGCGCGTTCGAATCGCGCCGGACGCACCAGTTTTCAGATCATCCCAGACTTCAGCCCTTGCACCCTAAGGGTTTAATCTCCGCCTCGCGGGTTTAAACTTCGGGCTCGAGTGAATTGAGAGTTTCTATCATGGCTACCCCTACCCCTACCGAAATCAAGCTTCATCAGGCTTCGCGCAAGCTGGAAATCGCGTTCACCGATGGTGCGCGTTTCGAGTTGCCGTTTGAGTTTTTGCGTGTGTATTCGCCGTCCGCCGAAGTGCGCGGCCATGGCCCCGGGCAGGAAGTGCTGCAAACAGGCAAGCGCGAAGTGCTGATCAATGCCGCCGAACCGGTGGGCTTGTATGGCATCAACTTCGTCTTTTCCGACGGCCACGATACCGGGATTTATTCCTGGGAATACCTGCATGACCTGGGCGATCATCAGACTGATTTGTGGGCCGAGTATCTCAGGCGCATGGAAGCCGCCGGCGCGTCGCGCGAGCCCGGTATTGCCAAGATGTTCGAGCATCGCCCCAAAGCTAAATAATGCTGGCGGGGTGCACGCTTTCCGCATGTATCGACGCGCCCTCCGGGGCGCGTTTTGTTTGTGCGACGCTCGTCTCCAATGCTCGCTAGCGCGATTGCCGACGCGATTACCCGGGCCACGGGCGATCCCTTCAGTGCCGCTGTGCTAACGCCGATTGGCGGCGGCGACATCAATCAGGCGTTCAGCATCAGCAGCGGTGCGCGCCGCTATTTTGTCAAAGTGAATCGTGCCGAGCGCTTGCCCATGTTCGAGGCCGAGGCCGACGCATTGCGTGCGCTCGCCGTTACACACAGCGTACGCGTGCCGCAGCCAGTGTGTTTGGGTACGGCGGCGGGGCAGGCGTTTCTGGTGCAGGAATACCTCGACCTGCGCAGCAGTGGCGATGCCGCGCGATTGGGCGAACAGTTGGCTGCGCTGCATCGCGTGCCACAGTCGCGATTTGGCTGGGTGCACGACAACTGGATCGGCAGTACGCCACAACTCAATGGCTGGCAGCATGACTGGATAGAATTCTGGCGCGACCAGCGGCTCGGATTTCAACTCAAGCTTGCTGCCCAGAATGGCTATGGCGGCACCTTGCAGCGCGACGGCGACATACTGCTGGCCCGGATCGATGCGTTGTTCGCCGGTTATGCGCCCGCGCCATCCTTGCTGCACGGCGATTTGTGGGGCGGCAACCATGGTTATCTTGTGGACGGCAACCCGGTGGTTTTCGACCCGGCGCTCTATGTCGGCGACCGCGAATGCGACCTGGCAATGAGCGAACTGTTCGGCGGTTTCGCCCCGGATTTTTATGCGGCGTATCGCGCAAGCTGGCCGCTCGATGCCGGCTATGGCGTGCGCAAAACGCTCTACAATCTTTATCACATTCTCAACCACGCCAACCTGTTTGGCGGCGGCTACGCGGCGCAGGCTGCGCGCATGACCGCGCAGTTGCTGGCGCAGATTCGATAGGGTTTCATGACGCGACTTGTGTGGGTTTTACTTTTCAGCCTTGGCCTCGCCGCCTGTTCCGGCTTGCCATGGAACGCCGTCGCACCGAAGGTGAGTGTGGCCGATGTGGCGATCAAAAGCCTCAGTCTGTTCGAGCAGCAGCTGGATGTCGGTCTGCGAATCAGCAATCCGAATGATTTCGATCTGACCATCGAGGCGCTGGAATTTGAACTGGAAGTGAATGGACGCCCATTTGCCAGCGGGCTGTCAAGCAACGTCACGCGGGTTCCGGCAATGGCGAGCGTGCTGCTGCGGGTCGATACCTTCACGCAATCAGAAAACCTGATCCAGCAGTTCAAGCGCTTGTCGCCGGATGTGCTGAAAGCGGGCGTGCCTTATCGCGTCAAAGGCCGGATCAAAACGGATCAATCATCCCGTTGGCTGCCGTTCGATCACACCGGGGTGTATGGCGGCGACGAGAAAAAATCCCAGGGCAAGGTAGTCTAGCCTGCCAGCGCCCGCAGCGCCGGCACGGCGAGGCCAAATTCGTTTGCATGTCCGATGGCGCGCGCCAGCCGTGCCGGTGCCGAGCGCCCGGTGCAGCCATGTTGCGGGTCACCCTCAAAGGCTTCCAGCATGCCGGCAATCAGCGCGGCGCGGTCGTTCTGCGCGCCGGTGAGCGCATCCTGAATATCCATCACCTCGTTTGCCACCTCGCGCGCAAAGCTTTCATGGTGCGCCCACAACTCAGCCACCGTGCTTGTGCCCTTTAGGGTGCCGCCGGTTTTGAGACCGGCAATATTGGTGGTGAGGATGTAGACGTTTTTGCGCACCAGCTCGAACAACAGCGCATCACCCAAGGCTACTTCACGGCAGGGCAACTCAATCGCCGCCAGTGCGCGGCACAGCAGCGCAGCGCCGGGGCCGGCTACGGGCGAGGCAATCAGGGGTTTGGCATCGATGCCCTTTTTCTTTTCGAACCACACCGACATCACGGTCGGGTCGATCAGCCCATGCGCCAGCCAGTCGCGTGGCAGCAGTTCGTTCTGGATCAGCGCGACGCGCGATTTCCAGGTGTCGGGCAGTGCACCAAGGGCGGCATGCAAATCGTTTTCACCGACCGCAACCAGCACGAGTGCCGGCGCAGGATGGGTGCGTGCCAGCGCCGCCATGTCGTCGCCGCGATTGACTGGCACAACGCTGCAGCCTGCGCGCAGCAGGCCACCGGCGAACACGCGTCCGAGTTGGCCGAGGCCGATGATGACTACGTTCACTCGAGACCTTTTGAGTGCAAATACTCGTCGTAGCCGCCCATGTAGAACTCGACGCCTTCGGGGGTGATTTCGAGGATGCGCGTGGCCAGACTGCTGACGAACAAGCGGTCGTGCGAGACGAAGATCAGCGTGCCCTTGAACAGGTCGAGCGCGAGGTTCAGTGACTCGATCGATTCCATGTCCATGTGGTTGGTCGGTTCGTCCATCACCAGCACGTTGTGGCGGCCGAGCATCAGCTTGCCGTAGAGCATGCGGCCCTTTTCGCCACCGGACAGCACACGTACCGATTTCTTGACGTCGTCACCGGAGAACAAGAGGCGGCCGAGAATGCCGCGCAGCACTTGCTCGTCGTCGCCCGGCTGCGTCCACTGATGCATCCAGTCGGTGAGGTTGAGGTCGCTGTCGAAATCGCTGACGTGATCCTGCGAGAAGTAGCCGACGTTGGCGTTCTCGCTCCAGCGCACTTCGCCGTATTGCGGTACCAATTCGCCCATCAGCAGCTTCATCAGCGTCGATTTGCCGACGCCGTTGCCGCCGATGACGGCCATTTTCTCGCCGGCTTCGAGCGAGAAGCCGAGGTTGGTGAACAGCGGGGTGCTGTCGTAGCCAAACTTGAGACTTTCGACTTCGAGCGCACGGCGGTGCAGCGCTTTTTCCAGTTCGAAGCGGATATAGGGGTTCTGCCGCGAGCTGGGCTTGAAGTCCTCGATCTTGATCTTGTCGATCATCTTCATGCGGCTGGTGGCCTGGCGCGCCTTCGACTTGTTGGCCGAGAAGCGGCGCACGAAGTCCTGCAGTTCGGCGACCTTGTCCTTGGCCTTGGCGTTGGCCGATGCCTGGCGTTCCTTGGCCTGGGTCGAGGCCAGCATGTAGTCGTCGTAGTTGCCGGGGTAGACCTTGATGGTGCCGAAATCGAGATCGGCCATGTGGGTACAGACCTGGTTCAGGAAATGGCGGTCGTGCGAGATGACGATGATGGTCGCCTTGCTCTCGTTCAGCACTTCTTCCAGCCAGCGGATGGTGTTGATGTCGAGGTTGTTGGTCGGTTCGTCGAGCAGCAGGATGTCGGGGTTGGAGAACAGCGCCTGCGTCAGCAGCACGCGCAGCTTGAAGCCCGGTGCGATCTGGCTCATCGTGCCCTGATGCTGTTCGATCGGAATGCCGACGCCCAGCAGCAACTGCCCAGCGCGCGCCTCGGCATCGTAGCCGCCCATTTCACCGAACTTGGCTTCGAGCTCGGCGGCGTGCAGGTAGTCTTCCTCGCTCGCCTCCGGGTTCATGTAGATGGCGTCCTTTTCCTGCATCACCTTCCACATCTCGGCATGGCCCTGCAGCACCACGTCGAGCACGCGCTGTTCTTCGTAGCCGAACTGGTCCTGGCGCAGCCAGGCCATGCGTTCGCCGGGATCGAGCGAGACGTTGCCGGCGGAGGGTTCCAGCTCGCCGGCAAGGATTTTCATGAAAGTGGATTTGCCGCAGCCGTTGGCGCCGATCAGGCCATAGCGGTTGCCGTCGCCGAACTTGACGTTGACGTTCTCGAACAGGGGTTTGGCGGCGAATTGCAGGGTGATGCTGGAAGCGGTGAGCACGGCGGGGTTCCTGAATAACGGGAAAAACGCGGCATTTTACCATTGCACCCCTCCCGCTACGTGCACGCATCCGGTCTTGAAACGGACGCCTACACGATCAGGTCTTGCAGGGCGGGGTGGTTGCGGGTGGGTTGGTCCAGGTAATACCCCTGTACCAGATCGACGCCGAAGTTGCGCAGCATGGCGAGGGTTTTGCCGTCCTGGACATATTCCGCCACCACGGATTTGCCCAGCCCGAGCGCAACACTGACCATGGCTTGCACAAACAGCTGGTTGTCGGGTTCGCTGATCAAGTCGCGGATGAACATGCCATCGATTTTGATGGTGTCGACCTTCAAATGCTTGAGGTAGGCAAACGAGGCAAAGCCCACGCCGAAGTCGTCGAGGCTGATACCGCAGCCCATTTGCCGCAAGGCCTCGATCATGCGTTGCGCATCGTGCAGGTCGGATACGGCAGCGGTTTCCGTGATTTCAACAATCAGGCGGCCGGGATCGACCCCTCTTTCGCGCAGTCCTTCGCTGATGAATTGGGGCAAGGAAGGCTCGGATAGCGAGCGCCCGGACAGATTGATTGCGATGGGCGGGATGCCCGGGTTGTCTGCCAGCATGCGCACCACGGTGCCGATCACCCAGCGGTCGATGTCGAGAATGCGGCCACTTTTTTCGGCCAATTGAATGAAATGTGCCGGCATGATCAGTTGACCCGGGTTGCGCTCGTCAACCATGCGGATGAGCGCTTCCAGATGCGACAGCGAGCGATCTTCCGAGTGGTAGACGCCCTGGAAGTGGAGCTGGAACAGGTTTTTTTCGAGCGCGTTGCTGACGCGTTCGCTCCACGACAGGCGGTTACGCATTTCGGTGTCCGCCTCCTGGTCGGCACGGAACACGCGCCAGGTGTTTTTGCCTGCCTGTTTGGCCTGATACATCGCAATGTCGGCGCGTGCCACCAGCTCGTCTGCATCGGCAGCATGCGAGGGGTAATACGCAATGCCGAGGCTGGTGGTGACACGCAGGTTGCGCCCTTCAAAGCGGAAGGGAATTTGTGCAATGGCATGGGTCACGCGATCAGCCAGCGCTTCGGCTTCGTTGCCCTGCGATGCGGGCAGCAGAATCGCGAATTCGTCTCCGCCCAGGCGGGCCAATACTTCGTTGCGCCGCACCAGCGCGCTGACTTCGCCCGCCACCCGGATCAGCAGGGCATCGCCTGCACGATGGCCGTAGGTGTCGTTGATGGTTTTGAACTCATCGAGATCGAAAAACATCACCGCGCACTGGATGTGATGGCGGTCTGTGTCCAGCATGGTCCGGGTCAGTTCCTGCTGGAAGCGATGGCGGTTGTAGAGCCCGGTCAGCGCGTCACGTTCGGCCAGATACACCAGTTGCTCCGCCGTTTGGCGCTCGCGGGTGATGTCTTCGTATACCCACAGGTGACCAATGAAATGGCCATCGCGATCACGTACCGGGTAGTCGAGTTCGGTAATGACCCGGCCATCGGTCATCTGGATTTCGAAGCTGTCTGACACCTCATGCGTCTCCAGCACCGCCAGCAAATGGTTCGAGAAATGATCGGGGCGCGCCAGTATCGAAGTGGATTTGGCCAGGGCATCATGGACCGGCAGGCCGATGAGCTCGATGCTTTCATCGATCATCCAGGTGTGTTTGAACGCGGGGTTGTGGTACACCACCCGGCTATCGGTTGCGACGAACAGGATGCCCAGATTCATGGCGGACAACAGCGACACCAGGCGTGCGCGCTCCTGGTCAATTTCTTCCAGATATTTGCCCTGAAGAGTTTCTGCCATGCGCAGTTCATTGAGTGCCTGGCGCAGGTTGGCCTCGGTCGACTTGATGTCGTCGATGCTGTGGATACTGGCGCGCAACCCCTGATAGATGTTGTTGCCATCGTGAATCGGCTGCCAGTTCGCCATTGCCCAGAAATGGCCGCCGTCCTTGCGGCAGATGCGGAAGGTGTAGCCCTGGCCGGCCGATCCGCGCAGCGATTGGCGCAGCTGAAAATCGGCTGCGGCACGGTCTTCCGGGTGAATGATGTCCGACGGAAAACTCGCCAGCGTCATGCATTCGTCGACGCCATAACCCAGCATGCGTTCGACCGATGGGTTGATCCACAGCAGTTTGCCGGTGGGCGCCAGCCAGAATTCGATGTCATGGGTGTAGTCGGCGATGGCATGAAAGCGCGCCTCGTTTTCGCGCGTCCGCTCGACGTTGACGCGAACCGATTCGGCCATGCTGTTGAAGGTGGTGATCAGTTGGCCGATTTCATCGCCGCTTTCGCCCGCCAGTTTGATGTCGAGGTCACCCTGCGCCATCTGCTTGCTGGCGCGGGTCAGCAGGGTGAAGCGCCGGATCACCCAGCCGGAAGACAGGGCGAGCAGCATGCCGGTCAGCAGCAAGGCGATCGTGGCGATGATCAGGCTTTGCCGGATATAGCGGGTGCGTGCGTCCTGAATGAATTCGTCCCGACAGGACCAGCGTGACTTCGCCGTAGCGTTGGCCGGCCAGTTCAATCGGGCTCACCCGTCGAAAATCATGCCCGCCGTCGTCTGTGCCGACCTGATGCACGATGCGATTTCGGCTGTCGCGCACTTCGATCATTTTCAGCCCGTTGCTATTGAGCAGGGTTTCGATGATGTCGCGGGTGCTGGCATCGTCCTGTTGCGACAGCGGTGCCTGCAACGCAACACTCAGTATCTTGGCCATTTCGGTGACACGTTGTTCACCTTGTTGCTGCAGTTCGCGGTCGGTTGAACTGCATGCCGTTGCCGATCAGGAAGGCAAGCATGACCGCTTCCACCGCCAGCGCGGAGAAGGTCAATTTGTAACGTAAGGAGAGTTGCCCCAGCCAGCGCTTCATTGCATGTCCTGCAACATTTTTTGCGTTTGTAATGCGTAGGGGCGGAACGCATTCAGCTCGTTGCTGTTGAGCGGACTGAAGCCGCCAAAGCCGCCCTTTTTCAGGAAGGCCTGCCCTTCTGGGCGTGGCAGCAAATTGCAGCAAGGTCTTGCGTATCGTTTGCACTTCGGCCTCGCGCAAACGCGGGTGGGTGAGATAGGTCTGGCTGGATAAAGGCGGCGTTTCCAGGATGCACGTGCAATTGCTTGACGTAATTCGGGCGGGAACTGCATGTAGGCGTTTTGTCCCACCATCGCCGCGTCGGCGCGTCCATTGACGACCTGCAGGGCGGCGTTGATGTGCGTGCCGGAATTGATGGTCTGGTAGTCGAAGCCGTGTTTGAGCCCGTCTTCGGCCAGTTCGGCCTGCAGGGCCAGCACGATCAGGGCAAGGGGGTCGGCGATGGCGATGGTGCGGCCACGCAGCGCCGCCACGTCACGATAGGCCGAACTGGATTTGATCACCAGCATCCCGCGTACTGGCTCGGTGTATTTGAGCAGCGGTTGATAGCCCGCATCCTGACGTGCCAGCCAGGCAAAATGGGGCGCGGTGAGCAGCAGGTCGTATTCACCCTGGCGCGTGCGCTCAACAAAGGATTTGAAGTTGGGCGCGCTGTAGATTTCGACGCGTCGCCGCAGGGTTTTTTCCAGTGCGTTGGCCAGCGGGCGATAGGTTTCGACAATCTGTTTGGCGGTGGTGTTGGGGAATACGCCCAGCACCAGGGGCGGCGCCTCGCCCGCCCAGGCCGGGCGCAATGCAAGCAGGCCGAATAGCAGCCAGAGGGCGGACAGAAAGACAGCGCTGCAGTTGAGCAGACTGCCTTACGCGGGCATGACAGCTGGGCATGCTCGGTGGGTGTAATCATTGCAGGCTCCGGTTGATCCAGGGTCAGATGGATTTTTCGAGTACTTTGGATCGACGTTTGTAGTTGTAAAGCGCCTGCTTGCCATGCGGTAACTGGTCGGGGCTGCTGTCGACGAAACCGCGTTCCTCAAACCATTGCTCGGTGCGGGTGGTGAGGACGAACAGCCGTTTGAAGCCGGCCTTTTTGCCGCGCCGTTCGGCTTCGGCCAATAACAGGTCGCCAAAGCCGCGCCCACGAAACTCTGCGGATACCGCCAGACAGGCAAGCTCGGCGGCCTGTTCTTCCGGGAACGGGTAAAGCGCGGCGCAGCCTGCGATGACGCCGTCGGATTCGAGCACCAGAAAACGTTCGATTTCCATTTCCAGCCGTTCGCGCGAGCGCCGCACCAGAGATGCCTTCGCGTTCCAGCGGCTCGATCAGGCCGAGAATGCCGCCGACGTCGTCAATGGTGGCAGCACGCAGCGTTTCGAGCGCCGCCGGCGTGATGAGCGTGCCGACACCCTCGCGGGTGAACAGTTCGGACAGCAATGCGCCATCGCGATGGCGGCTGATCAGGTGGGCGCGCTTGACGCCACCGGTGCAGGCGGCGATGGCGCAGGGCAGGTAATAGCTGACGTCTTCCGGCAGCTTGCGCGGTTTGTCCAGCACCTGCCGGGCCTCGTTGACGGTGAGGGTGTTGTGGATGGTGCGCGCCTTGTCGGGCACGCCTTCGGTGTCCATCAGGAAAATCAGCTTGTCGGCGGCCAGTTCGATCGCTGCCTGGGTGGCGACGTCTTCCAGACTGCAGGTTGAAAATCTCGCCGGTGGGGGAATAGCCGATGGGCGACAGCAGCACGATGTCGTGCTGGTCGAGCCGTCTGCGGATTGCGGCGGCGTCGATTTTGCGTACTTCGCCGGTATGCAGCAGGTCGACGCCGTCGCGCACCCCCAGCGGCCGCGCGGTGACGAAATTGCCCGAGGCGACGCGGATGCTGGCGCCGGCCATCGGCGTGTTGGCCAGCCCGAGCGACAGCAGCGCTTCGATCTCGACCCGTACCGTGCCGGCGGCTTCTTTCACGCACGCCAGCGCGGCGTCGTCGGTGACGCGCAAGCCTTCGACATAGCGAATCGCGGTACCGTTTTCGTTCAGCCGTGCTTCCACTTGTGGCCGCACGCCATGGATCAGCACCAGGCGCACGCCCAGGCTGTTCAGCAGGTTGACGTCGTGTGCCAGTTGCACGAAATCACCGTCGGCCACGAGTTCGCCACCGAATGCGATGACAAACGTTTTGCCACGAAAACCATGGATGTAGGGTGCGGCGGAACGGAACCAGTGGACGAAATCGGTCGTGTCTTTCAAGGGAATGGCCTGAACGGGTGAGCGTGGCGTGAAGGATACCGAAAAAGCCCCATTAAGTTACAGGCTGGAGTCAATGAATGAGCGGGTTTTACCTTGACCGGAGCGGGGTTTAAAAATCGCCCCACAGGGTTTGCATGGCGGCAAGCGCGGCAAGCGCGGCGGTCTCGGTGCGCAGGATGCGCGCGCCCAGGCGCACCGGGATCGCTCCTGCTGCATGCAGGGCGGCGATTTCGTCGGCTTCGAATCCGCCTTCGGGCCCCGCCACCAGGCAGTCGGTTTCGCTGGGGGCGGGCAGATCAGCCAGTCGCGCGTCGGCGAGTGGCGATAAAAACAGCAGGCGCCCGCTCGCCTGACTGAGCCAGTTGGCCAGCGTCAGCGGCGGGCTGACCGGCGGCACCTGATTGCGCCCGCATTGTTCGCAGGCGCTGGACACCACGCCTTGCCAGTGCGCCACCCGCTTGTCGGCGCGTTCGCCCGCCAGCTTGACCACGCTGCGTTTGGCGGCAATCGGCTGGATCGCCGCGACGCCGAGTTCGACCGCCTTTTGCAGGGTGTAGTCCATCCGCTCGCCGCTCGAAATTCCCTGCGCCAGCATCACGCGCAAACGCGACTCGCGCTCGATGTCGGCAAAGCCGGTGAGGCTGACGGCCACCTCGTCTTTCTGGATCCGTTCGATGCGCGCGGTGTGCTCGCCGCCGCTGCCGTTGAACAGAATGATGCTGTCGTCGACAGCCAGTCGCAGCGCCCGCGCGGCATGGCGCGCGGGGCCGGGCGGCAGGTTGAAACGGGCGCCCGGAGCGAGCGGCTGGTCGAGATAAAAACGCGGTAGGGACATCTTGTTATTATGCCGGTGTTGCCTGAAAATTTTGCGGAGCGCGTCATGGTTTCCCTCACTACCCCGGTGTGCGATTTTGGCTGGAAGGCCCCCGATTTCAGCCTGCCAGGCGTGGATGGCCGGCAATGGACCCTGCGTGACGCGATGGGCCCGAATGGCTTGCTGGTGATGTTCATCTGCAATCACTGTCCCTATGTGCAGGCCATCCGCCCGCGCCTGGTGCGTGATCTGGCCGAACTCAAACAACTGGGCATTCACGCCATTGCCATCATGTCGAACGACCCGACCGACTACGCCGAGGACAGCTTCGACAACATGCAACGCGTGGCGCTGGAATTCGGGTTTCCCTTTCCCTATGTGATGGATGCCACGCAGCAGGTGGCGAAGGCATATGGTGCGGTATGCACGCCCGATTTTTTCGGCTTTAACCGTGATTTCGAGCTGCAATACCGCGGTCAGTTTGATGCATCGCGCAAGGAAACCGCGCCGGGAGATGCGCGCCGCGATCTGTTCGAAGCGATGCGGCAGATCGCACTCACCCAGCAGGGTCCGGCCGGGCAGATTCCCGGCATGGGCTGCTCGATCAAGTGGAAGGAGGCGAGCATGGTCGATCCCCAGCAGCATTGGGAAGGCGTTTACAGCAGCAAGGAAAGCGATCAGGTCAGCTGGTTCCAGCCCCACGCTGAGTCATCTCTGCGTTTAATTGAAAGCTGCGCAGATAAGCAGGCGCACGTCATCGATGTCGGCGGCGGTGCCTCCACGCTGGTGGATGATCTGCTCGATGCAGGCTATCGCCATGTGACGGTGCTCGACCTCGCCGAATCCGCGCTGGCGACCAGCCGGAAACGCCTGGGCGAACGGGCGCAGGCGGTGCAGTGGATCGCCGCCGATATCACCCGGGCCAGCTTGCCTGCCGCGCACTATGATGTCTGGCATGACCGCGCGGTGTTTCATTTCTTGACGGACCCGGCTGACCGCGCGCGGTATGTCGCGCAAGTGTTGAAAAGCGTGAAGCCCGGCGGGCATGTCATCGTCGCCGCATTCGGCCCCGAGGGCCCTCTGCAGTGCTCCGGACTGGATGTCATGCGTTACGCGCCCGATGCGCTGCATGCCGAGTTTGGCGCGCCGTTTCGCCTGCTTGGACATGAAACCGAAATTCATCACACCCCAGCGGGCAAGGAGCAGGAGTTTGTTTATTGTTATTGCGTGCGCACCTGACCGGGATTGAACATCATGCTTGAGCAAGTCAAAGCCCTGGTGCGGGAAGTCGCCCAACGCGAAGTGACCCCGCGTTTTCTCAAGGTGGCGGCCAGCCACAAGGCCGACGGCAGCCTGTTTACGGTGGCCGATTCCGCAACTCAGGCAGCACTCGAGCACGCGCTGCCGCTGATCAAGGACGTGCCGGTGCTGGGCGAGGAAATGACCGAGCAGCAGCAGCACGACGCCTGGAATGCCGGGCGCGATGGCTTGTGGTGCGTCGACCCGATCGACGGTACCTCCAACTTTGTCGCCGGGGTGCCTTACTTCGCGGTGTCGGTCGCCTATCTTTACAAGGGGGAGCGCCAGCTCGGCGTAATTTACGATCCGATCGCCGATGAAATGTTCAGCGCCGAACGTGGCAAGGGCGCGCATCTCAATGGCACGCCGCTGCCGCTGCGTCCGGCGGCCACTGAACTCAAGCGTGCGCTGGCCGGGGTGGAGATGAAACGGATCAAACGCGAGCTTGCCGGGCGGCTGGCGTCATGGCCGCCGTATGCGTCGCAGCGCAATTTCGGCGCCAGCACGCTGGACTGGTGCTACACCGCTGCGGGTCGCTTCGATATCTATGTGCACGGCGGGCAAAAACTGTGGGACTACGCCGCAGGTGCGCTGATTCTGGAAGAGGCCGGGGGCAGGCTGTCCAGCCTGAGCGGCAGCTTCGACACGGCGAACATCTGGGAGCGTTCGGTGGTGGCGTCAGTCAGTCCGGAGCTGTTTGCACTGTGGCGCGAGTGGCTGAAAGCGGCGGGAGCGTAAGGGGGTTGTGTGCGCCTGTGCAAGCAGGTGCGTGGGCGGCACTAGCTGTTGTCGCGCCCCGGTGCGACCCGGTTCTCGACCGCAAATACGGCGGCTTCAACGCGTGAGGATAGATTCAGCTTGGCCAGAATATGCCGCACGTGCAGCTTGACGGTGTCGTGGCTGATGTCGAGGGTACGGGCGATGGCCTTGTTGCTTTCGCCACGCGACAGGTGGGTGAGAATTTCGCGTTCGCGCGGGGTCAGTGAATCGAGCAGGGAGCCTTTTCGCTGGTCTTTCTGGTCATACAGCCTGACCAGCTTGGCGGTCATGGCCAGGGCGACGACGGTTTCACCGCGCTGGGCACGCAGGATGGCATCCACCACTTCGTCGGGCTCCATGCTTTTGAGCAGGTAGCCGTTGGCGCCCGCACGCAGGGCGCGGGCAAGATCGTCCTCGGCTTCGGAGAGGGTGAGGATGAGTACCGGCAGGGTGTAGCCCTCAGCGCGCAGTTGCTGCATCAGGGTGATGCCGTCGGTGCCGGGCATGTTGAGGTCGAGGATGAGCACGTCGGGGCGATGCGCGTGCAGCAGCATGCTGACCTCGCCCGGATTGCCGGTGAACGCGGTGACTTCAATCTGGCCACTTTGTTCGAGCAGCTCGGCCAGCCCCTTGCGGAACAGGGTGTGGTCGTCGACGAGGATGATCCGGGTGAGGCTCATACGCTGCGACTGGATGGGCGTTGCGGGAAGACGAGGCGCACCACGGTGCCGCCAGCAGGGCGGCTTTCGATCTTGAGTTTGCCGTCGAGCTTGGCGGCGCGCTCGCGCATGATGGTGAGGCCGAAGCTTTTGCCCATGGTTGAGGATTCGTCGTTTTTTCGTTGTACGCCGACGCCGTCATCGGCGACGTTGACGATGTACTGGCCGTCTTCGAGATCGAAGGTGATGACGACGTGGCGCGCGCGCGCGTGCTTGGCGATGTTGTAGAGCGATTCCTGGATGATGTGGAAGACCTGGATTTCCTCGTCCGGGGTGAGCGAGACGTCCTGCACCAGATTGAGGAAATCGACGTCGGCATTGGCTTTTTTACGAAAGCTCTTGGCCAGTTCCTGAATCGCCGGAACCAGTCCACGCGGGTTGATGCGGTCGCGGTACTGGGTGATGAGGTCGCGCAGATCGGCGTAGGCCAGGTCGACCGCTTCCTCGACGTCGCCCAGATAGCGGTTGGCCTTGGGGTAGTCTTCGTGGTGCATCGCGTCGCTCAAAACGGTGAGCCGCATCTTGGCGTAGGCCAGCGTCTGCGCCAGCGAATCGTGGATCTGGTTGGCCAGCATCTGGCGCTCGTTCATCAGCGAGATACGCATGTTCTCGCGGGTGAGACGGGCATTTTCCAGCGCGATGCCGAGGTGTTCGCCAATCGAGCGGAACAGCATGCGTACGTCTTCGGGAACCGTGTGGCCTTCATCGAGAAACAGGTTGTACACGCCCATGACCTGACTTTTGTGCATCAGCGGCACCGCGACGACGGTGTTGCAGGTGCCGCTGAAGTACGCATCGTTTGCCTGCTTTTTGCAGAAGGCGACGTTGTTCCAGCTGCTGGTGGTGATCTCGCGCGCGGCCTTGCCGCACACCCCGCAATCGACGCTGACGATGGCTTCGTGTTCGACCATTTCGGGCGGCAGGCCGACCGAGCCGATCAGGCGCAGATGGGTGCGGTCGTCGGTGATGACGCGCACAGCCCCGGCCTGCGCGCCCGCCAGCCGGATCATGGTCGACAGAAAGCGCCCCAACAGCTGTTCGACGTTGGATTCGGTCGACAGGCTGGTGGTGATTTCTGACAGCACACGCAGCGCCGGAATGCTGACATTGCCCGCATCGGCAGGCGTGTGCTGAATCAGTGGATGAACATCCTTTATTTTGAGGGTAGGCATCAATTCAGCATATCCGATTTTCGGGCGGTAACCAGCATCACGGCGTGGGCGCGACGGGTGGCGTAGCGGGCACCGGCAACTCGGGCAGAGCGGGCGGGGCAGGCGACTCGGTTGGCGTGTCGGGCCGGGGCGCTTCCACGCCGGGTTCCAGGTCTTCGGGGAAACCGCCCTGTGTCGGCATGGGTTCCTTGACCGGCAGGTCGGCCTTGCTGGTGGCGTCGTCGATTGCTTCTTTCACCGGTTCGCGGGCAGGCGTCTCGACGATGGCGGGCGTGCTGACAGCGGGTAGCGGTTTGGACGGCGCAGGGGGCTGCGGATACAAATGGGGCTGCAATTGCGGCAGCAGGGTTTTCAGGATTTGCGTGGCGAGCGAGCTGGTATAGCCGAACTGCCCCGCCTGCTCGCCGGGTACCAGTGCCGTCAAGGTGCCGAAGTAGCGGTCGCCCAGATAAAAGACGAAGGTGGCGGTGCGGTTGACCACGCGTGATTCGAGCAACTGGCCGCCGCGACCATAACGTTCAAAGCGGTTGTCGCCGGTGCCGGTTTTGCCGCCGATGGTGAGCGCTTTGCCAGCGGCATCCTTGAGTGCACCCGCCAGCCGCGAGGCGGTGCCGTGCTCGACTACTCCCGCCAGTGCGCGGCGCACGGTTTGTGCGACTTCGACAGGCAGCAGGCGTTCACCCTTGGCGGTCTTGAGCGACAGCTGCGTGTCGAACGGTGTGTTGGCGGCGAAATGCAGGTGGGTGAGGCTGACCATCGGCTTTTTCACCCCGTCATTCACCAGAATGCTCATCAACTCGGCCAGCGCCGCCGGACGGTCGCCCGAGCTGCCAATCGCGGTGGCATAGGACGGCGTGATGTTGTCGAAGGGGTAGCCGAGCTGCTTCCAGTCAACCAGCAGGCGGTCAAATGCTTCGACTTCCAGCAACGACTGGATGCGGATGTCCTGCGCATTCTTGCGGCTGGTTTTGAATAGCCAGTTGTATACCTCGCGCCGCGCCGCCGTGCCTTGTTCGTATAAGGTGCTGAGATTGGTTTTTGGCGTCGCACGCATGGTTTTGACCACCCACAGCTCGAGTGGATGAATTTGTGACACGTATCCACGGTCAGCCAGATTGTAGGCATCCGGGGCATGGGCGTTGAACATCGACTTCAGCACATTGGGACTCAGGCTGGCACTGGCGGGAACGTGCTGATGCAGCGCGGCAACATACGCATCAAAACCCGCCAGCGGTTCCAGATAACGGAACACCGAAGTGAAACGGCGCGGATTGAGACGAATCCTGCCATACAGGTCGTCAGCCATCTGCGTGGGGGTTTGTGCTTTGTGGCGCTGGTAAAAACGGTTAATGAACACGCGGCCTTCCTGATCGACGAAGCGCATCAGATAGGTTTCGCGGAGCGGATTGCTGGCGTCGTCGAGAATCCGCGCAGCGGCACCCGGGGGTGGCGCTGGCGTAGTGGCGCACGATGTCGCGCATGATGCGGATGTAAGCCAGGTTGACCGAATTGCGGGTGGCTTCCCATACATCCATGACGCGGCTGTTGTCTTTGGGATCGAAGTTGGCGAAGTTGTGCTGTCCGCCGCCGGTGAAAAAGGTTTCTGGCGAGGCGGAATAGCGCCGTGCCATGGCGGCTTCGAGCGTGACCGCGAGCGTCTCGTCGCGATTGGCGAGCAGGCGTCCGGCTACCCACTGCGACAACACATCACGCCGTGGCAAGGCTATTTGCTCGAGCGCTTCGGGTGCGAGCGTGCGGTATTCAGCGTGCCGCCGCGCAATGATTTCCAGATAGGTGATGAGGGTGCGCAGCTTGGCGGTGGAGCCGAGGTCGAGGCGTGCCTGGCTGTTGATGTCGAATGGCTGGTTGAGGTTGTCAGCCTGAATCCGCAGCAGATTGCCCTGAGTGGTTTTTTCGTACAGGGTGAAGCTGTAAATCACCTCGGCCAGTGGATTCTCGGGCTTGAGCAGGCGATGCCCGACCAGCCCCGAAGCGGTGGCGGCCTCGAGTTTGGCCAGGCTTTGCAAATAGCCGCTGATGATTTTTTGTGCCGGCTGGTTGATGGTGGTCTTGACCTGCAGATCGAGCCGATCGAGGTCGTACAGGCGAGGCTCGCCGAGTAGTTGCGCAACCCGGATGCGCTGCGCGTTGGTGGCTTTCTGGTCGACAAAACGGGGTGGCGGCGGATCGATGCGCTCGCGCGTGCTGCGCAGTTTGACTCGCTTGGCACGATCGGCCAGTTCGCGCGGAATCACGCCGGCATGCGCCAGCAGGTCGAGGTGATCGTCGGTGCTGGCATCCAGCGCTTTGCGGTTGGCGGCCAGGTAATACGATGGACGGCGTTCGGCAACGATCAGCGACAGTGCATGTTTGAGCGCGCTGGCGTAGGCGTCGTCGCGGGTGCCGGGTTTTTTGGACAGGGTCCGGTTGACCGCAGCGAAGTCGAGTCCATACCATGCCCACAAGCCGTCGCCGACACCGTTGACTTCGCCGAAGCGCGGAGCGGCGGCAAGCGGCACCGTGTTGAGATAGGCCATCACGGTTTTGCGCCGCATCGGCAGCGTGTTGGCGCCATCGAGATAGGCGCGCAGGCTGGCGCTTCCCATCTGGCGCAGCTTGTCGCCCATGCTGTTGGTCAGGCCTTCGGGCGAGTGGCGATATTTTTCGATCTGGGTCGGCAAGGTGCTGCCGCCTGGCACGTTGCGGTTGGTGTCGATCAGGCTGATGCCTTTTTCAAGCAGGGCTTGCGCGAGCCGGTCCCATTCCACCGCCGGGTTGCGGGTGGGAAACTGTTCGGTCAGCAGTTCGCGGTTTTCGATATAGAGCAGGGCATTGACCAGCACGGGGGGAATGGCTTCGAAGCGCTCGTACACGCGCGTGGGATGCTTGCCCTGATAAAGCGATTGCCCTTCACTGTCGAGCAGGCTCAGCCCCGCCTGGTCTTTTTCGTGATACGGCAGGAACAGGCCGAGATCGTCCACCCGTTGCATCTGCACGCTGATCTTGGCCTGCTGGTCGATTTGCCAACCGGCCTTGTCGAGCCGCGTCAGGTAGGCGGGCAGGGTGTGATAGCCGAGGCGGACGTCATACGGCCCGTCGCCAGGGTAGCGGATGCGTTTGGACGGCCCGGGCTGCATCTGCCAGGTCATTTTTTGCGCGGTCTTGACCAGGTATTTGGCTTCGAGTGCAGACGACACCAATTCCCAGGCGATGAGCCCGATCAGGGCGACCAGCAGCAGCAGAATGCCGAGGCCAATCAGGATGCGACGTGGGGTTTTTTTCATGTTCTAGACCCAGTCGCGCGCAGTGAGAAAGTCGGTGTACAGGCAGGCTTCCGCGCTGCCTGGTTCGGGGTGCCAGTCGTAGCGCCATTTCACGATCGGCGGCAGCGACATCAGGATGGATTCGGTGCGGCCGCCCGATTGCAGGCCAAACAGGGTGCCGCGGTCGTACACCAGGTTGAATTCGACGTAGCGACCGCGCCGGTAGGCCTGGAAATCACGTTCACGTTCGCCGTATGCAATGTCCTTGCGGCGTTCGAGGATGGGCAGATAGGCGGCGAGGAAGGCATCGCCGACGCTTTGCGTCATGGCGAAGGCGTGCGCAAATCCGCCTTCGGAAAAGTCGTCGAAGAACACGCCGCCGATGCCGCGCGGCTCGTTGCGGTGCTTGAGGAAAAAGTAGCGGTCGCACCAGTCCTTGAAGCGCGGATGCAGGTCGGCGCCGAACGGATCGAGCGCGGCTTTGCAGGTGGCGTGAAAATGCCGGGCATCATCCTCGAAGCCGTAATACGGCGTCAGGTCCATGCCGCCGCCGAACCACCACACCGGCGCCTCGCCGTCTTTCATCGCGACGAAGCAGCGCACGTTCATGTGCACGGTGGGTGCGTAGGGATTGCGCGGATGCAGCACCAGCGACACCCCCATGGCTTCCCAGCGCCGCCCGGCCAGTTCAGGCCGGTGTGCGCTGGCCGACGGCGGCAGCTGGCTGCCCAGTACGTGGGAGAAATTCACCCCGCCGCGTTCCAGCACCTGGCCTTCTTCGATCAACCGCGAGATGCCGCCGCCGCCTTCGGGACGCTGCCAGGCATCGGTGCGGAACGGCAGGCCGTCGGCGGCTTCGAGTGCGGCGACAATGCGCGCCTGCAGGTCGAGCAGCCAGGTTTTGATGGCGCTTGAATCAAAGGCGGGGGTGTCGAGTGTGTGGGCGGGCATCAGGGGCGAAGCGTGGTTCCGGTGGCAAGGTCGATCAGGGTGGAGGGGCGGCGGCGTGTGCCGATGCGGCCATCGATCACGCGCACCCGTGAGCCGAATATTCTGCGGCATTGTGCCGCAGTTTGCGCAGGTTTTCTGCCGCTTTTGTTGGCGCTGGTCGAAACCAGCGCCATGCCGAGTTCGCGGCACAGACGCGCGGCCACAGGGTGGGCGGTGACGCGCAGCGCAATCGTGGCGCGTCCGCCGGTCAACAGCGGCGAGCAGGCAGGGGAGGCGGGCACCACCCAGGTGACGGGGCCGGGCCAGTTGCGCTGCATTTTCATCTGGTCGGCGGCACTCAGCGGGCGAATAAAGGGCGCGAACTGTTTGAAGTGGTGGGCGATCAGCAGCAGGCCTTTGGCCGCGCTGCGGCCTTTCAGCCGGATCAGGCGCTTGAGCGCATTGGGATTGCGCGGGTCACAGCCGAGGCCGTAGCAGGATTCGGTGGGATAGGCGATCAGCCCGCCGCGCCGCAGATGGCGCGCAGCCGCGTCATGTTCACCGCTCACGGCTCACCGATTTACTTCTTCCGGTCCAGCGCACGCCAGCCGATATCGCGCCGGTATTGCATGCCGTCGAAGTGGATTGCGGCCACCGCTTCGTAGGCGCGGGCTTGCGCCATGCGCACGCTGTCGCCGAGCGCGGTGACCGCCAGCACGCGGCCGCCGCTCACCACGGTCTGGCCGTCCTGCGCGGCGGTGCCGGCGTGGAAGACATGCAGGTCGTCGGCCGCCGCGGGCAGCGCGCCGATGACGTCGCCCTTGCGCGGCGCGTCCGGATAGCCCGCTGCGGCCAGCACCACCGCGAGTGCGGTGCGGCGATCCCATTCGGCTTCGACCTGGTCGAGCGTGCCGTCGATGGCGGCGTCCATCAGCGCGACCAGATCGGTTTTCAGCCGCATCATGATCGGCTGGGTTTCCGGGTCGCCCATGCGGCAGTTGAATTCCAGCACCTTGGGCGCGCCGTCGGCGCCGACCATGATGCCGGCGTAGAGAAAGCCGGTGTAGCGGATGCCGTCGGCGGCCATGCCGGCGACGGTGGGGTGGATCACCTCGCGCATGATGCGCGCGTGCAGTTCGGGCGTGACCACGGGGGCGGGCGAATAGGCGCCCATGCCGCCGGTGTTGGGGCCGCTGTCGCCGTCGCCCAGACGCTTGTGATCCTGGCTCGATGCCAGCGCCAGCACGTGCTCGCCATCGACCATGACGATGAAACTGGCTTCCTCGCCGAGCAGGCATTCCTCGATCACCACGCGATGCCCGGCGTCGCCCATGCTGTTGCCGGAGAGCATGGCATCGACTGCGGCATGCGCCTCCTCCAGCGTCGTCGCCACCACCACGCCCTTGCCCGCAGCCAGGCCGTCGGCCTTCACCACGATGGGCGCGCCGTGCTGGTCGAGGTAGGCATGCGCGGCAGCCGCGTCGGTGAAGGTGCCGAAAGCCGCGGTGGGGATGCCGTGGCGCGCCATGAACTGCTTGGCGTAATCCTTCGAGCTTTCGAGCTGGGCGGCGGCCTGGGTCGGGCCGAAAATCCGCAGCCCGGCGGCGCGAAACGCGTCGACCACGCCTGCCGCCAGCGGCGCTTCCGGGCCGACCACGGTGAACGCGATGTCGCTGTCGCTGCGCACAAACTCAAGCAGCGCGGGAATCGAGGTGAACGGCACGTTGATCAGACCGTCCTCGGTTGCCGTGCCGCCGTTGCCGGGCGCGACCAATACCTGGGAGACACGGGGAGATTGGGCGAGCTTCCACGCCAGAGCGTGTTCGCGTCCGCCGGAGCCGATGACAAGGATTTTCATAGGAGGGTGAGCAGTGAGGAGTAAGCGGTGAGCGGTGGGTGGAGTGAGGTGTTTTTCCCGCTCACTGCTCACCGTTCACCGCTTGCCAAAATCAGTGCCGAAAATGCCGCGTGCCAGTAAACACCATCGCGATGCCGTGTTCATTGGCGGCGGCGATGACTTCGTCGTCGCGCATCGAGCCGCCGGGCTGGATCACCGCCTTGATGCCCGCCGCCGCAGCCTGGTCGATGCCGTCGCGGAAGGGGAAGAAGGCATCCGATGCCATCACCGAGCCAGGCACCGGCAGGCCGGCGTGTTCGGCCTTGATCGCGGCGATGCGGGCCGAGTTGATGCGGCTCATTTGCCCGGCGCCGACGCCGACGGTCATGCGGTCGCTGGGCATAGACAATCGCGTTGGACTTGACGAATTTGGCGACGCGCCAGGCGAACAGCAGGTCGTCCATTTCCTGCGCGGTCGGGGTGCGGGTGGTGACGGTTTTGAGTTCGCCGTGCAGCAGGATGTCGGCATCCTGCACCAGCAGGCCGCCGGCGACGCGCTTCATGTCGAGCTGGGCGACGCTGCCGCTCCACGCGCCGCATTCGAGCAGGCGCACGTTCTTTTTGGCGGCGACCGCCGCACTTGCCTCGGGGCTGACTTCGGGCGCAATGATGACTTCGACGAACTGGCGCTCGACGATGGCGGCAGCGGTTGCGCCATCGAGCCGGCCGTTGAAGGCGATGATGCCGCCGAAGGCCGACTCGGGATCGGTCTGGTAGGCGCGGTTGTAGGCGTCGAGCAGGCTGGTGCCGTAGGCCACGCCGCACGGGTTGGCGTGCTTGACGATGACGCAGGCGGGCGCGGCGTCGAACAGCTTCACGCATTCGAGCGCGGCGTCGGTGTCGGCGATGTTGTTGTAGCTGAGTTCCTTGCCCTGGATCTGGCGCGCAGTCGCAATCGTGCCGATCGGGGCATTGGCCTCGACGTAGAACGCGCCGGCCTGATGCGGGTTTTCACCATAGCGGCAGATTTGTGCGCGGGTGAATTGCAGGTTGAGCTTGTCGCCGAAGGCCTCGCGCTCGTTGTTGGCGTTCAACGCGGTCAGGTAGTTGCTGATGTGGCCGTCGTATTCGGCGGTGTGGGTGAAGGCTTTTTTCGCCAGGCCGAAGCGGGTGGCGTCGGTCAGCGCGCCGCTGTTGGCCTGCATCTCGGTGACCAGCGCCGGGTAATCGGCGGGGTCGGTGACGATGGCGACAAAGCGGTAGTTCTTGGCGGAGGAGCGCACCATCGCCGGGCCGCCGATGTCGATGTTTTCAATCGCGTCGTCGAGCGTGTGCGGCTTCGATACCGTGGCGACGAACGGATACAGGTTCACGCACACCAGATCGATGTAAGGCAGGCCGTGTTCGCTCATGGTGGCGACGTGCTCGGGCAGGTCGCGCCGCGCCAGGATGCCGCCGTGAACCTTGGGGTGCAGGGTTTTCACCCGGCCGTCGAGCATTTCGGGAAAGCCGGTGTAGTCGGCCACATCGATCACGGCGAGGCCAGCATCGCGGATGGCTTTGGCGGTGCCGCCGGTGGACAGCAGTTCGACGCCCTGGGCGGCAAGCGCGCGGGCAAATTCGACGAGGCCGGTTTTGTCGGAAACCGAGAGTAAGGCACGCTGGATTTTCATGGGGCGATTTTCAGGAAGGAGGGGAGGACGCGCTGGATTTTGACGCTACTTATTCTTATTCGGACAGGCCGTATTCGCGCATTTTTTTGCGCAGCGTGTTGCGGTTGATGCCCAGCATCTCGGCAGCGCGGGTCTGATTGCCTTCGGAGCGGTCGAGGATATAGGCGAGCAGGGGTTTTTCCACAGCGCCCAGCACCATGGTGTAGATCTCGCTCGGCGTTTCGCCGTCGAGGTCCTTGAAATAGCGATTGAGCGACCGCCGCATGCAGGCGGCGATTTCGGTTTCTTCGATCATTATTCTTCCCTTTATGCCGCGAGCCGTGAGCCCGGCGGCAAATCTTGCGTGGTTTGGTTTTTATGACTGCTTGCGCTGCGGAATTCGGGGGGAGCGTCGCTGGACGCTTCATAGCGCAGGCGGCAGTCAGCGCGTGCCGCCTGAGAAAAGTAGTCGTTGACCATGGCGAGTTGCTCGGCCACCGAGTCAAGCTGGTTCATGCTGTGGCGGAACGCGCTGCTGCCGATCAGGCCGCGGGTGTACCAGGAGATATGCTTGCGCGCCACGCGCACGCCGGTGACATCGCCATAAAACGCGTACAGGTCATGGATATGTTCAAGCAGCACGGCATGGATTTCGGTGACTTCAGGCTGCGGCAGGTGAACGCCCGTGTTGAGGAAGTGTTCGATCTCGCGAAAAATCCACGGCCGTCCCTGTGCGGCACGACCGATCATGACCGCGTCGGCGCCGGTGTATTCCAGAACAAATTTTGCCTTTTCCGGCGAGGTGATGTCGCCATTGGCGATGACGGGAATGCGCGCGGCAGCTTTCACCGCGCGGATGGTGTCGTATTCGGCGTCGCCGCTGTAGCCGCAGGCGCGGGTGCGGCCATGCATCGCCAGCGCCTGCACCCCGGCGTTTTCGGCAATCTGCAGAATGTTCAGCGCATTGCGGTGTTCGCGATCCCAGCCGGTGCGGATTTTCAGCGTCACCGGTACCTCGGGAACCGCCTTGACCACGGCGTCGAGAATGCGTCCGACCAGCGCCTCGTCCTGCAGCAGGGCGGAGCCCGCCATCACGTTGCACACCTTCTTGGCCGGGCAGCCCATGTTGATGTCGATGATCTGCGCACCGCGATCGACGTTGTGGCGCGCGGCTTCCGCCAGCATCGCCGGATCGGCGCCGGCGATCTGCACGCTGATCGGATCGACTTCGCCTTCGTGGTTGGCGCGTCGCGCGGTCTTGGCCGAGCCGTACAGCAGCGAGTTCGACGTCACCATCTCGGACACGGCCATGCCCGCCCCCAGCTTCTTGCAAAGCTGACGGAACGGCCGGTCGGTTACCCCAGCCATGGGGGCGACGACCAGACGGTTTTTGAGGAGGTGGGAACCGATACGCATAAGGAGGCGCATTTTACCCGTGTCGGGAACGCCTACCAAGCAGATGAGAATTTACATGAAGGCTGGACTCGCTTGCCTGAACGACTACCATGTTATTTGGTGCTTTCATTCAAATCGAGGGAGAAAAACATGGGATTCATGTCGGAATTTAAAGAGTTCGCAGTCAAGGGCAATGCCATGGACCTGGCGGTCGGTGTCATCATCGGCGCGGCCTTCGGCAAGATTGTCGACTCGGTCGTCAACGATCTCATCATGCCGCTCGCCAGCACCTTGTTCGGCGGCCTCGATTTCACCAACATGTTCATCGCACTGGGCAGCGTGCCGGAAGGCGTCGCCATGACGCTGGCGGAAGTGAAAAAGGCCGGTGTGCCGGTGTTTGCCTACGGCAACTTTCTCACCATCCTGCTCAACTTCATCATCCTGGCGTTCATCGTGTTCATGCTGGTACGCCTGATAAACCGCTTGAAGAAGGCCGAACCTCCCGCCGCCGCCCCCGCCACGCCCGAAGACGTGGTGCTGTTGCGCGAGATTCGCGACAGCCTGCGCAAGTAAACGACGTCGGTATCAGCTCGCGCTGGCCTGTAGTTGCTTGAGCAGGGCGCGCGCCTCTGCTTCCTGGGGGAAGGCCAGGCCGTTCGCCAGCAAACGTTCAAGTTCGCCCCGCGCGCGCACGGTATCGCCTGACTGCGCATAGGCCGCAGCCAGGTGATACTGGATTTCGGCGGCATCAGGCGCTTTGGTCAGCGCCTGTTGTAGTAATTTGATGCCGCGTGCGGTTTGTTTTTGCCGAACCAGAATCCAGCCCAGCGTATCCATCACGGCTGGATTGTTGGGTGCCAGTTTGAGCGCCTGTTCGGCATAGGTCGCTGCGCGCTTGTCCCCGCTTTCAAGGAGTGCCCAGGCAAGATTGTTCAAAACCAGCAGGTTGTTCGGATTGCTGGCGTTGACGAGCAAATACTGTTCGCTCGCTGCGGCGAATTGTTTGCGCTTGAGCAGGCTTTCAGCCAAAACGGAACGGGTGCTGGCGTCTGTCGGATGGCGGGCTAGCCAGGCGGTCAGGCGCTTCTCGCCCTCTTCATGCCGTTGCATGGCATCGAGTACCCTGACCTGGCGGGTGAGCAGGGCACCTGAAGGGGCCAGGGTGTGCGCCCGCTCGGCTGCGGCGAGCGCAGCGGGGTAGTCCTTGCGGGCAAAAGCGACATCGCCTTCAAGGACGTAGCCCGCTGGGTTGTTGGGCTTTTGCTGTTGCACGAGCCTGGCCAGTTTGAGTGCGTCATCCAGACGCGCACTCTGAATCTCGATGCCAACCAGCATGACTTGAGCATCCAGTAAATCGGGCTGGAGTCGCAGAGCATCCTGCAGGGTTTTGCGCGCAGCGGTGAGGTCTTTGGCGACGATTTGTGCGGTCGCCAGTTTGACCAGCGGAACGGCCTGACCGGGTTGGCGTTCGACCAGTTTGCGGTAGCTGTTCAGGGCGTTGGGGGTATCCCCGAGCGCCAGTTGGGTGGAACCGAGCAAATCAAGCGCAGCAGCGTTATCCGGTTGGGCATTGACCGCTTCGCGGGCGACGGCAAGCGCCTTGTTTTTATCCCCCTTGGCGAGCAGGTGGCGCGCCAGTGCGATGCGCGGTTGCAGCGCTTGCGGATGGATGCTCGCGGCCTTTTCCAGCCAGGCGACATAGGCTTTTTCATCCTGATTGCGCAGGGCCAGATCGGCCAGCGCGAGCATGGCGTCTGAGATGTTTGGGGTTGGCCTTGAGGATGCCTTCAAAACGCTGCCGCGCGGCAGCGGGCTGCTTGTCCTGCAGGTCGAGTTGCGCCAGGTTGGCGGCTGCCGGGAAATACGCGGGGTCGAGCTTAAGCGCCTGGTTAAAGCTGTCGCGGGCGCGGGCGCGGTCCTGTTTGCCGAGATAGGCAGCCCCCCGGAAATTCCAGGAGCGCGGGGTGGCGGACTGCTTTTTTTCCAGCGCGCTGATGCTGGCCAGTGCGGCATCAAACTGTTTACGCTCGAGCTGGCTGAGGATGATGAGGATGTCGGCGCGATTGCTGCTGCCTTCCATCCCGGCCGCGTTTTGCAGGTCGGCCAGCGCGCGGCTGTCACCTTGCACCAGCCGGGAAAGACCGAGTTCCGTGCGGATGGCGGCGCTGTCCGGGTTGAGTTTGGCAGCCTGTTCAAAATAGCCTGAAGCCTTGGGGAAGTCTTGTTTGGCCAGCGCAATTTCACCGGCAACAACCAGCACACCGGCATCGGGTTGCGCTGTCTTGAGTGCCGGAGCGAGGCTGCGCTCTGCATCATCCGGGCGACCGAGGCGGAGTTGCGACGCGGCCAGCAGGCGCAGGGCATACACATTGCTCGGTGCGGCTTTGGCCACTTTGTTGAGATACGCTTCAGCGCTCTGCATGTTGCCAAGCGCGAACTCGATCATGCCGCCGAGCAGAAGCGCCGGGCTGTAATCGGGAGCCGTTTTCAGGACCGCTGCCAGGCGGTCGCGCGCGCGTTCGGGTTTCTTTTCCTGAAAATCGATGAGTGCTTCGGTGTAACGCGCCTGCAGGCTGTTGGGGGTGATTTTCAGGGCAGCGTCGACTTCCTTGCGGGCGTCGGCCAGCCGGTTCTGGTTGATGGCGATGCCCGCAAGCGCGAGCCGGGCGCTGCTGTGTTGCGGGGCCAGCCGGATGACTTCGCGGTAGGCCGCAGTCGCTTCGGCCTCTTTGCCGCTGGCGCGCAGCAGGTCGCCTTTCATGATCAGGGCGTCCAGATGCTTGGGGTCGAGAAGCAATGTCTGATCGATTTCCTGTGAAGCCAGGGCGGGATTGCGATCCGCCAGCGCCAGTTGGGCCAGCGCCAGATGCACCTCGGCGTTATCGGGGGCGATCTGTTGCGCGTGCTGCAGCGTTTTGCGTGCGTCGTCCGGGCGCCGCAGGCCGAGTTCGGCGGTGGCACGCAGTGCCATCAAGGTTGCGGCATCGGTGCTGGTGTCGGTTGGCGTCGGCAGTTCGTCGAGTACGCGCTGGTATTCCTGCTGCATCAGCAGCGTGCGCGCAATCAGCGGGTTGACGGTGCTGGCGGCGATGCCAGCATCACGGGCGTGGCGAAATTCCTTTTCTGCACTGGCCAGCTCAAGCTGGGTGAGATAGAGCTTGCCTAGTTCAAAGCGTGCCTCGGCGTTGTTTTCGTCTTCGGCAATCGCGTTTTTAAGCTGGATCAATGCGGCTTTGAGCTCCCCCGCTGCGATTTTGGTTTTGGCTTCTTTCAGCAGCGTGGCGCTGTCTTCCCCGCCACAGGCTGTCAACAGGCTGGCGCCCAGGGTCAAAACCAGTAGAAGGCGTGAGGCAGGGAGAAGCAGGGGCATGGGGGCTCCGGGATGCGCGTAGGGATGGGGGGTAAACGTTATTTCAGGCCGATTTTTGCCATCAGGTCGTACAGGGTGGGGCGCGTGATGCCCAGCAACTCGGCGGCCTGCGCGACGCTATGGTCAGCCTGGGTCAGCGCGCGGGTGATGGCCAGCCGCTCGGCATTTTCACGTGCCTGCCGCAGGTTGAGTGGTTGCGGATCCGCATGGCCCGGCTCGAGGCCGAGGTCGCTGGCGGTGATCAGGGTGCCGTCGGCCATGATGGTGGCGCGCTTGACCAGGTTTTCCAGTTCCCGCACGTTGCCTGGCCAGGTATGCGCTTCGAGCGCATTCAGCGCATCCGTGCTGAAGCCGCGAATGTTGCGGCCAAGTTCGTGTGCGTTGCGCTCGAGAAAGGCCTGCGCCAGCAGGATGGCGTCGCCGGGACGCTCCCGCAACGGCGGGATTTTCACGGTGATTTCGGAGAGCCGGTAGTACAAGTCTTCGCGGAAGCTGCCTTCCTTGATCATGCCGGTGAGGTCGCGGTGGGTCGCGCAGACGACGCGCACGTCGACCGGAATTTCGCCGCGCCCGCCGAGTCGCTCGATCACGCGCTCCTGCAGGAAGCGCAAAAACTTGGCTTGCAGCGGCAGCGGCAGATCACCAATTTCATCAAGAAACAGGGTGCCTTCGTTGGCGTATTCGATGCGGCCGGCGGTTTGTTTGGCAGCACCGGTGAACGCGCCTTTTTCATAGCCGAACAACTCGGATTCCAGCAGGGTGTCGGGAATCGCCGCGCAGTTGATTGCGACAAAACGTTTGCCCGCGCGCGGCGAGAGCTCGTGGACGCCGTGTGCCAGCACCTCTTTGCCGGTGCCGGATTCGCCCAGCAGCAGAACCGTGACATTGGCGGGCGCGACCTTTTCCACGGTGCGGCAGATTTTGAGCATCGAGTCGCTGCTGGTGATCAAGCCGCGCAGCGCCGACCCGCTCTGCCTGGCGAGCAGCATGCGGTTTTCGCTTTCCAGCGCATGCAGGTGCAGCGCGCGGGCAATCATCAGCGCCAGGATATCGGGATCGAATGGTTTCTGGAAAAAGTCGTAAGCGCCCAGGCGAATGGCCTGAAGGGCGTTGCTGCGATCGAGATTGCCGGTGACGACAATGATCTTGGTGGCGGGCGCGAGCGCCAGGATTTGCTGCAGGGTGGCCAGCCCCTCGGTCGCGCCATCGGCATCGGGTGGCAGGCCGAGGTCGAGCAGCACCACGGCGGGTTCATGGCGGCGCAGCTGGGTGATGGCGCCGTCGCGGTCGTCGGCGACCACCAGCTCATAATCGCTCAAGCTCCATTTGAGCTGCTTTTGCAGCCCGGGGTCGTCTTCCACCAGCAGTATTTTTGGTTTGGCGTCGCTCATGCGGCGTCTCCTTCTAAGTGATTGTCGAGTGGCAGGTTGAGGCGAAAACGGGTGCCATGACCGGGTGTGCTGCTGACTTCGATGTTGCCATCGAGTGCGCGCAGGGTTTCCCGGCATTCATAGGCGCCGATGCCCATGCCTGCACCCTTGGTTGAATCGAAGGGCTGAAACAGGCGGGTGCGGATGAAGTCGTCGTCCATGCCGCTGCCGGTGTCGGTGATTTCAATGATCGCCTGCCCGGATTCCTCGAACGCGTGCAGCGTGACGCTGCCGGTCGCCGGGGTCGCTTCCAGCGCATTTTGCAACAAGTGGCCGATGGCGCGGGTCAGGCGCTCGGGCTCGGCGCGTACCCGCAATGAAGCGGGTGGCAGCATCAGGGTGGGGCGCAGTTTGAACGCCTGCTTGCTGGCAACCGCCTCATTCAGAATGTCGAGCAGGCAGGCGGACTGGGTGCGGGTTTCGTTGCCATCGCGACGCAATTGCTTGAGCACCTTGTTCATGCGGGTGACGGCGTTGTCCACGGTGTCCAGCATGTCGGCCTGAAACTCGGGGTTGTGCTTGTGTTTTTCGGCATTGGCCAGCAACAGCGAGAGTTGGGCAACGAGGTTTTTCAGGTCGTGGATGACAAAGGTGGTGGTGCGGTTGAACGACTCGAACTGGCGCGCCACGATGAGCTGGTTGGAGGCACGCATCTGTGCCAGGTGGGCGGCTGCCTGACGCGCCGCCACCTTGAGCAGATCGCTCACTTCCCAGTTGAAGCTGATTTTGCCCAAAGAGTGTTTCAGTACGACAAAGCCCAGCAGTTCGTCGTGCAACAACAGTGGTACCACCAGCCAGGCGTCATCGGTTTGCTGCAGCCAGGTGGGGGCGTTGAGCTCACCGTAGAGGTCGCGCCGGGTTTTCATTTCGTCCAGATCCATGACCCATTGCGTGCGGGTGAGCCACTGCACAAAGTCGGAATCGGCGGGTTCGGTGCCTTGAATGTCACCCCAGTTCCAATGGCTGGCGCGTTGGTAGCGGGTCTGGCTTTCGCGCATCCAGAGCGCGCCGCCCGGGCTTTCGAGCAGTTTGGCCAGGGCTTCGACTGCGCGTTCGCAGAGCTGCTCGCCGGGGCGCCCCTCGGTGAGGGTGCGGGTGAATTTCAGCCATTCTTCACGGTAGTCGTAGCGGTAGCTGAAAAAGTGCTTGGACAAGAACACCCGCAGGCGCGCGCGCAAGGTGCCGGAAAACATCAGCAACACCAGCAGCATGGCGGCGGCGAAGATGAATATGGTCTGCACCACGTCGCCCCATTCGCCGCCGAACAGGCGCAGGTAATAGCCTGCGCCTGCCATCAGCAGTAAATAGGTGCCCGCTGCGAGCAGGCTGGCGGTGTGGAAAGCCATGCTGCGCGAGAGCCCGACCGGCGCGGCCCATTGCGGGTTGCGCGCGGCTGACACGGCAATCAGCGGGGTGACCAATGCGGCGGTATAGCCGCGTGCTGCCCATACGCGCGCGTCGACTGCGCCGAACAAGGCGGCGTTGGCGTACAGATAAAAGTCATATACGAACAGCCCGCCCAGGCCGAGACAGAGGAACTTGATGGCCCAGCGGTCTTCCGGGCGGGAGCTGCGATAAACCTGTTCGATCAGCACCAGCCCCAACACGGAGAGCAGCACCAGGCCCATATTGAAGAACCAGCGCGTTTGCAACCCCTGCAAGGGCACGATTGCGGGCACCACGCTGATAATAAGCAGGCTCAATACGAGCACCCCGCCCCCGGTGCGAATGAGCCGGAGCGGGGCAGGCAGGGATGCGCCTTGCGGCAGGCGCAGTTGCAGAATGTAGAGCAGCAGTGCCAGCCAGGCAGCATTACGCGCGATTTCAGCGGTCAGTCCGAGCCGGGGCATGAGCCAACCGGTTGCGGCAAGCATCGACAGCGCACCCCAAACGGCGCTTAGCCCGGTGGCGAGGACCAGTAAACGCCCCTGTGGCTGTTGTCGCCAGCTGGCGACGATGAGGCCGGTCAAACCCAGATAGGCCAGCGCAGCCAATCCATAACCGACAGCAGCCAATATAAACGGGACGGTGGACATGGACGCGTTCAGGGGCGCACGCTCAGCGTACGCCTTTGCCCCACAACACGACTTGCGCGGTCTGGAACAGGATCATGAAGTCGAGGAACAGGCTGTGATTTTTGACGTAATACAGGTCGTATTGCAGCTTGTGCATGGCATCTTCATCGGTTGCGCCGTAGGGATAACGCACTTGCGCCCAACCGGTGATGCCGGGTTTTACTGAGTGACGGACGCCGTAATAGGGGATCTTCTGTGTGAGATCCTGCACGAAATAAGGACGTTCCGGACGCGGGCCGACAAAACTCATGTCGCCGAAAAACACGTTGAAAATCTGTGGCAGCTCGTCGATCCGGGTGCGCCGGATGAAACGGCCGGTGAGCGTGACGCGGCTGTCGTTTTGTCCGGCCCAGCGTGGCTTGCCGTCTTTTTCGGCGTCGACACACATGCTGCGGAATTTGAGGATGGTGAAGTTGCGACAGCCCTGGCCGACCCGCTCCTGCCGATATAGCACGGGGCCGGGGCTTTCCAGTTTGATCAGCAGGGCGGTAAACGCCATGATGGGCAGCGTGACAGCCAGCATGGCCGCGCTGATCAGCAGATCGAACAGGCGTTTGATGGTGTCGCGCATCATGCCCTGATCAAAGCCTTCGGCCAGAATCATCCAGCTGGCATTCATCGAGTCGAGCTGCAAATGGCCGTTTTCGCGTTCAAAAAAACTGGAGAGTTCCAGCACGCGAACGCCCCGCAGTTTGCATTGAAGCAGCTCTTGCACCGGCATGCCGCCACCCCGGCGGTCGCGCACCGCGATGATGATTTCGTTGATCCGCAGGCGTTCAGCCAGGACGGGGAGCGATTCCTGGGTGTCGAGGATACGGTCATGGTTGACGAAATGATGACTGCCTCCCATGGGGAGATAGCCGATGACCTGGGTGTTGCTGGAATGGCTGAGTTTGGACAGCAGCGCCTCGATATGCGCGGCGCGGCTACTGGTGCCGATCACCAGCGTGCGTGTTTTGAGCGCGCCTACCTGTGTCCAGTGAAGGAACACCGCGCGGCTGAGCAGGATGCCGCACAGCGCCAGGCCAAATGAGAGCAGAAATGCCCCGCGTCCGAGCAGCAGAATGGGAAACAGGTAAAACAGCAGGCTCATCGTGACCAGCCCCAGCCCAAAGCTCAGGCCAAGGCGTTGCAGCAGTGCGCGGATGCCGCCGCGCCATTCGGTCGCGTACAGACCGCTGGCGGTCATCAGGCCTAGCATGACGATGGTGAATGTCAGGGCTTTGGGCAACAGGGGGTCAAGGTCACTGCGGGGTGGTACCGAGGTCGAGAAAGCGTGCGCTGACACCCAGATAGATGGCGCCACCCAGGATCAGTGTCTCGATCAGGAGCAGCATCAATAAATTCAGAGGCACGTAGTGCCGGAAAAAGCGGATCACGGTGATTTGCTCAATTGCGTTATGTGCTTATGAGCAGCTTTCATGCCAATGAAGGCGTGTTGCGTCATGTATTTTGGCTTATGTGAGTGCCCGCACCTGGGGCAGGCGGAGGCGGCGGGGGCTGCCATCCGCCTGTAAACGCTTCATGTTGCGTAATTCTGCAGCAGGGTAAACGATGAGATCAACCGGCGCGCGCGGATCGTTGATGAGGTAGCGGGGATGGCCGTGCCCCGCGCAGTCGGCCGAACGGTGTTCGCCGGATTGGTAGGGTATGGGGAGTTGCATCAGCAGGAACTCAACGTCTTTTTGGTCGTCGGTAAACAGCTGCAGGTTGATGTCGGCATGCGGCCCTGCCGTGCCATTGAGCACCGAGCCGGTCAGGTGGGGGTCAAACGCTGCCAGTTGCTCCATGTATTCCATCGCGGTTTGCCGCAGCAAGGCCAGCAGCGCGCGGGTTTCGTCTGCCTGGAAGAGTGCCTGATAGCTGCGCAGGGCATCCTCGATCTGCTGGTTGTCGGGCAGGCTGCCGCTGTCGGGTATCCCCAGCTGGCGCGCCGCCTTGCGTTTGGCACTGCCGTAATCGAGGGCGCCGTCCTCCGCCAGGATGCGCGCCGCCACATGGGCGATGCGGCGACGCATGTCTTGATGTTTCATGGAAAGAATCCTGGTTCGGCAGGGACCGGCTCGGTTGGTGTGGCCGGAGCGGTCGGTGTGGCTGGATCAGCATCGGGTTCGACGGCGGATCGCTCGGCAGGCAGGAACTCCTGATAAAAATGTTCCATCATGCCTGACGCGGGTGCTTCTGGCAGTTGTCCCGTTGTCTCGTCCACTATTTCAGCTGGCAGGCGCTTGCCTGTATTCGGATCGATTCGGGCGGTAATGATCCCGGATGGCATGGTCCAGGTTTTTTGGGGCACGCCTTTGAGCGCGGAGCCCATGAATTTGATCCAGACCGGCAGGGCGGTTTGCGCCCCGGTTTCCCCGCGTCCGAGCGAGCGCGGCTGGTCGTAGCCCATCCATGAAATCGCCACCAGATCAGGGGTGTAACCCGCAAACCAGGTGTCGCGCGCGTCGTTGGTGGTGCCGGTTTTCCCGGCCAGATCGCTGCGCCCCAACTGGCCGGCACGCGCAGCGGTGCCATAACGCACCACGTCCTGCATCATGTTGGTCATCAGCCAGGCGTTGCGGGGATCGATTACGCGCGGCGCCTTGCCGCCCACCGTCTGCGGACTCGCCTGCATCAGCAGGCGGCCATCCTTGTCGGTCACCTTTTCGATCAGATAGGGTTTGACGCCGAAACCGCCGTTGGCAAACACGCCATAAGCCGCAGCCAGCTGCAGCGGGGTGACGCTACCGGCACCCAGCGCCATGGTGAGATAGGGCGGGTGGCGTGCCGGGTCGAAGCCGAAACGGCGAATGTAGTCGCGTGCGTAATACGGTCCGATTCCTTGCAGAATTCGCACCGACACCAGGTTGAGCGATTTGGTCAGTGCGCTGCGCATCCGTACCGGGCCGCTGCTGCTGCCGTCGTAGTTCTGGGGTTCCCAGGCGGTGCCGCCCGCTTCTTCGGCGGCAAGCGTCAACGGGGCGTTGTCGATCAGGGTGGCCGGGGTATAGCCTTTTTCCAGCGCGGCGGAATAAATGAAGGGCTTGAAGCTCGACCCGGGCTGCCGCCAGGCCTGCGTGACGTGGTTGAATTTGTTGCGGTTGAAATCAAATCCGCCAACCAGCGCGGTAATCGCACCATCTTTCGGATTCAGCGCAACCAGTGCCGCCTCCACATCGGGGAGTTGCACCAATCGCCATTGTGTCGGTTTGCCCGTGGCTTGCACCCGAATGACCGCACCGGCCGCCAGGTTCCGCCCTTTTTTGCCGGCGATCCAGTTGGCCACCCATTTCAGTGAGTTCCCGGCAATTTCAATTGCCTTGTCGTCGCGTAGCTGGGCGCGGATCAATTGGGGAGTGGCGCTTATGACCACCGCAGGTTGCATGTCATTCACCGGCGCGAGGTCTTCCAGAGCATGAGCAATCGCCGTTGCGCGCGCGTCCTTGTCCTGGGGGAGCGGGATTTGTTTTTCCGGCCCACGGTAGCCGTGACGCTGGTCGTAATCGATAACGCCTTGCCAGACCGCCTGGGTGGCTGCGGCTTGCTGGGCGCTGCGCAGCGTGGTGACTGCCTTGTAGCCCGAGCTGTAAATCGATTCACCGTATTTTTCAAACAAGGCCTGGCGCACCATTTCGGCGGCGAAATCGGCGTCTACATTGGTGTGCTGGCGTTCCTGGCGGATCACCAGCTTTTGCTTGACGGCGGCCTGCCGGGTCGGCTCATCAATGAATTTGAGCGTGTACATCCGCTTGAGCACATATTCCTGGCGGGTTTTGGCACGCGGGAAGTTCACCACCGGGTTATAGCGTGACGGCGCTTTGGGGAGGCCTGCCAGCATGGCGAACTCAGCCAGCGACAGATCGTGTATCGGCTTTCCGAAGTAAGTGCGCGCTGCGGCCTCAAAGCCGTAGGCACGCTGGCCGAGGTAGATTTGATTGATATACAGCTCGAGGATTTTGTCCTTGGACAGGCTGTGTTCGATCTTGATGGCCAGCATGGCCTCGGACAGCTTGCGGGTCAGGGTTTTTTCATTAGACAAAAAGAAGTTGCGCGCCACCTGCATGGTGATGGTCGATGCACCTTCCTTGGCGCCGCCAGACAACAGATTGGATGCCGCCGCGCGCAATATGCCCAGCGTATCCACACCACCGTGGCTATAAAAACGTTCGTCCTCGGCAGCGATGATGGCCTGCTTCATGTAAACCGGAACCTTGTCGATCGCGATGAAGGCGCGGCGTTCCTCGCCAAACTCGCCAATCAGGGCGCCATCAGCCGTATACACCCGCAATGGCTGCTTGGGCTTGTAGTCCGTTAATGCCTCGAGCGGCGGCAGATTGGGGTAAATCAGTGCGGCAGCCAGTCCCGCGAGCGCTGTACCGACCACGCCAAGGCTGATAACGAGTGCCAGTGCGTAATGCCACCATTTGGAAAACATCAGATCCCTTTTGTACAAGCCTAAAGTTTCTGCCGATTATAGGCGTTAGTGGTGTTGGAAATTGGATACAGTTGTTGAATGCTTGTAGTTCGGTCGGAAAATAACTGTTAAAAACCGTGTGTTGTTGCTAGCATCTAAAAACAATAATAAGAAAAAGCGCCAACCCACAGAAGCGTAAAGGAAAAACTCTTGCACCTGAATATCAATCTAGATTGGTTGTCCGCCAAGGGGCTACCCATCCTGGGTCTGGATATCAGTACAACTGCGATCAAACTGGTCGAGTTGTCTGATGCGGGCAAAGGGATGCTGCGGGTCGAACGCTATGTGATCGAGCCCTTGCCCAAGGACGCGGTGATGGATGGCAATATTGCCAACCTGGATCAAGTGGCCGACACCTTGCGATCTGCCTGGAAGAGTTTGGGCTCGCGGATCAAGCATGTGGCTTTGGCGCTGCCCTCATCGGCCGTGATCACCAAAAAAATTCTGGCGCCAGCCAGCCTCAGTGGCCTCGATCTTGAAAATCAGGTGGAAGCCGAAGCCAATCAGGTCATTCCGTTTTCACTGGATGAGGTGAACCTGGATTTTCAGGTGCTGGGCCCATCGCCTGGCAGCCCGGACGATGTGCAAATCCTGCTTGCCGCCGCGCGCAAGGAAAAGGTCGAGGATCGAGTGGCAGCAGTTGAGGCGGCGGGCCTCAAGGCAATGATCATGGACGTTGAGTCTTATGCGACGCAAACGGCATACGAGCAGATCGCACATCTGATGCCCGGCAGCGGCGCTGGGATCACCGTGGCGATCATAGATATAGGTGCGCAAAACATGCACATCAATATCCTTCACGATAATGAGTCGGTTTATCTGCGCGAACATGGATTTGGCGGCAGCCAGCTCAACAACGAAATTGCACGCCGCTACAGCATGAGCAGTGAAGAGGCTGAAAACGCCAAGCGCAAGGGCACGCTGCCCGAAAGCTACGACGTGGAGGTGTTGCAGCCCTACAGCGAAACGCTGGCGATGGAAATAGGCCGTGCGCTGCAATTGTTTACAACCTCCACCCAGTATCGCAAGGTCGATCAGATTCTGCTGGCTGGTGGGGGCGCCATGATTCCGGGTATCGATGAGGTGGTTGCCCAGCGCACCGGAACAGCGACCATGGTTGTCAATCCGTTTGCCAATATGGCAGTCGGCTCCAAAATCCGGCCGCAGGCGTTGACCGCCGATGCGCCTTCCCTCTTCGTTGCCTGTGGCCTCGCCATGCGGAGGTTTGATCCCCAATGATCCGCATTAACCTACTCCCCCACCGTGAGCTGGCACGTGCTTCGCGTCGTCGCCAGTTTACTGTTCTGCTTGGTGTTGCCGTGGCTTCGGGTCTTGTGGCCGTCATTCTGGGACACGCTGTGATTGCCGCACAGCAGTCGAACCAGGATGCCCGCAATGCTTTTTTGACGCAGGAAATTGCCAAACTTGACAGCCAGATTGGCGAAATCAAGAAAATCCGCGAACAGACCCAGGCCTTGCTGGCGCGCAAACAGGTCGTCGAAACGCTGCAATCCAATCGCACCGAAGTCGTCCATTTGTTTGACCAGATGATTCGCCTGTTGCCTGAAGGGCTCTATCTCAAGTCCTTCAAGCAGGCAGGCGACGTTGTCACCATTACGGGTTATACGCAGTCGAGCGCACGTGTCTCCACACTGATGCGTTCGCTGGATGATTCGCCCTGGTTCGAGTCAGCCAGCCTGATCGAAATCAAGGCGGCCACCGTGAACAATCTGCGTGCCAACGAATTTGTTTTGACGGTTAAGCAGACTCGCCAGCAGGCAGACGACGCAACCGATAAGGGGGGCAAAGCATGACCCTGGACGATATCAATAAACTTGACCTGAAAACGCTGGCTGACTGGCCATTGCCGAGCAAGCTGGCTGCGCTGGCATTGTTGTGTGTGGCGATGGTGGCTGCGGGCTGGTGGTTTGACTGGCGCGGTGGCATGGAAACGCTGGATGCGGCCAAGCAAAAAGAAACCGAGTTGCGTGGCGTGTTTACCACCAAGAAAAACCAGGCAATCAATCTCGATGCTTATAAAAAGCAATTGGCCGACATTGAGCAGGCTTTTGGCGCACTGTTGAAGCAGTTGCCGAACAAACAGGAGATGGATGCGTTGATTACCGACGTTAACCAGGCCGGTTTGGGACGAGGCTTGCAGTTCGAGTTGTTCAAGCCGGAAGCTGAAACGGTGTCCGAGTTTTACGCTGAAACGCCGATTCGCGTCAAAATCACGGGCAGTTATCACGACGCGGCGGCTTTTGTCAGCGACGTTTCCAAACTGTCGCGCATCGTGACCTTGCAGGATATCGCCATGGAACCGGGTAAGGACGGCGTGCTGAATATGGATGCAGTCGTCAAAACCTATCGTTACCTGGATGACGAAGAAGTGATCGCCAGCAAGAAAAAACCCAAGGAGCAGCCCAAATGAAGCGCTTGCCCATTGTATTCATTGTGTTGGGTTTGAGCGGTTGCGGTGGCGGCAACATGGAAGACTTGCATACCTTCGTTGCCGAGACCGGCAAGGATATGCAGGGCAAAATCGAGCCCCTGCCCGAAGTGAAGGTCTACGAGCCATTCACGTACAACGCTTTCGATTTGCCCGACCCATTCAAGCCGAGAAAGCTGTCGACCGGTGGCGGAGGGGGGATGCAACCCGATCTCAACCGTCCGAAAGAGCCGCTGGAGGCTTTTTCGCTGGAAACCCTGAAAATGGTTGGTGTGCTGTCGAAAAGTGGCACCATCCATGCCGTGGTCAAGACGCCTGATAACGCGATTTATCACGTTAAAAAAGGTAATTACATGGGCCAGAATTTTGGCTTGATCACGCAGATCAACGAGAACGAAGTGGGTTTGCGTGAGATTGTCCAGGATAGCGCCGGAGATTGGTCCGAACGCACCAGCACCCTGATTTTGCAAGAATGACTTGTAGTACTGAATACATAAAGAGGCTGACATGAACGCATTGCCGAAGATTGCCCAGAAAATGACCCGTCATCTGTTCGGGATTGTCCTGCTCACCAGCTTGGCGCTGCCGCTTGCCGTGCGCGCTGCCGAAGCGCCGCCTACCAGTAACGCGGTGCAAAGCGTCGAGACCACCACGCTGCCCGGTGGCCAAGTGGTGGTGCGGGTCAAGCTCAAAAATGCGCTGACTGCGACGCCAGCGGGATTTACCGTGGGCAATCCGCCACGCATTGCGCTGGACTTGCCTGATACGGGAAATGCCTTGGGGCGCAATACCGTGGAAGTCAACCTGGGTCCGCTGACGAGCGTGAATGTGGTGCAGGCTGGAACGCGTTCGCGCTTGGTGCTGAACCTGAACAAATCGGTTGAATACGATGCCAAGATCGATGGCAATTTGCTATTGGTTTCACTCGGTGATGCCAGCGTTGGCGTTGCGCCGGTGAATGCCAATCCCCGCTTCGCCGAGGCCGCGCCTGGCGCAGCGGCTCACAGCATCCGCGATGTTGATTTTCGGCGCGGCGTGACGGGTGAGGCACGTATCGTCACGACCTTGTCAGACTCGCAAGCGGGCATCAATATCCGTCAGCAGTCCGGCGGGGTGGTGGTTGATTTCATTGGCACCGATTTGCCCAAGTCCCTGCAGCGCCGGATGGATGTGGCTGATTTCGGTACGCCGGTGCAGGTCATCGAAACCTACAAACTGGGTGACAACACCCGTATGGTGATTCAGCCCAAGGGTGGCTGGGAGTATTCGGCGTACCAGACCGACAACAACTTTATTGTTGAGGTCAAAAAGAGTGACGATGCGCAGAAGAAAACAGCTGACGGCAAGGTGAAATACACCGGCGAAAAGCTCTCGCTTAATTTCCAGAACGTTGAAGTGCGCTCGGTGCTGCAGGTCATTGCGGACTTCACGGGCCTTAACATCATCGCCAGCGACACCGTGACCGGCAACCTCACCCTGCGTCTGAAAGACGTGCCGTGGGATCAGGCGCTCGAACTCATCATGCAGACCAAGGGCCTGGACAAGCGCCAGAACGGCAACGTGATCTGGATTGCACCCAAGGACGAACTGCTGACCAAGGAAAAACTCGAGTACGAAGCCCGGTCGGCCGTGGCCGATCTGGAGCCCTTGTCTACCGAGTACATTCAGCTCAACTACATGCGGGCGGATGAAGCGCAAACCATGTTGTACGGTTTTGCCATGGGCGCCTTCCTCAACTCGGCTGGCGGTGGCGTGAACTGCTCGGCGCAAGCGCAGGGTTTGGGTGGCGGAGCGGTGGCACAGGCCTCGCAGCAGGGCGAGGGCAAGAGCGACCAGAAAATCCTGACCAAGCGCGGTCGTGCTACCTATGAACTGAAAACCAACACGCTGATCATTACGGACACGCCAGCGCAAGATTCAGGAAGTGCGTGAACTCCTCACGCGTCTGGATGTGCCTGCGCGCCAGGTCATGATCGAAGCGCGCGTGGTGCTGGCAACCGATGGCTGGAGCCGTGATCTGGGTACGCGCCTGAGCTTCCAGGTTGGGGGGTCAACCCCAGTAACGCAGCTGGTAGTGGGCAAGCGCTGCCGCTCTCCCCCACGTGCTGGCAATTTGCTGGTGAGCTTGCTGGATCCGGCCAGCGGCAACTTGCTGAACCTGGAGTTGCGTGCGCTGGAAGAAGAAAACCGGGGCAAGGTGATTTCCAATCCCCGCGTGATGACCACCAACCAGAAGCCGGCGGTGATTCTGAACGGTACGCAAATTCCCTACATCACCCCGGGAACGGCAAACAACCCCGCTACCGTCACGTTCAAGGATGCCTTCCTGTGTTTGCTGGTCGATCCGCAGATTCTCAACAATGACTCGGTCATTCTGACGGTTGAGGTTCAAAAGGACTCGGTGCGCAATCTTTCACTGGTTCTGCAGGACAACCCCGCAATCGATACCAAGCGGATCAAGACGCAGGTGCGGGTGAACAACGGCGAAACGCTGGTGCTGGGCGGGATATTTGATGGTGAAGAAACCTCAACCGTGAGCAAGGTGCCGTTGTTGGGTGATATCCCGGGACTTGGATGGATTGTTCAAGACCACGACCAAAGAGAACACCAAAACCGAGCTGATCATTTTCCTGACGCCGCGCATCCTCGACGAACGCCTGTCGCTGCGTTAAGCGGTTAATCGCGTACGCATCCAAAGCGCGGGCTGGTCCCGCGCTTTTTTTCGTTCACTGTTTCTCGTCTTATTCCCGCTTGGCGCAAAGCCCGCCAAGGCTGACGTCCATTACAATGCCGCCATGAGCAAGCAAGACAATCTTTATCTCGTTGGCCTGATGGGCGCCGGTAAAACCACGGTGGGGCGACTGCTGGCCAAACATTACGGGTGCAGTTTTTTCGATTCGGACCACGAAATCGAGGCGCACACCGGCGTCAAGATTCCGGTCATCTTCGAGATCGAGGGCGAAGCGGGTTTTCGCAAGCGTGAGGAAGCGGCGATTGCCGAACTGACTGCCTTGTCTGGCGTGGTGCTGGCTACGGGGGGCGGGGCGGTGTTGTCGCCCAATAACCGCGACAGGCTACGCAAAAATGGCGTGGTGATTTATTTGCGCGGCACGCCCGAGCACTTGCATGAACGTACGCGGCATGACCGTGGACGGCCGTTGCTGCAAACGGTGGATCCGCTGGGGCGTTTGCGCGAGCTCTACACGCAGCGCGACCCGCTTTATCGCGAAGTGGCGGACATCGTGATGGATACGGGGCGGCAAAGCGTATCGAGCATGATGCGGGTCTTGATCGGGAAAATAGACGCGTTCGTGAGCGGCTTGGCACAAACCGAAAGCGGTCACGAACCGGGTTGAATCCCTCCCGCGTCTGCCTGCCCAAACGGTTTCACAATTGCAGGATCGATCAAACAAGATCAATCGAACATCCTGCGCCATCGCTGCAGGAATTGATTCCACGGAGTGCTGCCCGTTTCCTCGGTGCTCACTTGAGTGTGGATGGGCGTGCGCCCCGCTGCAGTTTCCAGTACCACGTCATTGCGATCAGCCTTGAACCACCAGCGGCGACTGCCTGCCGCACTGACGATTTCAACCCCATGTTCGTTGCCACGCTCGATTTTGCGGATGTGCGGCGTGCTATTGGAAAGGGTGGTTTGCGGGATAAGCACCACCAGGAATTCATCCGCGCGCTGGGCGGTTGGCGGGGAGATTTCCATGCGCCAATTGCCGGGTTCGAGCGGTTGGCCGCGTTGGGCAATCACCTTGGCGAGCGAGCCGTTTTCATCATAATTTTTTCCATCCACCCAGAATTCGAATCCCGGGCCGCCCACCTTATTCAGACGTGCATTCTCGGGTAACAGAACGTGTGCGGCGAGCTGGCCGCCGGACTGTTTGCGGGCAGCGTTGGGCGGCAGGCTGACGCTGAACTGATTGCCGTTGATGGCAGGCTCGCCGGTGGTGTGCAGCAGCCAGCGTTTCTGGAATTCGGCGTGGCTGGCCGTTACCAGGTCGCGCACGATGATGACGTCGGCTGCCCGGTCATAAATGAACGTTCGCCACAGCCGTTCAACCCGGCGCGTGCGATTCGAGAATTCGCCCGCTCCTGATTGGCTGTTGGTGTAGGCGGGGGTGACATCCGCCACCGCCACCACGCTGTCCGGGCTTGCGAAGTAGCGTTCGATTTTTCCGGTGTGATAAAGGTCGCGTTGCGCCTGCCAGTCGGTCAGGTCGATGGGCGCGGACGCGAGTCCCCAGCCGGAGCCGATGCGCCGTTGGCCACCATCGTTGGCGATGTCGCGCACGGTCTTGCCGTCCGCGCGGGCATTGTCCTTGGGATCGGTGACGGTCACGAGGTTGTGCGCGATGCTCTGGTAGGTGTAGTTCATGTGATGGTCGGAGCCGTATTTGGGCCCATAGACGCCGCTGTCGAGCGCCAGACCACCGCCTTTGTAAATGGTGAACGCGCCCTGATCGAGGTGCGAATGCGACCAGAAATTGTCGCCCGCCTTGAAACTCACATAGGTTGCATCTGATGACCAGTCGCTGCGTGCCACGACCAGGCCGATGCCGTCAAAATGGCGGGCGAGCGGCAGCGCGTCGCGTGCGTGGGGATCGAGCAGGCTGGCGTCGGATAACGGTCCCCAGGGCCAGCTGGTGGGGATGGGCTGGCGCCCGGGCGGGCGGATGTTGTAGGCGGCGGCGTGCCGGTATTCGAGCGCCAACGGCACAAGATCCGGTACGATCCGGTCGAAATATCCCGCGTCGCCCCAACGCGAATCGGTGCCGTCCGGCTGCTTGCGGTAGACCATGTAATCCAGAAATCCGCGTATTCCCGGCTCGGTTTTGAACAGGTCTTCACCGGTGGCCGCGCGCCACATCGCCGGCACCTGATATACCGCCTGGCCGATGCCGACGCCGACATATTCGCCGCCTTCGTGCCAGCCGCCGTTTTCGCCCATCACCTGACGCCAGGCTGGCAGTACGCGATGCTTCCACAAATCGTAGGTGAACCGCATGTTGAGTTCTCCCCGCGGGTCGTCGCCATACAGCGCCAGATTTGCCGCCATCAGGGACTGGAACGGACTGTTGTATAGGAAAACGTTGTACGGCGACAGACGGTCGCGGCGGATGAAATTGACTAGGTACTCCACGCCCTCGGCGAGTTTGTCGCGCAGGCTGGCGCGCTGGTCTTCGCTCCACTGATCGTATAACCAGTCGTAGGCGAGGGCGACCGGTTTGGCCTGTTCGCCGCGATACGAGTAGGGCGTGTGCAGCAGCCGCTCGTGCAGGCGCGCCAGATTCTGGCTGCCCGGCTCGATCCGGGCGAGCAGCGTAACCGCATAGGTATCGCCCTCGCCGTTGCGCGCGAGGCGGCGCATCTGCTCGAGCCAATCGGGATTTTCCAGGCGCAGGCGGGCAATCTCCGATGGGCTGGGATGCGGCAAATGCGGGTGGCTTTGTTTAAACCCCGGCAACGCAATGGCAGCGAGGCTCTCCGGTGCGGGCAGCACGGCGCGACCGCGGTCGTCGGTGTCGAAGCGGACGCTGCTGCCAACCGTCCAGCCGACCACGCCGAGCGACGCCATGCCCAGCGCCAGCGCGGGCAATGCCCAGCGTGCGGTGCGGGGCAAGCTTTTCGATTCGGCCACGACCACGCGGCCGCGCGTGTCAGTCAACAGCCAGGGCAGCATCCAGCCCAGTTCGGCAAGCAGCACATCGGTGATATCGGCAAACCGCCCGGGAATGGATTGCTGCATCCATTCCAGCGCAAATGCCAGCAGCGCCACCGCAATGCCGCCACCGAACCAGGCCGTATGCCGCCAGCGCCAGGGTGTGATCCAGCGCACTGCCAGCGCCAGCGCCATGAATGGCCACAGCGTTTCCAGAATGTCGCTGATTCCGTTCAGCGTCCCAACCTGACCCTGGAAGGGCACCCAGTTGATGGCATAGGTGGTGGCTGTGTCGCCGGGTTCAAATTGCGTGAGCGCATACGCAGTAAGCAAGCTTGCGCCGATGCCCAATACACGCACGATGAGTGGGCGCGGCCAGAGGGTCAACATGCCCATTGCCAGCGCCCAGCCAGTCAGCGCCTCAAGCGTCAGTTGCCGCCCCACCACCGGGATTTTCAGCAACAGGATGCCCAGGGTGAAAAGCAGAAAAAGCCAGACAATCGACCGCAGCGCAGCCATGCGCGCGATCAGCCCCAGCGCGAGGATGTAAAAGCCGACGCTCAGCGCGTCAAGCGGGCGGAAGGTTTCCAGGTGGCGCAGGGTATTGCCGAGCGGTTTGATGCCGCTTTTCAGGTTGCCCCAATCGAGCGACGGCACGAAGGGTGCCGCCTGTGTCAGTGCCCACAACCCCAGAATGATTAGCGCCAGATTGCCGAGCGCGCCGGCTATGAACCAGTCGCGCCGCAGGGTGAGCAGCACGCGGCCAGTGGGCAGGCGCGGGTCAAACGCAGCGGCGAACAGCGCGCCCAGCAATGCCCCAGCCGAATTGGCCGCCCAGTCAAGGCTCGACGGCACCCGGCTTGGCAATGCCGATTGCAGCACTTCCAGCATAAAGCTTAAACCACTGCCGAACAGGCAGGCTGTCGCCACCGCAGCCACCATGCCGATTCGAGGACGTAGCCATAGCGCGATAAACAACCCCAGTGGCACGTAGGCCAGCAGGTTGACCATGACGTCGGCGCGCGACGCCTGTACCGGCCATGGCAGCGTGATAGGATTCGACCAGCCGAAAATGGGCGGTGACCATTCGGCCAAGGGAAACAACGTGCCGTACACCACCAGTGCGCAATACACCAGTGCCATCCACAGCATGGATAGCGTAAGGGAAGCGTTTCTGGATCGGGGGGCGCGGGAAGCGTGGCGGCGCGACATGCAACGATATTAACCCGGACATTTCATTTGTGACGCAACGAACAATCGATGTATTCAATGGCGACGCCGATGGCATTTGCGCGTTGCACCAGCTGCGCCTGGCTGCTCCCGCCGATTCAGAACTCATTACCGGCCCCAAGCGCGATATCAGCCTGCTGAAACGGGTCAAGGCACAGGCAGGCGATCACGTCACGGTGCTCGATATCGCGCTGTCAAAAAACCGCGATGCGCTCGATTGTTTGCTCGAAGCGGGTGCCGAGGTACGTTACTTCGATCACCACCAGCCGGGCGACATCCCGGTTCATCCCCATTTCGAACCGCATATCGACACCGATGCCAACGTCTGCACCAGTCTGCTGGTCAACCAGTATTTGGGTGGCAAACAGTTGGTGTGGGCGGTGACCGCCGCGTTTGGCGACAATCTGGCCGATGCCGCGCGCCAGGCAGCGGCACCCCTGAATCTGTCGGTTCAGCAACTCGCGCAATTGCAGTCATTGGGCGAATGTCTTAACTACAACGGCTACGGTGAAACGCTCGACGACCTGTTTTTCGACCCGGCCGAGTTGTATCGCCAGCTGCGACCCTATGCCGATCCTTTCGCTTTCGTCGCCGAGTCAGCCGCCTATCAAACGCTCAACGCGGGTTATCAGAGCGACATGGCGCGCGCGGTTGCGGTGAGTGCCGCCGACGCGCGCGCCAGTGGGCGCATCTTTGTGCTGCCCGCCGAAAAATGGGCGCGGCGAATTTCCGGCGTGTTCGGCAACCAGCTCGCGGTCGAGTCGCCCGCGCAGGCCCATGCCGTGCTCACCGCCAAGCCGGACGGCGGTTATGTGGTGAGTGTGCGCGCACCGATGGTGGCCAAATCGGGTGCGGACGAGTTGTGCAGCCAGTTTGAAACCGGCGGCGGTCGCAAAGGCGCGGCTGGAATCAATCATTTGCCCGAAGCCGAACTTGGCCGGTTCAACGCGGCCTTTTTTGACATTTATCGCTGACATCCCGGAATAGACATGGATCAACTCATTGCACCTTACGGCGGCACCCTTGTTAACCTGATCGACTCCGCGCAAAGCGATGCGCTCAAGCTGGAAGCGCTTGGCCTGCCCTCGCTCGATCTCGACTGGCGGCAGCAATGCGAACTGGAAATGCTGATGACTGGCGCCTATTCGCCGCTCACAGGATTCATGACGCGTGCGCAATGTGTGCGTGTCGAAACGGAGCAGCAACTGGATGACGGCACATTCTGGCCCGTGCCCGTTAGCCTTGCCAGCCGGCAAAAAGTGGCGACCGAGCTGAAATCGGGTGATCGCGTGGCCCTGCGCGATGGCGAAGGTTTCATGCTCGCTGTGCTGACGGTGAGTGACGTGTGGGATGACCAGGGAGTCAGGTATCTGGGCGGCGCGGTCGAGGGCGTGGCTTTGCCGCCGCACCCTGACTTTGTCGGTCTGCGCGCCACCCCGGCCGAGTTGCGTGCTTTGTTCGCCAAGCGCGGCTGGCGCCGCGTGGTCGCCTGGCAGGCGCGCCAGCCGATGCACCGCGCGCAATTCGAGTTTTGTCTGAAAAGCGCAATTGAAAACGAAGCCAACCTGCTGCTGCATCCGCAGGCGGGGGGCGACATCACCGATGCGCCGGCTTATTTTGGCCTGGTACGGAGTTTTATTGCCATCCGCGAACGCTTTCCGGTGGCTTCAACCCAGTTGTCCCTGCTGCCCGCGCCGCCACGCCAGGCGAGCGCCCAGGCGCTGCTCTTGCGTGCCATCGTTGCGCGCAATTACGGATGCGGCTTGTTGATCGCGGGCGGTGAACATCAAACTGACGGCGAATACCGTCGCGGCAAAGACCTCGACCAGCCCGAGGGTGAAGCGTCGTTGATCAAACTGGCCGACGCAATCGGCGTGCGCCTGATCGCCTATCCGCGCATGGTGTACGTGGAAGACCGTGCCGAACACCTGCCCGAATCCGACGCGCCCGCCGGTGCGCGGCAGCTCACCCTGAGTGGCGAAGAGTTCCAGCGCCGCATGCAGGCCGGGTTGAAAATTCCAGACTGGTACAGCTTCCCAGAAGTGCTGGCCGAACTGCACCGGCAAAGTCCGCCGCGCGAGCGGCAAGGCTTTACCGTGTTCTTTACCGGCTTGTCGGGTGCAGGCAAATCCACCCTCGCGCGCTCGCTCGCGGCGCGCCTGATGGAAATGGGTGGCCGCTGCGTCACCCTGCTCGACGGCGACATCGTGCGTCGTCATTTGTCATCCGAGCTGGGTTTTACCAAGGCACACCGCGACATCAACGTGCGGCGGATTGGATTTGTGGCCAGCGAAATCACCAAGAACCGCGGCATTGCCATTTGTGCGCCGATTGCGCCCTACCAACAGACCCGGCGTGACGTGCGCAGCATGATCGAAGCGGTGGGCGGTTTCATCGAAATTCACGTTGCCACGCCGATTGAAACCTGCGAGGGCCGTGACCGCAAAGGGCTTTACGCCAAAGCGCGGGCAGGTTTGATTCCGGAGTTCACGGGCGTGTCCGATCCGTACGAAGTGCCGGAAAAGCCGGAACTGGCGATAGATACCACGGGGCTCGGCATCGACGAAGCGGTGCAGCAAATCCTGCTCAAACTGGAGCACGAGGGGTATTTGCGCTGACCTGACAAGCAAGTGTAAAAAAAGCCGACGCAACGCGTCGGCTTTTTTGTTGGTGCGATGAAGCAATCAGGCCGACTTGCGGCGGCGCGCAGCGCCCAGACCAGCCAAGCCGATGCCCAGAAGGGCAAGGGAGGCGGGTTCAGGAACTTCGCCAATGCCGCCGCCACCGGTACCGGTGCCGGCCTTAACGTTACCGATAAACACCCCGCTATCCCATACTGAATCGTTGGTGTCGGCGACTGCGATCATCAGGGTATGCGTGGTCAGGGTGGGGTCAAGTAAACCCGTTACAAACAGGCTGGTGGTGAGGCCGTTGTATTCGGTGGCGTACTTGCCGGATCCCACGGGGTTGTTTTGGAAGTTGGCCTGGGGAATATTGGAAACCAGGGCGCCACCAGGGAAGAACGCATAGTTCTTGCCATCGACGAAGAAGCCAAAAATATCCGTCACCGATTGGGTCGGATATTCGTCGGACACGAACACAAAACTCGCGGTCACAGCGTTGCCGCTAGCCACCGTGAAGTTGAAGGAAATGAAGTTCTGGTCAAAGGTGGATTTGCCAGACAGGGTGGTGAGTGCGGCATTCGAGCCCGTGCCAGGCTGGGACTTCGCATTGGAAAAATTGCTGACAGTGTTGGTGGCGGGCATGTTGGCATGGCCGCTGGTCAGCAGGATGCCATCCGGGTTGGTGATGGTCGCGCCCACGCCATCGCTGGGTGCGAGGTTCAAGCCGGTATACGTTGCGGATTGCTCTGATCCAACAGTCGTTTTGCCGACGAACTGGACAGAACCGCCAACAACATTGATGCCGCTGCTGGGTGCAAGTACCGCGTTAAGAAGCGTGTCGGCAGCATTGGTATTGGTCGGGGTAATGACCAAGGCCATGGCCGGGGTAGGGAGGGCGATGGCCAACGCCAGCGCCAGGGATTTCATGTTCATAATTGTTCTCCTGAAAGCGGTTAAGTTGTGTTCGATAGGCTCAACAGGTGGATTGGGTTGTTTTCATGCAAACACCAGTCCAGTTCCTGATGCAAACTAAAGCACTATATATGCCAGTGAAATCAAACATCCTTTAAAACCTTTTAATATCAATATGATGGATTGTTTTTAACGTGGAATAAGTCCGGGGAAAACTTAAAGGCGCAAAAAAACCGAGCCTGTTTGTAAAGAAATCCGACATTGGTTTCAGGAGGATTTGGCGGCAATCAAGGATCCGGCCAGCATGCCGGATGCACTCGCAATCAAGCCCACAAACTGCGGCGGCAATGCGGCTTCCGGCGCAAAGAACTCCATCGCGACCCAGGCCGTCAAGCCAAACACAATTGATAGGCCTGCCCCGGAGTTATTGGCACGTTTCCAGTACAGCCCAGCCACCAGCGGCACGAAGGCACAGGCAAGTGTCACCTTGTAGGCGTTGGCGACCATGGTGTGGATGCTGGTTTCGCTTTGCAGTGACCACAACGAGTAGACGACGACCAGCAGCGTGAAGGCGACGACGACGCTGCGGGTGATCCACAGCAGTTTCTTCTGGCTCATGCGGTGGTGCGGCATGAGTTCCTTGATGATGTTTTCCGAAATGGTGACGGAAGGCGCGAGCAGGGTGCCGGAGGCGGTGGACATGATGACCGAGAGCAGGGCACCGTAAAAAATGATCTGCGCATAGAGCGGCAAATGGGCTTTGACAAAGGCGGGCAGCACTTGCTGGGCGTCCTCTGCAAGCAGATTGGTGGTCAGCGCGGGGTCAACCAGGGTGGCAGCGTAGGTCAGGTAGATCGGCACGGCGGCAAAGGCGAAATACAGCACGCCGCCGATGACGGTGCCCCACACGGCGATACGCTCGTTTTTCGAGGTGTTGGCGCGCTGGAAAACGTCTTGTTGTGGAATCGAACCGAGGCCCATGGTCAGCAAACCGGCGATAAAGGTGACAACCGCCGCCCATTCGAGCGGAGGCCAGAATGTAAATTTTCCCGACGCGGCGGCGTGTTCGATCACCGGTGCAATCCCATTGACTGCGGGCATGTCACCGACCAGTTTCGCGATCCATAACAAGCCGGCGACGATCACCGTCATTTGCACCAGCGTGGTGAGCGCCACCGACCACATGCCGCCGAACAGGGTGTAGAGCAGCACCACCGCCGCACCGATGTAAATGCCCTGCACCTGGGTGATGATGCCGTCGGAGAGCACGTTGAACACCAGCCCCAGTGCCACCACCTGCGCAGACACCCAGCCCAGGTAGGACAGCGCAATCGCCAGTGAAATCACCATCTCGACCGGCCGGTTGTAGCGCTCGCGGAAATAGTCGCCCAGCGTCATCAGCTTCATCCGGTACAGCGGACGCGCAAAAAACAGGCCGAACAGGATCAGCGCGAGCGAGGCGCCAAACGGGTCGGCAATCGTGCCGCCGAGGTTTTCTTCGAGGAAGGTAGCAGGGATGCCGAGCACGGTTTCGGCACCGAACCAGGTGGCAAACACCATCGCCACCACGACGATCATCGGTAGCGAGCGACCGGCGGTGATGTAGTCGCTGGCGGTGTGGACCTTGGTGGCGGCATAAAAGCCGACGCCGAGCGAGACGATGAGATAGGCGATGACGAAACCGATGAGCATGGCGGCGCGAGTCGAAAATTAGTAACGATACGTGAAAACGAGGCCAGCGCCCCAGTCCGGGCTGGCTTCGTTGAAGCCACCCACGGCGTATAGATTCAGGTGATTGTCGGCGTTCAAATGAAAACTCAGGTAGTGCATGGCTTCGCTGATGGGGGGCTGGTTGCAGTGACCGCCCACGCCAGCCTGATTATGGTTGTGCGCCGGGTTTTTCCTGCTCGTTGGCTTGATTGAAATACTGGCCATATGCCACCTGGTGGTGGGCGGCTGCATCCAGTTGGTCGCGCGCCTGCAGTTCCATCGCCTTTTGGCTGAACGCCTGCATCACCTGGCTCGATAACTGGCGGGCGTAAGCCAATAAAATCAGAGTCGAATCCTTGCTCAGGTGGTCGTAGTACACGCTGCGTTCGAGCAGCGGCGGCGCGTCGGGATGGGTCAGGTTGTGCGTGCAGGCATCGAGATGGTCATGCACGTTTTTACCCAGATAAAACAGCTTTTCGTCCAGCCCGTGGCGGGGCGCAAACGCGTCGGTGACCAGGCTGACGCGGTCGAACTCGTCGATTTGCGCGACGCCCAGCCTGAGCCATTCATCCAGCACCACGCGTGGCCGGATGTCCTTGCTTACCGAACGTACCAGCGACTCGAAACTCATGAACCCGCCTGCGCTGGCGAGCCGGTGCAAGGGCAGCGGGTGGCCTGTGTTATCGAGATATTCGACTCGGGCGGTCCAGCGCGCCACGATTTGTGCGCCAATCGATACCGACATCGGCGGCGCCTCATTGCCGCTGACGATTTCGTTGCGCAGCCGTTTCACATCCAGCCGGTGAATGCCGGTGAGCAGGCTGACCCGGCTATCGGTCTGTGCTTTGCCTTCGACCGGTATTGCGGCCGCCACTTCCACGTAAGTCAGCTTAAGCAGACCGGCGAGGGCGGGGTATTGCACGCTGTAATGCAATAGCAGTTTGACCAGCGGGCGCAGCAGCCGCCGCACCGCAACCGTTAGGGCACGAGGCGGTGTCGCGAGCGCGTGGGTGATGCCCGGTTCAGACAGGTCATTCATGAAAATAATTTATACACAAATTTCCCGCGTTTGATAAATCCTTTTTATATAAAGTTTTTATTGCAGTGCTGGTTAAATTTGACGTGTAAAAGAATTACACGTGATTTTGGTGTGCGTGACGTACCCAGCCGCGCGCTTTTCGTCAGGTATTTAAAAGGAAATGGAGAGGCGGTTTGCCAACCTGATGCAGGAGACTTTCTCCTGAGTCTGCTGATTCGGCAGCTTACGGCGGGGCAGTGGTGCCCCGTTTTCTTGTGGCGGCAATCAGCTTAGTGCGATCCAGCCGAGTGCCGCCGTGGTCAGCGCGAACAGCACAGTGATCACCCCAAGCCAGCGATTGCGCACCTGCTGCTGGCGCAGCATGAGCGTGAGGCCAGCCTCCAGTTGTGCCAGCCGGTTTTCATTCAAGGCCTGATGCGCCAGCCGCGGCAGTTGCGGCAGCAAGGCTGCCCATTTGGGCGCTTCGGTTTGCAGGTTTTTCACCAGCGCGCGCCAGCCCATCTGCTCGTTCATCCAGCGTTCGAGGAAGGGCTTGGCGGTTTTCCACAGGTCGAGCTCGGGGTCGAGCTGGCGGCCGAGGCCTTCGATATTGAGCAGGGTTTTCTGCAATAAAACCAGCTGCGGCTGGATTTCCACGTTGAAGCGGCGCGACGCCTGGAACAGCTGCAACAGCACGCGGCCAAACGAGATGTCCTTCAGCGGGCGGTCGAACACCGGCTCGCATACCGCGCGCACCGCTGCTTCGAGTTCATCCATCCGCGTATCCGGCGGCACCCAGCCGGATTCGAGATGCGCCAGCGCCACTCCTTTGTAATCGCGGCGGAAAAAAGCGAGGAAGTTGCGCGCGAGGTACTGCTTGTCGACCTCGGTGAGCGTGCCCATGATGCCGAAATCGAGCGCGATGTATTGCTCCGAACCCGCGCGCACCAGGATATTGCCGGGGTGCATGTCGGCGTGAAAAAAGCCGTCGCGGAACACCTGGGTGAAGAAGATTTCGACCCCGCGCGCGGCAAGCGCCTGAATGTCGGTGCCGGATTCGCGCAGCCGCTCGATCTGGCTGATCGGCACGCCGTCCATGCGATCCATCACCATCACCTCGTGGGCGCAGTAGTCCCAATACACCTCGGGCACCATCAGCAGCGGCGAATCCTTGAAGTTGCGCCGTAACTGCGAGCAGTTGGCCGCTTCGCGCATCAGATCCAGCTCGTCTTCCAGGTGCTTCTCGAATTCGTCCACCACTTCGCGCGGGCGCAGCCGGGGGCCGTCGGCGAAGAGTTTTTCAACCAGCCCGGCGGCGGCGTAGAGCAGCGACACATCGTGCGCGATCACCGGCGCAATGCCGGGGCGCAGGACTTTGACTGCGACGGCGGTGCCGTCATGCAGGCGCGCGAAATGCACTTGCGCCACCGAGGCCGAGGCGACCGGTGTGGCGTCGAATTCGGCGAAAACTTCGGCCAGCGGTTTTTTGTACGCAGCCTCCAGCGTGGCGATCGCCTCAACCGACGGAAACGGTGGCACCCGATCCTGCAGCAAGGCCAGTTCGTCGGCGATGTCGAGCGGCACCAGATCGCGCCGGGTCGAGAGCATTTGCCCGAACTTGACGAAAATCGGCCCCAATGCTTCCAGCGCGAGGCGCAGCCGCACCCCGCGCGGTTCGGTGAGCGGCCGCCAGAACAGCAGCGCACGCACCAGCCAGCGCAACGGCCGCACCCGCTCGTGGCCGAGAAAAAACTCCTCCAGGCCGAAGCGCAGGCCGACGCTGAGAATGCGGAGCAGGCGCAGCAGTTTCATGGGTTGCGTGTGCTTCCGAAAGAATTCGCAGCCGCGCATCCAGTCGCGCCACGTCGTCGGCGAGCGTGTCGACTTCGCGATTGAAACGGCTGACATCGACGCCGCGCGCCATCAGTTCGGCTTCTTCCACCACGTATTCGCTGGCATTGCGACCCAGTGCAGAGAAGGCCTGGGTGGCGCGGGCAAGGACATCGCGGCCAAACTGATGCGCGCGATGCGCAGCGATGTCGCCAACCAGCGGCGCGAGGTCGGCTTCGACATCCCAGCTCAACTGCTTGAACACGCGGTCGAGCGTGGCAAGCAGCGCCGGGTCGCCGCTGTAATCGGCGTGGCGCAAGGCTTCGCGCCCGAAAAATGGCAGGCGGGTCAGCAGCGTCGGGGTGGGGCGGATGGTGGCGTCGGGGGTGTCGATGGGCGCTTCGGAAAAATAACCGTCATCGGCAATTCTGAAATCAGCCTGCATCAGCGTCAGGTCGAAGCGCACGCTTGCCCCGGCGTGGCGCAACAACGCCTCCGACGCGCCGGGCGTCTGGCGCAGCAGGTGATTCAGGCTGCGCTCGATCAAACTCGCTGCGATTGAACCCTGCGCGATCAAACCTTGAAGCCCTTGTGCAGCGCGACCACGCCTGCGGTGAGGTTGTGATAGCTGACCTTGGCGAAACCCGCGGTTTCCATCATGGTTTTGAGTTCTTCCTGCCCCGGATGCATGCGGATCGACTCGGCCAGATACTGGTAGCTGCCCGCATCCTGCGCGACCAGCTTGCCCATCAGCGGCAGCAGCTTGAACGAATAGAGGTCGTAGGCGGGTTCGAGCGGTTTCCATATCTTGGAAAACTCCAGCACCAGCAGCCGTCCGCCAGGTTTCAGCACGCGGTGCATCTCGGCCAGCGCCTGATCCTTGTGCGTCATGTTCCGCAGGCCGAAGGCCACCGACACGCAATCGAAATAGTCCGAAGGGAACGGCAGCCGTTCGCCGTCGCATTGCACCGCGGGCGGGGTTTTGCCTTCGTTCAGCATGCGGTCGCGGCCTTCGCGCAGCATGGAAAAGTTGATATCGGTGAGCAGCACGGTGCCGCTCGCGCCGACTTCCTTCAGGAACAGCCGGGTGAGATCGGCGGTGCCGCCGGCGACGTCGAGCACCTTCATCCCCGGCCGCAGCCCCGCCTGCGCCACGGCAAAGCGTTTCCACAAGCGGTGCAATCCCGCCGACATCAGGTCGTTCATGACGTCGTACTGCGCGGCGACGGAGTGGAAAACTTCAGCAACCTTGGCGGCTTTATCGGACTCGGCCACCTGCTGGTAGCCGAAATGGGTGGTTTTATCCATGGCAGACGGGCTCAACGAATCAGCCCGGAATTCTACCAGTGCACAGACTGGCTCGGGTTTGGCAGAGGGGTGGAGGTGTCATTAATCAGTCATATTCCTGTCATAGTATGGCTGTCTTTGAAACAGGGCTGGAGTCAGCATGGCTGCCAATATTTTGCTGGTTGAAGACGAACCGGGTATTCAGGAGTTACTGAAATTCAATCTCGCGCAAGCCGGCCATTCCGTGACGGTGACGGGTGATGCCGAGAATGCGTTGAAGTTTCTCAAAAGCAGTTTGCCGGATGTGATCCTGCTCGACTGGATGCTGCCCGGCATGTCGGGCATCGACCTGTGCAAGCGGCTGCGCGCGGACGAACGCTACCAGCCGATCCCGATCATCATGCTGACCGCGCGCGGCGAAGAACGCGACAAGGTGCTTGGGCTCGATACCGGCGCCGACGACTACATCACCAAGCCGTTTTCGCCGCGTGAACTGGTGTCGCGCATCAAGGCCGTGCTGCGCCGCCGCGCGCCGCAAATGACCGACGAGCCGGTGGAGGTCAACGGGCTGCGACTCGACCCGACCAGCCATCGGGTGGTTGGCAAAGGCCAGCCGCTGGATCTGGGGCCGACCGAATTCCGCTTGCTGCATTTCTTCATGACGCACACCGAGCGGGTCTATTCGCGCGCCCAATTGCTCGACCAGGTGTGGGGTGACGATGTGTTTGTCGAAGAGCGTACGGTCGATGTTCATATTCGCCGTCTGCGTCTGGCGCTCGAACCCTCCCGCCATTCCGAGCTGATCCAGACGGTGCGCGGGTCGGGTTATCGGTTCTCGGCTGACGTGTGATAATCCGGCCACTGGGGTTTCAAGTGGTGATCGACATGGGTTTCTGGTGGCGTCCACTCGGCGTGCTGGCAGGCGTGTTGCTGGTGGCGCTGATGTTGTGGTTGGGCTCTGGCCCGGTTGCCGCGCTGGTGTTTCTGGCGGGGATTCAGGCTTTGGTGATGTTGCGGCGGCTGTGGCAGGAATACCGCCTGTCGCGCTGGCTGGAAAACCCCGATGAAGTGACCCCGCCCGACGCCGCAGGGACCTGGGGCGATATTTTTTACCGCCTCGACAAGCTTCAGCGTCGTCAGCGCGCCAGCCGCAGTGAACTCACCAATGCGCTGGAACAGTTCGAGCATGCCGCCCAGGCCGTACCCGATGGCATGGTCATCCTCAACGGCAGCGATCAAATCGACTGGTGCAACCCCGCCTCGCGCAAGTACATGGGCCTGGATTGCGAGCGCGACCGCGGCCAGTTCATCCGCTATCTGCTGCGTCAGGCGCATTTCATCGAGTTTCTCGATGCCGCTGACTACTCGCGGCGGCTGGTATGCAAATCGCCCGTGAATCGTGAAATCACCCTGTCGCTGCAACTGGTGCCGTTTGGGGAAGCCAAAAAACTGCTGGTCGCGCGCGACATCACCGAACTCGAACGCGTCGATGCCATTCGCCGCGACTTCATCGCCAACGTCTCGCACGAACTGCGCACGCCGCTTACGGTGGTGGGGGGCTTCGTCGAAACCCTGGCCGACGCACCGATGCTGCCCGCCGCTGAATCGCGCCGCTATTTCGACCTGATGCTCGACAACACCCGGCGCATGCAACACCTGCTGGACGACTTGCTGACGCTGTCGCGGCTTGAAAGCGCCGATCACAGTCTGAAGGATGAAGAGGTCAACGTGCCCGAACTGGCGCGGGCGCTTGCGGCAGATGCTGAATCGCTGAGCGGTGGCCGCCATCGGATCAATCTTGATATCGCCAGCGACGCCAACCTGCGTGGCAGTTTGCAGGAAATCCGCAGCGCGCTCGGGAACCTCGTTTCCAATGCCGTGCGCTACACGCCCGACGGCGGCGAGGTCACTCTTTCCTGGCATCTGAAAAACGGCGAAGGCGTGTTCGCCGTTGCCGATACCGGCGAAGGTATCGCCGCCGAACACATTCCCCGCCTCACCGAGCGTTTTTACCGGGTGGACCGCAGCCGCTCGCGTGAAACCGGCGGTACCGGCCTGGGCCTCGCCATCGTCAAGCACGTGCTCACGCGCCACGGCGCACACCTCAATATCCAGTCCACTCCGGGCAAAGGCAGCACGTTTGCCGCGGTTTTCCCCGAGTCACGCCTGATCGTCACGCAGCCTTCGGCTACCGTGATTCCATTCCCGCCGCTGGAGCAAGCCGCCGGTTGAGGGCGGCTTCCAGCCGTGCGCGCTGTGTCTCACCATGGGGCGCAGCGTGCCGTTTGCCCTGCGCGGTTTTCTGTCCCCACACCGGGTTGGGGAAATGTGGATCGTCGGCAAAACGCGGAATCACGTGCCAGTGTAGATGCGGCACCACATTGCCGAGCGAGGCGAGATTGACCTTGTCGGGTTGCATCACCTCACGCAGTGCCGCTTCAGCCGCAAACACCACTTGCATTAACACCGCCTGATCGGCGGGTGACAGGTCGGTCATTTCCTTCACGTGCGCATTCAGAATCACGCGCAGGAAGCCGGGGTAATCCGGCTCGTCGGCCAGCACCACGCGGCAGAAGGGATCGCGCCACAACACGTCGCCGCTGTCGGTTTGGCAAAGGGGGCAATGGGGCTGATTCATGCTGCGTCCTTGATTTGGGGAGCCGTGCGTCGCCAGTGAAACGGCGCTTTCATAATGGCGGCCAGGCCGCGCCACAGTAGTTGGCCGGAGCCATGTGCTGAGATGCGGGTGGCGCGCAGCGCCAGATAAAATGCCAGCGAAAAGCTGACGCTGAGGTTGACCAGCCCGATCAGCATGACGCCGGCGATGGAGACCAGCACGACGGGCAGGGCCAGCTGCCAGTCGAGTATCGGCAAGGCATAACCGAAATTGGCGGCGGCAAAAGCGATGTGGCGGATGTCGAGCGGCAGGCCGGCGAGCTGGCCGAATGCGCTGACGAGGCCGAGATAAAAACCAAAGAACACATTGCCCATGATGCCGCCCAAGTGGTGGCGCAGGTAGTCGGCGATGCACTGCCAGGCGCGCCGCCCCAGCAGCCGCTGCGGCCAAGCCAGGCGCAGGAGCCGTTGCGGGATGTGCTGGTAAACCGTCTTGTTGTCGTAGTAGCCGCTGACGATACCGGAGAGGAACAGGCCGACGCCGGCCACGGCCGCGTAAAACAGCGCGGCGCTACGGAACGGGTCGATTTCGGCCAGCAGCTTCGCCGCCTTGGCGGGATCGACAGCAGCGCCCCCCATCGCGTCAATCGCCAGCGCAATCAGCACGGCTGTGGCAAAGGCAAACAGCATGTTGCCAAGGATGGCCGCGGACTGCGATCGCCATACCTTGTCGGCGAATTCGTTAAGCAGTTTTTGCTGGGCGACCTGGCCGCGCACTTCGGTGAGGGTGCGCGCGAACAGGCTCGCGGTCATGGCTGGCTGCTTGGTGGCGATCGTCAGGTGCAGCACATATATCAGCACGAAACCCAGCGCGTAATTCAGGCTGACCAGCAGCGCTTCCTGCAGCGGCGCCAGGTGCAGCGCGACCAAGCGGGCCTTCAGCAGTGCCATGCCGGCGATGATGACCCCGGCGCCGCTGGCCGCCCAGAACATCTGCCGCAGCGCAGCCCAACCCTCGGCAATATAGTGTTCGCCGGTCTGGCTGGCGAACTGGGTGATCTGGCGGGCGAGCCGTCCGGTGGTGTCGCGGAGCAGGCCGCTGACGCTGTAGCGTTCGTCGCTGGCCTCGATAAGTTCGACGAGTAGCGTGGTCAGCAGGGTATGCGGTGATTCGGTGGCGGGGTCGGCGAGCGCGACGAGGGTGCGCAAACGCGCCATCTGCTGGGTCAGCCGGGTGGACAGCAGGGTCAGGTCGATGCTGGTGCCGAGTTCCGCACTGCGGCGGCGCACACGGTCGAGCGCTTCGCCGCACTGGTCGAGCAGCACGTCGATCTGGCGGATGTCGCCAACCTGGCCGCGCAGCCAGGCATCGACTTCGTGGTGCAGCGCCAGAAACGGCGAGTCGTATTCCTCGAGTGCCGGGTCGAGGCGCAGCAGTTCGGCATTGAGTCCGCCGACGGCGATGCGATGCGCCAGAATGTTGATGGCGTTGGTGAGCACGCCGGGCGTGTCACGCTGGAACAGCTGCCGCAACTGCAGCAGATCGCACAGGCGCATCCAGGCTTCCGGTTCCGCCGCGCAGACCCAGGCGCGATCGCGCGGGCCGAGCAGGGTATCGAGCCAGTCACGCAAGTGGCTGGCATTCTGTTCGGGCGGGAGCAGTTTGAAGCCGATGCGGCGCCTGAGTTCGGCGCCGAAGGGGCGGTCGGGCAGCAAACCGGCGTCGGTCAATAGCCGCGTGGCCTGCTTGTTGGTAAACAGGGCAACCAGATGGTCGCGCAGGGCCGCGACGTAAAGCGGTTTCTGTTCCAGCAGTGCGATCAGCACGTCCAGGTTGTCGTGCGCCGCGGCGAGTGGCTGATTGGTGTGGGGGTGCAGGTGGAACCACAGCCGCGCCACCAGATCGATGTCGGCAGGCTGGGCCTCGGTCATGCGTGCCAGCGTCTGGTCGATAAAACTGGCGGTGTGATCGTCCGGCGCGGGCGCGGTCATGGCCTGCTTACAGCAATACGCGTTCGATCCCGCCGTTGCCGACCCGTGCAAGATAGCTCGCCATCCAGTTATCGCCCAGCAACTGCTTCGCCAGTTCGATCACGATGTAATCGGTGGTGGTGCCGGTGTCGTCGCTGTAGCGCGCGAGGCCCTGCACGCACGACGGGCAGGAGGTGAGGATTTTCACCGGCTGCTTGCCTGCGCCCAGCGCGGCGACGCCGGCGCGGATTTCCTCTTCCTTGCGGAAGCGGATCTGCGTCGAGATGTCCGGGCGGGTGACGGCGAGCGTGCCGGATTCGCCGCAGCAGCGGTCGGACAGCGTGACGCCGCCGCCGAGCAGTGCGTTGGCCACCTTCATCGGCGCGTGGGTCTTCATCGGCGTGTGGCAGGGGTCGTGGTAGAGGTATTGTTTCGCCGCTCACCCCCTCGAGTTTCACGCCCTTTCTCCATCAGGTATTCGTGGATGTCGAGCAGGCGGCAGCCGGGGAAGATCTTCTCGAACTCGTACTTCAGCAACTGGTCCATGCAGGTGCCGCACGACACGATCACGGTCTTGATGTCGAGGTAGTTGAGCGTGTTGGCGACGCGGTGGAACAGCACGCGGTTGGCCGCGGTGATCGCTTCGCCCTTGTCGGCCTGGCCGCCTGCGGTCTGCGGGTAGCCGCAGCACAGGTAGCCGGGCGGCAGCACGGTTTGCGCGCCGAGTTCGAACAGCATCGCCTGGGTGGCGAGGCCGACCTGCGAAAACAGCCGTTCCGAGCCGCAGCCGGGGAAGTAGAACACCGCGTCGGCGTCGTCGCGACAGCTTGGCCGGGTTGCGCAGGATCGGCACGATCGACGCGTCTTCCAGCCCCAGCAGCGCGCGCGAGGTTTTCTTCGGCAGGCCGCCCGGCATCGGCTTGTTGACCAGGTGGATCACCTGCGCGACCAGCTTGGGCTTGCCAAGCGAGGCAGGCGGATTTTTGGTTTGCGCCTGGATCAGCCCCAGGCGTTTGAACAGCGTGTGTGCCCAGGCGCTGGCTGGCGTAGCCCCACTCGATCAGCGGTTTGCGCAGTGCCTTGATGGTGGCGGGATCGGTCGCGTTGAGGAAGGCCATCGATGCCCAGGTGCCGGGGTTGAATTTCTTCTTGCCCTGTTTGCGCAGCATGTTGCGCATGGCGATCGAGACGTCGCCAAAGTCGATGTCGACCGGGCACGGGTTCTTGCATTTGTGGCAGATGGTGCAGTGGTCGGCGACGTCGCCAAACTCATCGAAGTGCTTGAGCGATACGCCGCGCCGCGTTTGTTCTTCGTACAGAAACGCCTCGATCAGCAGCGAGGTGGCGAGAATCTTGTTGCGCGGGCTGTACAGCAGATTGGCGCGCGGAATATGCGTATTGCACACCGGTTTGCACTTGCCGCAGCGCAGGCAATCCTTGATCGAGTCGGCGATGTCCTTGGTTTCGGACGATTCGAGGATGATCGACTCGGCCTCGAGCAGGCCAAACGACGGCGTGTAGGCGTTGCGCAAATCCGCGCCGTGCAGCAGCTTGCCCTTGTTGAAACGGCCTTCCGGGTCGACCCTGGTTTTGTAGTCGGCAAAAATCGCAATCGCGGCGTCGTCGAGAAACTCCAGCTTGGTCAGGCCAATGCCGTGCTCGCCCGAAATCACCCCGCCCAGATCGGTGGCCAGCGCCATGATGCGTGCCACTGCCGCGTTGGCGGCCTGCAGCATGGCGTAATCGTCGGAGTTGACCGGGATATTGGTGTGCACGTTGCCGTCGCCGGCGTGCATGTGCAGCGCGACGAAGACGCGGCTTTTCAGCACGTCTGTGTGGATGCGGTCGCAGGCTTCGAGGATGCGGGTGTATTCGCGGCCGACGAAAAGTTGGTGCAGTTCGCGCCGCACTTCGCGTTTCCACGACACGCGGATGTGCTTGTCGCGCAGGGCGGTGAATATCGAGCCGCCATCGTGCGGGGCATCGAGGTTGGCCAGGTAACCCGCCCAGCGCTGGCGCACGGTTGCGACGAGCGCTTGTGCCTGCGTCTGTTTGTCTGCCACCTGTGCCGGGTCGGCGATGGTGTCTTCGTCTTCCAGCAGCGGCAGCGGCGCGGCGAAAAACCCGGCCAGCGCGTCGAGCAGCTTCAGCTTGTTCGTGATCGACAGCTCGATGTTGATGCGCTCGATGCCGTCGGTGTAGTCGCCCAGGCGCGGCAGCGGAATCACCACGTCTTCGTTGATCTTGAACGCATTGGTGTGCGCTGCAATCGCGGCGGTGCGGGCGCGGTCGAGCCAGAATTTCTTGCGCGTCTCGGCCGACACCGCGATGAAGCCTTCGCCGCCGCGCGCATTGGCGAGCTGGACGATTTTTGAGGCGGCTTCGCCGACTGCAGCTTCGTTGTCCGACACCACGTCGATCAGCAGCACCATGTTCGGGCGCGTGGTGCGCGGCGCCTTGGTCGCGTAGCCGACGGCCTTGACGTAGCGCGCGTCGAGATGCTCCAGCCCGGCGAGCAGAATGTCGGTGCGGGCGTCGCAATAATCCTTGATCTCGACAATCGCCGGGGTGGCTTCGCGCGCGCTGCCGAAAAACTCCAGGCATACGGTGCGGCCGTGCGCAGGCAGCCGGTGCAGGATGAAACGCGCGGACGTGATCAGGCCATCGCAGCCTTCCTTCTGGATGCCGGGCAAACCGGAGAGGAATTTATCGGTGACATCCTTGCCGAGACCGGTTTTGCGGAAGCGGCTGCCAGGGATGATGAGGATTTCCGGCGAACCTTTGGGCGTTTTGCCGTCTGCCGCAAAGCGGCGGATTTCAAACGTGGCCGACGGCGCATCGTGAATTTTGCCGAGGTTGTGGTCGAGGCGGCTGACTTCGATCCAGTCGGCGTCCGGCGTCACCATCTTCCACGACACCAGATTGTCCAGCGCGGTGCCCCACAGCACGGCCTTCTTGCCGCCCGCGTTCATCGACACGTTGCCGCCGATGGTCGAGGCGTCGGCCGAGGTCGGGTCGACCGCAAACACCCGCCCGGCGGCATCGGCCGCTTCCATCACCCGCTTGGTCACCACGCCGGCGCCGCAGTGGATGGTGGCCACTTCGAACTCGCAGCCGGGCAGGTGCAGCATTTCCACCGCGCTCAGGGTTTCGAGTTTTTCAGTGTTGATGACGGCTGCGCGCGCGGTCAGCGGAATCGCGCCGCCGGTGTAGCCAGTGCCGCCGCCGCGCGGAATGATGGTGAGGCCGAGTTCGACCAGCCCCGCCACCAGCGCGGCCATTTCCGCTTCGGTGTCGGGTGTCAGCACCACGAAGGGGTATTCGACGCGCCAGTCGGTCGCATCGGTAACGTGCGAGACGCGCGCCAGGCCGTCGAAGCCGATGTTGTCGCGGCGGGTGACGCCCGCCAGGCGGCGTTGAATGCGCGCGCGCAGATCGGTCGTGTCGGCAAACCAGGCTTCGAATTCGCGCACGGCACGCCCGGCGGCATCCAGCAGCTGGCCGACCAGCGGATTGCCCTGGCGGCGAGCCTCGATTTCGCGCAGGCGGTGGCGCAAGGCATCCACCAGCATCTGCCGCCGCTTGGGGTTGGCGAGCAGGTCGTCTTCCAGATAGGGATTGCGCCGCACCACCCAGATATCGCCCAGCACCTCGAACAGCATGCGTGCCGAGCGGCCGGTCTTGCGCTCGTCGCGTAGCGTGTTGAGCGTGTTCCAGGCGTCCGCACCGAGCAGGCGAATGACGATTTCGCGGTCGGAAAACGAGGTGTAGTTGTAGGGTATTTCGCGCAGGCGTGCGGTCATGCTGGGGAGCGTCCGGCACCGCGCGGGCGAGGCCGGATCAATCTGCTTCAAAGCCGGTATTTTACGGGATATGGGCGCAAGTCGTGAGCCGCTACAATCGTGCAAAAACCATCCAGCGCTCAGGGGAAACGACCATGGCCACTGTTTATGAAGTAATTCCGCCGTGTATGCGACAGGTTGCAGCGGGGCGCTTGATTGATGTACCACGCGAGGTCGGGCGGTGAACCGTGTCCAGCGCCACGAAAATCTGCTGCTGGTTGCGCTGGCGCTGGTGGCGCTCGCTGCATCGGGCACTCGCGCCGTACGACCGCCTGACCTGGTGGATGGAAACCCTGCCGGTGATGCTTGGGTTACCGCTGCTGTTTGCAACCCGGCGGCGTTTCCCGCTTACCCCGCTGGTCTATCGACTGTTGTTCGTTCACAGCCTGATTCTGATGCTGGGTGGGCATTACACCTATGCGCGGGTGCCGGTTGGCTTGTGGGTGCAGGACGCATTTGATCTTGCGCGCAATCACTACGACCGCCTGGGACACCTGGCGCAGGGCTTCATCCCGGCGATGCTGACGCGGGAAATCCTGCTGCGCCATACGCCGCTCAAATCCGGTGGCTGGCTGTTTTTTCTTACTGCCTGCGTGGTGCTGGCGTTTTCCGCCTGCTATGAGTTCACCGAATGGGGCACAGCATTGGTGATGGGAGGCGACGCCGATGCTTTCCTCGCCACCCAGGGCGATGTGTGGGACACGCAGTGGGACATGTTTCTGGCGCTGATCGGCGCGCTCATTGCGCAAGTGTTGCTGTCACGGCGCCACGACCGGGCGCTGACGCGCCTGGCTAGTGTCAACAGGTTCTAGCGGCCCGTCACCCGCTTGCCCAGGCTGACGATGCCCAGTACCAGCGCGCCGGCCGCGATGCCGGCGAGCGCATCGATCAACAACGGGATGAGAACGGCGAGCGCGCCGCCGATGGCGGGCAGCGTGGCAGCGGCGTGGGCGGCCGCTTCGACCAGATGATGCGCGGCGGGCACGCCGTGAACCAGGATTCCACCACCGACCAGGAACATCGCTGCCGTGCCTATTACCATTAACATTTTCATCAGCTTGGGGGCAGCATCCAGCAGCACGCGGCCGAATGCGCGCATCGCCGCGTTGCCGCGCTGGCTGAGATACAGCCCGGCGTCGTCGAGCTTGACGATGCCGGCAACCAGGCCGTAGACGCCGACGGTCATGATGATGGCGATGCCGGCGAGCACGGTGACTTGCTTGCCGAACGACGCGGCGGCCACGGTGCCGAGCGTGATGACGATGATTTCGGCCGACAGAATGAAGTCGGTGCGGATGGCGCCCTTGATCTTGTCCTTTTCCAGCGCCAGCAGATCGACCGTCGGGTCTGCCACGGCATGCATCAGTTCGACGCGGTGCACGCTGTCTTCGGTGGCGCTGTGCAGGTATTTGTGCGCCAGCTTCTCGAAGCCTTCAAAGCAGAGGAACGCGCCGCCCAGCATCAGCAGGGGCGTCACCAGCCACGGCGCAAACGCGCTGATGGCGAGCGCCGCCGGCACCAGAATGGCCTTGTTGATGAACGAACCCTTGGCGACCGCCCACACTACCGGCAGTTCGCGATCGGCCTTGACGCCGGCGACCTGCTGGGCGTTGAGCGCAAGATCGTCGCCCAGCACCCCGGCGGTTTTCTTGGCGGCGACCTGGGTCATCACCGACACATCGTCGAGGATGGTGGCGATGTCGTCGAGCAGCGCAAGCAAGCTGGCTCCTGCCACGCGCTAATCTCCCAACTGAATCTGCCCCGCCTTTTCGGCGGCGGCAAAATCCAGCATGCGCTGGATCGACAACAGGGCTTTGGCGCGGACCGATTCCTCGATGAGGATTTCGTTGGCGCCGGTTTCCAGCACGCTGGCCAGGTTGCGCAGGCCGTTCATCGCCATCCACGGGCAGTGCGCGCACGACTGGCAGGTGGCGCCTTCGCCGGCAGTCGGCGCTTCCAGCAGGATTTTTCCGGGGGCGGCGGCGTGCATCTTGTGGAAGATGCCGTTGTCGGTGGCAACGATGAACTCGGGGTTCGGCAGATTCTTCACGGCGGCGATCAGCTGCGTGGTCGAGCCCACCACGTCGGCCAGCGCGATCACCGCTGCGGGCGATTCGGGATGCACCAGCACGGCGGCGGCCGGGTGCTCGGCGCGCAGTTTTTTCAGCGCCTCGGCCTTGAACGCTTCGTGCACCACGCACGAGCCCTGCCACAGCAGCATGTCGGCGCCGCTGACGCGCTGCACGTAATCGCCCAGGTGGCGATCCGGTGCCCACAGCAGCTTGTGGCCCTGGCTGTGCAGGTATTTGACGATCTTGACCGCGATGCCGGAGGTGACCACCCAGTCGGCGCGCGCCTTCACCGCCGCGCTGGTGTTGGCGTAGACCACCGACAGCCGATCCGGGTGGGCGTCGCAAAACGCGGCGAATTCGTCGGCCGGGCAGGACAGGTCGAGCGAGCAGTCCGCCTTCAGATCGGGCATCAGCACGCGCTTCTCCGGGTTGAGAATCTTCGCGGTTTCGCCCATGAACTTGACCCCGGCGACGATCAGGGTCTTCGCCGGGTGGGCATGGCCGAAGCGCGCCATCTCCAGCGAGTCCGACACGCAGCCGCCGGTTTCCTCGGCCAGGTCCTGCAGGTCGGCCGAGGTGTAATAGTGCGCGACCAGCACCGCATCCTGCTGCTTCATCAGTGCCTTGATGCGGGTTTTAAGGGCTTCACGCTCGCCCGGCTCGAGTATCTCCTCCACCATGGGCGGTGGCTGGATGACGGATTTAAGCGGCACAGGAAAAGCGAGGCTCATCGAATCGAATACGGCGGTCGGAAACCCAAAGTATAGCCGGCCACGGCGGGTGCTCACATGGCGACGGCGCGGACTTTCCCCCGGCTACCCCGCCCGGGGACAAGTGCTTTATCCTTGCGCCCCTATGCGCCAGCTCCTGCTCGATATTCGCCCGCCTGCCCGTCCCGATCTCGCCCGTTTTGTGGCGGGGCGCAATGTCGAACTCATCACGCAACTGAATGCCATGCTCGACGGCACGGCGACCGAGCGCATGGTGTATGTATGGGGCGCGCCGGGGAGCGGCAAGAGTTATTTGCTCGCGGCCTGGGCGGCGGCGTGTGAAGCGCGCGGGCTCAGCGTGGTACAGGGTGGCGTTGAGGCGGGCGAAGTGGTGGTGGCGGACGCGGTGGAAACCTGGGATGAGGCCAGGCAGCAGGCCGGATTTGCTGCATTCAACCAGGTGCGTGAACACGCCGGGCTATGGCTGGCAGCGGGCAGCGTGCCGCCAGCCGAGCTGCCGCTGATGCTGGAACTGCAAACCCGGTTTGGCTGGGGGCTGGTGTTTCAGATGCAGCCGTTAAACGATGCGGAAAAGCGCACTGCGTTACAGCAGCACGCCGAAACCCTCGGATTTCAGCTTGATCCGCAGGTGGCGGACTATCTGCTGACCCGTGCCGCGCGCGACATGCAAAGCCTGCTGACGGTGCTGGAAGCGCTGGACCGGATCAGCCTGGAAACGCGCCGCCCGATCACCCTGCCGCTGGCGCGGCAGCTGCTCAACCCGCAAGCCTGAGGCTCAAGCCTGGGGCGACGCCTGCTGCTCGGCGATGTCCTTGTGGACTTGCGCCATGTCCAGCCCCATCACCTGTTCAATCAGGCCGTCGAGTGCGTGGGCGGGCAGCGAGCCGGATTCGGAATACAGAATGACCTGTTCGCGGAACACCATCAGGGTGGGAATGGAGCGAATCTGGAAAAATCCGGCGAGTTCCTGCTCGACTTCGGTATTGACCTTGGCAAACACGATGTTGGCGTGCTTCTCGGCAGCGGCCTCAAAAATGGGCGCAAAACCGCGACACGGGCCGCACCAGGGTGCCCAAAAATCGACGACGACAACGTCGTTGCTCTGGATGGTGGATTCGAAATTTGCCTGAGTGAGTTCGATGACGGCCATGCTGAATTCCTGGGGATGGATAAAAGAAATGGCGCAAGGACGAGTCCTTGCGCCTGAGGGCGTCACCCTATCACGGATGCCGTGCCACCGCCAACGCGGGGCTTATCGTAAAGGTAGGTCAAGCCTGGCTGCCTGCTACCCTGGTACGACCGAAGCCGGTCGCCCGAAAAGAAGTGTCAGATCACACGTGAAAGAGGCCGTTCCGGGTGGTTTGCTGTTGCCCGCTGCGCACCATGTTCTGGCTGTGTTTGAGGTTGTTGCGCACTTCGGCGCGATTGACCGCCATGATGAGTTCGGTCGCCAGCACGCGTGCCTGGTGCGGGGACAGGCTGAGTTCGCATCCCTGTGCTGCAATTGCCAGGATCACGCTGTCCCGACCCTGCGCGTCTTCCTTCAGGGTGACATCCAGTGAGCCGCCTTGGTTGAGGTCAATCATGTTGTCTGCTCCTTGCGTTGTGTATGCCAAGGTATATGCAGTGTCCATGCCAATCTCCTGATTGCGATAAATCGGTTGAAAACCGCATTAAATCAGGGGGTTTTGACAGGCTGATGAATACGCTACGCCCCTGCCCTGACGAAGCTTCGTCAGGGCAGGGGGGGAATTCATCATTTTTGGGTTTTGCTTGGTAGATGACGCAATCCTGACCCTTCTTCATTCGCCTGCGAGGCGATCCTGGAGCGGTTTGCCAGTTCGATCAGGTGCAGCAGGTGCAGGTGGCGGATCTGATGTGGCGGTAGACGTCAAAGTGAGCTAAAAAAAACATAATTTGCTTGAATGATGCGGACTATCAAGGCGATTGCAGGGTAAATGATGTCATTCATTCAGGCAGGGCAAGTATCAGACAGAGAAATGCTACGTATATCGGGTGGTTTCAAACGTCCCGTCCGGCTCAATCCAACAGGCATCTCAAGGGAGAAAGTGTCATGAATAACGAGATAAACAGCCAATCTGTTTCGTCTGGCCAAAGCAGAGCGGGTTTCTGCTTGTCAATGGCTTGCGGCATTGGGTTGATGGCTACGCCTTCCATAAGCGATGCTGCAATTCCCCTGGCCACCACCCAGGTTGCCAAGTTATGTGAGCTTAAGGCAGGTGGCTATGCTTTTGATCAGGAAGGCAATGTGGAACAGCCGTTCGCACAATCGACGGCATGCGATCTCACCGTACCCGATGCCCATGCAGAAGGGTACGCCAGCGCGGGATTCGGTCCGGGCATACCGCAAATCGGACTCACTACGACGAGTGCCCAGATCAGCACCTATGACGGGATAGCTGAAGCAAACTTCGTTGCAAGCACGCAGTACTTCTTTGAAATCCAGCCAATCGGCACAGTGCCGGGCACGGCGCCAGCATTGTTGCCCGTGCTGTTCAGCGCACACGGCGAAGGTTCCAGTTGGAGATCCGGGTACGGGACTTCCCGATCGCAAGGCTTCGCGAATCTCGTCGGCAACGGGCTTTCTTATCCTGATGGGTATTCAGACTTCTACCTCGAGGTCGACGATGAAATTGCCTATGACCCGATTGATGAGGAGTCTTTAGTGGGTGGTTTCGATACCACAAAATTCCTGAACCTCTATACCAACTCCACTTATCAGGTGGTTATTAGCGCTGCGTGTTCCACATGGGCCGGTCCGGTGGGACAGTCTGCTGCGGCGTCAGTGAACTGTTTCGCCCAGGTCGATCCTTTCATCAGTTTCGATCAGGCGGCGTTTGATGCCCAGATGGGGGCGGACACGTTCCGCCTGGATGACTACTACGCATTCGTCTATAGCGAGAACCTGCCGATCCCGGAACCCGAGTCCTACGCCATGATGCTGGCGGGGCTGGGCTTGGTGGGCTTTGCTGCGCGTCGGCGCTACCGTTTCTGAGCTTTCCATTCCAAACAAAGAGGAGCGGTATGGACAGGTCCCGGTTTCCAACCCTGTGGCCGCCCGCCACAAAAAAGCGGCCCTTCTACCAAAGCGCCACCTTCAGCCTGCAACGCTGATGACATCCCTAAAGCACTTTCGCTTTTCGGATTGTTAACGCATCCAAACGTTTGAAGATACCGCGAGCAGGCAGGTCGTCTGCTGGACGCCCCCCCTCACTTTCAGGCAACGGGCACCGGAGTGGAGGCGCTGACGGCAGCGTTGCGCGTCAGCAGCGTATAGGCAACGGGGATGATGAACAGCGTCAGCAGGGTACCGAGCAGCAGGCCGCCGACGATGACCCAGCCGATGGGCGAGCGCGATTCCGCACCGGCGCCGGCGGCGAGTGCCAGCGGCACCGCGCCCAGCACCATCGCAGCAGTCGTCATCAGGATCGGCCGCAAGCGCAGGCTGGCTGCCTCGATCACTGCTTCGACCTTGTTTTTGCCGCGTGCGCGCAACTGGTTGGCGAATTCGACGATCAGGATGCCGTGCTTGGTGATGAGGCCGACCAGCATCACCAGCCCGATCTGGCTATAGACGTTGAGCGTCGCGCCGGTGAGTTTCAGCGCCAGCAGCGCGCCGGTGGCGGCGAGCGGAACAGTGAGCAGGATGATGAACGGCGCAACGAAGCTCTCGAACTGGGCTGCCAGCACCAGATAAATGATGATCAGCGCCAGTCCGAAGGTGATGGCCAGCGTTTGCCCGGATTCACCGAATTCACGCGACTGGCCGTCGAGCGCGGTGCGTGCGGATTTCGGCAGCGTGTCCTTGGCGGCCTGATTCATGAAGGTGAGCGCCTCGCCCAGCGTGTAGCCGGGGGCGATATTGGCCGAGATGATGGCGGCGCGCTGGCGGTTGAAGTGGTTGAGTTCCTTCGGTGCGACGGTTTCGGTGACAGCGATCAGGTTGGACAGCGCAGTCAGGCTGCCATCGGTGCCACGCACATACATGGCGGTCAGATCCCGCGGGGTGGCGCGCGCGGCGGGGTCGAGCTGGACCACGACGTTGTATTGCTCGCCTGCCTGCTTGAAACGGGTGACCTCGCGTCCACCAAGCAGGGTTTCCAGGGTGCGGCCGATGGTGTCGACGCCCACGCCCATTTGCGCCGCCTTGTCTCGGTTGATGTTGACCTTGAGCTGCGGCTTGTTGAGCTTGAGATCGGTGTCGGCGTTGACCAGCCCGGGATAGGCGCGCACCTTGGTCATCAGCGCTTCGACGGATTTGTCCAATTCGGCGTAGCTCGGCGCCTGTACCACGAACTGCAGCGGCGGGTTGCGGAAACTCTGGCCGAGCGAAGGCGGGTTGATCGGGAAGGCCATCACACCCGGCATCCCCATGAACATCTGGGGGCCGAGACTTTCGGTGATTGCCATCTGGCTGCGCGTGCGTTCTTCCCACGGTTTCAGCATGACGAACGACAGTGCACTGTTGACCGGATTGGGGCGCTCCAGGCCGGGGGCGACGACGACAAATGCGGTGCGGATTTCTGGCACGTTCTGGTAAATACCTTCGAGCTGGCGCGCGTAGCCATCGGTGTACTGCAGGGTGGAGCCTTCTGGCGCCAGCATGAAGCCGATGAAAAAGCCGCGATCTTCGGTTGGAGCGAGCTCCGATTTCAGCGATTTGAACAGACCGAACGCGGCCGCTGCGACCAGCACGAACACCAGCGCGACGATCAGCGGATGCCGAACTACGCGCGTCAAACCGCGCGTATAGGCGCTGTTCAGGCCTTTCAGCACGCGTTCGCCAAAATTGAACAGGGCGTTGTGGCGGGTTTCATGGCGCAGGATCCGGCTTGCCATCATTGGCGTCAGCGTCAGCGCGACAAAGCCGGACACCAGCACCGCTGCCGCCACGGTCAGGGCGAATTCGGTGAACAGCTTGCCGGTGTTGCCCTCGGCGAAAGCCAGCGGGGCGAACACGGCGGCCAGCGTCAGCGTCATCGCCACCACCGCGAAGCCGATTTCCTTGGCGCCTTTGAGCGCCGCTTCGTAGGGCGGCATGCCTTCCTCGATGTGGCGATAGATGTTCTCCAGCATGACGATGGCGTCGTCGACCACCAGGCCGATCGCCAGCACCAGTCCCAACAGCGTCAGCACGTTGATGGTGAAGCCCATGGCGTAGAGGAAGATGAAGGCGCCAATCAGCGACACCGGGATGGTGACGAAGGGAATCAGCGTGGCGCGCCAGTTGCGCAGGAACAGGAAAATGACGCCGACCACCAGCACCATGGCCTCGAGCATGGTCTTGTATACGGCATCGATGGATTTTTCGATGAAGATCGAGCTGTCGAAGCCGACCTTGATCTGCATGCCTTCCGGTAACGCAGCTTCCAGTCGTGGCAGTTCGGCTTTGACCGCGCGTGCGACTTCCAGCGTGTTGGCGGTCGACTGCTTGACGATGCCCAGGCCCACTGCCGGCCGGCTGTTGACGCGCACGATGTTGCGCTCATCTTCGGCACCGACCTCGGCGCGACCGATATCGGCCAGCCGCACCAGTACGCCGCCACTGTCGCGCAGGATGACCCGTTCAAACTCAGCCGGGGTTTTCAGGTCGGTTTCGGCCAGCACGGAAAATTCGCGGGTCTGGCTCTCGATGCGGCCCGAGGGCAACTCGGTGTTCTGGCTGCGCAGCGCGGTTTCCACGTCCTGCACCGTCACGCCCAGCGCGGCCATGCGGTCGGGGTCGAGCCATAGCCGCATGGCGTAGCGGCGTCCGCCGCCGATGATGACCGAGGCGACGCCGGGCAGGGTTTTCAACTGGTCTGCTACCACGCGGTCAGCGTAGTCGGTGATTTCCAGCGGCGACTGGCGGTCGCTGGAAAACGCCAGCCAGATGATGGCCTGGGCGTCGGCCTCGATCTTGGCGACCACCGGGTCTTCGGCTTCGTTGGGCAACTGGCCGCGCACCCGTGCCACGCGGTCGCGGGCGTCGTTGGCGGCAGCTTCGGGGTCGCGCGACTGCACGAACTCCACCGTGATCTGGCTGACTTCCTCGCGGCTGACCGATTTGATGGTACGGATGCCTTCGATGCCGGACAGCGAATCTTCCAGCGCCTTGGTGATCTGGCTTTCCATTACTTCGGCGGACGCGCCGGGATAGACCGTGCGCACCGATACCACCGGCGCGTCGATATTGGGATATTCGCGCACCGGCAGGCGGTCGAAAGCAATCAGGCCGATCAGCATGATGAGCAGGCTCATCACGGTGGCCAGCACCGGGCGGCGGATGGAAAGGTCAGAGAGGATCATGGATCAGTCTTTAAGGTTCGCTTGGTTTCAGCGCGGCTTGCCGGCCTGCATTTTTTTCATCATCTGCGCCGCCTGCTCCAGCGTGACGACCGGCACGCCGGGGCGCAGCTTGATCTGGCCATCGAGCACGACGGTGTCGCCGACCGCCACCCCGGAGACGATTTCGACCCGACCGGGTTCGCGCTTGCCCAGTGTGACCTTGCGCAGCTCGGCCTTGCCATCCACAGCCAGAAACACGTAGCTGCCGTCCGGGCGCGGCACGATGACCTGCTCGGGCAGCAGGATGGCGCTGGTCTTGCCGCCGAGATCGGCGGTGGCGCGGGCAAACATGCCGGGCTTGAGCTGCCCTTTCGGGTTGGCGATGCGCGCGCGCACCCGCACATTGCGGCTCACCGGGTCGACCACCGGATCGATGACATGCACCTTGCCGCTGAAGGTTTGTCCGGGCAGGGCATCGACGGTCAGCGTGATCGGCAGGCCGACGCGCACCAGCGGCAGATAGGTTTCCGGTACCGGCACTTCCAGCTTGAGGGTGCCGAGCGCGTCCAGCCGCACGATGTCGTCACCCTTGTTGACGTAGGCGCCGGGGCTCACCTGGCGCAAGCCGGCCACGCCGGTAAATGGCGCACGGATTTGGGTTTTGTCGAGCGCGGCCTGTTCCTGCAACAGGCGCGCGCGCAGGATGTCGAGGTTGGCGCGCGCTTCGTCGAGCGCCTGCTTCGAGATGAAGTTTTGCGCGACCAGTTCCTCGTTGCGCTTGTAGCGGCTTTCCGCCAGCTTCATATCCGCCCTGGCTGCGGCCACACGCGCGCGCTGCTCGGCGGAGTCGAGCATCACCAGCACGGCGCCTTGCTTCACGGGCTGGCCTTCGTTGAACAACAGCTTGACGATACGGCCGTCGATTTCCGGGCGCAGCACCACGCTGTCTTCGGCGATCAGCGCGCCTACGGCGTTGACCGTGCTGGACACCGGCGAGGCGGTGACCTTCATCATGTTGACCGGAACGAAAGGCGGGCCACCCGCCTGGGCAAAGGCAAGGAGCGGAACAAACAGCAGGACGAACAAGGCACGCATGGAGAATTCCGCAGAAAGAACAAAGGTATAGGATGGATGCGCACCTTATCAGTTCCATGCTGAAACAAAAACCACAAAGCGGAGTCAACTCACATGTGCGCGTTGTAAGGATTGTGCGCGTGCTTCGACTGTTGGATACGCACACTACTTAATATGGGTACCCACCATGCTGATACGTCATTCCGACATCATTCTGCCGTCCGAGATCACTCCGCCCGAAATCTACCGTGAGCGGCGTCGCTTCATGCAAGGCATGGGGGCACTGGCGGCTGGCGCAGCGCTGGGTTCGATGGAAGAAGCCCGCGCCGGCGTTAAATTGGCCGGCGTGCGCGCCAGTGCCCACATGCTCGACGAGGACAAAACGCCATACAAGGACGTCACCACCTACAACAACTTCTACGAATTCGGCACCGGCAAAAGCGATCCGGCAGAAAACGGCGGCAGCCTGAAAACCCGCCCGTGGACGGTGACGGTTGAGGGCGCAGTCAAGCAGGCCAAAACCTGGGATATCGACGCGCTGCTGAAGCTCGCCCCGCTGGAGGAACGCGTGTATCGCATGCGTTGCGTCGAAGGCTGGTCGATGGTGATTCCGTGGGTGGGGTTCCCGCTGGCCGAACTGCTGCGGCGCGCCGAGCCGACCGGCAACGCGAAATATGTCGAGTTCGTGACGTTGAACGATCCCAAACAGATGCCGGGCCAGCGTTCACGCGTGCTCGACTGGCCGTATGTCGAAGGCCTGCGGTTGGACGAGGCGATGCATCCGTTGACGCTGATGGCGATGGGGCTGTACGGCGAAGTGCTGCCGAATCAGAATGGCGCGCCGATCCGGCTGGTGGTGCCATGGAAATACGGTTTCAAGAGTGCCAAGTCCATCGTCAAGATCCGCCTGGTCGAAAAGCAACCGGTTAGTTCGTGGACGAAAGCCAACCCTGAAGAGTACGGCTTTTACTCCAACGTCAATCCGCAGGTCGACCACCCGCGCTGGAGCCAGGCCAAGGAACGCCGCATTGGTGAATTCCGCAAGCGCGACACGCTGATGTTCAATGGCTATGCCAGTCAAGTGGCCCAGCTGTACCGGGGCATGGATCTGAAGAAATTCTATTGATGGGCGCGTTGTTGCGTAACCCCAAGTTCTGGGTGTTCGGCCTTTGTTTGCTGCCCCTGGCGCGGCTGACTGTTCTGGCTGGCAGCGGCGGCCTCGGTGCCAACCCGATTGAGTTTATTACCCGCTCAACCGGAACCTGGACACTGGTCGGGCTGCTGTTGACCCTGTCGATCACCCCCTTGCGGCGGTTAAGCGGTCGTGCCGAGCTCATTCGTTACCGGCGCATGCTGGGCCTGTTCAGCTTCTTTTATGCCTGCCTGCATTTCGTCACCTATATCTGGCTGGATCAGTTCTTCGAACTGACAGCCATCGCTAAAGACATTGTGAAGCGCCCCTTTATTACCGTGGGTTTCACGGCTTTCGTGCTGCTCATCCCGCTTGCTGCAACCTCGACCCATGCCATGATGCGACGCCTTGGCCGCCGCTGGCAGCAACTGCACCGACTTATTTATCCCATCGCGCTGCTGGCGGTGGTTCACTATCTTTGGCTGGTGAAAAAGGATCTGACCACGCCCCTGGTGTATGGGGCGGTTGCGTTGGTGTTGCTGGCATTGCGATTGCGATGGGGGGTGAGCTTGCTGCAAGCGGTGCGCAGCCATTTTGTGGCGGCTAGGGTTTGAATGATCCGGACCGGATAGCCCGGGTGCAGGCATAAAAAAACGGGGGCAAAAGCCCCCGTTTCAGATTGGGTTGTACCCGATCTGTTAGAGCCCGAAGGGCTTGATGACCGGCGCTGCCGGGGTCGGGGCAGCGGCCGGTGCTGCGGGTTTGGCCGCAGGGGCGGCTTTCTTCGCTACCGGCTTTTTCACGGCGGGTTTGGCTGCGGCGGGTTTGGCCGCGGGCTTGGCCGCTGCTTTTGGGGCGGCAGCCTTGGCCACAGGCTTTTTAGCCACAACCTTGGCGACGGGCTTTTTGGCAGCGGGCTTGGCTGCTGCCTTTTTAGCGACGGGCTTGGCGGCGACTTTCTTGACGACAGCCTTGGCGACGGGCTTTTTGGCAGCGGGTTTGGCTGCTGCCTTTTTAGCGACGGGCTTGGCGGCGACTTTCTTGACGACAGCCTTGGCGACGGGCTTTTTGGCAGCGGGTTTGGCTGCTGCCTTTTTAGCGACGGGCTTGGCGGCGACTTTCTTGACGACAGCCTTGGCGACGGGCTTTTTGGCAGCGGGCTTGGCTGCTGCCTTTTTAGCGACGGGCTTGGCGGCGACTTTCTTGACGACAGCCTTGGCGACGGGCTTTTTGGCAGCGGGTTTGGCTGCTGCCTTTTTAGCGACGGGCTTGGCGGCGACTTTCTTGACGACAGCCTTGGCGACGGGCTTTTTGGCAGCGGGTTTGGCTGCTGCCTTTTTGGCTACGGGCTTGGCAGCGGCTGCTGCCTTCTTGACCGCCGGTTTGGCGGCGGGTTTCTTTACTGTTGCCATTTAACACTCCTTAGAAGTTGAACACATCACTTAACTACTACAGCTTGAAGCCACGTGCAGTCAGAAATTGCACTTCCAAAGCGTGGTACCGACAGGCCGACTTGCCCGAAACCCGCTTGTTACGGGCGATACCGAGGCTCCGCTTGGTGAGCCTCATTCTAGTGAGTTTTTCTGGAGGTTCAATGAATAGGTGTGCAGGGGTGAAAATAATTTGCTGAAAAATGTAGCGATCAAACAAAATGTAGCGAGTCGATACCAAAATAGGCCAAATTGTCTGGCGCAACATTTGACGAAGAGTCAATCAGCAAGCCGCTCTCCGGCCATCATGCTGTCTTGCGTTTCGCGTTCGCGGATGAGGTGAATATTATTCTTGTCGATCAATATTTCTGCCGCGCGAGGGCGGGAATTGTAGTTTGACGCCATGCTCATGCCGTATGCACCCGCTGAAAGCAGTGCAAGCAGGTCGCCTTCCTCGATTGCCAGGTCGCGCGCAAAGCCAAGGAAATCACCGGTTTCGCAGATCGGTCCCACAATATCGTAGCGCTGGGCCGGGCCGCTTCGCTGCTTGACGGCGACGATTTCGTGATATGCCTCGTACAGCGCGGGACGCATCAGGTCGTTCATCGCGGCATCGACGATGGCAAAGTTTTTGTCTTCGCCCGGCTTCAGGTATTCGACCCGGGTCAGCAGCAGGCCGGCGTTACCGACCAGCGAGCGACCTGGTTCCAGCAGCAGTTTTTCGTGGCGACCCTTGAAGCGCGCAGCCAGCACGCGGCCGTAGGCGGCGAGATCGGGTGGGGTTTCGTCACGGTAGCGGATGCCCACACCGCCACCGAGATCGATGTGGCGCAGCGTGATGCCTTCGGCCGCCAGCGAATCGACCAGCGCCAGCACGCGGTCGGCAGCATCGGCCAGCGGCGACAGGTCGGTGAGTTGTGAGCCGATATGGCAATCGATGCCGGTGATTTTCAGGTTGGGCAGGGTGGCCGCCAGACGGTAGAGCGCGAAGGCGTCGGCGATCGGCACGCCGAATTTGTTTTCCTTGAGCCCGGTCGAGATATAGGGGTGCGTCTTTGGGTCGACATCGGGGTTGACGCGAAACGAGACCGGCGCAACCTTGCCCATTTCGCCTGCGATCCGGTTGAGCCGGTGCAGTTCGCTGACCGATTCGACGTTGAAACAGAGAATGTTGGCCTGCAAGGCGGCGCGCATCTCGTTTGCTGTTTTGCCTACGCCGGAGAACACCACTTTGGCCGGATCGCCCCCGGCGGCCAGCACGCGGGCCAGTTCGCCGCCTGAGACGATATCGAAACCGGCACCCAGGCGCGCGAACAGATTGAGAATCGCCAGGCTGGAGTTGGCTTTGACGGCGTAGCAGATCAGATGCGGGGTGTCGGCAAACGCCTCGGCATAGGCCTGGTAGGCGGATTCGAGCCCTTGCCGGGAATACACATAAAGCGGCGTATCGAAACGCTCGGCGAGTTCGTTGAGCGCCACGTCTTCGATATGAAGCTGGCCTTCGTGTCTATGCAGGATGTTCAATTGGAAGTCCGTTGCGGTGCGGGAGGATTTTCGGGAAGATACAGGTCGCCCTTGATGCCGCAGGCCGTCAGACCAGGCCCGCATAGCAGCAGGAACACTATATATAAGGTGCGCAGATTCATGCGCGAAATGTTAGCACGGGACCCCATGACGCAAATCGAATCAAGCGAGGCCGCATTCAATCTGGCCGCAAATGCAACGCTGGCACATGTCGAACAGGCGCTGGAAGCGGCCGATCTCGATTTTGAAACCCCGGCTGACGGCATTCTCGAAGTCGAGTTCGAGGATGGCAGCAAAATCATCATCAACCGCCATGGCGTGGCGCGTGAAATCTGGGTTGCCGCACGCTCGGGCGGTTTTCATTTCAAACCGCAGGATGGCGACTGGGTCGATACCAAGGACAGCACGCCGCTCTACACCAAACTGGCTGAGCTGGTTGCAGCGCAAGGCGGCGGCTCAATCCGCTTTTAATCGACCGTGAAAAGCCAGGCGCTCACCCTGTTTGATCTGGTCGAGCGGCTGTCGCTGCTGACGCGTGCCGGCTTGCGGCAGGCGGGCGCAGCGCAGGGGCTGCAGCCGGTGCATTTGCAGGTTCTGTTTTATCTGAACCAGGCTAATCGCTTCAGCAACACCCCGCTGGCGCTCACCGATTATCTGGGCCTGACCAAGGGGACGGTTTCACAAACCGTACTGGTGCTGGCACGCCGCCGTCTGGTTTCGCGCTACGCTGACCCGCAAGATGGCCGCATCGTGCGTCTGGTATTGACCGCTGCGGGCGGCGCGCTGTTGAACACGCTTAATTCAGCCGGGGCATGGCGCGAAGCGGTGCGTACCGCCAGCCCGGCGCGGGTGAGCTCGGCGATGGTCGTGCTGCGGCAGGTGTTGGCAGAGGTGCAGTCGCAAAGCGGAAAACGGAGTTTCGGGGTGTGTTCGACGTGTCGCCACAACCAGCGCCTGGGGCCGCGCAGTTATTTTTGCGGGTTGATGCAGGAAAAACTGAGCAGCCCGGAAGTGCGGCGAATTTGCCGGGAGCACTCGGTTCAGCTTGTGGCTTGAGCCGATTTGAATGCGCCACGCCGAGCGGGCCTTCGCCAGTTGTGCGGCTGTGATGGCACACAGCTGGCGGTCAACAACAAGACTCACAAGGAAATCTTCATGAAAATGGTGGGGATTCAGGCGGCCAAGGGTGCGGAAAATATTTTCGCAATGACGAACTAAACTGAGTTCATGCAGGATGGATGGGCGAAGCTGAAACGCTTACAGAATGGGATGTGCCTTGGCCGGAAGCGCGCCCAGAATCCCCTTGGTGGTTTGGCCATACTGCCCGGTGGCTTTGCTGGCAGTCGCAGACCGCTGCGGCCGGGGGTGGTAAGTTGATGTAAAACATCGGTGTAAGATCATGTGCCGGCCCGATGCATAGGCGTAGGCGCTTTTTGACGGAGACGAATGATGACCATCCTGAGTTTTTCGCACGGGGTATTGAGCCGGGCGACAAGGCAGTTTTTACCCCCCCTTGCCAGCATTGTTTTCGCGTGTGCGCTGCCAAGCGCCTATGCGGCGGAGGCTGCAAATGGCAATACGCAAGCCAGCGCAACAGCTGCCGCGTCCACTTTCAGTAACGAAGAGCTGGATCAGATGCTGGCGCCCATCGCGCTGTATCCCGATTCGCTGTTGGCGCAGGTGCTGATGGCGTCGACTTATCCGGCGGATGTGGCTGAGGCGGCGAAATGGACAAAAGCGAATCCGAAGCAGCAGGGCGATGCTGCGGTAAAGGCGGTGCAGTCCAAGTCCTGGGATCCGAGCGTGCAATCGCTGGTGGCGTTTCCGCAGGTGCTCACCATGATGAGCGAGAAGCCTGCGGACGTGCAACGACTGGGTGACGCCTTCCTCGCCGATCCGGCGCGGGTGATGGATCGAGTGCAGTTCATGCGCAAAAAAGCGCAGGAAGCCGGCAATCTCAAGACCACCGAGCAGCAAAAAGTCAGCACGACGCAGACCGATAACGGCCAGACGGCGATCATCATCGAGCCGGCGCAGCCGGAGAAGGTCTATGTGCCGGTATACCAGCCGACGGTTTACGGCTCTTGGTGGTATCCCGCTTATCCGCCTTACTACTGGGCACCGCCGCCGTATTACTACCCGACCGGCGGGTTCGTGGCCGGTGTCTTCTGGGGTGCAGCGATCGTCGGCATCAGCAACGGCCTGTGGGGGGGCTGCAACTGGGGACGCGGCGACGTCGACATCAACGTCAACCGCTATAACAACATCAACGTCAACAACAAGATAAGTGGGAGCGGAAACAAAACCAACTGGAATCACAACGCAGCCAATCGCAAGGGCGTGCCTTATCGCGATGACAAGACGCGCCAGCAGTTTGACCGCAATGTTGGGGGCGCCGAGAACCGTGGCGATTACCGGGGGCGCGACACGCAGCGCGATTCCAGCCGCGATAAGGCACAGGCCACCATGAAGGATCGTGGCGTTGATCCGGCAGCCGGGCGCGAACAGTTACGCAACGACCCGCAAACACGCGAGCGGGCCAATCAGGCAACGCAAAGTATGGATCGCGGCCAGATGGACCGCAGCTCGATGAATAGTAGCCAGCAGCGTGCTCAGGCGCAAAACATGGAACGCAGCCAGGCGCGTTCGTCGGGAGGATCGAGCTGGGGCAGTGACAATGCATTCAGTGGTGCGGGCAACGCCTCGCAGAGCCGGGCTCAGGTCGACCGGGGGAGTTCGAGCCGTCAGTCGGCTGGAAGCTATGGCGGCGGTAGTCGTTCCATGAGTGGCGGTGGACGCTCCGGTGGTGGTGGCGGCGGCGGACGTAGACGTTAAGGCGGGGGAATGAACATGATGACCAAGAAAATGCGTTTGAATTTGAATGGCTTGCTGGCGGTGGCTCTGGCTGGAATGGCGTGGTTCGCGCCGCTGCCGGTGGCTGCGCAACAGGCTTTCCCCACCGCGGACGCGGCTGCTGCGGCGCTGGTCGATGCGATCGCGCGCAAGGACGAGGCTGCAAAGCGCAGTGTGTTGGGCAATGACTGGAGAAAATTCATCCCGACGGAGAATATCGAAGACAAGGATGTCGATGCGTTCCTGAAGGGCTGGGCGGAATCGCACAAAATTGTGGTCAAGCCGGCGCACACGGCGCATCTCGCTGTAGGCGCGCAGGAGTGGGTGCTGCCCATCCCGATCGTCGAGAAAAAAGGCGCATGGCGTTTCGATACGCGCGCCGCGGCGGACGAAATCAGGACGCGGCGCATCGGCAGAAACGAACTCGCGACCATGCAGGCCGCGCTTGCCTATTACGACGCGCAGAAGGAATACGCGCGTGCGGATCGAAACGGCGACGGCACGCTTGAATACGCGCAACAGCTCATCAGCACCCCCGGCAAACAGGACGGGCTCTACTGGGCCGCACTTGAGGGCGAGGTACCGAGTCCGTTGGGTCCGTTGCTCGGCGAGGCCGGGCCATCAAGCCAGGGCTACCACGGCTATCGATACCGTATCCTGACGGCGCAGGGCAGCAAGGCGCCCGGCGGTGCTTACGACTACCTCATCCAGAATCGCCTGGTCGCTGGATTCGCGCTGGTGGCATGGCCGGTGAAATACGGAGACAGTGGCGTGATGAGCTTTATGGTCAGCCATGACGGCGTGCTGTATGAAAAGAACCTGGGGCCGAAATCCGATGAAATCGCACGCGCCATGACCCGATTCAACCCGGACAGCAGCTGGCGGAAGGTGACCCCGTGAGCGTGCGTATTGCCGCACTGGCATTGGTCGCCGCGCTGCTTGGCGGCTGCACCTATTATCAGGCCGCGCCCGGCGCCTATTCGACGACACCCGTTAGCAGTTTTGACCGCTCGTGGGGTGCAGTGCAAGCCGCCTTCGCCGACCAGGGCGTGCCCATCACCCGCGAGGATCGCGCTGCGGGGATGGTGAGCGGAACGCGTGACGGCATCAATGTGGTGGCGAATGTACGCACGCAGGCCGATGGCAGCGTGCGGGTTGAATTCAAGACCAGTGGCACCACCGCCAAAGACCCCGATCTGATCAACCGCGTGATCGCCGCATATAACCGGAACATGGGGCGCTGAAACCGGGGTTTGATTGATTGGCTGCATGAAACGTAGGCGCGGTCACGTCCGAACAGTCCCGGAAATACTGGAATAACCCTCGTTTCATTTTGTTCAAGGCGCCGCTTGCAGCGTTGAACTGCTGACGCGAATGCATGAACCGTCGCAACCCAACACGGTTGCGCTTGAGTTCCCCCTCCCAGTGTGGCGAGGGGGAATAAATCAGATAGCCTCTATTTTCCCGATCCGGCCGTCAGCTCCTTGATCAGCGGATCGGAATGAGGGTTCTTCACATCGCCACGGATCAGGATGTCCACCGGCGTAACGGGTTTGCCGTAATAAGCCGCGTTGAGGCTGTCGCGCACATCGATGACTGAGCCTTCAAGACTCAGCCCTCCAAACAGACCTTTGCTGCGCGTGAACTGAATGATGTCGGTGGTTGCCGCCTGTGCGCCTGTTCCCACCGGACCCGCTGCCACGCTCGCATCCGCGCCGGCCTGGAACTTGTTGCTGAGCAATGCATTTTTGCCCTTCTCGGTCATCGCCATCATCACCACTTCAGCGGCCGAACCGCCAGCCTGAAGCCCCCAGCTAACCGATCCCGCGCTGGCGAAGGATGGGCCCCTCCAGACGTTGGTTTTCTCGTCGCGAGCCAAAACCACCCCATGACCACCCGATCCGCCGAAGATAAAGCCCGCCTTGACCAGCGTCGGGATGATGAGAACGGCCTTGGCCTTGGTGATATGCGCGCGATACCAGGTCATGTTGGGGTCGGCGGAAAAGTGTTTGAGCACGGTAACAGCACCATTCACCGTTTTCTCTGCATCGGCCTTGTCGTTCGCGACAGCCTGTGCAGAACCCATCACCAGTGCGGATACAGCCAGCCAGCCGAATAACTTTGTGGAAAAGGTGTGTTTCATGATTGACCTCCGGGATCGTTGAAATATAGAGCATCACTTTTGGGTTGGCCATAGATACTCCGGCTTCAGTATGGCAAAAATGATGCGAAAAAACAGGGCTGAAACTCGGGTTGAAAATGCATATTTCCCAGAACGTTTGATGGTGAAATTGGAATCGCTCATCGGGTGTGATCGCAGAACACATTTTGATCCCCAACTGCTCGATGCCTTCGCCAGGATCGCGCGACCGCTGCACGAAGCCCTCACACCCGCGATGAGACTTATGCGCATCAGGAGTTGCAGCGGATCATCACGCGTTACTTCCGGCAGGATGTCGAAACGTTGCTCGCACGAGACATGGCCTGATGCTTGTGCTGTCGTTTGAGGCAGCGGCGGGTACAAACATGAAGCGCTGCGGGTAGACTTTAAGCACCTTATCTTGGGAGAAGCTGATTTCCAGACAATGAACTCGTGTTGCCATGCATCATGGAAAGTGCAATATTTAAACTTGATGCATTTGAAGATGCGGACAAGAGGCGACACGGGCCGATACTGTTTTTGAACCACCATGAAAAAGGGAAATAAGAAATGATGCGTAAAACACGATCAAGCGTTTCAATCGCGCTGGCGCTTGCAGCCACATCGATTCTGTCGGCACAGGCTGCGCAGGCGGATGACTTCATCAAGGGCGGCGACGAGGCATTCACCCTCAACCTGGGCGGCATCGTCAACCAGTTCGACTCCAGCGTTCGCCTCGATGGCACGGCGAGCACGGGCACGCAGATCGATCTCGAGGGCAATGGCCTGGACGAGAACCTGACGAGCTTCTTTGTATCGGGCACCTGGCGCTTCAGCGAGCGCAATCGCATCGGTGCCATGTACTTCGGTATCGATCGCAGCGGCAGCCGCACATCTGATCACACCATCACGGTAGGCGACCAGGAGTTCCAGCCCGGCACCCTGAGCGCTGAGACACAGGTCGATTTCCTGCTGCTCGACTACCGCTACTCGTTCTACAAGAGCGATGCGTGGGAGTTCGCCGGTGCGTTGGGCTTCTACGGCATGAACTTCGACGTCAGCGTCTCTGGCACCGGGCTTCTCGGCGGAGCAACGGTAAGCGAATCGACCACTGTGCCCCTGCCGTTGATCGGTTTGTCCGCTGACTGGTACATTCAGCCGCGTTGGAAGGTTTCGTCGACGCTGTTGGGCATGCAGGCCGATATCGGCGATGTCGATGGCAGCATAACGGTGTTCACGCTCAGCACCGATTACATGTTCACGCGCAACCTTGGCATGGGCGTGTCTTACCTGTACTCCAATATTGACGTCGACGTGACCAAGTCCGGTTTCAACGGCAATATCGATTTGGGCAACAATGCCGTCCTGCTCTACGCGACCATGAAGTTCTGACGCCAAACGTCACTTCAAATCTCCTGCCAGGCGCCCTCTTTACATAAAAAGGGGCGCCTGTTCAATTGCACTGAGCACGAGATCATGTGATCGCGCCCGCCGCCGCAAGGTGTGGGCGCTTTTTTTATCGGGCCGAAGTTGAAATCCGAATCCACCTGCGAGTGGAAAGGCGAGCAATGGACGGTTTTCTCAACGCGATGATCAGCCAGTTGGCGCGCAGTTTTGGAACAACTCAGGCGGCCAAACTGATCTCCGCCACCACCGGCGCATGATCCGATGGCCGCTCCAGCTTGCGCATATCGCGGTCGATGGTCGATGAGGTGCAGGCCGCAGCCAGCGGCGCGGTGAGCAGGATGTGGTCGATGCGCAGACCCTGGTTGCGGCGGAAGCCCATCATGCGGTAATCCCACCAGCTGAAGGTTTTGTCGGGCTGCTCAAACAGGCGGAAGCTGTCCTGCAGACCGAGCGCGAGCAGGCTTTGAAAGCGGGCGCGTTCGGGTTCCGACACCAGCACGCATCCCTTCCACACCTCGGGGTCGTGCACGTCGCGATCCTCCGGCGCGATGTTGTAGTCACCGAGCAGGGCAAGTTTGGGGTGACGCGTGAGTTCGTCCTGCAGCCAGGCGATGAGCGCGTCGTACCAGGCGAGTTTGTAGGGGTATTTGTCGGAATCCAGGCTTTGCCCGTTGGGGCAATACACGCATACCACGCGCACGCCGTCCACCGTGGCGGCGATGAAGCGCTTCTGTTCATCGGCCAATCCGGGAATGCCGATCACGATGTCGGTGGCTTCACTGCGGCTGACGATGGCGACGCCGTTATAGGTTTTTTGCCCGGCAAACACCACGCGATAGCCAGCCGCCTCGATCTCGGCGCGCGGGAAGTTGTCATCGGTGAGTTTGGTTTCCTGCAGGCACACCGCGTCGGGCTGACGGGTGGCGAGGAAGTCCAGCAATTGCGGCAGGCGGACTTTGAGTGAGTTGACGTTCCAGGCGGCGAATTTCATGCCGCCCAGTTTACCGCAGCCCGGTTTGCCGCAGCCGGGCGGCCTGCTTCAGCTTTTTGGCGCGGCAGACGTCGGGGTGGCGGGCGTGGAAACAGCAGGCGCAGGCTTGCTGCCAGGGGGGGCGGATTTTGGATAGCCTGCACGGTCGAGTGTGGCGCTCCACTGTCCAGCTTCAAACCCGTCTATTTTGTCGCTGCCGACCACGAGCACGGGCACACTGAGTCTGCCGGTCAGTTTTTTGAGCTCCGCCTGGGCCTCGGGGCTGGCTTGCGGATCCTTGTTGCTGAAAGGCGCACCGCGATCGGTAAGCAGCTTGCGCGCCTCGTCGCAGGGCACGCCACAGGCGCTGGCATACAGGGTGATGGGGTATTTCTCGCGCGCGGTTTTGGTGGCGTAGGATTCGCCGCTCTCGATCAGATTGCCCTTGAATGATTTTTGCTGGGCATTGGTGATGTTAGCGGGGGGCGGCTGGTCGCTGTACATCATGCGGCCTTGCGCATCCTTCCATTGATACAACTGGGCGGCGGCAAGCGGCGCACTAGCCGTTGCAATGCACACTGCGACCATGATGAGCCCTGCTTTCATGCTGTACTCCCTAGTGACTTAATCGTCATCGACGTAATCATCCGCACTAACGGCCATCAGCGGGAAAAGTTTAAGGGCAGCGA
>CAWHHA010000011.1:0-53886 GCA_963828945.1 uncultured beta proteobacterium
AGTCGGTGAATACAAGAAATTTTACGGATGAAAGCCATGAAATCTGTAGGGAAAGCTCCGCCCCCAGTGTGGCGTAGGGGCGGGTGTTACACTCCAGCCCGAAATTTGGCGTAAAAAAGTCTGGCCTGGATGTCTGATCTCAATCGTATCTTTTCCCCTGATGGCGCGTGCGCTGCCGTTCTGCCCGGCTGGCGTTCGCGTCCGCAACAGTTGGCTATGGCTGTGGCGGTTGAGCAGGCGATTGCCAATCATGGTGTATTGCTGTCCGAAGCCGGTACGGGCACCGGAAAAACCTTAGCTTATCTTATTCCCGCCTTGTTGTCGGGCGGCAAAGTGGTGATCTCCACCGGCACCAAAGCATTGCAGGATCAGCTGTTCCATCGCGATTTGCCCGCCGCCCGCCGCGCGCTGAAGTCGCCGGTCAAGGTTGCGTTGCTCAAAGGCCGCGCCAACTACGTCTGCCACCACCACCTGCAACGCAACTTGAGCGACGGCCGCTTCGCCAACCGCGACGATGCGGCGTGGCTGCAAAAAATCGCCCGCTTTGCCGAAACCAGCCACAGCGGCGACCGCGCCGAAGCCGAGGGCATCCCGGAAGACGCCACCGCCTGGTTTTACGCGATTTCCAGCCGTGACACCTGCCTCGGCAGCGAGTGCGATCATTACAAGGACTGCTTTGTGATGGCCGCGCGCAAGGCCGCGATGGAAGCCGAGGTGGTGGTGGTCAATCACCATCTGTTCTTTGCCGACCTGTGGCTGAAAGACGAGGGCGTCGCCGAACTGCTGCCCGCCTGCAACACCGTGATCCTCGACGAAGCGCATCAACTGGCCGAAACCGCCGCGCAGTTTTTTGGCGAAACCCTGTCGGTGGCGCAACTGCTGGATCTGGCGGGCGATACCAAGCGGCTGGCGGCGGTCAAGGCGGGCGATTTTCCGGCGCTGCGCCGCGCCGCCGAAGACCTGGGCAAGACTGCGCGCGACCTGCGTCTGGCGTTCCCGCAAAACCCGATCAAAGCGACGGTGGCGGAACTGACGCGCTACGACAAATGGCCGGACGCGCTGAAAGCGCTGACGGCCTCCCTGGATGAAATGGCCAAGCTGCTGGAAACCCAGGCCGAGCGCGATGCCGATCTGAAAAACTGCTTCGAGCGCGCGCAGGGCGTGCAGGCCACGCTGGCCAGTTGGCAGCGCGCCGACGATCCCGACAATCCGCGCGTGCGCTGGCTCGAAACCACGCTGAGTTCGCTGCTGCTGCACGCCACGCCGTTGTCGGTCGGCGCCATGTTCGGCGCCAAGCTCACCGAGCGCGCGCAGGCGTGGATCCTCACCTCGGCCACGCTCGCAGTCGGTGGCGATTTCACCCACCTGAAAACTCGGCTCGGCATCGTGGAAGCCGAAACCCTGTGCGTCGACAGCCCGTTCGACTATCCACGTCAGGGCGTGTTGTACGTGCCGCAAGGCTTGCCCGCGCCCAACACCCCCGAGTTCACTGATGCCGTCGTCGCGGCCGCCTTGCCGGTACTGGACATCAGCAAGGGGCGTGCCTTCATCCTGTTCACCAGCTTGCGTGCGCTGGAAAAAGCGCGCGGGCTGTTGGTCGAAGCGTTCAAGCAACGCGGCTGGGACTACCCCTTGCTGGTACAGGGCGACGCGCCGAAAAACGAACTTCTCGCGCGCTTCCAGAAGGCGGGCAACGCCGTGTTGCTGGGCAGCCAGAGCTTCTGGGAAGGCGTCGACATGCCGGGCGAAGTGCTGTCGGTCGTCATCATCGACAAGCTGCCGTTTCAGCCGCCGGACGACCCCGTCGTCGCCGCGCGCATCGCCCAGGCCGAAAAAAACGGTGGCAAACCCTTCATGGATTACCAGTTGCCGCACGCCGCGATCAGCCTCAAGCAAGGCGCCGGGCGTTTGATTCGCACCGAGACCGACCGCGGCGTGCTGATGATCTGTGATACCCGGCTGGCGGATAAGCCGTATGGCAAGTTGTTGCTGAACGCGCTGCCGGCGATGACGCGGACGCGCAAGTTGGAGGTGGTGGCGCGGTTTTTTGCGGCTGAGGTTACGAATACCCCCTCCCTTGAGGGGAGGGGGCAGGGGGAGGGTGAACGCGCAATGGCGCCGGGTGGCGAGGCGGGTGGTTAGTTGAGTGTGGTTGGCCGGGGGTAGCCCGGCGGCTAGTCACTTTTCTTGTCTCGCCAAGAAAAGTAACCAAAAGAAGGCGACCCCGACATCCCCGAATTCCCGAAAAACGAGCCTGCCGGGTGGGCGGCAAAGAACTCGCCCCGCTTTTGCTGTTTTAAATTTGATTTTTGTGAGCGGGGCTTCAGACACCTTTGCCGCTGATCCACCCGGCAGGCTCGTTTTTCGGCGGGGCTGAGAGGGGAGAAAGTCAAAACCAGGACGGTGGTGACGGATTGATTTGTGTGCTTTGGAAGCATTCACAATGTCCTTCAGTTATTGCGCAGCCTGGTTATTGACGGTTTACGTCAAAGCCAAGTTCGACAATCTGCCCACGTCTTTCTTGAACCAGTTACGAGAGGCTATCGATCATGGATAAGGAAATGGAAAAATTTCAGCAGGACTTGCTCAAATCTGTTCAGCAGATGAAAGCGGGGAAATCGGCGCGGACGACCCAGGTGGCGTTGTCTCTCATCGCCGAAGCGCGCAGCCGACTCGGCATGTCGCAATCCGAACTCGCTGCCTTGATGGGGGTGTCTCCCCGCACCCTGCAAGACTGGGAGCAAGGCCGTCGCAAACCCACTGGTGCGGCGCAAACCCTGCTGCGTGTCGCGATTGTGCATCCGGAAGCCTTGCGTGATTTGAAGACGGCGTGAGTATGGAAGGCTTTCCATTCGGCGCAATAACGATTGCGCCTTACACGAACTAGGTGCCTGAGACCAACGTGAAGCTACTCGTAGATACTTGCGTCTTCATCGACGCATTCGACCCTCAGTCCCCGAACCACGCAGAATCACTCGTTCTACTGGAAGGCCTTCGCCGACGTGCAATCCTCATCACGATGCCCGCGCATGGATGGTTCGAGGTTCAATGCACACTACAGAAGCTCATCGCAGAGAAACGCTTCGTCGGTCCCGCCATCCAAGCTCAGATGAACTACCCTGTCGAACTGATTCACATCGACCAGCCGTTCATCCAGAAGTATGCAATGGCTGACATTCCGTACATCAAGGCTGGTGACCACATATTCGTTGCCATAGCAAAGGTCAATGGCTACCCGCTGATCACCAGCGACTCAAAGATGACGGCGGTGTCCAAACAATGCGGCGTCCAAGTCTTCAGCCCAACGGAGTTTTCCAACTCGTGTCTGTTAGGCTGACAAGTCCAACATACAGAGTCACGTTGGGCTTCATTTCATTTAGTTCGACCTACTCGCTGACCGGATGAGGGTTTGTTCAGGGCTTCCAAAAGGAAATAGAAAAATCAAAATGAATCGTGCATTTTTTTACTTGTTCACATGCCTCATCATGCTGGTGGCTTCGAGCGTGCGTGCAGAGAAAAGCGCCATTGACACGGACTCGACGCGTCAAGTCCTCATGGCTTGCGACCATATCGACTCCACCGAGGGTACGTTGCGAGACTCGGCTGTAGCCTTGTGTGTGTTTCGTGTCACAGGCTTTCTTGATGGCTATCAACGCGGCGCAGATCATGGGGTTGGCGTGGCTCTCATACACGACGAGAGAGCATCGAGCACGATCAAAGGAGTGGCTGACCTCACCAGACGCGCGAACATCGTGCGTAGCCGGGCGAGGTGTCTCCCTGAAAGCTACGATCTCGATAAGGTGGTTGCCATATGGCGAGCCTATGTGTCACTTAGCCAAGGCGCGATGGACAAACCCTACGACGCCACCCTACAGGAAGCTATAGAGGCATACTTTTGCCGATAGGCTGGGCACAAGCAATTTAAAATTCACGATAGTTCAGCTTGCGTAGGTTGGGCTGACAAGCCCAACAGATAGAGCCACGTTGGGCTTCATTTCATTCAGCCCAACCTACTCGCTGCCCCACCAAATCACTCATCCCGCAACGCCTCCACCGGATTCAACCGCGCCGCGCGCATCGCCGGCACCACCCCGGCAGCCAACCCGATCAGCACCGACACCACCAGCGCGCCGAGGGCGTAATCCCATGGCGTGTTGACCGGCAGGCTGCTCACGGTGGTCTTCAGTAGCCAGGCGATACCGGCGCCGATGGCCAGTCCGCCGAGTCCGCCGAGGGTGGATAGCATGGTCGATTCCATCAAAAACAGGGTGCGGATTTGCGCGCGCGTGGTGCCCAGCGCGGTGAGCAGGCCGATCTCGGCGACGCGCTCGGCGACGGCGATGTGCATCAGCGTGACCATGCCGACCGCGCCGACCAGCAGCGAAATGCCGCCGAGCGCGGCGACGGCGAAGGTCAGCACATCGAGCACGGTGCCCAGCGTGTCGAGCATCTGCTGCTGCGGCGTCACGGTGAAATCCTCGCGGCCGTGGCGCGCGATCAGGATGCGCTTGATGTCCTCGACCACGGCTTTAAGCGGGGAGCCGGGGCGGTAGGCGATGTGGACTTCCATTACGCCCTCGCGGTTGAATACTTCGAGCGCGCGCGCGGTGGGGATGTAGACGGTGTCGTCGAGGTCGAAGCCCAGCACCTGGCCCTTGGGCGCCATCACGCCGATCACGCGGAAACGCGATGACCCGACCTGCAGGGTGGCGCCCAGCGGGTTGGCGCTGCCAAACAGTTCGCTGCGCACTTTCGAACCGAGCACCGCGTAGGCGCGCGGATTACGCGGATCGTCGGCGGGCAGGTACTGGCCGACCGCGCACGTGCATGTTGAAGGCGCGCGAAAAATCCGGCCCTTCGCCGTACACCGTGACGCGCCGGCTGCGGCCGTGGGCGCGGATTTCCGCGTTGCCCATCACCCCGGCGTTGGTGTACTGCGCGTAGCGCGAGGTCTTCAGCGCCAGCGCGTCTTCGATCGTCAGCAGCCGCGCGCTGCCGATGGCGCCCACCGAGGCGCCGTGGGTGCTGGTTTTGCCGGGGCTGACGTTGATGATGTTGGTGCCGAACTGGGTGAATTCGGCCAGCACGAATTGATGGATGCCGTCGCCGATCGAGGTGAGCAGGATCACGGCGGCAATGCCTACCGCGATGCCGGTGGCGGACAGGAAGGTGCGCAGCCGGTGCGCGGTGAGCGCGTGCAGGGCGAAGCGCAGGGTGTCGGCGGCGCTCATTTTCCGCTCAGCGCCAGCACCGGGTCGAGCCGTGCCGCACGCGCGGCGGGCAGCAGGCTGGCGAGGATGCCGGTGAGGAGGGCGGTGGCCACGCCCGCCACGCTGGCCCAGTTGGGCGGCCAGGCGGGGAGCACCGGATAGGCGAGGCGGATCATCCAGGCGCCGAAGTGTCCCAGCGCGAAGCCGATGGCGCCGCCCGCCAGCGACAGCCACAGCGCCTCGGCAAAGAACAGGCGGCGGATATCGGCGGCGGGTGCGCCGATGGCTTTGAGCAGACCGATTTCCGAGGTGCGCTGCGCCACTGCCACCAGCATCACGTTCATCACCAGAATTCCGGCTACCGCCAGGCTGATCGCGGCGATGCCCGCCACCCCCAGCGTCAGCGCGCGCAGGATGCGGTCGAATGTGGCAAGCACGGCGTCCTGGGTGATGACGGTGACGTCCTCCTCGCCGTCGTGGCGCAGCTTCAGGGTGTGGCTGATCGCGGCCTTGGCGGGTTCGATGGCATTGCGATTGCGCGCCTCGACCAGGATACGGAACAGCGACTCGGTGTTGAACAATTCCTGCGCGTAATCGATCGGGATGATGGCGATTTCATCGGAATTGAAGCCCATCGATTCGCCCTGGCTCGCGAGCACGCCCGACACCAGAAAGCGGCTGTCGCCGAGCCGGATGCGCTGGCCAATGACCTTGCCGTCCGGAAAGAATTCGCGCGCCAGCTGGCTGCCCAGCACGATTTGCGCACTGCGTTCCGAGCCGTGGGCGAGAAAACTGCCCTGCGACAGCTTCATGTGGCGGATCGGTAGCAACTCGGCCGTGCTGCCGAGCACTGTCACCTCGCGCAGCCGCCCAGCGGCGGTAAGTTCGGCCACGCCCACATTGAGCGGTGCGTAACGTCTGACTTGCGGCAGCTGGCCGATGAAGCGGGCGTCTTCCAGCGTCAGGTCGCGCGGCGTCTGCCCGAGTGACGCACCGGCAAACCCACCCGCGGTTTCGGCGCGGCCCGGCAGGACGATGACCAGATTGGTGCCGAGCGAGGAAAACTGCCCCACCACATAGCGCCGCGCGCCGTCACCCAGCGCGGTCAGCACCACCACCGCCGCCACCCCCAGCGCCATCGCCAGCACGATGAGCAGCGAGCGGGTGCGGTAGCTCACCACGGTTGCGAAGGAAAGCGTCAGCGTGTCGCGCAGGTTCATTTTTCGTCGGCGACGATCTCGCCATCGCGCATCGCAATGTGGCGATGCGCACGCGCGCCGAGTTCGCGGTCATGGGTGACGACGATCAGCGTGGTGCCGGCGTGATGCAGGCCTTCCAGCAAGGCCATGACTTCGGCCCCGATGCGGTGATCGAGGTTTCCGGTCGGCTCGTCGGCCAAGAGCGCGGTCGGGCGCAGGATGGTGGCGCGCGCGATGGCGACGCGCTGGCGCTGGCCGCCGGAGAGCTCGGCCGGGCGATGACGGGCGCGGTCGGTGAGGTCGAAGGCATCCAGCGCAGCATCGACGCGTGACTTGCGCTCGGCCGGATTGATGCCTTCCAGCATCAGCGGCAGTTCGACGTTCTGCGCTGCAGTCAGGCGTGGCACCAGGTGAAACGCCTGGAACACGAAGCCGATTTTCTCGCGCCGCACGCGCGCCCGTTCGGTTTCTGATAGATCGGTGACATTGATGCCGTCCAGCTCGTAGCGTCCGCTGTCGGGGCGGTCGAGCAGGCCGATGACATTGAGCAGGGTGGATTTGCCGGAGCCGGACGGGCCCATGATGGAGACGTATTCGCCCGACGCGATTTCGAGGCTGACGCTGTTGAGCGCGCGCACTTCCTGGTCGCCCATGTGGAACACACGCGTAATGGCAGAGAGGCGGATCATGGGGCGGCTTTTATGCCCTTCAGGGTATTGGGTTTGACCTTGACGCCTGCCTTCACGCTTTCGTCATCGAAGGACAGCAGCACCCGGTCACCTGCTTTCAGGCCGTCGACGATTTCCGGTGAACGCCCAGTTGGCCAGCGCCGGTCTTCAGCTTGCGCGTTTCCAGCTTGTCGCCGGCGCCCAGCACCAGCACGCTGCCGTCCTGCTGGATCGCCTGGGTGGGCACCCGCAGCACATTGTCGCGGCGTTCGATGATGACTTCGACATCGGCGCTGTAGCCGACCAGCAGCGGACGGTGTTCGGCATCGGTGAAATCGGCTTCGACATCGACTGTGCGCGCCTGTTTTTCCACCTCGGTGACATACGGCGCAATGCGCCGCACGCGGCCCTCGAAGGTCTGGCCGGGCAGGGCGTCGAGGGTGATGCGCGCGGGCTGGCCAGGCTTCAGCCTGGGCGCGTCGACTTCGTCCATCGGTGCGGTGACGTAGAGGCAGGTGTCGTCGATCAGATCGACCGCGGGCGGGGTGGGAATGCCGGGCGGCGAGGGCGTGGCATATTCGCCTACTTCGCCGGTGACTTGCGCGACGATGCCGGCAAACGGCGCGGTGAGCGTGGTGCGCTCCAGCCCGGCCAGTGTCACGTTGATCTGCGCCTGCGCACGCTTGACGTCGGCGACCAGCGCAGCGCAGTTGGCCTGGCGCGCGCGGGCTTCGGCACGGGCGTCCTCGCCGCGCTGCGGGCTGACGAACCCCTTTTGTGCAAGCTGTTCGGTGCGTTCGGCATCGCGCTTCGAGTTGTCGGCCATGATGCAGGCTTCGCGGCGGCGTTCCTCGCTGGTGGCAAGCTGGCGAATGGCAAGCTCGCGCTGCGCGGCGAGATCGTGGTTCCACAATTCCAGCAGCGGTTGTCCCGCCTTCACACGGTCGCCTTCCTTTACCCACAGTTTCACGATTTGCCCGCCTGCCACCGGGGCCAGTTTGGCGCGGCGGCAGGCGGTGATCGTGCCGGCACGGGTGTTGACCACGGTGGATTCCACGGCGCCGCGTGCAATGGTGGCGAGCTCGACTTCGGGCGGCTGCGGCCGGGTGAAGTGCCAGCCCGCGTAGGCCAGCACGGCCACGATCAACAGGGTCAAGGCCAGACGCAACAGGGTTTTGGGTTTGAACATGGCGGGAAAGCAGGACGGGACGAGGTCAATGTACCATCCGGCCATGCCTGAAAACCATCGTTCCCGCCACGCTCGAATTCAAGAATGGCGTGGCGTATTCCGCCGCGTACGGCGATATTTATCACTCGGCCGACGGTGGCGCAGGGCAGGCGCGCCATGTGTTTTTGCAGGGCTGTGGTTTGCCTCAACGATGGCATGGGCGCGCGAGTTTCGTCGTGCTGGAAACCGGCTTTGGTACCGGCTTGAACTTTTTGACGACATGGGCGGCGTGGCGGGACGATCCGGCGCGTCCCGCGCGGCTGCATTTTTTGTCCATCGAGAAGCATCCATTTCGGGTAGCAAGACCTGGCGATCCTGCACGCGCAGTGGCCTGAGTTCGCCGAGTTGTCGAATGAGTTGCTTGCCAACTGGCCGCTGCTGATGCCGGGATTTCATCGCATTGCACTCGATGGTGGCCGTGTGCAGTTGACGCTGATGCTGGGCGACGTGCGCGATTGCCTGCCGCAGGTGCAGGCCGGGGTGGATGCGTTTTATCTGGATGGGTTTGACCCCGAGAGCAATGCAGACATGTGGCAGCCGAAGCTGTTTTACACCCTGGCGCGGCTGGCCAAACCCGGTGCGCGGGCGGCGACGTATACGGTGGCGGGGTCGGTGCGACAGGGGCTGGAGCGCGCGGGCTTCGTGTGCGACAAGCGCATGGGCTATGGCAGCAAGCGTTACAACCTGATCGCACGTTATTCAGGCAGCGCGCAGCGCCTGGAAGGTGCGGCGCCGCGTCATGTCGCGGTGATCGGTGCCGGGGTGGCGGGGGCTGCTGTGGCGCATGCGCTGGCGCAGCGCGGTGTCGCCGTCATCGTGCTGGAGCGTGCCGGTGCGCCTGCACAGGCCGCTTCCGGTAATCCGGTGGCGGTGTTCCGCCCGGTGATCTCACGCGACGACAACCGCTCGACGCGCTTCACACGGGCGGCGTTTTTGCATGCGCTGCGCGCGTGGCCTGCGCTGGGCGAAAAACTGGTCTGGTCGGGCTGCGGGGTATTGCATCTGGCCCGCGATGCGGAGGTCGCGCTCAAACAGCAGCAGGCCCTGGCCGAAACGGCGCCGCCTGTCAGCTACGCGCACTGGGTGGAGCAGGACAAGGCGCGCGAACTGGCAAACTGGCCGGTGGACGCGCCCGGCGTGTACTACCCGATGGCAGGCTGGGTGGAGCCGGGCAGCTTGTGCCGCGCCTGGCTGGATCATCCCGCCATTAGCTTGAAAACCGGCTGTGCCGTCGCGCGTGTGCAGGCACATGCAGGCAGGTGGCAACTGCTGGCCGATGACGGCGGGATCGTGATCGAAGCCGACGCGGTGGTGCTGGCGAATGCTTTCGATGCGCTGAATCTGGCTGTAAATGCGAACTGGCCGCTGGAAATCGTGCGCGGGCAAGTTACCCGTTTGCCGCCGGGCAGCCTGCCGGAAATTCGCCGGGTGATCGCGCGCGAGGGCTACATCGCCCCGGGTTTAGCGCAGCCGGTCATTGGCGCCACCTATGAAAACAATGACGATGACATCACGCCGCGCGGGGCGAGTGACCAGTTGAATCTGGAACGGCTGGAAGCAATTTTGCCGGGTGTAAACGTGCGCTTGTCAGATGCCGGCCTGAAAGGGGGAGCGGCGCTGAGTGGGCGTGCCTCGCTGCGCGCCACCATGCCGGATCGCATGCCGATCGTGGGTGCGGTCGCCGGGCAAGCCGGGCTGTATGTTGCGGCGGGCTATGCCTCGCGGGGCATGGTGTGGGCGGGTTTGCTGGGTGAAGCGCTGGCGGATCAGATCACGGGGCAGCCGTGTCCGCTGGAGGCCGAACTGATGCGGGCGATTGCGCCGGATCGTTACAGCAAATGATGGGTCAGGCGGCGGTGCGCGGTTTGCCGGTGTGCGCGGCGACCGATTGCCCCGCCTGATCGTATAGCCCGCCCTGACTGGTGGTGGCATGAATCAGCACATTCAGCGCCTGGCGGGTGGAGGCGAGGCGCATTTCGATCAGTTTGCCGATACGCAGGTTCATGGCCTGTGCTTGCTGTTCCATCTGGCACAGTTGCTGCCATTGGCTGCGGTGTTCTGGCTTGCCATGCTGGGTCAGCCAGGCATTCATGCCGGCGTGGTCGGCGCTGAGTCCGGCCGCCAGCAAGGCATCGTGGCGCGTGCTCGCAAGGTTGTTCAGGGTATGCAGTTGCGCCAGTTTTGAGGCGTTCAGGCGTTCCAGGTGATCAGCATCACCATTCACCAATGCCTGTTCTTCATCAGTCATCACATTCAGCATGGCCTGCCATGCCGCGCATTCCACAGCCAGTTTGCTCAGGAGCGTTGGGCTGTTTGCAGCCTCACTTGGCGGCATGGAGCATTTCTTTCACGGAGTCGAGCAGGCTGCTGGCAATGTTGCCGCTATTGATTGCGTATTGTCCGCTGGCGATGGTTTCCTTGATGCTTTCCACCCGCGCACGATCCACCAGTGGAATTGAAGATAGCTGGGATTCCATTTGCGCCAACTCAGCCGCGCGTGAACTCAGGCGGACATCGGTCTGGTCGTTCGTGGGGCGTTGATTGACCTGCGTTTGTGCGGGCCGGGCATCGTTCGAGGCGGGCGGGGTGATTTTCAGGCTGGGATCAATTTTCATGGCGATTTCCTGATGAATTCCTGTAAACGTTCGGGCGTGCTGCGACAACTCACCCTAAAGCTACATCAGTAACGACAGTTTGCAAACCTTCCTGAAGTGGGGCGGTTGCGGCGCACACGAATCAGTAAGCGACGATGACTTGCTGACCGTCCTGTGCGATGCCGCTGACAACTTGCCCGGATGCGGTTTTGACCCGCACGCGGTCACCCTTGCTGGCGTTGGCCAGCGCCATCCCTTCACTCTGGACCGAAAATCCCGGGCCATTCAAAACGATGCGGGTGGTCTGCCCCTGTTGCACCACCAGGGGCGAACGCAACAAGCTTGAGCGCAGCGGCGCATTCGCCGCCAGCCCGGACACCGTGCGGTAACCCACAATGGCCTCGGCGTTATTGGCAACGTCGGCCGTCAGCAGTCCGAGGTCGCCCTCACGCAGCATGAGATCGGCCATGGTCAGGATGTGGTTGGCAGGCAGCGCCTGGCTGGTTGCCACGTAGCTGCCGATCAGCTTGACCTGCGCAGGCAGATAGACCGTCCACTGGGACGGCGCCAGGCAGCGCACGCCTACGTTGATTTTGCCGATGTTGCGGCTGCCAGGAGGCTGGAATGCTTCCAGCGCGTCGCAGGCTTCCAGTGTGCTGCGCGGCGGTTTGACGCTGACGCTGAGCTTGCCCGGTAAACCGTTGGCCTGCGCTTTCAGGAAATTTTCGGCGTGTCTTTGCAGGGCGGCCGGATCCTGATCTGCGGCATGCGCCGCGCCAGACAGGCACAGACAGACGAGCGCTGCCCGCCCGATGACTGCTTGAATGGATGGATGTGACATGTCGGCTCCTGATCTCAGACTTTTACACAGTGCCAGTGTAGGAAGGGATGCCGCATCTTAAGAGTCGAATAGCACGGCCTTTCTGCCCTTTATCCAGCGATTGAATGGACAGGTGCGCGCCTAGGATGCAGTCATCGTAAAAAGGCTTTGAAGCTGCGGCGGCGAAGTGAATGAGGTAACGATCATGTTGAACGGCGTCGATAACTTTTTGAATTTTCACCAGCAGGCGTTGCGCGTGCGCGACCAGCGCCAGCAGGTGCTGGCCTCCAATATCGCCAATGCTGACACGCCGAACTACAAGGCGCGTGACATCGATTTCAAGGCCACCCTGCAAGCCGCGCTGGGTGGATCGGCCACACCCGGCGGCGTGGCAGTGGCCACCACTGCGCCGGGCCATCTGGCCGGCAAGGCCGGGCAGTCGGGCGACGCGGGTTTGCTCTACCGCACGCCGGCGCAGGGCAGCGTGGACGGTAACACGGTGGACATCGATGCCGAGCGTGCCGCCTTCACCGAAAACGCCGTGCAGTATGAATTCAATCTGACCCAAATCAATCAGCAGATCAAAAGCATGCTGACTGTTATCCAAGGATAAGGGGACCAAGCATGTCTTTGTTCAATATTTTCAACGTGGCCGGTTCGGCCATGAACGCCCAGTCGCAGCGGCTTAACGTCGTCGCCAGCAATCTGGCCAACGCCGACAGCGCGGTGAGCGCCAACGGCGAACCGTACAAAGCCAAACAGGTTGTGTTTGCCGCGACCCCGATGGGCGATGGCGGTGCAACCGGGGTGAACGTGGCGGCGGTGATCGAAGACCCGTCCCCGATGAAACTGCTGTATGACCCGAAAAACCCGCTCGCTGACGAGAAGGGCTACGTAAGCATGCCCAACGTCAATGTGGTGGAGGAGATGGTCAACATGATTTCTGCTTCGCGTTCATACCAGTCCAATGCAGACATGATGAGCACCACCAAATCCCTGTTGCTCAAGACCTTGAACATCGGCAATTAATTAAGGAGCCACCATGAATACCGTACAAGACGCAAGCAATGTCAGCAGTCTGTTTGGCGCAAGTGCGGCCACCCAGGCCAAGAGCAACTCCCAGGCAACGACAGACCGCTTTCTGAGCCTGCTGGTGGCACAGATGAAAAATCAGGATCCGTTGAATCCCATGGATAACGCCCAGGTGACCAGTCAGATGGCCCAGCTTTCCACCGTGGAGGGCATCGAGAGCATGAATGCAACGCTGCAGTCGCTCGCGTCCAGCATGGGCATCAGCAAGATGTCGGAGGCCGCGAACCTGATCGGCCGGGGCGTGCTGGTTCCGGGCAATACGCTCAACCCGTCTTTGCAACAGGATGTCATGGGATTTGATCTGTCCCGCCCGGCCGAGCAGGTCAGCGTCAGTATTCTGGATGCGGCAGGAAATGAGGTTCGCAAACTGGAGCTGGGTTCGCGCGGCGAGGGCGTCAACGTGCTGGCGTGGGATGGCTTGACCAGTAGCGGTTCCGCTGCAGCAGCAGGCAAGTACACCTTCCTGGTCGATGCCACGCAGGGCGGTCAGAAAGTGAGCAACACGGCGCTGTTTCTGGGCTCGGTGAATAGCGTGTCACAGGATGGCCAGGGCGTGAAGTTGAACCTGACGGGCAATGAGAGTGTTAGTTATGCCGATATCCGGCAGATTTTTTGAGTGCGTGAACCAGCGATTTAACCCGAATGTTTCATCATTTCGCGTCAACTAAAAGGAGCAGATCATGAGTTTTCAACAAGGTTTGAGTGGCTTGAATGCCGCATCCAAGAATCTGGACGTGATTGGCAACAACGTCGCCAATGCCAGCACCGTGGGATTCAAGCAGGCGCAAGCCCAGTTTGCCGACGTGTACGCCAATTCGCTGACCGGTTCAGGCGGCTCGCAGGTGGGGATTGGCGTGAAGTTGGCGCAAGTGTCGCAGCAATTCACCCAGGGCAATATCACGACCACCAATAATCCGCTCGATGTAGCGATCAACGGTGGCGGATTTTTCCGCATGGATAACAACGGAGAAATTTCGTATCAGCGTAACGGCCAGTTTCAACTCGACAAATTGGGCTTCATCGTCAATCCGACGGGCGGCAAGCTCACCGGCTATACGGCCAATGCCAGCGGGGTGTTGTCGACCGGGGCTGCTGCGCCTTTGAGCATCAATACTGCCGACTTGCCGCCCTTGATGACCAGCGAAGTGAATGCAGTGCTCAACCTGGACTCGGGCAGTCCCGATATTTTGACTCCATTTGATATTAACGATCCGACCACGTACACCAATTCAACGGCGGTAACGGTCTATGACAGCCTGGGCAATGACCAGACCCTGCAGATGTATTACGTCAAGCAGGCAGGCAGTAACTGGGATGTGTACGGCGCAAATGATGGCGTACCTTTAGTCCCGGCGCTCATTGGTAGTCTGAATTTTGACACCAGTGGTGCTCTTACCACCATACCGATGCCGCTATCGGCCAGCGTGCCCGCCACGGCGGCAGGCGCGACCAGCCCCTTCCCCGTTGCGATCGACTTTACCGGCACCACGCAGTTTGGCGCCAAATTCAGCGTCAACACGCTGAATCAGGATGGGTATACCTCGGGCCGGCTGGCCGGTTTTGATATGGCTGCCGATGGCATCGTTCTGGGGCGCTATACCAATGGCCAGACAGCTGTGCTGGGGCAGGTGGTGCTGGCCGGGTTTGCCAACCCGAATGGGCTGCAACCCCAGGGCAATAATCAGTGGATCGAGACCTCGACTTCGGGCGTGCCGCTGGTGGGTGCACCTGATTCGGGCAGCCTGGGCGTACTGCAATCGCGCGCGGTGGAAGATTCCAACGTGGACCTCACCGCCGAGCTGGTCAACATGATTACCGCCCAGCGTATGTATCAGGCCAATGCGCAGACCATCAAGGCACAGGACGAAGTGCTGCAGACCCTGGTCAATCTCTAAATTTGATTGAGCTGAGCAGTTGAGGCGTTAAGGAGACACCATGGATCGTCTTATCTACACCGCGATGACGGGCGCGAAACATACGCTCGAACAGCAGGCGACGACATCGCACAATCTGGCGAACGCGACCACGACCGGTTTTCGTGCGCAGATCGACCAGTTTCGCGCGGTGCCGGTGCAGGGCGCGATCCTGCCGACGCGCACCTTCGTGGTGGACTCCACCACCGGCAGTGATTTTGGTGAGGGGGCGATCCAGCACACCGGGCGTGAGCTCGATGTGGCGGTGCAGGGTGAGGGCTGGCTGGTGGTGGAAGCGGCAGATGGCAGTGAAGCCTACACCCGTAACGGTAGCCTGCAGATGGATGAGAACGGGCTGCTGCTCACGCGTGATGGCCTCACCGTGCAGGGCGATAGCGGACCCATATCGATTCCGCCCGGCAGCAATCTTGCCGTGGCCAAGGACGGTACGATTTCCTTGCTGCCCGAAGGCTCGCAGCCCATCGGCCTGACCACGGTCGGGCGGCTCAAACTGGTGAATCCACCCGCTACTGATCTGGTACGGGGGGACGATGGCCTGTTTCGGATGAAAAGCGGCGAACAGGTCACCGCCGATCCGGACGTGTCGCTTATCAGCGGCGCGCTGGAGTCGAGCAACGTCAATGTTGTTGACGCGATGGTCAACATGATTTCACTGGCGCGTCAGTTCGACATGCAAATCAAGCTGCTGGAACGCGCTGAAAGCAATGATAGCAAGGCCAGCCAGTTGCTGGCGGCCAATTGAATACTTTGACGATTGAAGGAGACGACATGATTCGCTCACTATGGATTTCAAAAACCGGTCTTGAAGCGCAGCAAATGCAGATGGATGTGATTTCCAACAACCTGGCCAACGTCTCGACGACGGGCTTCAAGCGCGCGCGCGCGGTGTTCGAGGATTTGCTCTATCAGACCATCCGTCAGCCTGGCGCACAATCTTCCGAGCAGACCAAGCTGCCGTCCGGCCTGCAACTGGGTACCGGGGTGAACCCGGTCGCAACCGAGCGCATCTTCACTCAGGGCAATCTCCAGCAAACCGGTAACGCCAAGGATGTCGCGATTCAGGGGCTGGGGTTTTTCCAGGTCCTGATGCCGGACGGCACCACCTCCTACACTCGAGATGGCTCGTTTCAGATGGATGAAAACGGCCAGCTGGTCACCGCAAGCGGCTATCCGGTCCAGCCAGCCATCACTATTCCACCCGACGCGCAATCCCTGACCATCGCCCGCGACGGTACCGTGACGGTGACACAGGCCGGGTCATCCACGCCGGTGACGGTCGGCACCCTGCAACTGGCAACCTTCATTAACATGGCTGGCCTGCAGAGCCTGGGTGAAAACCTGTATGCCGAAACCGCCGCATCGGGCACGCCAAGCACCAACACGCCCGGCAGCAACGGCGCGGGCACGCTGAACCAGGCCTACATCGAAACCTCCAACGTCAACGTGGTGGAAGAACTGGTCAACATGATCCAGACCCAGCGCGCTTACGAAATCAACAGCAAGGCGATCACGACATCCGATGAGATGCTGCAGCGCCTGACCCAGATGTGAGCGTGAGGCTGTGAACGTGATCATGACAATGCTGCGTGCGCTTGGGGTGCTGGGATTGCTGCTGGGGCTGGCGGGCTGCGGCAGCACGCCTACCACCATCGTGCAGCAGCCGGTCACCGCGCGCCCGCAGCCTGTTCCTGCTGAGGCTCGCACCAATGGTGCGATCTTTCAGGTGGCATCCTACCATCCGTTGTTCGAAGACCGTCGACCGCGCAATGTCGGCGATATGTTGACGATCAACATCAGCGAGAAAACCCAGGCGGGCAAGCAGGCATCCTCAAATGGTTCCAAGACGGGCGCAGTCGATTCATCGATCAGCGCGGTGGTGGGCTTGCCGCTCAAGATGCTTCAGGGGCTGGGGGTGATTGCGGATTCGTCGAACGAGTTTGATGACGCCGCGAAAGTCAATTCCGGCAACACCTTCAGCGGCAATATTACGGTGACCGTGATTGAAGTGCTGCCCAACGGCAACCTGGTGGTCGCGGGCGAAAAGCAGATCGGGCTCGACAAGGGAACCGAATACATCCGCCTGTCAGGCGTGGTGCAGCCCGACACGATACTGGTGGGCAACAATGTGTCATCGAGCAGGGTAGCGGATGCGCGGATCGAGTATCGCACCAGCGCCAAATACGACGAGGCCGAAATAATGAACTGGATGGGGCGGTTTTTCCTGAGCTTCATCCCCTTTTAAAGGACGCAGCATGAACATTTCGCGATTGATTGTATGGGGCATGCTGGCGTTAAGCAGCGTGGCCCATGCCGAGCGGATCAAGGATCTTGCCTCCATACAGGGGGTGCGCATCAACCAGCTGGTGGGTTACGGTCTGGTGGTGGGCCTGGATGGCACGGGTGACCAGACCACGCAGACGCCGTTCACCGTCCAGAGCATTTACAACATGCTGGTTCAAATGGGCGCCAACCTGCCCGTCGGCACCAATATGCAACTCAAGAACGTCGCGGCGGTGATGGTAACGGCCGATTTGCCAGCGTTTGCCCAGGCCGGGCAGAGCATCGACATTACAGTGTCGTCGATCGGCAATGCCAAGAGCCTGCGCGGCGGCACCCTGGTGATGACCCCATTGAAAGGTGCGGACGGACAGGTGTACGCGATGGCACAGGGCAACCTGGCGGTCAGCGGTGCGGGGGCTGCGGCGGCTGGCAGCAAAACCCAGATCAACCATCTGGGCGTGGGGCGCATTCCCTCTGGTGCGACGGTCGAGCGCACTGTTGCAACTACATTGGGCGAATCCGGCAGCATCAATCTGGAGCTGCGGCAGAGCGATTTCACCACTGCCAGCCGCATGGTCGATGCCGTGAATGCACGCTTCGGCAAGGACACGGCACGCGCCATTAATGGCCGGGTGGTTCAGGTGAAAACGCCGATAGGCGAAAGTGGGCGGGTTGCGTTTTTGGGCGCAATCGAAAGCATCGACGTCAGCCCGGCGCAGAGCATGGCCAAGGTCATTATCAATGCGCGTACTGGTTCCGTGGTGATGAACCAGTCGGTGACACTTGATCGCAGCGCGGTGTCACATGGCAACCTGTCGGTGGTGATCAATACCACGTCGGAAGTGAGTCAGCCCGAGGCGTTTTCCAGAGGGCAAACGGTGGTGACGCAGGAATCTCAAATCGAAATTACGGCAAAAGAAGGCGAAGTCATGCTGCTCAAGCCCAGCGCATCGCTGGCTGACGTGGTGAAAGCGCTGAACTCGATTGGCGCGACCCCGCAGGATCTGCTGGCGATTTTACAGGCCTTGAAGGCATCGGGTGCGCTGCACGCCGAGCTGGAAGTGATTTAACGGGACGTGATTCAAATGTCCATCAATACCGATATCTCATCCAAGCTGGCGATTGACGCCAATAGCCTCAATCAGTTGAAGCTCGGTGCCGCGCAAAACTCGCCCGAGGCGCTGAAAGCCGCCGCGCAGCAGTTTGAGGCCGTGTTCATGAACATGCTGATGAAAAGCATGCGTGACGCCACCCCGCAGGAGGGCATGTTCGACAACGAACAAACCCGCATGTACACCTCGATGCTCGACCAGCAGCTGACCCAGCGGCTGGCCAGCCGCGGCATCGGTCTGGCTGACATGATGGTGAGCCAGCTTTCGCGTGCCACGCAGCAGCCCATTGGCGAAGCGGGAATGCCGGGGGCAGTCAACGCACCAGGCCTGCCGCTCAATGTGTATGTCGCGCCGGTTTTGAAACCGGAACCTGCATCAGGCTTGAAATACGAGGCTACGCCAGCGCTTAAAACAGAGGCAGCATCCGCTTATCCCTTGAATAATCCGGCTCAACCCGTTGCGACGCCTGTTCCCGCAGCAACAACACGCAAGGGCGATGCGCCCGCCCATGTTGAATCCTTTGTACAGCGCTTGCTGCCTCATGCCCAGGCAGCCAGCGCCGACAGCGGGATTCCTGCCCACTTCATGATGGGGCAGGCCGCGCTCGAAACGGGGTGGGGCAGGGCGGAAATTCGCGGCGCGGACGGCCAGAACAGCCATAACCTGTTCGGCATCAAGGCGGGGGGCAGTTGGAGCGGGCGCACCGTCGACATCGTCACCACCGAATACGTCAACGGCAAGCCGCAAAAACAGGTGGATACCTTCCGTGCCTATGATTCCTATGCTGATTCTTTCCGCGACTACGCCAATATGCTGCGCGGCAACGCACGCTATCAGAATGTCGTCGCAGCGGGGCACAACGCCACCGGGTTTGCCCAGGGATTGCAGCAGGCGGGCTATGCCACCGACCCGAATTACGCCCAGAAGCTGATGAGCGTGATTCGCATGGTCGAAACCGGCTGATAAAAAGTTTGAATCAGCATTCAAGTTATGGCCACATCGGCCGATTCCTCTATTGAGCGAACTTCCGCCCTCACCGAAATCCATCCGGGCCTAGTCAAATGGCAACCAGCATCCTCAGTATTGGCCAAAGTGCACTCGCCGCCGCGCAGGTAGGGATCAGCACGACTGGGCATAACATCGCGAATGCAGCGACACCTGGCTATAACCGTCAGGTCATCGTGCAGGGTGCGGCGCAGGCACAAAACTTTGGTTTTGGCTTCCTGGGGCAAGGGGTTGATGTCTCCACGATCAAGCGCGTGTACAACGAGTTTCTGGGCAATCAGGTGCAGTCGGCACAGACCACGAAAAGCGGCCTGGATAGTCATTACGCTCAAATCAGGCAGATCAACAATTTGCTGGCCGACCCTACTGCCGGCCTGTCACCTGCCTTGCAGGAGTTTTTCACGGGTCTGCAGGATGTCGCCTCGAACCCGACCTCGATCCCGGCGCGGCAGTCAGCTTTGTCGTCAGCCGAGTCGCTGGCATCGCGCTTTCAAAGCATGGCAGGGCGCCTCGATGAAATCGGGCGCAGCCTGAATGGCCAGATTCAGTCCAGTGTCGCCGATATCAACACTTACGGCGCTCAAATTGCCCAGTTGAACGATGCAATCGGCAAGGCCCAGCGGGCGAGCGGCCAACCCCCCAACGACCTGCTGGATCAGCGTGACCAGCTGCTGATGGAATTGAACAAGCAAATCAAGGTTACGGTCGTCGCGCAGGGTAGCGACTACAACGTGTTTATCGGCAATGGTCAGCCGCTGGTGGTCGGCGTGTCGACGTATACCCTCACCAATGTGGCGTCCGCTACCAATCCTGAAAAGCTTGAAGTCGCCTACCGTGCCAGCAACGGTAGTCTGGTGCCCCTGGCGGAGTCGGCACTGTCTGGCGGCCAGCTGGGCGGTCTGCTCGATTTCCGCAGTCAATCTTTAGAACCCGCGCAAAACGCGCTGGGTCGGGTAGCCATCGGGCTGGCCAGCAGCTTCAATGCGCAGCATCAACTCGGATTTGATCTCGGCGGCGTGGCTGGCGGCGCTTTCTTCACGGCCGCTACACCGGTGGTGGGCGAGAACAGTAATAACACGGGCTCTGCCGTGCTCACCGCCAGCATCAGCAACGTCAATGCGCTCACGACCAGCGATTACCGGCTGCAATTCGATGGCACCAATTACACCGTAACCCGTATATCCGACAACACCCCCACCATTTTCGCTTCCTTCCCGCAGACGATAGACGGTGTGACATTGAACCTGACAGCAGGTGCAGCGGCAGGCGACAGCTTCCTGATCCGCCCGACTGTCAACGGTGCATCCGGCTTTGGCGTGGCCATCACCGACCCTGCCAAGATTGCCGCTGCTGCCCAAACCGGCGCAGTGGGCGACAACAGCAATGCCCTGTTGCTGGGCGCGCTGCAAACCGCCAACACCCTGGGCAATGGCACGGTCAGTTACCAGGGCGCGTATTCACAGTTTGTCAGCCAGGTCGGCAACAAAACCCGCGAACTCGAAGTGACCAGTAGTGCGGCTGGGAAACTGCTCACCGAAGCCACGATGTCCCTGCAAAATGAGTCGGGTGTCAATCTTGACGAAGAGGCGGCTAACTTGTTGCGTTACCAGCAGGCTTATCAGGCTGCTGGCAAGGTCATGCAGATTGCCAGCGAATTGTTCGACGTGTTGCTATCGATAGGTCGATAAGGAGTAGTCCATCATGCGTATCAGCACCCAGCTCATATTCGAAACCGCGTCCAACCGCATGAGCGACCTGCAAAATCGCCTACAAAAAACGCAGGAGCAGATTGGCAGTGGCCGCCGCATTCTCTCCCCTGCAGATGATCCGGTTGCCGCCACGCGTGCACTCGACATCACCCAATCGCAATCGATCAACAGTCAGTATGGCGTCAATCGGCAGTATGCGAAGAACACGCTGGGTCAGGTTGAAGGCACGCTGGCGGGGGTGACGGAGCTCATGAAGGACGTCAAAGACGCCATCATTACAGCGGGCAATGGCACGCTGGGTGATAGTGAGCGCGGTTTCATAGCGACCGAGTTGAATGGTCGCCTGCAACAGTTGCTGGGTCTGGCCAACAGCCGCGATTCAGCCGGCAATTACCTGTTTTCCGGTTTCCAGAGCAATACCCCGGCGTTTTTCCAGACCGCCACCGGCGCGACCTATCAGGGCGACCCCGGACAGCAGAAATTGCAAGTCGATGCGTTCCGCCAGATGGCGGTCAGCAGCCCGGGTTCAACGGTATTTCAGGGCGGTCTGCCGCCGGGCGGTGCGTCGGATGTATTCAAGACCATCACTGATCTTGTTAACCTGTTGAACACGCCTGGAACCGCGGGGCTGACTGCCGGGCTGGCGACCGCTGGCGCCAACATGGATAGTGCGCTGGACAACGTGCTGACTGTGCGCGCATCGGTAGGGTCGAACTTGCAGGAACTCGATGCGCTCGATAACGTGGGGACAGACCGCGACCTGCAATACAGCAAGGTTTTGTCCGAACTTCAGGACCTTGATTACACCCAGGCAGTCACCCAGCTTTCGATGCAGCAAGTTGCGCTCGAAGCCGCACAAAAATCGTTTGTGAAGACATCCGGACTCTCGCTCTTCAATTTCATCTAAGACCCGGCATCCGGGGCTTGTTTTGATGGCCGACAGCACGTCCTTGAGGGCGACTGTCGGCTTTCCTCTTCTTAAAGCCATCGTTAAACAAAATTCATGCCCGCTCCCTGTTTTAAGCGCGCTGCGGCATGAAGAATTGCAGAAAGATGCCGATATAAAGCCTGACTATCAAGTTTGGCCATGCAGCTTGCTGCCTGATCGAACCGATCAGGCAGCAGGCCACGGATAACAGCAACAGAACATGCATCGAGCATAACGGAGTTTAAAAAATGACGATTGATATGAGCCAGTTTTACCAGGTGTTTTTCGACGAGGCAGATGAACTGCTCGCGGAAATGGAGAAACTGTTGCTGGATATCGATGTGGCCGATCCGGATAGCGAGGATCTCAATGCGATCTTTCGTGCGGCGCATTCAATCAAGGGCGGCGCGGCCACCTTCGGCTTCAACGACATCACCGAAGTGACCCATACCCTGGAGTCGTTGCTCGACCGGATTCGCAAAGGCGAGATGGCGTTGACACCTGAGCATGTGGATGCATTTCTGGTGTCGAAGGATGTGTTGACCATGCTGATGGGCGGCCATCACCATGGCACGGCCGTTGATCAGGCTGCGGTGTCCAGCGTCAGCACGCGGCTCGCCGCCTTGTCGAAAGGCACTGTGGCTGCCCCGGCCGCAGCCCCTGAACCCGTTGCAAGCACGTCAGCGGACGCACCGCCGGCAGCAGACGCCGATGGCAATGTTCACTTCCGGATCGAGCTTCCCGATGTACCGCAGCGCGATGTAGACGCGCTGGCGACCGAGCTGGGTTTGCTGGGGACCATCTGTCAGGAGGTGCTGGCGGATAAACGCGTGGCCTTTACGCTGATCACCTGCGAGAGCCAGGACGACATCGTCGCGATCTGCTCGTTTGTGCTCGACCCGGATGATCTCAAAATCACCCAGGGTTCAGCAGCAGCGCCGGCTGCCGCCAGTCCGCCTGCCGCAGCCGAGGCTGCGCCTGTTGTGGAAGCGGCACCCGTTCCGGAAGTGGCCGCTGCCACCCCGCCAACCGAGGCCCGGAATCCGGGGCGGCGTGCCACTGATAAGGAAGCAAGCTCGCAGGAATCCTCATCGATTCGGGTGGGGGTCGAAAAAGTCGATCAACTGATTAACCTGGTGGGCGAACTGGTCATCACCCAGGCCATGATTGAACAACGCATCATGGCGCTGGACCCGCTGATTCACGAGCGCCTGCTCAACAGCGCCAACCAGCTGGCGCGCAACACGCGTGACCTGCAGGAAGCCGTGATGTCGATCCGCATGATGCCGATGGACTATGTGTTCTCGCGCTTCCCGCGCATGGTGCGCGATCTGGCGACCAAGCTCGGCAAGAAGGTCGAGATCATCACGCGCGGCGCCGCCACCGAACTCGACAAGGGCCTGATCGAACGCATCGTCGACCCACTGACCCACCTGGTTCGCAACAGCGTGGATCACGGTATCGAAATGCCCGAACAGCGCCGTACTGCAGGTAAAGGTGAAACCGGCAAGCTGACCCTGTCAGCCGCGCATCAGGGCGGCAATATCGTGATCGAAGTGACCGACGATGGCGGCGGTCTCAGTCGTGACCGGATTCTCGCCAAGGCCATGCAGCAGGGTTTGAACGTGTCGGAAACCATGCCTGACATCGATGTGTGGCAACTGATTTTTGCCCCTGGATTTTCGACGGCGGAAGTCGTCACCGACGTGTCGGGGCGTGGCGTTGGCATGGACGTGGTCAAGCGCAATATTTCTGCCATGGGCGGCACGGTTGAAATCCGCTCGACGCCGGGTTCCGGCAGCACCATTTCCATCTCGCTGCCGCTGACGTTGGCCATTCTCGATGGCATGTCGGTCAAGGTGGGCGAGGAGGTGTACATCCTGCCACTGGGCTACGTCATCGAGTCCTTGCAGCCTATGGCAATCGACGTCAAGGAAATCGCAGGCCAGGGCAAAGTGGTCAAGGTGCGCGAAGAGTATCTGCCCCTGATTCCCTTGTACGAGCTGTTCGATATCGAACCGAAGTTTTCCGATCCGTCGCAGGGCATCATCGTCATTCTCGAAGCCGAGGGGAAGAAAGCGGCCCTGTTGGTCGACGGCCTGGTCGGTCAGCAGCAAGTCGTGGTCAAAAACCTGGAATCCAATTTCCGCAAGGTGCCAGGCATATCGGGTGCCACGATTCTGGGTGACGGCGGCGTGTCGCTGATTCTCGATGTCTCTGCCCTCTTGCGCTAACTGACGTTGCGACAGTCTGTTTTCAAGATCAAACAAGGATTGACCTCATGAGCTACACCACGCAAACACAAACCAGTATGCATACATCCGGCAAGGGCGGGGCAGACGAGTTTCTCGCCTTTACTTTGGGCGGCGAGGAATACGGCATCAACATTCTGCGCGTGCAGGAAATACGCGGCTACGAGCCGGTCACCCGGATTGCCAATGCACCGGCTTTTATCAAGGGGGTCGTCAATCTGCGCGGCACCATCGTGCCGATTGTGGACATGCGCATCAAACTCAGTCTGGGCACGCCTACCTACGATCAACTCACTGTTGTGATTATTCTCAATATCGCCGGGCGGGTGGTGGGCATGGTGGTGGATAGCGTATCAGATGTGACTACGCTATCGGCCGAACAATTGAAACCTGCGCCTGACATCAGTACCTCATTCGACAGCGATTATTTGATCGGTTTGGGTACGCTCGGCGACCGCATGCTGATTCTGGTGGACATCGACAGGCTGATGTCCAGCGCTGAGATGGGCTTGTTCGATCAGTCAGCGGCATGACCTGATTTTAGGTGCGCACCTGAGTGTTCCGTAGTGTTATCCACGACGAAAAGAGACTAAATCATGTTGACTAATCTAAGCATCAAATCACGGTTGATCTTTGTGATCGGTTTTCTTTCAGCGCTGCTGATCGTCATCGGGGCGCTCGGGCTGGTCAGCCTGAGCACCACCAACGGCTCCTTGAAGTCCGTCTACGAGGACAGGATGGTTACGCTGGGGCAGCTCGAGCGCATTTCGGCATTGATCAACAAAAATCAAGTTATCGTTGCGGAATCGGTATCGGGGCAGTTGTCGGCGTTTCCGGAAGATGCTTCGGTTGTTGACAAGAATGTGGTTGAGCTCAAGAAAGTAGTGACGGAAATCGACACCGTCTGGAAGGCCTACATGGCGACCAATTTGTCACCAGAAGAGAAAAAACTGGCCGAAGAATTCGACGCCCATCGCAGAATATATGGCCGGAATGGGTTGCTGCCGGCAATTGCCGCTTTGGGCGCCCATGATTTCCAGCAAGCAGGCGAAGTCTTGCAAGGGCCGATGAGAGAGACCTACCCATCCGTGCGGGGTAGTGTGGAGGCGCTTATCAAGCTCCAGCTTCAGGTTGCCAAGGGCGAGTTCGATGCCGCGCAATCACGCTTTGTTACGGTTGAGATGATTTCCATTGCGGTGATCGTGATCGGCGTGTTTCTGTCCGCCCTGATCGGCCTCTGGCTGATTCGTGCGATTTCCCGTCCGCTGAATGAAGCCGTCCGGATTGCCGAGTGTGTTGCGGCCGGCGACCTGACTCAGACCATCGAGGTGCACAGCCAGGATGAAACCGGCCAGTTGATGCGGGCCATGAAGAATATGAACGAGAGCCTGGTGAACATCGTAGGCCAGGTGCGCTCCGGCACCGAGACCATCTCTGTTGCCTCGCGCGAGATCGCCTCCGGCAATGCTGATTTATCCTCCCGCACCGAATCGCAGGCATCCAGTCTGGAAGAAACGGCCAGCTCGATGGAAGAGCTGACCAGCACCGTCAAGCAGAATGCCGAGAACGCGCGTCAAGCCAATCAATTGGTGCGATCCACCTCCGACGTTGCGGTCAAGGGAGGCCAGGTCGTTGGCCAGGTGGTCGACACCATGGCCTCGATCAAGGACAGCTCGCGCAAGATTGCCGACATCATTGGTGTCATCGACGGCATTGCCTTCCAGACCAACATTCTGGCCTTGAACGCTGCGGTTGAAGCCGCGCGTGCAGGCGAACAGGGGCGTGGTTTTGCCGTGGTGGCAGCCGAAGTGCGCAACCTGGCGCAGCGCAGCGCCGGTGCGGCCAAAGAAATCAAATCCTTGATTGAAGACTCGGTCAGCCAGGTTGATGCGGGCGGCAAGCTGGTGGACGAAGCGGGCAAGACCATGGGTGAGATTGTCACCTCGGTCAAACGCGTCACCGACATCATGAGCGAGATTGCTGCTGCCAGTCAGGAACAGAGCGCGGGCATCGAGCAGGTCAACCAGGCCATCACCCAGATGGACGATGCCACCCAGCAAAACGCTGCCCTGGTCGAGCAGGCCGCAGCAGCGGCCGAGAGCCTGGAGGAACAGGCCAACGCCCTGACCGAGGCGGTGAGCGTGTTCAAACTGGACGGCATGGGCTATCAGCAACTTGCCCGCTCACGGGTTCAAAACCGTGCCCCGGTGCTGCTGGGTACTTCGAAGGGCACGAAAGCCAGGTCTCCATCGGCACAGAAGAAGCTTGCCACGACCAGTAGCAGCGACGGCGAATGGGAAGAGTTTTGATCCTGAAGCCAGCGAACTGAACGGCCGTTAATGACAGACAGAAGCAGAACGACGTCGAAAGCCAAATCCAGAGCAATGTCTGCTTCGGCTGCAAGGCCGGAGAACCTTCTGGTAACCAGCGAAAATCATAACGACGATTGGGAATCCTTCTAGGACGTTATCTCGGATTCATCGAAATCTCGGATTCATCGAACAGACAGCTAGACGGCGGAAAGTAATTCCGCTCTCTTTGCGTTTGTGCGGCATCTCACCCAGGCAAACAATGATGCTCGCCGCATGGCCACGGCAGCCAAGAATGGGCGGAAGACTATCCAGGACGTTCTTTTCTCAGCCTGGCATTGCGCATGCCAGCCTACAGAATATGGCTCAATTACCGATACTCATAAATATGAAATACATGTTGCGGAGAACCGGCCCAAGCATATACCCAGTCCGGAAACAGCACTCAGCGGGATTGGGTTTAAGAGACGGTTTTTGAATGCTTGGGTTTTGGTTTGATTAATAAAAAAGCGTTGATAAAGAGTCGAAGATGAAAAACAGAATTGCCATGCTATTGGCCTGCACGTGCGGTTTCGTCCCGGTCCTGGTAATGGGCGCCGAGAGTGCGGTGGAGACACAACAACTGTTAGCCGCCGAGGATGGCTTCAACTGGAGTTTTCTTTACCGGGCCGATGTTTTTTCCAATGTGTCGGGTGGCCTGCAGCAAGGAACGACAGTGCTGGGCAATCTTGACGCCAAGCTCGACTGGGATCTGGGCACGCTGTTCGGCTGGGATGGCATGTCGGCAGGCTTGCATGGAATTGCAAGCATTGGTGGTAAACCCAACGCCAATTATGTCGGGAGCAGCCAGGGTGTCGATAACATTGAAGTCGACACTAATACCGCGAAAATTTTCCAGGCATGGATTCAGAAGCAGTGGCAGGATGACAAGGTGTCGGTGCTTCTGGGTCTGTACGACCTCAACTCCGAGTTTTACGTCAGCCACAGCACGGGAATTTTTCTGCACCCCTCTCCCGGTATTGGCTCCGAGCTGGCTCAAACCGGCCAGAACGGGCCTTCTGTCTTTCCCACCAGCTCCGTGGGTTTGCGCTTGAGGTTCCGTCCAACATCCGAAACATACATTCAAGCGGTTGTGCTGGATGGTGTGCCCGGGGATCTCGATAATCCGCGTGGTACCCACATTCAGTTCAATAAGGGGGACGGCACCTTAAGCGTGGCCGAAGTGGGCTTTATTCCTGAATTGAACAAGGATGCGGAAGTGACCGGGCTTCCTGTAACCGATAAATTTGCCGTTGGCGCCTGGTCCTACACCGCACGGTTTGAGGATTTGGTGGATGTCGACGGGGCAGGCGATCCCCTGATGAGCAAGGGCAACAGCGGGTTTTATGTGCTGGCCGAAAAGATTCTCTATGTCGGAACAGCCAATCCCGGTAGCCACACCGATGGATTCCTCCGTTACGGCAGGGCCAATGCTGATTTCAACCAGTTTGAAAGCTATTTCCAAACCGGGCTGGTTTTTACCGGAATGATTCCAGGACGTAGCGAAGATCAGTTTGCGCTGACTTACAGCCTTGCCCAGACGGGCGAAAAATATCGCCTGGCTGCTTCGGGTTCTGGTTATGAGGCCACAAGTTCTGAATCGGTTTGGGAAGCAACCTACCGTACGCCACTGTCGTCCTGGCTCATTGTTCAGCCGGACATTCAGTATGTGATTAATCCTGGCACCGATGCACAGATCAAGAATGCGACCGTGCTGGGCGTTCGCTTTGAATTGGCCATGGATAAATAACCCTCAGGGTTTGATTTCGTCACAAACAAACAAACAAACAACAGGATCTTGACCATGTTTTCCTCGATGACAATTAAACAGAAGATTTTTGGCTTTAGCCTGCTAAGCCTGGCTTTTGCCTTGGCAATCGCTGCTGCCGGGTTTTGGGGGCAGCAAAAGATGCGCAACGCCATGACGGATGTCATGGCCAGTTCGGCCGCACAAAAAAACTTGATGCAAGCCGACATGATGCATGACGCGTTGCGAGCGGATGTATTGGCATCGCTTCTTACAGGGCAAATGCCGGAAGCGGAGCGCGCTCAAGAAGGAAAGCAAATCGTTGAAGGTTTGCGGGAACATGCCAGCGTGTTCCGTAAAAGCCTTGCTGAAAACAAGTCTCTCCCGCTTGATGGGCAGATCAAGGAGAAGATTGCCGATAGTGAAAGCGTGCTGAATGCATACATCAGTGCAGCTGAATCAGTCGTTGCACTGGCGCTTGAGGATCAAGCGGCTGCACAGGCTAAATACCCTGAGTTCATTAAGGCTTTTGAAGCGGTCGAGCTCAAGATGGGCGAAATAAGCGAGATGATCGAAGGTGCGGCCAAGCGGGTGGAATCAAGTGGCAATGAGGCGGCTGGCGCTGCACAAACTGCAATTGTGATGGGACTGCTTGTCAGTGCGCTGGTCTTGCTTGGTGTTTCAGTCGTTTTCACCCGCGCCATCACCCGCCCTCTGGATGCAGCGGTGAGGCTTGCGCGTGCCGTCGCCGAAGGCGATCTGACGCATCGCATCGATGTGCAGTCGAAGGATGAAATCGGCCAGCTGATGCAGGCGCTGAAGGACATGACCGACAACCTGGTGACGATCGTCAGTCAGGTTCGAACTGGCACCGACAACGTGGCTACTGCATCAAACCAGATTGCTACCGGAAACCTTGACCTGTCGAGCCGAACCGAAGAGCAGGCCTCAAGCCTGGAAGAAACGGCCAGTTCGATGGAAGAGCTGACCAGCACCGTCAAGCAAAACGCAGAAAATGCGCGTCAGGCCAATCAATTGGTGCGATCCACCTCCGACGTTGCGGTCAAGGGAGGCCAGGTCGTTGACCATGTGGTCGACACCATGGCCTCGATCAAGGACAGCTCGCGCAAGATTGCCGACATCATCGGTGTCATCGACGGCATTGCCTTCCAGACCAATATTCTGGCCTTGAACGCTGCGGTTGAAGCCGCGCGTGCAGGCGAACAGGGTCGTGGTTTTGCCGTGGTGGCAGCCGAAGTGCGCAACCTGGCGCAGCGCAGCGCGGGTGCGGCCAAAGAAATCAAATCCTTGATTGAAGACTCGGTCAGCCAGGTTGATGCGGGCGGCAAGCTGGTGGACGAAGCGGGCAAGACCATGGGTGAGATTGTCACCTCGGTCAAACGCGTCACCGACATCATGAGCGAGATTGCTGCTGCCAGTCAGGAACAGAGCGCGGGCATCGAGCAGATCAACCAGGCCATCACCCAGATGGACGACGTCACCCAGCAAAACGCTGCCCTGGTTGAACAGGCAGCCGCCGCGGCTGGAAGTTTGCAGGAACAGGCCAGCAGCCTGTCTCAGGCAGTCAGTGTATTCAAGCTGGATGGCATGAGCTATCAGCAGCAACCTGCTCATTCAAGTGTTCAAAACCGTGCGCCTGCGATGCTGGGCACTTCGAAGGGCACGAAAGCCAGGTCTCCATCGGCACAGAAGAAGCTTGCCACGACCAGTAGCAGCGATGGCGAATGGGAAGAGTTTTAAACCTGAATTCGATTTGAACAATTAATAAAGGATTATCCATGCGATCCAATTTGCCGGTGACCAACGTTGAATACGTGCTGCAAGACGATGAAGCAATTGTCTCGAGAACCGATTTGCACGGCAACATTACCTACGTTAACCAAGCCTTCATCGATGTCAGTGGGTTCAGCGAAGACGAACTGTTGGGAGCGCCGCAGAATATCGTGCGTCATCCGGATATGCCGGTCGAGGCGTTCGCAGATTTCTGGCACAGCCTGAAGAGCGGAAAAGCGTGGACTGGGCTGGTTAAAAACCGTTGTAAAAACGGCGACCATTATTGGGTTGAGGCCAATGCCGCGCCCATTATCGAGAACCGCAAAGTCGTCGGCTACAGCTCAATTCGGATCAAGCCCAGCCGGGCGCAAATCCAGGCTGCGGATAGCGCTTATCGGGCAATCAAAGCGGGCGACACACGCCTCAAGATCCAGGATGGTCGTGCGGTCAGGCCGACCTTGTTACAGCGTTCAGGCTTGGCGAAAGCTTATTCCATCAAGACCCTGCTGTTGTTGGCGGTGAGCGCAATGGCTGCGTTGTTTGGGGTGATTGGTGTTTTAGCCTGGCTGGCCACGAGCAGTGAAGGCACGCTTTACCTGAATAGCCTGATGGTCATTGCTGCGCTGGGTGTGCCGATGGCCGGAGCGTTTGGGGTGTTGTCTTACCGCAGTGTCGTTTTGCCTTTGCAAAATGCCGGGCACGATATTGAGCGCATGAGCGCAGGCGACCTGACGGGGCGGATTGAAGCCAGTGGTGCAGCCGAGATTGCCGCGTTAATGCAATCCTTGCGTGTCCTGCAAAACAACACCAAATTGCTGGTGGGGCAGATCAAGGAGAGCACCGAAAGTGTGAATACGGGTGCGCAGGAGATCGCCCATGGTAATGCGGACTTGTCTAATCGAACCGAATCGCAGGCCTCAAGCCTGGAAGAAACAGCCAGCTCAATGGAAGAGCTCACCAGCACAGTGAAAGAAAATGCTGACAATGCCCACATGGCCAGCAAACTGGTGGCTTCGACCGCTGACATTGCCGTGCATGGCGGCGAGGTGGTCGGTCAGGTGATCGAAACCATGGCCTCGATCAATAGCAGTTCGCGCAAGATTGCCGACATCATTGGCGTGATCGACGGGATTGCGTTCCAGACCAATATCCTGGCCTTGAATGCAGCGGTGGAAGCGGCGCGCGCCGGTGAGCAGGGGCGCGGTTTTGCTGTGGTGGCAGCGGAGGTTCGCCATCTGGCGCAGCGCAGTGCAAGCGCGGCGAAGGAAATCAAGACTTTGATCGTTGATTCGGTGTCCCAGGTCGAATTGGGTAGAAAACTGGTCAACGAGGCGGGTGAAGCGATTGATGATGTGGTGACGTCGGTGCAATTGGTCGTGGATATCATGAGTGGGAGTGCGGCGGCCAGCCAGGAGCAAAGCGCGGGTATCGCCCAGATCAATCAGGCTGTGAGCCAGATGGATGAAATGACCCAGCAGAACGCTGCGTTGGTGGAGCAATCCGCAGCAGCCGCCGAAAGCCTGCAGGATGAGGCCGCCAAGCTTGAGCAATTGGTGAACACGTTCAAGCTGGTGCGCGGGGGGCAGGGTGGAGCCCAACGTGGAGGCAAACCCGCTTTTCCGCAGGGCGGTCGAGCCGGAATGGCGCTTCCTCGATTGACTGCGTGAACCTCGCTGCCTGCTGAGAAGTGGGAGCGCGGGCAAATAGCCTGAACATGACAACAATTTCGAAAAATACGCCGGATAGCACCAAGGTTTTTACATTCACACCACGCGACTTTGCCAGGGTGCGTGCGCTAATTTACCGGCAGGCCGGTATTTCATTGGCCGAAAGCAAGCAGGAAATGGTGTACAGCCGCCTGGCGCGCCGCCTGCGGGCAAAGGGCCTGAACTCGTTCGAGGACTATCTGGATGGCCTGGAAAGCGGACGCGACAGCGACGAGTGGGAGGCATTCACCAATGCGCTGACGACTAATCTGACATCGTTTTTTCGTGAATCGCATCATTTTCCGATCCTGGCCGAGCATGCGCTCAAGTCAAAAAAACCGCTGACGATCTGGTGCTCTGCCAGTTCAACCGGCGAGGAGCCTTATTCGATCGCGATGACGATGTGTGAGGCGTTCAATACCCTGTCGCCGCCGGTCAGTATTGTGGCCACGGACATTGACACCAATGTGCTTGATGCCGGTGCGAACGGCATTTATACCGCCGACCGGCTGGAGAAGATGCCGAAAGACCGTGTCCGGCGCTTTTTTTTGAAGGGAACAGGAAGTCGCGCGGGCATGGTGCGGGTGCGTCCCGAGTTGCGCCAGCTGATTACATTCAAGACCCTCAATCTGCTGGCCGGCAGCTGGCCCGTGAGCGGCCCGTTCGATGTGATTTTTTGCCGCAATGTGATGATTTATTTCGATAAACCGACGCAAAGCAAAATCCTCTCGCGGTTTGTGCCGCTGATGAAACCGGATGGCCTGCTGTTTGCCGGCCATTCTGAAAATTTCATGTATGTGTCTGATGCGCTGAAACTGCGTGGCAAGACGGTCTACGAACTGGATCCGCGGGTGGCGCGTGCAGGGAACACCTTGTGAATCCCGCAATTGAAGAACATCTGGCAACCAATTTGTATTACGACCGCATCTTCGACTGCGATGCGGCCAAGATATTGCCGGGTGAATACTATTTCACCGGCAAGCCGATGTTGATCGTGACGGTGTTGGGTTCGTGTGTTGCAGCCTGTATTCGCGACCGGGTTTCAGGCATCGGCGGAATGAATCATTTCATGTTGCCGGACGGGGAATCAGGTGGCGCATCTGCTTCGTCGATGCGCTATGGCGCCTACGCCATGGAGGTGTTGATCAATCAGCTCCTCAAGGCAGGCGCCCGGCGCGAGAACCTGGAAGCCAAGGTGTTCGGGGGAGGCAATGTGTTGCGGGGCTTTAGCAGCATCAACGTGGGTGAGCGGAATGCCCGCTTCGTACGCGACTATTTGCGGGATGTGAATATCCGCATCCTGGCCGAGGATCTGAACGACATTCACCCGCGCAAGGTGTATTTCTTTCCGGAAACCGGCAAGGTTCTGGTCAAGAAACTCATCCAGCTCAATAACTACACCCTGGTTCGGCGTGAGCATGACTACGCCAGCCGGCTTCAGGCCAATCCCATCGATGTCGAGATCGATTTGAATTGAGTGTTAACAAGGGCGAGCCCCGGAAAGTGTTTGGCATGAAAATCAAGGTTCTGATTGTGGATGATTCAGCGCTGATACGCGGCGTGATGACGGAAATCATCAATAGCCAGCCCGACATGGAAGTGGTCGGCGCGGCGCCCGATCCGCTGGTGGCGCGTGATCTCATCAAGCAAACCAATCCCGACGTGCTGACGCTGGACGTCGAAATGCCGAAGATGGACGGCCTGGATTTTCTGGATCGCCTGATGCGCTTGCGGCCGATGCCGGTGGTGATGGTGTCGTCGTTGACCGAGCGCGGTTCGGATATCACGATGCGTGCGCTGGAGCTGGGCGCAGTCGATTTTGTGACTAAACCCAAGATGTCCATCCAGAGCGGCATGCTCGAATACACCGAGCTGATAGCCGACAAAATCCGGATTGCCGCGCGCGCGAAGATCAAGGCGCGAGTGCCGCCGGGTACACAGGGGCAGGGCGGCTCTGCACTGGCATCGGTGCGTAACCCCTTCATCAGTAGCGAAAAGCTGATCATTATTGGCGCCTCCACCGGCGGCACCGAGGCGATCAAGGATTTTCTGGTGCAATTGCCGTCAGACTGTCCGGGTGTTTTGATCACCCAGCATATGCCGGAGGGTTTTACCCGGTCATTTGCCAATCGCCTCGACAAGCTGTGCAAGATTTCGGTTCAAGAAGCCGAGGGCGGTGAGCGGGTGCTGCCCGGCCATGCCTATCTTGCGCCCGGTCATTCCCACCTGACGCTGGTACGCAGCGGTGCAAACTATATGACCAGGATCGACCAGGGCGAACCGGTCAATCGCCATCGTCCCTCGGTTGATGTGTTGTTCCGCTCGGCAGCCGTCAACGCGGGTAAAAATGCAGTCGGCGTGATCCTGACAGGGATGGGAAAAGACGGCGCCGCCGGCATGCTGGAAATGAAAAATGCGGGTGCGTATAACCTGGCACAGGACGAAGCAAGCTGCGTGGTATTCGGGATGCCGAAGGAAGCCATTGCCATGGGTGGCACGCATGAAGTCGCGCCGCTGCACGAGTTGCCGGGACGCGTGATGGCATTCTTTGCCACGCAGGGCAATCGAGCGATGCGGGTATAAAATCCGGGTTCTCGTTTAGATGGCGTGTTGGCTTAAGTTTGATGCCTGCATGCCGTTTAACCCCCCACTTAATTAATGCATCAATGGAGCGCTGCATGGCCGATCCGAATACCAAATTTTTAGTCGTTGACGACTTTTCCACCATGCGCCGCATCGTGCGCAACCTGCTCAAGGAGTTGGGGTATGCCAACGTCGAGGAAGCAGAAGACGGCGTGGATGGCCTGGCCAAACTGAGAGCAGGCAACTTCGACTTTGTGGTGTCGGACTGGAACATGCCCAACATGGATGGCCTGACCATGTTGCAGACGATACGCGCCGACCCCGCGCTGGCGAAACTGCCGGTCTTGATGGTGACGGCTGAAGCCAAAAAGGAAAACATCATTGCGGCTGCGCAGGCAGGTGCCAATGGCTATGTCGTCAAACCGTTTACGGCTGCGACTCTGGACGAAAAACTCGGCAAGATTTTCGAAAAACTCGAAAAAGCGGGAGGTTGACGTGGAGTCGCAATTTCCTGAGCCCGGTGGGCTTGCCGCAAGTGTTTCCCCGGTAAAAATGGACGTCTGTGAACAGGGCGAAATGCTGGCGCGGGTTGGGCAGATGACCCGTGGCCTGCACGACAGCTTGCGTGAGCTGGGCCTGGACAAGGTGCTGGAAAAAGCGTCAATCGACATGCCCGATGTGCGCGACCGCCTCAACTATGTGGCGCGCATGACTGAGCAAGCGGCCCAGCGCGTGTTGAATGCCACCGATACCGCCATTCCCTTGCAGGAACGGATAGATGCAGGGGCAAGCGAGGTTCTGAAGGGCTGGAAAACCACATTCGATGCGCCGTTTTCAGAGGCCAGCTACCGTGATATGGCGACCCTGACCATGCAGTGTCTGGTCGATATGCAGCACGACACCAATGCCACCAAACAGCAGTTGCTCGATATCATGATGGCGCAGGACTTCCAGGATCTGACTGGCCAGGTGATCCGCAAGGTAACCGATCTGGCGCACAATCTTGAGAGCCAGCTGGTGCAGTTTTTGATCGATTACGCCCCGTCTGAAGTGAAACGCGAGACCGACAGCACTTTGCTTAACGGCCCGCAAATCAATCCGGAAGGCAAGAGCGACGTGGTGGCTGATCAGAGCCAGGTTGACGACCTGCTTGACAGTCTCGGCTTTTAATTCAGCCTGGTATTCAATCCAATTTTGAAATCATTCCGCCCTGTTCGAATGCAGGGCGTGAATAACGTCAGCCGCCTCTTTTAACCCATTCTGGATCATGTGCTCAAACTGGGGGGCGAAGTAGGGCAGCAGAATGTCCAGCACAATCAGCCCCACGCCCAGCGTAATGGGAAAACCGATCGCAAAGATGTTGAGCTGGGGCGCGGAGCGCGTGAGGATGCCCAATGCAAGGTTGGTCATGAGCAGGATGGCAATCAGGGGTAATGCCAGCTGCAATCCCACAGCAAACACCGTTGATCCGAACAAGGCGAGCTTGAAAAAACCTGCCACCGCAAGGGGTTGGGTGCTGATGGGCAGGGTTTGAAAACTGTCGACCAGTACGCCAAGCAGCAGCAGGTGGGCATTGATCGCCAAAAACACCAGCATCGCCAGCAGATTGAAAAAGCGCGCAAGTACCAGCGTCTGACCAGCACTTTGCGGGTCATAGAAGGATGCGAATCCCAGACCCATTTGCAATCCAACAATTTCCCCGGCGGCTTCAACTGCGGCAAACGTCACGCGCATGACAAAGCCGATTGCGATGCCGATGAGAAATTGCTGCACCAGGATGAGCAGGCCATGCCATGAGCCCAGTCCGACATCGGGCAGCGGTGGCAGGGCGGGGGAAACGATCAGGGCGACAAACACACCCAGGCCGATTTTGACGCGGGCAGGTACGGAGCGGTGACCAAACACCGGTGCCACCATGAGCAGACCGAGAATGCGGGTCAGCGGCCAGATAAAACTGATGAGCCAGGTGTTGAGCTGGGCATCGGTGAGGCTGATCATGCGGGCGGTGAAAGATGACGCTAACTGATGATGCCGGGCAGGCCGGTGAGCACGCGTCGCATGTAGTCGGTCATTACGGTCAGCATCCAGGGGCCAGCGATGGCGAAGGTGATGAGTACGGCAATGATTTTGGGGATGAACGACAGGCTGGCATCGTTGATCTGGGTGGCGGCCTGAAATATGCTGATAATGAGACCGGCCACCAGGGTGACGAGCAGTACCGGGGACGCAACCAGAATGGTGACTTCCATTGCGGTGCGGCCGATGGTCATTACGCTTTCAGGTGTCATGGCAGCACTCCAATGGGTTAGTAAAAGCTCTGTGCGAGCGAACCCAGCAACAGATTCCAGCCGTCAACCAGCACGAACAGGATGATTTTGAAGGGTAGCGAGACGATGGCAGGCGACACCATCATCATCCCCATCGCCATCAGGATGCTGGCGACGACCATGTCGATGATGAGGAATGGGATGAACACGGCGAAGCCGATCTGGAATGCGGTTTTGAGCTCGCTCGTGATGTAGGCGGGGATGAGCACCCGCATCGGGATGTCGGCGGCCGTTTTCAGCGGCGCCGAGCCGGACATTTTCACAAACAGGGCGAGGTCAGTTTCACGGGTCTGCTTGAGCATGAACGCGCGCAGCGGGGCGGCGCCTTTGTCGAGCGCTTCGCCCATCTGGATGCGGTTTTCGGACAAGGGCTGATACGCCTCGACGTAGATTTTGTCGAGGGTGGGGCCCATCACAAACAGCGTCAAAAACAGCGACAGCCCGATCAACACCTGGTTCGGCGGCGATGACTGGGTGCCCATCGCCTGGCGCAGCAGCGACAGCACGATGATGATGCGGGTGAAGCTCGTCATCATCAGCAATGCGGCCGGCAGAAATGACAGCGAGGTCAGCAGCAGCAGAGTTTGCAGGCTGAGCGTGTAGGTTTGGCCACCGCCCGCTCCCGGGGTGCTGGTGAGTGCGGGCAGGCCTGCGCCTGCGCTTTGGGCGAGCGCGAGGGTCGGCAGTGCCAGCGCCAGCGCGACCAAGCCTCTGGATAGCCACTTATTTCGCACGGCGTGCCTCGATCAGTTGCTTCAGATTGGCCGCAAAACTGGTGTTGAAAGCAGCCGGTGCCGCAGGCAGCGACTCGCCCTTGGGTAGCGTCATCAGGGCATTGACACTCCCGGCGGCGACACCCACCACCAGCCAGTTGTCGCCGACTTCGACCATGACAACCCGTTCACGCGCGCCCACCGATACGCTGCTGATGACATGCAACAGGTTGGACGAACCACCCCGTGCAACGCCGAGCCGCTTGGCGACCCAGGCCGTGCCGAAGATCAGGAGCAGAACAGCAACCAGACCGATGAAGACCTGCAGCAAACTCCCGGCGCTGGAAACGGCGGGCGCGGTGTCGGCTGCGGCGGCCGCTGCCGGCAGGCTCATGAAACCCGTGCCAGTCAGCCATAGGAGCAGGCTCGCTGGCTGAACTGTTGCGAACAGCTGCTTCATTTATTGAGTTTCCGGATGCGTTCGGCGGGGGTGATGATGTCGGTCAGGCGCACGCCAAACTTGTCGTTCACCACCACGACTTCGCCCTGGGCAATGAGGCAGCCATTGACCAGCACATCCATCGGTTCACCGGCCATGCCGTCGAGTTCCACAACCGAGCCCTGTGCAAGCTGGAGCAGGTTCTTGATGGTGATCTTGGTGCGCCCCAGCTCAACCGTCAGCAATACCGGGATATCCAGAATGAAGTCGATATCGTGGGTGGCGCCGCTGGGTGGACTGGCAGCCAGATCCTTGAATACAGCCGGGCTGGCTTTCACGGGTTCTGCTTGTTCGGCCATCGCGGCGGCCCAGTCGTCAGCGGGTTTTGCCGGTTCGGCCTGTTCTGCCATGGCGGCAGCCCAGTCATCTTCGGCGATCGGTTGGGTCAGTTCTTCAGGCATTTTGGTCTCCAGTTGACGGCTCATTCAAGCTGTTTGACAGCAGCTTTTCGACACGCAGGGTGTACTGGCCGTTAAATTTTCCATACGCGCATTCCATCACCGGCACGCCGTCCACTTTGGCTTCGATGGATTGCGGAATTTCCAGTGGAATCACATCGCCCACTTTCATGTTCACGATGTCACGCAGGCTGATCGGGGTGGTGCCGAGGTCAGCGATGATTTCGACTTCGGCCATCTGGATCTGCTGCCGCATCAGGCGAACCCAGCGTTTGTCCACTTCCAGGTTTTCAGCCTGCAAGCTGCTGGTGAGCAGGTCCTTGACCGGCTCGATCATCGAATACGGCATGCAGAGATGCATTTCGCCACTGACCTGGCCGAGTTCGATGGCAAAGGTGATGGATACCACCACTTCGTTCGGGGTGGCGATGTTGGCGAACTGGGTATTCATTTCCGAACGGATAAACTCGAATTCGACCGGGTAGATCGGTTCCCAGGATTTCGAATAGGCTTCGAAAACGATATTCAGGACGCGCTGGATGATGCGATGTTCGGTCTGGGTGAAATCCCGCCCTTCGACCCGCGTATGGAATCGTCCATCGCCCCCAAACAGGTTGTCGACCATGAGAAAAACCAGGTCGGGGTTGAAAATCATCAGTGCGGTGCCGCGCAGCGGCTTGATCTGAATCAGGTTGAGGTTGGTCGGAACGACCAGGTTGCGGATGAACTCGCTGTATTTCGAGACCTTGACCGGGCCGACCGAGACCTCGATACCGCGCCGCAAAAAGTTGTACAGACCGATTCTGAGCAGGCGTGCAAACCGCTCGTTGATGATTTCGAGCGTGGGCATCCGCCCGCGCACGATGCGTTCCTGCGTGGCCAGGTTGTAAGGCCGTGCAACCGAGTGATCGATCGCATCGGCCGGGGCATCATCGGTTTCGCCGGTGACGCCTTTCAGCAGCGCATCGACTTCATCCTGCGAAAGAAAATTGTCGGCCATGGGCGTTTCTTTACTGGATCACGAATGTAGTGAACAGCACATCGGTCACTTGTTGCGGCTTGCCATTGGGATCAAACGGCTGCTTCATCAGCGCCAGGATGTCCTGCACCAGTTTCTTTTTGCTTTCTGGGCTGGCGAGGCTCTCGGCATTCTGACTGGACAGCAGCGTGAGCAGGCGGCTGCGAACGCGCGGCATCTGGAGTTTGAAGGCTTCTACGTCAGCCTCATCGCCCACCTGCAAGGTAATGTCGGTTTGAAGATACTGTTCGCCCCCCTGCAGGTTGACGGTAAAGGTTTCAAGCGGCAGGAAAATGGGCGCTTTCTGCGGTTCAACATGTGCCTCTTTAGAGTCATGGCTGCCTTGCGTCAGAAACCACGCGGCCGCGCCTCCGCCACCGAGCAGCAGGGCCACGCCAAGAATGATGAACAGCTTTTTCTTCGATTTTTTGGCGGGTGCAGCCTCTGCATCGACGACTTCAGCAGGTGGGGCGGGTTTGGCCATGTTAAGCGTTCCTTTTCACGGATAAGGTGAAGCACATACGCGTCATTATCAAAGAAACACGCGCGTTCGATGCGGGGAAAAGAGGGTGAAAAGGGAGGTATATCGTTAAACCTGACGGCGGTATTCGTGCGCCGCAGCGATGCCGGATCGGAACATCGCTGTTGATCCGGCCTGAGCGGGGTGCGCTTGAGCGGTTCTGTAGTTCAAGCGTTTGCAAGAGACGCGCGGGTCGAAACAGTGTCCCGGCGTGTCTTCAGGCGAAGGTATCGACCAGTCCGCGGCCAGATTGCCGGGTCAGCGTTGGCACTGTCTGTGCGCCGGTGTCGACTGCGTTGTTCGCGCCGGGGTAGGGCAGCCCGGATCGCCGCGCGTCGCGGTTGGCCGCTTCGTTGTGCTGATGTTGTTGCTGCTCCGCGCTCACGGTCGCCTGCCCCAGCTGGATACCGGATTCGTTCATCATCTCGCGGAGTTTGGGCAGGGCAGCTTCGAGCGCCTGGCGGACTTCGGGCTGGGCAGAAAAGAAGCTGGCGGTGGCCTGATCGTTGGTGACGTTGAGCACGATCTGCAGGGGTCCCAGGTTGGCTGGATTGAGCGTGAGCGAAGCGGTTTGTAGCGCGCCTGCCGTCATCCAGACGATCTTTTCACCCAGCGCCTGCCCCCAGGCTGCGCTGCCGACCGAGGGCGCGAGGGCGTTGCTGGCTGCGCTGGCGGGCGCACTGATCGTGTTCAGGAGCGCGTGCTGGGTGGCGGCCATGAGGGGATTGCTGATGCCGTCGGGGCGGGTGTCCTCCAGTTTGAGACTGTCGGGCGACACCGCAGCGGCGATTTGTCCCGGCAGCGCGGCCGCTGCGGCCGTGGCGTGCGCCGTGGTGGCAGTCATCGCGGCCTGAAAGTCGGCTTTGACTGGCTGCTGGGCGGCAGCGGCCTCGGCATCAGCTGCAACATCGGCCAGTTGGCCGTGCTGCACTGCAGGGGCAGGGGTTCCGCTCAGTGAATCAAGCAGAACGGGTGCGCGCGCAACGAGCGCATCAGCGGTGTCGACCACGCCGCTGGCCGGTGGCGCTGGCGGCGGTATGAGCAAGTTCGGCGCTGCTGCCAGAGCCAGCATGGCGTCTGGCAGCATTGTGGCGGGGTCTGCAACCGGCTGGGTGGCATCTGGCAACGTGGCATCCGACAGGGCCGTGCTGTTATCTGCAGATGGCGAATTCCTTGAATCGAGTGCGGATGCGTCTGTTGGCGTGGTGTCCTGCGCAGCGGTCGAGTCGGTTGCGTTCGAGTCCGAACCGGACTGGACATCCTTTTTTGTTTCGCGTTTGACTTCGCTTCTGGTTTCGTTGCCGGGTTTGTTTTGTGCGATCTCATTCGACAAGACCTGGCTGAACGAAGTGTCCGCAGCGGCCGGGTCGGCCTGTTTCCTGCCCGCGGGCTGGGCCTGAAGGGCATTCACCAGATTGAGATTGGCTGATTGGGGTGTCATGGATTGCCTCGATTCAGGTGGAATTAGCTGTGATCACGCTTGTGCGATACACAGCGGGCAGCATGCTCGTCATTTTGTTTCTGGTCGCGCCACAATTCGCGGCGTGCATCTTCCTTGTTTGCCCGGTCAGACAGGGTGACGAAGGACATTTTCTTTTGCTCGCATACCTGCCACGCCAGGCGTGCCTGTTCGGCGCGTTGATTGGCATGGCTGACGACGGTTTGCTGGCCGGCGATGGCGTGGTCGAGCTTATGCATGAACACCTGGAAATTATTGAAATGGGTGGCACTGATTCCGTTGGAGAGGCTGGTTTGGCAGCGCTGCGCGTAGTCGTCACGATATTGCTGTAACAGTTGGAGCTTCTGGGTGGCTTCTTCGCAGCTGCGCAACACCTCCCCCAGGTGCTTGGCGGCTTCATCGGCATCCTTGTTGGCGAGGTCGATCAGGGTGTTGAGTGCGGAGCGGGTTGCCATTTAGTTTTCCTTATCAGTATTGGAATTTATCGGAACAGGGCCGACAGGTCGGCCAGGCTTTCCTGGACATCCGAGCGCTCGCTGATGTCTTGCTGGAGGAAGGTCTCGATCCCGGACTGCAATTTGATCGCCTCGTCCAACAGCGGGTCGGTACCTGCCGCATACGCGCCGACGTTGATCAGATCGCGGCTGCGTTCATAACGCGAGTAGAGCTTTTTTAACCGGCGTGCAAGCTGCTGTTGCTCCATCGTGGTGATGCTGTGCATGGCACGGCTGATGGATTGCTCGATGTTGATCGCGGGATAGTGGCCGCTTTCGGCCAGTGAACGATCGAGCACGATGTGGCCATCCAGAATGGCGCGTGCAGAGTCGGCGATCGGATCCTGCTGGTCGTCGCCTTCGGTGAGCACGGTATAAAAAGCCGTGATCGAGCCGCCACCGGGTTTGCCGTTCCCCGCACGCTCGACCAGCGCAGGAAGCTTGGCGAATACCGACGGTGGGTAGCCCTTGGTGGCGGGCGGTTCGCCGATGGCGAGCGCGATTTCGCGTTGCGCCATGGCATAGCGGGTGAGCGAGTCCATGATCAGCAATACATTCTTGCCCTGGTCGCGAAAGTATTCGGCGATCGAGGTGGCATAGGCGGCCCCCTGCAAGCGCACCAGCGGCGGGGTGTCAGCCGGGGCGGCGACGACGACGGCGCGTGCCAGACCGGCTTCGCCCAGAATCTGTTCGATGAATTCCTTGACCTCGCGGCCGCGCTCGCCAATCAGGCCGACGACGATGACATCGGCGCTGGTGTAGCGCGCCATCATTCCCAGCAGCACGCTTTTACCGACACCTGAACCGGCAAACAGCCCCATGCGCTGGCCACGACCGACGGTGAGCATGCTGTTGATGGCCCGCACGCCGACGTCGAGGATGTCGGTGATCGGTGCGCGCGCCAGCGGATTGGCCGCCCGGTTGTTGAGCGGCATGGTGGCTTCGGTGTGGAGAGGCCCGAGGCCGTCGAGCGGGCGGCCATTGCTGTCGAGCACCCGGCCCAGCAAGGCCTCGCCCACCGGCAGGTGGCGGGTACGGTCGCTCGGCCGTCGCCGGGGGTGTTTGACCTTGCCTAAACTGGGCAGGGTGGGGATCACTTCAACCGGGAACACACGTGCGCCGAGCATGATGCCCTCGACGTCACTTTGCGGCATCAGGAAAAGGTGATCGCCGGAGAAGCCAACGACCTCGGCCTCCAGGTGTGCGCCGTTGGCGAGGGCGACGGTGCAGGCGCTGCCTACAGGCAATTTCAGGCCGACTGCTTCCATCACCAGCCCTGCCACGCGCGTGACCCGACCCGACACCAGCATCGGATCGGCGATCGCCAGCAACTCGCTGCAATCATGCAGAAAGCTGATCCAGCGGTCGCTGTGGGGTTGCGTGTTCATCAGTCGGCGAGCCATTTCGAGTCTTTACCCAGGGCAGCGGTGAGGCGCTGCCAGCGGGTGGACAGGGAGGAGTCGATTTGCGTATTAGGGGTTTCGGCGCGGCAGCTGCCGGGTTCCAGATCCGGATCATCCGTGAGCTGCCAGCCCATTTTCATTAACTCATTGCCCATCCGGCTTTGAACCAGTTCGACATCGGCAGGATTCAGATAGAGCAGGGCAGGCTGCTGCAGGGAAGGCAGATAGCGCACCGCTTCCTTGACGATGGGGAGGATGAGCTCGGGGCGGATCGCAAGCGCGGATTTCACCACGGCGCGGGCAAGATCGATCGCCAGATCGAGCACCTGCTGCGAAATGGTTTCGTCGGCGCGGTCGAGCTCTGCCGTGAAGCTATCGGCCAGGCTGGATAGCCTGGCGGTTTCGACTGCCGCCAGTTCGCGGCCCTCGGCGAGCCCTGCAGCGTGTCCTTCGCTGCGACCCATGGCATAACCTTCCTGCCGGGCCTGTTCCTGAATCGCGGTGATGTCGTCGATGGTGGGCAGCTTGACTGCAGCCGACCCGGCCTGCTGCAGCGCGTGAGGGGTCGAGTCGAAACTGGCCATCTCCCATGGCTGGCAGGCGGGCTGGTCTTCCTTGCGAATGACGCAACTAGACATACGCTTCTTCTCCCTTGCCGCCGAGGTTGATCTGGCCTTCATCGGCCAGGCGGCGGACGACCATCAGAATTTCCTTCTGCTGTGCCTCCACCTCGGACAAACGGACCGGGCCTTTGGATTCGAGGTCTTCGCGCATCATTTCGGCTGCGCGCTGCGACATGTTCTTGAAGATTTTCTCGCGCATTTCTTCCGATGCACCCTTCAACGCAATGATGAGCGAATCGGACTGCACTTCGCGCAGCAGCAGCTGGATGCCGCGATCATCAATATCCAGCACATTTTCGAACACGAACATTTCGTCCATGATCTTCTGCGCCATCTCGGGGTCGTAACTCTTCAGGTGTTCCATGGCGGAGGCTTCGTTGTCGCCGCCCATGAAGTTGAGGATGTCGGCAGCGGCACGGGTGCCACCCATCGGTTGTTTTTTCAGCACGTCGCTGCCGGACAGCAGCTTGGTCAGCACATCGTTCAGTTCACGCAAGGCGGTGGGCTGCACCCCGCTCAGCGTGGCGATGCGCAGCAGTGCATCATTGCGCAGGCGTTCGGTGAAATGTCCCAGCACTTCGCAAGCCTGATCGCGCTCCAGGTGGACCAGAATGGTCGCAATGGTCTGTGGATGTTCGTTGTGGATGAGGTCGGCGACCGATTCGGCATCCATCCATTTCAGGCTTTCGATGCCGCTGGCATCCGCACCGCCGCCCAGAATCCGGTTCAGTAACGACGAGGCCTTGTCGTCGCCCAGCGCCTTGGTCAGGACGCTGCGGATGTAGTCGTCAGAATCCAGACCAAGCGAGGAATTGTTGTCGGCAAAGGTGTTGAAGTCATTCAGCACAAGTACGACCTCTTCATGCGAAATGGCTTTCATCGTGGTCATGGCTTCGCTGAGCTTTTGTACCTCACGCGGGGTCAGGTATTTCATGACTTCGGACGCGCCTTCTTCACCCAGTGCGAGCATCAGAATGGCGCCCTTGGTGATGCCTTGATGTTCACTCATTGCTGCCTACCCAGGTTTTGACGATGTTGGCGACGACACGCGGGTCTTCGCTGGCCAGTTTTTGCGCCCGGGCCAGACCTTCCTGATAGCCACGGCCGCCCCTGGACCCTTCTCCCATCCCTGCTTCCATTTGCGGCGTTGTATGTACCTGATGGTCCACCGCTGGCGAGTGTTTGGCGGGTTCGGATATTTTCTTCAGCATGGGTTTGAGCACGCGCAGATACAGCAGCAGCAGTGCGACGCCCATCAAAATGAATTTGCCCGTGTCCTTGGCGGTCTGAATGGTGCCGGGTTCTTTCCACAAGGGTGTCTCGGGAATGGTTTCCTGTTCCGGGCTGGCGAAGGCGCTGTTGACCACGTTGAGGGTGTCTCCCCGAGTCTGGTTGAAGCCCATGGCTTCCTTGACCAGATTGGTGATCTGGGTCGTCTCGGCCGCGGTGAGCGGCGTCATTTTCACCTTGCCATTTTTGTCGGTGGTTTTCTTGTAATTGACGACGACCGCGACGGACAGGCGCTTCGAGGCCACCCACCCCTTGTTGCACGTACTGGATGGTCTTGTCGACTTCATAGTTGGTGGTGGCGTCTTTTTGCGTGCTGGTCGGCACAACGGGCGGGGGGGCAGGCGGCGCCTTGGCATTTTTTGCGGGCGCAACGATGGGTGCCGTGGCTGGCGCAGAAGGCTGGTTGGTCAGTGCACCCGGTACCCCGGCAGGCGTGCCCGTGCTGTTCAGGGATTCGCTGGTTTGCTGGCTGCGGATTGCCATCGCATCCGGTGTCTGGTTCGGCTTGAAGGACTCCACCGCCTGTTCGCTGCGTGAAAAATCGACATCGGCCGTGGCTTCGGCCCGCACATTTTCAGCGCCGACGATGGGACTGATGATCGACACGATCCGCTTGACGACGTCTTGCTGCAATTCCTGCACGTACTTGATCTGGCCGGGATCCATGCCGTTGGTGCTGGGGGACTTGCTGGTGTCGGACAGCAGGTTGCCGTTCTGGTCGACGATGGTCACATTTTTGGTGGGCAATTCGGGCACGCTGCTGGCCACCAGATGCACGATGGCGCTGACCTGTTGCGGGTCGAGCACGCGGCCGGGGTAAAGATTGAGCAGCACCGACGCGGTGGGCATTTTTTGCTCGGACACAAAAACCGAGTCCTTGGGCATGGCCAGGTGGACGCGCGCGGCCTGCACGGCGGAGACCGATTCAATCGAACGCGCCAGTTCGCCTTCCATGGCGCGCTGGAAATTGACGTGTTCGACAAACTGGGACGAACCGAGTTTCTGGTTTTCCAGCAGCTCAAAGCCGACATTGCCGCCTTTGGGCAGGCCTTGCGCGGCCAGCTTCAGGCGGGCATCGTGAACGCGGTCAGCAGGCACCAGCACTGCGCCGCCGCCTTCTGAATATTTGTAGGGGACGTTCATTTTTTCGAGCTCGGCGACGATGGCACCGCCATCGCGGTCGCTGAAATTCGAAAACAGCACGCGATAGTCAGGCTTCTGCCCCCACATCCAGACGGCGACCATGACCGCAACGACTGCAGCCACGCCTATCGCCAACAGTATTTTTTGCCCGCCGGGTGCACGGGCAAAATCCATGATGTTGACCGGAGCCGCGGTTACGCCTGCTTCTGCCATGACTGTGCTCCCACCAGGTTGAGGTCAGAATTCGCTTGAATGTTGTGTGCTGTGTCCACGCCGTGCCTTCTTAATGAGGATGTCGCTATGAGATCGAATTATCGACACCCCGGCGGATTCCAATCAGTGGAATAACACGCGCTTTCCAGCGCTTATCGGGCTTATGGATTGCGTGCGGGCTGATAAGGTGAGCACGTGGAAAACCGTCTCAAGCGGTTGGTTTGATAAAGCAGGGAGGGTGCAGTGAGCATAGGCATGATCGATACCGGCAGGATAGAAGCGATGGTGGCGCAGCTGAAAGCCACGGCTGCACGCGCGAACCCTGCAATTGAAAAACCCCAGCAAACCCAGCAGCCGACTGGCGCGGTGGACTTTCAGTCGGCGCTGAAATCGTCGCTGGATCAAGTGAACCAGACGCAGCTGCAGTCGCAGAAGCTGGCCGAGCGTTTTGCGCTGGGCGACAGTTCGGTCAGTCTGTCCGACACCATGATCGCCATGCAGAAATCGAGTCTTGTCCTGCAACAAACCGTGCAGGTGCGAAACAAGCTGGTGTCGGCTTATCAGGAAATCATGAACATGGCGGTTTGATCTCATCCCTAATGCAAAACGGCAGCCATAAGCGCTGCCGTTTTTATTTGGGGCGTGCCGGTTTTAGTTATCGATCCGCAGCGCGTGGCGCAATGCCTTTGCCAGGTCTTCCGCAACGAATTTGGCGACATAGCCATCCGCGCCCACTTTTTTGACATGCGCCTCGTTGGCCGCGCCGGTGAGCGAGGAGTGAATCACCACGGGAATCGAGCTGAAACGCGGATCCTGCTTGATGTTGCGGGTGAGCGTGAAGCCGTCCATTTCGGGCATTTCCAGATCGGTCAGCACCAGTGCGATCTTGTCGCCGATCGCGTGGCCGTCGGCTTGCGCCTTGCTGGAGATGGCTTGCAGCTGATCCCAGGCTTCTTTGCCGGTTTTGCACATGATGTAGGGCAGTCCCATGGCGGTCAGCCCTTCTTCGATCATGGTGCGCGCGACCAGCGAATCGTCTGCAGCCAGAATCACCGAGCCAGGCTTGATGTCGACCTTGCCGCCGATGCGTTCGGGATCGATTTCCAGCTCGTTCGATGGCATCACCTGGCGCAGGATGGTTTCCACGTCGAGTACCTGTGCCAGACGATCGCTTTTGTCGCCATCGAGGCGCGCGATGCTGGTCACCATGCCGCCGGCCGCATTGCCTTCGGCCGATAACACCTGTTTCCAGTCCAGCCGCACGATGTCATCCACCGATTCAACGGCGAAGGCCTGGGTGCTGCGGGCATATTCGGTAATGAGCAGGATATTCAGGCCGGTGGTGGGCGTGCAGCCCGTTACGCCGGCCAGATTGATGACCGGCAAAATCTGGCCACGCAAATCCACCACGCCCATCATGTGAGGCTGCGAGCCCGCGACTGCAGTGATCGTTGGCATCGGGATGATTTCCCGCACCTTGAATACATTGATGCCGAACAGTTCGGTGCGGTTGAGCTGGGGATCGTTACCCAGACGAAAAAGCAGTAGTTCCAGCTTGTTGGAGCTGGTCAGATTGGTTCTTTCGTCAATTTCCTGCTGGATCGTTTGCATGGTGGGATTCCTCGAATTCTTGATTTAATGAGTGCGGGCGGGTTAGAGGCTATCCCGGCGTACGCGCTCGATATTCATGACAAAGCGTTGTAGATGGTTTGCCATGGCATTGGGTAAATCGATGAATTTGCAGCCCAGCCGGGTTTGAAATGCACCATTTTGCAGGCGAATCTGGGCCGAATTGCAGACTTCCAGTGAGGTGATTACCGGCTCGGAGTCGGGCAGCAGCAAGCGACAGTTCGCCAGAATCTGGCCGGTTTCAGAGCCGAGACGGCCGCCGCGCTCGGCAATCGCGACGCCACCGCAACCAATGTCCACAATATGCGCGGTGATGGGCTCGCGGTCGCCCTCGGCGGTTGATGGCACGATGCATTTAACGGGATTGGCAATCGGCAGCTGAACCCTGAAATGTTCCCGGCGCTGCAAGCGGACCAATGACTTCGGCAGCGCGATGCGCAAGGCCGGCAGCTTCTCGTATTCGATCAGGCTAACCGCACCGGTCGAAAACGTGATGGACACACCATCAAGATGGGTGATGAATTCCGCCGTTTTGCCGGCCATCAGCTCATGGTTGAGCGCATCGCCACGGGCGCTGTCCAGAATCACCGTGTTGTTCGATTCATTGACCGCAATCACCGAAGTGACAATGATTTGTCGCGTGCTCGGCATGTCGAGATTGACCAGCAACCGACGCTGCAGGATCGAGCGCATGAGAAAGAGAATTTCGGTGCGCGAATGGACCGTGCAGCTTGCACGCAGGGCGTCGCTGACAGAGTTTGGGGCAAGTGATGAAGAAGACATTCTGTTTAAGCGGGGAGATTCGGCCGTGGCGGTTGATCGAGTTGTTCCAGGTGGTAAAGCCAGGCCAGCAATTCAGCCACTGCGATATATAACTGGGGCGGAATGTGGCTGTCGAGGTCGATCTGCATCAGCAAGGCCAGCAACTCGCGTGATTCATGCACATAGACCCCGGATGCGCGGGCTTTCTCGATGATTGTATCGGCCAGAATGCCGCGTCCTTTAGCGACCACGCGTGGCGCACCATCGCCATCGCGGTAGGCGAGGGCTGCGGCGGCGCGCTGTGGGTCAGGTGTTGCCATCGTCTTGCACCGTGACGCTTTGCAAGGCGCAACCCGCTGTGGTGAATTGTTCGATCAGGCGGGTCTGGTTCTGTTGCAGCAGCGCGCCGACTTCAGCCTGTTCGGGAACCAGCCGGATGCTGAATGCCTGATTTGCATCGAGTTTGATGTGGACGTTTACGGTGCCGAGGTGCGGCAGGGTGAGTTTGAGGCGGGATTCCCAGGCCATGTTCGCTTCGTCGGCGGCAGCCGTGCTTGGGTCATGCGGGGTGTCGGTTTCCTGGCGCACTTGCCATTCCAGCTGGTGCCCCGGCCACAGTTCGCCGCGCCAGATAAATTGGGGGGATTCCAGCACCTGTAATTGCTGCGCCAGCAGAGTGTGCATCGGGTTGGCTGATTTGGCGTCGGCGAGTTCGCCTGGGCTGCGGGCTTCGGGTGCGGCCGTTGCAGCCAGCATGGATGCGAGCGCAGGCGTTGATTCTGTGCGTCCCGGATGGGTCGCCATCCGGTTTTGCGGCTCCTGCATCAGGCCATCCAGGCTATCAAGCCCAACCGCCCAGTTCGCCAGATGCGACTCATAGAACAGGCCGCTACGAACCAGTGCCGTGCGTAAGGCGAGCGCCAGTTCTGCCGGGGCGCGGGTGGGTTGATCGAGCAGCGGGGTGAGCGGGGTCAGGGTGGGAAGCGAGCGTTCGGGCACCCGCTGCATGATCTCGCTCAGCATGCGTGCGGTCTGGCTGAGCTGGGGTGCGTCGGTTTGTGTGGTTTCCGGGGTGTCCAGCAAGAACACCGGCTGTGGCATGTGGCCGGCGAAATTCAGCTTCAGCGTGTCGCCTGTTGCAACCGGGTGCGGCAGGCGCATGGCAACCGTTTGCCCCTCGATCGAGACCAGGGTGAGGCCCTTGGACTGGCCTTTGACCTGGCCGGTGACGGCCTGGCCGATAAGCAGGTGTTCGAATGCGGCGCGCGGTGCGGCCTGGTCACGCTCGACCGCGTCCAGCACGGGCCGGACGGCCAGAATGCGGGACAGGACCTCGGTCGGCAGCATGAAAACAGGCTTTACGCCCGTTGCGCGCCGTAAGCCTCAACGCTGCGCTGGCCGGCGCGCGTCATGCTCAATCGCTGCTGCAGTTCGTGCAGGCGCGGCTCGGCGAGGGCGCGAATCTTGGCGTCGTTTTGCAAAATGGCGCGAATGATCGCTACTTTGGCGCGTTGTTCCTTTTCGGTCAGCGCAACCGGCGTGGTGTGCATCAGGGTGCCAACGTGGCCCTGGCAGTTCTGCTCCAGAGCGGCCAGGTGATCCCATTCACCCTGCTCGGCGGCGCTCAGCATGCTGCAGGTCAGATCGGAGAGCGCGTTATAAGTGGTGAGCATTTCGTTGCTGGTCATGTGACGTCTCCGGATCAGGCTGCGAGGGATTGAGGGGTGGCAGAAGCGGTGGCGGCCAGGGGTGTCGATCTGTTTCCATGCGCCGTGCAGTTCGCGCAGCAGGCCCAGCACTTCTTCCAGCGGCTGCAATCTGGTTTTTGATATGCGCAAGCATCAGCCGCTTGTTCATGTAATCGTAGAGCGCACCGAGCTGGGCGGCGATTTCACCGCCCTGATGCGGATCGAGCGCAGCGCACAAACCATCCAGAATGATGCTGCTGGCTTTGGTAATGGCGGCGGATTTCATGGCGATATTGCCTTCGTTCATGTGCTTGATCGCCATGCGTACCGCCAGTTCGGCACCATCGAACAGCATCAGGATGAGCTGGTGAGGGCTGGCCGCGACCACGCCGGTTTCCAGACCGATGTTGGCATAGGCATTGGCGGCAACTCTTGATTGTGTGTACACGTTGTCCTCCTGATTTAGTTGTTTTGGCTGCTGCCCAACTGCTGGGTCAGAAAGGTGCTGGTGCTGTTCATGCTGCTCAGCAGGAGATTCAGATTGGTGTATTCGGTGGTGTATTTCTTTTGAAGCGCCGTCATCCGGTTTTCCAGTCTATCGACTGCCTCATTCTGGTCTTTGACGTATTTGTTGAGACTTTGAGTGCGCGTGTCGATCAGGCCGCCGGCACCAAGCGCCGACTTGGCCCAGGCTTCCAGCCGGGTGGCGAAACCCGTCGATGACGAGAACAAATGGGTCACATCACTGAAATTGGCGGATATCGCGCTGTTCAGTTTGCTGCTATCCAGCAGCAGCGAGCCATCTTTCTGGAATGAAATGCCGACCTGGCCAAGCGAGGTCAGCGTGCCGCCACTTGCGGGCGTATTAAAAATACCGCGCAACTGCTCCTGCATGAGGCGCAAGGTGCCATCGCCTGCCAAAGAGCCCCCCCCTGCGGTGGTGGTGCCATAGGCGGAGCGGGACTTGATCTGGCTGGCCAGGGCGTTATACGCGTCGACAAAACCGGCGGCTGCGGTGTTGATTGCCGTGGTGTCGCGCGCGACCGCCAGGCTGGCCGGTGTGGCTGTGGGGTTCTTGAGCGTCAGCGTGACGCCCTGGATGGCCTCGCTGACCGTGTTGGACGCGCTGGTAATCGCGATGCCGTTCACCGTGAGCTTGGCATTCTGGGCGGCCAGGGTCTGGGTCAGGTTTTGCGTGCCGGCAGGGTCATAGCCCAACAGGCTGTCGATGGAGCCGTCGCCGCCGCTGGTGGTGATTTTGAAGCTGTTGCTGACGCCGGTACTGCTCGACGTCAGCGCGAGGCGGTAGGGCGTGCCGCTGCCGTCGTTGACGATGGTCGCGGTGACGCCCACGGCGGCGGCATTGATCGCGTCCCGGATGCCTTCCAGCGTGTTGTTGCTGCCATCGATGGTGATGCTTGCAGTGCCGCTGCCGTTGGACGCGAAGCTCGCGCCGCTGTAAACCCCATTGGTCAGCGTGCCGCCGCTGATGTGTGCCAAGGTCGAACGTGACCGTGGTGGCCGTGCCGTCGCCAATGGCGGCGGTGCTGCTGGTTTGTCCTGCGGCAACCAGGTTTTGCGACTGCGCCAGTTGGCTCACGTTCACGGTGTAATTGCCGGGCACCGCGGTGCTGCCGGCAGTGGCGGCAAAAACGCTGGGATCAGACGGCGTGGCGGCAACTTTCTGCAGGCCGGTGTTCAGGCTTTTCGCTGCGGTTTGAAAGCTCGATACCAGGCTGCTGAGCGTGCCGAAGGAAGAAATCTTGGTCTCGTAGCTGGTGATCTTGGCGTTGAGCTTGTCGATAGGCCGACGCTCGACCGCCATCAGTTGCGAGACGAGGGAGGGGACATCAAGTGCGGTCGTGCTTGAAGACGTTATTGCCATGGTCAGCCTCCCGGCTCAAGCCTTCTGTTTAAGCAGCAGACCCTGCTGGAATTGGTCAATTCCGCGCGAAATAGCCAGGGTTGCTTCGGATGGAAATTGGCGAATCAATTCGCCCGTGCTGGTGTCCACCATCTTGACCACGGTTCTATGGGCGTCGGTGTCCACGCTGAACTCCAGGCTTTGGTTCGACTGTTGCATGGCCTGATTGATCGCCGCCACTGCGCTGTTCAGCTCTTCGGCGGAAGGTTGCACAGGGGCATTTTGAGCAGGCGTAATGGTGGCGACAGCCTTGGCAGGCGCGGCGCCATTGGCGCGTAAGTCAGGCTGCACAGCCGGACTTATGGGGGGGTATTCTGGATAATCATGGCGATATCCTTTGTGCTAAATCCCTGACCGGCTATAGCCGGTCAGGGATTGGTCTAATTAATTAACCGATTAACGCAGCAGTGTCAGCACGGTTTGCGGTGTCTGGTTGGCCTGCGCCAGTACCGCTGTGCCTGCCTGTTGCAGGATGTTGTTCCTGGCCTGGGCATGCGGTTTCAGCAGCGTAGTCGGTATCCATGATGCGGCTGAAGGAGGCCGACAGGTTCACCGAAGTGGTCTGCATGGTGGCCACCGCGGAACCGAAGCGCACCATGTCGGCACCGTAGTTGGCACGTGCAGTGGTGATACGGTGGTGATGTCTGCAAGGATGCCGGCAGCAGTACGTGGCAGCTGGAGCGGCAAGCGCTGCGCTGCTGCGCCCGTCAGCGTGCGTTCCCCGCCATCTACCGTCGACGCGGGCGGCAGTCGTCAATGCCGCAATACGCGGATTTTCTGCGACCAGCGCGGTGGCTTCAACACCAGCGGCAGTGCCGCCGTTTGCACTGCAATTTCATACAGGCGCTGCAGGTTCTCGGTGATCTGGCCGCATAACCGTCATTGGTTTGCGCTTTCGAAATCGCGTCATTGGCGTTGCGGATGGCGATGTTCGTGCCGCGAATCTTGGCTGTCGTAGCCGGTGGCAATGACCAGGCCGGTTGCGTCGTCCTTGGCGCTGTTGATGCGCAGGCCGGAAGACAGGCGTTGCTGGGCGGTTTGCAGGCCAGTCGCCGATTTGTTCAGTGCTGCGCCAGCAAACAGGGCGCCTACGTTGGTGTTGATGACTTGTGCCATGATATTTCTCCTTGGTATCAGTTAAGCGGATTGCTCGCTTAACGCAGCAGCGTCAGCACGGTTTGCGGTGTCTGGTTGGCCTGTGCCAGTACCGCCGTGCCGGCCTGTTGCAGAATGTTGTTCTTGGCCTGAGCTGTGGTTTCTGCAGCGTAGTCGGTATCCATGATGCGGCTATAGGAAGCCGACAGGTTCACCGATGCGGTCTGCATGGTGGCCACGGCGGATCCGAAGCGCACCATGTCGGCACCGTAGTTGGCACGTGAGGTGGATACGGTGGTGATGTCCGTAGGGATGTTGGCAGTCGCCACACCGACTGGAACCGCAATCGCAGCGCTGACACCGGTCACGGTCGTTCCCGCGCCATCTACCGTCGTAGCCGTAGCGGCAGTCGTCAAGCCCGCAATACGTGAATTTTCTGCGAGCAGCGCGGTGGTTTCAGCGCCAGTGGCGGTACCGCC
>CAWHHA010000012.1:0-9223 GCA_963828945.1 uncultured beta proteobacterium
GCGATATGGGTGGCATGGGCGGTATGGGCGGCATGATGTAAGCATGGTTGTTGACGCATCAGCGTCTTTACAACTACTGCCTACCCTCTGCGGGTAAAGCAGCAACGCTGCTTCAAGCCGTTCCAAAAGCCCCGCTTCGGCGGGGCTTTTTTATGGGCGCTTCCGCTATCATCACGGCTGAATTCCGAGGAGGTTTTGCCATGCAACGCGCCACCCGTGAACCTATCCCCAGTGCCTGTCCATGCCCACGCGCGTCGCAACCATCCCCCGACATCGAGGCGTGCGCATGATCCCCAGCCTGCCGCTTGCCAACAGTCTGCACCGCGCCACCCTGGACGCATTGCGGCGGCAGGCGCCCTTTTCCGCGATGACGGAAGACGAGTTGCTGTGGCTGGTGCAGCGTTTGTCGGTGACGTACTACGCGCGTGACGCGGTGCTGCTGGAGCCCGTCAACACGCCCCCCGATGCCCTGTTCATCATCAAGCAGGGCACCGTGGCAGGCGCCACGGCCGAGGGCCACACGGTGCTGCAACTGGGCACGGGCGAGATGTTTCCGCTGGGCGCGCTGCTGGCCGGACGCGGCGCGGCCAACCGTTATGTGGCGGCGACCGACACTTTTTGCTACACGCTGGCGGCGGGCGATTTTCATGCGCTGCTGGCGAAAAGCGCGGAGTTCAATGATTTCTGCACGCGCCGCATTGCCAGCCTGCTGGAGGAGTCGCAGCGCGCAGTGCAATCGGAATACGCGCTGGCGCTCGACGACGAAAGCCGCTTTGCGCGCCCGCTCGACAGCCTGATCCGGCGCGCCCCGCTGAGCACGCTGCCCGACACGCCGCTGGCTGATGCCCTGGCGGCGATGGACGCCGCGCGGATCGGCTCGGTGGTGATCACCGATGCGGACGGGCAGCCGCTCGGCATCCTCACCCTGAAAGATGTGCTGGCCCGCGTGACGCTGGCAGGCGTGCCGCTTGCCGAGCCCATTTCAAGCGTGATGACGCCAAATCCGGCGACGCTCTCCACCGATGCGCCGGTAGCGGATGCACTGGTGCTGATGGCGCGCCAGGGTATTCATCACATCCCGCTGGTGAGGGCGGGACGGCTGGCCGGCGTAGTGTCGGAAAAGGACATCTTTGCCCTGCGCCGCCTGTCGGTGGAAGGCATCACCTCGGCGCTGTCGCGCGCCGATGATCCGGCGCGTCTGCCCGCCCTGGCGCAGGACATCGGCGATCTGGTGCACAGCCTGCTGGCGCAGGGGATGGATGCGGAAAACCTCACAACGATCATCTCCAGCCTGAATGATCGCGTGACCGAACGCATCGTCGCGCTGGAAAGCGAAACCGACCACGCGCTCATCGGGCTGCGCTGGTGCTGGATGGCGCTCGGCTCGGAAGGCCGCATGGAGCAGACGCTCGCCACCGACCAGGACAACGCGCTGATTTTTCATGCGGCCGACGCGACCCAGCGCAGCGCGTTGCTGGCATTTGCCGAGCGCGTCAATGCGCGCCTCGACGCCTGCGGGTTCCCGCTGTGCAAGGGCGGCATCATGGCAGGCAATCCCAAGTGGTGCCTGTCGGCGGCCGACTGGCAGCGCCAGTTCGCCGAATGGATCGACCACGGCAGTCCCGAGGCGCTGCTGCATGCCAGCATTTTTTTCGATTTTCGACCGCTGGCCGGCGACGCCACGCTGGCGCTCGAACTGCGCGCCTGGCTGAATCGTGCGGCACAGAAGAATCCGCGCTTTCTTCACCAGATGGCCGGCAACGCCCTGCGCAACCGCCCGCCGCTTGGCGTGGTGCGCGACTTCGTGCTGTCGGACGACGACGCCCACCCGCATACGCTCGATCTCAAGCTCAACGGTGCGACCCCTTTCGTCGATGCCGCGCGGATTTTCGCACTCGCCGCGGGCAGCCCGCAGACCAACACCGCCAAGCGCTTGCGCGAAGCCGCTCAAGCACTGCACATTCCCGACAGCGAGCTGGCCGACTGGAACCGCGCGTTTCATTTTCTGCAACTGCTGCGGCTGCGCCACCAGCACGGGCAGCAACGCGCCGGCCAGATGCCCGACAACCACATCGATCCCGACACGCTGAACCCGCTTGACCGCCGCATTCTGAAAGAGGCGCTGCGTCAGGCACGCAAGGTGCAGGCGCGGCTGGCAATGGATTACAAACTGGTGTGATCTGGCCATTTACCCAACCGGACTTGCCGGCGCTGGATGCCGCCAGCAGCGCGCGGCGCGCCGCGTTGCGGCAGCAGACGATCGATCTGAAACAGCCGCTTGGCGCCATGCGCTGGGTCGCGGTCGATGTTGAAACCGGCGGACTGGATGCCGCGCGCGACCCCTTGCTGTCGATCGGCGCGGTGATGATCGAACAGGGCCGCATCGTGCTGGCCCCCAGTCTGGAAGTTGGGCTCAAGCAGGTGGAGTCCACCGCTGCCGCCAACATTCTGATTCACGGCATCAGTGGCAGCGAGCAGCGTGGCGGGCAGGCGCAGCCCGCAGCGCTGCTCGACTGGCTCGAATTTGCCCAGGGCGCGCCGCGGGTGGCCTTTCATGCGGCCTTCGACCAGACCGTCCTGCAGCGTGAGGTGCGCGCGCAACTGGGCCTGCCTTCGAAGGCGCCCTGGTTCGACGCTGCGGTGGTTGCGCCGCTGCTGTTTCCCGCTGCCGCGCCCCGCTGCCGCCACCTCGACGACTGGCTGGCGCACTTCGGCATCACCGTGTATGCGCGGCATGGCGCGCTGGCCGACGCCTACGCCACCGCCGAGTTGTGGCTGGTGCTGCTGGCCGCTGCAGGGCGCGAAAACATCCGCACCGCCCACCAACTTCAACGACTGCTACGCGCCCGGCGCTGGCTGTCAGCGCATTAGCGCTTGCTAATCTGTTTGAAGGCGGGTCAACAAGTCCTTAGACTCCTCGCACGCGCAATAAAAACAACAAGGCGTGCTCCCCTATCTCACGTCCTACGGAGGATTTGCCATGCAGTTGTCAGAGAGACATCAGGAGTACTGGCGCAAGAATCTGCGGCTCACCGCAGTGTTGCTCGCCATCTGGTTCGTGGTGACGTTCGTCGTCATTTACTTCGCCCCCCAGCTGAACGAAATCGTCATCATGGGTTTCCCCTTCGCCTTCTACATGGCGGCCCAGGGTTCACTCATCATCTATGTCCTCGTCATCTGGTTTTATGCCCATCGCATGAACCAGCTGGACAAGGAATTCGGCGTTCACGAGGGAGATGAAGAATGAGCACCCAAACCCAAAGCCAGTTCTTCCAGCAACTCAAGAAGTACTACACCTTTTACACCGGCGGCTTCATCGCCTTCGTCATCGTGCTCGCGGTGCTGGAGCAGATGGGGCTGGCACCGAAATACATCGGCTACATCTTCCTCGCCGCCACCATCATGCTGTATGCGGGCATCGGCATCATGTCGAAAACCGCCGACGTGTCGGAATACTACGTTGCCGGGCGGCGCGTACCGGCATTGTTCAACGGCATGGCGACCGGCGCCGACTGGATGTCTGCGGCGTCCTTCATCGGTATGGCCGGCACCCTGTACCTGAGCGGGTTTGACGGCCTCGCCTTCATCCTGGGCTGGACCGGCGGCTATGTGCTGGTGGCGCTGCTGCTCGCGCCCTACCTGCGCAAGTTCGGCCAGTTCACCATTCCCGACTTTCTCGGTGCGCGTTTCGGCGGCAACCTGCCACGCACCATCGGCGTCGTAGCGGCCATCATCTGCTCGTTTGTCTACGTGGTCGCGCAGATTTATGGTGTGGGCATCATTACCGCCCGCCTCACCGGCCTGGAATTCCAGGTCGGCGTGTTCGCCGGTCTCGCCGGCATTCTGGTGTGTTCCTTCCTCGGCGGCATGCGTGCGGTCACCTGGACCCAGGTGGCGCAGTACATCATCCTGATCCTTGCCTACATGATTCCGGTGGTGTGGCTGTCGGTGAACATCACCGGCAACCCGATTCCGCAGGTTGCCTACGGCCAGGTACTTGAGCAAGTCACCGCCAAGGAAAAAGAGCTGAACGATCCGACCACGGTGCTGGGCGCTGCCGAAGCGTCGGTGCGCGCGCTGCACAAGGAAAAGCAGCTTGCCGCCGAAGACAAGGTCAAGGCACTGGAAGCCGCCATTGCTGCCGGCACTGCCGACACCCTCGTCGGTGAAGCGCGCGCCAAGCTCGACACCGAACTGGCCGAGTTGAACGCAGCACCCGAACCCGACGCCAAAAAGATCGAGGCGAAGACCAAGGAAATCGCTGACCTGACCGGCTCCGATGCCCTGCTGGCCAAGCTGAAGAAGGCGGCAGACGGCGCCAAGAAAGCGGCCGGTCCGGTCGCTGCCCACGCCACCGCCTTCTCCGGCAAGGGTGCCGAGAAGAAACTGCTGAAGGACAATCCCAACGCGACCGCTGCCGAGATCACCGCAGCCAAGGCCGAAGACCAGGCGGAAACCGACAAGAAGCGCCGCAACTTCATCGCGCTGGTGTTGTGTCTGATGGTCGGCACCGCTTCGCTGCCGCACATCCTGATGCGCTACTACACCACGCCGTCGGTGCGTGATGCGCGCAAGTCGGTGTTCTGGTCGCTGTTCTTCATCTTCCTCTTGTACTTCACCGCGCCCGCGCTGGCGGTGCTGGTCAAGTTCACGGTCTACAGTGACCTGGTCGGCTCGTCGTTCGCGTCGCTGCCCGCCTGGGTGGCCAACTGGGCCGCAGTGGACCCGACCCTGATGAAGATTGCCGACCTCAACAAGGACGGTCTGGTGCAGCTCGCCGAAATGACCATCGGCGGCGACCTCATCGTGCTGGCGACGCCGGAGATCGCCGGCCTGCCCTACGTGATCTCGGGCATGGTGGCGGCGGGCGGTCTGGCCGCCGCGCTGTCGACGGCCGACGGCCTGTTGCTGACCATCGCCAACGCGTTGTCGCACGACGTCTATTACAAGATGATCGATCCGAAGGCCTCCACCGTTCGCCGTCTGGCGATCTCCAAGGGCCTGCTGCTGGTGGTCGCCTTGCTGGCTGCGTACACCGCCTCGCTGAAACCAGGTGACATCCTGTTCCTGGTCGGCGCGGCGTTCTCGCTGGCCGCCTCGGCGTTCTTCCCGGCACTTGTGCTCGGGGTGTTCTGGAAGCGCGCCAACCACCTCGGCGCGGTCATCGGCATGCTGGCCGGCTTGATCGTGTGCATGTACTACATGTACACGACGTACGACTTCTTCGGCGGCGTTGCAGCCAACGAGTGGTTCGCCATCAAGCCGATCGCCGCTGGCGTGTTCGGTATGCCGGCCGGCTTCCTCGGCGTGATCATCGGCTCGCTGATCTCGCGTGCGCCCAGCCTGGAAATCCAGCAGCTGGTCGATCACGTGCGCTATCCGAATCTGGAAGGCGACATCGACACCCGCGCAGCCTGATCGTTGCATCAACCGCGCGCCTGCGGGCGCGCAATAAAAAAGCCAGCCTCACGGGGCTGGCTTTTTTACGCTTCGTACCATGTTCTCAATCGAGTCGGTGTGCGTAATCGCTGCGACCGGTTTCACGGATCAATCGCTGTGCGGTCTGCGGGTCGTGCGTCAGCGTGTGCTCGATCACTTCCGCCACCTTGGCAGGCTCGTTGCAGTGTTGCCACGCCATCCCCAGCGCGTACCAGGCCAGACCGTTCATCGGCTGCAGGCGCCCCGCCTCGGTCAGCGCTGCCGCCGCCGCGGCATGGCGCCCATGCCGCGCATGCAGCATGCCCAGCCCGTACCAGGCGCGATCGTTGTTGGGGTCAAGCGCGGTCGCCCGCTGGAATGCCGCGATTGCCGCGTCATCCATGCCCCCCTTGTCACGTACATACGCCAGGTTAAACCAGGCGTGCGCATCATCCGGCGCACGTTCGACCGCCGTTTGCAACCACTGCGCCGCCGCCGCCCAGCGTTCCTGCTGGGCCTCCAGCCAGCCCAGTGTAATCAGGGTGCCGACATGGGACGGGTCGGCACGATGGCCATCACGATACGCAGCCAGCGCACGCTCCGGCTGGCGCAGCATGGTAAAGAATGCGCCCCGCAGACCATGCCGCACCCGGTCAAAATTCATCATGCGATTCCATACTCGGTAAAGTCAGCGCGCATTGTCATGGCCAGATGGCAGGCTGACAAGCTGCGATAAAATTGCGGGCTACAACATACAGGCTCCATCTCATGCCGCTCGACATCCTGCTGGTTTCCATTTTGCGCACGCTCGTCGAGGTTGCGGGTTTTGCCTTGCTCGGCCAGGGCGTATTAGCCGTGCTGGCGGGTAAATACCGCGAGCAGAATGCGTTCTACCGGATGCTGCGCATCATCACCGGCCCCGTCGTGCGCGCCGTGCGTTTCATCACTCCACGCCTCGTCCTCGACGCCCATGTGCCGGTGCTGACTTTTTTTCTGCTGTTCTGGTTGTGGATCGCTCTGGCGCTCGCCAAACGCCATCTGTGCGGCCTGCACGGATTGGCGTGCTGAGCTCGGAATGCACGGTTTTCCTTGACGCGCACCCCTCAATCCGGTTAAATTGCGCCCTCTTTTGGCCAGTTAGCTCAGTTGGTAGAGCAGCGGATTGAAAATCCGCGTGTCCTTGGTTCGATTCCGAGACTGGCCACCAAATACAAGCCTTTCGTATCAACAGCTTACGGAAGACCCCCCTGGCAGGTTCGGCGTTTTCTGACACTTTTCTGACAGTGTCAATGGCGCCCTACTGCGGTCCAGTGCGTTCCACGGCGAACAGCTGCGGCAGCAGACCCGGAATCTAAAACCATCGTGCTATACGCAACTCCCAACCAGAAGGAGTTGCATCATGTATCACCTCGTTTTATCCAGCCCCATCGGCGGCACCCTGCCCGCCGCTCCCGTCATGCCCATTGCCTTCGGTTCGGCCGGGGAGGTGCATCATGGCTAAACCCTACCTCGACGGAAAAGGCTGGGCGATCCGCATGCGGATCAAGAGGCCAGGACATCTACCTCTCCGGATTCGCGACCGAGGCCGCGGCGAAAAAGGCCGCCGCCGAAAAGACGCGCAGTGCCATCGCCAGCGCGGGCGGCCCAAGGGCCTCGGCCCCTGGCGCACCAGCCTCGGCGCAGGCACTCCAAAACTACGGGCCCGCGAGCGCCTGCCCTCGCTCGACGGCGCCAAGCAGGACGCGGCCGCATCAACCGGTACCTGCGTACGCTCGGTCTCGACCTGGTGCAGGTCAGGAGGCCTGATCACGACGATGGCGCCCGCTGCACCGTCGAACTCGTGCCGTGCCCTCCGGCGCGCACGATCGTCAGGAGCCTCAAGCAGCACCGTGAGACACAGTCCGAGCGCACCCAGCGGTCGGACCGGCTTCGGGCCGAACTCGCGCGCACGATGATGGCGGACGTCACGGCACACCAGGTCCAGCAGCTCCTCGATGCGATGATGGCCGACGGCTACAAGGTCGCAAGCGTCAGCCAGGAGCGTGCGCTGTTGCGGGTCCTGTTCAACTCTCATGCGCCACTTGGTGCTGGCCCGAGCCGCTGATCAATCCGGCCAGCAAGCGGAAGCTCCCGAAAATCGACAACAAGCGCGAGCGAGTGCTAACCAACGATGAGTGGGACAGGCTCAGCACGGCGCTGATACGGCCGGGAAAAATCCCTATGTGGCTCCCGCAATTGCCCTGCTGCTGGCGACAACGATGCGCGTGTCCGAGGCGCTGCTCACCACCCGGTGGAAGGATGTCGACCTCGATCGCTGCATCCTGAGACTCAGGAAAGCCAAGGCCGGCTGCCGCGACGTGCCGTTAAGCCCCGAGGCGGTGGCAATCCTGCGGCAGCTCAAGGAGAGGGCGGTGAGCCCGACCCGCCGGCGCGAATCCTGCCGATAACCTACGAAGCGCTCAAGGCCTCGTGGAACAAGGCGTGTGCAGTTGCGGGTATCGAAGATGCGCACATTCACGACCTTCGCCATACCGGTGCGACGCATTATGCGCTTGAGTATCACGGCAACATGCCCGTACTTAAAGCCATCACGGGGCATAAGACCGACTCGCTGCTAAACCGGTACGTGAATATCAAAGCCGACGACGTCGTTCGCATGATGCACGGTCGACCTGCTCTGCGACGGCAACGCGCCGGCGGGCCTCAACGCGGAGAAGCTCGCCGCGCTGCTCGGACAGGCGGAGGACAAGGCGCCGCTGCCTGACAACGTCGTGCGGGTGGATTTTGGGAGGAGGGCAGCATGACCCGGCCGGCTCACAGCTTCGGGCCCGGGCCCAGGCTGCCTTCCGTCGAGACGCAGACGATTGCGTTCGTCGAGGTGTCGCGGGTGCTGCCCGGGCCGTGCCACGCTCGCGGCTCCGATGGGAGGGGTTTAACGTTTACTTGCGGCTCTGGAGGGGCTACCCCGTCGGTGGATGGAGTTGCGGGAGGCGGTGGTGATCGCCCGCGTCGAGATACCGCCGGCCTACGAGGGAAGGGGGTGGTTTTGGAGGTACTGTCAGCTCTGTCTCGCGTTGACCGAGGATGCGCTGGTTCTGGAAGAGGTGCTGAATCCGTACCTCTGCGCAGCGATCAAGCTGCGTCCAGGAGTTCGTAGAAGTCGCGCCCGCGTTATTCGTAATACGGAAAGAGCGGCCGGGCGACTGGCCGCTGAAGCTCACCGGCGCGGCGGACAAGCGTTAGCTTTACGGGCTGCCGGCACCCCCTGCGTTGGCAGCCCATCCATCAATAAAGACAGGGCTCATGAAGTTTGCGTGCGCTAACTTACGCTTCTCTACGGCTGGCCTCCGGTTGCCCCGGTTAGAGCGGTCGCAGCACCCATCCCACCCAAAATGTAATCATTTTTGCGCATGAGTTCGTCTGTGCAATCACATTCGTGCGCACCTAAGCGTTTTCTGACGTGTCCAGTCAAGTGGAGGCACCCGTTCTCATCTGCGAACGGATACCCCGACGTCCGCGCTCTACCTCGGAGTCCGCAAGATTTCTCATATGAGAACGGGCAGGGGATCCCTGCCCCCGCCCTCGAGCCCGGAATCACAAGCCTTTAACGCCCGCCCTGGAGAGCTCTGGATGTCTGGCGCGACACTCTGCCCAAAGCCACGCAGCCGGCTGCGCTTCCAGCGGAGCCACAAGACTTGTAATCATTTTTAATCTTCTGCCTATGCTTTGTAAGCGTTAACGCGCACGCGTAACCGGTTTTGTGCAACGGCGACGTGCTCGTGGCTAGTTTTAAAGCAATACGTGG
>CAWHHA010000013.1:0-68354 GCA_963828945.1 uncultured beta proteobacterium
TGGAAGAAGCCACGAGAAACAGGGACGCATCAAGGTTTTACTCAAGTCGAACGTAATCCGTATCGAGCCTGGCGAAGTGTTGCTGGAACTAGAATCCGAACAAGTGTCCCTGCCGAACGACGCGGTGATTATTTCTGCGGGTGGCGTGTTGCCAATCGATCTACTTTAAAAAAGTGGGCATCGAGTTTGAAACCAAGCATGGCACTGAATAAGCGCCTGTTCCTGAGACAGCCCGCAACGCCCGGTAACGTGGTAAATTATCACACTTGGAATGCATTCCCTTATTCATAGCCTTCATTCGATTTAGTTAGCAGCCATGCCGGAACCGGGTGTCGCACACGCACTTGTCACACCGCCTCGCTCGCTGATGGTAGCGGTGAGGCGTCTGCTGCGCCCACTGGTCAAGCTGTTGTTGCGCTACAGCGTGCAATACCCCACGCTCACCCATCTGCTCAAGCAGACCTACGTGGAAGTGGCAACGGAGATGCCGGTCGAAGGCAAAATCCAGACCGATAGCCGGGTCAGCCTGCTCACCGGCATCCACCGGCTGGATGTGAAGCGGCTGCGCAACGAAATCGTCAGCGGCAACGAGGGGCCGCCGATGTCGGTGTCGATCGGCGCGCAAATCGTGGCGCGCTGGACCGCCCATACCGAATACCTAGATAACAAAGGCCGCCCGCTGCCCTTGCACCGGTTCGCCAGCGCTGGCGGGCTCGTGAGTTTCGAATCGCTGGTGCGCTCGGTGAGCAAGGACATCCGGCCACGCGTGGTGCTGGATGAATGGCTCAGAATGGGCGTCGCGCAAATCGACAACTTCGACCGTGTCATCCTGGTTACCGACGCGTTTGCGCCCAGCCACGGGCTGGACGAAAAGCTGTTTTATCTGGGCAAAAACGTGCATGACCATCTGGATGCCTGTGCGCACAACCTGACCCACCCCAACGCACCGCCATTGCTCGAACGAAGCGTGTATTACGACCACCTGAGCGAGGATTCGACACTGGTTTTATCGACCTATGCCCGCCAGTTATCGAGCCAGGTGATGCAGGCGTTCAGCCAAAAAGCGATGGAACTGCAGGAGCGCGACCACCTGGACGCGAGCGCCCGCTACCGGGTGGCCTATGGCCAGTATTTCAATCAAGCCAACGAGCAGGAAGAACCAGGCGCGCAACCATGAAACGCTGGCACCAGGTACTGCTGGGCTTGCTGGCGGGTTTTGGCGCTCACGCCGACCCTGCAGGCTGCCACCCCTTGCACGACGGGCGGCGCGCCATCGCAACGCGACGGCAGCGGGCAGGGCGGCACCGGTTTGCTCCCTGCAGATGGCGATGGCGACGGCCAAGGCGGCACGGGGTTCATTCGCAGTGGCGATGGTAGCGGCAGTGGCGGTACTGGGCTCATGGTTGAAGTCGAAGGGGTGATCACCGGATTCGCCAGCATTTGCGTGAACGGGCTGGAGTTGCACTACGCTCCGACCACCCCCGTTACCCTCCATGGTCAAGCAGCCACGCCAAAAGAACTGGCGGTGGGTCAGGTCGTGCGTGCCCTGGCCAGGGGACAAGGCGACCAACTCACCGTGCAACACGTGCAAGTCAGGCATCTGCTGATCGCCACGATTCAGGGAATCAATCCGGGTGAACTTCTCGCGCAGGGGCGCACCATTAGCTTGAGTCCCGATGCCGTGCTGTCTTCCGGGCTCGTCCCTGGCGCCAAGGTAGCGGTGAGCGGATTTGTCGGTGCGCGCGGCCACCGGTCGCCACCCGTCTGGACGTCGTGCCGGGCGATACGCCCGACAGTCTCACCGGCGAAGTGACGCGCAACGCCCAGGGCGAATTGAGCGTCGATGGCGTCGTTCTGGAAGGGCGCTTGCCCAGGCTCGAACCCGGCGACACCGTTCGCGCCGAAGGCCACTTTGCGCAAGGGCGGATGCACATCACCCGTGTTGAACGGGAGGAGCGCATTCATGCCGGTTGATCGCGTCGTCATTCAGGGATCGATCCGTCACGCCGACAAGTCTGGACTCAACATCGGCGGCCAGCGCTTCCTGATCGACACCCGGACTCGCGTCAAGCAGGCGCTACCCCGCACGGGCGAATGGGCCATCATCGATGCGGTACGCGAGGGTCGGCACTTCCATGCGCGCGAGGTGGATACCCAAACCCGCCCGGGAATCGATCTGGATAAGCCTTCCCAACGACGAAGAGGGCGCCAGCCGGCGCGCTGGCCAAGACGAAAAGGCATCCGAGCCGGAACAGGAACACCACTCGAACTCGGATGTCGAGCATCAAAATCAGGCAGTAGAGCATCCGGACAGGATCGAGTCTCAAGACCATCCGGAGCGTACTGAAAAGCTGGAGTCACCGGAAAAGCCTGAGCGGGCCGAGAAAACTGAGCGGCCGGAATCCATTGAAAAGCCCGAGAAAGTCGAGCGTCCGGAGAAAGTGGAAAGACCGGAGAAAGCCGAACGTCCGGAGAAAATTGAACGTCCGGAAAAAGTCGAGCGTCCCGGAAAAAATCGAGAAGCCCGAGCGCATTGAACGCCCCGAAATCCCAGAACACAGGGATTGAGATTACCGGCAGGACGGCCTGCGGGTTGCGTCGGTCTTGAAGACGGCGCAAACCGAAGCCTTGTACGGCGGATTCAACCAGCCGTTGCTTCGCCGCTCACAATTTGCAATTCCTCAACTAAAATCGCAGCAACTTAATTGAAAGGCCGCCATGCGCGTTATTGCCTTGCTATGCACGCTATTTGCACTCTTCGCTCCTGCGGTTCAGGCTGCCGACGGCAAATTTAGCGTCAACCTGGGGCTCGATTACTCGTCCGGCTATTACGGCAGCCTGACCAAGACTGAAACATGGGCATTGCCACTGAGCCTGAAATACCGCACCGACGACTGGAACTTTCGGCTGTCGACCGCCTGGCTTCGCGTTCAGGGCGATGGCAGCGTCACACCGGAAGGCGATCCGCTCAACACGCAGGGCATCCTTGGCCACCACCGAGGGCATGGGCGATATTTCCGCTCGGGCCACCTACACCCTGCTGGATGAACGCACCAACTGGGCTGGGCTCGACCTCAGCGGAAAAATCAAATTCGGCACCGCCAGCGAATCAAAGGCCCTCGGCACGGGCAAGAACGACTACTCGCTGCAGGCCGGGGTTTTCAAACCCATCGACAACTGGACGCCTTTTCTGGACGTGGGATACAAGTGGAAAGGTGATCCTGACGGCATCGAATACCGCAATGTCTGGCTGGGTTCGGTCGGCACGGATGTCCGGATCACGCCAACCCTGTCGTTCGGCGGCAGTTACGATTGGCAGCAGGCGGTCACTGCAACCAGCGACCCAATCAGCGAAGCCATGCTCTACCTGAATTTTCATTTGAACGCCGACAGTCGCCTGAATTTGTACGCCGTGGGCGGCTTCAGCAAAGCCAGCCCGGACTGGGGCTCCGGCCTCGTTTTCACGTATCGTTACTAATTTTCGACTCGCGCCTCGCTCGCACTGATCCTGTTAGGCCTGTTTTTCGCCCGCCCGCTGTACCGAATGAAGTTGATGTCGCTGGGCTTAGGCAATAGCGGAACAGACTGATGTTTAGGCGTTGGAAAATGGGGGTAGGCGAGGGCGCATTGGCTGAAACCAAGTATGAGTAGGCGTGGTAACTGCCATGACAACGCCGTCGCAGAAAGCTTCTTTCAGCTATTGAAGCGTGAGCGGATCAAGCGAAAGACCTATGCCGACAGGGAAGATGCCAGGCAGGACGTGTTCAACTACATCGAGATGTTTTACAACCCGAAGCGCCAGTACGGTTTCAGCAATGGGCTGTCGCCGGTAGAGTACGAACGGCAGTATTTCGAGAGGCTCGCGAGTGTCTAGGGAAGCCGGGGCGATTCAAACAGCAGTATTTCGAGAGGCTTGCGAGCGTCTAGGGAAGCCGAGGCGATTCAGTACATCGTGGACAAAGATCGCATGCTGGAAATTAAGGATGATCCATACGGATTTTACGTAACGCTTTATGATCGGGTTAAGTGATGCGCATCAAGACAATATAAAGAAGTGCCTCAACGTATTGTTTTGTCCCTTTGTGAGCCTTGAATCCCCCTTTGTTTTCTGGACACGTCCAACCTTCGGCTTAGGCCGAAAACCAGTTGATCAGGCAGACGCCCATGAAGGTGCGAAACGGGTCGGTCTGAGACGTTGGTGACAGACTCAAACGGGCCGGAAACGACAATCGAACGCACTTTTCAACAGTAACCAGGCAATAACTGTGAGTTCAACCGGTGGATGCAACGGGTCGAACTGAGGCCTCCAAACAAAGAAACATGACGCCGTCAGCTTGATCAAGATTTAATCGCTACTTGTCAATTTAGCAGATGCGCGGCAGCGGATCGTCTTCCAGTTCGTCCAGCACGCGGCGGCCGCCCAGCTCGGTTTCCAGAATCACCCGGCTGTCGCCTGCTTCGATGCGGCCGATGATGCAGGCGTCGCGGCCTTGGGGCAGGGCTTGCCAGCGGGCGAGCACGGCTTCGGCCGCAGCGGTGGTGGCCACGGCGACGATGCGGCCTTCGCACGCCAGAAAATACGGGTCATATCCCAGCATTTCACACACCGAGACGACTTCCGGGCGCAGCGGCACCAGGCTTTGATTCAGTGCCACGTTGTGGCCGCAGGCACGGGCGATCTCGTGGGCGACGGTGGCGAGGCCACCGCGCGTGGGGTCGCGCATGAAGCGCAGGCCGGGCAGGTCGCGCACCGCCTGCGCCAGCGGCAGCACCGAAGCGGAGTCGGAACGCAGTTCGCCGGACAGGCCGAACTGCTCGCGCGCCAGCATCACCGCGATGCCATGATCGCCCACCGGGCCGGACACCAGCACCACGTCGCCCGGCGCGATGGATTCGATGTCGAGCGGCGCCTGGGCACGCTTGACGCCGATGCCGGCGACCGACAGATACAGGCCGCCGCCTTCGCCGCGGCGCACGACCTTGGTGTCGCCGGCCACCACGGCGACGCCACTTTCCCGCGCCGCTGCGGCAAAACTGGCGATAAGCCGATCCAATACTTCCACTTCGAGCCCTTCCTCGATCAGCGCCGACAGGGTGAGGTAGCGCGGATCGGCACCGGCCACCGCGAGGTCGTTGACCACGCCATGCACCGCCAGCGAGCCGAGGTTGCCGCCGGGGAATTCCAGCGGCTGCACGGTGAAGCCGTCGGTGGTGACCATGAGCTTCGCCATCGAGTGGCGGCAGCGTCACCGCGTCGGCGTCGGTGTCGAGCAGCGGGTTGGCGAGGTGACGGGCAAAAATGTCGGCGATGAGTTCGCGCATCAGGCGGCCGCCATTGCCGTGCGCGAGGAGGATGCGGGTGTCTTCCATGGTTTTTTATTTATGTATGTAGAAATTCGATGACTTGGCCGAAGCTTAACCCGGCGTCGTTGACGGGAACACGTTGCGGCAGGTGAACGGTAAAGCCCGCGGCCTGAAGTCGGTCGATGGCGGCCTCGGCGAGCAGGCGGTTCTGGAACACGCCGCCGGTGAGTCCGATTGACTGGATGCCGGTTTGCGCGCGCAGTTGTTTGGCCTGTTCGACCAGCGCCTGCGCCAGGCTCAGATGGAAACTGGACGCGCGTTCGGCGGCTGACCGGGTGTTGTCGCCGAGCATGGGCAGCAGCGGTGACCAGTCGGTGCGCCACAGGCCGAGCGGGTTGCGTTCGAGTGGCAGCGAGATGGTTTCGCCTTCGGTAGTGGCGGCAATGGTCTCCAGCCGCATCGGGCCCTCGCCTTCGAAACTGGCGTGGGTGCAGATTCCGCATAAAGACGCGGCGGCATCGAACAGGCGGCCAATCGACGAACTTGAAGGGCTGTTCAGCCGGGCCGACCATGCCTGGTGCAGGGGCACGGGCGCAAACGGCGCAGGCTGACCGGTTTCCCACAGCAGCGCCGCTGCAGCGCGCCATGGCTCGCGTCCGGCCTTGTCGCCGCCGGGCAGGCGGAACGGCCGCATCGAAGCAGCGTGCTTCCAACTGCCGGGCGCACCGGTGAAAGCTTCGCCGCCCCACAGCGTGCCGTCCTCGCCGAGGCCGACGCCGTCCCAGGCGAACACGATCCATTCATGCACCTGCGGAAACTCCCAGGCCAGCGCCGAGGCGTGGGCGCGGTGATGCCAGACCTCGGCCAGTGGCAAGCCGCTGTCGCGCGCAAAGCGGCGGTAGCCGTAACCGGGATGGCGGTCGACGATGAGCCGGGTTGCCTGCACCTGATACAGCCGCTGCAGGTCGGCCGCGACCTGCGCCAGCGTGTCGAGGCTGCGCAGCGTGTCGAGTTCTCCGATGTGCGGCGAGAGGATGGCGCGTTTGCCCCAGGCGAGGCAGAGCGTGTTTTTCATGTGGCTGCCGAGCGCCAGCACGGGTTCGGACAGCGCCACGGGGAGTTCAAGTTCCAGCGGCGCAAGGCCGCGCCCCAGGCGCAGCGGCCGGGGGCGACCGGCGATCACGCGATACACCGGGTCGTCGGCCGGGCGCACGATGGGACGGTTGTGGTGCAGGAAGGCGTCGGCGAGATGGCTCAAGCCGGGTTTGCGCTTCCGCGTTGTCGGTCAGCACCGGCTCGCCGGAGAGGTTGCCCGAGGTGGCCACCAGCGGCCCGCCGAAGTCGTTCAGCAGCAGGTCGTGCAAGGGCGAGTAGGGCAGCAGGCAGCCGATTTCGGCGAGGCCGGGGGCGATGTGTTCGGACAGTTTGGAATCGGCGCGTTTTGGCAGCAGCACGATGGGACGCTCGGGGGAGGCCAGGAAATTGTCCAGTTCCGGCGTGGTGTGCACCACTGCGCGCAAGGCATCGAGGTCGCGCAGCATCACCGCCAGCGGCTTGGTCGGACGCGGCTTGCGGGCGCGCAGCGTGGCGACTGCTTCATCGTTGGTGGCGTCGCACAGCAGGTGGTAGCCGCCGACGCCTTTGACCGCGACGATTTTTCCCGCGCGCAATGCCGCGACAGTTGCGGCCAGCGTCGCTTCATCGCCATCGAGCTTTTCATCTCCCGAAACAAACTGCAGGTGCGGCCCGCACACCGGGCAGGCGATCGGCTCGGCATGAAAACGCCGATTCGAGCGGATTCTCGTATTCGCGCTGGCAGTCCGGACACAGCGCGAAGTCGTGCATCGACGTATTGGGGCGATCGTAGGGCAGGGCGGTGATCAGCGTATAGCGCGGGCCGCACTGGGTGCAGTTGATGAAGGGATAACGATGGCGGCGGTTGGCCGGGTCGTGCAGTTCGGCGAGGCAGTCGGCGCAGACGAAGCCGTCAGGCGGCAGATGGATGTCGGCATGACTCGATGCTGCGCTGTCGAGGATGGCAAACGCTGCGGCGTGTTCGGGATCGCAGGCGGCTATGGCAAGCGGGCCGGGAGCGGACAGCGGCGGCGCCTCGCTCAGCAGCGCGTCGCTGAAAAGCTGGAGTTGTGCGGGTCTGCCTTCGGCGTGGATTTCCACTGCGCCGTCGACGTTGCGCACCCAGCCCGTGATGCCATGCTGATGCGCGAGGCGATAGACGAAGGGCCGGAAGCCCACGCCCTGCACCCGGCCGCTGATCGAAATGCGCTGCGCGACGCGCTCAGGCATCGACGGCTACGCGCACGCCGCCTGCCCACCAGATGCGGCAGGCGCCTTCGTCCGACACCATGCAGGGGCCGACCGGGTTGCGCGGGGTGCAGGCCTTGCCGTAGATGCGGCACTGGTTGGGGTAGATCTTGCCCAGCACCACCTGCGCGCAATCGCAGCCGGGCGGCATTTCGCCGGCGCGGCGGCGGTCGGGATCGCTGTGGTCGGGGAACAGCAGGCGCGCATCGTGTTTGGCGAAGGCGGGTTTCAGCGCGTAGCCCGAGTTGGGAATGATGCCGATGCCGCGCCAGTTGGCGTCGACGATGTCGAGGGTCTGATCGAGCATGCGCCGCGCGGTCGGGATTGCCGCCGGGATGCGCGACTTCGCGGTAGCAGTTGTCGAGAAAGCGCTCGCCGCTTTTCAGTTGGCGCAGCACCGAATAGAACGACGCCAGCAAGGATTCAGGCGCGAAGCCGGCGACGGCGGCGGGAATCTCGTGGCGGTCGACGACGAAGTTCCACTCTTCCGGCCCCATCACCGTGGAGACGTGACCGGGCGCGACCAGTGCGTCGAAGCCGGGGCTGCCGGAATTGAGCAGCATCGCCACTGCGGGCCAGGTCAGGCGGCCGGACAGCAGCACGGAGAGATTGTCGGGCAGGCCTTCGGCCAGCATCGCAGCGGTCGGCGCGGTGGTGGTCTCGAAGCCGGCGGCGAAGAACACCACCGGGCGCTCCGGATTGTCCAGCGCGATCTTTCTCGCATCGAGCGGGCTGGCGATCGGCCGCACGTCGGCGCCGGCGGCCTGCGCCTCGGCCAGCGAGCGCACCTCGCCCTTCTTCACGTTGACCGGCACCCGCAGCATGTCGCCGAAGGCGACCAGAATGACCTTGTCCTGCAGCGCCAGTTGCATCGCCTGATAGACGTCTTCTTCCGGGCAGATGCACACCGGGCAGCCCGGGCCGGGCACCAGTTCGACCCACTTCGGCAAGGCGCCGCGCAGGCCGGCGTGGGTGATCGAGCGTTCGTGGCCGCCGCACACGTTCATGATCTTGATCGTGCGGTCGAAGTCGAGGGCGTGGATTTTCTCCAGCCAGGCGCGGGCGTCGTTCATCAGGCGGTGACGCTGTGATATTTCATGCCGTCGCTCTGGATCGCCGGACGGCGCGACTGGCCGATCGCCACACGGGCGCGCTGGGCGGCAAGCTGTTCGCGCAGCCAGGTCAGCCAGGCATCCATGCCCAGATCCTTGCGCGCCGACAAACGCATCACCGGCGCCGGGTTGGCGAGATTGCGCAGGTGCGCTTCCGCCTTGTCGGGATCGAAGTCGTCGAGCACGGCCAGGAGGTCGGTCTTGGTCAGCAGCATGGCGTCGGCGGCGCGGAACATCACCGGGTACTTGGCCGGCTTGTCGTCGCCCTCGGTGACCGAGAGCAGGGTGACGTTGAGGTGCTGGCCGAGGTCGAAGCTGGCGGGGCAGACCAGGTTGCCGACGTTCTCGATGAACAGGATGTCGACGCCGTCGAGCGTCATGTGATGCAGCGCGTCGTGCACCAGATGCGCGTCGAGGTGGCAGGCGGTGCCGGTGACGATCTGGTGCGCCTGCACGCCCTTGGCGCGGATGCGCTCGGCGTCGTTCTCGGTTTCGAGGTCGCCCTCGATCACGGCGCAGGTGAATTCGTCCTTCAGCGCGACGAGCGTGGCTTCCAGCAGCGCGGTCTTGCCGGAGCCGGGCGAGGACATCAGGTTGATCGCGAGGATGCCGCGTCTGTCGAAGTGCTCGCGGTTGTGCGCGGCCTGGTCGTCGTTCTTCGCCAGCAGGCCTTTCAGCACGGACACTGCGGTCGCGCCCTTGGCGACGGGCTTGAACGCGAGGTGCTTGTTGCCGGGGGTGAGGTTGCAGCCGCAGGTATCACACATATTCAGGGGCCAGGGGTCAGGATTCAGGGGTCAGGGAAGGGGTGGTTTCGAGTTCGACGCTTTCGAGCAGGAGTTCGTCGCCGGAGATGATCTGGGTGTGCCAGTCGCCGCAGGCGCCGCAGATCAGGCGATTCATTGCGGCTTCGGTTTCGGCGCCGCAGGTCTGGCAGCGTACCTGGATCGGCGCGTGGCTGAATTCGAGTTGCGGCGTGTTCCATGCGGCTGCCGGCGGCGGCGAGCGGGAAGGCCGTGGCCAGCAATTCGGGCACCACGCCGGCGAGCGGGCCGATGCGCACGCGAATCAGGCTGGCTTGCGTCGCTCCGTGCTGATCGATCACGGCATCCACCTGCTCGACAAGCGCCTGGGCGACTGCCAGTTCATGCACCGCTTTCCTCCAGGATCTGGTCGAGCAGTTCCCAGGTGGTGCGGGCGTCGGACTCGGCAATCTTTCTGGATGGCGTAGCCGACGTGCACCATGACGAAGTCACCGACTGCGGGCGGCTCGTCCTGCATCATGAACAGGCTGACGTCGCGCCATACCCCCTTGGCCTGGCAGCGGGCGGTAAAGCCTTCGATCGATTCGATCTGCATCGGAATGGCAAGGCACATAAGCGGCAATCAGAAACTACACTCGGTTCAGTATATGTTAATTACCACTGTTGCACCTGGCCAGGAATATTACAAAATTCTTATGAAGAATCAGATGCTTGAGCGAATTGCTGGGTTGTTATTCGAGTATCGTGCTGATAGATTGGCTTAATGAAAACGCTCGTGCTCGGCATCGGTAACACCCTGCTCACCGACGAAGGCATAGGCATTCATGTGCTGCAGGCACTCGAACCCGAGCTGGCGAATTGGCCCGATGTGACGCTGCTCGATGGCGGTACGCTTTCATTCACGCTGGCGGGGCCGATCGAGGACGCCGATGCGCTGATCGTTGTTGATGCCGCCAACATCAAGTCGCAACCGGGCGAATGGATCTTGCTGGAAGGGGAGGCGATGGACGCATTTCTGATGAGCAATCGCAAGTCCACCGTGCATGAAGTGGGGCTGACCGACCTGCGTGCTATCGCGATTCTGGCGGGGCACTGGCCGGAGAAGCGGGCGATGCTGGCGATCCAGCCCGACATCGTCGATTGGGGCGAGCATCCCACTCCTGGCGTCGCCGCTGCTATTCCTCCTGTCTGTGCGGCAATCCGGGAACTGATCCGGGAGTGGCAGCATGTCGCTTGACGCCATCCCCATCCACGTCATCCATACGCCGCCAGCCGAACCTGGCCTGACCGGCAATGCGCCGCCGTTGCTGCGCGAGATTTCCGAACTGCTGCGTCGCCTGCTGGAAACTGGCGAGACATCTGCCATCGATCTATCTGCCTTGCCGCTGACGCCGGCCGATCTGGACTGGCTGCGTGACACGCTGGGGGAGGGCGAGATTGCCGTCACCCTGCAGGCCAGCGGCGAGTCCACCCTGAACGAGACTGCCTGCCCAGGTGTCTGGTGGGTGACGCATCACAACGAACAGGGTGCGCTGACTTCGCAGTTTATCGAGGTGGCTTTCGTGCCTGAACTGGTAAAGGCTCACCCCCAGGATGTGGCAACCGGACAGGAATATCTTGAATTAATGATTGCCGATCTCTAAGGTGAAGTGAGCGCCAGGATGTTTTAAAGGCTGTAGTGTTTTAAGTCAGGAGACAACCATCATGCAGGGTCCGTTGATCGATTCACTCGTGCGGCAAGGCGTCAGCCGCCGCACCTTCCTCAAATACTGCGCCACGCTGGCTTCGATGATGGCCTTGCCGCCGATAGCCGGGCGCGCCATGGCGGAGGCGATGGCCGCATCCAAACGGCCATCGGTGATCTGGCTGCCGTTCCAGGAATGCACGGGCTGCACCGAGTCGATCACGCGCTCGCATTCGCCCACCATCGAAGGCATGATTTTCGACATGATTTCGCTCGACTATCAGGAAACGCTGATGGCCGCAGCTGGCTTCCAGGCCGAGGAGGCCCTGCACAACGCGATGAAGGACAACTACGGCAAATATCTGCTGATCATCGATGGCTCGATCCCGCTGGGCGTGGACGGCGCCTATTCCTGTATCGCCGGACGGTCCAATCTGGAATTATTGAAAGAAGCCGCCAAGGGTGCGGCCGCCATCGTCGCCATGGGTTCCTGTGCGTCCTTCGGCGGTATCCCGAAAGCCAATCCGAATCCGACCGGCGCGGTATCGGTGTCCGACATCATCAAGGACAAACCCATCGTCAACATTCCCGGCTGCCCGCCCATTCCGGTGGTGATGACCGGTGTGCTGGCGCATTACCTCACCTTCGGGAGCCTGCCGGAACTGGACGACAAGGGACGGCCCAAGGCCTTCTTTGGCGAAACCATTCACGACCGCTGTTACCGCCGCCCGTTCTACGATCAGGGCAAGTTTGCCAAGACCTTCGACGACGAGGGCGCACGCAACGGCTGGTGCCTGTTCGAGTTAGGTTGCAAGGGACCGGTCACCCACAACGCCTGCGCCACGACCAAATGGAACGGCGGCACCTCTTGGCCGGTGGAATCCGGCCATGGCTGTCTCGGCTGCTCCGAACCCGATTTCTGGGATGCGGGCGGCTTCTACAAGGCGCTGTCGATGCCGGCTGATCCGCTCAAGATCGCGGCCGCCGCAGCGGTAGTGGGTGCGGCTGCGGGCGTGGCGGTCAGCGTGGCCAACCGTGCCAAGAAGAGCGCTGCCAAGTCGGCACATGAAACGACCAGTCTGGCTGATCTGGAGAAATGACCATGAATGATCTGCAATTTCTGACTTGGGTGCGTGGACCGGCACTCGACATCGCCGTCGGCTTTTTCCTGCTGGGGGTGTTGTGGCGCCTGTTCGAGATTTACTCGCTGGGCCGCAAGACTGACTTGTCCGCACCGCGACACACTTCCGGCGCGTCCGGCCTGCATACCGTGTTCCGCCGTTCGCTGCCGCCGCCCGGCATGCTGAAGCGTTCGCCGGTGAGTTACATCGGCGGCTACATTTTCCACTTAGGCTTGGCGATCGTCGTATTCGGATTCGCACCGCACATCCTGCTGATCAAAAACCTCACTGGTCTGTCGTGGCCCGGTCTGCCGTCGCAGTTCATCGACCTGGCAGCGGTGGTGACGATGGCGGCGATGGTGGTGGTGCTGGTCGACCGCATCAACAAGCCGGTCAAGCGCTTCCTCAGCACGTTCGAGGACTGGTTTACCTGGGCGGTGACCTTCCTGCCGGTGCTAACCGGCTGGATGGCGGTGCAGCATCTGCTGCTGCCCTACACCACGATGCTGGCACTGCACATCCTCTCGGTGGAACTCCTGCTGGTGGTGCTGCCTTTCACCAAGCTGTTCCATGCTTTCACTTTGTTCGGCTCGCGCTGGTACAACGGCCGGGTCAATGGCCATAAAGGAGTACCAGTATGAGCAGGGAGCAGGGGCCCCCGCCAGGCGGGGATGCGACCGGCCGCGAATGCTGGTAGCGACCGACACGATAGTCTCGGCACCAACCCTATGGTTAAGGAGGAAGCAGTATGAGTGCGTCACTTGAAAAAGGCATCCGCGTCCTCAAGGAAGTGATTGACGCGCCCATCGCCAGTTATTTCAACAGCTGCGTGCACTGCGGCCTGTGTGCCGAGGCCTGCCTGTTCTACACAGAAACCGGCGACCCCAAATACACGCCGATCCACAAGCTGGAGCCGCTGCGCCGCGTCTACGAGCAGGAATACACGCTGCTGGGTCGTTTGAAGAAAATGATCGGCCTGTCCAAGGCCGTCACCGACGACGAACTCGGCGAATGGCAGGAACTGGTCTACAACAGCTGCACCCTGTGTGGCCGCTGCTCGGCGGTTTGCCCGGTCGGCAACGACATCGTCTACATGGTACGCAAGTTCCGCGAGGGCATGTCCGCCTCCGGCCACGCACCTGAGGGCATCAAGGGCGCGGTCAACCGCACCGTCACCGTTGGCAGCCCGATGAACGTCAAGCTGCCCGCGGTGCAGGCACAGATGAAGCACGTTGAAGAAGATTACGGCATTCCGATTCCGCTCGATGCAGTAGGCGCTGAATACATGGTGATGCTGTCTTCGATGGAAATCATGAACTTCCCGGAATACCTGGCTGCCGTCGCCAAAATCATGCATCAGGCGGGCAAGTCCTGGACACTGTGTTCGACTGCGTTCGAGGCGACCAATGCCGGCATCCAGATCGGCAACTCTGACCTGGCGAAGGTGATCGTTTCGCGCATCGTCGAGGGCGCGGAAAAGCTCAAGGTTAAAACGGTGATTAGTCCCGAATGCGGCCACGCCTACACCGCGCTGCGCTGGGAAGGTGCCAACCTGATCGGCCGGCCGTTCACTTTCGAGGTCAAGCACATCATCGAAGTGCTGGGTGAGTTCCAGGCGCAGGGTCTGTTGAAGACCGAAGGCTTCGAAACCGACAAGCTGACCTTCCACGATCCCTGTCAGCTGGTGCGTCGTGGTGGTGTCATCCAGCAGCCACGCACGCTGATGAACATGGTGGCGAAGAACTTCGTCGAGATGCCGGATGCCGGTTTCATGAACTGGTGCTGCGGCGGCGGTGGCGGCGCGTCGGCCATCGAGGAAGGCGAGGAACTGCGGCTGGAAGCTTTCAAGAAAAAGAAATCCCAGTTCGACGCAGTCAAGCCGGATCGGGTGGTGACCGCCTGCGCCAACTGCCGCATCGTGCTGGAAGAAGGCCTCGAGCATTACCAGATGGATATTCCGGTGATTGGCCTGACCGAGATGATTGCCGAGCACATCCCAGAGCAAAAGCCGCAAGCGCCCGCCAAGTCAGAAGGAGCCTGATTCATGACCACAGCACAACGCATCGTCGTTGACCCCATCACCCGCATCGAGGGCCACCTGCGCATCGAGGCAGAAACCGACGCCAGCGGCAAAATCATCAGCGCCTATTCCGCCGGAACCATGGTGCGCGGCATCGAGATCATCCTGCGCGGGCGCGACCCGCGCGACGCCTGGGCGTTCGCCCAGCGCATCTGCGGCGTCTGCACGCTGGTGCATGGCATTGCTTCGGTGCGTTCGGTGGAGGATGCGCTGCATCGCGCCATCCCCAGCTACAGCATTCCGAAGAACGCGGAACTGATCCGCAACCTGATGATTGCCGCGCAATACGTGCATGACCACGTGATGCATTTTTATCACCTGCATGCGCTTGACTGGGTCGATGTGGTATCCGCGCTGAAGGCTGACCCCAAGGCCACATCTACGTTGGCGCAATCGCTCTCCAGCTATCCCAGATCTTCGCCGGGCTATTTCGCCGACGTGCAGAAGAAGGTGAAGACTTTTGTCGAACAAGGCCAGCTCGGTATTTTTTCCAATGCCTACTGGGGGCATCCCGCCTATAAACTGCCGCCAGAAGCCAACCTGATGGCGGTGGCGCACTACCTCGATGCACTTGCCTGGCAGCGTGACGTGGTCAAGCTGCACGCCATCTTCGGCGGCAAGAATCCGCACCCCAATTTCGTGGTGGGCGGCGTGCCATCGGCTATTTCGGTGCATACCAGCGGCGGCGGCCAGGATGCCACTGCGCTCAACATGGTGGGCTTGCAGACGGTGCAGAACGTCATCAAGCAGATGCGCGATTTCGTCGATCAGGTCTATGTGCCCGACACGCTCGCCATCGCCGGTTTCTACAAGGACTGGGGCGGGCGCGGCGAAGGCTTGGGCAACTTCCTGTCGTTCGGCGACCTGCCTTCGAAGGGTTTTTGGGACACCGACTCTTATCTCATCCCGCGCGGTGTCATCCTCAACCGCGACTTGTCCAAAATTCATCCGATCGACCTGGATAAAGACAACGAGATCCAGGAGTTCGTCAGCCACTCCTGGTACAAATACAGCCAGGGCGATAAACAGGGCTTGCACCCGTTCAAGGGCGAAACCGAGCTCAACTACACCGGGCCGAAACCGCCTTACGAACACCTCAATGTGGACCAGAAATATTCCTGGATGAAGTCACCGCGCTGGCAGGGCAAATCCATGGAGGTCGGCCCGCTCGCCCGTGTGCTGATGCTGTACGCCAGTGGCAATGAACAGGCGAAGGAATTGGTCGGGCTGACGCTGAAGACGCTCGATGTGCCGGTCGAAGCGCTGTTCTCCACGCTCGGCCGCACCGCTGCGCGCACGCTGGAGTCGAAGATCCTGGCTGACGCCATGCAGGGCTGGTATGACCAGCTTATCGCCAACATCAAGGCCGGCGATGTGCGACACCTTCAACGACCAGTACTGGGATCCGTCGACCTGGCCCAAGCACATGCAGGGCGTCGGACTGATGGAAGCGCCGCGTGGCGGCTTGAGCCACTGGATCGTCGTCGACGATGCCAAGATCACCAACTATCAGGCGGTGGTGCCCAGTACTTGGAACGCTGGTCCGCGCGACGCAACAGGCCAGCCGGGCGCCTATGAAGCGGCGCTGCAGGACAACCACGTGATGGCGGACCCGAAACAGCCGATCGAGATCCTGCGCACCATCCATTCCTTCGATCCCTGCATTGCCTGTGCCGTGCATGTGACCGACCCGGAGGGGGAAGAGCTGGTGCAGGTAAAAATCAAGTAATGCAAAGCTGTTTGGCTGAAATGATTTGAGACTGGAGAGTACGCAATGAACCCGATGAAAAATGATCGAACGATCGCCTTAACTGCCCTCTGCCTGTTCGCGGGGACCGCATCCGCGCACACCGGCAGCCACACCGTGACAGGATTCGTCAGCGGACTGACCCACCCGCTGCTGGGCCTGGATCACTTGCTCGCCATGGTCGCGATCGGCCTGTGGGCCGCGCAGCAGGGTGGGCGTGCGTTGTGGGCGGTACCCGCTGCTTTCGTCGGCGCGATGGGGATGGGTGGTGGACTGGCATGGGCTGGCTTGTCGCTACCGTATGTCGAAACCGGAATTGCGGCATCGGTGCTGGTGCTGGGCCTGCTGATCGCGACGCAGCGCCAGTGGGCAGTGACGGTCGGCATGGCGATCGCCGCCGGATTCGCGCTATTCCACGGCTACGCTCATGGACTCGAAATGCCGCAGGCCACGTCACCTGCGCTCTACGCCTTGGGCTTCGTGCTGGCCACGCTGGGACTTCATGGCTTGGGCATGGCCGGCAGCCTGATCGGCCGCCGTGCGGTACAGGTCACGGGCGCCGGGATTGCGGTGACAGGCCTGGCGCTGATTTTCGCCATGTGACCCAATGGATGATCAGCTGCAACGCCTGCTGGAAACCGAGGCCCGCGCGCAGGCGGTGATCGACGCCGCCAGCCGGGAACGCCAGAGCATGATTGAAGCAGCGCTGGCCGCTGTGCGTGAAGCAGAAGCACGTTTCGAGGCCAGCCGGGACGAGTTGCGGGCGCCTTTTCTGAATGAAGCACAAGGACGCGCCGACCAGGCAGTGGCCGAACTGACCCGCAAGTATGGTGAACGCCAGCGCAACCTGCGTGACCTGGCATCCCGGCACGAATCTGAAGCGGTGAGTGCTGCGTTGACCCTGTTGCTCGACCCGACCCGATGATCCTCCGCTCCTGATTAGGAGAGGAAAAAGGGGATCGTTCCCCAAGCCCATTGCCTGACCACGATGTCTGCCTATCTCAACACCCGCGTCAGCCTGTTTTCCGGTCGCCTCTGGCGGGACGATGACCTTGATACGTTGGTCAGCGTGCCTGATGACGCTGTGGCTGACACCTTGGCCCTGCGCGGGTTGCCTCAACTGGCGGCAGGCTATGACAGCCTTGGCGGCAAGCAGCAGGATTCCCGCTCACTGGAGCAACGCATCATTGCCCAGATCCTCGACGAAACGCGGGTCATGCTCCGGCCCCTGTCAGGCAGCGCGCGGAGCTTTCTGACTTTCTGGACCGCGCGATTCGAGATTTCCAACGTCAAGACGCTACTGCGCAGCAAGATGATGGACGAACGCCCCGCCGCCGTACTCGCCCGGCTGATCCCGATGGGAGCATTTGGCCGCCTGGACAACCAGGATTTGGCGCATGCCGAAGATGTGGGTGAGTTGTTGCGCCGCCTGGAAGCCGGGCCGTATGCCGGCATCGTGCGCAATGCCCGGCGCGCTTTCGAGCAGAGCCATGATCCCTTCAGCCTCGATGCGGCGCTGGATCGCGCTTATTACGAAGGCCTGACCGTGCGCGCCCAGCCGCTGGAGGAAACGGTGGGCGCACCTTTTCGCGGTCTCATGGCCAACCTCATCGATCGCATCAATCTGGTCTGGTTGCTGCGCTATCGCTTCAACTACAAGCTGCCGCCAGCGCAGGTGTATTACTTGCTGGTGGGCTCGCGTTACAGCCTCTCAGGTACGCAACTGCAACAGCTGGCCGCACTGGACAGCGTGGAAGCGGTGCTTGCCGCACTGCCTCCGGCTTGGCAGGCGCGGCTGCACGGTGCGACGGATATCCCCGGCGTGTTCGCCCGCATGGAATATGCTGCCGCCGAGCAGGCGCTGCGGGTTTTGCGTTCCCCTGCGCCCGCGATTGCCCGCACCTTTGCCTATCTGGTTTTGCGCGAGCGAGACCTGCGCGCGGTGCGTGCCGTGTTGCGTGGACGGCATCTCGGCCTGGTCGAGGCCGATATCCGGCAGGCTTTGCAGCGCCAATCTGCTGAGGTGATATGAACCTAGAAACCGCAGTTGACCGCTCACAACTTCATTGGATTACCTATGAAAACATACTTGTTGGCAATCGATAGCGGTCAGCGGCAGGGTTTGTCCGCTACGCACCGGCTGACACGTCCGGCCGCGTGCCTGCCCTTGTCGTTCGTCGTTGTAGGCCCCTGCCTGCCGCCTCCTCGCTTCGCCCTAAAGGACTCCGATCCACTACGGGCTAAAGCCCGTGTGGAATCGTATGCGGCAGCCACCCACCCAGACGCGCCATCCGGCGCGCCCAACTGCAGTTACTAGGATCATGCTGCGCGCCGAGCCGTTGCTCAAAATTCAACTCATGATGCTGGCTTCCGAAGCGCAGGATGCCGCGTTGTCGCTGGCCCGATTTGGCGTATTCAGTCCCGCTGCCTGCACGCTCGACATGCTCGCGGAATCGCCCGCGGCCACCTATCGTGAAGCGTGGCTGGAAGCCGATGCGCGCCTGTCCAAGCTGCTGGAGCAGTGTGGTCACACAGGCTCCCTGCACCTGCCTGAGGATGCCGAAGCCCCGGCGCTCGCCGATTTGCAGGAACTGAACAGCTGGCTGAAGGAGGTATGGATTGCCTGTCTGACGTGTCACGAAAGCGAAGAGCAGATTAACGACGCGCGGAGTCATCTCGACGCGCTGGAAGAGACGCTGGCCAAACTCGAACGGCTGAATGTCGACCTTGCACATTTGCTGCGCGCCGACAGCCTGCTCGCGGTTCACATCGGCAGCCTGCCGGTGACTGGACTCAAGCGGGTGACCGAGGCGCTGGCCATGACCGGCAATCTGGTATCGCGCTTCGATCAGGTTGGCGAACAGGTGTTCGCGGTGATTGCCGGCCCGCGTGCCCGACACGACGAGGTGCAAGGCCTGCTGGCCCAGGCAGGCTGGCGTGAACTGCCGGTGCCGGACGAGTTGCGCACCCATCCGCAAGCCGCGCGCGCCTGGCTGGAAGCCGAACGCATCCGGCTGAACACGCAATCCGGCGCGGAGTGCCAGATCATGGACGGGCTGCGCGAACAATTCGGCCCGCGCCTGCATGAAGCGCGTCTGCGCCTTGCCCTGGCGCGTCCACTCGCCGAGGCTGCGCTGGCTGGTGTACGCGGCAAGGGCGGACTGGCCGCCTTGTCGGGCTGGGTACCCAAACGCCAGCTGGATGCGCTGCGCGAAACGCTCGATCAGCATTTTCATGGCCGCTACTGGCTTGACCTGCGCGAGCCTTCTGCCGCAGAAGTGGCCGAGGTGCCTTCGCTGGTGCGCTATCCCGGATGGCTCAAACCGTTTGTGCCGCTGGTAAAAAGCTACGGTGTGCCGCGCTACGGCGAGTTTGACCCAGCGCTGCCGTTCGCCTTCACTTACCTGCTGCTGTTCGGCGCCATGTTTGGCGATGTCGGCCACGGCGCGGCAATCCTGCTGCTGGCCGCCGCCTTGTATCGGCGCCTTGGACGCATGGCCTGGGTGGGCATTGCGGCGGGTGCGGTGTCAATGCTGTTCGGCGTGTTGTACGGCAGCGTCTTCGGTTACGAGGGCATCATCGAGCCACTCTGGTTGTCTCCGCTGCACGATCCTATTAGGGTGCTGACGATCGCGGTGGGTTTCGGCGTCGGCTTCATCGTGTTCACGCTGCTGGTCAATGCCTACAACAAGGCCATTGCCGGTCACCTCGGCGAGGCATTGTTCGATTCGACCGGTCTGGCCGGTCTGGTGTTCTATTTGGGCGCAGTAGGCAGCTTGGTCAGTCTCGTCGGCACGACCGACCTTGCGCAGCCTGCCGGCGTGCTTGCGGGGCTGGGTATCGTGACGATTGCTGCGTACAAATGGTTTGAAACCAAGGCTGGGCTGGGTGAACGGATTCTGGTGACAGCGATCGAGACCCTGGAAACCGGCATCAACCTGTTTTCCAACACCCTGTCGTTCATGCGCGTGGCAGCCTTCAGCCTCAATCACGTGGCGCTGGCGCTGGCGATCTTCACTCTGGCCAACGGCCTGGATCCAGTTGGCCACTGGTTCACCCTCGCGCTGGGCAATATCGTCATCATTGTGCTGGAAGGCGGTATCGTCGCCATACAGGCGCTGCGCTTGATGTATTACGAGGGGTTTTCGCGCTTTTTCAGCGGGGACGGGATGGAATTCGTACCGTTGCGGCTGGAGAGAGGGTGAGGGGTAAGCAGTGAGCAGTGAGTGGAGCGTCAGCTTCTCCACTCGCTGCTTACCGCTTACTGTTTACCATCCTGAAGGAGAAATAAAAAATGACCTGGTTGATTGCATTGATGGGCTTGCCTGTGGCGGCGACGCTGGGCGCGGGCATCTGGCTGACGTTCAAGCCGCGGCGCATGCCTGAAGCGTGGCTCAAGGGCGGCATGCTCGCCAATCTGGCGCTGTTGGGACTAGGACTGGCCGGCGTCATGCTGTTGGGCGTGCAGGAAGTGTTCGCGGCGGAACCGGTGGCGACTGCAGCAGGGGAAATCACTCTGGGGCAGGGTCTGGCGCTGCTTGGCATCGGCTTGCCGACCGGCCTCGCGGCCATCGGGGCGGCGATCGCGCTTGGACCGATCGGTTCGGCCTCGCTCGCGGTGATCGCCGAGAAGCCTGAAATGTTCGGCCGTACCCTGATCTACATGGGGCTGGCCGAAGGAATCGCGATTTACGGTCTGGTCATGTCGATCCTGCTGCTCGGCAAGCTTTGAGCCGATGCAGGCTGACACCGACACCCCGCACGGCAGCGCCCGACTGGTGGTGCTGGGCAGTGCCGGGCTCGCCGGCGGCTTCAGCCTGATCGGCGCCGAGGTGCATGCCGACGCTGATCCGGCCACAGTGGAAAGCGTGCTCGAGCAACTGGCCAAAAGTGGCGATGAGGCGCTGGTGTTGCTGGAAACCCATCTGGCGCATGCTGGCGGTTACTGGCTGAACCGACTACGCAACGAAGGCGGCCGCATTGTCATCACCGAACTGCCGCCTTTGCCGGCGCCGCAGGACTACGCGCCCGCAGTGGACGAAGTGGTGCGCGCAGTGCTGGGGCCGGACGCCCTGAAATAGAAGCAAGGAGCAATAAATGGAAGCGGATGCGCAGGTTTTCCAACTCGAGCAGGCGTTGATTCAGCAGGCCGAGACATTGGCGCGCGAGCAGTTGCAGAACGCCGAGTCAGCGCGTGCGCGCATCCTTGCCGAGTCGGCGGAAAAACTCAAACTGGCGGAAGAGCGCGAGATTCTCGCTGCCAAGGTCGAGGCCGAGCGGCTGGTCAGACGGCACAGCCAGGCGGCGGAAACACGGCTGGCCGCCGAACTCGACCGGCTGCGCTGGGCGCTTACGGAATCTGTTTTGTCCGAAGTCAAAACTGCTTTTCACACTCTGGTGCAGGACGAAACCCGTTATCTGGGCGTGCTCGAAGCCTGGCTGACAGCGGCGGCTCAGGCACTACCGGCAGGCGATCTGCGGGCGGAAGTAAGCCCCGAAGATGAAAAGCGCTTGCTGCCAGTGTGGGCCGAGATGACCGTACGCGCCGCGCCAGGACGCGTGGTGACGCTGGCCAGCCACAGCCAGCCGAGCGCAGGTGGCATCCGGGTGCGCCTGGTTAATAATCGTGCGCAACTGGATCAGACCTTCGAAGCCCGCCAGGCGCGACTGGCCGATGAACTGGCACGGGTGACGATGGAACGCCTGTTCGCCAGTGCCCCCGACCTCGGCACCCTGATTCACGGATAGGACACATGGGAAAAATTCTCGAAATCAACGGCCCCCTGGTCAAACTCGAACTGCCGCAGACGGTGCTCGGCGAGCAGGTGCGGGTCGGGCGCATGGGCCTGGTCGGCGAGGTGATTGGCCGCGACGGCGACACCGCGCTGGCACAGCTGTACGAGGACACCGCGGGCCTCAGGCCTGGCGAAGTGGCGGAAGGCCTGGGCTGGCCGCTGTCGGTGGAACTCGGGCCGGGGCTGCTCGGCGCCATTTTCGACGGCGTTCAGCGCCCGCTGCAGGCGGTGTGGGAACAGAGCGGCGACCGCATCGCGCGCGGCGTTGCGGTGCCTTCATTGCCGCGCGACAAGGCCTGGCATTTCGTACCCGACCCGGCGCGCCAGGCCGGCAGCGCACTGGCAGGCGGCGACGTGCTCGGCACGGTGCAGGAAACCGAATCCATCCTGCACCGCATCCTGACCCCGCCGCTGATCCACGGCGAACTGCTGGAACTGGCACCGGAGGGCGACTACCTGCTGGAGGAGGCGATCGGCCGGGTGAAGCTCGCCGACGGCCGCATCGAAAAACTCCATCTGTTTCACCGCTGGCCGGTCCGCACGCCGCGTCCATTCAAACAACGCGACCATGCGGTGGCGCCGCTGATCACCGGGCAGCGCATTCTCGATACCTTTTATCCTTTGCTGAAGGGTGGCAAGGCGGCAATCCCCGGCCCCTTCGGCGCCGGCAAGACCATGCTGCAGCAGCAGATCGCGCGTTGGTGCAACGCCGAAATCGTCATCTACGTCGGCTGCGGCGAGCGCGGCAACGAGCTCACCGACGTGCTCGAATTCATGCCTTTACTTACGGACCCGCACACCGGCCGCCCGCTGATGGAGCGGACGCTGTTGGTGGCGAACACCTCCAACATGCCGGTGGTCGCGCGCGAAGCCTCGATATACGTCGGCATCACGCTGGCCGAATATTTCCGCGACCAGGGCTACGACGTAGTGATGGTCGCCGACTCCACCAGCCGCTGGGCCGAGGCCCTGCGCGAGGTCGCCGGGCGGCTGGGGCAGATGCCGGTGGAGGAGGGCTATCCGGCCTATCTCGGCTCGCGCCTGGCATCGTTCTATGAGCGCGCCGGCCGCGTCGAAACCTTCGCCGGCGACCATGGGTCGGTCACGCTGATCGGTGCAGTGTCGCCGCCCGGCGGCGACTTCTCCGAACCCGTCACCAGCCATACGAAAGAAATCATCCAGACCTTCTGGGCGCTGTCGAAGGAACTCGCCGACGCGCGCCATTACCCGGCGGTCGACTGGCTGGAAAGTTTCTCCGGCTACGTGAGTTCCGCCGCGAAGTGGTGGGCGCAACACGTTGATCCGAATTGGGAAAGCGCGCGCGCCGAGGCGCTCGATCTGCTTGCTGCATCGGAAGAACTACAGCGCATCGTCAACCTGGTTGGTGTCGAGGCGTTATCAAGCGAGCAGCGCTGGACGCTGGAAGCCGCCGGCCTGATCAAGGAAGGCCTGCTGCAGCAGGCGGCCACCGATGAAGTGGACAGCTTCGCCTCGCCGGAAAAGCAGTTCGCACTGCTCGCCGCTTTGCTTGACATCACCCACCAGGGCATGAAACTGGTGAAGCTCGGTGCACCCGCCCGACGCCTGATCCAGTTGCCTTTGCTGGCGCAGGCACGGCGCTGGAAAAGCCAGCACAGTTCGGAGGACATCGCTGCGTTGAAGGCGAAGATTGCCGCGATTCCGCAAGCTTCGAGCCGCTGCTGCTGGAATACGCGCCCTCTGCCACGCCCTCGACGATGGGGGAGGCCAGACCATGAAGAACGTCGAATTCCGCACTGCCACCTCGGCCCAGGGCGGCCTCGTCGTGATGGGCGGGGTGCCCGGCGTGGCGGCCGGTTCGCGCGTGCAGCTGCGCGACCATGCCGGCCGTGTGCGCTCCGGTCTGGTGATCCGTTCGGCTGACGACGCGGTGCTGGTGGAAGTGTTCGAGGGCACCGACGAGCTCGACCTCGAACGCACCTGGGTTCGCTTCCTCGACGAGCCGTTCAAGCTACCGGTGTCGCGCGACATCATGGGACGCGTATTCAATGGCTCAGGCATGCCGCGCGATGGCCGGCCGCCGATCATTTCCGCCGATCGCCGCGATATCAACGGCGAGCCGCTCAACCCGGCGGCGCGCGCCTATCCACGCGAATTCATCCAGACCGGCATCTCGGCCATCGACGGCATGAATTCGCTGACGCGCGGGCAGAAGCTGCCGATCTTTTCCGGCGGTGGCCTGCCGCACAACCGGGTGGCGGCGCAGATCGTGCGCCAGGCCAAGCTGCTGGGCGAGGAGGCCGCCGAGTTTGTGATCGTGTTCGCCGCCTTCGGCGCCTCGCACGCCGACGCGCGCTTCTTCCAGGAAAGCTTCGAGGACAGCGGGGTGCTGAACAAGGTGGTGATGTTCCTCAACCTCGCCGACGAGCCGGTGATCGAACGCCTGCTGACGCCGCGCGCGGCACTCACCGCGGCCGAATATCTGGCGTTCGACCTCGATTACCACGTGCTGGTGGTGATGACCGACATGACTGCCTACGCCGAAGCGCTGCGCGAAGTGGCGGTGCTGCGCGGCGACGTGCCGGCGCGCAAGGGCTATCCGGGTTACCTCTATTCCGACCTCGCCGAAATCTACGAGCGGGCAGGGCGCATCAAGAACCGGCGCGGCTCGATCACCATGATCCCGGTGCTGTCGATGCCGTCCGACGACATCACCCACCCGATTCCCGACCTCACCGGCTACATCACCGAGGGCCAGATCGTGCTCGGCCGCGAACTATCCAACCAGGGCGTATACCCGCCGGTGACCGTGCTGCCGTCGCTGTCGCGCCTGATGAAGGACGGCGTCGGCAAGAACTTTACCCGCGAGGACCATCCGCACGTCGCCAGCCAGCTGTTCGCCAGCTACGCCAAGGCGCTGGAAGTGCGCGGGCTGGCTGCCATTATCGGTGCCGAAGAACTGAGTGACGCCGACCGCCGCACCCTCGAATTTGCCGATGCCTTCGAACGCCGCTTCATCGGTCAGGGCGAAGATGAAGACCGCAGCATCCACGAAACGCTGAACCTCGCCTGGGATCTGCTCTCGATGCTGCCGCCGGAAACACTGATCCGTGTTTCCGAAGAAGAACTGGCGAAGTATCACAAGGGAACGGCGTGATGGAACGGGTGAGCTGTGAGCGGGAAGCGGTGAGCAGGAAACCCCGTCCCGCTGCAGCCATTGCCGCTCCCTGATCTTGATCTGCTTACCGCTCACCAATCATGAAAAAACGTCTCGCCGTCCCCCCCACCAAAAGCGCGCTGCTGCAGGTCGGCCGCCAGGCGCGTTTTCTGGAGCAGGGCAGGCAGATGCTGGAAAAGAAGCGCGACCTGCTGACCCGCCTGGTGTACGAACGGCTGGCGCAATACCGCGAACTGCGCGCGCTGACGGTGCGCGAACTCGCAGAGGCGTACCGCTGGCTGGGCATCGTGCAGATGCGCATGGGCGAGCAGATGCTGCGCCAGGCTTCGGTCGGGTTGAAGCCGGCAGTGGCGATCAAGGTGGTGGCGCGCTCCAGCGTCGGTGTCGAATACCCCAGCGTGACCGCCGCGCCGCTGCCGCTGCAGCCAGTGGGACTGATGTGGACCGACGTCAGTTTCGACGAGGCGCGCCTGCGGCTGCGTGATCTGACGGTGACGCTGGCGCGACTGGGCGAGGCAGAAAACGCCCTGTGGCGATTGCTGGCGGCCAGCCGCAAGACGCAGAAGCGGGTCAACGCCCTCAAGTACAACATCATTCCGCGCTATCAGGCGACGGTGCAGCACATCCGCGCCGCGCTGGAGGAGGATGAGCGCAACACGCTGTTCCAGATCAAGGTGCTGCGCGCGCGGCAGTAGGCACTGGGGTCAACGCGGCATATCTGGCGGCATGGCATCGTTGGCCTCGATACCGTAAGGCTCGAAGTCGTATTTTTCCGGCTTGATCAAGGCAATGATGTCGTCGAGGCTGGGTGCACCGACGCTAACGGGTATGGGCATGATCCGTTTGGCATCGGCCTCCTGTTCCACGCGCTTCCAGTCGATTGCCGCATCGTAAAGCGTCAGCGCATCCATTGCCTGGCCGAGCAGGCTGCGTGGGTCGTCGGGATACCCGTCCACCGGCTCGAACACGCTGAGGTAGAGCAGGTGGTCACGCTCTCCCACCAAAACCGGTTGATTGATGAATCTTACCGGGGTGCCGATGGGCACCTCGGGGAAAAGGTCGGCAGCATGCTCGGGATATAAATGAATACAGCCATGGCTTACCTGCATCCCTACGCCCCAGGGGCGGTTGGTGCCGTGAATAAAAATTCCCGCAAATCCGGTTTGCAGGGCGAGCATGCCCATGGGATTGTTGGGGCCGGGCGGAAAGTAGTCCGGGAAGTTGGCCTCGCCCTGTCTGCGCTGTTCCTCCTGAATGCTTTTGGGAACGAACCAGGAAGGATCCTTGTGCTTGCCGGTGATGCGGGTGGTGCCGAGGGGCGTGGGCCAGCCGGGGCGCGCGATCCCGATCGGAAAGGTGATGACCGTCGCCGGTTCCTTGGCCTTGGGACGGGGGAAATAGTAGAGTCGCCGCTGTGGAATGTTCACGACGATACCTTGCCACGGTCGTGGCGGCAGGATGAACTCGGTGGGCACGACAATTCGGGTTCCCTCGCCGGGCAGCCAGATCGAAACGCCGGGATTGGCGACGGTGATGTCCTCGTAGCCAAGGTCAAAATGACGGGCGATGTCCAGCAAGGTGTTGCGGGAATCAGCGGTCACCACCTGAAGCTGCCCAACGATATTGCTGCCATCGGTGGGCAGGAAGAACGTCGCGCTCCAACCGGAAACAGGCCAACACGCTAGCAGTACAAGGGTATGCAGACAGAAAATCATCCGCTCCGTTGCAGTCAATGTTGGGAAGAATGGCTGGTGTTTCATAGTCAGGTCATGCGGGTCCTCAAGCGGGGGCTAGGCGCCTTGCTTGTCGCCGCCATCCTGGGGGCACCCGCATTCTCCTTGGCAAACGGGCGATTGCCCTGGATCCTGGTGGATACCCAGGCGCTTACCCTGACGGTTTTTTCCGTTGAAAACCATGCCCTGGCTCGTTTCCACAATATTTCCATCGGCAGCGGCGGCGCTGCCGAAATCCACCGCCGCGGCGACGAAACCACGCCGCTAGGCGTTTTCCACGTAGCCTGGATCGATCGTCATAGCCGCTACGGTACGTTCTACGGCATCGATTATCCCTCTGCAAACATAGCCCGTCGCGCCCATGCCGCGGGAGTCATCAGCCGGGCAGAATCCGACGCCATCATCAAGGCATTGCAGCAACATCGCATCCCGCCCCAGAACACGCCGCTTGGCGGCCGCTTGGGTATCCACGGCATTGGCCGCGGGGACCCCAAAATCCATCAAGCGTTCAACTGGACCAACGGCTGCGTGGCGCTCACCAACCAGCAAATCCGGCAGCTTTCGCATTGGGTACACATAGGCACCCGGGTGGTTATCCGCTGAAATCGGGCGTCGGCGGGCAGGCGATGCCTGAGCACCCCTGTCCATCCACAACCCCGCTGACATTATTTCTGCATCGTCTTCTTGAACATGCGGTCGATTTTCTCGGCCAACTGGTCGACTTCGGCTTTCGCCGCATCGGCAGTGGACTTGGCTGCATCAGACGTAGATTTGGCCTCATTGGCAGTCGACTGCGCTCCCGCGGCAGCCGCATTTGCCTGGTCGGCCTTCTGCGAAGCCTGGGCGGCATCTGCCTTGGCGGCATTAGCGTTGGCGTTGGCCTCATTGGCCTTTCGCACCCCCTCGTCTGCTGTGGCTTGCGCCTTGGTCACGCTCTCGGTTGAGGCACAGCCCCCCAACAAAGCAACCAGAAAAACCGAGGTGCCCAAGGCGGAAAGTGTTTTGTACGAGCCAGTTTGTTTCATGTTTTTCTCCAAAGTTAAGGTTCCTGGAAAACGTCGCACGATAGTGAACGCGACCCAACCACCGCCATACATCAGCAGCCATCCAGGATGTGTGGGTTGTCAGATGCGCTTACCCACATCAAAAGCCAGACATGTGGACGACACATTCAGGAGAGGAACGTCTGATCCCGTGTGTTGATTGTGAGATCAACCCGAGCCTCCTGCCTTCCTTAATTTAGACAAGTTCGACCTGGATGTTAAGGATTTCAGGATGTGCAGCCAATAATTAACCCTGGGCGAACCGAAATTTCAGCCGCTCCGACAAGGCTGGCGTGCAGACAGGAATCGATCAGGCTGAAGCTGGCAGTGGCAGTGGCGGTACAGGTCGTGGCACATTCCAGCGCGTTGATGTCGAATCTTCAGCGTGACGGCCGTGCCCTGCCGCTGCAGCCGGTGGATTTTGTGGGCGGATGTCAGCTTCGACGAGAGCGCCATGCAATAAAAAAGCGCCCCGGAAGGCGCTTTAATCTTGAATGGGTGGCGGAGAGGGTGGGATTCGAACCCACGGTGAACTTGCGCTCACGCCTGATTTCGAGTCAGGTACATTCGACCACTCTGCCACCTCTCCGGGACGCGCATTGTAACCGAGTCGGACGGTTTGCTGGACGAAAAAATCACTCTCGTTCAGACTGCGCACATGCCCCTGATAAAAATAACAGGATTGTTCGGGAGACTGGCTGTGCTTGCGCTTATGGCGGCGCTGGCGGCGTGCAGTCGTCCTGCGGCCCCGCCTGAAACTACCGGTGTATTGCAGGTGGGGGTGCGCAATTCGCCGACGACCTATTTCATGGCGCACAACGGCGAGCCTGCCGGATTTGAACATGATCTGCTGGTGGCGTTTGCCCAGTCGCAAAACTGGTCGGTTGAGTGGACCGAAGAATCCCATCCTGACACCCTCTTCGAACTGCTCGACAGCCATCGAATCAACCTGGCTGCGGCGTCACTGCCACGCGCGGTAGTCAAGGACCGCCACCTGATTGCGGGCCCCATTTTGTTCGAGTCGCCGGTTCATATTGTGACCCGCGTCACGGAAAAGGCGCCGCGCAGCATGGCCGATCTGTCGGGCAAAAAACTGGCGCTGATTATTGGTTCCGGCCACAGCCCGATGCTGATGCGACTGAAGCGCAAATATCCCAAGCTGGGCTGGGCGGCACTGGAAAACGTCTGGCCCGAAGAATTGCTGGCGCAGTTGCAGGCGGGCAAGTATGACGCGGTCGTCATCAACGGCATGGATTTTGACCCCATGCGCAATGTCTACCCGGAACTGGCAGTGGCATTCAATCTTCCGGAAAAGCAGCAAATTGTCTGGGCCTTGCCTAAAGGCAGTTCGCAGGCGCTACGCAACGGATTGGCGCGTTTTGTCGAACGTGCGCAAGCGGACGGCTCGATCAAGCGCATTTACGAGCGCTATTTCGGTCATCTAAGGCAGCTCGATAGCAGCGATATTCTGGGCATTTTGCAGCGTCGTCCGTCGCGTCTGCCCGAACTGCGGCGTCATTTTCAGGAGGCGCAAACACTGACCGGGATCGACTGGCGGCTACTGGCCGCAATCGGTTATCAGGAATCGCAGTGGAATGCGTTTGCCACTTCGCCGACCGGGGTGCGCGGGCTGATGATGCTGACGGGTGAGACCGCCGACCGCATGGGGGTAGCTGACCGTCTGGATGCGCGCCAGAGCATTCTGGGTGGTGCGCGTTACCTGGTGATGATGAAAGAAGCGCTGCCCAGCCGGATTCCCGAGCCTGATCGCACCTGGCTCGCGCTGGCGGCGTATAACCAGGGGCAAGGGCATATGGAGGATGCACGCCGCATTACGCAGGCGCGCGATGGCAACCCGGACAGTTGGGCCGACGTGAAGGAGGCGTTGCCTTATCTGAGCCGGGGAACCTACGCCGCCGCAATGAAATATGGCTATGCGCGCGGCGGCGAGGCACTGAATTTTGCCGAAAACATCCGCAGCTATTACGACATCCTGCTGCGGCTGGAGCCGGAATATAAGCCGCTATTCAACCTGGGACGTCGCGCCGACACGCAAGCCCCGCCGGGGTGATCCCGCTCAGGCGGGCGTGAGCTTTTCGATTCCGCCCATCCATGGCCGCAACGCTTCCGGCACGGTCACGCTGCCGTCGGCGTTCTGGTAGTTTTCCAGCACTGCCACCAGCGTGCGCCCCACCGCCAGCCCCGATCCATTGAGCGTATGCAGCAATTCCGGCTTGCCTTGGCCGACGCGGTAACGCGCCTGCATCCGCCGCGACTGGAAAGCCTCGAAGTTGGAGCAGGAAGAAATTTCACGGTAGGTGTTTTGCGCCGGCAACCACACTTCGAGGTCGTAGGTCTTGGCCGCTGAAAATCCCATGTCGCCGCTGCACAAGGCCATTTTTCGGTAGGGCAGGCCGAGCTTTTGCAGGATCGTTTCGGCGTGTGCGGTAAGTGACTCGAGCGCGGCATAGGAGTCTTCCGGGCGCACCATTTGCACCAGTTCCACTTTATCGAACTGGTGCTGGCGGATCATGCCACGCGTATCGCGGCCGTAGGAACCGGCCTCGGAGCGAAAGCACGGCGTATGCGCAACGAAGCGCAAGGGCAGCGCTTCGGCGGCGACGATTTCATCGCGCAGCAGATTGGTTACCGGGACTTCGGCGGTGGGGATGAGGTAGAGCTTTTCGGCATCGGTGCGCGGGACGTGGAACAGGTCTTCCTCGAACTTGGGCAACTGTCCGGTGCCGCGCATCGAATCGGCGTTCACCAGATACGGCACATACACCTCGGTGTAGCCGTGTTCCCCGGTATGCGTGTCGAGCATGAACTGCGCCAGCGCCCGGTGCATCCGCGCCAGGCCGCCGCGCATCACGGAAAAGCGGCTGCCGGTGATTTTCACGGCTGCTGCAAAGTCGAGCTGGTTCAGGCTTTCGCCGATGTCCACATGGTCGCGCACGGTGAAGTCGAAGCTGCGCGGCGTGCCCCAGCGGCTCACTTCGACGTTGGCGGTTTCGTCCTTGCCCACCGCGACCGACTCGTGTGGCAGGTTCGGCACGCCCATCAGGAAATCGTTGATTTCGGTTTGCAGCGCAGCCAGCCGGTCTTCCAGATGCTTGAGTTCGTCACCCAGCCCGGCCACTTCGGCCATGACTGCCGTGGTGTCCTCGCCCTTGCCCTTCATCATGCCGATCTGTTTCGACATGCTGTTGCGGTGGCTTTGCGCTTCCTGGGTGCGGGTCTGGATGGTCTTGCGCTCGGCTTCCAGCGCATCGAACCGCGCGGCATCAAAAGCAAAACCACGCGCCACCAGGCGCTCGGCAACAAGGGCTGCGTCTTTGCGCAGCAGCTGGATATCAAGCATGGGAGTAGGGGGAAACACCAAAACCGCTATTTTCCACGATAGCCGACGCCTGCGGCTAGGGGTCGCTGAATTTATGCACTACTTTGAAACTTGCCGCGACATCCTGTCTTACCCCGACAACCATTCGGTTGCTGTGGGAATGTGGTTATGATTGCGCAAGAATCCCATCCCCGCCCCGCGTGCAACCATGCTCCATACTGCTGTCCTGCTGATTTCCTGTCCCGACCAGAAAGGCCTGGTTGCCGCGATTGCTGACTTTTTGCTGCGCCACGACGCCAACATCCTGCACGCCGATCAGCATCAGGACGCCGAGTTGAAGCTGTTTCTGATGCGGGTGGAATGGGATTTGCATGGTTTCAACCTGGACTTGGCTGAATTTTCCAGTGCGTTCCAGCCCGTTGCCGAACGCTTCGGGATGATCTGGCGTCTCGCCGAATCCAGCCGCAAGCCGCGGCTGGCGGTGTTCGTTTCCAAATTCGATCATTGCCTGGCCGACCTGCTGTATCGCTACCAGAGCGGCGAGTTGCATTGCGAGCTGCCGATTATCGTGTCCAACCACGAAGACACCCGCTGGCTTGCCGAGGCCTATCACATTCCGTATCAGTTTCTGGAAGTGAAGAAGGATGCCAAGCATGAAACCGAGAAGATTCAGCTAGCGATCCTGCGCGACCAGAAAATCGATTTCATCGTGCTGGCGCGTTACATGCAGGTGCTGTCTCCGGAATTCATTCGCCATTTTCCCAATCGCATCATCAATATTCACCACTCGTTCCTGCCGGCTTTTCACGGCGCCAAACCGTATCACCGTGCCTTTGAACGCGGCGTCAAACTGATCGGCGCGACTGCGCACTACGTGACCGAAACGCTCGACGACGGCCCCATCATCGAACAGGACGTGGCACGCATGTCCCATCGCGACAGCCTCGGCGATCTCATCAACAAGGGCGCGGATCTGGAAAAAGTCGTGCTGTCGCGCGCAGTGAAATGGCACCTGGACAACCGTGTGCTGGTGTACGCCAACAAGACGGTCGTGTTCGACTGAGGCGGCATGCTCACGCTCAGCATCCCCAGCATCGATCCGGCGATTTCGCGAACGGTTGAAACGCGGCCGAAAGTCGTGTCCGCATGGCTGGCGCACCTGCCTTTCGCCAGCCCGCTGGAAAGCGCCCAGCAACTGGTCACGGCTTTGTATGCACTCAATCGCGCCCGCTGGACGAGGCTGCACGCTATAAGTTACTGGTGCTGTATCGCCCGGTGGTGGCGCGCGTTGGCGCCAGTCTGGAAACGCTGCTTGCCGGGTCGGGTGTGCCCCCCCGCGCACAGCAACGGCAGATCGGCGTGTTGCTGCGTGAATTGCAGATCGAGCACAGCATCGGCTGCAAACACCTGCTGCTGGCGCTGACCCGGCCTCGTTCCGGCCGTGCCAACGTCAAGCTCCTCGCCGAAGTCACAGCGCGGCTGATGACCGCGCTACGCGACATCCAGACTGCCTGCCATCTCACCCGCACCGTGCTCACTCCTGGCCTGTGGCAGGAAATGCATTCGCTCTTCGACTACGCACATACCGCTAACCTGGCCGACAGCACGGCAGACGATGCACCCGCGCCCAGCCTGGCTTATCGGCAGGCCGTGTTGATTGCACTGGCTGATCCGCCGCACATGAGTCACGCCGAGATCACGTTCACCCGGCACGTTCTCGATCAATTCGCCGGACTGGCGCAACTGTGCAGTGCGCCTGTCGCCAAGCATCGTGGCTTTGCGATCCAGACCGAGGGCGACGCCGCACCCAGCCATCACGCGACCGACAGGCGTCCAAGCCGTTTCTGGCTCGACACCGAGGCACTGTGCTTCCAGTTGCATGAAACCATCCTCGAGCTGCGTGGCGGCGCGTCGCCACGCCGTGTGGGCCTGCCGCCAGAAATGGACGTCGAATTCAGCCTGGTCACTTGCATCCGTCTGCTCAAACAATGGAGCAGCGGTGCGGTGCGCACCTACAAGCGATATCCGACACCCGGCCGCCCGGTGCAGACGGTAGCGGGCGTGAGCGCCATTCACCGCCTGCTGGAAAAGGCGGGGCAAGCGACCCGGCCCAAACCGGTTGAAACGGACCATCATCACATTCACATCATCGAACCCTCGCTCGCGAGCCCCGTTGCTGCCCACACGGCCCAATGGATCAGCAGCAACGACAGTGCGGTCGGACTTGCCCTGAGCGGCGCGCCGGATGCGCCGCTCAACTTAAAGGTGGGCGATGCACTGGCAGTGCGTGTTGGCGACGGAATGGAGTGGTCGCTTGGTGTGATTCGCTGGACCCGCATGCGCGACGTGCGGCAGGTTGAGTTTGGCGTCGAGCGGCTTGCGCCGCAGATCCAGCCGGCGTGGGTGCGCCCTCTGCGCGGCGGCAAGCTGGCGGAACCGGCACTATTCGTTCCTGGATTGGCTGCACTCAAGCAAAATGATCGCCTGTTGATACCCCGTCACCTGTATCAGGTCGGGATGGACGCCGAGGTCCGGCATGAGCATCATCGCTACATGCTGACCTTCGGCAGGCGCTTTGAACATACCCCGAGCTTCGACCTGATTGACTTCACCATTTTTGCAGACTTCCCGACATGATCGAAATTCTTGTTTTGTATTACAGCGCCCATGGCAGCGTGCGCGAGATGGCGCAACTGGTCGCGCGTGGCGTCAACCAGACCGGTGCGGTGGCGCGGCTGCGCAGCGTGCCGCCGGTTGCCCCGCGCACCCAGGTGGCTGAGCCACCGGTGCCGGAGGATGGCGCACCCTATGTCGAACTGGCTGATCTTGAACAATGCGCAGGCCTGGTGCTCGGCTCACCGACACGCTTTGGCAATATGGCTGCTCCGCTGAAATATTTTCTCGACACCACCGGCGCGCTGTGGGCGAAGGGCGCACTGGTCGGCAAGCCCGCCGCCGTGTTTACCTCCACCGCCAGCCTGCACGGCGGCCAGGAAACCACGCTCACCAGCATGATGACGCCGCTGCTGCATCACGGCATGCTGATCCTCGGCTTGCCCTACACCTTGCCGGAAGTGAACCACACCGCAAGCGGCGGCACGCCTTACGGCGCCAGCCATTGGGCGGGGCCTGCCGACGACAAGCCGCTGACCGACGACGAGCGCAGCCTGTGCATCGCACTCGGCAAACGCCTCGCCGAAACCGCAATGAAGCTGGCAGCATGAGCCACCCGGCGAGGGACCCGCGCAGCGGGATCGACGGCCAGGCGAATGCTGCCGGAGGCCGATATGAAGCGGCTGAGTCTGGCGAGACCCTTGTGAGGCCGAGCGCATGAAAATCCTGCAAATGCTCTCCAGCATCAGCCTGATTGGGCTGATTTTTCTGTGTCTGGCATGGGAGTTGTGGCTTGCGCCAATTCGCCCCGGTGGCTCCTGGCTGGTGCTGAAAACCCTGCCATTGTTGCTGCCGCTGATGGGGATTCTGAAAGGTCGCCGTTACACCTATCAATGGGCGCCGATGCTGCTGCTGTTCTATTTCAGCGAGGGCGTGATGCGTGCCTGGAGTGAAACCGGGCTGTCGGCGCAACTGGGTATGGCCGAGGTCGTGCTGTCCGTGGTGTTTTTCTTTGCTGCGGTTTATTACGCCAAACTCAGTGCCCCGTCACGGCAAACGCCACAGCATCAGGCTTGAATAACGTGTGAACCGGGCTGCAGCTTAAGCGGCCACCACCCGAATCTGCTGCCCCAGGCATTGCACGGTCTGATTCGCCCGAATTTTTGCAGTTTTGCGGCTCTCGGGTTGACCGTCAACGGTCGCTTCGCCGTTGGCGATCATGAGTTTGCCCTGGCCGCCGCTGTCGGCAATGCCGGTGAGTTTGAGCAGGTCGCACAGCGCGATGTACTCGCCGCTAAGTTTGAATTCCTGGGTGTTCATTCTGATTCCGCTGGTCTGGCGTGATGGGGAGAGGAGTGTACGCCATCGCGCGCGGCCTTAATGGTTGACACGCAAGTGGTGTTACAAACACGACCACCCTCCCTTGCGGGTGGTAGCCAAGCGAGTGAGCGTTTATCATTCGGCGCTACTTTTTGGTGTTCTGGTTGATCCATGCGTCCTTCTCATATTGAAACTATCCTCGACCGCGAATTCGAAAGCGCGGCTGACGGCTTCCATACGCCCGTGATGTTGTGGGGTCCGCCCGGTGTCGGCAAGTCGCAGATCGTCGCCAAGATTGCCCAGCAACACAGCGTGCCCTTGATCGATATCCGGCTGTCGCAAATGGAGCCGACCGATTTGCGCGGGATTCCGTTTCGTAGCGGCGATCTGGTCGAATGGTCGATTCCCTCGGTGCTACCGAATGCCGAGCGCCACGGTCCGGCCGGCATTCTGTTTCTGGATGAAATCACCTCGGCGCCGCCCACCGTGTCCGCTGCCGCGTATCAGCTCATCCTCGACCGACGCCTGGGCGAATATCAGGTGCCCGACGGCTGGGTGATTTTTGCAGCGGGCAACCGTCAGGGTGACCGTGGCGTGACCTATGCCATGCCCGCGCCGCTGGCCAACCGCTTCACCCACTATGAAGTCGAGGTGAATCTCGACGACTGGATCGACTGGGCGCACAGCGAAGACATCGATTCGCGCGTGATCGCGTTTCTGCGTTTTCGCCCCGATCTGCTGTTCAGTTTCGACCCCGCTCATAACCCCATCGCGTTTCCCAGCCCGCGTTCGTGGGAATACGCGCACCGCGCGCTGCAAAAGTTCGACAAGACTGCGCTGCTCGCCGATGCGTTGATCGCCTGTGTTGGACAATCGGCCGGTCTGGAACTCAAAACCTTCGTCGACAACATGGCGCAGATGCCCGACCTCGACGCCATCATCGCCGGTGCCGATGCCGAAGTGCCGGAAGGTATCGACCTGCAATATGGCGTCGCCGCCGCGCTGGTGCGCAAAGCCCTGCAGGCGGCCGACAGCGGCAATGCGCCTGCGGTGTACAGCAACATTCTCAAATATGCGCAGCGGTTCAAGCAGCGCGAAATGGGCGTGATGCTGGTGTCCGACCTGCACCGCGCAGTGGGGCGGCCGCTGTTTGCCGTGCCGGCATTTGCCGAGTGGGCCAACAGCATTACCGATCTGGTTCTGTACGAGCATTGATCCATGGCGGAATACGCTGAAGCCGCGCTGCAACCCATCCTGACCAAGCTGGCCGCCGCCCGCACGCGGCTGATCATGGAGCGGCCGTTTCTGGGCGCGCTGGTGATGCACCTGCCGCTGAAAGTCGGTGACGCGGGCATCAAGACCACCGGCACCGACGCCAAGGCGTTTTATTTCAATCCGGCTTTCGTCGACCACCTCAGCCTCGCGCAGACGCAGTTCATTCTGGCGCACGAGGCGCTGCATTGCGCGATGGGTCATCCGCATCGCCGCAACCACCGGGTGAAGCGGCGCTGGGACGTGGCCTGCGACCATGCGGTGAACCTGATCCTGATCGAGGAAGGCTTGAAGCCACCGCTGCATGGCATCCTCGCCGACCAGAATTACATGACGCTGTCGGCGGAGGAAATCTATCCGCTGATTCCCGAGGACACCCCGGAAGAGTCCTTCGACCAGCACCTGTTCGATAGCGATAACGAGCAGGGCGCAAGCCCCGACGAGAATCAGCGGCAGGACGATCCCGATGCTGGCAACACGGGTGGCCAGGGCAAGGAAGGCCAGAGCGAGGCCGAAGAGCAGCAGGGCAGTGGCAGCCAGGCGTCGCAAAAACCGAACGAAATGTCGCCCGCCGAACGTGAAGAACTCGCCGAGCAGTGGAAAAACCGCCTTGCTGCAGCTGCGCAGGCGGCGCGCCAGGCGGGCAAGCTGTCGCAGTCGATGATGCGCTGGGTTGACGGGCTGCTGGCACCCAGCCTGCCGTGGCGGGCGTTGCTGGCGCGTTTTTTTGCAGCCAACCAGCGCGATGATTATTCGTGGCGCCGGCCCTCGCGCCGTGAGGGCGCGGCGATTTTGCCGCGTCTGTCGAGCGAAGGGCTGGACGTGATCGCTGCCATCGACACCAGCGGCTCGATCAGCGACGCGGAGTTGCGCGAATTCGTATCCGAACTCGACGCACTGAAAGGCCAGGTGCGCGCCAAGGTGACGTTGCTGGCCTGTGATAACCACGTCGCCGAAGCCGCGCCGTGGGAATACGAACCGTGGGACGCGATGCAGCTTCCGAAGGATATAGAAGGCGGTGGCGGCACCGATTTTCGCCCGGTGTTCGACTGGGTCGAAACCGAAAACCGCAGCCCCAGCCTGCTGGTGTATTTCACCGACGGCGAGGGGGACTTTCCCAAAGTGCCGCCCAACTACCCGGTGGTCTGGCTGGTCAAAGGCAAGGGCGCGGTGCCCTGGGGCGAACGGGTGCAACTCAATTGAGCTCAAATAAGTTAACCCCGGAAGATTCAAGCTCGGCTCACCCAGGCGCGGCCAACCAGGCCAATCGCGTACGCAGTTTTTTATTCGAACAACTCGACATTCGCGGTGCCTGGGTGCAACTCGGTCCGGCCTGGCGCGAGATGACGGCGGGGCGCGATTACCCCGAACCGGCACTTGAGTTGCTGGGGCAGTTGGCGGCGGTGACGACGCTGCTCGGCGCCAATCTCAAGCAGCCTGGACGGCTCGGTTTTCAGCTGCGCGGTGCCGGAGAGGTGTCGCAACTGGTGATGGATTGCGATGAGCAATTGCGCCTGCGCGGCATGGTTCATAGTGCCGCGCGGGTATCTGCCGGTAATTTGCCCGCTTTGCTGGGCGACGGCGCGCTCACCCTGATGCTCGACACTGCAGGCATGCGCCAGCCTTACCAAAGCCATGTGCCCTTGCAGGGCGACACTTTGGCAGCAGTGTTCGAACATTACCTTGAACAGTCCGAGCAGTTGCCCACCCGCTTGTGGCTGGCGGCCAATCACGAAACGGCGGCGGGGCTGTTCTTGCAGGCGCTGCCGGGCGCGGCGATGCGCGATAGCGACGGCTGGAACCGGCTGCAGATTCTGGCCGGCACGGTGCGGCCGGACGAATTGCTTGGGTTGGGTTCGATCAAGCTGATCGAGCGTCTGTTTCCGGAAGAAGACGTGCGGGTGTACGACCCGCGCCCGGTCAGCTACCACTGTCCGTATGATCTGGCCAAAGTCCATTCCATGCTGCAGAGCGTGGGGCAGGCGGAATGCGATTCCATCATTGCCGAGCAGGGTGAAATCCGGGTGCATGATGACATCTGTAACCATCACTATGTGCTGGATGCGGCGGCGGTTGCTGCGTTGTTTGGTCCCGCAACCAAGTAGTGTGCTGAAGCGGGCGGGGCAGGATGCCTGTAGTGCAATTCCGACTTAAACGAAAGGACACACGATGCAAACAAGATGGTTGATGGTGGGGCTGCTGGCAGTTGCGACTCAAGCGCTGGCTGAAAATGGTCGTTATGAAGCTTTGCCGCTGGCGGGAGTAGACGGCGGTAAAGGCGGTGGGCGAGCGCTCATCGTCGATACCCGTGACGGCCATGTGTGGGTCTGGAGCGAAAACGAGCTTCTGAATTCGCCGGGCGGCCAACGCCGCTATGGCTCGGGCTTTATTTACCAGGGCAAATTGCGTCCGGGTACGCAGCCCGGCGAAATCGTCGAACCGCAGACCCGCTAACCGGATAGCGTCCGCAATCTCACGCTATTCATTTCATCGACCTGGACATAATGCATGGCGCGCCCCGAAAAAATTCGCCTTGGTGATTTGCTGGTAAACGAAGGGCTGATTTCGTCGGTCGTTCTGGACACGGCGCTGGCCGAACAAAAGAAATCGGGGCGGCGACTGGGTCGGGTGCTGGTTGATTCCATGCTGGTGACCGAAGAGGCGATTGGCAAGGCGCTGGCGCGTCAGCTGGGTGCGCCATTCGTTGACCTCAAACAATCGCCGGTTGATCCGGCTGCGCTGAAACTGCTGCCCGAAAGTCCCGCGCGGCGACTGCGGGTGATGCCGCTCAAAGTGTTGCCGGATGGCCTGTTGGTGGGCATGTCCGATCCAGGCGACCTGTTTGCCTATGACGAACTGGCGCGCTTGACCAATCTGGACATTCATGTCGCCGTGGTCACCGAAAGCGACCTGCTCACGGCGTATGACCGTCATTACCGCCGCACCGAGGAAATCGGCGGATACGCCAAGGAACTCGAGCAATCGCTCAAGGGCGGCGATGACACGCTGCTGGATGCGTTGAATGCGGAAGCGGGTTCGCTCGATGCGCCGGTGGTGCGGCTGATCCAGACCTTGTTCGAAGATGCGCTGCAGGTGCGCGCCTCCGACATTCACATCGAACCGCAGGAAAAGAAGCTCATCATCCGCTTCCGCATTGACGGCGTGCTGCATGTCCAGACCGAGGCCGAGCCCACCGTGGCGCAGGCCTTGTCGATGCGCCTGAAAATCATCTCGGGGCTGGATATTTCAGAAAAACGCCTGCCGCAGGATGGCCGCTTTCATCTCACGATCAAGGGGCGGCCGCTCGATATCCGCCTGTCGACCCTGCCGACCCAGCACGGCGAATCGATCGTGATGCGTCTGCTGGCAACCGATGGCGGCATGCTGGATCTGGCGCGCATTGGCATGCCCGAGGCCATGCTGGCCCGCTATCAGAGCATCATTGCCCGCCCCAACGGCCTGGTGCTGGTGACCGGCCCGACCGGCAGCGGCAAGACCACCACGCTCTACGCATCGCTGAACACGCTCAACAAAGTGGACAGCAAGCTCATCACGGTCGAAGACCCGGTCGAATACCGCTTGCCCGGCGTGATGCAGGTGCAGGTCAACGACAAGATCGACATGAGTTTTTCGCGCGCGCTGCGTTCCATCCTGCGGCAGGACCCCGACGTGGTGCTGATCGGCGAAATGCGCGACGCCGAAACCGCGCAAATCGGCTTGCGCGCGGCGCTGACCGGCCACCTGGTGTTTTCCACCCTGCACACCAACGACGCCGCCAGCACCCCGGTGCGTCTGATCGACATGGGCGCACCGCGTTTCATGGTGGCGACCGCGTTGCAGGCAGTGGTGGCGCAGCGTCTGGTGCGTCAGGTGTGCTGGCATTGTGGACAGCCCCACACCCCAACGCCCCACGAAATGAACTGGCTGGAAAGCATGGGCGCGGCGGCAGATACGAGCGGATACACCGAAGGGGCAGGTTGCCAGCAATGCAACCACACCGGCTATCGCGGCCGCATGGCCGTTTACGAAATGCTGGAAATGACCCCCGCACTGGCGCAAGCCGCCAACCAGCCCGACCCGCGCGAATTCCTCACTGTTGCGCGCCAGGCCATGGCGGGCCACACGCTGGGACACCACGCGCTGGCGCTGGCTCGCAGCGGTAAAACCAGCCTGGCCGAAGCGGCCAAGGTCAGCAACCAGGGTGACGATTGAGTATGGGGCTCTTTCTTTATCAGGCACGCACCGGCAAGGGGGAGCTGCAAAAAGGCCGTTTTGAAGGCGCCAATTCGGCCGAGGTGGCCGATCATTTGCTGGCCGCCGGGTTGATTCCGGTCGATATCAGTGCCTTGCCCGATCCGGTTGAATTCAACCTCGGCGAAGTGCTGGGCAAAAACCGCGCGCAGTCGATTGGTCTGGTGGAATTGCAGCTGTTTTCGCGCCAGCTTCACACCATGCTGCGTGCCGGGGTGCCGATTCTGCGCGCGTTGTCGAGCTTGCGTGAGACCAGCATCAACCCCGGGTTTTCCCGTGTATTGGCCGATATCAACGATGGCCTGGGGCAGGGGCGCGAACTTTCGATGTGCCTGGCGCGCCACCCCAAAATTTTTGACAGCTTTTACCTGGCCATGATTCGCGTCGGCGAAATGACCGGTCGCCTCGACAACGTGCTCGACCGCCTCGCCGTGCATCTGGACTTTGAACGCCGCGCACGTGAAATGGTAAAAGGCGCCATTCGCTATCCGTTGTTCGTCGTCATCGCGCTGATGGTGGCCATGCTGGTGATCAACCTGTTCGTCATCCCCGCGTTTTCCAAAGTCTATGCCGGGATGAATGCCGAGCTGCCGCTGATGACGCGCTTTCTCATCGCCACCTCGACCTTCACCAAGGAATACATCCATTTCCTGATCGCCGGGGCGGGCGTTGCCCTGCTCGGTTTCATCGGCTGGAAAGGCACTGATAACGGGCGCTACACCTGGGATCGCTTCAAACTGCGCCTGCCCATCGTCGGCAAAATCCTGCGTAAATCCGCGCTGGCGCGGTTTGCCCGCAGCTTTGCGCTGGCCTCGAAATCCGGCGTGCCGATCCTGCAAGTGCTGACCGTGGTCGCGGCGGTGGCCGACAACCGCTACTACGCCGACAAGATCGGCAACATGCGCGAAGGCATCGAACGCGGCGAATCGCTGCTGCGTACCGCCACCCTCACCGGCGTTTTCACCCCGGTGGTGTTGCAGATGCTGGCAGTGGGCGAGGAAACCGGCGAGCTCGACAACCTGCTGCAGGAAATCGCCGTCATGTACGAGCAGGAAGTGGAATATGAAATCTCCACCCTGTCGCAGCAGATCGAGCCCATCCTCATCACCGCGCTGGGCGCGATGGTGCTGGTGCTCGCCCTGGGCGTATTCCTGCCGATCTGGGACATGGGTTCGAAAACCTTCGGCCATTAAAATCGCCCCGCGAGCAGACGGGCATTTTTCGTGCCTGTTTTGCCAGGCGGCACTGAAAAAGCCTCAAGTCCCTTGTTCTGTCGCCGATAACGTCTCCATGCGCCGCACAGGTGCCCATAAATTTCGGAGAACGCAATGAACATTCAATCAATTGCCCAGCATCGTCGGATGCAAGGTTTCACCATGATCGAGCTCATCGTGGTGATCGTGATTCTCGGCATCCTGGCCGCAGTCGCGCTGCCGCGCTTTACCAACATCCAGCGCGATGCGCGACTTGCCAAGCTGAATGCGGCGCGCGGTGCAGTGCAGGCTGCGGCCGGCGATGATTCACGGCGCCGCGCTGGCGCGTGGTGGGGTGGCGGACATCGCTGGTTGCCCGGCGCAATCTGGGACCGGGACCCAATCCGGCGAACAACATAGCCAACGTGTGTACCGAATCTGGCCGTATAGCGATCGTCAATGGTTATCCTGCAGCAACCCTGGCCGGCATTATCAATGCTAGCTGGCATCAGCTCAACCTGGAACCCTAACGCTGCCCAGCTTGCTGCCGATGGTTATGCAGTCATTGCGCGGTAATCCCATCCGTGTTCGGGTACTTGGCGGTGGCGTTGCCGCTGCAGATTGCAGCTTCACTTATACCGCACCGGCTGCGGCCAATACGGCTCCAGTGGTCAGTGCTGTCATCAACCCCAACAACTGGTTGCTAACAGTGCGGTCATGGCATGCTTGAACCGCGGCTTTAGCCGCGGTTTTACCTTGGTGGAACTGGTGTTGGTGATGACCATCGCCGGTGTGCTGGCGGCAGTGGCGGTGCCACGCATGGTCGATCGGAGTGCGTTTCAAACGCACGGCGGCGCGGCTGAAATCCGCACTGCCTTGCGTTATGCCCAGAAACTGGCGCTGGCAAAGAACCGCGAGGTGTGTGCGGTGGTTGCGGCGAATGCCCTGACGCTCTCTTACGATTCCAGTCCAAATTCTGGCACCCCGCCCGGGGCTTGCACGCAGCCGGTCACCCGCCCTGGCGAGGGAGCTGCCTACACGGTTGTGATGCCGGCAAACATCACCCTGACGCCAAACATGACGTTTCGTTTCAACGGGCAGGGTCGCCCCACGACCAGTGCGGCAGTTCTCTGGAATGCTGCAGTGATTCTGTTGGTGGGTGGCAGCGTGCAGGTGACCGTGGAGCCCGAAACCGGCTATGTGCATTAAGGCTTTTTTCAAGCCGCAAGCCGAACGCGGTCTCTCGCTGATCGAGTTGCTGGTATTCATCGTCATTGTCGGTATCGCAGCGACCGCCATTCTGGGTGTATTCGGCAGCCTTACCCGAAGTTCTGCCAACCTCTTACCCGACAAGCAGGCGCAAGCCATTGCTGCAAGCATGTTGCGGGAAATTATGGCGCAGCCGTTTACCTTTTGCGATCCCAATTCGCCCAATGCAACTACTGCCGCCAACGTGGCGGCCTGCAACATTGCAGAAGCTATGGGGCCGGATGGAGAAACTCGAGGCGGCGGCATCCCCTTTGATAACGTCAACGATTACAACGGCTACAACTCGGGTGTGAGCTTTCCGGACAACAGCGCGGTTGCAAATCTGCCTGGTTACACCGTGGGGGTGACCGTGGTTAACGTACCCGGCGGGATCTCGGGCGTTCCCACCAACGAAACGCTGCGTGTAACCGTCACCGTGACACCACCCACCGGTGCACCCGCACGGCTTGATGGCGTGCGCATTCGTTACGCGCCCAACACATGAAGCCCGTTATGACTTCTTTGCGCCATACAGAAAGCAAAGGCTTTACGCTGATCGAAATGGTCATATCGATCACGGTGCTGGGTATTCTGAGCACCTCCGCTGCAGTGTTTTTGCGTGGGCCCATCACCAGCTATTTCGACACGGAACGGCGCGCTGATTTGTCAGATGCAGGTGGTTTGGCAATGGCAAAGTTGAGTCAGGAAATTTCCCGCGCGGTGCCTAACAGTGTGCGCGTCACGACGGTAAGCGCTACAGAGTTTTATCTGGAGTTTTTACCGGTATTGAGTGAAGGCCGCTACCGAAGCGCAGTTCCCGGCAATCCACTGGACTTCGGTGTGCCCGACACCGGGTTCGATGCCTTGTGTGCAGCCCCTGCTGTCCCTTGCCCATCACCCGGGAACTGGGTTGTGGTCAATAATCACTTGCCTGGCGCGAATGTGTGGATGGGCGGTTCGCGCGCAGGGCCGGTCAATGTGGCGGGTGCTACGCTGACTTATCCTTCCGATACCTTTGCGCCTCCCCCGGCAGCGACGGACGCGCCGGATCATCGTTTTCAGATTGCAGGTCAGCCTGTGACCTATGCGTGTCGCGCTGGTGAACTGCGGCGTTACAGCGGCTATCCTTTTCAGGCAGCGCAGGTGGTGAGTGTGGCCTCCCCACAAATTTCCGCAGCATCAAATAATGACTTGCTGGCTGACGGCATCACCGTTTGTCGGGCGACTTCCGTTCCTGGCAACCTGCGTCGCGCTCAGGTGGTAGCGCTGGCGCTTAATTTCGATAACGCAGGGGATCGCTTGAATCTCTATCACGTCATCCGTGTGGAGCCGCTGCCATGAAGCGCAGTCACTCGAACCAAACCCAGCGAGGTTTTGCGCTGATCGCCGCCATTGTGCTGATTGTGGTGCTGGCTGCAATGGCAGGGTTTGTGGCGTCAATGGTGGGCGGGCAAAGTGCTGGGCAACAACTCGAACGCCTGTCGGGCGTGGCGGAAATGGCGGCGCAAACCGGGGTGGAGTGGGGTGCATATCAGGTACTGCGTCAGCCGGTTGTTTCTTGCGCGCCCAGTTCCATTCTTCCGGTCCTGCCAGGGAGCCTCGGTGCGATGACGGTTACGGTGACTTGCACTCCTTCCCCAACGACTGAGCCCCTTGTGCCAGGGCCGGGAACGGTGACGGTTTATCAAATCACCGCTAGAGCATTTTCTGGTGGAAATCCCACCAGCCCGGATTTCGTCGAGCGTACCAAAACCGCGGTGTTCAGCCGCTGAGACGCGCAAACACCACCTTGCTTGTTATACTCGCCAGCACTTTCAATATCCCATGACTTCTCGTTTGTTTACTTGGTTCAAGCGTAAGCAGCAAAGCGGCTATCTGGCGATTCAGGCTGGAGCGGGGCTGCTATCTCACGTCGAACTGAGTTGGCAAAATGGCCGTCCGAATCTGTCGTCATGCGTCAGCCGCCAGGAAGACAACGATTCGGCGAAGAGCTGGAGTGTGTTTGGCAGTTCGCCGGTGCCGGTAGGGATAGTGTTGTCGGCGGGTGAATATCAATTGCTGCCGATCGACGCGCCACCGGTTCCGCCGGAAGAGATGAAAATGGCGGTGCGCTGGAAGATCAAGGATCAAATCGAATTCCCGGTCGACGACGCCACGGTTGATGTGATCCGGCTGGAGTCGGGTGCCGAGGCGAGCGGCAAGCTGCTTGCGGTGGTGGCGCATAACCGCGTGCTTAAAAAGTACATGGAGCTGGCCGAGCGCGCGCATTTCAATTTGGTCGCGATCGATATTCCTGAACTGGCGCAGCGCAATATTGCGGCGCTGCTGGAAACTCCGGATCGTGTGCTGGCGCTGCTCTCGTTCACGCCGCAGGGTGGTCTGCTGACCGTCACCCGCAATGGTGAGCTGTGTTTCCACCGTCGTCTGGAATGCAATCCGGTCGAACTGCTCGAGCAGGATGTCGAGCGTCGCACTGTGGTGTTCGATCGTCTCGCGCTGGAACTGCAGCGCAGTCTCGATCACATCGAGCGGCAGCACAGCGGCTGGCACCTCGACAAAATCGTGCTGGCGCCGCCGCCCGTGGTGCCCGGCATGGCGGATTATCTGCGGCAGCAACTCTACTTACCGCTCGAACTGGCCGATCTCACGGCGCTGTTCCCCAGCCAACTCCCCACTGATGCAGACAAGCTCGCAGCCTGCTGGTTTGCGCTGGGCGGTGCGTTGCGGCGCGAGGATAAAGCGCTGTGAGTCTGCAACAGATCAACCTGCTGAATCCGCAACTGCTCACGCCGCAGGTGGCGTTTTCCAGCAAGACCATCGCCTGGACGCTGCTGGGCGTGGTGGTGAGTGGCTTGCTGGTGTATGGCTGGGTGGAGCGCAGCGCGGGTGACATCCAGTTGCAGCAGGAAAAAGTGCAAGCGGCGCGTGATGCCTTGCAGACCCAAATTGACGCCCAGAGCCAGCCATCCGAGGCCGGCGTGACGCCGGAAGATCAGCGCAGCCAGGCCGTGGCCGAGGAAAAACGCCGGGTCGCGCAGTTGCAGCAATTGCAGGCGGCGCTGGGCATGACTCAAGGAGAGGTCAGGTTTTCAGCCCGTTTGCACGCCCTGGCAAGCGAGGGCTTGCCCGGCGTGTGGCTGACTGACATCGAGTTTGGCCGCTCTGATTTTCGGCTGATGGGGCGGGCATTGCAGCCAGCGCGCATCCCCGACTATCTGGCGCTGCTGTCGCGCCAGCCGGCCTTGCAGGATTTGCCGCTCAGCCGTTTTGACATTCTTCCCCGTGATGACGGAAATGAGAACGCAGCGGCCGTTCCTGGCGTTGCTTTTGCTGTCAATCAGGCAGAGGACGCCCAATAATGGATTCGCTCAAGCTGACCTGGAAAACCTGGTCGATGCGGATCGACGCGATGAGCTTTCGCGAGCGCATTCTGGTGTTTCTGGCCGTGGCAGGCGTGGCATTGAGCCTGATGTTTGTTGGCCTGATCGAGCCGGCACTCAAGCAGCAGGAGCAAATGCTGTTGAACAGTGCTGCATTGCAGGAAGAAATATTCACCCTGCGTGAGCAGCAGGCCAAGCTTGATCCGCTTAACCAAGGCGGGGCCAATAGTGAACTGGGTCGCTTGCGCGCACAGGCCAAAGCGATTGAGCAACAGGTGAAGGCCCGTGAAAGCGGTCTGATTGCACCGGACAAAATGATCGCGGCACTCAAGACCCTGATGGCGGAACAGACGGGGTTAACGCTGATTTCTCTGGAAACCGAGCCGGGCAAACCGGTTTTGGCTGCGCCCGAGGCTAACGCAGCAGCTGAAACACCCGTCCCGATCCCGCCCGCAGAGGTGTTTTACAAACATGGGGTGACGATGCGCCTGCAAGGCAGTTACGCTGAATTGACCCATTATGTGGAGCGACTGGAAGGCTTGCCCTGGACCATGCAGTGGGAGTCGATTCGTCTGGATGCGCACGCACATCCCCGGATTGAACTCACGCTCAAACTGAACACCTTGAGCCGGGAGTCGACATGGGCGCGGCTATGAAAGGGTTTCTGGTGAAATGCCAATTGGCTGTGGTGCTGGCGCTGGCCACGAGTTGGGCTGCGGCGGCATTCGACCCCATGGCGCCACCAAAAATCACGACTGCAGCAGACGTTCCGCAAGCCAGCGCATTGGCATGGATACGGGTGAATGGGCGGCAGTCAATCGCCTGGTACGGTGGCACAGCGGTCAAGTTGGGGGACGCGGTGGAAGGCGGGCGGGTGAGCGCCATCCGTGAAGATCATATTGTTATTTCGGGCAAGGGCGGAAGCCGCAGCATCTATCTGCTCGAACGCACGGTTCGTAACAATCGCAAGCATTGATACGTCCGGATGAAATGGGGAACTGAACAAAATGTATAAACGCACCGTCTTGGCTTGTCTGGTTTTGTCGGGTTGTGCCAGTTCGGTTGGACTGCAGGGCTCAGAGGCGATCAATGCTGCAATGGGTTCGTCCGCAGCCATGTCCACGACAGCATCCGCGCCGCCGCCCGCATCGGTGCAGCAGGCCGTGATGGATGCTGTGCGCGACAAGCCGGTATCAACCAGATCGGGCAGCAGCGAACCGCGCTTCAGCCTGAATGTGAATAACGCCAAAGCATCCGAAGTGTTCATGGGGATGGTGACCGGCACGCCTTACAGCATGCTGGTGCACCCGGATGTGAGCGGCACCTTGACGCTCAATCTGAAAAACGTGACGGTGCCGGAAGCGATGGAAGCGGTGCGCGCCTTGTATGGCTATGAATACGAGGTTCAGGGCAAGCGCATCATCGTGCCGTCGCCCGCCATGCAGGCACGTGTGTATCAATTGAATGCGCTGGCGATGCTGCGCAAAGGCAAATCGGATACGCGGGTGGTGTCCGGTTCGGTCAGCCTGAGCAATAGCGGCGGTGGGGGCGGTGGCAGCGATTCATCGCCTGCCAGTGTGTCCAAATCGCTTGAAACCACCAGCGTGCAAACGTCGACCGATTCGAAATTCTGGGACGAGATTACAGCCGCCCTGAAAACACTGGTTGGCGAGGAGGGCAGCGTGGTGGTCAGCCCGCAGTCCGGCATCGTCATCGTGAAGGCGTCCCCCGCCAGTCTGCACGTGGTGGAGAAATACCTGCGTGCGTCTGAACTGGTGAGCGCACGCCAGATCATGCTGGAAGCCAAGATCATGGAAGTGGAGCTGAATGATGGCTACCAGTCCGGCATCAACTGGGTGACCTTGCAGGGTTCGCAATACCGGGCCGCATCCGGCGCGAACCCAAACAACCTCAATATTGATCAATCGATCACGGGTTCGCTTGGTGAAATCCTGGCCTCCACGCTTCCCGTTGCAACCAACGCCACCAAGGGTCTGTTTAGCCTGGCCTTTAATGACGGGGACTTTGCCGCGATCATCAATCTGGTTAAGAGTCAGGGATCGGTGCATGTGTTGTCCAGCCCGCGCATCGCCTCCATCAACAACCAGAAAGCCGTACTCAAGGTGGGGACGGATGACTTCTTTGTCACGGAAATCACCGGCGGCACACCGGGCACCGCGACGACCGCTTCAACCGCGCCCAGCGTGGTGGTGCAGCCATTCTTTTCGGGCGTAGCGCTGGATATCACGCCGCAAATCGATGACAAGGACAACATCACGTTGCATGTCCGCCCCTCGGTCAGCCGGGTCGTGGAAAAAACGCAGGTCGTCAATCTGGGAGCGTTTGGCACGCTTTCCCTGCCGCTGGCGTCCAGCAGTATTTCCGAAACTGACAGTGTGGTGCGCCTCAAGGATGGCCAGATCGTGGCTATCGGCGGTTTGATGAGCCAGGCCTACGATGACAGCAATAACCGGATTCCGTTTCTTGGCGACATTCCCTATTTCGGGCAGTTGTTTGGCAACACCAGCCGCATTCACCGCAAGCGCGAGATGGTGGTGTTGATTAAAACCACGCTGATTCGCGATAGAGACGACTGGGTTCGCGATATGGACGAAACCCAGCGCCGCTTCAAGGAATACGATCAGCCGGACACCCAGCCCTTTCCTAAATGAGCAGTTGGTGGGGGCATTTCGGCCTGCGCGAACCGGCGTTTGGGCTGACCCCGGATACCAGCTTCTTTTTCCCTGCGCTGCCGCATCAGGACGCGCATGAAACCCTGCTGTATGCATTGAGCGCAGGCGAAGGGTTTTTGGTGGTCGAAGGCGAGGTCGGCACCGGAAAAACCCTGCTGCTGCGCCGCTTGTTGAACAGCCTGCCGCCACGCTTGCAGGCGGCATTCGTTCCCAATCCAGCACTTGACCCACGCGGTTTGTACGCGGCCATCGCACTTGAGTTCGGCTTGCCGGGCGAGGGTGCGAGCGAAGCGTTGCTGCACCGCCTGGAACGCCACTTCATCACGCTTGCCCAAAACGACCTGCAGCCAGTGGTGTTGATCGACGAAGCGCAGGCCTTGCCTGCCGACACGCTGGAAGCGGTGCGTTTGCTGACCAATCTGGAAACCGAGAAGCGCAAACTGCTACAGGTCGTGCTGTTTGGACAGCCCGAATTGATGGCGCGACTAAGCGAAAAAAGCACCCGGCAGATTCTGAGTCGAATCAGTTTTCACGCAGTGTTGCGTCCGCTTGCGAGACAAGAGGTTTCAGCCTATGTGCAGCATCGCCTGCGTGTGGCAGGCAGCGACCATGCCGTGTTTACCCCGTGGGCGTTGATCGCGTTGTGGCGCGCATCACGGGGGCTGCCACGCCTGGTCAATATCGTTGCCGCCAAATCCATGATGCTGGCCTATGGGCGTGGCGCGCAGCACGTTACCTACGGGCATGTAGTCGTGGCGGCGCGTGACACGCTGGCCGCCCGCAAGCTCAATTTGACGGCGCTGGTCTGGGTCGGTGTGTTACTGGGTTTGGCGGCAGCTACAGTAGCCGTCGTGCGTGTAGTGGGCTAAAAGCGGGAAGAAGCGATGAGTGTCATTAATCAAATGCTGCGTGAGCTTGATGCGCGCGGGGGTGCGGCAAGCAATGCGCCTGAAGTGCCAATACGCGCGCCGGTGAATAAGCGCGATTCGGGCAAGCTGGTGGCAGCGGGGCTACTGCTGGCGGCTGTTGCGGGCGTGGGGTATTGGGCGGTGATGGGTACATCAGATCAACAGTTGCCGCCAGCGCCCGTCCTTCTGGCGCAGCCCCTCCAGGACGCATCACCTGCTCCACACGTGGTCGCGCCGCCGGTGGAACACAGGGTGTCGCCGCCAGCGCTTCCGGCGCCGCGGGTTGAGGCGGTGCAAGCGCCTGAAAAGCAACAACCATCTGCTACCCCGCTGATTCAGATGGCACCGTCGGTGTCGGTCGATCCGTCACAGCCCCCCGTCAAAGCCGAGCCGGCTATTCAGCAAGTTGCGGCTTTGCCTGTGCAAGCGCAGGCCGAGCCTGCGAATACCAGTAAATCGACGGTGATCAAGAAAATGACCGAGTTGTCGCCCGAGACAGAGGCGCAACAATTTTATGAAGATGCTCAAACCTTGCGTCGTGCAGGAAAACCCGAAGCGGCTGTTGGCAAATACCGGCAAGCATTGGCACGTGATCCCGGGATGCGCCCCGCACGACTCCAGTTGGCCGGGCTATTACAGGAGAGCGGGCAACTTGATGAGGCTCTGCAGGTTTTGAAAACGGGCTATGAGCAACAGCCCAATGACACCTTGGCCATCGCGGCCGGGCGCATGCTGGCCGATCAGGGACAACGGGACGAAGCGCTAAACTGGCTGGTGCGCGGACGGGCAGGTCTGCGGCCGGCTGATTTCGCGTTGATGGGCGCATTGCTGTCGCAACTGCAGCGCTTCGACGAATCCGTCAAGGCGTATCAGCGTGCGCTGGCTGCCGATCCCAACCAGGGAGGCTGGCTGCTGGGCTTGGGATTGGCGCTGGAATCGCTGGGGCGGATGGACGAGGCGCGGGCGGCGTATCGAAAAGCGCTGGAACGGGGCGAGTTCAAACCAGACGTGATCGAGTTTTTGCAGAAAAAAAGCGACCAGCCGGGCTTGTGAAGAGTGATTTTTCCTACAAAACGTACTTTTAGTTGTAATTAAACAACGTAATCACGGCAGAGTAGAAGAAGTTCAATAGATAGTGGAATTCCTTAGCCGATTTGTTAATATTCCGCGCGTCGGCTGGATCTCAAGTCCCGGACCGATCTCTGGTGTGGGTTTTTATATATATGTACGAAAAGGGAAATCAAATGAAATATTCCGTCCTCCTGGCTGCTCTGCTGGCTGTTTCCATGACCGCTTGTTCCAAAGAAGAAGCGCCTGCTCCTGCTGCTGAAGTTGCTGGCGAAGCTGCAACCGCTGCTGGCGAAGCTGCAACCGCTGCTGGCGAAGCTGCAGTTGATGCCAGCAAAGCTGCTGAAGCTGCTGCTCCCGCTGACGCTGCTGCTGCTGACGCTGCTGCTGCTGCTGGCGAAGCTGCAACCGCTGCTGGCGAAGCTGCAACCGCCGCTGGCGCAGCTGCTGATGCTGCTGCTCCCGCTCCCGCTCCTGCCCAGTAATTTCGGCTCAAGGAACGAAAAAAACCGGCCTTCGGGCCGGTTTTTTTACGTCTGTCTGTCGCGTGATAGTCGGTTTTTCTGTCGAGAGCCCAACGTGCATAGCTGTACAGTCTCTATTTCAGGACAAAAATTGGCTGTCTGGCATGAATATCGCTGGGATCCACCCATTGATTACGTTGATCTAAAGGGCTGTCATGCGTTCACGCTTCATTTAGTCTGGTGACACTTGGCGATGGGGCTTTCGATGCAGGCTGGGGCTTATACCATTGATGCCAATCTGGCTGACTGGGGCTTGCGCGCAATGGCAACTCTGCAGACTGGACGCCGCATGCGCTGACCAAAGCCTGGGCCGGAGGAAGACCAGGCCGGTGGCCGCGGTGCGTATTTAGCGCCCGGCTACGGACGTATTAAAGCCATCGAGCCGTTCGACAGCTTCCGCCAGGCGCGGCAGCGGTTGAGTGTACGCAATCCGCAAGTAGTGTTGCGCGTGATGCTGGCCAAAATCCAGCCCCGGCGTGACCGCTACGCCGATTGTTTCCAGCAGCGTTTGCGCCAGGGTAAAACTATCGTTCGTGAGTGCGCGGCAATCTGCGTACAGGTAAAACGCACCCTGGGGTTGAACCGGAATGATGAATCCGCGCTCACGTAATGCCGGTAGCAGATAGTCGCGGCGGCTATGGAGTTCAGCTTTGCGGTTTTCGAGTTCACTCAGGCTTGCCGCTGAAAACGCAGCCAGGGCGGCATGTTGCGCCGGGGTGGACGCAGCCAGAAACAGGTTTTGCGCCAGCCGCTCCAGGCCATCCATTGCCCAGGCGGGGGCCACCAGCCAGCCCAGCCGCCAGCCGGTCATCAAAAAGTATTTAGAGAAGCTGTTGACGATGAAAACATCGTCCCAGCGCGCGGCACTGTGTTCGTCGCCGTCGTAGGTCAGCGCCAGATAAATTTCATCCACGATCAGTGCCACGTCGTGTGCGCCACACCAGTCATGGATGCGTGCAAGTTCTGCGGGGTCAATTGCGGTGCCTGTCGGGTTGGACGGGCTGGCAATGAGGATGACGCGCGTGGCGGGGGTTGCGTGGCGCTCGATATGCTGCAATGTGAGCTGAAAACCGCTGTCGGCATCGACCGGAATGGTGACGGCGCGGGCATCGCAAAACTGGGCAAAGTGGCGGTTGCAGGGATAGCCGGGATCGGCCATCAGCACCTCGTCGCCGGGTCCGGCCAGCAAGCCCAGCGCCAGCAACAGTGCGCCGGATGCACCGGGGGTGACAATGACGCGCGATGCCGTGACTTCCGCCTGCCAGCGTGTGGCATAAAACCCGGCGATGGCTTCGCGCAGTTGGGGCAGGCCAAGTGCGCCGGTGTAGTGCGTGTGACCCGCACGTAGCGCCGCGATCCCAGCCTCGATGATGGGCTGCGGCGTGGCGAAATCGGGTTCACCGATTTCCAGATGAATGATGTCGCGCCCCGCGGCTTCCAGCGCCTGCGCGCGCGCCAGAATATCCATGACGTGAAACGGCGCGATGCCGTCCATGCGGGCGGCCGTGCGTGGTTGAATCGGGCTCATGTGACTTCCGCCAAACGCGCCAGTGGATGCTGCCGATAGAACAAGCGCATCTGTTGGTAAACCGCAGGGTATTCAAGGTGCAGCAAGGCAGGGGTTTCAAAGAATACTTCGCTGAGAACGGCAAAAAATTCGGCGGGGTCGGAGGTCGCGTAGGGATCGATCCCGGTGTCTTCGCCAGCATCAATACGCGCGCATAAGTCTTCATAAGCCGTGCTGAAATCGCGTGCCCAAGCGGCTGCGTCCATGCCATGATGCAGCGGTGGAAATCCGTTGGCATCGCCGTTCAGCATATCGAGTTTGTGGGCGAATTCGTGCAGCACGACATTGACGCCGTCGGCCTGCCCGCTGGTTTCCACGTCGGCGATCGACAGCACCAGCGGACCGCCGAGCCAGGATTCTCCGGCCAGGATATCGCGCGAGTGATGCACGATGCCGGCGTCGTCAATTTCTTCACGCAGCCGCAGGAATTCGTCCGGATAGAGGATGATTTCGCTCCAGCCACGGTAGCTGGCCTCGTCCAGATGCAGAGTCAGCAGGCAGGCCTGCAGGGCAATTTTGAGCTGGGTGGCCTCGTCGATATCCGCGCCGCCCGCCGCCGCAAAGCTTTTACCGTGCAGGAACAGGCTGGCTGTTTCGTGCAGGTGAGTGAGTTCGGCTACTGACAGCCCATGCAGAATCGGCAGATGCTCGGTGGCTGTCTGGAAAGCTTCGCGCGGAACAAGGTGCTGCTTGAGAATACGGGCGCGGCGCCAGCGGGTAAACCAGTTCATTCGTCGCTGTCGGGTAGTGCCAGGGCGGAATCAGGCTGATGATGGTCGAGTTCAACCCGCTCGATCTGCGCGAAACGCTTGCTGATCTTGTCGCTGGAAATGCGCACCTCGCCGACATCCTTGTTGGCCTGCTCGATGTGGGAAGCGAGCTTTTTCATGCGATCGTCGAAGCGGGCGAAATCCTTCGCCAGTTTGCCGAGTTCGTCCTTGATCACATGCGCCATGCGCCGGGTTTCTGAATCGCGAATCACCGCCCGCGCGGTGTTCAGCACCGCCATCAGCGTGGTCGGCGAGGTGAGCCAGACGCGTTTTTTCTGTGCGTGTTCGACCAGGTCGGGATGGTAGGCGTGGATTTCCGCGAACACCGCTTCGGCGGGCAGGAACATCACCGCGCCGTCCGAGGTTTCGCCCTCGACGATGTATTTGGCGGCGATGTCGTCGACGTGCTTCTTCACGTCGGCCTTGAACTGTCGCCGTGCGGCGTCGCGTTCGGTCGGCGGCAGGCTGTCGTCGAACATGCGGCTGTAGTTTTCCAGTGGAAACTTGGAATCGACGCACACCGTGCCGGTCGGCTCGGGCAGGATCAGCACGCAGTCGGCGCGAACGCCGCTTTTCAGGGTGTACTGGAAAGCATAAGCGTCGGGCGGCATGCTGTTGCGCACCAGCGCTTCCAGTTGCACTTCGCCGAAGGCGCCGCGTGAGCGCTTGTCGCCCAGAATTTCCTGCAAGGACACGACGTTGGACGCCAGCCCCTCGATTTTCTTTTGCGCCTCGTCGATGACCGCCAGCCGCGACATCACCGAGGTGAAGGTTTCGTTGGTTTTCTTGAAGCCTTCGTCGAGTCGCTCGGCCACCTTGCCGGAGATTTCATTGAGGCGGCCGTCGACGGTTTGCGAGAGTTGCTGCACGCGCTCGTTGAAGTGCGCGGTCATGCCTTTCAGCGTGTCCTGCAGCAGGCTTTGCTCGGCGCGCCCCTGCTCGATCAATTTTTCCAGCATGGCAGTCTGGAACTGCCCAAACTGGCCGGTGACGGTTTCGCGCGTTTCTGCCAGCCGTTCGGCCTGCGCCACTTGCAGTGATGACAACTGGGTTTGCATACGGTCGGACTGCTGCGACAGTCCAGCGTGCAGATCGGTCAGCACCGCGCGGTGGCGGACTTCCATATCCTGCGCCAGCAAGGCGGGAAAGTGGGTCAGGGCGCGTTGTTGCTGACGGTGATACCAGAGGAGCGCAAGACTCAGCAGTATCAGCAGAAGCAGTCCGGCAAGCAGGGCAATATCGGCGAATGACATGGCCGGATTATACGGCGGTCGTGTAGGGAGCCCGCGCGTGCAGGCATCCCCCGCAATGGATTATTGATATGCTCGGGCAACCAAAAACAAGGAGGCCAAGTGAACCTGATTCTTGTAACTGCTCTGCTTGTGGCAGCGGGTTTCATCGTGCAGCGCGTCTGGCGACGCCATGCGCAGCAATGCCGGCTGGAGATGATCCGTGCATATCCGTTTTCGCAGTCGATGCGGCTGAAATTTCGGGATGTCCGCCCTGATCTGGATTCGGCACAGGAACAGCGTGTGTTTGATGGCTTGCGCGATTATTTCATCCTGTGTGCGCAGGCGCGGGGGCGTTTTGTTTCGATGCCGTCGCAGGTGGCGGACGATGCCTGGCATGCGTTCATTTTGCACACGCGGGTTTACCAGGATTTTTGCAACAAGGCTTTTGGACGCTTTTTGCACCACACCCCTGCCGAGGCCATGAATACGCAGACGCAGGCGACCGAGGGCATCCAGCGTGCCTGGAAGCTGGCGTGCGCGCTGGAACACATCAACCCCATCAAGCCCGATCGCTTGCCGCGATTGTTTGCGCTCGATGGGGCGCTGAATATAGCAAATGGGTTTCGCTACGATACGCACTGCACGCCGGGCTCCGGAAAATATTGCGCCAGTCACATAGGCGGTTGTGGCTCCGGTTGCGGTTCGGGGAGTGTAGATAGCAGTTGTGGAGGGGACGGCGGCGGCGGAGGCTGCGGCGGCGATTAAAAAACCCGGCATATGCCGGGTTTTTTGTTTGGCCTGCAGGCGCAAGAGCCAGCAGGTTTTTATCCGCGATTTGCTTTCTTGCGCTCATGCTCCTGCAGGAAGCGCTTGCGGATACGAATCGACTTTGGCGTGATTTCCACCAGTTCGTCGTCGTCGATGAATTCCACCGCGGATTCCAGCGTCAGCTTGATCGGCGTGGTCAGGCGCACGGCTTCGTCGGTGCCGGAGGAGCGCACGTTGGTGAGCTGTTTGCCCTTGATCGGGTTGACCACCAGGTCGTTGTCGCGGCTATGAATGCCGATGATCATGCCTTCGTACAGCTTGTCGCCGGGCGAAACGAACATGCGGCCGCGGTCTTCCAGCTTCCACAGCGCGTAGGCCACGGCCTCGCCGTTGTCCTGGTGAAATCAGCACGCCGTTGTGGCGACCGGGCAGGTCGGCTTTCACCGGGCCGTAGTCGTCGAATACGTGGCTCATCAGGCCGGTACCGCGCGTCATGGTCATGAAGTCGGACTGGAAGCCGATCAGGCCGCGTGCAGGAATATGGTACTCAAGGCGGGTGCGGCCGTGACCATCGGATTCCATATTGGTCAGTTCGCCGCGACGGCGGCCGATTTCTTCCATCACCGCGCCCTGGGTGTCGTCTTCAAGGTCGATGGTGAGGTTCTCATACGGCTCGCACTTCTCGCCATTGATTTCCTTGTAGACCACGCGCGGTTTGCCGACGGCCATCTCGAAGCCTTCGCGGCGCATGTTTTCGAGCAGGATGGTGAGGTGGAGTTCGCCACGGCCGGAGACGCGGAAGATGTCGGCTTCGCCGGTTTCGTCGACGCGCAGCGCGACGTTCACCAGCAGTTCCTTGGCTAGGCGATCGCGGATCTGGCGGGTGGTAACAAACTTGCCCTCGGTGCCGGCCAGCGGCGAGGAATTGACCATGAAGTCCATGTTGAGCGTCGGCTCGTCGACCGGCAGCACCGGCAGGCCGACAGGATTTTCACGGTCGCAAATGGTGACGCCGATGCCGATGTCTTCAAGTCCGGAGATGATGATGATGTCGCCGGCTTCGGCTTCTTCCACCGGCACGCGATCCAGTCCTTGGAAGCCGAGCACCTGGTTGATGCGGCCGCTTGCGACCTGTTCTTCGTGGTTCATCACCACGACCGCCATGCCGGGCTTGATGCGGCCGTTGAGCACGCGGCCCACCCCGAGGCGGCCGGTGTAGGTCGAATAGTCCAGCGCGGCGATTTGCAGTTGCAGCGGCGCGTCGGGCGAGCCGGGCGGGGTCGGCACGTGTGCGATCACGGTGTCGAACAGCGTCGTCATGTTGTCGGCCGAACCGCCGTGCGAGGGCGCATCCTTCAGATCAAGACAGGCCCAGCCATTGAGGCCGGACGCATAAATGATCGGGAAGTCGAGCTGCTCGTCGGTGGCGTGGAGTTTGTCGAACAAGTCGAAGGTTTGATCGACGACCCAGTCCGGACGCGCGCCGGGTCGATCCACCTTGTTGATCACGACAATCGGCTTCAAGCCCAGCGCCAAGGCTTTTTTGGTCACAAAACGGGTCTGCGGCATCGGGCCTTCGACCGCGTCAACCAGCAGCACCACGCCATCGACCATGCCGAGCACGCGCTCGACCTCGCCGCCGAAGTCGGCGTGGCCCGGGGTGTCAACGATGTTGATGTGGTATTCGCCGTAAGTAATGGCGGTGTTCTTCGCCAGAATGGTGATGCCGCGTTCTTTTTCCAGGTCGTTCGAGTCCATCACGCGCTCGTCAACTGCCTGGTTTTCGCGGAAGGTGCCGGACTGTTTGAGAAGCTGGTCGACCAGCGTGGTTTTGCCATGGTCGACGTGCGCGATGATGGCGATGTTGCGGAGTTTGCGGGACATGATGACGGTCTGGATTGCGGAAAACCCAGCATTATAACAGGCTTGTCTGACTTCTTATTGAGTCAGCGGATGCGCATTCAGACGGGCGTCGATACTGTCGATGACATGTTGATAGCGCGCGCTGCCGACAGGCCCGAAGCGGCGGTCGAATTCGGCCTGTGGCATGAATTCCGGCAAATCGCGAATATCCGGCATCAGGTCAGCATCGGTGCGGGCGGCAGCCAGTTGCTGGCGGACGCGCGTCGCTGCGTCGCCGGTGGCCCGTTCGCCCAGCCGTACCCCGGCGCGATCGGCGGCAAGATCCGTGAAGCTGAAGCCGGAGCCCTTGCCCGCATCTTCTTCTTCCTTGAACAAGCCGATGGCATTGGCCAACTGACTGCCGCCGTTGATGGATATCGCAGCCGAAAGGGTGAAATGTTCGGCGAGATCGCGTCGTCCGTAGAGCGATAACAATACCGGTGGTGCGCGGTAGATCGAGCGGCTGTCTCCTTGCAGCAGCTTGGGCAGGCTGACCCCGCCAAGATAGGCGGCAATTGCAGTGAGTGCTGCACGGTTTTCGATACGCGGGTCGCCACCGGATTGCAGGGCTTGCTCGAACAGTGGCGACGTGATGTTCACCAGTGGAATCGTGCTGCCGTGTGGGTAGGGTTTCAGCAGGGTATTCAACTGCCCGGCATACACCAGCATGCGCGCTTGGTCTTCTGGCGGAATCAGGAGTTCGACGCTTTTGCGCTCGAGCCGGGTCAATAATTCGGGATTCCAGCGGTAATCCAGCGTAGCCTGGTTTTCGCCAAACTCCACCCGCGAAAACGCATCAGCCATTGCGGCATAGGTTTGATCCCGTAGAAGCTGATGGTGAAATAGCCGCGCGACCCAGTCGGCCAGCGCGCCCGGCAAGGGCAGACTCCCCAGTTGCAGGCTTTGGATCTGGATGCCGCCGGGCGCCTCGGCCACTTCGGCAGTGACATTCAGATAACGGCCAAACGGGTTGCAACCTGACGGGCATAAAGCGGGTACGGTCAGGGTGGCGTTGATCGTAGCCAGGCCGGGGGTGAGTTCGGCGGCAATGCCGCTGACGCGGGGCAGTTCAACCGCGTAATTGAGCACGCGATTGAGTTCGGACTCATCAAGCTGGATGCTATGCAGCATGTCGGGGGTCTGGCGGCGCGGGTCGTGTTTCTGAAACAGCGATTTGATCCCGGCCAGATCCGTACGCTGAAATTCGGCCGGGGGCTCAATCGCCGGCGCATCGTCCAGCATCAGCCAGGGCAGCACGGTGAATGCGGCCAGCACGACAAACAGCATACTCCAGGCAAGCAGTCGTCTCATTCGGGCTGGTTGCGCATGAAATCAGCGGTCTGGAAAAACGCATCGGTCAGTTCCTGCTGCATTGCAGCGTCCAAGCCCACGTCCTGCATGGCGCGGATCATGCAGCCCATCCACTGGTCGCGTTCAGGCACGCCAACCGCAAACGGCAGATGACGGCCGCGCAGGAAAGGATGGCCGAAGCGGTCGACATAGTCCGGCGGCCCGCCCAGCCAGCCATTCAAAAACCAAGCCAGCTTGTTGCGCGATTCGGTGAGGTCTGGTGGATGCAGCTTGCGGATGCCGTAATAATCCGGGTCTTCGTCCATCAGGTCGTAAAAGCGGTCGACCAGTTGCCGGATGATGTCGCTGCCGCCGATGCGTTCGTAATGGGTTTGCATGATTCAAGTTTAAGTGACTCAGACCTTCACAGGCTTGACGCAGGCCGCCGCTGCCTTGGCGCGGTCACGCGCGGCATCGGTCGTGGCCGCAGTGGCGAGCGCCACGCCCATGCGGCGGCGGGTGAAGCTTTCGGGTTTGCCGAACAGCCGGATATCGATGCCGGGCGCGGCGAGCGCCTCAGCCACGCCGTCAAATGCGATGCCGGCAGCGTCCATGCCGCCGTAGATCACTGCCGATGCGCCGGGTTCGCGCAACGACACATCGACCGGCAGGCCAAGAATGGCGCGGGCGTGCAGCTCGAATTCGTTTTGCCGCTGGGTGGCCATGGTTACCATGCCGGTGTCGTGCGGGCGCGGGCTGACTTCGGAGAACCACACGGTATCGCCCTTGACGAATAGCTCCACGCCGAACAGACCGCGTCCGCCGAGGTTGCCGGTGACGGCGGTGGCTATTTCCTGTGCACGCTGCAGCGCAGCATGTGACATCGGCTGCGGCTGCCACGATTCGACGTAATCACCTTTTACCTGCACGTGGCCGATGGGCTCGCAAAAATGCGTTTCGATTTCGCCCGACGTACCCAATGCGCGTACGGTCAGCAGCGTGATTTCGTAATCGAAGTCGATCACCCCCTCGACGATGGCGCGGCCCTTGTTGACCCGTCCGCCCGCGGAGGCGTAATCCCAGGCGGCGCCGAGCTGGCTGGCGTCATCCACGCGCGATTGCCCCTTGCCGGACGACGACATCACCGGCTTGACGATCACCGGATAGCCCAGCTTCTCGGCAGCCGCACTCATCTCGGCGAGGCTGTCGGCAAATACATAGGGTGAAGTCGGCAGCTTGAGCGTTTCGGCAGCCAGCCGTCGGATGCCCTCGCGGTTCATCGTCAGGTTGGCGGCGCGCGCGGTGGGGATGACCGTTGCCAGCCCGGCGGCCTCGATTTCCAGCAGGGTTTCGGTGGCGATGGCTTCGATTTCCGGGACCACCAGATGCGGTTTTTCTGCTTCGATCAGTGCGCGCAGGGCTTTGCCGTTGCTCATGTCGATCACATGGGCGCGGTGGGCGACCTGGTGGCCGGGGGCGTTGGGGTAGCGGTCCACCGCGATGACCTCCACGCCCAGACGCTGCAGGGCGATGATGACTTCCTTGCCGAGTTCGCCTGCGCCCAGCAGCATGACGCGGGTGGCGGAGGGCGAGAGCGGGGTGCCTAGACGCATGGGGGAATCCTGATGTTTGGAGGGGGGATTTTAGCTTGGGTGGCGGGTGTTTCGCTTGGACGACGGTTCGTTGGCCGGGGGTAGCCCGGCGGCTAGTCACTTTCTTTTGGTTTCGCCAAAAGAAAGTAACCAAAGAAAAGGCGACCCCGCTCATCCCCGAAACCCCGAAAACCGAGCCTGCCGGGTGGGCGGCAAAGAACTCGCCCCGCTTTTGTGATGCTGATTAATTTTTGTGAGCGGGGCTTCAGACACCTTTGCCGCTGATCCACCCGGCAGGCTCAATTTCCGGCGGGGCTGAGAGGGGAGAAGGTCAAAACCAGGCCGGTGGTGACGGGGCGGTTTGTGCGCTTGTGATCGGACGCACGTCCCTGCCCATTACGCCTTTCGCGCGTTTTTACGATTACTTGGATTCCTATCGTGCATAGCTGGCGATACAGCTCCCGCACATCCATTCACCGTCATCGTAGATACCATCACCCATATCGGTTCTTTGGTGGCACCAACCACATTCTTGAAGGTTATTTCGTTCGCTGAAATGACTGGCGCGAGATACTTCCTGAAAACCAGGGTAGTTGGAGGGAAGCTGGCGAGGGTCAGGTGGGCTGGCGAATGTTCCACAGTTGGAGCACCAGCGCCCTCCGTGGTGCTCAATCGTGCTTATCTTCTTGCATCGCTGGCAAAGAACATCTTCTAAAAGCTCTTCCATGCTATTGACCCTGCGGCATTGCAACCCGTTCTTGTTGAGGTGGGATAGCAACGGGTCAAACCCCCTGTCCTTGGACAAGACAATGCAAGATGTATCGGGAGCAGTCTCAAAGGTTTTGCCCAAATGAAAGGCTATGTGGAAGTCCAAGGCATTTTTGCCATTGCCCTCAATCTTCTGAAATTCGACTCGGGTGAACCGATGTGCAGTGGTTTTATTCTTGGCGGCCTTTGGTGGGTTTTGCTGTGCGCCAACAAAAATGATTGCTTGGTAACTGTCATCAAGAAGGGATAGGTCAATCTTGTGGACGTTCTCGTAATCGATAAGAAGAAGGTTCTTGCGCACCAGACTCTCCATTTTGGTCATCCGGTGCATTACGCTTTCGGCTAATGTTTCGGATGTGTGAAGCCTAAATAGTAACCACAAACGTCTCGTCACCACCGCCTTGGTTTTGACCTGCTTCCCCTCTCAGCCCCGCCGGAAATTGAGTCTGTCGGGTGGATCAGTGGCAAAGGTGTTTGAGTCCCGCTCACAAAAAACCAAATTAAAAACAGCAAAAGGGGCGAGTTCTTTGCCGCCCACCCGGCAGGCTCGGTTTTCGGGAATTCGGGGATGTCGGGGTCGCTTTCTTTTGGTTACTTTTCTTGGCGAGACAAGAAAAGTGACTAGCCGCCGGGCTACCCCCGGCCAACCAGCCGTAGACAGGTAAAAACCTTCCGGCAAACCCACAATCAGGCCGAACGCTTCAAGCCTCCAACGCCCGCACCCGCTCCCATTCAAAACACACCCCCGGATCCGTCTTGCGCCCCGGCGCAATCTCGCTGTGCCCCACCACCGCCCGAATCGGATAAGCCTGTTTCAGCGATTGCAGCAGCGGAATCAGGCTGGCGTACTGCGCTTCGGTGAACGGCAGATCGTCCGTGCCTTCCAACTCGATGCCGATGGAAAAATCGTTGCAGCGTTCGCGCTCGCACCAGCTCGATACCCCGGCGTGCCAGGCGCGCAGGCTGCACGGCACGAACTGGATCAGGCTGCCGTCGCGGCGGATGAAGAAGTGCGCCGACACCTTGATGCCGCGGATGCCCTGGTAATACGGGTGCGCGTCCCAGTCGAGCTGGTTGGTGAAGAGTTCGATGACCGCATCGCCGTCGAACACGCCCGGCGGCAGCGAGATGTTGTGGATGACGATGAGCTCGATCGCCGTGCCGTCCGGGCGGGCGTCGCAGTTGGGCGAGGGCAGCTGGCGGGCGTCTGGCCAGCCAGCCGGCAGCATCAATAACGGGGGGAAGGGAAGGGGGTTGCGACATGGCTCAAGCTTACCCGACCCGCGCATGCTCCGGAAACTTCGCTTAGACTCCCGGTTTTAATCGAATCGCAGGCGTGTCATGTCTCCACTCGAAGCGCAGCAATTGCTGGATGATGCTGAATGCATCGTGCCGGAATCGGTCGTGCAGGCTGCGCTGGATCGTCTGGCGGGCGAAATCGCTCACGCCTTGGCGGGGGAGTTACCGCTGGTGTTGCCGGTGATGGGCGGGTGCGGTGGTGTTTGCCGGGCAGTTGCTGCCGAAATTGAAGTTTCCGCTGGAATTTGACTACCTGCATGTCACCCGTTATCGCGGCAAGACGCACGGCGGCGAGATCGAATGGAAGGTGTTGCCGGGGCAGAGCGTGGCCGGCCGCCATGTGCTGGTGCTGGACGATATTCTGGACGAGGGCGAAACGCTGGCGGCGATCCGCGACAAGCTGCTGGAAATGGGCGCGGCGCGGGTGTGGTCGGCGGTGCTGACCGATAAGAACAATGGGCTGGATAAACCGATCCAGGCCGATTTTGTGGGGCTGGATGTGCCCAACCGCTATGTGTTCGGCTGCGGCATGGATGCTTACGGGCTGTGGCGCAATCTGCCCGCTATTTACGCTTTAAAGGACACAATAAACATGCTGGGAATCATCGGCGGAACCGGGCTGACGCAGCTCGCCAATCTGGAAATCACCCATCGCAAGGTGGGGCGCACCCCCTACGGCGAGCCATCCGGCGCGCTGACGTTCGGCCATATTTGCGATCAGGAAGTGATTTTTCTGGCGCGCCACGGTTATGGCCACACGATTCCACCGCACGAGGTGAACTACCGCGCCAACCTGTGGGCGCTGAAGGAACACGGGGTGGATCGCGTGGTGTCGGTGGCGACGGTGGGCGGCATTCATCCCGAGTTGATCCCCGGCATGCTGGTGATTCCCGATCAGATCATCGACTACACGCATGGTCGCGCCGCCACCTATCATGTGGGGGGTGAAAAACAGGTCACCCATCTCGATTTCACCTTCCCTTATTGCAATGCGATGCGCGCAGCGTTGCTGCAGGCCGCGATCGGCGCCGGGATCAGCCTGCGCGACGGCGGCGTGTACGGCGCGGTGCAGGGGCCGCGGCTGGAAACGGCTGCCGAAATCAACCGCCTGGAGCGCGACGGCAACGACATGGTGGGGATGACCGGCATGCCGGAAGCGTATCTGGCTCGTGAACTGGAGCTGTGTTACGCCGCGGTGGGCGTGGTAGTGAACTATGCGGCCGGGCGTGGCTTGTCGGCGGATGGTATCCAGATGGAAGAAATTCAGGCGGTGCTGGGCGAGTCGATGCTGCAGGTGCGGCATTTGCTGGAGCAGCTGGTGACCAACGATGCGCACTTCGTGTGCGGTCTGAACCATGTGGCTCGCGCGCGCGTTGCAATCACAGGGGTTTGGTTCACGCAAAGGCTGCGTGTTGCGGGTGCGGTCGGGTGCGGTCGCGGTCAACGGCGTGGTGCGCGACGACCCCGAGTTCGAAGTTGATCCGGTCGGGCTGGAACTGACGATCGATGGCGTGACCTGGCCATATCGCGAAAAAGCCTATGTATTGATGCACAAACCGGCGGGCTACGAGTGCTCGCACAAGCCCAAGCACTATCCCAGCGTGTTCTCCCTGCTGCCGTCGCCGCTGATCGAGCGCGACGTGCAATGTGTGGGGCGGCTGGATCAGGACACCACGGGCCTGCTGCTGCTTTCCGACGATGGTCAGTTCATTCACCGCATGACCTCGCCAAAAAAGGGCGTGGCCAAGGTTTATCGCGCGACCTGTGCCGATCCGGTGGATGCAGCGATGCTGGACGCCTTGCGCGCCGGGGTGCTGCTCAACGACGAGCCCGCGCCGATTGCCGCGCTGGCGTGCGAGGCGCTGGATGACCACAGCCTGCAGCTGACGCTGGCCGAGGGCAAATACCATCAGGTCAAGCGCATGATCGCCGCCACCGGCAATCGGGTAGACAAGCTGCATCGCGTCGCCATCGGCGATTTTGTCCTGCCCGCAACCCTGGCTCCCGGCAGCTGGTGCTGGCTGGAAGCCGCTGATTTGAAGCAACTGGAGCAGCCATGGCGATCCGTGATGTCCTGAAAATGGGCGATCCGCGCTTGCTGACACCAGCGCTGCCGGTGGAGGATTTTGCGTCCTCCGAACTGGCGCAATTGATTGTCGACATGCACGACACCATGCGGGCGCTGAACGGCGCGGGTCTGGCAGCGCCTCAAATCGGCGTGGGGCTGCAGGTGGTGTTATTTGAAGTCGGCAGCAATTCGCGTTATCCAGATGCTGAAAGTGTGCCGTTTACCGTTTTGATCAATCCGGTGCTCACGCCCTTGTCCGATGAACTGGAAGAAGGCTGGGAAGGCTGCTTGTCGGTTCCAGGTATGCGTGGTCTGGTGCCGCGCCACACCGATCTGCGTTATCAGGGTTTCGACGCTGTGGGGCAGCCCATCGACCGCAGCGTGAATGGCTTCCATGCCCGCGTGGTGCAGCATGAGGTCGATCATCTGCGCGGCATTCTGTATCCCATGCGGATACGCGACCTGCGTTATTTCGGCTTCACCGACACCCTGTTTCCCGGGCAAAACCTGCAGGACGATTGAGCGGGTTTGCGGCTTGCTGGCACGCATTTAGCATGCCTAAAGTTGTACCTGTCAGCGCCGCTAACTTGAAGCGTAACCGTGGGCAAGGTGCCCCGGCGCAAGCTGCAAGGACAATAATGAGCGCAGGCCAACCAATCGAACAAGCTCAGCATCGTGTTCACCCCGGCTACGGGATGATGAGCGAGGTCGCACAATTGAACAACATTGCGATCCAGTTGATGCAGGTACAGAAGCACTGGAACGATTCCAACCGGGTTACCCAACTGGCTGACGCACTGGCGGCCAGCCGTGTCGTGTGGCACGGCATTCAGACCGCGCTGGCTGAAAGCACGCTGGCGCTGCCGCTCGATGTGCAGCACAACCTTTTGATTTTGTCGGTGTATGCCGACGGCAAGATCAACGCCTGTGAAACCACGCCCAGTACCGAAGGGGTAGGCAGTCTGGCCGCGCTGACGCGCACGCTGGCCGGGAGCCTGAAGGAATGGCGGGTGGCGGCATGAATGCCCTGCAATTGACTGAATTGAACCGGGAAATCAGCCTGGCTGAAGTGACCGTGGGCGGAACGGTACGCCCCGGGCGCGGCGGAACCCGTGTCAAGACCGGGCTGGATCCAAAAATCAAGAAGCCGGCTGAAGGGACGCGCAAGAAGGCCCCCCCTGCCCGCAAGGCACCCACGCGTGGCCGTTACGTGGACGAATACGCAAGCCCCCCTTGAATCCCGGGCGCATTTCACGGCCTGCCTGATTACTGCAGCACGCCCAGTATTTCGGCTTCCAGCGCCTGCATGATGGCAGGCGACTGCAAAGCCTCCCCCCGAATCAGAAACGTATCCTCGACGCGCTCACCCAGGGTGTCGATTTTGGCGGCATAGACGCTCACGTCATGCCGCATCAATATCTCCGCAACCGCAAATAACAGCCCGGCCCGGTCGGCACAGGTGATGCTCAGCATATGGCCGTGCCCTTGCGCATCAGCTCCCAGCTTGACCGTGGCCGGGTAGGGGTGGTGGCGCTGGTGGCGCGATAAACGGCCGCGCGGCGCACTCTGCATCGGCCGTGCGGGATCGAGATCGCGCGCGAGTTCGTGCTCCACATAGCTCAGAAAATCGCGGTAATGAATGCCACGATTGGCCAGATCCATCACCTGAAAGCTGTCCAGCGCGTAGCCATGCTGGGTGGTGTGGATTTTGGCTTCGAGGATGGTGTACTGGATGCGCGCGAAGAAGCCGCAGATGCGGGCGAACAGGTCGGGGCGGTCGGGCGTGTAGACCAGTACCTGGATGCCTTCGCCCACCGGCGACAGGCGTGCCTGCACCACCGCATGGGGACTGTTGATGCGACGCCACAACATGCGAGCCTGCCAGGCGATGTCGCGGACGTCATAGCGAACGAAATACCGTTCGTCGAGGTGTTGCCACAGTGCGTCGGCGGCGCTGTTGGGCAGCCCGTAGAGGGCGAGTTTGATGCGTGCATCGGCCTGTTTGGCGGCGACGTTGGCCATGGCCTGATCGCCGCCCGCCAGCCTGGCCTGCGTGGCATGGTAAAGGTCTTCCAGCAATTTCCCTTTCCAGCCGTTCCATACCTTGGGGCTGGTGCCCCGGATATCGGCCACGGTCAGCAGATACAAGGCGGTCAGCCGGCGGCTGTCGCCCACGCGTGCCGCAAAGGCTGCAATCACTTCCGGGTCGCTGGTGTCTTCTTTTTGCGAGGTGCGCGACATCACCAGATGCATGCCCACCAGCCAGGCAACCAGTTCACTGTCGGCTTTGTCGAGACCATGCTGACGGCAGAATCGGCGGGCATCGATCAGGCCGAGTTCGGAATGGTCGCCGCCACGGCCTTTCGCAATGTCGTGAAACAGCGCAGCCAGATAGAGCAGCTCGGGTTTGTCGAACGACACGATCAGCCGGCTGGCGAGCGGGAATTCGTGCGCCAGCGCCGGTACGGTAAAGCGCCGCACGTTGCGCAGGACCATGAGGATGTGTTCGTCCACGGTGTAGATGTGGAACAGGTCGTGCTGCATTTGCCCGACGATGCGGCCAAACGCCGGGATGTAGCGCGCCAGCAGTCCGTAGCGGTGCATGGCCCGCAGCGCCCGGGTGATGCCCACCGGCTGGCGCAGCAGCGCCATGAACAGTGCTTGATGTAGCGGATTGGTTCGGAAAGCCGCATCGATGTGAAGGCTGCCGCGCCACAGCGCACGCAAGGTGGCCGGCTCAAATCCGGCGAGCTCCGGATGCTGGGCGTAGACGATGAAGATGCGCAGCAGGGCATCGGGTTTGCGCCCGAACAGATCAGGGTCGCGGGCCTCGAGCAAATTGGCGCGCACCTGAAAGTCATCGTCAATCGGCTGCGGCGGGGCGTTGACCGGAAACAGCCGCACCCGCAGCGACTGGATCAGGATGTCGTTGGCGCGCTGAATCAGCTTGGCGGCACGGTAATAGTCCTGCATCAGGCGCTCGTCCGCGCGTTTGTGCGCGGTGGCCGCGAGTCCCAGACGTTCGGCGAGTTCGGTCTGGTAATCAAATGCCAGGCGGTCGTCGCGGCGCCCGGCCAGCACATGCAGATGGATGCGCAACGCCGCCACGCTGCGTTCGGCATGGGCAATGCGGCGGGCCTCGGCCTGGGTCAGCAGGCCCGCGCAGGCGAGACCGTTCCAGCCACCGCTGATGCCGCAAGCCTGCGCCAGCCAGTGAATCGTGTGCAGATCGCGCAGACCGCCCGGGCTGTCTTTCAGGTTGGGTTCGAGCTTGTAGGCGCTGTCGTCGAAACGGGCATGGCGCGCGCGTTGCTCGGCGAGCTTGCCGTCAAAGAAATGCTGGGCATCGAAGCGTGCCTGAAAGGCGCTTTTGAATTCATTGAACAGGGAATGGCTGCCCCACAGAAAACGCGCTTCCAGCAGATT
>CAWHHA010000014.1:0-167991 GCA_963828945.1 uncultured beta proteobacterium
TTTAATTGACACCGGATTGTTGAGCCAGCAGTTGCTCATACGTTGCAGGCGACACGTATTTCAAGGATGAGTGGATTCTACTGCGGTTGTAGAAAGGGATATAACTGCGCAGCACCGAGAGCATTTGGTCATCCTCAGAGAAGGAGCAACCGTGAATGGTCTCCGACTTCATCGAGTGAAGAGGATTCGATGAAGGCATTGTCGGTGACCTTGCCAGGACGGTTCATGCTCTGGGTGAAGCTTAATTGGGCCAGGCGCTCACGGAAAGCATTGGCGGCATACTCGATGCCGCGGTCCGTGTGGAAGATCAGCCCGGGCGGTGGACGGCGGTTGCCCACCGCATGATTGAGCGCCCGCAGCGTCAGCACCACATTCTTCTGCCGTCCAAATGCCCAACCCACAACGCGGCGTGAACACCTGTCCATGACCACCGCCAGATAGCGGTAGATCGTCCCCACCTTGAGATACGTGATATCCCCCACCCATACCTGATTGGGCGCGGTAGCCGGGTGTTCATGTTGGCGATTGGGCAGGCTGCCGAAGAAGCGCTTCATGTTCGGCACGGTATAGCGAAGAGTGGCGACCCGGGCGCGGATTCCGTGGTTGCGCATCAATCGCGCTACCCGGTTTTCACCTACGCGTACACCGCTTGTCTGCAACTCATGATGCACACGCGGGCTGCCATAGAGGCGGCGACTGGCCTGATGGATCTGGGCGATCTGCTTCACCAGGGCGGCGTTCTCCTGCGCCCGTGGACTTACCCCCGGCTTTTCCAGGCATAGAACCCGGCACGGGTCACCCCATAGAAACGGCACATCATTGCGACTGGGTGGGTTTCCCGGTTTGCTTCGATGAATTCGAAGATTTCCGTTTTTGATCGGAAGCAAACCGGATGGCTTTTTTTAGGAGTTCGTGTTCCTCCTGCAGCAGCTTGTACTTCTTCTCCAGATCCCGCAGCCGTTTCAGTTCGGCAGCGGTTTCCAGATCCAGCTTGACGCCTTTGGTCACAATTAACCCCTCCCTGGCTTGCTTGCGCCAGCGTGACAGCATGAAGGGGTGGATGTCCAGAGCGTCTGCAACATCCTGGATCAGAACATCGGGAAGGTCGCTTAAACGTACCGCAGTCGCTTTGAATTCATGGCTGTAGCGGTTGGTCTTTCTGGGGCCGGATTTGGCCATATTGCACCTCCAATCGGTTAGATGGAGGTGTCAACTATTTCGGGGGAAGGTTAAGCACGCGCTTTGCGCGGCGTTCAATTGTGAATGGAGCCGGCGGCGCGCGCGAATGTCGCGAATGATTCAGCGGTTAGCGGCTTGCTGTAGTAATACCCTTGCACTTCGTCGCATCCCTGTTCGCGCAGGAAGGCCAGCTGGCCTTCCGTTTCCACGCCTTCGGCGATGGTGTCCAGGCCCAGGCTGTTGGCCATCTGGATGATGGCGCTGACGATGGCCTTGTCTTCCGGGTCGGTGCGGATGTCGCGCACGAAGGATTGATCGATCTTGAGCTTGTATACATTGAACTTCTTCAAATAGCTGAGCGATGAATAGCCGGTGCCGAAATCGTCGATGGACATGCGCACGCCGCGCTCGTGCAGATTATTCATCACCGCGATGGCCCCTTGCGGGTCGTGCATCGCCACCCCTTCGGTGAGTTCCAGCTCGAGGTATTCCGGCGGCAGGCCCGCTTCGTCGAGGATGCGCGTGACCAGGTCGGGCAGCGCCGGATGGCGGAACTGCACAGCGGACAGGTTGACCGCGATCACCAGGGGCGGCAAGTCCGATGCAAGCCAGGCTTTTGCCTGCGCGACGGCTTGCCGCAAGACCCATTCCCCGATCAGCAGGATGAGCCCGTTGTCTTCTGCCACGGGAATGAATTCGGCTGGCGGCACCTGACCCAGCTCGGGATGCTGCCAGCGCAGCAAGGCTTCCGCGCCGACGACACGCCCGTCACTCAAGGTTAGTTGCATCTGGTAATGGACGCTGAACTCATCGCGATCCAGCGCGTGGCGCAAGGCATTGCCGAGTTGCAGGTGGCGCGCAGATCGCGCCTGCATTTCTGCGGTAAAAAATCGATAGCCATTGCGGCCTTCCTGTTTGGCGCGATACATCGCGGTATCGGCTTTCTTGGAGAGTGATTCCAGATCCTCCCCATCGGCGGGATACAGCGCGAGGCCGATCGAGGCCGTTACGCTCAGCTCGTGTTGTTCGATGTCATAGGGCTCGCCAATGGCAGCCAGCAGCTTTTGCGCAACATGCCCGGCGGTTCTTTCATTCAGATCGGGCGACATGACGATGAATTCGTCCCCACCCAGGCGGGAGACAATGTCCTCCTTACGCAATACCCGGCGCAGGCGTTTGGCCAGCTCGACCAGTAAAACGTCGCCGAACCTGTGGCCGAGGGTGTCGTTGATGCCCTTGAAGTGGTCAATATCAATGAACATCAATGCCAGATGCCCGCTGTGCCGTTTGGCGACGTGGATGGCGTGCTGCAGGTGTTCGTCGAGCTGGGCGCGGTTGGGCAGTCCGGTCAGGGCATCAAAGTTGGCCAGTTTTCCGCGCTCGGCCGCTGCTGATCGGCCAGCACCAGATCCCAGTAGATGTTTTGATAATCGAGCGGGCGCGGCTGCTTGCCGTCGCGGATGGCGAGAACTTCCTGGTTTGCTGCTTGTAGCGTGGATCGCTGGTGACCACATAGGTGCGCACCATGCGGGTGAGGTCGTCGGAAGATTGCCGCAGCTCATCCGCCAGAAAAAACGATTGCAGCCGTGACTCGTGGGCGCGGTCGAGCTGCTTTTCGGCGCGCACATAAGCACCGAATGCAATCACGACGACGACAAACGTCACCAGAGTCAGCCAGATATCGCGGGTAAAGCGCGGCAGGTGCCTGGCTGGTTTCATGGCACCCCGGTGTTCGACATGATGACGCTCACGCCATCGAAAACCCGACCAGCGCAATTTCGTCGCCATCTTTCACCGGCGCGGATTTCTCGACGAACTGCTTGTTGATCGTGATGTTCAGTTTGGGGTTGCCCAGCAGCATTTTTTTCCACATTTCGCCACGCCGTGACAGTAAGAACAGCAGGCGTTCAATATCGGTGATGTCAGGTGGCAGCTCGATCTGGTCGGCGGCCATGCCGAGCGTATCCACCAGATCGCCGAAAAACAAAATCTTCACCATCTTGCGCCCTTTATAATTCGACATTGACTGCCTGATTCTACCTTTGTATGTCCGCCTACCCTGAAGGGCACAAGCATCTGCTGGAAAACCTCAACCCCGAACAGCGCGCTGCGGTGACGCTGCCGCACGAGTCTGCGCTGATTCTGGCGGGCGCAGGGTCGGGCAAGACACGCGTGCTGACGACCCGCATGGTGTGGCTGATCCAGAGCGGGCAGGTGTCGCCGCACGGCATTCTCGCGGTGACCTTCACCAACAAGGCAGCGAAGGAAATGATGACGCGCATCTCGGCGATGCTGCCGATCAATACGCGCGGCATGTGGGTGGGCACCTTTCATGGCCTCGCCAACCGGTTGCTGCGCACGCATTACCGCGAGGCCGGGCTGCCGCAGTCGTTCCAGATTCTGGACAGCCAGGATCAGCTGTCGGCGATCAAGCGCCTGATGAAGTCGATGAATATCGACACCGAGAAATACGAGCCGAAAAAGGTACAGCGCTTTATCAGCGGCCACAAGGAAGCCGGGCGGCGGGCGAAAGACGCCGAGGCGTTCGATGAATACTCGATGCGGCTGGCGGAGATTTTCGAAGCCTACGACGCGCAATGCCAGCGCGAGGGCGTGGCGGATTTCACCGAACTGCTGCTGCGCTCCTACGAATTGCTGTATCGCAACGAGCCGCTGCGCGAGCATTATCGCGACCGCTTCAAGCACATCCTGGTCGACGAGTTCCAGGACACCAACACGCCTGCAATACCGCTGGCTCAAGCTGTTTGCCGGACCGAACACCGCGCTGTTCGCGGTCGGCGACGACGACCAGTCGATCTATGCGTTTCGCGGCGCCAACACCGCCAACATGGCCGAGTTCGAGCGCGAGTTCGCGCATGGCAACGTGATCAAGCTGGAGCAGAACTACCGCAGCCACGGCCATATCCTTACCGCCGCCAATACGCTGATCGCGCAGAACGCGCACCGCCTCGGCAAAAACCTGTGGACAGCAGAGGGCGAGGGCGAACCGATCCGCGTATACGACGCCTATTCGGATCAGGATGAAGCCAGCTTCGTGGTCGACGAGGTGAAAGCGCTCAACCGCGAAGGCATCAACCTGTCCGACATGGCCTTGCTGTATCGCTCCAACGCGCAGTCGCGGGTGCTGGAGCATGCGCTGTTTTCCGCCAGCGTGCCGTATCGCGTGTATGGTGGGCTGCGCTTTTTCGAGCGGCTGGAAATCAAGCATGCGCTGGCCTACCTGCGCCTGCTGACCAACCCGGAGGACGACGGCGCCTTCATCCGCGTGGTGAATTTTCCCGCGCGCGGCATCGGTGCGCGCACGCTGGAGCTGCTGTCGGCCAGCGCGGCGCAGTCCGGTGCCAGCCTGTGGCAGGCCGCCTGCACTGCCAGCGGCAAGGTGGCGGGATTTGCCAAACTGATCGAAGGGATCAAGCAAGCCACCCGCGACCTGCCGCTACCCGAAGTGATCGACCACGTGATCGAAGCCAGCGGCCTGGCGGACTTTTACCGTGCCGACAAGGACGGTACCGACCGGCTGGAAAACCTTAACGAACTGGTCAACGCCGCTGCGTTGTTTGCCGATGAGGCGGAAGAGAAAACGCTGGATTCATTTCTCGCCCACGCCGCGCTGGAAGCCGGCGAGCATCAGGCCGGCGTCGGGCTCGACGCCTTGCAGTTGATGACGGTGCACGCCGCCAAGGGACTGGAGTTTCACGCGGTGTTCATCACCGGGCTGGAAGAAAGCCTGTTTCCCCACGAGCAAAGCGCGAATGAGGAAAATGGTCTGGAAGAAGAGCGGCGGCTGATGTATGTGGCGATCACCCGCGCGCGGCGGCGGCTGTATCTGTCGCACGCGCAATCGCGCATGCTGCACGGCCAGATTCGCTACGGCCTGCCTTCGCGCTTTCTCGACGAATTGCCGGAACAGGTGCTGAGCCCGCTCAACCGCCGCAGCGGCTCAGCCCAGCCGCAAAGCTTCGGCTACGCCGCCCCGGCAGCGCGCCCCGCGACGCCACTCGGCAACGACACCGGTTACCGCGTCGGCCAAAGCGTGGCCCATGCCAAATTCGGCACCGGCATCATCATCGACTTTGAAGGACGCGGCGCTGACGCCCGCGTGCAGGTGAAATTCAGGGACGTTGGAACCAAGTGGCTGGCGCTGGCTTACGCCAATTTGTCGACGGTCTGATCGGCGTCGGCGTCGTCCGCCCACACCGCGAAAATCGCCTGATACGACGCATACAGCGAACCAAACAGCACCGGCATCGCCACCAGCAGGCCGAGCAGCAAGGGGATCAGCGCGGCGAAGAACAGCATTACCCCCAGCACCAGGCCGTTGACTGTCAGTGACGCCCAGTTTTTGACGACGGCCTTGAGGCTGACGCCGAGCGCGGTGCCCAGCCGTGCGCCGCCGAACAGGATCAGCGCGGGCGCAAACCAGGTGGCCATGATGAGCGGCGTGAACAGCAGCAGGCCGGTGAGCACGGCAGGCAGCGATTGATTCATCAAGGCTTGCAGTTCGGCAGGGCTGGCCTTTTCATTTTGCGCGGCCGCCATGATGACTTCGGGGTCGAAGCCCATGCTGTGCATGACCTGGCCGATGGCGAGGGTGCCGAGCAGTTGCACCGCCCCCATCGCCATCAGGGGGAGGGTAGGGCCCGACAGGAGCGGGCGCTTGATCCCCGCCAGAAAATGCGGCAGTTCGAGATCCTCGCCGTTGTCCAGCGCGCGGAATGCGGCCATGAAGCCGGCCACCATCAGGGGCGAAGCCAGTTCGGACAGGGTGCCGCCGATGCCGGGTATCAGGTTGAGCCCCATCACCAGGCCGAACAGCATGCCGAACGCAGCGGACAGCAAGAGCGGGTTTTTACGGTACAGGCGAAAGCCTTCGACCACCCAGCGCCAGCCCTGGCGGGCGGCGACGGTACGCGGGATATCTTGATTGCGGTGTCATACAGGGGATGTTCTTCTCAAAACTCCTTGATCACCCATTGCGGCGGTTGCAAACCGGGCAGCGTTTCCATGCGGTTAAAACGGCCTTCGCCGGTCGGATCGATCAGGTAATAAGGCTTGCCGACCTTGGGGGTGACTTTCAGCATGTAGAGTTTGCCGTTGCTGCGGTATTCCTCGACTTGCCCCTGGCTGCTGGGCTTGATGGTCACGCTTGGTGCGTCGTCAGAGCCGGGCGGGCCATCGGGAACCGGCGTGAGCTCAGGCGGACGGTCGGATGGCGGGGCGGCCAGGACGAGTCCGCTTGTCAACAGGGCCAACAGTAAAAGGGAATAACGCATGACAGTCTCCGGAAAGTCGATTACAGGTTGAGCTGGATTTCGCGTTCGGCCAGCGACGGCATGAAGCCGCGTTTTTCATAATGGCTGAAGATGGCATCGACCACCTGGTCGGGTTCGTCGATTATCAGCATCAGGTCGAGATCCTCGGGCGCGATCATGCCCTCATCGACCAGCGTGGTTTTGAACCAGTCGAGCAGTCCCGTCCAGAATTTGGAGCCAACCAGCACAATGGGAATGCGCGGAATCTTGCCGGTCTGCACCAGCGTCAGCGCCTCGCTCAACTCGTCGAGCGTGCCATAACCGCCGGGCATCACGACATAAGCTGCCGCAAATTTGACGAACATGACCTTGCGCGCAAAAAAATGATGGAAGGTCTGGCTGATGTCCTGGTAGGGATTGCCATTCTGTTCGTGCGGCAACTGGATGTTGAGGCCGATGCTGGGCGACTTGCCGAAATAGGCGCCCTTGTTGGCCGCTTCCATGATGCCGGGACCGCCGCCGGAGATGACCGAGAAACCGGCATCGGACAGTTTGCGGGCGATTTCTTCGGTGAGCATGTAATAGGCATGGTCGGCCGGGGTGCGCGCGCTGCCGAAGATGGACACCGCCGGGCGGATCGATGCCAGCCGTTCAGTCGCCTCGACGAACTCTGCCATAATCCCCAGCATGCGCCACGACTCGCGCGCCGAATAATCAATCTCGGCAGTGCGACCCGGATCGGCGGTAATCGGTAATTTATCTCCATGCATGTTTCGAGCGCCTCGTGATTGGTCTTAGTGTGAATCAGCTCAATATGAACCCGCCCCCCAAAACCCTGCTGCTGGTGGACGGCTCGTCCTATCTGTATCGCGCGTTTCATGCGCTGCCCGATTTGCGCAACGCGGCGGGTGAGCCGACCAATGCGATCAAGGGCGTGCTGTCGATGTTGCGCAAACTGCAGAAGGACTACGCGGCGGATTATATCGCCTGCGTGTTCGACGCGAAGGGCAAAACCTTTCGCGACGAGCTTTACCCCGCCTACAAGGAGCATCGCCCGCCGATGCCGGACGACCTGCGCTGCCAGATCGAGCCGCTGCACGAACTCATCCGCGCCGAGGGCTGGCCGCTGGTGGTGATCGACGGCGTCGAGGCCGACGACGTGATCGGCACGCTGGTGGTGGAGGCCGCGCGCCACAATGTCCGCAGCATTGTGTCCACCGGCGACAAGGACATGGCGCAACTGGTCAACGACCACGTGACGCTGGTCAACACCATGAGCGAGGAAACGCTCGACATTCCCGGCGTCAACGCCAAATTTGGCGTGCCGCCGGAGCGCATCATCGATTACCTCACGCTGATCGGCGACAGCGTGGACAACGTGCCGGGGGTGGCCAAAGTGGGGCCGAAGACGGCGGTGAAATGGCTCGCTGAGTTCGGCACGCTGGACAATCTGGTGGCGCATGCCGATGCGGTGAAAGGCGTGGTCGGCGAGAACCTGCGCGCCGCGCTCGACTGGCTGCCGCAGGCGCGCGTGCTGATCACCATCAAGACCGATGTGGCGTTGCCGTTCACGCTCGACGCGCTGACGCTGCAGGCGCGCGACATCGCCGCGCAACGCGCGCTGTTCGAGCGCTTTGGATTCCGCGCCTGGCTGCGCGAACTGGATGCGGCGGCGACAGACCTGCCTGCTGTTCCCGAGCAGGACACCAGCGGCAACCACCGCGCGCGCTACGAAACCATCCTGACCGACGCCCAGCTGGACGACTGGATCGCCCGGCTGACGGCTGCCCCCGCGTATGCGCTCGACACCGAAACCACCGGACTCGACCCGATGCAGGCCGAGCTGGTCGGCATGTCGTTCGCCATCACGCCCGGCGACGCCGCCTACCTGCCGCTGGCGCATTGCTACGCCGGGGTGCCGGCGCAGCTGGATCGCGCAGCCGCGCTCGCCAAACTCAAGCCGCTGCTGGAAAACCCCGCCCCCAAAATCATCGGCCAGAACCTCAAATACGACCGCCATATCTTTGCCAATGCCGGCATCGCGCTCGGCGGCGCAATCGACGACACGCTGCTGCAGTCCTACGTGATCGAGGCGCACCAGTCGCACGAACTGGGCAACCTGGCGATGCGCCATCTGGGCCTGGCGACCATCAGCTACGACGACGTCACCGGCAAAGGCGCGGCGCGGATCGGTTTCGAGCAGGTGGCGATCGAGCGCGCCAGCGAATACGCAGCCGAAGACGCCGACGTGACGCTGCGCGTGCGCGATGCGCTGGCGCCGCAGATCGCGGCGTCCGACAAGCTCGATTACGTTTATCGCCAGATCGAGCTGCCGGTGGCGAGCATCCTGTTTCGCATGGAGCGCACCGGCGTGCTGCTCGACCGCAACCTGCTCGCCATCCAGAGCGGCGAGCTCGGCCGCAAAATGCTGGAACTCGAACAGCGCGCGTATCAGGAAGCCGGGCAGCCGTTCAACCTCGGCTCGCCCAAGCAGATCGGTGACATTCTGTTCACCCAAAAGGGCTTGCCGGTGGTGAAGAAAACCCCCGGCGGCGCGCCGTCCACCGACGAAGATACGCTGGAGCAACTGGCGCTCGATCACCCCATTGCGCGGGCGATTCTCGACTACCGCGGCATGGCCAAGCTGAAATCGACCTACACCGACAAGCTGCCGCTGATGGTGCATCCGGCCACCGGGCGCGTCCACACCAGCTATTCGCAGGCCACCGCTGTCACCGGGCGCCTGTCCAGTTCCGAACCGAATTTGCAGAACATTCCCGCGCGAACCCTGGAGGGCCGCCGCATCCGCGAAGCCTTCATCGCGCCGCCCGGGCATCAGCTGGTGTCGGCCGATTATTCGCAGATTGAATTGCGCATCATGGCGCACCTGTCGGACGACGCCGGTTTGCTGACCGCGTTCGCCGAAGACCGCGACATTCACACCGCCACCGCATCAGAAGTGTTCGGCGTCGCGCTGGCCGAGGTGAGCAGCGAACAGCGGCGCATGGCCAAGGTCATCAACTTCGGCCTGATCTACGGCATGTCGGCGTTCGGCCTGGCGTCGCAACTCAACCTGGATCGTTCCGCCGCACAGGCCTATATCGACCGCTATTTCGCGCGTTATCCCGGCGTGGCCGACTACATGCAGCGCACCCGCGAAACCGCGCGGCGTCAGGGCTATGTCGAAACCGTGTTTGGCCGCAGGCTGTACCTGCCGGAGATCAATGCCAAAAATCCGCAGCGCCGCCAGGGCGCCGAACGCGCCGCGATCAATGCGCCGATGCAGGGCACCGCCGCCGACCTCATCAAGCTGGCGATGATCGCCGTGCAGGGCTGGATCGACAGCGAGAAGCTGGATAGCCGTCTGCTGCTGCAAGTGCACGACGAACTCATCCTCGAAGTGCCCGAACGTGAGCTCGACCGCGTGCGCGCCGAACTACCGGGCTACATGTGTAATGTTGCCGAACTCAAAGTGCCGTTGCGGGTGGGGGTGGGAGCGGGACATAATTGGGAAGCGGCGCACTAGATGAATTTGTGCCCACCAAAAAAAACACTGATTCGCAATAAAATGCTGCTAAATAACAGTAAATAATAATCATGAATCTTGAAAGCGCTGATCTAACAGCGCTTTCTCAATGGAGTCGAGATAGATGACCAAACACCCCGTTGCCCTGGCGATCGCCCTTGCCTTGTCCGTATCCGTCGCGCTTCCTGGTTGCAACAGCACAGCCAACCTGACAGAGCAGGAGCATATCCAGCGCGCCAAGGATTTTGAGGACAAAGGTAACCTCAAGGAGGGTGTCATCGAGTTGAAGAATGCCCTCCAGAAAAACCCGGACAGCGCCCAGGCCAGGTTGCTGCTGGGAGAAATCTACCTGAGATTGGGCCAGGGCGATGAGGCCGAAAAAGAGTTTTCCCGGGCCGAAAAGCTTGGCGTGAACCCTGAATCCATCAAGCTCCAGCTTGGCAAAGCCTGGCTATTAATGGGCGAGTACAAGCGGGTTCTCGAAGAAATCAGTCCATCAGCCAGCACCTCCCCGCGCAACAAGGCCGCCATTCTCCAGATGCAAGGCGACGCTCTGCTCGGCCTGGGCAAACTGGAAGAAGGGTGCAACCTGTATAAGAATTCGCTCATCGTCGAGCCGAAGTACGTGCCAGCTTATTGGGGTCTGGCCAATTGCGCCATCGCAAAAGAGAACATGAGCGAGGCACGGGCCATGATTGATACGGCCATCAAGATCGACAGTACCAATTCTGAGAGCTGGGTGGTGCTTGGGGGCTTCGAGCGCTTGAACAACAAACACCAGGCGGCAGTTGACGCCTACGCTACCGCCTTGAAGCACGACCCGGGCAAGCTCGCTGCGCTATTTGGCCGCGCCCAGCTTTATGCCTTCAGCGGCAAGCCTGCGGAAGCGAAGGCCGATCTGGAGCGGCTCAAAAAACTCTCCCCGAGTTTTTACGGTATTCCTTTTGTAGAAGCCACGCTGGACTATGCTGATGGCAAAACGGATCAGGCCCTGGATTCCGTGCAGCGAGCGCTCAAGTCCAACCCCGGCTTTCTGCCTGCCCAGCTGCTTTACGCCCTGCTGCAATATGACAAAAAGTCCTATGAGAATGCGGCGAAAGCCCTGACCGTTTACCTGCAGCGGGCACCCGGCCACCTTGGGGCACGCAAGCTGCTGGCATCCACCTACCTCAAGCTGAATCAGCCGGACCGCACCCTGGAATTGCTGAAGCCATACATTGCCGCGGGCAAGGCCGATGCCCAGGTCCTGGCACTGGCTGGGGAGGCCCATTTGCGCGGCGATGATCCCGGCTCTGCGCGAGACCTGTTCGAAAAGGCAGCGGACCTGGTGCCCGCCAGCGCCACGCTTCGCACCAGAGTCGGCCTGAGCCAGTTGGCGGCAGGAGAGGAAGGCGAGGCAGTCAAGGAACTGGAAGCGTCTTCCACCATGGGCGACAAGGACTACAGGGCCGACCTCGCCCTCGCCTATCATTTCCTTGCCGAAAAGCAATACGACAAGGCACTTGCGGCAATAGCCGTGTTGGAGAAGAAGCTGCCCAACAGCCCCGGTACCTACAATCTGAAGGGCCGGGCCTACCTGGGCAAGAACGACTTCGCCCAGGCACGCAAGAATTTTGAGCGGGCTCTGGAACTGAAACCCACCCTCGTCGCCGCCGCCACTCAGTTGGCCATGATGGACATACAGGAGAAGAACCTCACTGCTGCCCGAGGCCGTTACCTGGCCATCCTGGACAAGGACAGCAAGAGCGTTCCCGCCATGGTTGGGCTGGCCGAGCTGGCCGGATTGGAGAAGAAGGAGCAGGAGTATCTTGACTGGCTCGAGCGGGCGGCGAAAGTCAGCCCTGCTGCTTACGTACCCCGCGCGTTGTTGGCCCAATACTATCTAGGCAAGGGTGAACCACAGAAGGCCCTGGCCGTCGCCCGGGAAGCGCTGGCCGGCCGGCCTGACAGCCCGGAAGCGCTGGATCTGTTGGGGCGGGTACAACTGTCGGTGGGGGAGAAAGAAAACGCTCGATCCACCTACATCAAGCTCGCCACACTGATGCCGAAGTCTGCGCAGGCCCAGTTCAAACTCGCTCAGGTCCACGCGGAGATGGGTGACGAAAAGGCCACCCGTAGCGCCTTGCGCAAGGCGATAGAACTCAAGCCAGACTATGTCGATGCTCTGGCTGCGCTCTCCGTTCTTGAAGCCCGTACCGGCCACCTCGCTGAGGCAGTCAGGATCGCCCGCGCACTGCAAGCCATGGGCTCGCCCTTAGGGCTTACCCTGGAAGGGGACGCGCTCCTGATGGCCAAGCGTTATGCCGATGCAGCTCGGCTCTACGAGCAGGCCCAGGCAAGGAACCCAAACAGCAGCCTGGCAGCCAAGCAGCATCTGGCGCTGCTGCGCGCGGGGGACGCAAAAAAAGCGGATGACACGCTCCTGGGCTGGCTCAAGGGGCATCCCCAAGACCAGGTCGCCCGGGCCTATCTTGCCGAAAGCTACACCAAGCGGCAGCTCAACCAGCAGGCGATCGAGCAATACCAAATTCTGCTGAGCGCTGTGCCCAACAATGCCGTCATGCTCAATAACCTTGCCAACCTGTATCAGGCGGAACGGGACCCCAGAGCCTTGGCGATGGCGGAAAAGGCCTACAAGCTCAGCCCCGATAGCCTCGCCCATATCGACACTCTGGGCTGGATACTTGTCCAGCAGGGCCAATACGTCCGCGGACTACAGTTCATTGAAAAGGCCGCCGCCCGTGCACCGAGGCAGCCGGAAATCCGCTTTCATAAGGCCTACGCCTTGGCAAAGACGGGGCAAACGGCACAGGCGCGCCAGGAAATCAGTCAATTGCAGAAAATGAAGCTCAGCCCGGAGTTGCAACAGCAGACGCAACAGCTTCTAAAGAGCTTGTCTTAAACAGAAATGGCACCGAACGATACGTCGTCGGTGCCGGTGACCGCGGCTTCACCCTGTGGCGCCTGCTTTATGCCTTTATGCAGAACTTGTTTCAGGACTGAAAGTGGGTTTAACGGAGAAGATACTCCGGAGGAGCGCTTTATCAGGCCAAATTCATCTGTCGTCCTGTGGCAGGTGCGGGTGCGCCATGCGTCGAATATCAGCCCGTGGTTAGCGTCTAGCACCCAAGATAAGAACCGCACAGGTAAAGACCGGCACCCCGGTTGTTCACCACACCGGATATCAGCCAGTTGGTGCGTCTGGAATGCTTTGTCATTCAAGTGGCTGCCTGGTCTGGTTGCTTCTCTTGGAGACCGCACGGACGGCGAGCCTTGGGTAAGCCAGCCTGGACACAACTATCTTCGCGCCATGGCGCTGGATACGCGGATGGAAGATTGCCCCCAATCCCTGCTACCCGCCAGATACGACAAGTCTAGCCGGGCAATTGTGGCCCATGCCTGAATACCTGAACAGATAAGGGATTGCCTGCTCGGTTGAGCATCCAGCAACTCCGCTTGACCCGGCACGAATTCGCCCTGACCACCGCTCGACCTGAGCTTGTCGAAGGTCAGGAATCCGCTCACGTTTCGACCAGCTTAATGCGAACGAATCCCTGGATAGTTTGTGCCGGATCAATAAACCAAGGCTGCTATCTGCCACGGCGTCACGCGTAACGGTCCTTTCGTGATGTCAGGGGGCACCCCCCCAGTAGTGTGTTTGCAGAAACTACGCTTCATTGGCCCATAAAAAAGCCCCCTGCAGGAGGGGGCTTTTCGGAATTGTTGAGAAATCGCAGGATTGGCTCAACGCACCTTTTTGCGCAGGCTGGCACCCATACCCAGCAGGCCGAGGCCCAGCAGAGCGAGGGTTGCCGGCTCAGGCACAGCTTGCTGGAAGTCGAAGTCGCTGTGGAAAGTAGCCCCGTCGGCAATGACGGCAGCGCTCAGACCTTGTCCGCCGAGCACATCGCCGGAGCCAAGAACGTCGATCTTGTCGTCACCAGCGCAAAAGCTAGCAGTGGCGCCTGTGCAGGTCAGGCCATCGGCGACGAAGCCGTTGCCGCCATTGTCAAGGATGCTGAGGCCAAAGTTGTAAGCCCCGAGCTTGCTAACCGAACTCGCTGCGAGTGCTGCTGCAAGATCAGTTTCCCCGTTAAGTGCAAACCAAAACTCGTCTGCATCCCCTGCAAAACCGGCGACTTCGTACAAGGTCCCGTCGGTTGCCTTGGCGATACAGTCCGCCAAGCTGGTACAGTTGGTCGAACCGAGTGTTGTAAGGTTCGGGGTGCTGTCCAAGTACAACGCGACCATGGCGCCACCACCGGCTCCACCGCCCACTACCGTATTACCGCCGAGGAAGGTGTTCAACCCGCCAGCGTAGGGCGAAAAGATAAGGTCGTTCACTCCACCTATACCATCCAGATCGGCGAATCCCACTACCGTAATAGCGGCGACCCCGCTCAGTTCATTAGGGAGAAGAGGAGCAGAGGCTGCCGTAAAGGGGTCAGAAGTCTGGTTGATTTCAACCATTGCGATCAAGGAATCGCCTACATCGAGTTTGGTGAGGTCGTTACCTTCATTGGTGCCTTGCACAACGAAGTCCACGTCATCATCTTCATAGTTGGTGATGGGGCTGAATGTGGTCAAGGCCGCGGCCGACCCGGAAACGGCTGCCAAGGCCAAGCCCAGCGCAGCAATAAGCGGTTTTAGTTGGATGCTCATGGTGTGTTACCTCCAAAATATGTGTTGGTTAAACGGTACAGACCAAGCAGTTGGAAAAGTCTGTTGCTCTACACAAAGCACAGCTTGTGCCATATCTTGGATGGAATTATTAATGCGTTGTTTTATATGGAAATAATGTTTAAAAAAAGGAAGAGCGGTCGCGCGCGTCAGCTTTGTTTCGAACAAAGTGTAAAAAAAACCGACACGGCTGCGGTGATCTGGAAGCAATTCGCGATTGGCTATGGGGGGGGCTGAACCCCCCCCGCTTTGAGCGTGGGAGCCTCTTTCAGACGGGCAGCTCAGACGAAGCGATGCGGGATCCATTACGCATATCGCATTACGTTTCCAAATAAACCTGCGCCCGGGCCGGCTCGCGACTATCTGCGGTGGTTTCGCTTCCCTCTCTCTGGACGCCTTAAAGGGATAGCTCAACTTAGGGCTGGCCGATTTATCTAACTCACGTTAGGACCCGTTGCAGCGACAAGCGCAGTGACCGGCTGGCGGCGGGCCGCCCGTTGCCGATTCGCCCAAGGAAAACGACGCGCTCCGACGGACTGCTCCGGCAATTGCCGGGACAAGCGCTGAGCCAGCTTTGCCGCCGATTCGACGGCACTGGGCTGATGGCTGAACGTCCTGGCCCTCGCGCACATAACGGCTGAATATCAGCGGCGTCATCTCGGGCTGCAGTTGCAGGCCCAGGCTGGTGGCCGTCAGCCAGAAGCGCTGCACTGCCCGGCCTGCGGCGACGTAATCGTCGATGCGTCTCCGGCGCCTCGCTCGGCAAGAATGGCAAAGTGCGCCGCACAGAACAGGCCGGGCAGAAGATCCATTTCGATCCTCGGCGTCAGATGGCCAGCCAGCCAGGTGTTAAAAAAATCGACACGCTGCCAACTGGCCATGACCCAGCGCATCAGCTTGAGCGTCATCGCGTCCAGCCCCAGCGCCTGGTCGGGCACCCTGTCCTCGCTGAAGCGCGCATTCCACTCGATGATGTCGCGGTGAACGGCATAGGCTTCCGGCAGGGTGAGCCGGAGCTTGGCGTTATCGAACATCAGCCTGGCCAGGCGCCAGCGCTGTGCGCCCGCCCTCGAACCAGCGCACGGTGTAAAGCTTTTCCGACAGCGTCCTGCAGCGCCTGTTTCTGCGCGGTGGTGAGCGGCGTGGTGCGCATGGGACGACGCTGCACGGAACGCTGCCTGATATGGGGCAGCAGGGGATCGGGCGCCAGGGCAGCTGTCCGGCGATCAGCTCCACCAGATAGTCGGGGTGCGTGTCCGGCGAATCGGGTCGGCGCTTGAACGTCCGCCCGCAGGCCATGCGCGCTGGCGGCAATGGCGAGGGTTTCCAGCAACGCGCCGTGGGCGATCTGGCTGGGATGGCCGTCGAGGTCATAGACGCAATGGTCGCGGGTATCGAAGGCGTGGACGATCAGATGATGGTCGTCGATGACCTCAAAGCGCCAGGGCTGGGTGTTGTCGCCGCTCGGCGCCCAGCGGGCGAGTTCGAGGATGTCCGCGATGGGCTGGGGTGTCGGCGGCCATGTATCAGTCCAAGCTTGCGCTTGGCCAGCGCGATGAACAAGTCGCTGCAACGGATTGCGGTTGCCACCAGGCCGCCAAGTCAGCGCCAGCCTGTTGCGGTAGGCATCGAAGTGATAGCCCCTGGGCGCAGCCCGCACCGAGCCGCGTCCGAGCAGAATCTTCAGGGCCTCGGTCGCGGCGACGCCGGCACAGAGCTGGCAGGCCATGATGGTGGATGGTCCCTTGCGATTGGCCAAATCGACTGTCGAGGGGTCGACCAGATAGCCCATTTGCAGCCGGGCCGGTGCCAGGCCGAGCAGGAAACGCAGGGGCTTTTCAGCCTCGGGGCCATCGTCCAGAGCGGAAATAATCATCAAAACTCATGCCGCCCGGCAAAAAATTGAGCACCGCCGTGCCCATACCCAAGCGGGGCGGCTGTGACGGCGGGAATGCCTTTTGCCGCACAGGCGGCAAAGACCTGCTTGGCGCGCCTCGAAGGCGAAAAAATCCAGGCCATCGATATAGAGGTCGACGCCGTCCAGGAACGCATCCAGAGTTGTCTTCCGTTACGCCCTCAGGAAAACCGGTGATATCGAGTTCAGGATTGATGTCGCGGGCTTGCTGGATCATGACTTCCAGCTTGCTCTGACCCAGGGTGCTGACAGTCGCGCCTGCCTGGCGGTTGAAGTTGGCGAGATCGAAGCTGTCGAAATCGGCCAAATGAAATTTGCCTATGCCCAGCCGACAAAGCGTCAGCAGGTGAACACCGCCCACACCGCCCAGACCGGCAATCGCCACCCGTTTGTGGCGCAACTGATCCTGCTCTTGGCGGGTCAGCCAGCCAATGTTGCGGGAAAAGGCTTCTTCATAGATGAACGATTGCATGCAGACCAAACCAAGTAAATCCATCAAGGGCTCATTCTCCCTTAAGCAATCGCTGGGTGATACCCAATTCGTCTTCACGCGTGAAAAAATAAGGATATATCGACTTGACGCCCGGAACATCTACGCCCATTCCGCCGTAGCGTACGATCTGCTCATCAGCGTGGGCCAGATCAAGCCTCAACAATACGGCCGGGGCATTGACGCGGGGGCAGATTCTTTCCTCTCCAAACTGCCTGAATCCGAGCATGCGTTCATAGAACAGCACATGACGCGGGTTCACTTCGATCAGAAAATCCGTCGCCTGATGGATGTTGTGGCCATATATGAAGGACAGATGAAAAAGGGCGGCCAATACACTCTTGGATTTGATGTCCTGATCTACAGCCAGCCGGGTAATATCGCAAGGCTTTCTGCCCTCCGCACGCAGTTGATCGGCTTCAGCTTTGTAGAGCTCATCCACCACCATGCCCTTGGGGGTGTCCAGCCCCAAGGTCAAGGTTCCGACCACTTTTTCTTCCTGATACGCTACCAGCGTGATCTTGTTTGGATCCTGGCCAAGGGCATCGGCTTCATACCCCCGCCAGCTATACATTTTTTCTATCAGCAGGCTGGCCGATTTGCGGCGGTCGTCCGTGGTGGCGAGGCGCACTTTGAATTCCTGCTTGCTGCCCCGTGTTTCTTCATTGGCCGACTCTGTACTTTGATCAATGCACAAATCCTTCAGTCGATAAGGCGACTGAAAGGCAACGATGGTTTTATCCCATTCGTCAGGATCTCGGCGTCTGTTTTTAATACCAAGGGGCAGGTTAGGCGTATCGGGCATATTCCGGGTTGTGCGTGATGAATGCAGTCTGATCATGTCCGTTGTCCATTGACTGTTGACAATCAATATTTCGGCAACAACTGACGAATACTTGACACATGAGCCGGCAATTTAATTACGATTTAAGGTAGCGCGCTGCGTCCCGTGCAAAGTAGGTGAGAATGCCATCAGCGCCAGCCCGTTTAAAGGCTAACAGAACCTCCAGCACACAGGCACGCTCATCCAGCCAGCCATTTTGCGCCGCAGCTTTCAACATAGCGTATTCACCGCTCACCTGATAGGCATAAGTCGGTGCGCCATAGGTGTCTTTTACGCGGCGGATGATGTCGAGATAAGGCATGCCCGGCTTGATCATCACCATGTCCGCCCCTTCCTGCAGATCCATTCCGACTTCCCGCAGCGCTTCGTCGCTGTTGGCAGGATCCATCTGATAAGTGGTTTTGTTGCCTTTTCCGAGGTTGGCGGCCGACCCGACAGCGTCTCGGAAGGGGCCATAAAAGCTGGAAGCATATTTGGCTGCATAGGCCAGAATCCGTGTATGGATATGGCCGGCGCCTTCGAGCGCGGCACGCAGGGCGGCCACCCGACCATCCATCATGTCTGACGGGGCGACGATGTCGGCACCCGCCTGGGCGTGAACCACTGCCTGCCTGGCCAGCACAGCGACAGTCTCATCGTTCATGACATAGCCGCTCGCGTCGATCAGGCCATCCTGTCCGTGGCTGGTGTAGGGATCGAGCGCGATGTCGGTGATGATGCCCAGTTCGGGGAAGCGGGCTTTCAGCGCGGCGACGGTGCGAGGTACCAGGCCGTCGGGGTTGAGCGCTTCTTCAGCACCCAGTGTTTTCAGATCGGAACCAATCACCGGGAACAAGGCCAGCGCGGGGATGCCCAGTTGCATGCAGTCCTCGGCTACGGGCAACAATAAATCGAGCGATAGCCGCTCAACGCCGGGCATCGAGGCCACTGATTCACGTTTGCTCTGGCCATCCAGCACGAATACCGGATAAATCAGGTCATTTGCCGTCAGTGTGTGCTCACACATCAGGCGGCGGGAAAAGTCGTCACGCCGCATGCGGCGCATGCGGGCGGCGGGGAATGAGCCAAGTGGCAGGTTCACACACGTCTCCAAAAATTTATGGGTTGAATTGGAACTATTTCAAAGCACGGCCGCTCTGTATTAGCAGACGGTGTTGCACCGTCCCCCGCTTCTCCTCCCTGAGCGGGGTGCCTTAACCCTTAAGGCATCTTTAGCCCCGATCCTTCGTGTGGTCGGGGCTTTCTTTTTGTGCATCTGATTCGGCCAAGGATTCAGCCGACTGGGGCTTTCCTTGTTGAGCCTGGCTGAGCCAGCCTTCGAGCAACGCCGTCGCGTCCTCCGCCCCCAGGCGTGACAAGCTGGAAAACAGCTGCACCGACACGTTGTCCAGCGCTTCGAGTGCCTGTTTGACGTTGCGCAGCGTCAATACCTTCTCGCTATTCGATAACTTGTCTGCCTTCGACAGCAGAATGTGCACCGGTTTGCCGGTGGGGGTGAACCAGTCGAGCATCTGTCGATCCAGCGGAGTGAGCGGGTGGCGCGCATCCATAATCAGCACCATCCCGGCCAGCGCGTCACGTTCCTGCAGGTAGCGCGAGAGCAAACCTTCCCATTTTGCCTTGACCGCAGGCGGCACTTTCGCATAACCATAGCCCGGCAGGTCAACCAGGTAGGTGTCGTCATCCACCGCAAAAAAGTTGATTAGCTGGGTTCGGCCTGGTGTTTTTGACGTGTAGGCCAACCGGTTTATTCTGGTTAACAGATTGATTGCACTTGATTTTCCAGCATTTGAGCGCCCGGCAAACGCAATTTCAGCGCGGCTGTAAGGCAGGTCGCGCAGTTGGGCGACCGAGGTGTGGAATTGGGCACGATTGAGCACAGGCTTGGCAGTCATATTAGTTGCCGCTAAACTACCCGCTTCACCAAATTTTGCAATCCCCCGGTTTTGCAAGCTTCAGGAGCTCTTAGATGAAATTCGTCGCCTCTCTGGTTGCCGTTTTGGCCACCACTTCTGCTTTTGCCAACGCACCTGCTGCCGCTCCGGCCAGCAAAGGCGATCCCAAGGCGGCAGAGTCCATCGTCAATCAGGTGTGTGCGGCTTGCCATTCGGTAGACGGCAATAGTGTTGCTGCTGCCAACCCCAAACTGGCGGGGCTTAACGCGGAATACATCAACAAGCAGCTGACCGAATTCAAATCGGGCGCGCGTAAAAACGCCATCATGTCGGGCATGGTTGCCAACCTGACACCTCAAGACATGCTGAATCTGGGGGCTTACTTCAGTGCCCAGCAGCCCAAGCCGGGCACCTCCAAAGATCAGGCGCTGGCGCTGCAAGGCCAGAAGATTTTCCGCGGTGGCGTGATGGGCGCGGGCGTGCCGGCGTGTGCCTCGTGTCACGGCCCGCAGGGCAAGGGCATTCCCGTACAGTTCCCGCGACTGGCTGGCCAGCACAGCGAATACATTTATACCCAGTTAAATGATTTCCGCCTTGGCAACCGTTCAAACGATGCGGCCAAGATGATGCGCACCATCGCCGCCAAGATGACGGACGCTGACATGAAGGCAGTCGCTTCGTATATTCAGGGCCTGCGTTGAACCGATTGGCCTTGGCTGTGTCTATCCAGGCCTGAGCCTGTTCAAAGGGTGACGCAAGTCACCCTTTTTCTTTGCGATCCCTTCCGGGTAATGTTGAGCGAATGAATCCAGCCCCCCACTCCTTTGGCAAGTCCTTGTTCGAACTGATGAGTTCGATGCGTTTTGCCATCAGCTTGCTGTCGATCCTCGCGGTCGCCTCGATTATCGGCACAGTGCTGAAACAGGCCGAGCCCTACGGCAACTATCTCATTCAGCTCGGCCCGTTCTGGTTTGAGGTGTTTGAAAAGCTGGGTCTGTACGACGTTTACCACGCAGCCTGGTTTCTGCTGATCCTGACTTTTCTTGTTGCCTCGACCAGCGTGTGCATCACCCGCAACGCGCCGAACTTCGTGCGCGAGATGAGAAGCTTTCGCGAGCACGTCAGCGAGCAGTCGCTTAACGCTTTCAAGCACAAGCACGAAGCCGCTACGGGCCACACGCCTGAGGCGCTTGCCGCCAGCGCACAACGCTATCTTGAAGGTCAGGGCTACAAGGTCAAAAACCTGCCGCGCGAAGACGGCGTATTGCTTGCCGCCAAGGCAGGCAGCTGGAATCGCCTCGGCTATCTATTGGCGCACTCGGCCATTGTGATGATCTGCATCGGCGGGCTGCTGGACGGCAATCTGGTGTTCAAGGTGCAGCAGTTGCTCGGCTACAAAAAAATCGAGACGCGCGACATCCCGCAAAGCCAGGTGCCGGCGATTTCGCGCCTCAGCCCGTCCAACCCCTCGTTTCGCGGCAGCGTGCAGATTCCCGAAGGCTCCAGCGCTGACGTCGCTTTTCTCAACGTCGCCGACGGCTATCTGGTGCAGGATCTGCCGTTCACGGTGGGTCTGAAAAAATTCCGCATCGAGCACTACACCACCGGCCAGCCGAAAAGCTTCGAGAGCGATATCGAGCTGTTCGACAAGTCCGGCAAGAAAATCAAGGAAGCCACCATCGCCGTCAATCACCCGCTGGTTTACGACGGTGTGGCGATTTATCAGGCCAGCTTTGCCGATGGCGGCACCCGCCTGACGCTGCGCGGCTGGAATTTGTTCGCGCCGGCGGCGTCATCCTTTCCCGTCGAGGGCGTCGTCCAGCAAAACACCACGCTCACCAGCGAGGCGGGCGAATACACGCTCGAGTTCACCGATTTCCGCCCGTTCAACATCGAAAACATGGGTGGCGAGATTGCGCCCACAGGCGACGCCATGGGTGTGTTCGGCGGCAGCCCGGTGAGCGATCACAAAAGCCTGCGCAACGTCGGCCCGAGCTTCCAGTTCAAGCTGCGCGATGCGCGCGGACAGGCGAGAGAGTTCAGCAACTACATGCTGCCGCTGGAACTGAATGGCCGCTGGTACATGATGACGGGCGTGCGCGAGTCGCCCAACGAAGCCTTCCGCTACATGCGCATGCCGCTTGACGCCGATGGCAATATCGATGGCTTCATGCGGTTGCGCGGCGCGCTGTTGGACGCCAAATTGCGTCCCGAAATCGCCGCCCGCTTTGCCCGTCAGGCGCTGCCGCAAAATGCCTGGGGCACCGAGATTGAGGACAAGTTAAAACTCAGCGCAACGCAAATGCTGGCCCTGTTTGCCGAGGGCGGTTTCCAGTCGCTGGGACGCTTCATCGAGGAAAAAGTCCCTGCCGCTGAACGTGACAAGGCGGCCAGCACCTACCTGCGCATTATCGAGCTGGCCGCATTCGAAGCGCTGCAAATCGCCAACCGCCAGGCCGGACTGCCCGCGCCGGCAGCTGACGATGCCACGGGCTGGCTGGTGCGCGATACGCTCAACAGCATCAGTGATATGTTTATTTACGGCGCGCCAATCTATCTGCAACTCATGCAGTATGACGAGGTCAAAGCCAGCGGTCTGCAACTCACCCGCTCGCCGGGCCAGAATGTGGTCTATTTCGGTTCGTTGTTACTGACGCTTGGCGTGTTTTTCATGCTCTACGTGCGCGAGCGCCGGGTATGGCTGCGCATCAAGCCGGGCAGCGCGCTGCTGGCGATGTCGTCGGCCAAGCAGACGATTGATTTCGAAAAAGAATTCACCCAACATTCGCAAGCGCTCGACACGCTTGCCAAGTAAACAGCTGTTTGTGAAGTAAGCCGGAGATACCCAATGGAACTCGCCCTCAATCAACCCGCCCCGCTGCTCAAACGTCTGTCGTGGTTTGACTGGCTGTTTGCCGCCATCGTCGCTGCGGGCGCCCTGTTTGCCCTGTCGCGCTTTGGCGACTTCATGGACATCTATGAAAAAGCCATCCTGCTGGCAGCGATCCCTGCGCTGGCAGCATTCGGCTGGTTCTGGAAACCTTTCCGTGGCCTTTTAATCGGGGTCGGGCTCATCAGCCTGTTCGCCATCAGTCAGTACCATGGCGACCTTGCGCGCATGGAGCAGGCGTTCTTCCTCAAATACCTGATCTCCAGCCAGGCCGCGATCATGTGGATGTGCGCGCTGTTTGGCCTGGCCACGCTGGCTTACTGGGCGGGGCTGCTGTCCCGCTCCGAATTCACCCTCAAAACCGGCAGTATCCTGACCTGGGCGGCCGTGGTGCTTGGATTCGTCGGCCTGATGGTGCGCTGGTACGAGTCCTACCTCATCGGTGCTGATGTCGGCCACATACCGGTATCCAATCTGTACGAAGTGTTCGTGCTGTTCTGTCTCATCACCGCGATGATGTATCTGTATTACGAAGCGAGTTACCAGACCCGGCAGCTTGGCGCCCTGGTGCTGCTGGTTATTTCGGCAGCGGTCGGCTTCATTCTCTGGTACGCCCTTGATCGCCAGGCGCACACCATCCAGCCGCTGGTGCCCGCGCTCAAATCCTGGTGGATGAAGCTGCACGTGCCCGCCAACTTCATTGGCTACGGTTCGTTCTCCCTGTCGGCCATGCTCGGCGTCGGCTACCTGCTGTCTTCGCGCGGCATCCTGACCAGCCGCCTGCCCAAGCTCGAAATCATCGACGACATGATGTACAAGGCCATCGCCATTGGCTTTGCGTTTTTTACCATCGCAACGATTCTCGGTGCGATGTGGGCGGCGGAAGCCTGGGGCGGCTACTGGAGCTGGGACCCGAAGGAAACCTGGGCGCTGATCGTGTGGCTGAACTACGCGGCCTGGCTGCATATCCGCCTGGTCAAGGGGCTGCGTGGGCCGATGCTGGCATGGTGGGCGGTCGTGGGCTTGCTGGTGACGACGTTTGCCTTCCTCGGGGTGAATATGTTTTTGTCGGGGTTGCATTCCTACGGGACGTTGTGAATCTGTTGGTGGGTGCTGGGTTTTGGCCTGGTTGCGGCCAGCCGCCTGGCTACCCGGCCAGCCAGGCGTTGCCCGGCGAAATCTTCAACCACCGCCCACAAGCCACCATGAAAAAATCCCTGTTTTACGCAGCACCCCTGGCCCTGGCAGCCCTGATCGCAGGCATCTGGCTAGCCCAAACGCGCTACGCCCCCCAGCCCCCAACAACCTCCACCGATACCCTTTGGCAACTCAGCTTCCCCGACGCCCAAGGCAAGCTCCAGCCCCTTTCACAATGGCGCGGAAAAATTCTGGTACTGAATTTCTGGGCCAGCTGGTGCTCGCCCTGTCGCGAGGAAATACCGGATTTTGTCGCCTTGCGTGCGCAATACCAGTCTAAAGGTGTCGAATTCGTCGGCCTCGCCATTGATAACCAGGCCAACGTCATGCAGTTTTTGCAGCGCCAACCCGTCAACTACCCGATCCTGATCGGCGAAGGGGCAGCCAGCAATCTGGCACGGCAACTCGGCAACCCGAGCGGCGCGCTGCCTTACACGATCGTGCTCGATCGCGACGGCAAAATCGTGCTAAAACACCTGGGTCGGTTGCCGCGCGCGACACTCGAAACTGCGCTGCGAAAAACAAGCCCATAGATGCGATCTGGCGTCAATATCTGGACAATTCACCCCTAACTACGGCAAACTTGCCGCTATGACGACTAAACGAACCAGCCGCGTTGCGGCCAAATCGGCTTCCAGTCTGCATCCGCATGTCCTGGTTATGCACGGCCCCAACCTGAATTTGTTGGGCAGCCGCGAACCCAAGCATTACGGACTCGCCACGCTCGACGATATCAATCGTGCGCTGGTCGGTCGCGGGGATGCCGTCAGTGCGTTCATCGAAACCTTTCAGCACAACCACGAAGGGGCGCTGGTTGAGCGTATCCACCAAGCCAGCCACGATCATGTTGATTTCATCGTGATCAATCCGGCGGCCTACACGCACACCAGCGTGGCGATCCGTGATGCGCTGGCGGCGGTTGCCATTCCTTTTATCGAAGTACATCTTTCCAATATTCACGCACGCGAATCCTTCCGCCATCACTCGTATTTGTCCGACCTCGCGGTCGGCGTGGTGTCCGGGCTAGGTGCGTACGGTTATGAACTGGCGCTGGAATATGCGCTGCGTCACCTCCAAGACAGGACTCCTCATGGATCTCAGAAAACTGAAAAAGCTCATTGACCTGGTTGAAGCCTCCGGCATTGCCGAGCTTGAAATCACCGAGGGCGAAGAAAAAGTCCGCATCGCCAAAAGCATTGCCGGTGCGCCGATGATGATGGCGCACGCGCCGCAGCAGATGATGCACGCGCCGGTGGCTGCGGTTGCGGCTCCGGTTGTGGCCGCCCCGGCGGAAGATGCGCTGCCCGAAGGCCACGTGGTGCGCTCACCGATGGTCGGTACGTTCTATCGCGCCCCCGCACCGGGCGCCAAAAACTTTGCCGAAGTGGGGCAGAGCGTGAGCGCCGGGGATACGCTGTGCCTCATCGAAGCGATGAAGCTGCTGAACGAAATCGAAACCGACGAGGCCGGCGTGATCAAGGCCATCCTGGTCGAAAACGGCCAGCCGGTGGAATACGGCGAACCGCTGTTCATTATCGGGTAAGGCGTCCGGCGTAAGGAGTCAGGCGCTGCGCCCTCACACCTCTTCCTCACACTTCACCGAGTCTCACGCCACCATGTTTGAAAAAATTCTTATTGCCAATCGTGGCGACCAGCTGCCGCCAGGCAGCGCAGCGACGGAGTCAAATGCTCCGCAGCCGCAGGCTGCGTGGGCGATTTTGCCGCGAGACCCCAAAATGTTTGAAAAAATCCTGATTGCCAATCGTGGCGAAATTGCCCTGCGCATCCAGCGCGCCTGCCGTGAAATGGGCATCAAAACGGTTGTCGTCTATTCCGAAGCTGACCGTGACGCAAAATATGTGAAGCTGGCCGACGAATCGGTGTGTATCGGCCCGGCCGCGTCGGCGAAGAGTTATCTGCATGTGCCGTCGATCATCGCCGCCGCCGAAGTCACCGATGCCGAGGCGATTCACCCCGGCTATGGTTTTCTCTCGGAAAATGCCAACTTTGCCGAACGCGTCGAATCATCCGGCTTCGCCTTCATCGGCCCGCGCCCCGAAAATATCCGCCTGATGGGCGACAAGGTCACCGCCAAGCAGGCGATGATCGAGGCCAAGGTGCCGTGCGTGCCCGGCTCCGAGGGCGCGATGCCGGACGACCCGGACGAGATCATCAAGATTGCCGCCAAGATCGGCTATCCGGTCATCATCAAGGCAGCGGGCGGCGGCGGCGGGCGCGGCATGCGCGTGGTGCACAGCGAGGCTGCGCTGCTGAATGCGGTGGCCATGACCAGTTCGGAAGCGCAGAGCTTCTTTGGCAACCCCATGGTTTACATGGAAAAGTTCCTGCAGACGCCGCGTCATATCGAGATTCAGATTCTCGCCGACGAGCATGGCAATGCTGTGCACCTGGGCGAACGCGACTGCTCGATGCAGCGTCGCCACCAGAAAGTGCTGGAAGAGGCGCCCGCCCCGGGGCTCGATCCCAAACTGCGCGACAAGATCGGCGAACGCTGCGCAGAAGCCTGCCGCAAGATCGGCTATCGTGGCGCGGGCACGTTCGAGTTCTTGTACGAAAACGGCGAGTTCTATTTCATCGAAATGAACACCCGCGTGCAGGTCGAGCATCCGGTGACCGAACTCATCACCGGCATCGACATCGTGCAGACGCAGATTCGCGTCGCGGCCGGCGAAAAGCTGCCGTGGAAGCAAAAGGACATCCAGTTCAGGGGCCATGCCATCGAGTGCCGGATCAATGCCGAGCACCCGTCCACGTTTGTTCCGAGCCCCGGCAAGCTGACCAACTACCACGCCCCCGGCGGCCCCGGCATCCGCGTCGATTCGCACGTCTATCACGGCTATTACGTGCCACCGCACTACGATTCGATGATCGGCAAGCTGATCGCCTACGGTGACACGCGCGACCAGGCCATCGCCCGCATGCGCGGCGCGCTGATGGAAATGGTGGTCGAAGGCATCCACACCAATATCCCGCTGCACCAGATCCTGATGCACGACGCTGCGTTTATCGCCGGCGGCACCAGCATTCATTATCTGGAACACAAGCTGGCGGAGGAAAAGGTCTGACTGGTGAGTGGTGAAAGGTGAGCCGTAAGCGGAAACCTGCTCACGGCTTACCCCTCGCCACTTGCTGCTCACCGCTCACCACACATGCCCTGGCTATCCCTGCGCATCCTCGTTGATTCAAAAATCGCTGAGCCGCTATCTGATGCACTGATGGAGGTGGGCGCACTGTCGGTGTCGCTGGAAGACGCCGACGCGGGCACGGTGGACGAAACCCCCTTGTTCGGCGAGCCGGATTACCCGACCGCCGAGCTGTGGCCGCACAGCGTCGCGGTCGTGCTGCTGGAAGCCGACGCCGACGTGGGCGCCACGCTGGCGGCGGCGGCCGAACTGGCCGGCATCACTGCGCCGACCCAATACACCGTTGAAACAGTGGCCGAGCAGGACTGGGTGCGCCTGACCCAATCGCAATTCGACCCGATTCCGATTTCGCCGCGCTTGTGGATCGTGCCGACCTGGCACGAGGCACCCGATAGCAGCGCCATCAACCTCAAGCTGGATCCCGGCCTCGCCTTCGGCACTGGCAGCCATCCCACCACCCGGCTGTGTCTGCGCTGGCTCGACGAAAACGTGCGCGGCGGTGAAACCCTGCTCGACTATGGCTGTGGCTCTGGCATCCTCGCCATCGCTGCGGTCAAGTTGGGCGCGGCACGGGTGGATGGCGTGGATATCGATGCACAGGCCGTCACCGCCTCGCGCGATAACGCCATGCTGAACGAAGTCAGCGCGCATTTTTGCCTGCCCAATGAATTCGCGCCGGGACAATACGACATCGTCGTCGCCAACATCCTGACCAATCCGCTCAAGGGCATGGCACCGCTGCTGGCGGGGCGCGTGCGTGCAGGCGGGCAACTGGTGCTGTCCGGCATCCTCGCTGAGCAAGCCGAGGAGGTGATGGCGGTGTATCGCGACTGGTTTGCGTTTGATCCGCCCGCACTCGACGAGGGCTGGGTGCGCCTGTCTGGAATCAAGCAGTGAGCTTTCGCACCACTTGCCCGGCATGCGCCAGCGTGTTCCGCCTCGGAGCGGATCAGCTCGATGCCGCGCAGGGCTGGGTGCAATGCAGTGTGTGCGGCGCAGCCTTCGACGCCCACCCCAGCCTGCTGATGGAAGACGGCTCGCCGCTGGTGACCGAGCCCGAACCCGAGACTGAAGCCGAGCCCGTCGCAGCACCGCAAGCGTCAGCGTTTCCATTCACCAGGCACCATCCGGATGAAGTGCGTGCGATCGAGCAGGCCGCACTTGAGGCCGCCATCCCCAGCGGCATCACCCAGCGCGAAAGCGCGCTCGAACTGCCCTCGATCATCCTCATCGACCCCGATATTCCGGTGCCGGACGACCTCGGGCCGCTGCCGCAATTCGAGCCCGAGCCTGCCGCCTCCCGCTGCGCCGATCTTTCACTGCAACGGAGCCGCCCGCCGCACGTATCGAATATGCCCCGCCGCAGCCCGGCATTCGCGCCTGTGTCGCTGTCTGCGCCGCGCCGCCTCAAGCCCTGGGTATGGGGGCTGAGCAGTGGGGTATTGCTGATGGTGCTGCTCGCGCAAACGAGCTACTTCCTGCGTGACAGCCTGGTTGCGAGATGGCCGCAGGTACGCCCCGCATTCGAACAGGCTTGCGCGGTATTGGGCTGCAGCGTGTCGCTGCCGCAAAACCTGGCGCAGCTCCAGATCATCGGTACCGACCTGCAAACCGAAACCCCCAGCCGCCTGAAACTGGTGCTCACCCTCGGCAATCGCGCCGATCAAGCCCAGGCCTGGCCGGTGCTGGTGCTCACCCTGACCGATCAGCGTGAGCGTCCGCTGGCGCGCCGCAGTTTCGCCCCCAGCGAATATCTCGACGATCCCCGGCGCATCGCTGCAGGTATCCCGCCACGCAGCGAACAGCCCCTGAGCCTGCCTTTGAGCGTCCGTGATGTGGCCCCAATGGGCTTTGATTTGAAGCTAAGCTATTGATTGGGTGGGGATCATGCGCAAGGCTAGCCGCTCCCACGCTTCTTCGGTATAGTTCGACCTCCCGTTGCGGGAGAGCGCATGCCCTGCATGCCGCCGAAGGCGTAACCCACCCGGAATCGCTCAGGCAAAAGGACCGCAACACCGGAACACTCTGGAGAGCGTGAACGCTGGGTTTAATTTAAACCCAGCAGGATCACCACCGAAGGGGCAGCGGTTGCGTCAGGCTTGATCCGGCGCACCGTAATCTCTCAGGTACCAAGGACAGAGGGGTGGAGCGCAAGCGTGCATCCCTTAAATTTTTGGTCACCGTCATGTCAAATCAAGCCGCGTCTACTCCAGCAGCGCTCAAGCACACTCCGCTCAACGCCACCCATCGCGGCCTGTCCGCCAAAATGGTCGATTTCGGCGGCTGGGACATGCCGGTCAACTACGGTTCGCAAATCGAAGAGCACCATGCGGTGCGCACTGGCTGTGGCTTGTTCGACGTCTCGCACATGCTGCCGCTCGATATCCGGGGCGACAACGTCCGCGCGTTCCTGAAGCGGTTGGTCGCCAACAACGTCGACAAGCTGCAAGTCTCGGGCAAGGCGCTGTATTCGTGCATGCTGAACGAAACGGGCGGGGTGATCGACGACCTCATCATCTATTTCATGGACGAGCGCTGGTTCCGCCTGGTGGTGAACGCCGGAACCGCGGAAAAAGACCTCGCCTGGATGGAAAAAATGAACGCCGATTGGGGCATGGGGCTCACCCTCACGCCGCGCCGCGATCTGGCGATGATCGCGATCCAGGGCCCGGACGCGACGCAGGCGCTGAACCACGCACTGCCCGGCGTCGATTCCATCACCGCCAGCCTCAAGCCTTTTAACGCCGCCGCGATGGGCGAGATGTTCATTGCGCGCACCGGCTACACCGGCGAAGACGGCTTTGAAGTGATGGTGCTGGCGAAATCCGCGCCGTTCTTCTGGAAAGCCCTGATGGAAGCCGGTGGCAAACCCATCGGCTTGGGCGCGCGCGACACCCTGCGGCTCGAAGCCGGAATGAACCTCTACGGCCAGGATATGGACGAAACCACCTCGCCGCTGGAGTCCGGCCTGGCGTGGACGGTGGACATGAAAACCGAGCGCGATTTTGTCGGCCGGGCCGCGCTGGAAAAAAGCGAAATCACGAAACAGCTGGTTGGCCTGGTGTTGCTCGACAAGGGCGTGCTGCGCAGCCATCAGAAAGTGCTGACGAAAAACGGCGACGGTGAAATCACCTCCGGAACTTTTTCACCGACGATGGAAAAATCCATCGCGCTGGCGCGTATCCCGCTCGGCATTGCGCCGGGCCAGGAAGTCGAAGTCGAAATTCGCGACAAGAAACTGCGCGCGAAAGTGGTGAAATATCCGTTCGTGCGTAACGGCAAAGTATTGATTTAGGCGGGATCAGGATTCAGGGGGCAGGGATCAGGGAAAAACGCGGCACAGCCGCTCACTCCCTGAATCCTGAATCCTGATCCCTGACCCCTGGAAAACCCCAACCTGACCAGGAATACACAACATGAGCATCCCAGCAGACCTCAAATACACCCCCAGTCACGAATGGGTACGCGTCGAAGCCGACGGTACGCTGACCGTGGGCATCACCCACCACGCACAGGACTTGCTGGGCGACATGGTGTTCATCGAAAACCCTGCTGCGGGCCGCGCCTTGAAAAAGGGCGAAGAATGCGCAGTGGTTGAATCGGTGAAAGCCGCATCCGATGTGTACGCGCCGGTTGCGGGCGAAGTCATCGCCGCCAATGCTGAAGTTGAGTCCAGTCCGGAAACGGTCAACAAGGATGCTTACAGCGCGTGGATGTTCAAACTGAAGCCCGCCAATGCAGCCGATGTCGCCGAACTGATGGACGCGGCGGCGTACCAGAAACTGGTCGAATCGGAAGCGCATTGAGGGGGCAGGATTCAGGGGTCAGGGATCAGGGAATGTGCGGCCTTGCCGCGCACCTGGACCGGGCACTGAGTCCCCCCTGAATCCTGACTCCTGAATCCTGATCCCTGACCAACATGCCCTTTATCCCGCATACCCCTGAAGACGTCTCCACCATGCTCTCCGCCATTGGCGCGGCCAGTATCGAAGACCTGTTCGACGAAATCCCGCCCGCGCTCAAAACCGGCAAGCTGAAAGACGTGCCCGACGGCCTGCCCGAAATGGCGGTGACGCGGCTGATGCAGGAACGTGCGTCGGCCGATGGCTTCTGGTCCAACTTCATCGGCGCGGGGGTATACGAGCACCACATCCCGGCAGCGATCTGGCAGATCACCACGCGCGGCGAGTTCTATTCCGCCTACACGCCGTATCAGGCCGAAGCGAGCCAGGGCACGCTGCAGTTGATCTACGAATACCAGACCATGATGACCCGGCTGACCGGGCTCGATGTGTCGAACGCCTCGCTCTACGATGGCGCGTCGGCGCTGGCCGAAGCGGTGCTGATGGCAGTGCGCGCGCACAAGACTTCGCGCCGCGTGCTGGTGCCGAAGACGGTGCACCCGATCTATCGCAAAGTGGTACTGACCACGGTGAAGAATCAGGGCATCGAACTGGTTGAACTCGATTACGACGCCGCCACCGGTCAGACCATTCTGCCTGCCGATCCGGGCGCATTCGCCGGGCTGGTGATTCCGCAGCCTAACTTTTTCGGCGTGCTGGAAGACGTCCATGCGATGACCGACTGGGCGCACGACAAAGGCGCGCTGGCGATTGCCCTGGTCAACCCGACCACGCTGGCGGTGCTGGAAGCACCGGGCAAGTGGGGCACCAAAGGCGCGGACATCGCCGTAGGTGAAGGCCAGCCGCTGGGCGCGCCGATGGCTTCGGGCGGACCGTATTTCGGCTTCATGTGTTGCCGCCAGGAATTCGTGCGCCAGATGCCGGGACGCATCGTCGGTCGCACTGTCGATCTCGACGGCAAGCCTGGCTTCTCGCTCACGCTGCAAGCGCGCGAGCAGCACATCCGCCGCTCCAAGGCCACCTCCAATATCTGCACCAACCAGGGTCTGGTCGTCACCGCCGCCACCCAGTACATGGCCTTGCTGGGGCCGCAAGGGCTGGCGAAAGTCGCATCGAACAGCCACGCCAACACGGTGGCGCTGGCCGACAAGCTGGCTGCAATCCCCGGAGTAACACGCGCCTTTGTTTCGCCGTATTTCCACGAAGTCGTGCTCACCCTGAAGGACAACGCGAAAGATGTGCTGCGCGCGCTGCAAGCGCAGGGCATCCTCGGCGGGCTGGATATTTCCGGCTGGTATCCCGAACTCGGGCAGGCGATTCTGGTGTGCGTCACCGAAACCAAGACGGCCGCCGACCTTGACCACTACGCGCAACAATTGGAACGTATCCTGTCCAAGCGCCGCGAAGCGCCGCCGTGCGCGTATAAAAGCTAATCGGAAAATCATGAACGACATGCAGCAAGACAAGGAATTCTACGAACTCGCCGACGCGCACATTGCGCTGTGCAACACCCACATGGGCAAGGTCAAGCCGGCCAAAGTAAGCGCGTCCATGCTGTTCGCTGCGGCGCGTTTCAACGCCTTCGTGATCTACGCCAGCAGCGAGAACAAGGCACAGTTTCTACTCGAAAAAGAATCTGCGATTGCCTACTTCATGCAGGAATATGAGAAATACCTGCGCGAGAATGTCGACGAGCATTTGTCTCGATACGATGCCCCGGCGGGCTGACTGGCCCGCCTGATCGACCCCGCATCCCCTACGTTTTTTATTCAGGAGAACCATCATGGCAGTGACCCTAGGCGGCAACCCCATCGAAGTTTCCGGCAGCTTTCCCAAAGTCGGCGACACCGCGCCGGATTTCAAACTGGTCAGCGGCGATCTGTCCGATGTCTCGCTGGCGGATTTCGCCGGCAAGAAAAAGCTCCTGAACATCGTGCCGAGCCTGGATACCGGCGTGTGTGCGACCTCGACCAAGGTCTTCAATGATGCGGCGCTCAATGGTGCCGTGCTGATGGTGATTTCTGCCGACCTGCCGTTTGCGCAAGGCCGCTTTTGCTCCGCAGAAGGCACCAAGAATGCAGTGACGCTGTCGACCATGCGTGGCGGCGCGGACTTCAAGCGCAACTACGGCGTCGATATCACCTCCGGCCCGCTGGCTGGCGTGACTGCCCGCGCGGTGGTGGTGCTGGATGAAAACAACAAGGTGCTGCACGCCGAACTCGTTCCCGAGATCAAGCAGGAGCCGAACTACGAGGCCGCGCTGGCCGCATTGAAATAAAGGGATCAGGGGTCAGGATTCAGGGATCAGGGGTGGAGCGGCTTTGCCGCACCAGTTCGATTCCGGTTTTCCCTGGCCCCTGAATCCTGAATCCTGACCCCTGAAAACCATGCTGATATTTGACCACTCCCGTCCCGGCCGCACGGCCACCTCGCAACTTCCCGCCGCTGGCGGCAGTCTGGACGATCTGCCGGCTGCGCTGCGCCGCAAGGCTGCCCCGGCGCTGCCCGAGGTGTCCGAGCTTGACGTGGTGCGCCACTACACGCGACTGAGCCAGAAAAACTTCTCGATCGACACGCAGTTCTATCCGCTCGGTTCGTGCACGATGAAGTACAACCCGCGCGCGTGCAACTCGCTGGCGATGCTGCCGCAGTTTCTGGCGCGCCATCCGGCGAGCCCGGACGAGACCGGCCAGGGTTTTTTGGCCAGCATGTTCGAGTTGCAGGAAATGCTCAAAGACGTCACCGGCATGGCCGGCGTGTCGATGGCGCCGATGGCGGGGGCGCACGGCGAATTCGCCGGGGTGGCGATGATCCGCGCCTACCACGACGCGCGTGGCGACACTGCACGGCGTGAAATCATCGTGCCGGACGCGGCGCACGGCACCAACCCGGCGACCGCGACGATGTGCGGCTACACGGTCAAGGAAATCCCGACCGATGCCAGCGGCTCGGTCGATCTGGCGGCGCTCAAGGCCGCAGTCGGCCCGCAGACCGCTGGCCTGATGCTGACCAATCCGTCGACGCTGGGCGTGTTCGAGAAGACCATCGCCGACATCCAGAAGATCGTCCACGACGCCGGCGGCCTGCTGTATTACGACGGCGCGAACTTGAATGCGATTCTCGGCAAGGTGCGCCCCGGTGACATGGGCTTCGACGTCATTCATATGAACCTGCACAAGACCTTCTCCACCCCGCACGGCGGTGGTGGCCCGGGCGCAGGCCCAGTGGGCGTGGCTGAGCGGCTGCTGCCTTTCATGCCGATTCCGCTGGTGCTGAATGACAACGGTTTGTTCCGGCTGGCGACCGAAGTTGACCTGCCGCATTCGATTGGCCGTCTGTCGGCCAACATGGGCAACGCGGGGGTGTTGATGCGCGCCTATATTTATGCGCGCCTGCTCGGCGGCGAAGGCATGCACCGCGTGGCTGAATACGCCACGCTCAACGCCAATTATTTGATGGCCGAATTGCGCAAGGCAGGCTTTGATCTGGCTTTCCCCGAGCGCCGCGCCAGCCACGAATTCATTGTCACGCTGAAAAAGCTCAAAGACGCCACCGGCGTGTCGGCAATGGACTTTGCCAAGCGATTGCTCGATTACGGTTATCACGCACCCACTACCTATTTTCCGTTGCTGGTGCCGGAGTGCCTGCTGATCGAGCCGACCGAAACCGAAAGCCGCGAGACGCTCGATGGCTTCATCGAGGCGATGAAAATCATCAAGCACGAGGCCGAAACCAGCCCCGAGCTGGTCAAGGGCGCGCCTTACAGCCTGCCGGTGCGGCGGCTCGACGACGTCAAGGCGGCGCGCGAACTCGACCTGGCGTACAAACCTGCTGAATTCATGCCCTCCAGGGTATGAGCGATCCGGTCAGCCCCTACAAGGGCAAAACCGGCTTGCGGCGTTTGTTCAATGCCGTCGGCTACACCTGGGACGGACTGCGTGCCGCCTTCAAGCACGAGGACGCGTTCCGCCAGGAGGTGTTTCTGGCGCTACTGCTGATTCCACTGGCCTTGTATCTGGGGAAAACCGGGGTCGAGCGTGCGCTGATGGTTGCCGCCGTGCTGGGCGTGCTGATAGTCGAATTGCTGAATTCGGCGCTTGAGGCGGCGGTTGATCGTATTTCCCTTGAACACCATTTGCTTATCAAACGCGCCAAGGACATGGGCAGCGCAGCGGTCATGATCGCGCTGGTCAACGCGGTGGTGGTGTGGGCCCTGGTATTGTTGGGGTGAACCCGACTGCACCCGATTCAAAAAGCATGCCAATATGCTGGCGTTGCCTCAAGTTTCAGGCTTTTGTGCCGGAATATAGGGGTGTGCCGTTTAACCCCGTGACCGTGTGAACATCAAATCTGCCTGCCTCCTGCTGGGTCTGTGCCATGCCGGCTCCGCCGCAGCCCTTGGGCTGGGTGATGTCAGTGTGCGCTCGCACCTTGGGCAGCCGCTTCATGCCGTCGTTCCCCTGATTGGTGCTACGCCCGCGGTCACGACAGATTGCCTCAGTGTTGCGAACAGCCCGGGCGGTATTGCGCCGCTACCGCGTGCTGAATTGAGTATCGAGCAGGCCGGCGGCCAGGCGCTATTGCATATTCGCACCGCGAAAAGCGTGAACGATCCGGTGACGCAGTTTGTGCTGGTCTCCGATTGCGAGGCGCATCTGCAACGCGACTATGCGGTGCTGCTCGACCCGCCCATGCAGGTGGAAACGGCTGGTGGCGAAGAAGCCTCCAGCGTCGAGACGCAAACAGTGGCCGAGTCAGTGGCGTCGATCGCGCCCGCGCCCGAGCGGCGTCGCCCGACGTCCGGCAAGCGCACCCCGCCGGCCGCTGCCCGCGTGTCCGCCATCAGTTCGCGCGCATCCACGCCGAAGCCGCTTCAAACCGCTGCGTCACCGAAACCGCGCCTGGTGCTGTCGGGCAAACGCTATGGCGTTGGCTCCCCCTTGGCGCTGCGCCTCGACACCACCTTGCCCGAGCCGCGGCAGCCACTTTCAGACAGCCTGAGCCCCACCGATCTGTCCGACGAAAATACGGCGCTTAGCCGCAAAATTGCCTATCTGGAAGCGCAGTTGGTGGCTTTGCAGCAGCGCAATGCCCAGCTTGACTCACTCACGGCCACCCCTGTCGCGGTCACGCCGCCACCGGCAAAGCAGTCTCCGCAATGGCCGCTGTATCTGCTGGTCGCCGGCTTGCTGACGGGCGCAGGCGCGCTGGTGGTCGGCTTGCGCCGGCGTGGCAGCAGCCGCTCGCATTCGATCAATGTCATTGACGATACCTGGGCGCAGCCGGACACAGACTCAGCGCATCCATTACCGGATCCCGATCTGGATACCCTCCCGCCACTGGTTCCCCAGCGGATGCAGGAAATGGCCGCGTCCCCCAGCGATGTGGGCACCGAGCTGAAAGAGGACATTCTGGATCAGGCCGAAGTCTTCATGGCGCATGGGCACGGCGAACTCGCGATTCATTTGTTGCAGGAACATTTGCGTGAGACGCCCACCGAGTCGCCGGTGCCGTGGTTGCTGTTGCTTGATCTGTTGCACCGTGCGGGCGATACCGCAGGCTATACCGCCGCCAGTACGGAATGCCGGCGTTATTTCAACGTCAATCTTGATGGGCGCGCTTTTTTCGGCGACGGCGAAACTGGCCCGGGGCTGGAGGCCTACCCCCACTTGCTGGAGCAACTGGTGCAGGTGTGGAACACGCCAGAGATCAAGGCTTTCTTCAACGATCTGGTTTTCGACCAGCGTGGCGGCACCCGGATTGGTTTTGAACCCGATGCCTATCGCGACATCCTGCTATTGCGCAGCATTGCACACGATGTCGCGCCGGTGCAGCAAGCTGCCTGAGTAACAGGCTTTGGCAAGCTGTTGTCCACACCCTTTGCAACGCGGCATCATTCAATAGCGTTCGACCGCCGGACCGAGGCTGCGCCAGAGATACCAGGTGGCGACGATGCGCGGTTCAGCCTGATCCCTCAGGTACACGTTGCCGTTCTTCAGGACTCGACGCTGCAGACACGATTACGTCCTGCGTGCTTGGCTGCATACAGTCCGGCATCTGCCCGTTTAACCAGGGTGTCCAGCGTATCTCCCGCCACATAGCCCGCCACCCCAAAGCTGGCGGTGACCTGGCCCACGGCCTCGATCGGCGATTCGGCCAGGATCTGACGCAAGCGCTCAGCCAGCAGGTTAGCCCCTTCGCAGGTGCTCTGGGGGCTCAGCACGAGGAATTCCTCCCCGCCCCAGCGGGCCAGCGTGTCGGTGTCCCGCAATCCGCTCTGGATTCGTTGCACCACGGCTTTGAGAACCTGGTCGCCCCGGTCGTGACCGAAACGGTCGTTGATCGACTTGAAATGATCGACATCGACGATGATCAATGAATAGGGCGTTCCGTATCGCTGGGCATTCAGCTGGCATTGCTCGCCCCGCTCCAGGATGGTACGGCGGTTGAACAGTCCGGTGAGGGGATCGGTTGTAGCCAGACGCTGCAATTCGACATTGGCCTGTTCCAGCGCCTGGGTGCGTGCGTGGACGAGTTCTTCCAGGTTTTGGCGATAGCGTTCCAGTTCGACATCCGCACGTTTGCGCTCGCTGATGTCCGTGTAATAGCCGACAAAGTTGCAGAGCGTGCCCTCGGCATCGCGCACAGCCGAAATCGAGACCAGCTTTGGATGTTCGCTTCCGTCCTTGTGCGTATTCCATATCTCACCCTGCCAGAACCCCTCGCCGAGCAGCTTTTGCCACATCGCCTGATAAAAGGCGGGCGTCTCACGTCTGGACGACAGGATGCGCGGATTCTTGCCCTGAACATCTTCCAGCGCGTAGCCAAAAATCGCCTCGAAGGCCGGGTTCACATCCACGATTCTGGCCGCCGGATCGGTGATGATGATGGCCTCGCCGCTGCCCTGGAACACGCTGGACCAGAGGCGGCGATGGCTCACTTCGCTGGCAAGCTGGCTTTCGCGATCAACGGCTTGTTCCGCTGCGGTTTTGATGGCCTCGGCGACATAATGGATTTCATCGGAAATGTCGTGGCTGGCCAGGCTGATCTTCTCGTACAGGCGCGGGGTGCAGGCCTGCTGCGTCGAGAACTCTTCGACTGCGGCACCGAGGTGCTTGATCCGGCGAGCCTGCAACATCAGCCAGGTGCCCAGGGTAAACCAGAGGATGAGGGCGTCGACAAACGGGACCAGGCTCACCCCGACGGCCATTTCGAACATGGAGAAAAGCGGGACGATCGGGGCTTCGACGATGATTTTCAGATCGGATCCGGCCCCCTCTTGCCAGGGGATGATGCGGTGCTCGGCCTCGCGCGCAGTGGATTTCCCGCTCAGAACGATATCGATGCCCCGCTGCCCGGCAGAACTCGCGATCGGAATACCCTGATGCAGGACAGTCAGGGTGGTATCCGGCATGGCGAGCGCATTCAGCAAGGCGTTATCGATCGGGTAGAAAAAAGCCATTCGACCCATTCCGGTGGCTTTTCCCAACCAGACCTGCTCTTCAAAAACCTCGTAAAAGGTGTTCGTCCGGGGGTCAAGGTAATAACCATGATCAGCCCCGAAGGCAATCGGGATCTGACGGAGCGCCGGTCCTCGCCCGAAGGAGAAAACCGGATCCCCGTTTTTTTTCTGAATCAGAAGAAACTGGAAACGGCGTTCGCCGCCCTGAATCGTCATAAAAGCCCGCAGTTTCAGGGTGGCGGTGTCCGCCTCCTCGAGGATGCGACTGTATTCGGTGCGCACCCGAAAATCACGGCTGTGCAAAGCCCACTGCTGTTCAAGCTCGGCAATGCGCGTCTGGTAGAACTGCGCGAGGTCACTGGTGTGCGCTTCCGCAGCCTTGTCCAGCGCCAGACGATAGAGATGGGCCGTCGCCAGACCCAGCAGGACGACAAACAGGCTCAGGCTGATAAAGAGCCGTGAAGACCGCCTGCCGGGTGATGGGCAGCTTGAGCTGGTTTATGGTGTTCGGCCCGACCATCGTGCATCCACCATGTGTTCGATGATCAGGGCCTGCGCCGCAGCATTGCCTTCATTGGTGGTGCGGAAAAATCGCTCGGTTTCCTTGAGCTGGCGGGTCGACAACCTGCCATCGCGGCTGTAGGCATGGCGATACTTGCGCAAGGCCTCCAGCATTGCCTTGCGCTCCGCCGCGTCCTGGAAGTCCAGTTTGCCGACGATGGCTTCCGGCGTCTGCCTGGCCATCCACTGCAGGGTGGTGCGCAGCATGCGCACCATTTTCGCGACCTTTTCCGGCTCGTTGCGGATGAGTTCGCCGCGTGTCTCGAGAGCGGCATGCAGAAAATTCGCCCCCGGGATGCTTTTCTGGATGCCGGGGTCGGCCAGGTTGGCGAGAAAGAAGACCTTGTTCTCGGCGAGCAGCCGCGAGGCGAAAGGCTCGTCGCCCATGACGGCGTCGGCGGTGCCGGTGACGAGCAGGGAAGCCTGCTCCACCCAGCTTTGTCCGGCCGGCACGATGCGCACGGCATCGAGCGAGACACCGTCCGACTTGAGCAGCAGTTCGACCAGCTGCTGGGAGGTGGTTTTGCTGTTCCGGGTGCTGGTGTTCACCCCGATGATCCGTCCGCGCAGGTCGGCGATGCGCTTGACTTCGCCCTTCAGGCCGGCACGCACCATCAGCACAAAGAGCGGCGCATCGTTTACGGCGGCGATCGTTACCACGTCACCGCCATTGGCGCGCAGCGACATGGCAGCCGGCATGCCCGCCACAGAAAAATCAGCGTTGCGCGTCACCAGGTTGTTGAGGGCGACCGCCCCGCCGCCGGTGTGGAGCAGGTTCAGGCTGACGCCTTCCGCCTTGTCGGCACCGATCCTGGGGATCAGGTCGATGGGCAAATAGGAGAGATTAAGCGGGCCCGGCACGCTGACAACTATCCGTACAGGTTCCGCGGATCGGACCATCGTCGATGTCAGCGCAAAACAAATCAACAGCAAACCAGCCCAGTATTGACGACCCACGACACCTACCCAGAAATGACTAACACTTGCATGGTAGATGAAGGCAATGCGTCTGTGTCAGGCACAGGTACAAACGATTCAGGTCGCACCCCTGTTTTTACAAGCGGGCGCCCGAGAACGACATGTCCCGGTCATCCGTCAGTATTGCACCACCATCGGATCCAGGCTGCGCCATAGATACCAGGTGGCGACAGTGCGCCAGGGCGCGTGGCGTTCGCCGAGTTTTCGCAGGACTTTCGGGGTGGGGCGCTCGCCGTCGAGGTAGTGCAACGCGACGGCCTTTTGCAGCCCGATGTCGTCAACCGGCCAGACATCGGGGCGGCGCAGGCTGAAGATCAGGAACATCTCGGCAGTCCAGCGACCGATACCACGCACGTCGGTCAGTTCGTCGATCACCGCTTCGTCAGCCATCTTTTTCCAGCGTGCAGGTTCAACGCGACCGTCGACGAAATGCCCGGCCAGATCACGCAAATACTCCGCTTTGCGGCGCGACAGGCCGCAGGCGGCGAGCGCGTCCAGCTCCAGGGTCGCGACATGTTCCGGGCGAATGGTTTGCGCGACTTCGGCAAAGCGCGCCCAGATGCTGTCGGCGGCCTTGACTGAAATCTGCTGGCCGACAATGGCGCGGGCGAGGGTTTGAAACGGATCGCCGCGATTGGCGAGGATGGCATCGGGATAACGTGTGATGAGGGCGGCCATCACCGGGTCGGATATAGCGAGTTCGGCGCAGGCCTGTTGCCAATATCCGGGTTCTGCCAGCTTTTTCACAGCAGGATGATGTCGTACTGCTCCTGCGGATAGCTGGTTTCGACTTGCAGCGACACCGGCTTGCCGATGAAGTCGATGAGCTGGGCGAGGCTGCCGGACTCTTCGTCGAGGAACTGGTCGATGACGCTTTGCGCGGCGGCGATGCGGTATTCGCGTGCCTCGAACTGGCGTGCTTCGCGCAGGATTTCGCGCAGGATGTCGTAACACACGGTTTGCGCGGTCTTGATTTCGCCGCGTCCGCCGCAGGTGGGGCAGGGCTCGCACAGCACATGCGCCAGGGATTCGCGCGTGCGCTTGCGCGTCATCTCGACCAGCCCCAGCGCTGAGAAGCCGCTGACGCTGGTGCGGGTGGGGTCGCGCGCGAGGGTTTTCTTCAGTTCGGTGAGCACCGCTTCCTGGTGCTCGGCGTTGTCCATGTCGATGAAGTCCATGATGATGATGCCGCCGAGGTTGCGCAGGCGCAGTTGGCGGGCGATGGATTGCGCGGCTTCGAGGTTGGTCTTGAAAATGGTGTCGTCGAAGTTGCGTGCGCCGACGAAACCGCCGGTGTTGACGTCCACGGTGGTGAGCGCCTCGGTCTGGTCGATGATGAGGTAGCCACCCGATTTGAGGTCGACGCGGCGTCCCAGCGCCTTGGCGATTTCGTCATCGATGGCATGCAGGTCGAACAAGGGACGGGCAGCACTGTAATGCTGCAATTTGTCGAGTACGGCATGGGTATAGTTCTGCGCGAATTCGGCCATGCGCTGATAGGTTTCGCGCGAGTCGATGAGGATGCGGCTGGTGTCGCTATTGACGAAATCGCGCAGCACGCGCAGTGACAGATCGAGATCCTGATACAGCAGGCAGGGTGCCACGCAATTGCCGCGCGACTGGATGTTGGTCCACAGGCGCCGCAGATAATCGATGTCGGCGCCGATCTCGGCATCCTCGGCAGTTTCGGCCATGGTGCGCACGATGAAGCCGCCGTGGGCGCCTTCCGGCATCAGTTGGTGCAGTTTCTGCCGCAACAGTTCGCGTTCTTCTTCGCCTTCGATTTTTTGCGAAATGCCGATGTGGGTTTCCTGCGGCAGATAGACCAGATAGCGTCCGGCAAAGCTGATCTGGGTCGACAGGCGCGCGCCCTTGGTGCCGATCGGGTCCTTGATCACCTGCACCATGAGGGTCTGGCTTTCGTGCAGGATCTGCTCGATGGGCCGCTCGGGTTCGCTGCCGTGGCGTTCTTCCCAGATGTCGGCCACGTGCAGGAAGGCCGCGCGCTCGAGGCCGATGTCGATGAAGGCCGACTGCATTCCCGGCAACACGCGCACCACGCGCCCCATGTAAATGTTGCTGACCAGCCCACGGCACTGCGCGCGCTCGATGTGGAGTTCCTGCACCGAGCCGAGATGCAGCACGGCGACACGGGTTTCCTGCGGGGTGACGTTGACGAGAATTTCTTCGCTCATGATGGGCGGGTTCGCATGCTCAGATGACGAAACCGAAGGCTCTCAATAAAACAGCAGTGCCATATAACGGCAAACCCATGACGCCGCTGTAGCTGCCGTCGAGATGCTCAACAAACGCGCCCGCGCGCCCCTGAATCCCATAGGCGCCAGCCTTGCCGATGTATTCGCCGGTTTCCAGATAGCGGGTGATGGTGAGGGGGCTGAGTTCGGCAAACCGGATCACGCTGGTCGACAGGCACTGTTCTACCCGGCCTTCCTGCTTGACTGCCACGGCCGTGTGTACCAGGTGCAGGCGACCGGACAGGCGCGTCAGCATGGCCTCGGCCTCGCTGCGATCAGCCGGTTTGCCGAGAATGGTGCCATCCAGTTCAACCACGGTATCCGCACCCAGCACCGGGAAGCGCAGTACGTGGCGCGCATCCACTGCGCGCCAGCCGCACGCGGCTTTTTCGATGGCCATGCGCTGCGCAAAGTCGGGCGCAGTTTCTTCGGCACGCGGGATTTCGACGACGTCCATGCGGCCCGCCACCGCGCGCAAGGGCAGCACATCAAACGCCACACCGAGCTGTTTGAGCAACTCGCGTCGGCGGGGGGATTGCGAAGCCAGATAGATGCGTTTATCAACCAACATGGTCGTTATTTTCCTTAATCCCGATGATAGGGATGCCCCTTGATTATGCACACGGAACGATACAGTTGCTCGGCCAGCATCACTCGCGCCAGCGCATGCGGCAGGGTCAGCCTGGAAAGCCCCAGCAGTTTGACCGCACGCGTCTTGACGCTGTCGTCGAGGCCGTCTGCGCCGCCGATGACAAACGCGGGCGACACCCCTTCCGCCATCCAGCCCTGCAACCATGCCGCCAGTTCGCGGGTCGCAACCTGCGTGCCGCGCTCGTCGAGCACCACCGGCACGCAGCCTGCAGGCAAGGCGGCGAGGATGCGCTCGGCTTCCAGTTGCCGCGCCCGTGCGCCGTCTTCGCCCGCCACGCGATGCCCCGGCTTGATCTCGGTCAGCAGCAACGGCAGGTCGGGCGGCATCCGCCGCGCGTAATCGTCGTAGCCGGAGTTGATCCAGCCCGGCATTTTGTGGCCGACGGCCAGCAGATGCAGTTTCACGCAGGCGGAATCAGGTGCCGGTTGCGCGCCGCTTCGGCCGCGCCCCAGAGTTCTTCCAGGTTGTAATGCGCGCGCGTGGCGGGCAGCATCACATGGACGATGACATCGCCCAGGTCCAGCAGCACCCATTCACCGCTGTCCTCGCCTTCCATGTTGCCGACGTATTCGCCCGCCTCTTTCACCTTGACGTGAACGTGGTCGGCGAGCGCGCGCGTTTGACGGTTGGAGGTGCCGCTGGCGATGACCATGCGTTCGAACAGCGCAGTGAGCTTGCTGGTATCGAGCACGGCGATGTCTTGCGCTTTGACATCCTCAAGCGCGGCGACGATCAGTTTGATTTTGTCTTCAATGTTCATAGGTGTGTATAGAGTTGATGTTGATGAATGTAGTCGAGCACGGCGTCGGGCAGCAGATAGCGTGCGCTGTTTTGCCGTGCCAGGGTGGCTCGGATACGGGTGGCTGAAATGTCCAGCGCCGTCATGTTTTGCAATACCACTGCACCAGCGGGGCCCGTAGCCGACCCGTTGTGCACCTGGCGTTGCGCTAGTTCCTGTTTCAACTCCTCCGGCAGATTGCCAGTCTGGATTCCTGCTGCGTCGGGGCGCGCGGCGACGACGATATTGGCCAGCGCGAACAGCTGCCGCCATTGGTGCCAGCCCGGCAATCCTGCAAACGCATCCGCGCCCAGCAGCAGCCACAGCGCTTGTTCGTTGCCCAGTTCGGCGCGCAGCGCAGTCAGCGTATCCACCGTGTAGCTCGGGTCCGGGCGCTGTACTTCGCGTGCGTCCACCTCGAAGCGCGGATTGCCCACGGTTGCGCGGCGCACCATCTCCAGCCGGTGGATGGCCGCGGTGCGCGGCGCCCCTCGGTGCGGCGGCTGCCCGGCGGGGATGAACCGCACCTGGCTCAAGCCGAGCCCCTCCGCCATTTCTTCGGCCAGCCGCAGGTGGCCGAAGTGAATCGGATCGAAGGTGCCGCCGAAGATGCCGATAGGCTGCATCGCTTATGCGCGCACGTGGCCATCTCCCAGCACCACCCACTTCTGGCTGGTCAGGCCTTCCAGGCCGACCGGGCCGCGCGCGTGGATCTTGTCGGTGGAAATGCCGATCTCCGCGCCGAGGCCGTATTCGAAGCCGTCGGCAAAGCGCGTCGAGGCATTGACCACGACGCTGGCCGAATCGACTTCGCGCAGGAAACGCCGCGCGCGACCGTAGTCTTCGGTGACGATGGCGTCGGTGTGCTGCGAGCCGTGGGTGTTGATGTGCGTCATGGCGGCGTCGATGTCGTCGACCACCTTGACCGCGATGATGGGGCCGAGATATTCCTCGGTCCAGTCAGATTCCACCGCGGCTTTCAGCTTGTCTGCCGCGATGCCGGCGTCCTGCAGGATCGCCAGTGACTCCGGGCAGCAGCGCATTTCAACGCCCTTGCCGGCCAGCATTTTTCCGATTTCCGGCAACGCGGTGGCGGCCACGCCGCGCGCCACCAGCAGCGATTCGGTGGTGTTGCAGGTGCCGTAGCGCTGGGTCTTGGCGTTCTCGACGATCTTCACGGCTTTGGCGAGGTCGGCACGGTCGTCGACATAGACGTGGCAGTTGCCGTGCAGGTGCTTGATCACCGGCACCCGCGCTTCGCCGGTGATGCGCTCGATCAGGCCCTTGCCGCCGCGCGGCACGATGACGTCGACGTAATCCTTCATGGTGATGAGTTCGCCCACCGCTGCGCGGTCGGTGGTATCGATCACCTGCACCACCGTGTCGGGCAGCCCGGCGGCGGCGAGACCTTCGCGCACGCAGGCGGCGACCGCCTGGTTTGAATGCAGCGCCTCGGAACCGCCGCGCAGGATCGCCGCGTTGCCGGATTTGAGGCACAGCCCGGCGGCATCGGCTGTCACGTTGGGACGCGCTTCGTAAATGATGCCGATGACGCCGAGCGGCACCCGCATCTTGCCGACCTGGATGCCGGACGGGCGGTATTTGAGGTCGGTGATTTCGCCGACCGGATCGGGCAGCGCGGCGATCTGCTCCAGCCCTTCGGCCATGCCGGCCACCGCCTTGTCGTTGATCTGCAGGCGGTCGAGCAGCGCGGCGTCGAGCCCGCTGGCGCGCGCGTGCTCCATGTCGCGCGCGTTGGCGGCCAGCAGTTTGGCCGCGTCACGGCGGATCGCCGCGGCGATGGCCAGCAGCGCGCGGTTCTTCTGGTTGGTGTCGGCGCGGGCAATCGCGCGCGAAGCTTCACGCGCCTGTTTGCCCACCGTCTGCATGTATTTTTTAATGTCCATCGCTTTTAACGTCCATCATTTTTTTCCATTACTTGCCGGCTCAGCCAGCGTCATGCCCACGCGCAGCAGGGTGTCCCAGGGATCGCCCACCCGCTCCAGCCCTTTGGCCTGGCGGTCGATCAGCGCCAGATCGGCCAGAGCAGCTTCGACCCGCGTCAGGCTCAATCGTTTCAGCGCCCGCTCAATTTGCGGCGCGCGCTGTTTGTCGCGCCCCCACAGCGTCCGCATCACGCCGGGCAGGCTGTCGCCCTGCGCTACCGCCAATTTTAACCGCAGCAGCAGTTGCACCGCCGACGACACCTGCCACAGGATGGCGGGCACGGCTTCGCCGCTGTCTTTCAAGTCGGCCACGATCTGCGCAAAGCGCGCGGCATCGCCTGCATACAGCGCATCGGCCAGCGCATCGGCCTCCAGCCGGCTGACATCGACTACCGCGTGCTCGACGTCGGCCAGCGTCACGTTTCCTGGCGGCAGCAGCAGCGCGAGCTTGTCGATTTCCTGCTGCGCGGCGAGCAGGTTGCCCTCAACCTGGTCGGCCAGAAACGCCAGCGCGGCACGCTCGGCGCGCAAGCCCTGTTTCGCCAGCCGCCGCTCGATCCAGTCGGGCAGGGCGCTGCGGTCGATGGGCCGCGCTTCGACCACCACGCCGCTTTTGGCCAGCGCGGCAAACCAGCGGCTTTGCATGGTTTTCCAGTCCATTCCCGGCAGGTTGATGAGGGTGAGCGTGTCGGCGGGCAACTTGGCGGCGTAGGTCTCCAGCGCCTTGGCGCCATCGACGCCGGGCTTGCCGGAGGGAATGCGGATTTCGGTCAGGCGGCGCTCGGCGAACAGCGACAGATTCTCGCCGCTGGCAAAAATGCCCTGCCAGTTGTAGCGCCCCTGCACGGTGAACACATTGCGCTCGCTGTGGCCGGCCGCGCGCGCCGCCGCACGGATGGCATCGCTGGCCTCCTGCGCCGCCAGCGGTTCGTCGCCCACCACCACGTAGAGCGCGGCGAGGCCGCGGCTCAACTGATCGGGCAGACGTTCGGCCGGAATGTTCACTGGCTGTTGTCGGCAGGCTTGAGTGTCTGCATGCGCCGCACGATCCGCAGCGCAGCGTTGTCGTCCATGTCGCGATACAGCAATTGCTCCTCGGCACCCTTGGCCAGCAGCAGCGAGTCGTCGTAAGTCATGCTGCGCACCAGTTCAAAGGTTTCAGGGGCAGCCAGCTCGCGTCCGTCTTTGGCGATGAGGAGGTAGCTGAGTTTCAGGCTTAGCAGGTACTCGGAGACGCGACCGCCGCCGGTCAGGGTGAGAATGGACTTGACCCGCTCTTCCTGGGTGATCTTGAGCACGGCCTCGGCTTCAGCCGCCGTTGCGGTCAGCGTGGTGGTCTTGTCGGTTGCCAGCATGGTGCGCAGGCGTTGGGTGACCGTGCTGCCACCTGGCGCGTCGATGTAGAGGCTGGCAAACGGCAAGCCGTCGTAACGGCGCAGTTGAAAACCGCAACCGGCGGCCAGTGCGGCAGGAATCAGGGCGAGAAACAGGCGGCGGTTCATACGACGATATTCACCAGGCGACCCGGCACCACCACCACTTTTTTCGGTGGCTGGCCGTCGAGATATTTCTGCACGGCATCGCTTGCCAGCGCGGCCGCTTCGATGGTGGTTTTGTCTGCTGTTGCCGCCACCCGGATCTGTCCGCGCAGCTTGCCGTTCACCTGCAGCATCAGCTCGATTTCGTCCTGCACCAGCGCGGTCGTATCCACCGTCGGCCAGGTCATGACCGCACCCGGCTTAAGCTCGGCATACAGCGCCTCGGCAATATGCGGCACCATCGGCGCGAGCAGGGCGGCGGCGGCTTCCAGCACTTCCTGCCGCACGCTGCGCGTGGTGGCGTCGTCGCCTTCCAGTTTGGCCAGCGCGTTCATCAATTCCATCACGGCTGCAATCGCGGTATTGAACTGCTTGCGGCGCTCGATATCGTCGCTGACTTTCTGGATGGTCTGGTGCAACTGGCGGCGCAGGGATTTGGCTGCATCGCTCAACTCGCCACCCGCGTAGGCGGCAACCGCGCCTGCCTGCAGGTGCTCATAGCCGGCCTTCCATAGCCGTCTGCAGGAAACGGTGCGCGCCTTCGACGCCTGCATCCGACCATTCCAGGCTCTGCTCCGGCGGCGCGGCGAACATCGTGAACAGGCGCGCGGTGTCGGCGCCGTAGAGGTCGATCAGCGCCTGCGGGTCGACGCCGTTGTTCTTCGACTTCGACATCTTTTCGGTGCCGCCGACGATCACCGGCGCACCGTCGGTCTTGCACGTTGCAACGCCGTCGCGCAGTTCCACGTCGGCCGGGTTGAACCAGGTTTTCTTGCCGCTGGCATCTTCGCGGTAAAAGGTGTCGGCGATCACCATGCCCTGCGTCAGCAGGTTCTGGAACGGCTCGTCGCTGTTTACCAGTCCCTCGTCGCGCATCAGCTTGTGGAAGAAGCGCGCATACAGCAGGTGCAGGATCGCGTGCTCGATGCCGCCGATGTACTGGTCGACCGGCAGCCACTGATTGGCCCGCGTGTCGAGCATGCCGCCATCGAAATCGGGGCAGGCGTAGCGCGCGTAGTACCACGACGACTCGACGAAGGTGTCCATGGTGTCGGTTTCGCGCCGTGCCGGTGCGCCGCACTTCGGGCAGGCGCAGTTGACGAAGTCGGCGCGCTTGTTGAGCGGGTTGCCGGAACCATCCGGCACCACGTCTTCCGGCAGCACCACCGGCAATTGCTCGGCCGGCACCGGCACGTCGCCGCAGGTGTCGCAGTGGATGATCGGAATCGGGCAGCCCCAGTAGCGCTGGCGCGAGATGCCCCAGTCGCGCAGGCGGAACTGGGTTTTCTTTTCGCCGAGGTTCAGCGCGGCGAGGTCGGCGGCGATGGCGTCGACTGCCGCCGTGTAATCGAGGCCGTCGTACTTGCCGGAATTGACGCAGCGGCCGCGCGCCTTGTCGCCGTACCATTCGTGCCAGCGCATCGAGCGAGAAGGTTTCGCCCTCCACCGCCGATCACCTGCTTGATCGGCAGGCCGTACTTCTGCGCAAAGCCGAAATCGCGCTCGTCGTGCGCCGGCACCGCCATCACCGCGCCTTCGCCGTAGCTCATCAGCACGTAGTTGCCGACCCACACCGGGATCGCTTCGCCGGTGAGCGGATGGGTGACTTTGAGGCCGGTGTCCATGCCCTTCTTTTCCATCGTCGCCATGTCGGCTTCGGCGACGCTGCCCTGCTTGCATTCGGCGATGAACGCGGCCAGCGCGGGATTGCTGGCAGCGGCATGGGTGGCCAGCGGATGCTCGGCGGCCACGGCGCAGAAGGTCACGCCCATGATGGTGTCGGCGCGGGTGGTGAACACCCACAGCTGTTCATTCTTTCCGTCGAGCTGATACGGGAAGGCAAAGCGCACGCCGACGCTCTTGCCGATCCAGTTGGCCTGCATGGTCTTCACCTGCTCCGGCCAGCCCGGCAGGGTGTCGAGGTCGGTCAGCAGCTCGTCGGCGTACTGGGTGATGCGGAAGAAATACATCGGGATGTCGCGCTTTTCGACCAGCGCGCCGGAGCGCCAGCCGCGCCCGTCGATCACCTGTTCGTTGGCCAGCACGGTCTGGTCGACCGGGTCCCAGTTCACCGTGGCCATCTTCTTGTAGATCACGCCCTTCTCGAACAGGCGGGTGAACAGCCATTGTTCCCAGCGGTAGTAATCCGGCTTGCAGGTGGCGAGTTCGCGCGACCAGTCGATCGCCAGGCCCAGCGCCTGCAACTGCGTGCGCATGTAGTCGATGTTGGAGTAGGTCCAGGCGGCGGGCGGCACGTTGTTGGCCATCGCGGCATTCTCGGCCGGCAGGCCGAACGCGTCCCAGCCCATCGGCTGCATCACGTTGAAGCCGTGCATCGCGTGATAGCGCGCCAGCACGTCGCCGATGGTGTAGTTGCGCACGTGGCCCATGTGCAGCTTGCCGGACGGGTAGGGGAACATCGACAGGCAATAGTATTTGGGGCGATCGGAAGCTTCGCTGGCGCGGTAGGTCTGGCTGGCGGTCCATCGCGCCTGCGCGGCGTGCTCGATTTCCGAGGGAAGGTATTTTTCTTGCATGAAAACTGCTCAAATAGGTAGGAGTGCCGGTCCGCAATTATACCTAGCCCCTCGTTTGCAGCTGCTTACTTGTTGCTGCGCCACTCCTGACCCGAAAGCGTTCCATGTCCAATCGATTCATGCGTTTGCTGTTGCTCTTTGTTCTGGCCGGATGGCAGGCTGCCTGGGCTGGGTCTGTCCCTGCCCAGGCAACGCCTGCCGACACGGAAGAAGCACTGCGGCAAATGCAGGCCGCGCCCCCACGCGGGCTGCTCTACGCAATCAGCAAGAACGGCCGCACAGCGTATCTGTTCGGCACCATCCACGTCGGCAAGGCGAACTTCTTCCCGCTTGATCTGGCCGCCACGCAGGCGATGGTGCAGTCGAGCGAACTGGTGGTGGAACTCGATGCCAGCCAGACCGACAAGATGCAGGCCGGATTGCTGCGCTACGCCATGTTGCCGCCACCCCAGACGCTCGACGGTACGCTCCCGCCACCGCTCAAGCAGCGCTTGCACACCCAGCTCGACGCCCTGTCTATCCCGCGTGAGGCCGTGCAAACCTGGAAGCCCTGGATGGCGACGCTGACGCTCACCGTGGGTGCATTGAAAAAACTGGGGTACGGCTTTGAATACGCCACCGAGTTTTATTTCATCAGTATCGCCAACGCCCTCAACAAGCCGGTTACCGAGCTGGAAGGCATCGATTATCAATTTCAGCTGTTCGACAGCATCCCGCCCCAGGACCAGCTCGTTTACCTCGACGAATCGCTCGGCTATCTGGAAAAACAAGATATGCAGGCGGATACCCAGGCGCTGATCGACGCCTGGCTCGCCAGCGATCCGGCGGCGCTGCAGCAGATCACGCTCAAGTCGTTGCAGGAGGCACCCCGTTCCGCGCACTGGGTGAAGCAAAAACTGTTTACCGAACGCAATCAGCACATGGCCGATAAAATTGACCAGATGCTCATTGCGGGACGAACCCCGTTCGTGGCCGTCGGTGCGCTTCATCTCACGGGCACGGATGGCCTGCCCGCCTTGCTGGAAAAACGCGGCTATCGCGTCGTCAACCTGTATCCCTGACCAACCAAAGGAGAACATCATGAAAGCCTTGTTTCTAATCTCCCTGTTCGCTGCCTCCCTGCCCACCCTCGCGGCCCAGCCCGATGTGCTGCCGGTCAAGCAGATCAGCCTGGAACTGGCGCGCGACATCGCCATGGCCTCGGTCGAAACCTGCCGGCAGAACGGCTACAACGTCTCCGCCGTCGTGCTGGACCGCGCCGGTAACGTGCAGGTCGCGCTGCGCGACACCCTGGCGGCGCGCCACACGCTGGAAATCGCCGAACGCAAGGCCGGCATGGTCATCATGTCGGGGATTGATTCCGGAGCATTCCTCGCCGCGCGTGGCGACATTCGTCCCGAACTCAATCACATCGACGGCATCATCGTCATGGAAGGCGGGTTGCCCATCCGCGCTGCGGGCAGCCTGATCGGCGCGGTGGGTGTATCCGGCGCACCGGGCGGTGACAAAGATGCCGCCTGCGCTGCCGCTGCCTTGAAAAAACTGGAGGAAAGGCTGGAATTTTCCATGTAAGGCCGGCAAACCGGGGTTTTCCGCGCGGGTGACAAGCCACGCCCTGCGCGGGTAAAATGCTCCGGTTTCGCATAATTTCTACTTACCCATCCATCAGGGAGTCCCAGCATGTCCAAGCAGCATCCCGTCATCGCGGTCACGGGTTCGTCCGGCGCCGGCACCACCACCGTCAAGCGCGCGTTCGAGCACATTTTCTTCCGTGAAAAAATCAATGCAGCCGTGATCGAAGGCGACAGCTTCCACAGCCTGTCACGCGTGGACTTCAAGGAAGCCGTCAAAAAGGCCGAAGCCGAAGGCAACATGTCGTTCAGCCATTTCGGCCCGCAGTCCAACCATTTCGCCAAGCTGGCCGAACTGTTCGAGACCTACGGCAAAACCGGCGGCGGCAAAAAGCGCTTTTACATCCACAGCGATGCCGAAGCGGCCGAACACAACAAGCGCCTCAACACCAGCCTCAACCCCGGTGAATTCACCCCGTGGGAAGACGTGCCCGCCGGCTCCGACGTGTTGTTCTACGAAGGCCTGCATGGCCTGGTGAAAACCGACGACATCGACGTCTCCAAGCACGTCGACCTCGGCATCGGCGTCGTGCCCATCGTCAACCTCGAATGGATCCAGAAAATCCACCGCGACAGCGCCGAGCGCGGCTATTCGGCCGACGTGATTGTCGACACCATCCTGCGCCGCATGCCGGATTACGTGCACCACATCACCCCGCAGTTCTCGCGCACCGACATCAACTTCCAGCGCGTGTCCACGGTCGATACATCCAATCCCTTCATCACGCGCGACATTCCGACGCCGGACGAAAGCTTCATCGTGATCCGCTTCCGCGAACCCAAGGGCGTCGATTTCCCTTACCTGCTGAACATGATCCCGAATTCCTTCATGTCGCGCCGCAACACCCTCGTGGTGCCGGGCGCCAAGATGGGTTTCGCTATGGAACTGATCCTGGCGCCGATCATTCAGGACATGATCGCGAACAAGAACAAGTAAGCAGCCGTACCTGCAATAAAAAACGGAGCCAGTTGGCTCCGTTTTTTATTGGCTAATGGCTGAGTGCGGCCTGAAACGGCCGGTCATGGCTTACTCTTCTAACTCTCCCCTAGCAGCAAAATCAGTCATTCAAGACCAAATGCCGTCGCGCCGTCAGCACCGAGAATAAAGTAGGCTGAATTTTGCTGAACTACCTTTGTAATGTCGAGAAACTTTACAAACAGTAATTTGTTGAAAACTTATTTCGGGTTAACAACATGATTCAAAATCATAAAATATTTTAATAGAGTATTGGCACATAATTTGCGTTACTGCTGTCAATATTTTTGGGGAGACATCAATGAAAAATAGAATGATTGTTTGCAGCACGTTGTTGCTGGCCTTGTTGACCACCTTGCCGGGTTTGGCGAGCGCTGATACCTACACCTTCAATTTCACCGGACGAATGACGGTTGGCATGGGAACGTATGTCGTAACGGGTGGGACGCCAGAGTTTGACAATTACCAGACACCAATTAGCGCATCGTTAACTTATGACACTGTTACCGGACTGGGTAGCAGTTCACTCTCGTTAACGACCAGCAATTTATTTTTGGGGTATGCACCCACTTTTCACGACATCGCGATTTCCAGGATCGGCGCCACGAATTTATTTAACGGTCAGTTTCTGACGGACTGGGGAAGTACCTACAACATGCCCACGCAGGTGCAGTGGAATGCGACTGGTTTTCTGAATGCGGTAAATTCGGGGCAGCTTCAAGTGGGCGACAAGATCAGCGGCGATGTGCTGTTCCGCGATGCGAATAATGACCATACCTATAGCCAGGTGGTTATTTCTAGTCTGGGGAGCGCAACACCTTATGCAGATACACTGGTTGCGAATGCGATGGTTCGGGATGTTGCGAACGCTATAGAATATGGTGAGGTTCCGCCGATCTTCGCCAACTATACGCCGCAATACTATGCGCCGCTGGCTGCAACCTCAGGCACGCTGGGGTTAACTAGTGGTCCCTTTGCTGGCGTTAAGGTTTATATGGATATCGGCAGTGGAAACAGCCTTTACGTTACGTCGATTACCGCTGTCCCTGAACCTGAAAGCTGGACCATGCTGCTTGCGGGACTGGGTCTAGTCGGTTGGGCGGCACGGCGGCGCAACAGATAACTGTGTCTCACCAGTTTGGTTTTGACGGGGCTGCGGCTCCGTTTTTTATTAGGGCGGATTGAATCGCCCGACCTATGTGATTCACGCCATGCCGTTATGCCGCAACAGCGCGTCGATGGTCGGTTCGCGGCCGCGGAAGGCCTTGAACGATTCGAGCGCCGGGCGCGCGCCGCCCTGGGCGAGGATTTCGCTCCAGAAGCGGTGGCCGACTTCGGGCGAGAGCACGCCGTTTTCCTCGAACAGCGCGTAGGCGTCGGCCGACAGCACTTCGGCCCATTTGTAGCTGTAGTAGCCCGCGCCGTAGCCGCCCGCGAAGATGTGCGAGAAATTGTTGGGGAAGCGGTTGTAGTCGGGCGGCAGCATGACGGCGGTTTCCTTGCGGATTTCGTTCAGCAGGTCCATCGCGCTGCGGCCGCCGTTGGGGTCGAAGTCGTCGTGCAGGCGCATGTCGAAGCTGGAAAACTCGATCTGGCGCAGGGTGCCGAGGCCGGACTGGAAGTTCTTCGCTGCCAGCATCTTGTCGAACAGTTCGCTTGGGCAGCGCCGCGCCGGTGTCGACGTGGCTGGTCATGTGCTTGCAGCACGTCCCATTCCCAGCAGAAGTTTTCCATGAACTGGCTCGGCAGTTCGACCGCGTCCCACTCGACGCCGTTGATGCCGGAGACGCCCAGTTCCTCGATCTGCGTCAGCAGGTGATGCAGGCCGTGGCCGGTTTCGTGGAACAGGGTGATGACTTCGTCGTGGGTGAACAGCGCGGGCTTGCCGCCCACCGGCGCGGCGAAGTTGCAGTTCAGATAGGCCACCGGGGTTTGCGTCAACGCCGCCTCTTCCGGCGGCGGGTGATGACGTCGTCCATCCAGGCGCCGCCGCGTTTGGAGGCGCGCGCGTAGAGGTCGAGGTAGAACTGGCCGACCTTTTGCCCGGCGTGGTCGGTGAGGGTGTAGAACTTCACGTCCGGATGCCACACCGGCGCCTTGTCCTCGCGGATGTGCAGGCCGTAGAGCGTTTCGACCAGCTTGAACAGGCCGGCCAGCACGCGGTGTTCGGGGAAATACTGCTTCACTTCCTGATCGGAAAAGCTGTAGCGCGCGACGCGCAGTTTTTCCGACGCATAGGCGTTGTCCCACGCCTGCAGGTCGGCGATGCCGAGTTCGGTTGCGGCGAAGGCCTTGAGTTCGGCGAAGTCTTTTTCCGCATACGGCCGCGCGCGCGCGCCGAGGTCGGACAGGAACTTCAGCACTTCGGCCGGGGTGTCGGCCATCTTGGTGGCCAGCGATTCCTCGGCGTAGCTCTTGAATCCCAGCATCTGTGCGGCTTCGCGGCGCAGCTTGAGAATTTGCGCGATCAGCGGGGTGTTGTCGAGTTCGGCCTTGCCGAATTCCGACGCGCGGGTGACATAGGCGCGGTACAGCGTCTCGCGCAGGGCGCGGTTGTCGGCGTATTGCATCACCGGCAGGTAGGACGGCATGTGCAGGGTGATTTTCCAGCCCGGCTTGCTGTCGATTTCAGCCGCCTGCCGCATCGCCGTGAGTTCATCGTCCGGCACGCCCGCGAGTTCGGCGGCATCGTCAACATAAAGCGCGTAGTCGTTGGTCGCGTCGAGCAGGTTTTCCTCGAATTTGGCCGACAGTCCGGACAGTTCTTCCTGGATCGCCATGAAGCGGGCTTTTTGCTCGGCGGGCAGTTCGGCGCCGCCGAGGCGGAAGTCGCGCAGCTCGTTTTCCACGATTTTTTTCTGTGCCGGGGAGAGCGCGGCAAACCCCGGGCCGGCCGCCAGCGCCTTGAACTTGCCGAACAGCGCCTCGTTTTGCCCCAGCTCGGCGAAGTAGATGGTGATCTTCGGCAGGTTGGCGTTGTAGACCTCGCGCAACTCGGGCGAATCCATCACCGAATGCAGGTGCGACACCTGACCCCAGGCGCGGCCGAGTTTCTCGTTGGCGTCGTCCATCGGGCTGACGAAAGCCTCCCACTCGGCTGGCGTCGCGGCGTCCATCGCGCGCTCGACGGCCGCGCGGCAGTCGGCCAGCAGCTGGTCGACTGCCGGGGTGACGAATTCAGGCTTGAATTCGGCAAAACGGGGCAGACCAGAGAAATCGAGCAGGGGGTTGGCGATCGGGGTGGTCATGGACAATCTTTCACAAAGAGGACGCGGGGGAGGGGAGCAGCAAAGCGGCGGTACACAGCGATTATAATTTGAGCTCGCTCTCCCGGGTTTTCAACCCCTTGTCGATCATGGCTTTAGACAATATCGCGCCGCACCACGGCATTCACCCGCAACTCGCCTCCGGCGCGTGGGTGCATCCGCGCGCCACGGTGATCGGCGAGGTGGCGTTGGGCGCGGACGCATCGGTGTGGCCGGGCGCCGTCATTCGCGGCGACGTCAATTCCATTGCCATCGGCGATGCGACCAATATCCAGGACAACAGCGTGCTGCATGTGTCGCACAAGAGCGTGGCCAACCCGGCCGGCGGGGCGCTCGTCATCGGCGCGCGCGTCACCGTCGGCCATGCCGTCGTCCTGCATGCCTGCACGATCGAAGACGAATGCCTGATCGGCATGGGCAGCATCATTCTCGACCACGCGGTGATCCGGAAGCATGTGCTGCTGGGCGCGGGCTCACTGGTGCCGGAAGGCAAGGTGCTCGAATCCGGCCACCTCTATCTCGGCCGCCCCGCCAAAATGGTGCGTTTGCTCACCGAAGAAGAAATCGCGTATTTCAATTATTCCGCCCGGCACTACGTCACGCTTGCCCAGTCCTACCGCTAACCTTCATTACGCATAACGCCCAGACCATGAAATTTGCCAAACCCGCTGCCCTCATTGCTGCCGTCCTGATTGTGCTTGCCGCGCTCGCGTATGCGATGCTGAGCAAGCCGGATGCGCCCGCCGTCACCTTCGTCACGCTCGATGGCCGGCCGATCCAGCTCGACAGCCTGCGCGGCAAGGTCGTGCTGGTGAATTTCTGGGCAACCACCTGTCCCGGCTGCATCAAGGAAATGCCCGGCATGATCGAAACCTACAATCAATACAAGGCCAAGGGCTTCGAAATCATCGCGGTGGCGATGTCCTACGATCCACCCAGCTATGTGGTCAATTTCACGCAAACCCGCCAGCTGCCATTTCCGGTTGCGCTCGATGTAAAAGGTGAGTTCGCGCAGGCCTTTGGCAATGTCCAGTTGACGCCGACCAGCTTCATCATTGGCAAAAAAGGCCAGATCCTCGAGCAAAAGCTGGGCGAACTCGACTTTGTTAAACTCAAGGCGCTGCTCGACAAGGAATTGTCATGAAGTTTGCCTTCGCGCTTGTTGCGCTGACGCTCGCGCTGGGCGCGTGTAGCGCAGAGCCGCCTGCGGCCAAACCCATCGCCAAGGCCTTGCCGGATGCGCCGCCTCCCCCGCCCCCGCCAATGCTGGACGAGGGCGGCGCCTGTGCGCAGGACGTCAGGCTGTGCGCCGATGGCAGTTATGTCAGCCGTACCGGCGCTGCCTGCGCGTTCGCAGCCTGCCCCGGCGCGAGCGCAAAATAATTCTGCTGTAACCACTCAATACTTTTCTGGATTTTTATTCATGGCGCAATACGTCTATTCCCTCAACCGCGTCGGCAAAATCGTGCCGCCGAAGCGGCACATTCTGAAAGACATTTCCCTCAGCTTTTTCCCCGGCGCCAAGATCGGCCTGCTCGGTCTGAATGGTTCGGGCAAGTCCTCGCTGATCCGCATCATGGCCGGGGTGGACAAGGACATCGAAGGCGAAGCCATTCCGATGCCGGGCATCCGCATCGGCTATCTGGCGCAGGAACCGCAGCTCGACCCGACGCACACCGTGCGGCAGGCAGTGGAAGCTGGCCTGGGCGAGATTGTCGAAGCGAAAAACAAGCTCGAAGAGATTTATGCCGCTTACGCCGAGCCCGATGCCGACTTCGACATGCTGGCCGAGGAGCAGGCGCGCTGCGAGGCCATCCTCGCCACGGGCGGCGCCGACCTCGACACGCAGATGGAAATCGCCGCCGATGCCTTGCGCCTGCCGCCGTGGGACGCGGTGATCGGCACCCTGTCGGGCGGTGAAAAGCGCCGCGTCGCGCTGTGCCAGTTGCTGCTGTCCAACCCCGACATGCTGCTGCTCGACGAACCGACCAACCACCTCGACGCCGAGTCGGTCGAGTGGCTGGAGCAGTTCCTGGTGCGCTATCCCGGCACCGTGGTGGCGGTGACGCACGATCGCTATTTCCTCGACAACGCAGCCGAATGGATTCTGGAACTCGATCGCGGCCACGGCATTCCGTGGAAGGGCAACTACACCAGCTGGCTGGAGCAGAAAGAGGCGCGCCTGGAAACCGAGGGCAAGCAGGAGCTTGGGCGCATCAAGACGATGAAGCAGGAGCTCGAATGGGTGCGGCAGAACCCCAAGGCGCGCCAGGCCAAATCGAAAGCGCGTCTGTCGCGTTTCGAGGAACTGAACTCGGTCGAATACCAGAAGCGCAACGAGACGCAGGAAATCTTTATTCCGGTCGGCGAGCGGCTGGGCGACAAGGTGATCGATTTCCACAACGTGTCGAAGGCATTCGGCGACCGCCTGCTGATCGACAACCTCAGCTTCAGCGTGCCGCCGGGCGCGATCGTCGGCATCATCGGCCCCAACGGCGCCGGTAAATCGACTTTCTTCAAGATGATCACCGGCCAGGAAAAACCCGACTCCGGCGAAGTCGAAATCGGCCAGACAGTGAAGCTGGCTTACGTCGACCAGAGCCGCGATGCGCTGGCGGCCGACAAGACCGTGTTCGATGAAGTCGCCGAAGGCCGCGACATTCTCACGGTCGGCCGCTACGAAATCCCCTCACGCGCCTACCTCGGCCGCTTCAACTTCAAGGGCGGCGACCAGCAGAAGCTGGTCGGCAACCTCTCCGGGGGTGAGCGCGGGCGCCTGCATATGGCGAAGACCCTGATCGCCGGCGGCAACGTGCTGCTGCTGGACGAACCGTCGAACGATCTCGACGTGGAAACCCTGCGCGCGCTGGAAGACGCGCTGCTGGAATTCGCCGGCTGCGTGCTGGTGATCTCGCACGACCGCTGGTTCCTCGACCGCATCGCCACTCACATTCTGGCGTTTGAAGGCGACTCGCAGGTGGTGTTCTTCGCCGGCAACTACCAGGAATACGAAGCCGACAAGAAGCGGCGACTCGGTGAAGAGGGCGCCAAGCCGAAGCGGATTCGCTACAAACCGATCAGCCGTTGAGCCCATGAATGCCGGGTCCCGGCCAGCCAACTCTTTTCCATCCAGTCATCATGATTCTCGACACCCTGCCCACGCCGACCGCTATCTCGCCTTGCACCCGCTGTTCGCGCGCGCCTTCGACTACCTGCGCGAACACGGATTTGCCGGCGCTGCCGCCAGGCAAGCATGCGGTGCTGGGTGAGCAAATCTTCGTCATCGTCGAAGCTTGCCCGGGCCGCACGCGCGCGGAGGCGAAACTCGAATGCCATCGTCGCTACATCGACATTCAGCTGGTGCTCGAAGGCATCGACGAGATGGGCTGGAAGCCGCTGGCGGCATGCACCGAGTCCGGCAACGGATTACGATGCCGCGCGCGACATCCGCTTTTTCAACGACGCGCCGTCCCAGCTGGATCCACGCCGGCCGGATCGTTCTGCCTGTTCTTTCCGGACGATGCGCATGCGCCGCTGGTGAGCAGGGGCATGATCCGCAAGGTGGTGGTGAAGATCGCGGTGTAGTCCGCGCCTAGTAATGCGGCGGGATTTCGTCGCGCAGGTTGCGCGCTTCATCCGGCGGAGGCATTTTGCACCCGTTGATGCAGCAGGCGTAGTTGCTGTTGCACGAATCCAGTTGCGCTTGCTGGCGGACCACGGTCTGGTTGAGCGTGTCGATCAGGTCTTCGGCAAACGCGAGCTTGGCTTCGAGTTCGGTGAGGCGGGCTTGTGCCCAAGCCGCAGGGCTGTCGGGTTTCGGTCATGGCGTCGGGGCTTTCAGGAAGGGCGTAACCAGCTTTTCCAGCCGCGCATAGTGCACCTGCCCGGCGATTGTGTGGCGGATGTGCCCGTCGGCATCGACGATGAACGAGGTCGGCACGCTCTCACATTGCCGAAGGCGGCGGCGACCGAGGCGTTGGTCGGCGCGGCCATGAAGGCGTAGCCCTTGTCCTGCATCCAGGCGGCGATTTTTTCCGGCGTGTCGTCGATGCTGATCGAGACGACCTCGAAGCCCCGGCTGCGGGTGTCTTGCCAGAAATCGTCGATCACCGGCTTTTCCTTGCGGCAATAGGGGCACCAGGTTGCCCAGAAGTTCACCAGCACGACTTTGCCCTTGAGGCTCTCGCTCGTCAGCACGCGGCCATCGGGCAGGGTGACGTGCCAGGGCGTGACGGCGCGATTCTCCTCGCTGACATCGGCCGGCGGGCGAAACCACAGCCAGGCGATTAAACCCAGTAAAATCAGGGTCAGCGGACTTGGCGTCCATTTTTTAAGTGCCTTTATTCGAGGCGAGGCTTGTTTATCCATGTTGTGGCTGAAATCGTTTCATATCGTGATGGTGGTGAGCTGGTTTGCCGGCCTGTTTTATCTGCCGCGCCTGTTCGTCAACCTGGCGATGGAAACCCACGACGTGGCGTACGACCGATTGCTGCTGATGGCGCGCAAATTGTATCGCTTCGTCACCCCCATCATGTGGCTGACACTGATAACCGGCAGCTGGTTGTGGCTGGCGTATTTTCCGCTCAGCATGAACTGGATGTGGGCGAAGCTCACGCTGGTTGCCGGCTTGATCGGCTATCACCATGTGTGCGGCAGGCGCTTGCGGCAGTTCGAGGCCAGGCAAAACACCCAATCGCACGTCTGGTATCGCTGGTTTAATGAAATCCCGGTAATTGTTTTATTGATTGTCGTGTTGTTAGTTGTATTGAAGCCCTTTTAAGAAAGTCCCCGCTTGAAACCCCAATCCCGTCGCCCCAAATCGCCGCATCCCGTCCGCCCCGAGCGCGATGTGTTGCCGCCCGCCAGCCATTTCGCCACCTGCCCGCGCGGGCTGGAGCCGCTGCTGGAAGCCGAACTGATCGCCGCCGGTGCGCAAATCGTGCGGCAGTTGCCCGCCGGGGTGCTGTTCATGGCCGATGCCGCTGCCGAGATGCGCGCCAACCTCACGTCGAGGATTGCCACGCGCATCCTGCGCAAGGTCGGCTACACCCGTTATCACAAGGAAGAGCACATCTACCGTGCGGCGCTCGATCTGCCATGGCCGTCGTGGTTCAGCGTCGACAAAACCATCGCGGTCAAAGTGGGCGCGCAAAATGCGCCGCTCAAAAGCCTCAACTTCATCACGCTGAAAATCAAGGACGCTATTTGCGACCGCTTCCGCGAAGAAACGCGCGAACGCCCGAGCGTCGATACCGAGTCGCCCGACGTGCCGGTGTACGCATTTTTCACGCCGGATGCGGTGACCTTCTATCTCGACACCAGCGGCGTGCCGCTGTTCAAGCGCGGCTTCAAGACGGAGGCGAGTGCAGCGTCGATCAAGGAAAATCTCGCCGCCGGATTGTTGATGCTGTCCGGCTGGGAGCCCGGCACGCCGCTGCTCGACCCGATGTGCGGCGCAGGCACCATCCTGCTTGAGGCGGCAGACATGGCCTTGAATCGTGCGCCGGGACGCGGGCGGCATTTTGCATTCGAGCACTATCGTGACTTCGATGCGGCCTTGTGGAAGCGCATCAAGGCCGAGGCCACGGTACAGGAAAAGCCGCTCATGAAATTACCGATTTTTGGCTCCGACCAGGATCGCTGGGTGATCGACAAGGCGAGGAACAACCTCGTTGCCGCAGGCTACGCCGACGTCATCGAGTTGCAAGTGTCTGACGTGCTCGAACTGACGCCACCCACACCGACCGGCACCATCGTCACCAACCCGCCTTACGGCGAGCGACTGGGTAACGGCGAAGAATTGGCCGACTGGTATCCGCAGTTGGGCGACTGGCTGAAAAAGAATTTCAGTGGCTGGGACGCGTGGATCATCTCCGGTGATCCGTTGCTGCCAAAATTGATGGGGCTGAAAGCGAGCCGGCGCATTCCGCTGTTCAACGGGCCGATTGAAACCCGTTTTCTGCAATACAAGGTGATTGCCGGCTCGATGCGGCCGGTTAAAGCCGTTCCACCATCAAGCTAAAAGCAGCGTGGCAGGGCTGGACGAAGCACACGTAAACGCGCAGGAACGAAGTGGATTGGACTTTGAATAAATATAAGCGGGAGAGCACACATGTCCAGTTTGTCGGGTAAAACCAGACATTTCATCATCGAGCTGGATGCGGCGGTTGAAGCGCATATGGACTGGACGCGCCGGGTGATGCGTTGCGCGGTGTTGCGCGCCTCGCCCGGGGAGGATGTGCTGGCCAAGGGAGGCGCACATACTGTGCCGGTTCGGTCACTGGTTTGCATCGCAGAAGTCCGATTTTGAAAAGCTGGATGCGCGGAAGGCACAGCAGGTCGAGGTCGTGCATCAGGCCATGCATGATGCCATTCGAGCCATATGCGCCAATATTCTGGCTGGACAGCCGGGGGCAGCCAGTGATCTGGCGGTCTTTGAGGAAAGTCAGTCTGAGCTGACCGGTTTGATGGCCGGCTTTAAAACGCAGTTCCTTGCCGATGCCGTGTGCAACGACCCGCTGACTGGATTGCCCTTACGCTATGGGATCGAGGACGAATTTGTTCAAGCTCAAAGAGCGGTCCGGCGTGAACACACCCAACTCTATGTGGCAATGATCGATGTCGACCACTTCAAGCGCATTAACGATCAATATGGCCATTCGATAGGCGATAGGGCGTTGCGGCATTTGACGGACAGCCTGACCAGCGTGCTGCGGCCGAATGAGCCCCTGTTTCGCTTTGGCGGAGAGGAGTTTTTGTTGTTGATGCAATGTACGTCGCGCGAAGCGGCCGCCATCGCCGCAAACCGCATAGTTGAGCAGGTGCGCAATTCGCCGATGGCATTGGAGGATGCCGCCCAGCCGATCACCATGACCATTACACTGGGATTGACGCGGGTGCAACACGACGAGACCCTGGACGATGTGGTGGCCCAGGCGATCAAGGCCTTGCCGGGCAATCAGGGGCTGGACGTCAAAGGCGTCATCAACCCCGAATGAGGCCGGCTTAGACGATGCCGAGGTGATCCAGCCCCGCCATCATGTCGCGTCCTTTGGCCTCCTGGCCGTGCAGCTTGATCTGCAGACGCAGGTCGTTGAGGCTGTCGGCGTTTCTGAGCGCGTCTTCGTAGCTGATCATGCCCGCCTCGTAGAGGTCGAACAGCGCCTGGTCGAAGGTTTGCATTCCGAGTTCGCGCGACTTCGACATGATTTCCTTGATCTCGTGTACCTGCCCCTTGAAGATCAGGTCGGCGATCAACGGCGAGTTGAGCAGGATTTCGACTGCCGCAACGCGCCCGGTGGTGCCTTTGCGCGGAATCAGGCGCTGCGAGATGAACGCCTTGAGGTTGAGCGACAAGTCCATCAGCAACTGGTCGCGGCGCTCTTCCGGGAAGAAGTTGATGATGCGGTCGAGCGCCTGGTTGGCGCTGTTGGCGTGCAGCGTCGACAGGCAGAGGTGACCGGTTTCGGCGAAGGCGATGGCGTATTCCATGGTCTCGCGGTCGCGGATTTCGCCGATCAGGATGACATCGGGCGCCTGCCGCAGGGTGTTCTTCAGCGCCGAGAACCAGTTGTCGGTGTCGATGCCGACTTCGCGCTGGGTGATGATGGACTTGTTGTGCTCGTGCACGTATTCGATCGGGTCTTCGACCGTGATGATGTGGTCGTGCGCATGCTCGTTGCGATGCCCGATCAGGGCGGCGAGCGAGGTGGATTTGCCGGAGCCGGTGGCGCCGACGAAAATCACCAGGCCCCGCTTGATCATCGCGACATCACTCATGATGGGCGGCAGGTTCAGTTCGCCCATCTTGGGGATCTTGGTGACAATTGTCCGCATCACGATGCCGACGCGCCCCTGCTGAACGAACACGTTGACGCGGAAACGCCCAATTTCGGGCGGGCTGATGGCGAAGTTGGACTCGTTGGTCGCTTCGAAATCATTCCATTGCCGCTCGTTCATGATCGAACGGGCCAGTTCGCTGGTGTGTGCCGGCGTCAGGGTCTGATTCGAGACCGGGGTGATCTTGCCGTCGACCTTGAACGCGGGTGGAAAGCCCGCAGTAATGAACAAGTCGGACGCATTCTTCGCCAGCATCAGGCGCAGCAGGTCGTGGATGGTTTTTTCAGCATTCATCGGTTCAGTCCTTAGCCCAGGAAGGAGTCTTTGTTTTGCGCCGCGTTGCGCGCGATGCCAGTGGCAACGATATTGCGCTTCACCAGATCCTGCAGGCATTGATCGAGCGTCTGCATGCCGATGTTGCCGCCGGTCTGGATCGCAGAATACATCTGCGCCACCTTGCCTTCACGAATCAGGTTGCGGATCGCCGGGGTGCCGATCATGATTTCGTGCGCCGCCACACGGCCGTTGCCGTCCTTGGTTTTGAGCAGGGTTTGCGAGATGACGGCACGCAGCGATTCAGACAGCATCGAACGCACCATTTCCTTTTCTGCCGCCGGGAACACGTCGACCACGCGGTCGATGGTTTTCGCCGCCGAGCTGGTGTGCAGGGTGCCGAACACCAGGTGGCCGGTTTCAGCAGCGGTCAGTGCCAGCCGGATCGTCTCCAGGTCGCGCAACTCGCCCACCAGAATGACGTCCGGGTCTTCCCGCAGCGCCGAACGCAATGCGTTGTTGAACGACAGCGTATGCGGGCCGACCTCGCGCTGGTTGATCAGGCATTTCTTGCTTTGGTGCACAAATTCGATCGGATCCTCGACGGTGAGGATGTGCGCATAGTTGTTTTCGTTGATGTAATCCATCATCGCCGCCAGCGTGGTCGACTTGCCCGAGCCGGTCGGGCCGGTCACCAGAACGATGCCGCGCGGCTGGTCGGAAATCTCTTTGAAAATTTGCGGACAGTTGAGTTCTTCCAGCGACAGCACCTTGGACGGAATGGTCCGGAACACCGCGCCTGCGCCGTATTGCTGATTGAAGGCGTTGACGCGGAAGCGCGCCAGCGAGGGAATTTCGAACGAAAAGTCGATTTCAAGTGTCTCTTCGTACACCTTGCGCTGGCCGTCGTTCATGATGTCGTACACCATGCGATGCACATCCTTGTGCTCCATCGGCGGCAGGTTGATGCGGCGGACGTCGCCGTTCACCCGGATCATGGGCGGCAGGCTGGCGGACAGGTGCAGGTCGGACGCTTTGTTCTTGACGGAAAAAGCCAATAATTCGGAAATATCCACGTGAGCCTCGGCTGGGGTGTTTTGAAAGATAATAAGCGCAATGAATAACGGTCTGAAAATGGGCGAACTTGAGCCGAAGTTGCCGTCTGCTCATGAAGCACTTCAACGGCGTTTGTCCCGCGTGCAGGCGCGGATTGCGCAGGCGCTTGCTGACGCGGGGCGGGATGCGGCGGCGGTACGCCTGCTGGCGGTCAGCAAAACGTTTGACGCTGCGGCGGTGCGCGAACTGGCCGCCTGCGCTCAGCGTGAATTCGGTGAAAATTACGTGCAGGAAGCGCTCGACAAGCAGCGTGCCCTGAGTGATTTGCCACTGGTATGGCATTTCATCGGACCGATCCAGAGCAATAAAACCCGCGCCATCGCGGAAAACTTCAGCTGGGTGCATAGCGTCGACCGGCTGAAAATCGCCGAGCGGCTGTCGGCGCAGCGTCCGGCGGGTTTGCCGCCACTGCAGGTGTGCATCGAGCTGAATGTGAGCGGCGAGGCCAGCAAGGGCGGAGTGGCTGCGGCTGAACTGCCCGCGCTGGCTGATGCCGTGGCCGCGTTGCCGGATCTGCAACTGCGTGGCGTGATGGCGATTCCGGCGCCGGCGGCCGACATGGCGGCCCAGCGTGCCGCGTTTCGGCAGGTGCGCGTGGCGTACGAGGATCTGATCGCTCGCGGCCACGTGCTCGACACCCTGTCGATGGGCATGTCGGCCGACCTGGAAGCCGCCATACTGGAAGGCGCGACGATCGTAAGAGTTGGCACCGCACTTTTTGGTGAAAGGAGTTACCCCGGATGATTCATGAATTGACACGCGCCCTCGCTGGTCTGTTGTTTCGTATGGAAACCTTGTTCCACCCGCGAGGGGTAGGCCGTGGTTGTAAAGCCGATGAATCGGCAACAACCACGCTCAGCGGGCGTATGAATCACTACGCCGCTCTTTCTCAAACTTCCCCTACAAAGCAAAATCCTGCGCGATCATCGCGCGAATTCATGAAACATCCGAGGTGAAACATGCATAAAGTCAGCTTCATCGGCGGCGGCAACATGGCCGCAGCCATCATCGGCGGCTTGATCGCCAGCGGCGCCCAGCCCACCGATATCGAGGTGGTCGAAATCAATGCTGACGCACGGGCGCAACTGGCCGCGCGCTTCGGGGTGGTCACCCATACCGATCTGTCACAGGCACGGCTGCACGCCCTGATCGTGCTGGCGGTCAAACCGCAATCGCTGCCCGAGGTGGCGGCCGCACTGGCGACGAGGCTTGCCGGCCAACTGGTGGTGTCGATTGCCGCCGGGGTGCGGGTGGCTGACCTCACCCGCTGGCTGGGGGGCCATAGCCGGATCGTTCGTGCCATGCCCAACACGCCGGCGATGGTTCAGGCCGGGATCGCCGGGCTGTATGCGCCCGCTGCCGTCAACCAGGAGGCGCGCTCACAGGCCGAAATGGTCCTGCGTGGTGTAGGCGGGGTGGTGTGGGTGGAGAGCGAATCCCAGCTGGACGCGGTGACGGCGGTGTCGGGCAGCGGCCCGGCCTATGTGTTTTATTGCATCGAATCGCTGGAAGCAGCAGCCGTGGCGCAGGGCCTGTCAGCGGCCACCGCGCGCCAGTTGGCGCTACAGACGTTTTTTGGTGCGGCCAAGCTGGCGCTGGAGTCGGGCGAGGAGCCCGCCCTGCTGCGCCAGCGTGTCACTTCCAAGGGTGGCACCACCGAGCGCGGCATTGCTGCGCTGGAGACCGCAGCGGTCAAGGCGGCCTTCGCCCAGGCGGTGGACGCCGCCAGCCTGCGCAGTGCCGAGTTGGGTGACGAACTGGGGCGGCTGGCATGATTGCTGGTGCCTTGCATTTTCTGATCCAGACGCTCGGCAACCTGTTTGTGGTTGCGGTGCTGCTGCGCTTCATGATGCAGCTGTTCCGGGTGCCGTTTCGCAATCCTTTCGCCCAGTTCATCGTTGGGCTAACTGATTTTGCGGTGAAACCGCTGCGCCGCGTGGTACCGGGCTTTTGGGGTCTCGATTGGGCGTGTCTGCTGTTGGCGCTGCTGGTCGAATTGGCGGTGGTGATAGCGGGTTACTGGCTGGATGATTTTCCGTTTGCACTGGCAGGCGGCAAGGTGTGGCCGGTGATGCTGGGGCTGGCGGCGGTGCGCCTGCTGAGCCTGGCGATTTACATGATCATCGGCCTGACGCTGGTGCGCGCAGTGCTGTCGTGGGTGAACACTAACTCACCGTTGGCGCCAGTGATCTATGAATTGTCCGAGCCGTTCCTGCGTCCACTGCGGCGCATTGTGCCGATGGTGGCGAACGTCGATTTGACGCCGATGGTGTTGTTTATCCTGTGCCAGCTGGTGTTGATGGTGCCGATACTGGCGTTGGAGCAGGCTCTCCGTGGCGCCCTCTGAGACGCCCGTTTGGGGGCGCCGGGATGGCAACGATTGGCTGCTGGAATTGCATGTGCAGCCCGGCGCGAAAGTCTCGGCTGTGGTGGGCGAACACGATGGCCGTCTGAAATTAAAGATCGCTGCACCTGCGGTCGATAACAAGGCGAATGCCCATCTGCTGACCTGGCTGGCCGCGCAACTGGGTGTACCAAAATCAGCGGTGCGTCTGATTCGCGGTGAGTCGTCGCGGAAAAAAACAGTCGCCGTGTGCAGTGACAATACGCCCTGGCGTGATTTGGAAAAGAACAATCAAACATGAGTATCCATCTGGAACAGGAAGTCTCCGATTTCAGCGAGCGGCGCTTGCGGCTGGCGAACGCGATTACGGATTATTCCAATTGGCTGGACAAGCAGCACGGCATCGATGTCGAGCGCTCCCTGCGCTTGACCGATGCGGCGGCCAGCCTGCGTCAGGACAAACTGGTGGTGGCGTTTGTCGCCGAATTTTCGCGCGGTAAAACCGAACTCATCAATGCGCTGTTCTTTGCCGACCATGGTCAGCGCCTGCTGCCATCCGACGCCGGCCGCACCACCATGTGCCCGACCGAGTTGTTCTTCAATCCGGGCGAAGCTCCCGCACTCAGCCTGCTGCCGATCGAGACGCGGCGGCGCGACGAATCGCTGACCAGTCTTAAACACATGCCGATCGAGTGGTGCCGGATCGCGCTCGATCCGGCTGATCCGCGCCAGATGCAGCAATGCCTGAAAAAGCTCACCGAAACCCGGCCGATGCCGGCGGTGGAAGCCATCGAGTTGGGGCTGTGGAGTGGTGAAGATGCCAGCGAGCGCCATCAACTGCGCCCGGACGGCACGGTGGAGGTCCCGGCCTGGCGCTATGCCATGGTCAATTATCCGCATCCACTGTTGCAGGCCGGACTGGTTATTCTCGATACCCCGGGGCTCAATGCGCTGGGCGCCGAACCTGAACTCACGCTGTCGGTGATTCCCAACGCACATGCGGTGATGTATTTGCTGGCGACGGATACCGGGGTGACGCGCTCGGATCTGGAAATCTGGCAAAAGCACGTGCATCGTCACGCCAACTATCACGTGGCCGTTCTGAACAAGATCGACATGCTGTGGGACGAGCTTAAAAGCGATGCCGAGGTGCAGGCCGCCATCGAGCGCCAGGCCGAAGAAACCGCGCGCGTGCTGAAGCTGCCGCGCAGCCGGGTGTTTGCCGTGTCGGCGCAAAAGGCGCTGGTGGCAACGATCAAGCATGACGCGGCCTTACGGGTACGCTCCGGTATTGAATCGCTGGAATATCTGCTCGCGCATCAGGTGATTCCATCGCGACGTGACATGCTTCACCATGCGATCAGCCGCGAGGTGATGGCTTCGCTGGAGGAGAGCCGCACCGATCTGGATGCGCGCCTTAAACGCAGCAGCGATGAACTGGTTCAGCTGACTCAATTGTCAGGCAAGAATCGCGAACTGATTGAACAGACGCGTGCCAGTTTGCAGCAGGAAAAAGACAGCTACGATGCCACTGCCGAGCAGTTCCGGATCACCCGCAAAATGGTGAAGGGGCAGGGGGAACAACTGCTGGCGAGCTTGTCGGAGGAAACGTTGGGCGAGATTTGCCACGCTGGCCGCGCAGCCATGGAAGGCAGCTTGACCACTCGCGGCCTGACCCAGGGGATTCGCCAGTTGAGTGAGCAGATGAATGATCGCCTGCAGCAGGCCACCAACATGGCCGACAGCATGCTGGAGGCGCTGGATCGGGCGTATGTTCGTTTTCAGCGCGAGCACAAGTTGCCCAAGATGCAGGTGCCCCGACTGGATTTGGGGGCGTATCGCAACCGCCTGAAAGCCCTGATGGCTGAGACCGATGCGTTTTGCCGTGATCCCGCCAATTTGTTGCTGGAAAAAAAATACATGATCCGGCGTTTTTATGCCGGGCTGGCCGTAGAGGCGCGCAAGGCATTCAATCTGGCACGTACCGAGGCAGAACGCTGGTTGCGGATCGCGCTGGACCCCGTCATGACACGCATTCGCGAGCACAAGCAGTACCTCGACACGCGGCTCAACAGTCTGCAGCGCATTCTGGAAAACATGGGCACGCTGCACAGCCGCATGGCGCAAATCAAACAGGACATCAGCGACATGCGCCACGACAAGGTGGCGCTGGCCCGCATCGCCGCGCAACTGGCGGCCTAGCCGTTCAGGCGACCTAACAGCAGGGCGGTCTTGTCAGGATCGGTGTTTTTCAACAGGCGCTGCGTCATGGGTGCCAGTTCATCAAGCTGGGCTTTCAGAATCTGCTGCTTGACCTGCAGCAGGCTGGCGGCCTGCATCGAAAACGACCGCAGCCCCAGTCCCAGCAATAGTCGCGTCAACTGCGGGTCGCCCGCCATTTCGCCGCACACCGATACCGGCTTGCCGGCTTTGGCGCCCGCACGGATGGTGTGCTGAATCAGGTTGAGAACCGCAGGATGCAGGGGGTCGTATAGATGCGCCACGCTGTCATCGGCGCGGTCAATTGCCAGCGTGTACTGAATCAGGTCGTTGGTGCCGATCGACAGGAAATCCAGTTGCTCGGCAAAAAAACCGGCCGACAGGGCTGCGGCTGGCACTTCGATCATGCCGCCGATGGCAATGCTCTCGTCGAACTTCAGACCGTCCTTACGCAACGCGGCTTTGGCGGCATCGACGTGCTGCAGGGTCTGGCGCAGCTCGACAAAATTGGCCAGCATGGGAATGAGGATGTTCACCCGGCCGTGGTACGAGGCGCGCAAAATCGCCCGTAGCTGCGTCTGGAACAGTCCCGGTTCGGCCAGACACAAGCGGATCGCGCGCAGACCGAGCGCCGGATTGTCGGCCACTGAATGCCCCCACGGCGCCTGCTTGTCTGCGCCCAGGTCGAGGGTGCGGATGGTGACCGGCTTGCCGTCGAGCGACTCAGTGACTGTCTTGTAAAACTCGAATTGCTCGTCTTCGCTCGGCAGATCGCTGCGGTTGAGAAACATGAATTCGCTGCGAAACAGGCCAATACCCTGCGCGCCTGACGCTTTGACGGCATCGAGATCGCTCAGCAATTCGATGTTCGCCATCAAGGCGATGGGGGTGCCGTCGAGCGTGGCTGACTTGCTGGATTTAATGCGCTTGAGTTTTTCGGTATCAATGCGCCACTGGTTTTGCCGCAACCGGTATTCGGCGAGTGCAGACTCGTCCGGATTCACGATCACCACGCCATCGCGGCCATCGACGATCAGCAGATCGTGATCGCGGATGAGTCCGCGCGCGTTGTGCAGCGCCATCACCGACGGGATCGCCATGCTGCGCGCCAGGATCGCCGTGTGAGACGTGGTGCCGCCGAGATCGGTGATGAAGGCGGCGAAGTGCACGCTTTTGAACAGGATCATGTCGGCGGGCGACAGTTCATGCGCGACCAGAATACGTTCCTCGTCGAAGTTGACGTCGAGCGGCAAATGGCTGGGGTGGCCGAGCAAGACCTTGAGAACGCGCTGCACCACTTGCACCACGTCATCCTGGCGGCTGCGCAAATAGGTATCCTCGATTTCATCGAAGCGTGCCACCAGGGCTTCCATTTGCTGCGCCAGCGCCCACTCGGCATTGCATTGCGATTCGCTGATCAGGCGCTTGGGTTCTTCGGCGATGGTCGAGTCGCCGAGGAACATCAGGTGCATGTCGAGAAACGCCGACAACTCGGCGGGTGCGTGAGCCGGGATATGGCTGCGCAGCGTTTCAAGCTCGGCGCGGGTGGTGAGGATGGCCTCGTCGAATCGCGCCAGCTCCTCGGGAATATATTGGCGGTCCAGCATGTACTGCGGCACTTCGACGCGCGCACTCGACGTGATGTGCGCATAGCCGATGGCGATCCCGCCGGATACCCCAATGCCGTGCAGGGAAAAGCTCATCGTTCTTCCCCAAAGCCGCTTGAAATCAGTTCGGCCAGCGCGTCCATTGCTTCGACCTCGTCTTCTCCTTCAGTTTCCAGCGTGATGGTGCTGCCCTTGGCGGCCGCCAGCATCATCACCCCCATGATGCTCTTGGCGTTGATGCGGCGGCCGTTGCGCGTCATGAACACCTGGCTCTTGAAGCCGGAGACGAGCTGGGTGAGTTTGGCGGACGGGCGCGCATGCAGCCCGAGCTTGTTGACGATTTCAACGTCCCGTTGCTGCATGGCACATGGTCTCGGAAATATGGTTGATGCTGTTGCGGCCGCCTTCGACGATGCGCTCGATGAGCTGCGGCAGCGCCAGCGTGTCGCGGTAGTTCAGCGCTTTCAGCAGCATCGGCAGGTTGACGCCGGACACTCCCTCGATGTGCGCAGGTTCAAGCAGCCGGCACAGCGTGTTGCTGGGGGTGGCGCCGTAAACATCGGTCAGCACCAGGATGCCGTCCCCTTGATCCAGTTCGGCCAGCCGGGCCTGCAAGGCTTTCTGCCGCTCGTCGGGGTCGGCATGGCCGATGAAATCGAGGGTGGCCAGCCCGCGCGGATGCTGCCCCAGCACATGGGTTGCGCACTCGACCAGGCTGTCGGCGAGCGAACCGTGGGCGACGATGAGGATGCCTATCATGGTGAAGGTGTGAACATCAAAGCAAAGCCGACATTCTAGTGGAGACGAGTCGCCAGCGTGGGGGAGCGAATCGTTTTTCCACTGGCGTCCACTGCCAGATAGTCACGAATCCCCAGTCGCGCGGCGTGATCTGCCAGCCGCGCCGCGCCGTCGATGAACAACGGCTTCGACAACGCATCCGAGCGCGTTCCCGCGTGCGCGCCACGCAGCAGGATCGTCACCGACTGCATGCCGGTGGCTGGCCAGCCGCTGCGCGGGTCGATCAAATGGCTATAGCGTCGCCCACCCACCTCGAAATAGCGCTGGTAGTCGCCCGAAGTGCCAATCGCCTCGCCGTCCAGCAAATCCAGCGTCGCCAGGGTGCCCGCCTTGCGCGGATGCTGGATGCCGACGCGCCACGGCCGGTCGCCGTGTTGCCCCAGCGCGATCACGTTGCCGCCGATGTTCACCAGCGCGTTCTGGATGCCTTGCGCTTTCAGGATCGCCACCGCATCGTCCAGCGCGCGACCCTTGGCGTAGCCGCCGAGGTCAAGCTGCACCGCCGGGTTGTCGCTCCAGACCACGTTGCCATCAATATGCAGATCGCCCATGCGCGGCTGCCGCTTCACCCACACGGCAATCGCCGCAGCATCCGGCACGTGTGATTGCGGCGTATCGGCATGAAAGCCCCACAACGCAATCAGCCCGCCGATGGCCGGGTTGAACAGATTGTTGGACTGGATTGAGAATGTTTGCGCGTCGCGCAGCATCGCTGCGAGTTCGGGCGTGACGGTGGCGCGCTCGCCTTGGGCCAGCGCGGCGTTGAGGCGGGATAATTCGCTCGGTTGCCAGGCGTGTAGCTGCTGATGCAGGGCATCGAATCGCGTCAGCACCGCTGCTGTCGCCTGCTGCGCCTGCGCTTCGGGAGCGCCATAGATGCTGATTTCAACCAGCGTGCCGAACACATAAGACTGCTGTTGAACCAGCGGCGGCGGGCTGCACGCGGCGAGCGCCCACAGCAGCAGAAACCACAGGCTGGTTCGCGCTGATCGCATGCGCGAACCTGGCCTCAAGGACGAATCGTGGTTGAACAACCACGCTCAATCGCTGTGATGAACTGCACCGCCACCTCATGTCCCGTCTGCGCCGTGATTTCCTGAAACCCGGTGGGGCTGGTGACGTTGATTTCGGTGAGGCAGTCGCCGATCACGTCGAGGCCGGCGAGGAAGATGCCGTTGACTTGTGCCCACGGCGCGATGGCCTCGGCGATTTTTCGGTCGCGTGCGGACAGCGGCTGCGCGCGCGCGGTGCCGCCAGCGGCGAGATTGCCGCGCGTTTCGCCGGCCATGGGAATGCGCGCGAGCGCCCATGGCACGACTTCGCCGTCGATCAGCAGGATGCGTTTATCGCCCGCTTTGATTTCGGGCAGGTAGCGCTGCGCCATGATGGCGCGGCGGCCGCGCTGGGTGAGCGTTTCCAGGATGGCGTTGCGGTTGGGGTCGGCCAGCGTCAGGCGGAAAATGCCGCTGCCGCCCATTTCGGTAAGCGGCTTGACGATGATGTCTTGATGCTCGGCGAGGAAGTCGCCGATGGCTGTCGCGTCGGCCGATACACGCGTGGGGGCGATGAATTGCGGGAAATTCAGGATGGCGAGTTTCTCGTTGAAGTCGCGCAAACACGCTGGGCGGTTCAGCACACGCGCGCCGTTGGCTTCGGCGATACCGAGCAGATGAGTGGCCAATAAATAATCGGTATCGACCGGCGGGTCGGTGCGCATCACCACTGCGTCGAAATCCTTCAGGATGCAATCGCGGGTTTCGATCACGCGATACCAGTCGTCCTCCATGCGCACGTCGAGCGTGCTGCAGGCGGCGTGGGTGATGCCGTGTTGTATGTTGAGCTGGCGCGCTTCGGTCGCAAACACGGCGTGGCCGCGAACAGTCGCCGCGCGCATCATCGCCACGCTCGAATCCTTATACGGCTTGAGTCCGGCCAGCGGATCGATGATGAACAGCAGCTTCATGCGGCCGCATTCAGGGCTTCGTCGAGCTCGATGCTGGCGGCCAGCATCGCCAGCCGCGCGATGACGCCGTAGGCGTAAAAGCGGTTCGGGCTGGCGTCGGGGTTGGCGCTGCGGTCGGGCATCACGCAGGTTTCGTCGAACGCCAGGGGTACAAAATGCATGCCGGGGCTGTTGAGGTTTTCGTCGATGCCGCGACCGGTGTGGACGCGGTAAAACCCGCCGACGACAAAATTGTCGAGCATGTAGACCACCGGCTCGGCAATGGCATCGTTGATGCTCTCGAAGGTGTAGACCCCTTCCTGGATCAGCACCTCGCTGATGTCCATGCCTTCTTTGCCAACCGCCATTTTGTTGCGCTGCTTGCGGTTGAGTTCGCGCACATCGTCGGGCGATTTCACGGTCATGATGCCCATGCCGTAGGTGCCGGCGTCGGCCTTGACGATGACGAAGGGTGGCTGGTCGATTTTGTATTCGGCGTATTTCAGTGTGATCTTGTCGAGCAGCTTGCCGACCTTGTCGGCCAGGCAATCTTCACCCTGGCGTGCGTGAAAATCGATCTTGCCGCAGTGGTCGAAGTAGGGGTCGATCAGCCACGGGTCGATGTTGATCAGGCGCGCAAACTCGCTGGCGACATGCTGATAGGCCTTGAAGTGAAGGGACTTGCGGCGGGTGGCCCAGCCCGCATGCAGCGGCGGCATGATGGCTTGTTCGATGTTTTTCAGGATGTCCGGCACGCCCGCCGACAGGTCGTTGTTGAGCAGCACCGCGCAGGGGTCGAAGCCTTCCAGTCCGATGCGATCGCCCTTGCGGATCAGCGGTTCCAGCGTGAGACGCCCGCCGCCCGGCAGTTCCAGCGTGGTCGGCTGGGTGATCTCGGGGATCAGTGTGCCGATGCGTACGATCAGCCCGGTCTGGCGCAGGATGTGCGCGAGCACGGCGACGTTTTGCAGGTAAAAAGTGTTGCGGGTGTGGTTTTCGGGGATCAGCAGCAAACGCTGCGCATCGGGGCAGATTTTTTCCACCGCGCCCATTGCCGCGTGGATGGAGAGCGACATGAACGCCGGGTTGAGGTTGTTGAAACCACCGGGGAACAGATTGGTGTCCACCGGTGCCAGCTTGAAGCCGGCGTTGCGGATATCCACCGAGGTGTAGAACGGCGCGGATTGTTCCTGCCATTGCTGGCGAAACCAGTGCTCGATGGTCGGCTGAGCGTCGAGCAGGCGTTTTTCCAGTTCGAGCAGCGGGCCGGTGAGTGCAGTGGTGAGGTAGGGAACCATACAATGCGCCTTTCGTAAGAATCTCCATTTTAGGTCATTGCCGATGTTTGACATCGTTTTGTATCAGCCCGAAATTCCGCCCAATACCGGCAACCTCATTCGCCTGGCTGCCAACACGGGGTGTCGCCTGCACCTGGTCGAGCCGCTGGGGTTTGACCTGAGTGACAAACAGGTGGCGCGCGCCGGACTGGACTATCACGACATGGCCTGCGTAAAGGTGCATGCTGACTGGGCGGCCGTGCAGGCGGCATTACCGGGGCGGCGCTGGTTTGCGCTCACCACCAAGGGCAGCACGCGCTATGCGGACAACAGGTTTCAGGCAGGCGATGTGTTCGTGTTCGGCCCCGAGTCACGCGGTCTGCCGCTGGAGATTCTCGATGGCTTCGATGTTGACCACCGTCTGCGCCTGCCGATGCTGCCCGGCTCGCGCAGCATGAACCTGTCGAATGCGGTCAGCGTGGTGGTGTTCGAAGCCTGGCGGCAAAACGGCTTTGCCGGAGGTGCATAAATGAGGGGGCTGCCATGAGTGGACTTGAATGGCTGGAAGCAGCCAGTTATATCGTCACCATCGTCGGCCTGCCGCTGGCAATCGGCGTGTATGTCTACGACCGCCGCCGCGATCGGCAAAATGACGAGGAGGAAATCTTTCTGCGGCTGGCGGATGAGTATGCCGATTTCATGCGGCTGGTGATCGACAACGCCGACCTGCATCTGCTGTCGCCCGCAGCGAAAGGCGAACTCAGTGAAGAGCAGCTGGTCCGTAAACACGCCCTGTTCGCCATCCTGGTCAGCCTGTTTGAACGCGCCTACGTGCTGGTATACGAAGACAAAATGAGCCGCCAGCAGACGCGGCTATGGACGTCATGGGAAGACTACATGACCGAGTGGTGTGCGCGCGAAGATTTCCGTGCCGCCCTGCCCACTTTGCTCCAGGGTGAAGATCCGGGGTTTGTGGCGACGATCCGGCAGATTGCGGGTGGGGTTGCGAACAAGTCGTGACGGGCGCGGGGTCAATAACCCGTCATTGACAAGTCGCATCATGGCGACAAGGATCAAGCCGCTTGAGCCTGCGAACGTCTTCTCAGCCTGCTTCAGGTTGCGGCGTGGTCGCACTGGTTTCCACGCGGTTGCGGCCGGATGCTTTCGCGTGATAAAGGCAGCGGTCAGCTTTTTTGATCAGCGCATCTGCGTTGTCGCCGGGTGCATACTCCGCCACCCCAAAGCTGCAGGTCACTTGTCCGACATCGGAGAACGGCTGTTTTTCCAGCGCCATGCGTAATTTTTCGGCGAGCAGGCGTCCGGCATCGAGATCGCTGCCTGGCAGCAGAACCACGAATTCCTCCCCGCCCCAGCGTGCAAACAGGTCGACTGTTCGAATTGAGTTGCCCACCGTCACGGCCAGCTGGGTCAGCACCCGGTCGCCCGCCTGGTGGCCGAAGGTATCGTTGACGCGCTTGAAGTGATCGACGTCAAACAAAATGAGCGATAGCGGGCTGGAAAATCGTGCAGCGCGATTGATCTCGCTTGCCAGCACTTCATCGAAACGCCGCCGGTTGCAAATGCCGGTCAGGGTGTCGGTGGTGGCCAGCTGCTTGAGCCGTTCCTCGGTTTGAACGCGCTCGGTCGCATTGCGCACGATGCCCACTGCGCTCCATTGCCCGCGTAGCTTGATGGCCGAAAGCGAGACGTCCACCGGAAACTCATCGCCACGTCTGTGTTTTGCCCGGAGTGTCGTCGTCCGGCCTACTGCAGGTCCTTCACCCGACGCGGCAAAGCGTGAAAACCCTGCGTGAGCCCGTTCGAGATAGCGCTCGGGGACGATCAGATCATGCAAATCCTTGCCGACGACTTCGGCCTCGGCGAAGCCAAACATGTGTTCAGCCGCAGGATTCCAATAGGTCACCCGGCCAGCAGAATCGACCATCATGACTGCATCCTGCGCCGCGTTGGTGATGCTGCGCAGCACTTCTTCACGTTCGGCCAGCTCACCCGAGCGTATCTGGACAAGTTGCTCCAGTTCGTCGCGGCTGCGCTCGAGCACGTGCTGTGCCTCCTTGACCGCAGTGATATCGGTACGCACCGATACATACCGGCTGGGCAAGCCATTCTCACCCACAAAGGGAAGAATGCTGGAATCGACCCAGTAGAAGGTGCCGTCCTTGCGCCGATTGCATACTTCGCCGCGCCACACCTTGCCGCTGCTGATCGTGGCCCACAGGTCACGGTAGAAAGCACTCGTGTGCTGGCCGGATTTGAGTAAACGATGGTTCTGGCCCAACAATTCCTCACGCGAATACTGACTGACTTCGCAAAACTTGTCGTTTACCGCCGTGATGTTTCCGTGGGTGTCGGCAACGCTCACGATGTTGTGCTCGTCCAAAGCCAGCTTCTGGAATTGCAGATCCAGGTTGGATGCCTGCAGGTGCTCGCTGGCGTCAGTCAGGCGGGAGATCAGGCCGCTCATTTTGCGGGTGGTCAGAACGAACACGCCCCATATCAGCAGCAAGCCGGCCAGCCCGCCCACGATTAACACTGTGGTGGCGCGATCCTGTGCTGTGCGTCTGTCCGTGGCGTGCTCGTGTGCTTTGCGATGGCATTTTCCAGCAAGCTGGTCAGGGTTTTGACCATTTCGGTCTGCGCCGGAACGACATGGTCAATCATCATCTCCTCGGCTTCGGCATGTTGCCCGGATTCCACGAGTTTGATGACGCGATCCTGCAGCGGCATGAGCAATGCGGTTTGCTGATGCTGTTGCGCGAGCAGGGCACGCTCGACTTCGGTTAGCTCGAGTTGTTTCAGTTGCGTGCGAGCCGCGCCGAAAGTGGCGCCCTGCGCGTAAAAATGCTGGATTTCGCTGTCTTGCACGAACGGATCGTCTGTGTGCACGGCGCCGAACAGCGCGAATGGTTCGCTCATGGCTGGCAAGCTGCATCCGGTAAAGCATTTCCACCACCACCTGTTCGTGGAAAATGATTTCATGCATGGCCCGATTGCCCACCTCGACCCGCCAAAAGCTGAGTGCCGTGATAAACACGATCACGCACAGGACCGCGCCAAATCCCCAGCGCATGACGCGCGGCGTAAAAGCGTGCGTCTCAGCCAGCGCTGGAAGCACGGTCGGGTTTGGGGTGGGCACGCAGGGGATTTCCATAATTTGAATACGGATATTTAGCCGGAATCTTGGGGGGGGGCAGTGAAAATTTCAAGCGCACAAACTGAGCGCCAGAGCGACGATCCGCAGTTTGGCGAAGCGCACGCGTATCAGATCACCCCCGGCCTGTTTGCGGCGCTTCAGCGCGTGTGCAACCACTCGATCAGTGCGTCCAGCGGCAACGGATGGCTGAGGTAAGAGCCCTGCGCCTGGTCACATCCCATCTCTTTCAGCATGGCCGGCAATGCCGCATTTTCAACGCCTTCGGCGATCACGTTGAGTCCCTGGCCATGCGCGAGGGCGACCGTAAGGGGCGCTGACGCGTGGGTGCCCCCGCGGCTGGGCGGGATGCTGCCAGCCTTCTCTGGAGGCGATTCGCCTCAACAGTCAGCAGGTCAGCTTTAAAACTCTGTTTTGATATGCCGGTTCAGCAGCGCGTCGACGGCTTGCGCAGCGGGCAGGCCTTCAAACAGCATCTGGCAGACCGCGCGGGTGATCGGCATGTCGACGCCCAGCTCGCTGGCCAGAGCGGCGACTTCGGGTGCGGTGGTGACGCCTTCGGCGACGTGGCCGAGTTCTGCGAGGATGGCATCGAGTGACTGGCCGCGCGCAAGACGCAGGCCCACCTGGCGGTTGCGCGAGAGGTCGCCGGTGGTGGTGAGGATGAGGTCGCCCAAACCAGACAAGCCCATGAAGGTCTCAAAGCGGCCACCGAGCTGGACGCCGAGGCGGGTCATTTCGGCCAGGCCGCGCGTAATGAGCGCGGCGCGGGCGTTGTGGCCGAGCTGCAGGCCGTCGCAAATGCCGGCGGCAATCGCCATGACGTTTTTCAGCGCGCCGCCGATCTCGACACCGATGACGTCGTCATGGGCATAAATGCGCAGTCGCTGGCCGGACAATGCTTCGGCCAGGTGCTGCGCCAGCGCGCTGTCGTGTGAGGCGAGGGTGAGTGCGGTGGGATAACCCTGCGCGACTTCCTGCGCAAAGCTGGGGCCGGATAGCGCGCCGGTTTGCGTGTGAGTGGGCAGCAGTTCGGCGACAAGCTGGTGCGGCAGTTTGCGGCTGCCGGGCTCGAAGCCTTTGCATACCCACAGCAGTGGCGCCAGTCTGGGGCGCTGCGCCAGAGCGGCGAGGGTGGGGCGCAGTGCCCCGCTGGGGACGGCGATGACGATGAGCTCGGCGTCATCGACGACGGCGTTGAAATCCGGGTTGAAATGCAGGCTGTCCGGCAAGGGGCAGCAGGGCAGGTAGCGGGTGTTGATGCGCTGGTCGCGCATGGCGTCGAGCTCGTCCGCGTTGCGCCCCCACAGGGTGACGGCGTGGTGGGGCGCCCAGCTGGCTGCCAGCGCGGTGCCCCAGGCACCGGCGCCGAGGACTGACAGCTTCATCGCCATGCCTTATCTACCCCAGGCTTCGTGCGCGGGCAGCCAGCCGCTGAGGCCGTCTGCATGCTTCACCGGCAGCCAGCCGAAGGCATCGGCAGGGCCGGTGACACTGAGCAGCACACCGCGCGCGACCTGCGTCACGACCTCGGCATCGGCTCGCGGCTGTTTGCGGATGGCGCTGGTTTCGGCTTTGACCATGATGGTTTTTGCGCCACCGAGGGCCGATTTTTCGACCCAGCTCAGGCGACCGCTGGCGTCGCGCACCTTGACCCACGCCTCGGTGTCGACCACCACTTCCAGCGGCAGGCCGCTGCCCGCGATGGCTACTTTGCCTGCGGCGGTGGAGGGTGCGTCGTACAGAATAGTGGGGCGCCCGGTGCTGCGGTATTCCAGCGCGCTGGCGGGGTGTGCCAGCGCCAGCAGAAAACCGGCCGCGAGCAGCGACCCTGCGTGCTTCAACAAACCCGGCTCAATGCGTTTGCGCGGGGGCAGCCTGTTGCTGCTGCTGAGCCTGCTGCTGCGCGAACAACGCTTCAAAGTTGACCGGGTTCAGCAGCAGGGGCGGGAAGCCTGCGCGGATCACCACGTCGGACACGGTCTCGCGCAGATACGGGAACACGATGTTGGGGCAGCCAATGCCGAGCACCATCGGGATCTGATCCTGCGGCACGTTCTGGATGCGGAATACGCCAGCCTGGGTGCACTCGACCAGGAACATGTTCTTGTCGCCGATTTTGGCGGTGACGGTGACGGTGATGCTGGTGTGGTACAAGTCTTCGCCCAGCGCGCGGCTGTCGGTCGACATGTTCACTTCCATTTGCGGGGCTTCGCGTTCCAGGTAAATGGCGGGGGCGTTGGGCACTTCCACCGACAGATCCTTGACGTAGAGTTTTTCGATGTTGAATGTGGGTTGCTGTGCGTCAGTCATGATGTTTCCCAAGAGTAAGTAAAACCGGAGCCTGTGTTCCGGGGGTGGTGCGCATTTTACACGCCCTTCAGGACACCTTTATTAATCTACTGCGTGGCCATGACCCGGGTGCGTCCGGTGCTCGGAATCCTCATGTATACCCACATGCATTCCGGCTCCTGCGCTCCGGGCGCACCCGGCTGATACCCACTCGCTACGATTTTTAAAGGAGTTCTTTATTGAATGCCTTGTGACGCCAGCCAGCGTTTCAATGCATGTGCTTCCATGGCACCCGATGTGCGCGCCACTTCGTCGCCGTTTCTGAACAGGATCAGGCTGGGAATGCCCTTGATGTGATGGCGCATGGAAACCTGCGAATTCGCTTCGGTATCGACCTTGGCAAAGCGCACCCGCGTGCCCATTTCGGCTGCGACCTGCTGGAATATCGGCCCCATCATTTTGCAGGGGCCGCACCAGTCGGCCCAGAAATCGACCAGCACCGGCAGGCCGGCCCTGGCGATAAAACGGTCAAAATTGCTGGCGTTGAGGTCGACCGGTTTGCCGGGCAAGAGTAGCGCGCCGCATTGGCCGCATTTGGGGGCATCGGCCAGGCGTTCGTCCGGCACGCGATTGAGCGCGAGGCAGTGGGGGCAGGCAAGTTCCATCAGGACTCCTTGAGGCGAATGATCATCGCTTCAAAATGGAGGCGTGAACCGGAAAATCAAGCGCGGCTCAGGCGCTGGCGAGCAGCGGCACCAGCCCACCTGCCGCATCCAGCGCAGCGGTGTCGTCGAAGCCGCCGACGTGGGTGTCGCCGATGAATACCTGCGGCACGGTGCGGCGACCGCTGCGGGCAATCATTTCCTCCTGTTTCGCCGGATCGAGATCGATGCGGATTTTTTCGATCTCGGTGACGCCACGGCTCTTGAGCAGACGCTCGGCGGAGACGCAGTAGGGGCAAACGGCGGTGCAATACATTACAACTTTGGCCATGGTGGCTCCTTTTCAGATGACGGGTTATTTGGTGACGGGCAGGTTGGCGCGTTCCCACGCGATGATGCCGCCTGCCTGGTTGTAGACGGTCTCGAACCCGGCTTTTTTCAGCATGCCGCAGGCGCGCGCCGAGCGCTGGCCGCTGCGGCAGGTGACCAAAACCGGCTTGCCCTTGAACTTGTCGAGCTCGTTGAGGCGGCCAGCCAGTTGACCCAGCGGAATGTGCTTCGCTTTGGGAATGTGACCCGCAGCAAATTCCTTGTCTTCGCGCACGTCCAGCACCAGCGCGTCATCGTTGTAGAGGCGGGTGGCCTTCAGCGTGTCGGCTTCGTCGATGCCGGACAGTTTGCTGCCGATGAATGACCAGATCAGCATGCTGCCGGAAGCCAGCGCCAGGGACGCGAGCATCCAGTTGTCGTGTAGAAATTGCATGTCCATAAATGTTCTCGCTTAGAGGCCGCAGCCCTGTTTGACACCGGCTTTTTTCAGCATGATGTCCATGGGGCAGAAACGGGTGATGCCAGACTGGAACAGGTTGAAACCGACAAAAGCGGTGAACCACAGCCAGGATAGTTGGGTCATGTCGACGCTACCGGACAAATGCGCCAGCGCCAGCGACAGCATGATGAAGAAACCGGCAATGATACGAACGAGGCGTTCGACGGTCATGGTGAAACTCCTGATGAAATAGAACTAGTGGGATGAAGCCTGTTTGCGGTAATTCGCGGCGTAATACAGCACCGGGATCACCACCAGAGTGAGCAAGGTGGAGACGAAAATGCCGAATATCAAGGACACCGCGAGACCGGAAAAAATCGGGTCGTCGAGGATGAAGAACGCGCCCATCATGGCGGCTGCACCGGTCAGCACGATGGGCTTGGCGCGGGTGGCACCGGCCTGGATCACCGCTTCCTGAAAATCCATGCCGTCACGCACCTGCTGGTTGATGAAGTCGACCAGCAGGATGGAGTTGCGCACGATGATGCCGGCCAGCGCGATCATGCCGATCATCGAGGTGGCGGTGAACTGCACGCCGAGCAGCGCGTGGCCGGGCATCACGCCGATGACGGTAAGCGGAATCGGCGCCATGATGACGAGCGGGGTGAGATAGCTCTTGAACTGCGCCACCACCAGGATGTAGATCAGCATCAGGCCGACCGCGTAGGCGATGCCCATGTCGCGGAACGTTTCATAGGTGACCTGCCATTCGCCGTCCCATTTGAGCGCGAACCCGGTGTAGGGATCGTCGGGCTGGCGGATGAAATATTCCGTGAGCGTGCCGCCTTCCTTCAGCGCTTTGTCCTTGAGCGCACCGCGCATGCCGAACAGCCCATACAGCGGCGAATCGAGGGCGCCGCCGGTGTCGCCGACGACGAACACCACGGGCAGCAAATCCTTGTGATAAATGGTCTTTTCGCGCGCGCTGGGCATCACTTCGACCAGTTCGGACAAGCGGCACGAGACTGCCGTCGCTGCCGCGCACGGTGAGCTTCAGCAGCTCGTCAAGGCTGCTCAGGCGTTCCGGCGGCAGCGTGATGCGCACCGGGACTTCGTATTTGGCCCCGCTGCCGTGGATGGGCGTGACGTTTTCGCCGGACAGCCCCATCTTCATCGCGGCGACGATGTCCTTTTGCGCCACGCCCGCCATCGCCGCCTTGTTTTGCAGCACGCGCAGCACGAAGCGCTGGGCGTCGTCCTCAACCGTGTCGTCGATGGCGACGATGCCCTTGGTGTGCTCGAACACGCCGCGCACCTGCTTGGCGACGGCAATTTGCGCGTCGTAGTCGGGGCCGTAGATTTCGGCGACGATGGGCGACATCACCGGCGGGCCGGGTGGCACTTCAACCACCTTGACGTCGGCGCCGTGCCGTTTTGCGATGGCCTCGACCACCGGTCGGATGCCCTGCGCGATGTCGTGGCTCTTGCGGTCGCGCTGATGCTTGTCGACCAGGTTGATCTGCAAGTCGCCGACTTCGGGGCCGCTGCGCAAATAGTATTGCCGCACCAGTCCGTTGAAGTTGATCGGTGCAGCGGTGCCAGCGTAGGCCTGGTAGTCGGTGACTTCCGGCAGCGCCGCGACCGCCGTGCCCATTTCGGCGAGCACTTGCGCGGTTTTCTCCAGCGGCGTGCCGACCGGCATGTCGACGATGATCTGGAATTCCGACTTGTTGTCGAACGGCAGCATTTTCAATATCACCAGCTGCACCACCGGCAGCGCGACCGAGATCAGGATGGCGAGACCGATGCCGATCCACAACATGCGGCGCGACCGCTTGCCGGTTTCGCCGCGCAAAAACGGGGTGAGGCGGTTGCGGAACAGGGCCAACAGCCTGGTGTCGCCGTCGTGCGTGGCATGAGCCTCCTGCTTGATCAGTTTCAGCGCCAGCCACGGGGTGACGATGAAGGCGATGGCAAGCGAGATCAGCATGCCGATCGAGGCATTGATCGGGATCGGGCTCATGTACGGTCCCATCAGGCCGGAGACAAAGGCCATCGGCAGCAGTGCGGCAATGACGGTGAGGGTGGCGAGGATGGTCGGGCCGCCGACTTCGTCGACCGCGCGCGGGATGATCGCTTCGAGTCCGTCGTGGTCGAGTCGCATCCTTCGATGAATGTTCTCGACCACCACGATGGCGTCGTCGACCAGAATGCCGATGGAGAAAATCAGCGCGAACAGCGACACCCGGTTGAGCGTGAACCCCCACGCCCACGAGGCGAACAGGGTGGCCGCCAAAGTGAGCAGTACCGCCGCGCCGACGATCAGCGCCTCGCGCTTACCGATGGCGAACAGCACCAGCAGCACCACCGAGGCGGTGGCGAAAATCAGTTTCTGGATCAGCTTCTTGGCCTTGTCGTCAGCGGTCACACCGTAATTGCGGGTGATGCTGGCTTCAACCCCTTCGGGCAGCACGCTGTTTTGCAGGGCGTTGACGCGCGCGATTACTTTTTCGGCGACATCCACCGCGTTTTCGCCGGGCTTCTTGGATATCGCCAGGGTGACGGCGGGGAAAGTCTGGCCTTTGTCGGCCTGATGCGCGCTGCCTGCGCCGGGGCCGTGCCAGGCGTAATTCGCCGGCTGGTCGGGGCCGGCGATGACGGTGGCGATGTCGCTCATGTAGACCGGGCGGCCCTGCGCGACGCCGACGACCAGCTGCTTCACATCGTCGGCACCCGACAGGAACGTGCCGGTCTGGACGAGGATTTCCTGATTGTTCGACACCAGCGTGCCGGACGGCTGTGCGGCATTGGACACCTGCAGGGCGTCGCGAATGTCCTTGGCCGAGACGTTGAACGCGGCCATGCGGTCGGGGTCCATCATCACCCGCACGGCGCGGCCGGGGCCGCCGATGGTGGTGACTTCGCGCGTCCCCGCAATGCGTTTCAGTTCGGTTTCTGCGGTGTGCGCCGCCTGCTCGAGTTCGTACGCCCCGCGTGCCGGATCGCGCGTCCACAGCGTGACGGTGACGATGGGCACGTCGTCGATCCCGAGCGGCTTGATGATGGGCTCGCCGACACCGAGCTCGGGCGACACCCAGTCGCGGTTGGCCTGAATGGTGTCGTACAGCCGCACCAGCGCCTGGGTGCGATCCTGCCCCACCAGATATTGCACGGTCAGCACCGCCATGCCGGGCTTGGACACCGAGTAGATATGCTCGATGCCGGCGATCTGCGACAGCACCTGCTCGGCCGGGGTGGCGACCAGCGCCTCGACGTCCTTCGCCGACGCGCCGGGGAAGGGGATGAACACGTTGGCCATGGTCACGTTGATCTGCGGCTCTTCCTCGCGCGGCGTGACCAGAATGGCGAACAGCCCCAGCAGCGCCGCGATCAAAGCGATCAGCGGCGTGAGCTGGGACGTGAGGAAGAAACGGGCGATGCGTCCGGAGGGTCCCATGCGCGTTGCCTGTTATTTGACAGGAGCGTTGGCGGCGCTTTTGGCGTAGATGCCGGCTTTTACCGCTTCCTGCGCGATGATCTCACCCGGGTTCAGTCCGGCCAGCACTTCGACCCGACCTCCCGCATCGGGCGTGCCAAGACGTACCTGACGCAGGCTGACTTTGTCATTTTTGACCACGTAGACCGCCGTGATCTCGGAGCGCCGTACCACCGCGCTCGCCGGAATGCTGAGTTTGCGGGCGCTGCCCACCGCGAAATGTGCGCGCGCGAACATGCCGGGGATCACGCCATCGAGGCTGGTCGGCATATTGATGCGCACCTTGATCGTGTGAGTGGCGCTGTCGGCCGATGGCAGCACGGTTACGCCGGTGGCATCGATCCACTTGTTGAGCGAGGGGATCTCGACCGCAACGCTGGGCGCGGCCTTCACCTCGGCCAGTTTGTACTGCGGGATGCTGGCAATGACCCGCATGTCTTGCGGATCGAAACCGGTCATCAGCGGTTTGCCGGGAGTGACTGACTCGCCGACTTCGACGAGGCGGGCAGACACCACACCCGAAAAGGGCGCGACGATAGTGGTGTAACTGGACAGCGCAGCTGACTGACCCACGCCCGCACGCGCGGCAAGCGATGCCGCTTCGGCCGCGCGGTATTCGGAGGTGGCGCGGTCGAGCGCAGCCTGGCTGATGAATTTTTGCTGGAAGAGTTGTTGCTGGCGTGCGTAATTGGCGCGTGCATTGGCCAGATTAGCACTGGCTTGTGCCACCTGTGCCTGGCTACCCGCTACGGCAGAAGTCAATTCCTGCGCAGACAGCCGGACCAGCACTGCGCCCGCCTTGACCGTGTCGCCCGCATCGAAATTAACCGCCACCACGCGCCCCGACACCTGGGCGGCAACGGTCGATTGTTTGACGGCCTCGACCACAGCTTCGGTGGAATAGCCGCTTGCGGTGATCCGGTATGCCACAGGCGCTACGGCAAAAGGCAGGGCGGCCCAAGTGGGCTGTGCCGCAAGCAGGGTGCAGGCGATTAAAAACAGACGGGCGGGATTCAATGCACGCACAGACGACTCTCCTGAAACTGTTTATTAGGATAATCTAATTAACCATTATTATCAATTGCTTGTGTGGATGTTGCGGGCACTCGGTCGGCGCAAAACGTTGCCAGTATGCGCCACAAGCGGAAGCCTATCCACCGTGTTTTCCCGGTGTGATCGGGTATCAATGGCTGTGGCGCCGCTGGGGCATTCGTTGAGCCATAAACATAAAGACCCGGCACGCCTGCGCGTCCGGGTCTGTCGGTGTGAGGAAGATTACTTGGTGAAGCCGCAGAAAACGTCGCGCATCATGCCCAGCAACTTGAGCGTGCGGGTATCGCCCACCCGATAAAACACACGGTTGGCATCCTTGCGGGTGCGCAGCACGCCCTTGTCGCGCAGAATGGCCAGATGTTGCGAAATATTGCTTTGCGAGGTGCCGACGTGATCGACGATGTCCTGCACGCTGATTTCCTTGTCGCCCAGCACACAGAGGATTTTCAGGCGCAACGGGTGCGACATGGCTTTCATCGCACGGGAGGCCTGCTCGATGTGCTCGTCCTTATCCATTAAATCTACTTCTTCCCACTCTGCTGCCATGTTCATTACCTTGATCCTGTTCGTGTAGTACTCTTGATGCGTTGTGATTTCTTGGAAAAACCTTGGGGATTCTGAGGCGAAGTACACATTGCCGAGCCAATAATTGACCCAATATGATGTACTGCGTATAGATTAGAAATCATGCATATATTAAAATAATCCCACAAAAACGAGTTAGGTAATAGACATTTTTTCATGAAGACCACGCCGGTTCTCCTCATCATCCTCGACGGTTTTGGTTGCCGCGCGGAGCGCGCTGACAACGCCGTTGCGCAGGCCAGTAAACCCAACTTTGACCGTTTGTGGAAAGAAAACCCGCATACCCTGATTCATGCGTCAGAGTCGGAGGTGGGACTGCCCAAGGGGCAGATGGGGAACTCCGAGGTGGGGCATCTGAATATTGGCGCGGGGCGTGTGGTGTACCAGGAGTTCACCCGCATCGACCGCGCCATCGAATCGGGCTATTTTTATACCAATCCGGCACTGTTGAATGCGGTGCATCTGGCGCGCGACAACAACAAGACCTTGCATGTGCTGGGTTTGTTGTCTGACGGCGGCGTACATAGCCACGAGTTGCATTTTCATGCACTGCTGGATCTGGCCGCGCGCGAAGGCCTGCACAAGGTGTGTTTGCATGTGTTTCTGGATGGCCGCGATACGCCGCCGAAAAGTGCTGAAATTTACCTGCGTCGTTTAAGTGAAAAAATTGAACAGACCGGCGTCGGCCACATCGCGTCGATGATCGGCCGCTATTTCGCGATGGATCGCGACCGCCGCTGGCAGCGGGTTCAGGCCGCGTATGACTTGTTGACCCAGGGGCGGGCCGAATTTCTGGCGGAAACGCCGCTGGCTGGGCTGGAAGCTGCCTATGCGCGCGGCGAATCCGATGAGTTCGTCAAGGCGACGGCGATTGCGTCACCCGACGGCAAGCCGGTGAAAATGGAAGATGGCGATTCGGTCATTTTCCTCAATTTCCGCTCTGACCGCGCGCGCCAGTTGTCGCGGCCGTTCATTGAGCCCGATTTCAGCGAATTCGAGCGCGAGGTGACGCCGCGTCTGGCGACGTATTGCACCCTGACCGGGTATAGCGATGATTTTGTGGTGTCGGTGGCGTTTCCGCCCGAGCGGATCAAAAATGGTCTTGGCGAATATGCGGCCAACCTGGGCTTGCGTCAGCTGCGGATTGCCGAAACCGAGAAATACCCGCATGTCACCTTCTTTTTCAACGGCGGCGAGGAAGCCTCCTTCCCCGGCGAAGACCGTGTTCTGGTGCCGTCACCCGATGTGGCCACCTACGACCTGAAGCCCGAGATGAGTGCTTACGAGGTCACCGACAAGCTGGTTGCGGCGATCGAAAGCAAGCAATATGACCTGATCGTCTGTAATTACGCCAACCCGGACATGGTTGGGCACTCCGGTAACCTGCAGGCGGCGATCAAGGCGATCGAGACGGTTGATGTATGTCTTGGCAAGGTGGTCGCGGCACAGCGCGCGCGTGGTGGCGAAGTGCTGGTGACGGCCGACCACGGCAATGCCGAATTGATGCTCGACCCTGTCACCGGTCAGGCCCATACCGCGCACACGCTGAATCTGGTGCCACTGATTTACGTTGGGCGGCGTCACGCCAGTTTGGCCGAAACCGGTGCCCTTGAAGACATCAGCCCCACTTTGCTGAAAATGATGGGTTTGCCACAACCGACTGAAATGACCGGGGAAGCTCTGGTTCATTTTGAGTGATAGCGTTGCGGTGATTGTCAAACACCTCGCCTTGCTGGTGTTGTGCTGGTCAACCTGTGTCGGTGCCAATCAGGTTGATCGCACGCAATCCGAGCTGAAAGCGCTCAAGCAGCGCCTTGATACGTTACAACAGGAATTCCGCAAAACGCAGACACACCGCAAGGAAGCGGTCGATGACCTGCGCCAATCCGAGCAGGCGATCAGCAGCGGGGTACGCCAGTTGCGCCAGCTGGACGGCGAACGCCAGCGTACCCAGGGCGAGTTGCAGACCCTGACGCAGCAGGCTGACGCCACTGCGGCACGTATTCGCCAGCAGCAGGCCCATCTCGTGCAGGCGCTCAAGTCCGCTTACCAGCGTGGCCAGGGTGATGCCTTGAAGTTGATTCTGAATGGTGCCGACCCGAACCAGATCGCACGTGATTTGCGCTATTTGAAATATGTGTCGCGTGCGCAGCATGAGCAGATCGAGGCCTTGCGCGCTGATCTGGCGCAACTGGCCGCATTGCAGCAGGCGGCCAGCCAGAAAACAACCGAGTTGACGCAATTGCAGGTGGCGCGCGAAAGCGAAAACAGGCAGTTGTTGTCTGACAAACGTGCGCGCGAGCAGGTGCTGAACAAGTTGTCAGCGCAAATTCAGCAGCAGCAGCGAGAGATTTCCACGCTCAAGCGCGATGAACGCAGCCTGACCCAGTTGGTCGAGCGGCTCAATCGGGTAATGGCACAGCAGGCGGCGCGCGAAGCCGCGCGTGCCCGTGCCGCGCAGCAGGCAAAAAAATCGCCCAAAACCCGGCAAGTCGAGAAAAACGTAGATAGCCGGGCGCGCAAGGGCGTGGCAGTCAACACGGAAACGCCGGTTGCGTTCAACTCGGGGCGTTCGTTTTCAAGCCTGAAGGGTTCGCTGCACCTGCCTGTTGCCGGGGAACTCATGAACCGTTTTGGTGCTCCGAGGGAAGGCGGCGGGGTGAGTTGGAAAGGATTGTTCATTCGTGCCGGACAAGGTGCTGCGGTGAAGGCGATTGCAGCTGGACAGGTGGTTTTTGCCGAGTGGTTGCGTGGCTTTGGAAACCTCATCATCGTCGACCACGGTGAGGGCTATATGAGCCTATACAGTAATAATGAAAGTCTGTATAAGCAGGTGGGCGAACGGGTTCAGCCCGGCGATGCAATAGCGTCGGTGGGCAATAGTGGCGGTCAGCCTGACACGGGTTTGTACTTTGAAATGCGGCATCAAAGCCGTCCTGTTAATCCCCTCTTATGGGTGAAGTGAAATGACACAAAAGGCGAAATTCATACTCGTCGGCCTGGCTGGCGTGATGGCTGGCGCGGCGTTGACGGTCAACCTGTCGGCAATGGCCGACAAGGATGCAGCGACGGCGCTGCCGGTTGAAGAACTGCGAGCCTTTACCGATGTGTTTGCGCGAATCAAAAACGACTACGTCGAGCCGGTCGACGATAAAAAGCTGATAGACGGCGCGATCAACGGCATGTTGACCGGGCTGGATCCGCATTCAACCTACCTCGACGTCGAAGGTTTCAAGGATTTGCAGGTTGGCACCCAAGGCGAGTTTGGCGGCCTCGGAATCGAGGTCGGCATGGAAGACGGCTTTGTCAAAGTGGTGTCGCCGATCGAGGACACACCTGCTTTCAAGGCCGGGGTCAAACCAGGCGATCTCATCATCAAGCTCGACGACACGCCCGTGAAGGGCTTGTCGTTGAACGATGCAGTCAAGCGGATGCGCGGCAAGCCGGGCTCGACGATCAAGCTGACCATTGCGCGCAAGGGGGTGGACAAACCCATCGTGCTGACTTTGACCCGTGCCGTCATCAAGATTCGCAGCGTCAAATTCCAGTTGCTGGAAAACGGCTACGGCTATGTGCGCGTGACGCAGTTCCAGGAACACACGGGCGAGTTGCTGGCCGATGCCCTGAACACGTTGTACAAGGATAACAAGGCGCCGCTCAAAGGCATGATTCTGGATTTGCGTAATGATCCTGGCGGTTTGTTGAATGGCGCGGTGGCGGTGACCGCGGCGTTCGTCAAACCCGATAGCCTGGTGGTGTACACCGAAGGCCGTACCGAAGACGCCAAGATGCGCTTGACTGCCAGCCGTGAGTTTTATCTTCGGCCAATGCAGGCTGATTACCTGAGCAAGTTGCCGGCGGGCGTGAAACAGGTTCCGATGGTGGTGCTGGTCAACAGCGGTTCTGCGTCCGCATCCGAAATCGTCGCGGGCGCGTTGCAGGATCACAAGCGCGCTGTAGTCATGGGCACGCGCACCTTTGGCAAGGGTTCGGTGCAGACTATTTTGCCGATCGGCAACGGCACTGCGATCAAGCTCACCACCGCACGTTATTTCACCCCGAATGGGCGATCCATCCAGGCCAAGGGGATTGAGCCGGATATCGTGGTGCAGGATCCGAGCATGCCAAGCGAGGAAGACGGCATGGGGATCCGTGAGGCCGATCTTGACAAGCACCTGAGCAATCCCAATGGGGGAGATGATCCCGCCAAGCCGGAAAATGAAATCAAGGCGCCGCCTGCCGACAAGCCAGGCAAGGATGACAAAGAGAACAAGGCCACCAAACCGACCCCCTTGCAGCCGGGTGAGGTTGTGTCGAAAAATGATTATCAGGTGAATCAGGCGCTGAATCTGTTGAAGGGCCTGCAGATTCTGCAAGGGCGTTAAGCACAAGGCTGTGGCTATCATAGCCACAGCCCGTCCGCTATACTCATTCACGTAACCATTAGGCTCAGGCCTGCCGGGAGTGTTATGCGTCCGTGTGACCTCGAAAAAGAACGTGAAATCGTGTTCCATGCCTTGCCCGTTGGCCAGGTCGAGCGCGCATTAATCCTGCTGGAGGGCATGGACGGGCTGACAGTGGTGGCCGGGATCGAAGCGAACTATCTTCTGGTGCGTTACAACGTCTGTGAGTACACCCTGGAAGGACTGGAATCGGCACTGAGCAATCAGGGATTTCATCTCGACAATAGCCTGCTGAGCAAACTCAAGCGCGCGCTGGCGTATTTTTGCGAGAGCGTGCAGCGGCGCAACGTCGCGGCGAACGAGCCGGATATCAAGTCGCAACAGGCTTTTGTGAAAGTCTATGAACGCCGTTTACATGGCGATTGCGATGAAACGCCAGAGGAATGGCGGGACTACAAATAGTCAGTGTTGTATCCAGAGCATCCACCCCATGAATCTCAACGACGATCTGCTGCTGCGCTACAGCCGGCACATTCTGCTGCCCGACGTGGGCATAGCCGGGCAGACGCGCATTGCCAATGCCCGTGTGCTGGTTGTCGGCGCAGGCGGGCTGGGGTGCCCGGCGGCGCTGTATCTGGGCGCGGCGGGGGTTGGACGGCTGTTGCTTGCGGATGGTGACACGGTTGATCTCACTAATTTGCAGCGCCAGATCGGTCACACCACTGCGGCCATTGGCAAGAACAAGGCTGATTCGCTCGCTCACAGCGTGCGTGCGATCAATCCGGAAATAGACGTGCAGCCCATTCGTGAGGCACTGACTGGCACCGCCTTGTACGAAGCCGTCACGGCGGTTGATCTGGTCGTTGATGCGTCGGATAACTTCGCCACCCGCCATGCTGTCAATCGTGCCTGTGTGCAATTTGGGAAGCCGCTTGTTTCGGGGGCTGCGATTGGTTTTTCCGGGCAGTTGGCCGTGTTTGACGCAGTTCGTGCCGAGAGCCCGTGTTATCACTGCCTGTTCCCCGATCACGCGGATGAGCCTGAGTTGCGATGTGCCGAGGCGGGGGTGTTTGCGCCGCTGGTTGGCGTGATCGGCACGATGCAGGCGATGGAAGCGCTGAAATACCTGGCTCATGCGGGTGAGCCGATGATCGGGAAATTGCTGTTGTGGGATGGTTTGCGCGCAGAGGCACGCGTCATGAAAGTGCCGCGCGACCCAGCCTGCCCGGTGTGCGGACAGGCGACGTTTCAGGCGGGTTGAACGTCGAGCAGGCGTGTCAGCAACAGGTCGATATCGCCACCCGGCGCGCGGGCAAACCCACTCTTGGTAAATTGATGCCAGCGTCCCACCACCATGCATTGCAGCAGATTGGCCAGCGGGGCGCTGAGTTCGGACTGTTTTCCGCCGCCAAGTCGCAGGCATTGGCGCAATTGCGCTTCGATGCGGTCATGTAGCTGGTTGATGCGTTTTTGCAGACGCTCGTTTTCATGCACCAGCGCCTCGCCGATCAGTACCCGCGTCATTCCCGGATTCTTCGCCGAAAAGTTCAGCAGCATGCTGACGATGGCTTCGACCTGTGCGATCGGGGAGGGCGTATCCGTTGTGATGCGCGTGATCAATCCGAACAGGGTTTGTTCGATGAACTCGATCAGGCCTTCATACATTTGTGCCTTGCTGGAGAAATGGCGGTACAGGGCCGCTTCCGATACGCCTACGCGCGCAGCAAGCGCTGCCGTGGTGATTTTTTCAGGCTGGGGGTCCTGCAGCATCGCGGCCAGTGTTTGCAGAATTTGCAAGCGGCGTTCACCGGGCTTTTTGGCTTCTCCTGCCATCAGACACTCCTTTGTTTTTATAGGGGGTGATTCAGTGCGATGTTCAATCGGCGTAATTTTAGCAGTTTCGAACGCCATCCTTCTCAATATGATCGCGGGTTTCCCGGCATCAAAGTACCAGATGTTGCAATATTGAGCTTGGGCCCAAAAAAACGCCCGCATGTGCGGGCGTTTTGTATAGCTACAAGAAAACGGCTTATTCGGCAGCGCTTGCAGCAGCTTTGGCCTTGCGGGCCGGCAGCTTTTCTTTGATGCGAGCGGATTTGCCGGAACGTTCGCGCAAGTAGTACAGCTTGGCGCGGCGAACGTCACCGCGGCGCTTGACTTCGACGCTGGCGACCAGCGGTGAGTGGGTTTGGAAGGTGCGCTCGACGCCTTCGCCAGCGGAGATTTTGCGCACGGTGAAAGCGGAATTCAGCCCACGGTTACGCTTGGCGATGACGACGCCTTCGTAAGCCTGCAGTCGCTCACGGGTGCCTTCTTTCACTTTTACCTGGACAACAATGGTGTCGCCTGGGGCAAAACTGGGAAGGGTTTTGTTCAGACGGGCGATTTCTTCCTGTTCGAGTTGCTCAATGATATTCATGATGTTTCCTTACATCTGGCGGGAGAGGTGTACCCGGAAGTCGTCAGACTGTCGGGCAGACATCACGCCGTTTAAAATTGACCCCGGTTGAGGTCGCTTATTCCCGATCCGTGTCCTGCGACAACGAATCGAGGTAATTCTGTTCCTGTCTCGACAACCCCCGCTTAACCAGCATGTCGGGACGCTGGGCTGCGGTGATGGCCAGGCTTTGCTGCAACCGCCATTTGGCAATCGCAGCATGGTTGCCGCTGGTTAGTACGTCCGGTACCGCCATGCCCTGCCACACTTCGGGCCGGGTGTAGTGCGGGCAGTCGAGCAAGCCGTTGGCGAAAGAGTCTTCCACCGCCGAATCGGCATCGTTCAACGCGCCCGGCAGTTGCCGGATGAGAGCGTCCATCAGTGCCAGCGCAGGGAGTTCGCCGCCCGACAACACAAAGTCGCCAAGCGAGATCTCTTCATCCACGCGGCGCTGCAACAGCCGCTCGTCTATACCTTCGTACCGTCCGCACAACAACACCAGTGCGGGCGAGTCTTTCAATTCCATCACCCGCTGGTGGGTAAGCGGGCGTCCCCGGGGAGAAAAATGCACCACCCAGGGCGTTAAATTTTCGTCGGCCAGATCCTGCTTGGCAGCGTTTAATGCGCGATCCAGCGGTTCGGCCTGCATCAGCATGCCGGGGCCGCCACCGTAGGGGCGGTCGTCGACTGTACGGTGCGGGTCGTCAGTGAAGTCTCGCGGATTCCATGACTTAAACCGATACAGACCGCGATCCAGCGCCCGCCGGGTGATGCCAAAATCCAGCACGGCATCGAACATCTCGGGAAAAAGCGTGATGGCATCAAACCGCACACACTTCTCCTTTAATAATCTTCGCCCCAGTCCACCTCGATCTGGCCACCCGCCACGTCCACCTTGCCAACAAAGGCCGCCACAAACGGAATCAGATGCTCCCGATTCCCCTTGACGACCAGCAAGTCGTGCGCGCCGGATTCCATCAAACTGCTTACGGTGCCGAGTTCGACACCTTCGCGGTTAACCGCTTTCAGGCCGATCAGGTCTGACCAGTAATACTCGCCGTCCGCAGGCGGCGGCAAGTGACTGCGCTCAACCGATATTTCCTGGCCGCGCAAAGCAAAAGCCGCGTCACGGTCGTCAATGCCATTCAGTTTGGCAACCAGCGTATTGCTGTGATCCTGAACGGTTTCGACGCGGTAATGCTTGTGCTCTGAACCGCGCCCGATACGCCAGGATTCAAAATCCATGAGCGTGCCCGGGTCATCGCTAAACGCCTGAACCTTGACCCAGCCCTTGATGCCGAACGGGGCGGCGATGCGCCCCATCACGACCCAGTCGCTGTCCTGCGCCAGCTGCCCTGACAGCTGTTCAGGCAAATCAGGCGGCAACAGCGGCAGCGGGTTTGTTCTGCTTGACCAGACGTGCGACGGTGTCGGACATCTGTGCGCCGTTGCTCACCCAATAGCCAATGCGCTCAGCATTCAGGCGGAGGGCTTCTGAACCCTCAGCTGCTACCGGGTTGTAGAAACCGACGCGCTCGATGAAGCGGCCATCACGACGGCAGCGTGAATCCGCAACCACCACGTTGTAGAAAGGACGGTTTTTTGCGCCGCCGCGCGAAAGACGAATAACAACCATGATTTAACCCACCGGGCAAACGGAGAAAGCCGCGAATTATACTCAAAATCCTATGGCTTGCCACTTTATTGGCCGCCTGAGGCTGGAATGGGCGCTGCAGGAGGGGGGCGGAGGGCGCGTACGGCGATTTCCGCTGGGCTGAAGCCCGAAATGCAAACGCCCGACCGTGACCCTGGCCTGCTTTTAATCCTGCGGGTGTTGTGTGTCGTGGGCTTCGTTTCTCCTGGATAAGGGGGTGCATCCACGCGCCTGCGGTCAGCGCATGCCGGGCATCATGCCCTTCATGCCGCGCATCATTTTGGACAGGCCGCCTTTGCCCATCATTTTCATCATTTTTTGCGCCTGCTCGAACTGGTTCAGCAGTTTGTTGACTTCCTGCACCTGCACGCCCGCGCCAGCGGCGATGCGGCGTTTGCGGCTGGCCTTGATGAGGTCGGGTTTGCGGCGTTCAAGCGGCGTCATGCTATTGATGATGCCCTCGACACGGTTGATCGATTTGTCGTCAGCGCCCGCAGGCATGTTCATCTGGCCGGCACCGGGGAGCTTGTCCATCAGCGCCGACAGACCGCCCATTTTCTTCATTTGCAGGATTTGTGCCTTGAAGTCTTCGAGGTCGAAGTCTTTGCCTTTTTTGACTTTATCGGCCAGCTTTTTGGCTTCGGCCATGTCGACCGAGCTATGCGCCTGCTCGATCAGCGACAGTACGTCGCCCATGCCGAGGATGCGCTGTGCCATGCGTTCGGGGTGGAACGCTTCGAGGCCGTTGGGTTTTTCGCCGACGCCGATGAATTTGAGTGGCTTGCCGGTGATCTGGCGTACCGACAGCGCCGCGCCGCCGCGCGAGTCGCCATCGAGCTTGGTCAGCACGATGCCGGTGAGCGGCAAGGCTTCGTTGAATGCCTTGGCGACGTTGACCGCGTCCTGGCCTTGCATCGCATCGACCACGAACAGCGTTTCGACCGGCTTGACGGCGGCGTGCAGCGCCTGGATCTCGGCCATCATCGCTTCGTCGATCGCCAAGCGACCGGCGGTGTCGACAATCAGCACGTCATAAAACTGCTTGCGTGCGTGATCCTGCGCGGCGGTGGCGATTTTCAGCGGATCGCGCTCGTCGCCTGCCTCAAAGAAAGCAACATCAAGTTGCTTGCCGAGCTGGCGCAACTGGTCGATCGCGGCGGGTCGATACACGTCGGCCGAAGCGAGCAGGACCTTCTTCTTGCGGTTTTTGAGCAGCAGCGCGAGTTTGCCGCTGGTGGTGGTTTTGCCCGAGCCCTGCAAACCGGCCATCAGGATCACCGCGGGCGGGTTGGCGGCCAGATTCAGTTCGGCGTTGGCGCCGCCCATCAGCCGGGTGAGTTCTTCGTGGACGATGCCAATCAGCGCCTGTCCGGGCGACAGGCTGGTCAGCACATCCTGACCCAGTGCGCGGGTTTTGACGGCCTCGATGAAGTCCTTGACTACCGGCAGCGCGACGTCGGCTTCCAGCAGCGCGAGGCGCACCTGGCGCAGCGTGTCCTGCACGTTGGCTTCGGTGATGCGGGCCTGGCCGCGCAGTTGTTTGACGACGCCGGCGAGGCGTCCACTTAGGTTATCTAGCATGGTTTCCTTGTTGCCGTGGAGGGCGGCATGGATAATGAGCTGGCCGAAACAGATTTCCATTTTAACGAATGTCACCGCTATTGCTGGTTACTTTATGCGTGAGCGCACTCTATGGCTGGGTAGCTTGGCGTTTGCAGCGCACGCCGCCGTTCAAGACGGCGTGCGTGGTGTTGCCGCTGGCCTTGCTGGCGCACGGTGCGCTGATTTATCAGTCCGTTCTGGGGCAGGGCGATATCCGGCTGGGATTCGGCAATTCCCTGTCGACGATTTTGTGGCTGACCGCGCTCACGTATTGGCTGTCCAGTAAAGGAACGCCGCTGGTGAGGCTGCAATCCTGGGTGAGTGGGCTGGCTGCGTTATCCGTGTTGGGAATGGCGTTTTTCACCGAGGCCCATGTCATCCCCAATTCGCAGGCACTGGCTTTGCGCATGCATCTGGTGGTGTCGTTTCTGGCCTATGGCCTGCTGGCGGTGGCGGCATTGCATGCGGTGCTGATGACCATGCTGGAAAAACAATTGCATCGTGGCGGCATGCTGCAGAACGGTGCGCCGCCCTTGCTGACGCTGGAAGCGATGCTGTTCAGAGCCATCGGTATCGGTTTCGCATTGCTGACGCTGTCGGTGTTCAGCGGGGTGTTTTTTTCGGAAGAGCTGTTCGGCAAGGCCGTACAGCTTTCCCATAAATCCGTGTTTGCGATCTTGTCCTGGCTGGTATTCGGCGGCCTGCTGCTTGGACGGCACTTCCGCGGCTGGCGTGGGCGTACGGCGCTGGTCTGGACGATTACCGGCTTCACGCTGCTATTGCTGGCCTATCTAGGCACACAATTTGTGCTGGAAGTCATACTCCGACGTTGAGGCGATTCTGATTGGATAGCATTGCTACCAGCACGCTGTTTGCCGTGCTTGCTGTTTTATTGCTGACCTCGGCCTTTTTTTCGGCATCCGAGACAGCAATGATGGCGATCAACCGCTATCGGTTGCGGCACGCCGCCGATACCGGTCATCGCGGGGCAATGCGGGCGCAGGCGCTGCTGGATCGAACCGACAAGCTGCTGGGCGTGATTCTGCTCGGCAACAATCTGGTCAATGCGGCTTCGAGTACGCTTTCTACGGTGCTGGCGATCCGGTTGTTTGGCGACGGTGAAGTCGTGCTGATGGTGGCGACCCTGCTGCTGACCTTCCTGATTCTGGTGTTCAGCGAAGTCACCCCCAAGGTGCTGGGCGCGGCCTTTCCCGAGCGTGTCGCCTATCCGGCGACGTGGCTGCTGACGCCGCTGTTGACGCTGGCGTATCCGGTGGTGTGGTTCGTCAACCTGTTTGTGCAGGCTATTTTGCGGCTGCTGCGGATCAAGCAGCCGGAGCCGGGTCAGGGCAACAGCCTGGGGCTGGAAGAGCTGCGTACCATCGTGCTGGAGTCTTCCGGCAGAATGCCGCGTGAACACCACCGGATATTGATGAATATGCTGGAGCTGGAAGATATTACGGTGGACGACGTGATGACGCCGCGTAACCAGATCGAGTCGATCGATATCGAGGACGAACCCGAGCGGCTACGTCAGCAGATTTCCACCAGCCACCACACCCGGTTGATTGTGCAGCAAGGCTCGCAGGACACCCTGCTCGGCGTGCTGCATGTGCGTCGGGTGCTGCATGCCTTGACCGGCGATGAGCTCAATCCGGAGACGCTGAAGGAAAACCTTGAGGCGCCTTATTTTGTTCCGGCCGGTACGCCGCTATTCACCCAGCTGCGTAACTTTCAGCGCGGCCGCCGGCGGCTGGCGCTGGTGGTGGACGAATACGGCGAACTGCAAGGTCTGGTGACACTGGAAGACCTGCTCGAAGAAATGGTCGGCGAATTCACCACGCAAGCGCCGTCGGATATGGGCTACCTGCGGCGCGAGGCAGACGGCAGCTGGCTGGCCGAAGGTAGTGTGCTGCTGCGCCATTTGAATCGCACCCTGGGTTTGTCGTTGCCGCTGGATGGCCCGAAAACCCTTAATGGCTTGCTGCTCGACCAGTTCGAGGACATTCCCGAAGTCGGCGTGAGCCTGAAATTGGGCGATGTCCCGGTGGAAATCGTGCAAACGCAGGATCGGGCGGTCAAAATGGCGCGAATTTACCTGCCGGCAACGGATGTCGGGAACGCCTCAACTTAAACCGAACATTGCCGTTATAGCCTGTGATTCCCCATCGGCTGCCTGGCCGGTGCGGGCAATACTTTGACTCAGGACTTTTTGGAATCGAGCTATGGCCGATGTGTCTATCTCCAACAATTTAACCGGCCTGGCGCGCGCCATGGTCAACAATGGCTGGATGTCCGAGGCCGATGCTGACGGGGTATGGAAGCGCGCCAGCCAGTCAGGTGACTCTTTCGTAACCGAGCTCATCAAGGGCAAGCGTTTCAAGGCCGACCAGATTGCTGAATTTGCCGCAACCTCGTTCGGGTTTCCCTATCTGGACTTGAATGCCATGGATGCCGACAGCCTGCCGCAGGGGCTGCTCGATGCCAAGCTGGTACAGAAACGGCGCGTGATTCCACTGTATCAGCGCGGCAACAAGCTGTATGTCGCGACCTCCGACCCGACGCACCTGCAAGCGCTGGATGAAGTGAAGTTTCAGACCAACCAGGCCGTTGAGCCGGTGGTGGTGGAAGACGACAAACTCGCAAAGCTGGTCAAGCTGGTGAGTGATGCAGCAGACAACACCATGGCGGTGATGAATGCGGAAGACCTGAACCTTGATTTCGTTGACGATGAGGCCGCCGCTGCTCAGCAGGATGCGCCGGGTATCGAGATCGACGACGCGCCAGTGGTGCGTTATCTGCAAAAGATCATGCTCGATGCGATCAACCAGGGCGCATCCGATATTCACTTCGAACCATACGAAAAGAGCTATCGCATCCGTTATCGTCGTGACGGCATTCTGGCCGAAGTGGCGCAGCCGCCGATGGCGATCAAGGATAAGGTCGCTTCGCGTATCAAGGTGTTGTCGCGGCTGGATATTTCGGAAAAACGTGTGCCGCAGGACGGCCGTATGAAGCTGGTGCTGTCGAAGAGCCGCGCCATCGATTTTCGGGTCAGCACCCTGCCGACGCTGTATGGCGAAAAAATCGTCATGCGTATTCTCGACCCGACCAGCGCACAGCTTGGGATCGAGGCACTGGGTTATGAGCCGTTCCAGAAAGAGCTGCTGCTGAACGCGGTGCAACGCCCCTACGGTATGGTGCTGGTGACCGGTCCGACAGGTTCCGGTAAAACCGTGTCGCTCTACACCTGCCTCAACATCCTCAACAAGCCCGATGTCAACATCTCGACGGCGGAAGACCCGGCAGAAATCCAGTTGGCCGGCATCAATCAGGTCAACGTCAACGACAAGGCCGGTCTGACCTTCTCGGCTGCGCTGAAATCGTTTTTGCGACAGGACCCCGATGTCATCATGGTCGGTGAAATTCGCGATCTGGAAACCGCTGATATCGCGATCAAGGCTGCGCAAACCGGCCATATGGTGATGTCTACCCTGCACACCAACGACGCCCCCGGCACGCTGACGCGATTGTTGAATATGGGGGTGGCGCCATTTAACGTCGCGTCCTCGGTGATTCTGATTACCGCCCAGCGGCTGGCGCGGAAACTGTGTTCGTGCAAACAGCCGACCGATCTGCCGCGCGAGGCCATGCTGGATGCCGGATTTACCGAAGCGCAACTGGATGGGAGTTGGCAGCCCTATAAACCAGTGGGCTGTGATATTTGCGGTGGCTCAGGCTACAAGGGGCGTTTGGGCATCTATCAGGTGATGCCGATCACCGATGCCATGACCCGGATCATCCTCAAGGGCGGCAATGAATCCGATATCGCCGACCAGGCACGGCTCGAAGGCGTGGTCGATTTGCGCCAGGCCGGGCTGTTGAAAGTAAAGGCCGGATTAACCTCGCTGGAAGAGGTTGAGGCCGTCACCAATCTTTAAGGAACACTTTTATGGCAACAGCGGCAAAAGCAGTAGCGGCAAAAGCGGTCAAAAAGGATGCCACCTATCTGTGGGAAGGCATGGACAAGCGCGGCAAGAAGGTCAAGGGCCAGATGCAGGCCGGTGGCGAGGCGGTGGTCAACTCACTGCTGCGCAAGCAGGGCATCACGGTCACCAAGGTCAAAAAGCAGAGCACCTTGTTCAGCGGCGCGAAGAAGGTCACCGAAAAGGACATCACCCTGTTCACTCGCCAACTGGCGACCATGATGAAGGCCGGCGTGCCCTTGCTGCAATCGTTTGATATCGTCGGGCGCGGTCATTCCAACCCATCGGTGCAACGCCTGCTGGCTGAAATCAAGGCGGATATCGAAAAGGGCAGCAGCCTCACCCAGTCCTTTGCCCGCCATCCGCTGTATTTCGACGCGCTGTACTGCAACCTGGTCGGTGCGGGCGAATCGGCCGGTATCCTCGAAGCGGTGCTGGACCGGCTGGCGGTGTACAAGGAAAAAATCCTCGCCATCAAGAGCAAGATCAAGTCGGCGCTGTTTTATCCTGTGTCCATTATCGTGGTGGCGTTCGTCATCACCGCTGTCATCATGATTTTTGTGATCCCGGCGTTCAAGGACTTGTTCAGCAGTTTTGGCGCGGACTTGCCGGGGCCGACGCTGGTGGTGATGGCGATGTCGGACTTCTTCGTCCAATGGTGGTGGGCGATATTCGGTGGCATTGGTGGCGGCATTTATTTCCTGCTGCAGGCGTGGAAGCGATCGCGCAAGGTGCAGATGTTCATGGATCGCGTCATGCTCAAGCTGCCGATTTTTGGTGCGGTGATCGAAAAAGCCACCATCGCGCGCTGGACCCGCACCCTGGCGACCATGTTCGCCGCGGGCGTGCCGCTGGTTGAAGCGCTCGAATCGGTGGGCGGCGCCTCGGGCAATCAGGTGTATGTCGAGGCCACCCAGAAAATCAAGGCAGAAGTGTCAACCGGCACGGCATTGACCGTGGCGATGCAGAACACCGAGCTCTTCCCCAACATGGTGCTGCAAATGGCCGCAATCGGTGAGGAATCCGGCTCTCTGGATTCCATGCTCAACAAGGTGGCCGACTTTTACGAAGCTGAAGTGGACGATGCGGTGGCGGCGTTGTCGAGCCTGATGGAGCCGATCATCATGGTGGTGCTGGGTGTGCTGATCGGCGGCATGGTCATCGCCATGTATCTGCCGATCTTCAAAATGGGTTCGGTCGTGTGATGGAGATGTTGCTGTCGGAACCAGCCCTGTTCAGCGGGCTGGTTTTTTTATTCAGCCTGCTGGTCGGCAGTTTTCTTAATGTCGTCATTCATCGGCTGCCCAGAATGATGGAGACCGAGTGGCACGCGCAGTGTGCTGAATTGCGCGGTGAAACAGCGGCGGTGTCCAAGCCCTACAACCTCGCGGTCCCGCGCTCGGCGTGTCCACATTGCGGTCATCAGATCACTGCGCTGGAAAACATTCCGTTGCTGTCGTGGCTCTGGCTGCGCGGGCGCTGTTCGTCTTGTGCGGCACCGATTAGTGCCCGCTACCCACTGGTGGAATTGCTCACCGCCTTGCTGTCGGCAGCGGCCGCCTGGAAATGGGGGGTGAGTGTGCAGACTGGGGGCGCGCTGCTGCTGATCTGGATCCTGGTTGCGCTGACGTTCATCGATTTCGATACCACCTTGCTGCCAGATAGCCTCACGCAGCCGCTGCTGTGGCTGGGACTGCTGTTTAATTTGAGTGGCACGTTCACAAATGTATCGGATGCCGTCATCGGCGCCATGGCGGGTTACCTGGTGTTGTGGTCGGTGTACTGGTTGTTCAAGCTCGCCACCGGCAAGGAAGGGATGGGCTACGGTGACTTCAAGCTGTTGGCTGCCTTGGGCGCATGGCTGGGGTGGCAGATGTTGCCTGTCACCTTGCTGTTGTCGTCGGTGGTAGGAGCCGCCATCGGTATCGCAATGATCGTGCTGGTAAAACATGATCGACGCGTGCCAATTCCGTTCGGCCCGTATCTGGCGGGCGGCGGGCTGGTCGCACTGTTCTTCGGTGCGGACTTGACGCAGGCCTATCTCGGACAATTCTGATGTTCGTGGTTGGCCTGACAGGCGGGATCGGATCCGGTAAATCAACGGTTGCCGATGCCTTCGCTGCGCTGGGTATGCCGGTGATCGATACGGATGTCATTGCCCGCGAATTGACGGCGCAAGATGGGGCGGCACTGGATGCGATTCGTGCGGCTTTCGGTGAATCCGTGATGCAGGCGGATGGCACGCTCGATCGCGCCGCCTTGCGTCGCCACGTGTTCACCGATGCCGCCGCCCGGTATCAACTCGAAGCCATCCTGCATCCCCTCATCCGGCAGCATGTCGAGCAAACACTGGCGCAGCTGACTGCGCACTATGCGCTGCTGGTGATTCCGCTGCTGGTGGAGACCGGCGCTTATCGTGACGTGCTGACGCGCATCCTGGTGGTCGATTGTCCCGAAGAAACCCGGATTGCGCGGGTGATGGCGCGAAGCGGACTTGCGCGTGATGAGGTCATGGCGATTCTCGCAGCGCAGGCAACGCGGGCTGAACGGCTGGCGGTTGCGGATGATGTGATCCTCAATACGGCTTCTCCGGAAGATTTGCGTGCAGCGGTGGCAAGCCTGCATCAGCGTTATCTGGCGCTTGCGGCGGCATCGATACCTTGATTTTTCACTTGGATCGGCGACAATCGACCGATTCAAATCTGTGCGCCGCGGTGTGATCCATTACGAATATCCTCTGAGTGAACGTATCCGCACCTTGCTGCGGCTGGAAGACCTGTTCGACCGCTTTGATGCCTATGCGGGCTCACCGGATTCTCACGCACACCATGCAGCGCTGCTGACCCTGTTCGAACTGGCCGAAGTCGCCGCGCGCGCGGATCTCAAGTCTGATTTGCTGCAGGAACTGGACCGGCAGAAAAGTGCTTTGACCGCGCTGCGTGGCAATCCGAATGTGCAGGACACCACACTGGAGCAGGTGCTGGCGGCAATCGAGTCAACGCATCAAAAAATGTATCAGACGCCTGGCAAAGTCGGTCAACACCTGCGTGAAGACGACTGGCTGATGGCGATCAAGCAGCGCGCAGCGATCCCCGGCGGCATGAGCGAGTTTGATCTGCCGTCCTACCACTACTGGCAACACCGCCCGGCCGAAGAACGCATGCAGCAACTGCAACGCTGGCTGCTGCCGTTTGCGTCGATCCGTTCGGCCATTGATATCGTGCTGGGATTGTTGCGCGACAGCGGTCAGCCCGAGTTGCAACACGTGGACAACGGCGTCTATCAGCGCATGCTGGAATCGCGTAACCCGCAACTGATCCGCGTCACCCTGGTCGACAACCTGCCTTGCGTGCCGGAGATTTCCGCCAACAAATACATGCTCAACATCCGCTTTGTACAGGTGGGTTTTGGGCAAGTTCGCATCTGCACCGATCAAGCGATTGATTTCGACCTGACCTTTTGCACGCTATGAAACTGCCTGTCGTGAGCTGTCCAACCTGCCATGCACCCGTTACATGGACCGCCGAGAATCGCTGGAAACCGTTTTGCAGCGAACGCTGCAAGTTGATTGATCTGGGACAGTGGGCGACTGAAAAATATCGCGTGCCGGCGGAAGAGCAGGAGCCGGAGGAAGAGCCTCCGCTCCCGCAGTAAAACGCAAACAGTGACGGCTTATTTTTTGTAGGTCTTGACGCCGCTGGTGGTGCCCAGCAGCAACACATCCGCACCGCGCCGCGCAAACAGGCCATTGGTGACCACGCCGACGATGTGATTGATCGCGGTTTCCAGCGACACCGGATCGATGATCGACAGGCCGTGCACATCAAGAATGAGGTTGCCGTTGTCGGTCGTGAAGCCTTCGCGCAGGCGCGGCTGTCCGCCCAGCTTGACCAATTCGCGCGCCACATACGAGCGCGCCATCGGAATCACTTCGACCGGTAGCGGGAACTGGCCCATGACGCCGACCAGCTTGCTTTCGTCAGCGATGCAGATGAACTGCTTGCTGCATGCCGCCACGATCTTTTCCCGCGTCAGCGCGCCACCGCCGCCCTTGATCATGGCGAAGTGCTCGGTGATTTCATCGGCACCGTCGACGTAGATTTCGAGATCGCTCACGCTGTTGAGATCAAACACCTGAATGCCATGGCTTTTCAGGCGAGTGGCGGTGGCTTCCGAGCTGGCCACTGCGCCGTCGATGCGGCCTTTCACTTCGGCCAGCGCATCGATGAAATAGTTGGCGGTGGAGCCGGTGCCGACTCCGATAATGCCGCCCCGAGCGTAGTCCACTGCAGCACGTGCTACAGCCTGTTTCATTTCGTCTTGTGTCATTTTGGTTTCGTCTATTTGAATTCAGCCCGCTAAGATAGCGGCATCGCTGTCTTTTTTCAAACCGTAGCCATGAGCCAACCCGACGATTACCTCGAACGCATCCTGACCTCGCGCGTCTACGACGTCGCAGTGGAGTCGCCCCTTGACTCCGCCCACAACCTGTCGCGTCGCTTGGGCAACACGATTTTGCTGAAGCGCGAAGATCTGCAACCGGTGTTTTCATTCAAGTGCCGTGGCGCGTACAACAAGATGGCCAGGCTGACGACGGCGCAGCTGGCGCGCGGCGTGGTCGCGGCCTCAGCCGGCAATCACGCGCAGGGCGTGGCGCTGGCCGCCCAAAAGCTGGGCGTGTCGGCCATCATCGTGATGCCGGCTACCACGCCAAAAATCAAGATTGATGCGGTGGTTGCGCGCGGCGCCCAGGTCATTCTGCATGGGGACAGTTATGACGATGCTTGCGCCCATGCCACGCAGCTCGCCAAGGAGGCCAAGGCCACATTTGTTCATCCCTACGACGACCCCGATGTTATCGCCGGGCAGGGCACCGTGGCGATGGAATTGTTGCGCCAGCACCCGGGGCCGATCCATTCGGTTTACATCCCGGTGGGCGGCGGCGGGCTGATTGCCGGCATGGCCGCTTACATCAAGCGCCTGCGCCCGGACATCCGGATCGTGGGCGTCGAGCCTGAGGACGCCGATGCGATGGCGTGCTCGCTGGAAGCCGGCGAACGCGTCACCTTGTCACGCGTGGGCATCTTTGCTGACGGCGTGGCGGTAAAAAAGGTCGGCAAGGAGACCTTCCGGCTGACGCAGCTGTATGTGGATGAAATTATCCGCGTCAATAACGACGCAATCTGTGCGGCGATCAAAGACGTATTTGAAGACACGCGTTCGATTCTGGAACCGGCGGGTGCGCTGTCGATCGCCGGGATGAAAGCGGCCATCGCAAGCGGCAAGCTCAAGGGCAAGACTCTGGTCGCGGTGGCGTCCGGTGCCAACATGAACTTTGATCGCCTGCGCTATATCGCAGAGCGCGCCGAGCTGGGGGAAAAGCGCGAAGCCGTGCTGGCCGTCACCATTCCCGAAACGCCAGGCAGCTTCAAAACCTTTTGCAGCCTGCTCGGTGCGCGCAACATCACCGAGTTCAACTACCGCTATTCCGACCCCAAAACCGCGCGCGTGTTTGTCGGTCTGTCGGTGCCGGGCGCGGGTGAGGGCAAGCGCGTGGTCGAATTGCTCAAGCGCCACGGCATCGACGCACTCGACCTCTCCGACAACGAAATGGCCAAGCTGCACATCCGCCATCTGGTCGGCGGGCGCGCGCCCGACGCGGTGAATGAAGTGCTCTACCGCTTCGAGTTCCCCGAACGCCCCGGCGCACTAATGCGCTTTCTCGAAAGCATGAGCCAGGGCTGGAACATCAGCCTGTTCCACTACCGCAACCATGGTGCCGACTATGGCCGCGTGCTGGTCGGCATCCAGGTGCCGGACAAGGAAAAGCCCAGCTTCCAGGCGTTTCTGGACGGGCTGGGCTACCGTTACTGGGACGAATCCAGCAATCCGGCTTACAAACTGTTTCTGGCGTGATTGCTTGCTTGATGCCGCAGGAAGCATGCCCGCCAATCGGGTGATTTTTTCTAGGCAGCGGATGCCGGTCACAGCTTGTCACGAGGGTTACGGATATCGCGAGCAATGGATGACTTGCCGAACAGAACGGGCAGTCTGCGCGGCGACCAATGTTGCCTGTTCGAAGCCGCAGCCCATCGCCCCCCATTCGCAAAGCGCCCTGCTGTTACGGATGCGCGTGCCCGTTCGCGCTGTCCGCTTCTACGTCGAGCGGCCACAACTGGTGTGAATCCAGCTTCAGTCGTGCGTTTGCGGCCAACGCATCGAGCTGCGTCTGCTGCGCCATCAGTTGGCCGTCCAGCGCCAGGCGGCGATTGAGCAGCACCTGATCCAGACTGCCTTCGCCCAGTTCGTAGGCGCGCGCCGCCAGGCGTGCGGCTTCGGTCAGCGCCCGCGCAGCGCGGCCGGCCTGCTGCCAGTTTTCCACTTGCGCGGCGGCGGTCTCGAAGTCCGCGCGCGCCTCCTGCCTTAAGCGCTGCTCCAACTGGATCGCCGCGGCTTGCGCCGTGGTGGCGAGTTGCTCGGCGGCCTCCTGATCGGTACGGCGCGCCCCTCCGGGCAGGGTCAGGCCGACTCCCAGGCCCAGCACATGCTCATTGCCGCCCATTTCATTGCGATAAAACATGCCCACGGTGGGATCGATGCTGCGGTGTTGGGCGAGCTTGCGCACTTCGGCCTGCAGGACATCGGCCTGGCGGCGCGCGCGGAACAATTCATGATTGTGTTCGAGCACCGCATCGACGTAATGGTCTGCTGACCCCTGAAAGCCGGGTTGCGTGGGCGGCGGCAATGTCGTGACCGCCGTCAGCGGCAGGGTGGGAAATTGCGCCTGCAGACGGCTGCGCGCCTGCTGCAACCGCGTGGCCGACTGCTGCTGTTGCAGCCGGATTTGCGCCAACGCGGCCTCGGCGTTGACCCGTTCGGTGCGTGGCGCTTCGCCCAGGCGAATGCGCGCATTCACCGTGGCGAGTTGCTGTTCGGCAAGCTGGCGCTGTGCTTGCCACTGGTTTGACTGGCTGGCCTGATTGAGCCAGTCGAACCACAGGGTCAGCAGTTGCCGCCCGGACTCGTGCAGTGCTTCGCCCAGACTGGCTTCGGCATGGGCGTTGAGTGCGCCGGCCAGCGCGCGCTCGGCCTCGGCGCGGGCGGGCATCCGGATTGGGCGCGACAGCGCCAATCCCCATTCGGCGAAGTTGTCAGATGGAGTCGTCTGGATGCGCCGCTGGTCGACTTCCGCGTCCAGCTTCCACTCGTCGCGCCCCTGTTGCAGGCTCTGGCTGCGCAAAGATTGCGCGGCGTAATCACCGCGCGCCTGCGCCACGCTGGGCGAAGCCCACAGCGCAGCCTCGGCGGCTTTGGGGTCGGGTAAATAATCGGCCTGTGCGTGAGCAGAAAATGCCAACACCAGAGCCAGGCTCAATGTGCGAACGGCGTTCGCCATGCTCAATGGTTGAACGGCGTTCATACGCGCGCTCCTTTCAGAATGAATTGACGGTACAGCAGCGGCAGCATCACCAGCGTCAGCAAAGTGGCGCTGACCAGACCGCCGATGACGACGATGGCGAGGGGGCGCTGGATTTCGGAACCGGGGCCGGTCGCAAACAACAGCGGCACCAGACCGAAGGCGGCGATGCTGGCGGTCATCAGCACCGGCCGTAAACGCCGCAGCGCACCGTCGCGCACCACGGCATTGCCGCGTAACCCCTGCCCGCGCAGCTGGTTGAAGTGGCTGACCAGCACCACGCCGTTCAGCACCGCAATGCCCAGCAGCGCAATGAAGCCCACCGAGGCGGGCACCGACAGATACTCACCCGACGCTGCCAGTGCGAAGATGCCGCCAATCAGCGCCAGCGGCACGTTCATCATCACCAGTACCGCCTGGCGCACATCGCCAAAGGTGACGTAAAGCAAAAAACCGATCAGCAGCAGCGCCACCGGCACCACGATCATCAGGCGTTGCGCGGCACGTTGCTGGTTTTCGAACTGGCCGCCCCAGGTCAGGCTGTAGCCGGGCGGCAGCTTGACCTGCTCGGTGACAGCGGCCTGCGCGTCGGTGACGAAGTTGACCAGGTCACGGCCGGCGACGTTGCTTTGCACCACGGTAAAGCGCGCCGCGTTTTCACGCTTCACCGCCACCGGGCCGTTGGTGCGTTTGAGGGTGGCCACCTGGTCGAGGCTGATTTCGCGGCCGTCCGCCAGCGTCAGGCGAATCGCCTGCAGGGCATCGGGCGACTCGCGCAGGCCGGCAGGGCCGCGCAGTTGCAGCGGGATGCGCCGCCCCTGCTGCTGGATCGTGCCGATGATTTCGCCTTCAAGCTGCGTGCGCAGCAAGGCGGCAATATCGTCAGCCGACAAACCAAAGCGGCCCGCGGCGTCGCGATCAATCTCCGCCTGCAAATACTGCACACCCTCGTTCCGCTGGGTATACACGTCGGACGCGCCGGGGACTTTTTCCACCACTTTGAATATGGCGTCGGCCAGTTGATTCAGCGTGGCGAGGTCAGGGCCGAAAATCTTGATCGCCACGTCACCGCGCGAACCGGTCAGCATTTCACCTACGCGCATGTCGATCGGCTGAGTGAAGTTGTAGGCGATACCGGGGAAGCCGTCGAGGATTTTGCGGATTTCGTCGGTCAACCATTCCTTATCCGGGCGACGCCATTCAGCCTGCGGCTTCAACACCAGAAAGGTGTCGGTGTCGTTGAGGCTCATCGGGTCGAGCCCCAGCTCGTCGGCACCGGCGCGGCCGACGATGCGGCGGATTTCCGGCACGTTTTTCAGCAGCGCCTGCTGCACCCGCAAATCCTGCGCGACCGATTCCTCCAGGCTGATCGACGGCAGTTTTTCCAGTTGCACCAGAATGTCACCCTCGTCCATCGTCGGCATGAAGGTTTTGCCGATCAGGGGCGTCACGCCCACCGCTGCCAGCATCAACACGCCGGCGGTGGCGTACACCCACTTCGGACGCGCCAGCGCACCATCAAGCAAGCGGGTGTAAATGCCTTGCGCCTTGCGCAACAGCCACGGGTCCTCATGTGTGCCCTGCTTCAGCAGCATCGATGCCAGCACGGGGATCACTGTGAACGCCAGCAGCAGGGAGGCGGCCAACGCGAACACGATGGTCAGCGCGACCGGGGTAAACAATTTGCCTTCCAGCCCTTCCAGCGTCAGCAGCGGCAGAAACACGATGGCGATGATGGCGATGCCCGAGGTCACCGGACTGGCGACCTCCTGCGTCGCCCACAGCACCCGTTGCAACGGTGTTTCGCTGGTGTTCTCCGGGTCGTGCGCCAGATGCGCAACGACGTTTTCCACCACCACCACTGCGGCATCGACCAGCAAGCCAATCGCAATCGCCAGGCCGCCCAGACTCATCAGATTGGCCGACAAACCAAACTGGCGCATCAGCACAAACGTGGCCAGCACCGACAACGGCAGGATCAGTGCCACCACAATGGCGGCACGCAGGTTGCCGAGGAACAGGATCAGCAGGATCACCACCAGCACGGCGGCTTCGAGCAGCGCTTTGCTGACGGTGCCGACGGCGCGGTCGACCAGTTGCGCGCGGTCGTAAAACGTCGAGATCGTCACGCCTTTTGGCAGGGTGGTCTGGATCTCGGCGAGTTTGGTTTTAACGTTTTTGATCAGTTCGCCCGCGTTGACGCCTTTCAGCCCGATCACCAGGCCTTCCACAGCCTCGCCTTTGCCGTTCTGCGTCACCGCGCCGTAGCGGGTCATTTCGCCAAGCTCCACGCGCGCGACATCGCCTACGGTGACGACCACGCCATCAACCGCCTTGACGCCGATGTGGCGCAGGTCGTCGAGCGAGCTGACGCCGCCGTTGACGCGCACCACCCAGGTTTCCTCACCTTCGTTGACGCGTCCGGCGCCGTCGTTGCGGGTGTTGGTTTCCAGCGCCATGCGCAGTTCGGTCAGCGTCACGCCACGCGCAGCCAACGCAGCGGGATCCGGGTTGACAGCAAAGGTGGTGACGCGGCCACCGAGCGAGTTGACATCGGCCACACCGGGGATGCCGCGTAATTGCGGGCGCACCGTCCAGTCGAGCAGGATGCGTTTTTCCGCGAGCGACAACGGCCCCTCGATGGTGAACATGAACAGCTCGGACAGCGGCGTCGAAATCGGCGCCAAACCGCCCGACACGTTGCCCGGCAGGTCGCCCTTCACGTTGGCGAAGCGTTCCGCCACCTGCTGGCGCGCCCAGTAAATGTCGGTGCCTTCGGCAAAATCGACGGTGATATCGACCAGCGCATTCTTCGACAGGCTGCGCAGGGTGGTCTGGTTGGGAATGCCCAGCAGTTCGGTTTCAACCGGCTGGGTGATGCGCGCCTCGACTTCTTCCGGCGTCATGCCGGGCGCTTTCAGGATCAGCTTGACCTGGGTGGTCGAGACATCGGGGAAGGCATCAATGGGAATCTGCTGGTATGCACGCACGCCCATACCCAGCGAGTACCAAGGCCAGCGCGAGCATCAGCCAGCGCCGCGCCAGCGCGAATTCGATCAGGGTGTTCAACATGGCTTACTCTCCCAGCCATTGCGCTTTGAGTGCCGCCACGCCTTTGACGGCGATGCGGCTACCCGGGGCCAAACCGGTGACTTCGGCCTGGCTGGCGTTCTGTCGAACCAGCTTCACCAGCGTCGGCGTGAAGCCCTGCGCCGTCTCGACGAAGACATACGGCAGGCTGGCTTTCCACACCAACGCGGCGGCGGGCACGGCCAGCCCCTGCGCCGACTGCGCACCCGCAAGGGCGACCTGCACCGACTGGCCGGGACGCAACAGACCTTGCGGATCAACCAGGCTGGCGCGCGCCAGCACGCTTTGCGATGCATTGAGCTGAGGCAGCAGGGCGGTGACGCGGCCGCTGGCCGGGCTGCCCGCCACTGTCACCATTTGCCCGACAACGACCTGGCGCACCTGCGCGGTCGACAGCGGAATCTCCAGCGCCAGCTTCGACAGGTCGGCCACTTTCACCAGCGCCATGCCGGCATCCACCCGTTCGCCTGGCTCGGCGGCACTTTCCGTCACCACGCCGGCAATCGGCGCGGTCAGCGTGATCGTAGTGCCTGACACCTTGCCCGTCCCCAGCATCGACAGCGTCGTCTGCGCCGCCACCAGGCTGGCGCGCGCTGACTGCGTTTCGGATTGCGTTGCGCGCAGGCGCGATTCGGCGATCAACCCCTCGGCGAACAGTTTTTGATCGCGCGCGGCATTGCTGGCGGCCAGCTGCGATTTCAGCCGCGCCTGCGTCAAGGCATTCTGCGCATCGGCCAGAGCGGGCATCGCCAGCGTGACCAGCGGCGCACCGAGCTTGACCGTGTCGCCCGCCTGCACATGGAGCTGCGTAACCAGCCCCGCACCGGATGCAGCGACGACACGCACACTGGCGGGCGGCAGCGTCACCCTTGCCGGATAGGTGAGCGCCGGGCCCGTGGTTTGCGTGGCAGCGGCCACGGTGGCAATGCCGAGATTGGTTTTTTGTGCTGCGGTCAGCGGCAGGTTTTCAGCCGCAAGCGCAGCGGGGGCAGCAAACAGCGTCCAGACAAGAACAGGGGTGACAAAGGATGCGGCGGTCATGCGTGATCTCCATAAAAACAAACAGCAGGCGCGCGCAAGGGCGCACACCGAGATGGACGATCAGGCGGCAGGCGGGGCCAAGGCGGGGGGGCGGGTGTGGTCGGGGGGAGCAAACGGCGGCGGCGGAGCGGGCAAGCCAGCGCCAAGCCGGTGGTTTGCAACGACGCATGGCAACATCAGGCTCGCGGCGGGCAGTGCGGCATCTGCCGGATCCAGCGCGTCGATGCGGAGCGGCCTGCCCTCTGCCACGTCGACTTCAGCGCCGTGCTCGCTGGTTGCCGTCGCGTGATAGGCGGCATCGTTGTGCACATCCTGATGGAGGTGCAGAAAGTCCGAATGATTCAGTTGTACCGCACCCGCATGGGCGTGGATGAACGGCATCATCGCCTGCAGGGCGATGAATAACCAGAGCATCAGGGAGCGGTATGTTTGGCCAGGCACGGTCGGACTCGAATTATCAGGCGATCATGAATGAGCGTTCTACTGGTCTACGTAAATCGGCGGGTATCTATACTGATCCAGTATGGTGCTTGAAGACTATTAAGCGAATCTTAAGTTCCGGATGAGGCCGTTTGTTTCTGGATATTCAGGGCGGCGCATAGGCGTTTCCTCATTGCCGCTGCATGTTAACCTCAACCCATGATGAAATTGTTTTGTATCTTGATCCTGGGGCTGGCCACTGCGCTGCCAGTCTGGGCTGCACCGGGCGATGAGGCCGTGCAGCGCGCGCGCGCGGCATTCATAGCGCGACAGGTGGCGAACCTCGAGCGCGCCGCCGCCGACGTGCCGGCCGATCATGTGTTGTCACCCTATGTCGAGTACTGGCGTTTGATGCTGTCGGGGCGTGGTGATGAGGCGCGCATCGCCGACTTTCTGGCGCGCTATCCGGACAGCCGCGTGGCGGAATCCCTGCGTGCCGACTGGCTCAAGTCCCTGGGAGCGCGGGCCGCCTGGCCGCAATATCTGGCGGAGTACCCCCGTCTGGTCAAACCGGATATGACACACCAGTGTTACGCCTACCGTGCCGAGTGGGCGCTGGGCAACCCGGCACACCAGCGTGAAGCGGTGTCCTTGTGGTTCAGTGGACGCGATCTGCCCAATGCCTGCGACCCCCTGTTCACCCAGTTGATCGAAGCCGGGCTTCTCAATGAAGAGGATGTCTGGCGCCGCATGCGGCTGGCGCTGGAAGCGGGCAATGTGGGTGTTGCGCAGGCCGTGTCGAATTCCTTGCCAGAAGCGCAGCGCCCGGCCGCTAGCCTATTCGATCAGGCTGCGCGTGATCCGGCGCGTTTGCTGAATAGCGGAAAACTCGATTTCGGGCAGCGCGGCGATCGTGAGATCGGGCTGTATGCGCTGGATCAAGTCGCCAAAAATAATTCTGGTGTGGCCGAACAGGTGCTGCAAAAAAATGCCGTGAAATTGAGTGCAGACGAGTTGCGCACGGCCTGGGCGCGTCTTGCGACCTGGGCGGCTCGCCGCCATGAGGCCGTTGCGCTGGACTGGTATCAGCGGGCGGGTTTGGTGGCGGTTACGGATTTTCAGCGCGAATGGTGGACGCGTGCCGCGTTGCGTGCGGGCGACTGGCAGACTGTGCAGCGGGTGACCGAGAGCATGGGCGAATCGACGCGTGCGCAGGCAGTCTGGCGTTACTGGCGGGCGCGTGCCCTGCAGGCGAATGGCCAGCGGCAGGCCGCGAATGCGATTTTTCTGGCGTTGTCGCGTGAGCATCATTACTACGGCCAGTTGGCCGAAGAAGAGCTGGGGCCGGTGATGCAGGCGCCGCAGATCAATGTCAAAACCGGCGGCGAGAACGTTGCCGCGATCGCACGCAACCCCGGGATTGCGCGGGCGCAGGCTTTGTACGATCTCGGCTTGCGCAGCGACGCCACGCTGGAGTGGAACTGGACGATCCAGCGCTTTTCCGACACCCAGTTGCTGTCCGCCGCCGAGTTGGCACGCCAGATGGAGTGGTATGACCGCGCCATCGACACCGCTGAACGCACCCGCGAACTGCATGATTTCGAATTGCGTTTTATCGCACCGTATCGCGAACTGGCGCGGCAGGCCGCGAGTGATAACCAGATCGACGAAGCCTGGGTGTTTGGCCTGATGCGGCAGGAAAGCCGCTTTATCAATGTCGCGCGCTCCAATGTGGGCGCGGCCGGCCTGATGCAGATCATGCCCGCCACCGCGCGCTGGATTGCGCAGCGGCTGGGTATCAAGCGATTCGATACCAACGAGATGCAGGATCCCGCCCGCAATATCCAGTTCGGCTCGTACTACCTGAAACACGTGCAGACCAGCCTGGATGGCTCGCCGGTGCTCGCTACCGCAGCCTACAACGCGGGACCGGGGCGGGCGCAGCGCTGGCGCAGCAGCCAGCCGATGGAAGCTGCTGTCTACATCGAATCGATTCCGTTTACCGAAACCCGCGACTATGTCAAAAAAGTGATGAGCAACGCCATGTATTACGCGACGCGTTTCGGCCAGCCTTCGGTGTTGCTGAAAGACCGGCTGGGCGTGCTGCCGCCGCGCAGGACTCCGGTTCCGCCCGCGCCGCAAGCGGACGAATAGCGCGCAACGGAGGTGTTCCGCGCTAAAATCAGAATCGCCTTATATACAGACATCCTTTCATCATGAAGATTGAACGCATTTGCATTCTGGGCGGTTCCGGCTTTGTCGGCACCCATCTCGTCAGCCAGCTCGCCGCGCGCGGCCTCAAGGTGCGCGTGCTCAGCCACCGCCGTGAAATGGCCAAGGAACTGATCCTGCTGCCGACAGTGGAAGTGATCGAGGCCGACGTGCACGACCAGCAGGAACTGATTCGCAACTTCCGTGGCATGGATGCCGTCATCAATCTGGTGGGCATCCTGCACGAAAGCAAGATCGGACGCGTCGACCTGCCCAGCGCGCGCCGGGGTGACTTCCATCAAACCCATATCGAACTGCCGCGCAAGGTGATCCACGCCTGCGGCGAAGCGGGCGTCAATCGTTTGCTGCACATGAGCGCGCTCGGCGCCCACCCCAATTCACGTTCGGCGTATCAGCGTTCCAAGGGCGTGGCCGAGTTTCTGGTGCGTGAATCCGGCGTACAGCATATCGAGCATGAAAACTGGTATCTCAACGGCCCCAAGCTGATTCATGGCTACGGGCTGAACGTCACGGTTTTCCGCCCGTCGGTGATTTTTGGCCGGGGCGATTCCTTCCTGTCCATGTTCGCCAGCCTGCTCAAAACCTTCCCCGTGATGCCGCTGGCCGATGCGGGCGCACGCTTTGCGCCGGTGCACGTGGACGACGTTGCCCGCGCCTTTGCCGACAGCCTCGACAATCAGGCGACCTATGGCCAGACCTACGACCTGTGCGGCCCCAAGGTCTACACCCTGAAGGAACTGGTGAGCTACGTCGGCGAAGTCATCGGCAAAAAACGCAGCATCTTTTCGCTGTGTAATTTTTGCTCCTACCTGCAAGCCTGGGCGCTGGAATTCAAGCCCGGCAAAAAGCTGATGACGCGCGACAACCACTACGCCATGTGCACCGACAACGTCTGCAAGGGCGGCTGGCCGGCCGTGTTCGGTTTTCAGCCCGCCGCGCTCGAGGCCATTGCGCCCGAATACCTGCGCGCCGATTCGCCGCGTGCGCGTTATGAGGGGTATCGGGAGAACGCGGGGCGCTGATCGATGCGGACGGCGTACGAAGCCTCGAATGCCATCGAAGCCCATATTCTCCAGGGCTATCTTGTGCAGGAGGGAATCGCTGTCCAGGTTGTCGGCGCCTATCTGCAAGGCGCGATAGGCGAACTCCCGGCACACGGGCTGGTGCGTCTGTTGGTGGACGAGGATGACTACGACCGGGCGCGCGCAGCGATCCTGCGTTGGGAGGCAGCCAGCCCGTCATGAAAATCTATATCGTCGGCGGCGCAGTGCGCGACCGCTTGCTGGGCTTGCCGGTGGCCGACCGCGATTATGTTGTCGTCGGCGCCACGCCAGAGCAGATGGTGGCGCTGGGGTATCAGCCGGTCGGCAGGGATTTTCCGGTTTTCCTGCATCCCGACACCCACGCCGAATACGCGCTGGCACGTACCGAGCGCAAATCCGGCCCGGGCTACAAAGGCTTCACCGTCCACGCTGCGCCCGACGTCACGCTGGAACAGGACTTGTCGCGGCGTGACCTCACCGTCAATGCAATGGCCGAGGCCAGCGACGGCGCGCTGGTCGACCCCTACGGTGGTCAGCGCGATCTGGCTGCCAAAACCTTCCGTCACGTCAGTGCGGCCTTTGCCGAAGACCCGGTGCGCATCCTGCGCGTGGCGCGTTTCGCCGCGCGCTTCACCGATTTCGCCGTGGCAGCGGAGACCAACGCGTTGATGCGGCAGATGGTGGACAACGGTGAAGTCGACGCATTGGTGCCCGAACGCGTGTGGCAGGAAATTTCACGTGGCCTGATGGAAGCGCAGCCTTCGCGGATGTTTCAGGTGCTGCGCGACTGCGGCGCGCTGGCCAGACTGTTCCCCGAAATCGACCGCCTGTTTGGCGTGCCGCAGCCGCCCGAACACCATCCCGAAATCGATACCGGCATCCACGTCATGCTCGTCGTCGACTGGGCTGCGCGGCAAGGCTTCAGCCTGCCGGTGCGCTTTGCTGCGCTGACGCACGATCTCGGCAAGGGCGTGACGCCACCTGAACTGTGGCCGAAGCATCACGGTCACGAAGCCAAAAGCGTCGAACTGGTGCGGGCGTTGTGCGAACGCATCCGGGTTCCCGCCGACTGCCGTGAGCTGGCCGTTGCGGTGGCGCGCGACCACGGCAATGCGCATCGTGCACTGGAACTTCGCGCAGCCACGGTCGTCGAATTGTTGGAACGCGTCGATGCGTTTCGCCGCCCGGAGCGCTTTACGGAATTTTTACAGGCCTGCGAATGTGATTTTCGTGGCCGTCCGGGTTATGAAACGCGCGAATTTCCCGAACCCGTCTATTTGATGCAGGCGCTTGCCGTTGCGCGTGCGGTTGATGCCGGTGCGGTGGCGCAGGCGTCCGCGCCCGACAAGGTGCGCGAAGCGGTGTTCCGCGCGCGCGCGGCGGCAGTCGAAGCCTGGAAACAAACGAAATGAGGTCAGCCAATGCCCTACAGTGAACAAACCGTGCAGTCCGTCCGTCCATGGTCGGATAAAACCTTCAGCTTCACGCTGACCCGGCCGCAGGATTTTGATTTTGCCAACGGTGAGTTCGTCACCCTCGGGCTCAAGCGCGAAGGCAAACTGGTGGCGCGCGCGTATTCCATCGTGTCCACTGCCGACCGCGACCATCTGGAATTCCTCAGTATCCACGTGCCGGACGGTCCGCTCACCAGTCAGCTCGTGCATGTCCAGCCCGGCAGCACGGTGTGGGTGAACAGCAAGACCACGGGCTCGCTTACCTTGAATCATGTGTTGCCGGGCCGCACGCTTTACATGCTCGCCACCGGCACTGGCCTCGCGCCCTTCATCAGCCTGGTTCGCGCACCTGAAACCTATGCGCGATTTGAACAGGTGGTGCTGGTGCATTCGGTGCGCACGGTGGCCGAGTTGGCGTACCGTGACGAGATCGAGGCGCTCGGTAATCCGCGGTTGCGCTATGTGCCGACGGTGACGCGTGAAGCGTTTGCCACGTCCGGGCGGGGAGCCGACCTGTTTCGCTCGGGGATCGTTGTCGCAAGGTCTCGGGCTGCCCTTGCCCGATCCCGAACACGACCGCGTGATGATCTGCGGCAACCCCGAGATGACGCGTGAGATGACACGCTATCTGAAAGACAGCGGCTGGACGCTGACCAACCATCGCGGGGTCGGTAATTTCAGCACCGAGCTGGCTTTCGTCGTGCATCACGAATAAGGCGCGCTCGCGTCGCCGCCTCAAAACTCGAGGCAGTTTCCCTGCCCTTTGGATAAGCAGCTGCTCAATCATCCCTGTCATGGCCGCGACCATGGCCATGACCCCGGTCATGGTCACGACGGCCATGACGATCGTAGTCGTCGCGGTGATGACGGCCGCCACCATGCCAGTCGTTGCGTGAGGGGTAATACTGGACGCGAGGTGCAGGGTAATACGGTGCGCGCACGACAACCGGCGCACGATAGTAGACCGGCGCCACGGGTACGTAGGGATAACCTCCGCTCTGATAGAACAGGCTGAACCCATTGAGCGGAGCGCCGATTGATACGGCGATGCTCGGCTCGACAACGACGGCACGGCCGCGATAGCCATCCGCGTAATAGTCGCCGGAGGCGAGTGCTGCGAGAGGGGTGGCGAGGAGTGTGGCGGCAAGCAATGTGGTGCGTAACATGATCAGGTTCCTTTTATCAAGTGAGGACGTGGCGTGGCCGACTTAACTGCGCTGGTCTTTTCTCCAGCCGTTGCCGCGCTGGTCCTGCGCGATGCTGTATGACACATTGAGGTTGAGGAATGCGCCCGGGTCATAGGGCAGGCGGGTGGTGAATTCGCGACCATTGAAGCGGTAGCGCACGTCGTATCCAGTCAACACCTGGCGGTAGTTGTCCTGGACGCTGCAGCGTTCCACCTGGGTGGGGCGCGACTCGGTGACTGCGCCGCGATCATTCCAGCGGTCACCCACGACTGCGCCGGTGGCCGCACCGACGGCAGCAGCGGCGACCTTGCCGTTGCCCTTGCCGACCGTCGAACCGAGCAGACCACCTGCGATGGCACCGAGGATTGCGCCGCCGGGATTGTTGGCGCTGCGATACGTCTGCGTTTCGTAACCGGTGGTTTCAGTCCAGCATTCCTTGCGCGGCTCGTTGATGGTGTCGTATACCGGTTCGCTGGCAACGACTCGGGCGCGGACAACCATTTCGTCGTCCGGGCGACGGTCGGCCTGGGCGGTTCCGCTGGCTGCGAACAGCGCGGCGATCAGGGTCGTGTTGAAAATGCGTGTACTCATGCTGACTCTCCTTGGTTGAAGCAAAGTGATGCGGATTAGTGGCGGGGCTGACGCGAAGAACGGTCTTTGCTGTCGCCCTGATCCTGTTGCTGGCGGCGCTCGTAACCATAGCCGTAGCCCTGGGGTTCGTTGCGTTCGACTTCGCGCTTGTTGCGGCTACGCGTGTCCTGCTTGTCGTTACGTTGATCCTGGCGAACGTCGTCGCGGGCGTCGCGTGCGGCCACCCTGAATGATCCATCCAGGCCTTCCGGATTCGCCTGCGCAGGCGTGGCCAGCGCAAACCCCAGTGCAGCCACTCCAGCCATCCATGTGTAACGTGTATTCAATTTTGTCTCCTTGTGCGGGGGGCGATGTCTCGCTCCCACGCTTCGCAGTTTGGGTGAGGAAAGTAAGCGTTCTGTTTCACGCAAGCGCGATTTTGTAACCGTGTGTAACCGGATGGGAAGTGCACGGGTGCCGCGCTATAGTTGCCGCATGGAAAAAGACCTGATCTATGTAACGGATGACGACCCCGGCATTCGCGAACTGGTGGCCGAATATCTCGCCACGCAGGGTTACGCGGTTGAGACGGCGGCGGATGCGGCGGCACTGGATCGCCTGCTGGCGGCGCGCCTGCCGCAGCTCGTGGTGCTGGACTGGATGATGCCAGGCGAAGACGGCCTGTCGGTTGCCCGCCGCCTGCGCGCGCAGCCGGGGTTTCCGCCCATCATCATGCTGTCGGCGAAGGGCGAGGACATCGACCGCATCATCGGCCTCGAAGTCGGCGCGGACGACTACCTGCCCAAGCCGTTCAACCCGCGCGAGCTGCTGGCGCGCATCCGCGCGGTGCTGCGGCGGCACGATGCGGTTTCGGCGCAGGCGGCAGCCGCATCCGCCAAAACCTTTGTTTTCGGCCCATTCGTCGTCAACCTCGACGCCCGCAGCCTGAGTCGCGACGGCAGCGACATCACGCTCACCGGCGGCGAATACGAACTGCTGGAATTATTCGTCAGCCACGCCAACCGTGCATTGTCGCGCGACTGGCTGATGGATCAGCTGCGTGGCTTCGAGCGTGACCCGTTCGACCGCAGCATCGACGTCCGGGTGAATCGCCTGCGCAAGAAAATCGAGGACGATCCGGCCAATCCGGCTTACATTCGCACTCAACGAGGACAGGGATATTTGTTTGTGCCGCGGGGCAAAGATTAGTAGTCTGCTGAAAGTAGCGTTTTTGCGCGATCATCACGCAAACTGATTGGTATCTTTTGGGTAGGCACCTCCTGATAAAAACAAGATGACTTTTGCTTCTTCCAGACCGGGCAAAAAGGAACAGCGGCGCCATGCGCGGCTGGCCACATTGCAGACTGCGCAGATCCGTTTTGGAGAAGGCGAGGCCATTCCGGCCGAAATCCGTGACTATTGCCAGACCGGCCTTTACGTGGCCTTTCCCGGCGCGCGCACACCCGACGCCGCCCTTCCGGCGCTGGTGGGCGATTCCGTGCAGGTGGCGTTTGAAGTGGGCGCTGCCGGCGCATTTCGGTGCAAGGGACGGGTCGCGCATGTGTCGCCCGGTGGGGTGGGTGTCTTTACCGCCACCCTGCCCGAGGGGATCGTGCAGGCCTTGCGAGCGGCAAGTGGACATCTTGCCCGGCCTGATTCCGGCAGGGGGGGCGACGGCCTGAGCCCGCAACAGACCCAGGCGCTGCAACTGGAATGCACCAGCCTATTCCGCAGCTTCCTTGATAAGGTGATGCAGGACTTTTTTGAACGCGCTGAGGAGCGACTGGGGGAGGCGGGTCAGGACGAGCCGAGTTTTCTGGAGCGCTCCCGTTACGACTATGGCGTCCAGGAACTGACACAGCGCCGCAGCCGGATCGAAGACGATTTTTTCAATGCCGTACGCGACCGCATCTCGTATGTCGGGCCGGCCGCGGAAGCTTCCCTGGGGGCGCCCGCAGCGAACAAGTTATCCCTCGTCGACGAGGCCGAATTCGAGGACTGGCTGAGTTTGTCGACGGTCATCAAGCAGATCGAGGCGGGCATTGCCTCCCCGCTCGGTGAGTTCGAGCAGCGCTACAGCAGGCTGATCGGCATGCCGGTCGACCGGAAAAACAACCCCCTTGGCCCGGAAATGATCGGCCGTGCCTTCCAGGATGCCATTCAGGTGCTGGATTTCTCCAACCCCATGCGGGCGGTTCTCTACAAAACGCTCGGGCAAGCGGTGTCGAACCATAGTTTGGCGCTGTACCAGCAGCTCAACCAGACGCTGGCTTCCCTGCAACCGGCCACCCTGCCCGAGCCGGGCCGCGGCAAGGCGAAATCGAAGCCTGCCCCGGCCGCAGCGGCAGAAGTTCAACCCGTTGAAAGCGACAAGCCGAGGCCGGATCTTGCCGAAATCGCGGATACGCTGAACGCACTCTACAAGCAGGATCAGGCGGGTACGCCCCAAACGCCGGAAAGCGCCGAGTACAGTCTGGACCGTGTTCTGGCGAGCCTCAATCAGTCTCAACGACGTGCAGCCAGTGCCACACCGGCGGCGCCTGCCGCGCGATCCAGTCGCCAGATGGGCGCGGCCCCGGGACATCCGGCTGCCGCGCGGCCCGAGATCCTGCAAGTGGTCAGCCGCATGCAACAGACCGCCCGCCAGATGGTCGGGCGCGATGAGTCAGCGCTGCGACCTGCCGGGTCGAGCAGCGCCGGGGCGGCGTTGCCGGAGGCCAGCCTGCGCGAGTTGCAGCTCGCCCTGGATAGCTTGCCACTGGTGAGCCAGGCAACGGCGGGCATGCCATCTTCATTGACCGATCAGATCGATGCGCACATCGCCTCGAGCGGGGGCGGTGCCAGATGGATTGCGCCGGACCAGCGGCGGATTCTGGATACCACCTCGGATTTGTTCGCCCGGGCACGGGCGGACTTCGTGCCCAGTTCGGACGTGGAGTTGCTGGTGAAGCGGCTGGAGCGCCCGCTGCTCAAGCTTGCGCTGCAGGACGCCAATTTTCCCAATTTGCCTGATCATCCCGCCCGGCAGGTGCTCAATCTCATTGAGCAATACGCCGTGGCGGCGGATGACAAGGGCAAGTTTTTCGATGCCAAGCTGCAACGATTCCTCTACCTGCTGGTGGATCGTGTCTGCGCTCGGGCCGATGAGGACCCCGGCATTTTCGAGGTGGTTCGCGACAGTCTCGAAAAGGTGTTGTTGCCGATCCTGCAAATCCGCAGAACGCGGGTGGCGCGCCTGCAGGAAGCCAGCGAGGGACGGGAGCGCATCCGTTCGGCCCGCACCCGGGTCAACGCAGCACTGGAACAGCGCTTGGCGGGGCGCGAAGTGCCCGCCATGCTGTTGCGCCTGCTGGATGCGGGCTGGCGCCAGTATCTCGTTCTGCTGGAAATGCGCCAGGGCGCGCAGGGTGAATTGTGGGACGCAGGCCTGGCGGTGCTGGATCGGCTGTTCGCCTGGCTCGGCCCTGACCATGCTGACGCGTCCCGAGCCCCTGAGGCGGCCCAGGCATTGCTGAGCGAGGTCGAGCGCACGCTGGCAACGGTCAATGTCGACGCCAAGCTGTTGGCTGCATTCATGGATGAGTTGGGCGACAGGCTGGCCGATGCGTCGTCGCGTCCCACCGCCGCAACCGCAACCGCGATGGTGTTGGTCCCGCCGGGCAGATTGGCTACTTCACACGGGGAGGGGGACGATGCGCCCGCGCATCGCCGGCTGGCGGAACGCCTGCGAGTGGGCGACTGGTGGGATTTCAGTCTGGACGACGGCAAGGTTCCGATGCAGCTCATCTGGGTCAGCCAGCCGCCATTGGGCTGCGCCTTTGCCAACCGCTCCGCGACCAGCAAGACCGAGTTCACTCTGGCCGAGCTTTCCCGGCGCATGCAGGGGGGCTCGTCAATCCGGGCAAGGATCTGGATATGCCGCTGTTCGAGCGCTCGGAGCATGCCTTGTTCGATGAGACCTATCAGCGCATGGTGCATCAGGTCATGCACGACCCGGTGACGGGATTGCTCAATCGCAAGGGCTTCATGCATCACCTGAACCATCTGGCCATGCCGGACCAGGCGGACAAAGCGCATGCGATTGGCATCATCGAGTTTGACCAGTTCCGCATGATCTACAACACCTGCGGTGTGGCGGCGGCAGAAAGCCTGGCTCGCAGTCTGGCCAACGAGGTTCGCGCGCAAATCGGCCCTGATGCCGCCATCGCCACGTTCCGCGACGATACCCTGGCGATTCTGCTGCCCAACTGCAGCCGGGATGACGGTTGCCAGGCCGTCGATAGCCTGCTCAAGCAGGTGAAGGATTACCATTTCCAGCATGGGGAGCACAGCTACAGCATCGGTTTCAATATCGGCTTGACCGAATATGCGCCGACCCGGTTCAGCGCGGCAGAAGCCATCCGGCATGCCGACTCGGCCTGTATCACGGCAAAGTCGATGGGGCGCAACCGGATGCAGATTTATGAGCAGTCCAGCCCGCAGTTGCAGTCCCAGGAATCCATGATGGATTGGGCAGGACGCCTCGACTCCTTTCTCAAAGGCAACGGCTTGTATTTGCGCTGTCAACAGGTGATGCCCATCAGTACGGACAACACCGCTCTTCTGCCCTATTACGAGATTCTGCTGGGTATCGATAGCGAGGCCGGAGAGGAAGTCAGTCCCGTGCACTTCGTTCCCGCAGTAGAAAGCTTGCAGCGTTCACACGAACTGGATATTTGGGTGATGCGGAACGTGTTCGAATGGATCAGCGCCAACCCGTCGGGTTTCGCGTCCCTGGGGGGGTTCGCCATCAACCTTTCGGCCAACTCGCTGAGCAATCCCGAGGTGATGAGCTATCTGCAGCAGGTGCTGCCGAGCAGCGACATCCCCACCCACAAAATCGCCTTCGAAATCACGGAAACCGCCGCCATCGAAAGTTATGGCGCCGCGCAGGATTTCATCCGGGAAATTCGCCGCTATGGCTGCAAGTTTTCACTGGACGACTTTGGCAGCGGCTTCACTTCTTACGCCCATCTGAAAAACCTGCGCACCGATACGCTTAAAATCGATGGCGGCTTCGTCAAGGACATGCTGCAGAATTCAGACGACTACGCCATGGTCAAGTCGATGAACGACATTGGACATTCGCTGGGTCTGATCACGGTGGCCGAATACGTGGAATCGCCCCTGATCCTGGAGGCGCTCCGGGAAATCGGGGTCGACTATGCCCAGGGCTACGCCATTCACAAGCCCTGCCGCATCGACGAACTGTTGTCGACGCGGGAGCCAGTATTCATTAAGTGAGTGCCCGTTGGCTGCGAAACCTGAGACCGGCTCAGTCGGGATTGGCCGACGCCATTTCTGGCGGGAAAGTCATTCAAGTTCCTGACCCATGCCCCATTCTCTCTTTGCCCGCACCGCGCTGACGCTGGCGCTGGCCTTCATCGTGTTTCAGGCGGCAGCGTTCTGGGTGGTGTATCGCACCCTGATCGTGCCGGTGGCTGAGCGTTCGGCGAACGACCTGGCGGGCCTGGTCGTGTTGTCGGCGCAAACCTGGGTGGAATTGCCGCCGCAGACGCGTGCGGCGTTCGAGCGCGAACTGGCGAGCCGCCATGGCTTGCGCCTGACCACCGTCGATGTGGGCGCGACGGCTGATGCGCCGCCGTTTACCTTCCGCCGTCAGATCGAAGCCGCATTGAGCCAGCGGCTGGGCGAGGCCGTGGTGCTGCAAGGCGTGCCCGGAGCGACGGCGGCGTGGCTGGATATTCCACTGGGTGGGCACGATTTGCGCGTGGGTTTTTTTCCGGATCGCTATGCCGTCAAACTGCCGCTGGCAACCATCGCGGTGGTCGCCCTGGGCACGTTTCTGAGCCTGTTGACCGCCCTGCTGCTGGTGCGCCGCATCACGGTTCCGCTGGCGCGCGCGGCGCAGGCGGCCGGTCAGGTGGGAGCGGGGGAGCTGCCCGAGGCCCTGCCGGAAACCGGCCCCGCCGAACTCGCCGAACTGGCACGCTGCTTCAACAAGATGGCGGCCGAGGTGCGCGAATTGCTGGATAACCGCACCACCTTGCTGGCGGGCATCTCCCACGATTTGCGCACGCCGATGACGCGCCTGCAACTCAATCTGGAAATGCTGCGCGATGATTCCGGTCATGCCAGCCCGGCGCGGATCGACCGTGCGGTGAATGATCTGGCCGAGATGAACCAGCTGATCGGCGGCTATCTGGAACTGGCGCGTTCCACGCAGGCGGCAACGAAAGTGCGTTTCGATCTGGCAGTCTTGCTGCGGGACGTGGCGGCAGATGCAGGGCTGGCGTGGTCATCCCCAATACCCTGTGAAATCGAGGCGAGCCGCCTGGCGCTGCGGCAAATCGTGACCAACCTGATCGAGAACGCGCAGCGCTACGGCGGCGACACGGCGGTCGAGCTGGCGCTGGAATGTGGTGAACAATGGGTGCGGGTAATTGTGCGCGATAGTGGCGCGGGGATTCCAGACGATCAACTGGAGAAAGTGTTCAGGCCGTTTTATCGGCTGGAGGGATCACGTTCACAGGCCACCGGCGGAACCGGGCTGGGGCTGGCGATTGTGCGCCAGCTGGCCGAAACAAATGGGTGGAAGGTGTGGCTGGCTAATCGTGAGACAGGCGGGCTGGAAGCCGTACTGGAAATTCGCCGTCTATAAAGTTTGCTGATGTGGCATGTGCGGGCAATACGCAGGCTGGCGGCGCATCACGCGCAGCTCGACAAACAACAGCGTCAAGCTGAACATGGACATCTGGTGCGTGCTGCCATTAAACAGCGCCAGCGGTGAGCGGGATAAGCTCAAGCTCACGTTAATGCATCGATTCAGTTGCATTACACACTCGGCTGGCGGGCGAACAGGGAGAATTGCACGAACAGCAGCGACAGGCTGGTAAGGCTCATGCGCTCGGTATGGCCGTAAAACCAGTCGAAGGGCGAGCTGCTCAGGGCAAGAACGAGTTGGGTTTGGCCGAAGTTGACTTTCATGATGCGCTCCTGAATGAGGGTGGATGCCTGACTACATGCAATGCCTGTGCCATTCGGTTTGCTTGCCCGGAATCATTTCCAAATCCCATACAAAACATATCGATAGCCGATTCCCGCTTGCATGTGGGGCAGGGACGGGGGGGCGCGGGTTGACGAAAAGATGACAGCCCGCGTCGAACTGACAGACACTCAACGCATCAAAACGGCCGCAGCAGAATGACAGGGTAGAATCCGCCCTCCCGCATCACTTAGTCAGGGTGCGCCCGCGCGCACAACCGCATGATTCTGCTTAAAAACATCTGCCTTCGGCGCGGTTCCCGCGTGCTGTTCGACAACGCCACGGCCTCGATCAACCCCGGTGAAATGGTCGGCCTGGTAGGGCGCAACGGCGCCGGCAAGTCCAGCCTGTTTGCGCTGCTGAACGGCACCCTGCACGAAGACAAGGGGGAATTTTCCATCCCGTCGCAGTGGCGCATGGCGCAGGTGGCACAGGACATGCCGGAGACGAGCGAGTCGGCGACCGACTTCGTGATTGCCGGGGATACGCAGCTCACTGCGGCGCAGGCCGAGGTCACCGCTGCCGAAGAAAGCGACGACGGCGAGCGCATGGCGCACGCCTACATGGCCTTGCACGACGCGGGCGCGCACGACGCGCAATCGCGCGCGCAGTCGCTGATCCTCGGGCTGGGCTTTCAGGTGCGTGAGCTGAATCAGCCCGTCAACAGCTTTTCCGGCGGCTGGCGCATGCGCCTGCAACTGGCGCGCGCGCTGATGTGCCCGTCCGATCTGCTGCTGCTCGACGAACCGACCAACCACCTCGACCTCGACGCGCTGGTGTGGCTGGAAGCCTGGTTGAAGAAATACCCCGGCACCATGCTGGTGATCAGCCACGACCGCGAGTTTCTCGACGCCGTGACCAACGTCACCCTGCACATCGAAAACGGCCAGCTCACCCGTTACGGCGGCAACTACAGCACCTTCGAGGACATGCGCGCCGAGCAGATGGTGCTGCAGCAGGCGGCGTTCGCCAAACAGCAGGACAAGATCGCCCACCTGCAGGAATTCATCAACCGCTTCAAGGCCAAGGCCAGCAAGGCCAAACAGGCGCAGAGCCGGGTCAAGGCGCTGGATCGCATGGAAAAACTGGCGCCGCTGCTGGCGAATGCCGAATTCACCTTTGAATTCCAGGAGCCGCAGAACCTGCCCAACCCCATGCTGACCATCGACGACGCCAGCTTCGGCTACCCGCCGCCCGCTGACGCACCTGCCGGCACGCCGCCGACGGTGATCGTGCGCAATGTCAGCAAATCAGTCTTCGCCGGGCAGCGCATCGGCATCCTCGGCGCAAACGGCCAGGGCAAATCGACGCTGGTGAAAACCGTCGCGCGCGAACTAAAAGTGGTCGCCGGCGAAGTCATCGAAGGCCGCGGCCTCCACATTGGCTACTTCGCCCAGCAGGAACTCGACGTGCTGCGCCCCAAGGACACCCCGCTGGAACACATGATCCGCCTGGCGCGCGACACCATTGCCAACGGCGGCGCCGGCCAGTTCAGCAGCCGTGAGCAGGATCTGCGCAACTTTCTTGGCACCTTCAACTTCAGCGGCGACATGGTCAAACAGACCGTCGGCACCATGAGCGGCGGTGAAAAGGCGCGTCTGGTGCTGTGCATGATCGTGTGGCAGCGCCCCAATCTGCTGCTGCTGGATGAACCGACCAACCACCTCGACCTCGCCACCCGCGAAGCACTGGCGATGGCGTTGAACGAGTTCGAAGGCACCGTCATGCTGGTCAGCCACGACCGCGCCCTGTTGCGTTCGGTGTGCGACGAATTCTGGCTGGTCAGCCGCGGCGGCGTCGAACCGTTCGACGGCGACCTCGACGATTACCAGCGCTATCTGCTCGACGAAGGCAAGCGCCTGCGCGAAGCGTTGAAGCAAGCCGGCAAGGCGGCTGAAGCGCCGGTGGTGAAAGCGGAACCCGCACCTGCGGTGGCGAAGCGCGTGGCACCCTCCGGCAAGCTCAAGCCGTTGAAACAGTCACTGGAGAAACTCGACAAGGCCATGGCTGCGCTGCAGGCTGAAAAGGCGGCGCTGGAAGCGCGGCTGACCGGAGGTTTGTCGGTCGAAGCGATTGCCGAAACGGGCAAGCAGATTCAGCACATCAGCGATGAGCTGGCGCGTGAGGAAGAAAAATGGATGGAGTTGTCGGAACAGATTGAAGCGCTGGAAACAGCGAGCGCCTAGCGTGAAGAGGGTGGGCGCTCTGCGGGTCGTTGGCTGGGGCAGCCCGAAGCACGCCGATCTACTACGCGCCAAATCCGCGCGAAGCGGGATGGAATCGCATGCCCCAGCCGGTCACTTGTCTCGTTAAGCCGGATCAACCGACCTACGGTTTCTTGTCCCCGACCTGCTTCGTGACGGCATCCTTCTCCGCCCGGACTTCCAGCAATAGCTTGTAGGCAATGTAGTACTTGTAGATGTTGGAGACGTAGGTCACCGTCTCCGCGCCGATTTTCTCGGCGGCGACATACTCCACGTTGTGAAACCAGACGTTCGGGTCCAGTCCGCGTTTGGCCGCTTCCTTGCGCAGCTGTGCGACCCGTCCCGCGCCGGCGTTGTAGGAGGCAAACGCGAACAGCGCCTTGTCCAGCTGGGTCATCGGCTGGTCGCCGTAGTAGTGGTCGATCATCCAGCGCATGTATTTGACGCCGGCATGGATGTTCGGCTCGATCTGGGAGATGTCGCCCACGTTGAGATCCTTGCCGGTGGCGGGCATCACCTGCATCACGCCGATGGCCCCCACCGGGCTGCGGATGGCCTGGTTCAACTGGGATTCCTGGTAGCCCTGGGCCGCCATCAGCAGCCAGTCGACGTCGTACTGCTTGCCGTATTTCTGGAAATACTGCACCACGGCGTGAAATTTCTTGCGCTCGGATTCCGCGGCGGCGTTCTTGACGTACTGGGCGCTCTTGAAATACTTCGCCAGGATGACGTTGCCCGAGGTGGAACCCTTGGCGTTACGCGCCAGAAAATCATCGACGGCGGACTTGAGTTGCGGGCTGCCCTTGCGGATCGCCCACGCGATGTTGCCGCCGGTGCGCACGGCCACATCGTCATGCACCTTGATGTCAGGGAACACCTGCTTCCAGAAGTCCACTATGTGCTTGTCCACCACGATGAGCGGAATCAGGCCGGCGTTCACCATCTCGATCAGGTCTTCGTCCTCCAGCGCTTCCGGCGCTTCCTTGATGATCACGGCCGGTTTTTTCTCGGCGGCAAAGCGCTGGTTGAGCGCCATCAGGCTTTCGTAATAGCTGGAGGTCTTGCGCACGAACACGGTCTTGCCAGCCAGATCGTCCACGCTGGCCACCGCTGGTGAGCCAGGTCCGGACACCACCACTTCACTGGCGTTTGGATAGACCGGCGCGGAAAAATCGACCAGCTTGCGCCGCCCCGGGGTGTCGGTTAGGTTGGATGCCGCGATGTCGCCCTTGCCGGCTGCTAGCGCCGTCAGCAAGGCTTCCCGGCCAACCGGAATGAACACCACGCGCACCGTGAGATGCTTCCCCTTCAGCTTTTTCTCTTTCGCCAGCTTCTTGTTCAGGTCATCCTCGAACACGCGAAAGAGGTCGTAGGTCGCGCCGCGCTGGCTGCCCATGTCGACGAAATAGTTGGTCTTGCTATAGGTCGTCAGGACGCGAATGACGCGCCGCTCGAGCATGCCGTCGAGATCGCCGCTCCAGGGCTTGGCGGTCTGTTCCAGGTCGATCGTGAGTTGGCCTGTTTCTTCGGGGGCAGGGGCGGCGGCAGGCTTGGGGGGAGGGACAGCAGCCTTGGCTTCGACAGGCGAAGCGGGCGCCTTTTCGCCATCGCCGCAGGCGGTCAGGAAGGCTGACAGTGCGATAGCGGCAAGCATGGTCGGCAGCGAGCGGGATAGGGAAACCGCCAGGCGGTAGGGTTGCAGGCAGATGTTTCTTCAGCATGGTCGCGCTCCCTGAATGGGTTTTGCCTAGCTATGGCCAGATGAAAGTTGAGTTTGCTACGCGTCGTTCGCCCGTATCGGAACGTGCAGCGCTCACCCGACGTGCTTGCTCAAACTGATTTAATTTTAGTCGGGAATGTGGCGAGAAAGCATGCAGCCGTGTAGTTTGCCATGATCGTTTGCTTGTCGCACGATTGAGTGGTGATCGTTGTGGTTGGGGGCTTCGTAAGGTTCCAGTACCTTTGCCGCTGATCCATCAGGCAAGCTCAATTTTCGGCGGGTCAGGGGGTGGGAAGTTAACGCAGGGGCGGAGGTGACGAAGCGTTTACGGTCATTATTTGAAATCAGAAACGCCCCGCATCAAGCGGGGTTTTGTTATCACGTGTGCCGCAGCTTTCGGTGAAATCCCATCAAAGGCAATAAGGCAGCACCGAGCAAGTACAAGGTTCCAGGGGTTGGCACACTATGCAGGGAAATGTTGGTGGGCATGGATGCAGGGGCCGGAATAACAATTTTCCCGTTGCTATCAATGTTCAGTGCCCAAAATGAGAACGCTGATCCGTCAGACCATTTGCCACTTAGGTGTCCACCGGCATATGAAAAATCGCTGCCATAGATATGAGCAATCGAATCCCCGCCCATTAAAAGCCAGCTGATGTCCATCTCATGAATATCAGCAGTGCTTTGGTCATACAGATGGAGCCAAGACAATTTACCAGCGTAAAGATTCACATGCGACTGGTCGTGCATGTATAAAAATGCGACGTCAGCGCCTGCGGTCAGATTAACGGTGGCCTGGTTGTATGCATTAACAAACGAGTCATTTCCATTTATCGAATACGAATTGTTGCCAGTAATAACTGTTCCATAGCTTGCATTGCTTACAGTGCAGCTCGCTAAAACCAGAGCCGTCAAAGTTTTCTTGATGTGCATGTTGTTATCTCGTTTTCAATTTTAAGGATGGGTAACGCCCTAGTCGCCTATAGGCGAACAAGTCCAGCCGGGATGAAAGCAAGAATCTGACCGGCTGTTTATAAGCGATATGAATCAGTCTGTTATTGATGTGCCCAAGCTAACGGCATCAAAAAAAATGTTTGTATGTAAAAAATCCCGACAAAATATTGGCTGTGTGGTGAGTTAGCTGCATTTATTAAGTGTCAGATGTGTGGGCTTTAAATAACAGCGGCGAACGCCCAGGCACCACGCCCTGATTTTGAGGTTTACTCCTCGTGGCCGGCCGGCCGGCCGGGCTTGGCTTTGGGAATGTCGGATTTCTTTCTTTTAGCGGCTTACTCTTGGTGAGACAAGAAAAGTGACTAGCCGCCAGGCTGCATCCGACCAGCGGACGGCAGCCGGCATGCAGCTAAGACCAACAACGAAACCACCCCCAACCACGCTAAAATGCCGCTTTCCCGATAAGCCGCTTATCCGCCGTGAAACCCACTTTCCAGGACATCATCCTCACCCTGCAACGCTACTGGGGCGAGCGCGGCTGTGCGCTGCTGCAGCCCTACGACATGGAAGTCGGCGCAGGCACCTCGCACACCGCGACCTTTCTGCGCGCGCTCGGCCCCGAGCCGTGGAAGGCCGCCTACGTGCAGCCGAGCCGCCGCCCCAAGGATGGCCGCTACGGCGACAACCCCAACCGCCTGCAGCATTACTACCAGTTTCAGGTGGTGCTGAAACCCGCGCCGGCGAACATTCTGGAGCTGTATCTCGGCTCGCTCGAAGCGCTGGGCTTCGACCTGAAAAAGAACGACGTGCGCTTCGTCGAGGACGACTGGGAAAATCCCACGCTGGGCGCCTGGGGGCTGGGCTGGGAGGTGTGGCTGAACGGCATGGAAGTGACGCAGTTCACCTATTTCCAGCAGGTCGGCGGCATCGACGTGAAGCCGATCACCGGCGAAATCACCTATGGTCTGGAACGCCTGGCGATGTATCTGCAAGGCGTCGAGAGCGTGTATGACCTGGTGTGGACGGAAGGGCTGAGCTATCGCGACGTGTATCACCAGAACGAAGTCGAGCAATCGACCTACAACTTCGAACATAGCGACGTCGATTTTCTGTTGACGGCGTTCAGTGCGCACGAGAAAAAGGCGCAGGAACTGATCGCGGCGCAACTCGCGCTGCCGGCTTACGAGCAGGTGTTGAAAGCCGCGCACACCTTCAATCTGCTCGACGCGCGCGGCGCGATTTCGGTGACCGAACGCGCGGCCTACATCGGCCGCATCCGCAACCTGGCGCGCGCGGTGGCGAAGAGCTATCTCGATTCGCGCGCGCGGCTCGGTTTTCCGATGGCGCCCAAAGCGTGGGCAGACGAAGTGGCGGCAGAAATTGCAAAGAAGGCGGCAGCATGAGTACGCAAAAATCTGTCTGGTTGAACTGTTTGTCGAAGAACTGCCGCCCAAGGCGCTGAAAAAGCTGGGCGAGGCGTTTGCGGCTGCGCTGGCCGAGAGTCTGGTCGCGCAGGGGCTGGCTGAGGCGAACGCAGTAGTCTGCAACTTTGCTTCGCCGCGCCGCCTCGGCGTGCATGTCGAAAACGTGCTGGCGTGTGCGGCGGAAAAATCCGTGTCGAGTAAATTGATGCCGGTTGCGGTTGGCCTCGATGCCGCTGGCAACGCGACGCCTGCGTTGTTGAAGCGCCTGGCAGCATTGGGCGCAGATGCCAGCGCAGTCAGCCAGCTGCGGCGCGCAATGGACGGCAAGAACGAAGCGCTGTTTTACGACAGCGTTGCGGCAGGCGTCCCGCTGGCAGAAGGCCTGCAGCGCGCGCTGGAACACGCGATGGCGAAGCTGCCGATTCCTAAGGTGATGACCTATCCGCTGGCCGATGGCTGGACCACGGTCAATTTCGTGCGCCCGGTGCATGGCCTGGTCGCGCTGCACGGTGCGGATATCGTGCCGGTGTCGGTGCTTGGTTTGACCGCCGGGCGCGACACCCAGGGCCATCGCTTTGAAGCGCGCGTCAGCCCGGTGGTGCTGGCCTCGGCCGACAGCTATGCCGCGCAATTGAAAGACGAAGGCGCCGTCATCGCCAGCTTCGCCGAGCGCCGCGCCGACATCGTGCGCCAGCTGCAGGCCGCTGCCGCGCCGCTGGGGTTCACGCCGGTGGACGACGATGCGCTGCTGGACGAAGTCACCGCGCTGGTCGAGCGCCCCAATGTGCTGGTCGGCACGTTTGAAACGGATTTCCTCGACGTGCCGCAGGAATGCCTGATTCTGACGATGAAGGCGAACCAGAAATATTTCCCGCTGCTGGATACCAGCGGCAAGCTGACCAACCAGTTCCTCATCGTCTCCAATATCTCGCCTGCCGATGCCTCTGCGGTGATCGAGGGCAACGAGCGCGTGGTGCGTCCGCGCCTGGCCGACGCCAAGTTCTTCTTCGACCAGGATCGCAAGAAGGCGCTCGATTCGCGCGTGCTGGGGCTGGCGAAGGTCGTCTATCACAACAAGCTCGGTACCCAGGGCGAACGGGTGACGCGGGTGCAGGCGATTGCCCGCGCCATCGGCGAACAGATCGGTGGCGAGTCGCTTGCGCTGCAGGCCGATCAGGCTGCGCTGTTGGCCAAGGCCGATCTGCTCACCGACATGGTGGGCGAGTTTCCCGAACTGCAGGGCATCATGGGGCGCTACTACGCGCAGCACGATGGATTGGCTGACGACATCGCGTTTGCCATCGAAGATCACTACAAGCCGCGCTTTGCCGGTGACGAATTGCCGCGCAATGACGTCGGCGTGTGCGTGGCGCTGGCCGACAAGCTGGAAACGCTGGTCGGGATGTTCGGCATCGGGCAGATTCCGACCGGCGACAAGGATCCGTTCGCGCTGCGCCGCCATGCGCTGGGTGTGTTACGTATTCTGATCGGGAAATCATTGCCGCTCAGCCTTTCTGATTTGGTGAATATTTCCTTCATGGCGTTTCCATCAGGCTTGCTGGGCGATGCGCATACGGATGTGGAAACTTTCGTGTTTGAACGTCTGGATGGCCTGATGCGCGAGCAGGGTTACAGCGCGAATGAAGTCGAGGCGGTGTTGTGCAAGCGTCCGGTACGTATGGATTTAGTGCCGCTGCAGCTCTTGGCAGTGCGCGCTTTCGCTGCCCTGCCCGAAGCTCCGGCGCTGGCAGCCGCCAACAAGCGCGTCGGCAATATCCTGAAAAAAACCGAGGGTGAGGTGGGTACCACTGCCGATCCGTCCCGCTTTGTCGAGGCGGCGGAAACTGCCTTGTTCGCCGCGTTGGGCGAGATCGCGCCACGTGCCGATGCCGCGTTTGCCCGGGGCGATTACACGGCTTCGCTGCAGGCGCTGGCGGCGCTGAAAACCCCGGTCGATGCCTTCTTCGATCATGTGATGGTCAACGCCGACGATCCGGCGTTGAAGGCCAACCGGCTGGCGCTGTTGCACCAGTTGCACCAGACCATGAACCGGGTTGCGGACTTGTCGCGTCTGGCGGCGTAATATTTCGCCCATGAAGCTCATCATTCTCGACCGCGACGGCGTCATCAATGTCCACTCCAGCCAGTTCATCAAATCCCCCGATGAATGGAAGCCCATACCCGGCAGTCTGGAAGCGATTGCGCGGCTGACGCGCGAGGGCTGGCGCGTGGTGGTGGCGACCAATCAGTCCGGCCTTGCGCGCGGGCTGTTCGAGATGGCGACGCTCAATGCCATCCACGCCAAGATGCACCGCGCGGTGATGCAGGCGGGCGGGCGCATCGAGGCAGTGTTTTTTTGCCCCCATTCGGCCGAAATGGAGTGCAACTGCCGCAAGCCCAAGGCGGGCTTGTTCAACGAGATTGCTGCGCGCTATGGGCAGGATCTGCGCGGCGTGCCGGTGGTGGGCGATTCGCTGCGCGACCTGCAGGTGGCAGACAGCGTGGATGCCTGGCCGCTGCTGGTCAAAACCGGCAAGGGCAAGAAAACCCTGGCGGCGGGCGGCTTGCCCAGGAACACGACGGTGTTTGACGACTTGACCGAAGCGGTCGATCAATTGCTCACGCTCGCATCATGAACCTGATCCGCTCGTTGATTTTCGCGTTTCTGCAAACGGCGCTGACGGTGTTGTTCAGCGTAGTCGCGCTGTTCAGCTTTCCGTTTTCTGCCCATGTGCGCTATCGCCTGATCACCGGCTACAACCATCTGGTGATCTGGCTGGCGCGCTGGGTGCTGGGCATCCGCTATGTGGTGGAGGGACGGGAACACCTGCCGTCGCAGCCCGCCATCATTCTGGCCAAGCATCAGTCGGCGTGGGAAACCGTGGCTTTCCTGTTCCTGTTTCCGCCGGTGTCGCCGGTGATCAAGCAGGAACTGCTGAACGTGCCGTTTTTTGGCTGGGCGTTTCGCCTGCTGTCGCCCATCGCCATCGACCGCAGTTCGGGGCGCGAGGCGCTGAAGCAGATCGTGAAGAAGGGCGGCGACAAGCTGGCGCAGGGTTTCTGGGTGCTGGTGTTCCCCGAAGGCACGCGTGTTGCACCAGGCGAAAAGGGCAAGTACGGCATCGGCGGCAGCTGGCTGGCGGCCGAAACCGGCGCCCCCATCGTGCCGGTGGCGCACAACGCCGGCGAAGTGTGGCCGAAGAATGCGTTCGTCAAACGTCCCGGTACCGTCACCGTGCGCATTGGGCCGGTGATCGACAGCGCGGGCAAGAGCGCGGCTGAACTCACCCGTGCAGTCGAAGCCTGGATCGAAACCGAAATGACGAGGCTGCCCCCTGCTGCCGCACGCCAATAACGGGGTGCTGCAGATCGGCGCCGCCGTGGTGCCGTATCAGTTGCGCCGCTCGTCGCGCCGTCGCACGCTGGGACTCACCGTGACGCCACACGAAGTCCGCATTCATGCGCCCAGCTGGATTGCGCGCCCCGAAATCGAACGTTATGTGATCCAGCAGCACAGCTGGCTGGTGCGCACCTGGGCACGCATGCAGGCGCGCGCGCCACAGCCTGAATCGGGCGCGCTGACCGAGGTGCGTTATCTCGGACGCGCCCTCGCCCTCGATATCCAGCCTGCCCTGTTCAGCGACGTGCGCCGTCACGGCAACACCCTGCGCGTGCATGCGCCGCACGACGCCGATCACCAAACCTTGATCCGCGAGTGGATGCACGCCCGTGCCGTGCGTTTGCTCGCCTGGCGGCTCGCCCGCATCGCGCGCAAATTGGGGCGCGCACCCAGCCGGTTCGCGCTATCGAACGCGCAAACCCAGTGGGGCAGTTGCACCCGCAGCGGCCATGTGCGGCTGAACTGGCGGCTGGTGCAAGCGCCGTTGACCCTCATCGATTATGTTGCCGCGCACGAACTGGCGCACCTGGTTCACCTCGACCATTCGCCGCGCTTCTGGGCGCAGGTCGCGCTGTTGTGCCCCGACGCGCTGGTCAGGCGCGCCGAGTTGCGCGGCATGAGTGCGACGCTGTTCCGGATTTGATTGAGGGTTTAAAGCCATGCGAATACTTCACACCATGCTGCGTGTGGCGCCTGGAGGCGTTGGGCGAGGGGCCCCCGCAGGGGGATCGACCCGCTGGAGGGATGCCCCTACCCGCAAAGGGATGCGTCAAACGAAGACAGAAAGGACAGCCAAATGAGATTGCTTCACACCATGTTGCGGGTAGGCGACCTCGACCGCTCGATTGATTTCTATACCAGCGTGCTCGGTATGCAGTTGCTGCGCCGCAAGGATTACCCGGGCGGCAAGTTCACTCTGGCGTTTGTGGGCTACGACACCGAAGACAAGGCAGCGGTGCTCGAGCTCACCTACAACTGGGGCGTCGACAAATACGAGATCGGCAGCGGCTACGGCCACATTGCGATCGAAGTCGACGATGCCTACGCTGCATGCGACGCGGCGGCAGCCAAGGGCGGCAAGATCCTGCGCCCGGCCGGGCCGATGTCGCACGGCAGCACCGTGATTGCGTTTATCGAAGACCCGGATGGGTATCCGATTGAGTTCATTCAAAAAGGCACGGCGGGCTGGTCGCAGGCGCCCACAGGAAACTGAGCGAATGCCAATCGGAGATGTCGCAGGGGAGTTTCTGGGTGGCGTGCTGAGAGTTATCGGCAATATTGTCCTTGAGGTTGTGCTGGAGATCCTTATTCGAGGTCCCGGCTACCTGATATGTCGTGTTTTCAAGCAAGACATTAATCCAGATGGTGGCTGGGTAATTGTGGTCGGGCTGGCCTTCTGGGTTTTCGTTGTGGTCAGTGGCCTCTACACGTATTCATACTTTTCAGAGGCCTTGGCTGTAGATCGATGCTTAGATTCTGGTGGGGCATTCAACTATCAAAACAAGCAGTGTCTTCGAACCTGAATTCACCTTTGCTACGTCGTAGAGGGTCTTGACCATGGAACAACGCATCAGCCTGATTACCCTCGGCGTGCAAGACCTCGCAGCCAGCACCGCGTTTTACGAAGCGCTCGGCTGGCAGCGTTCGATGCGGCAGGCCGAAGGCGTGTCGTTCTTCCAGTGCGGCGGCATGGCGTTTGCGCTGTGGCCGTGGACGAGTCTGGCAGCGGATGCGGGCGTCTCGCCCGAGCGCAGCGGTGCGGGTGGCTTTGCGCTGGCCTACAACACCCGCACGCGAGAGGAAGTCGATGTGGTGCTGGCGGAAGTGGCAGCGTTGGGGGCGGTGATCGTCAAGCCCGCGGCGGAGGTTTTCTGGGGCGGCTATTCCGGCTACTTCAGCGATCTCGACGGCCACCTGTGGGAGGTGGCGTGGAACCCGGGATTCGTGCTGGACGCCGCAGGGGCGGTGACGCTGCCGGAATAAACGGGCGCCCTTTGGGGCGCACCGTTGCGAGGCTTAACTGATCGCCTTGGTGATCAGCGGGATCAGCGGTTCCGGCAGTTTGATCTTGCCGGACAGGGCAAAGGCCTGGGCGTTCTTCGACATCTTCTGCCATGTCTTGCGAATGATCTCCAGCCACTTTTCCTCATCGTAGTCAGGCTTGCTCTGGGCGAAGGCCAGCATGTAATGCTCGATGAAGACGAGGTCGGCGATGTCCTCCAGCAACTGTGTTTCCGGATTGCTCTTGATGCCGCGCTTGCCGACCGCCTTCTTGACGCGTTCGATCATCGCATCGTCATAGCCGGCCTGGCGCATCAATTCGCCTGCGGTGTCGGCCTGGAACGAATACAGGCCGGTGCGCCATGCGTGATAGCCTTCCTTGGTCATGGGGTAGGTGTTGCGCGGCACTTTCCAGCGCTGGATATGCTGGGCGCGTACGGACAGTTGTGACGCTTCCGATGCCTCCGGCGCAAAGCGGGCGATCATGTCCGACATGCGCTTGGCGTAGAGCAGTTCCTTCGGCTGGCCTTCGTCCAGGTTGGGGTCTTCCGCGTTGGCCGCGTCGAACAGCGCCAAGGTCTGGTGAAAGCGTTCCGGGTTTTCGATCATGATTCAGTTCCTGGGTGATTGGCCAACAGTTGACCGCATGTGCGATTGTCACAATGTTCGGGGCTGCAAGTAAACCCCGCATCTCTCCTGAATTCCCTGCGGTCGATGGATTAAATCCGGGGTGCTTGTGTTTTCGAATTCCGCCTCAAGATACGACGCGCCCATTTGCCATGTATGTCCACATGGCTGACTTCAAGGAACCCGACATGCCCGATCTTTTCTCGCCTGCCCGCTTTGGCGCCATCGACCTCGCCAACCGCGTGGTGATGTCTTCCCTGACACGCAACCGTGCCGGGGCGGGCAATGTGCCGACCCCGCTGATCGCCGAGTATTACCGTCAGCGTGCGTCGGCCGGCTTGATCCTGACCGAAGCCACGCCGATTTGCGCGGAAGGCCATGGCTATCCGCGCACGCCGGGCATTCATAGCGCCGAGCAGATTGCAGGCTGGAAATTGGTGACCGCTGCGGTGCACGGCGCTGGCGGCAAGATCGCCCTGCAGCTGTGGCATGTGGGACGGATTTCGCATCCCGATCTGCAGCCAGGCGGCGCGCTGCCGGTTGCCCCCTCCGCGATTCGTCCGGCCGGACAGGTGTTTACCGGGGAGGGGATGAAGGATTACGTCACGCCGCGTGCGCTCGAGCTTGCCGAAATCCCCGCGCTGGTCGAGAGCTACGCCCAGGCTGCGCGCAATGCGATTGAGGCGGGTTTCGACGGCGTCGAGGTGCATGCCGGCAACGGCTATCTGCTGGACCAGTTCCTGCGTTCGTCCACCAACCAGCGCACCGATGCCTATGGCGGCAGCAAGGAAAACCGCGCGCGCCTGTTGCTGGAGGTGATGGCGGCGGTGTGCGCAGCCATCGGCCATGACCGCGTCGGCCTGCGGCTGTCGCCGGTGACGACCTTCAACGACATCAGCGACGACCAGCCGCAGGAGACGTTCGACTATGTCGTCACGCAGCTCAATCCGCTGCAGCTGGCCTTTCTCGATGTGTTGCAGGGAACCGGCGGCGCACCGCAGGAACAATGGGTGCCGTTTGATTATGATCAACTGCGCTCGCTGTATGCGGGCAATTTGATTCGCAACAATGGCTATGACTTTGCGACCGCGCAGGGGGCGGTGTCGTCCGGCGCTGCCGATGCGATTGCATTTGGCCGCCTGCTGCTGGCGAACCCGGATCTAGTCGATCGCTTCCGTCGTGGTGCGCCGCTCAATTCCCCTGATTACGAACGGCTCTACACGGGGGAGGAGCAGGGCTACACCGATTACCCTCTCCTGGTGGACTGAGCAGCCCTGCGGGGCAACTTACGCAACTTATCTGGGCTGCTGCAGACTGGCCACGTGCTGGGTGATGGCTTCGTAGTCGGCGACGGTGAGATTTTCGGCGCGCTTGCCGGAGTCGATTTCGAGTGCGTTGAAGTCTTCGGGTTTCATCAGGCTGCCGAGAGTGTTTCTCAGCGTCTTGCGGCGCTGTGAAAACGCTGCAGCGACGACGCGTGAAAACAGGGTTTCATCGAGCGGCACGACTTCAGCCGGGGTTTTGGGGATGAGGCGCACAACCGCTGAATTCACTTTGGGCGGTGGGTTGAAGGCGGTGGGCGGCACGTCGAGCAGCCATTCCAGGTGGAAACGCCGTTGCAGCATGATCGACAGCCGGCCGTAGTCGGTCGTGGACGGTTCGGCGACCATGCGCTCGACCACTTCCTTTTGCAGCATGAAGGTCATGTCGCGGATCTGCGCGCCAAACTCCATCAGGTGGAACAGCAGCGGGGTGGAAATGTTGTAGGGCAGGTTGCCGATGATGCGCAGGTCGTGTCCCAACGAGCCAAAGTCGAATTTCAAGGCATCGCAGCTGTGCACGGTGAGCCGGTCAGCGGGCCAGGCCCGGTTCAGCCGTGCGACGATGTCGCGGTCGAGTTCGACGGCATGCAGGTGCGGCAGGCGTTCGAGCAGGGGCTTGGTCAGTGCGCCCAGGCCGGGGCCGATTTCGACGACGGTTTCGCCCGGCTGTGGATGAATGGCGTTGACGATGGCGTGAATGATGCCGTCGTCGATGAGGAAGTTCTGGCCGAAGCGTTTGCGGGGGGTGTGCATGTGGGGATTCAGGGATCAGGATTCAGGGGCTTTGTACGGCTTTCAGCCGTGCTTCAAATGAACAGGCTCAGCGATCCCTGACCCCTGAATCCTGACCGTTGCCCCCTGCAACCATCTCCAAAGCCATTTCAATCGCAGCAACCAGACTCCCGACTTCCGCGCGCCCGGTGCCAACGAGATCGAGCGCGGTGCCGTGGTCGACCGAGGTGCGGATGAAGGGCAGGCCGAGGGTGACGTTGACCCCGGCGCCGAAGCTGGCGTATTTGAGCACCGGCAAGCCCTGGTCGTGATACATCGCGAGCACGGCGTCGCACTGGGTGTGGCGGATGCGCGAGAACAGGGTGTCGGCAGGCAGCGGACCAATGAGGTCGATGCCTTCGCCGCGCAGTCGCTCGAGCGTGGGCGCGATCACCTCGATTTCCTCGAGACCGAGGTGGCCGGATTCGCCGGCGTGGGGGTTGAGCCCGGCAACGACGATGCGCGGGAAGGCGATGCCGAATTTGCCCTGCAGGTCGGTGTGCAGGATGCGGATGACGTCATTGAGCAGCCTGGGTGTGATCGCATCGGCCACGGCGCGCAAGGGCAGGTGGGTGGTTGCCAGCGCCACGCGCAGGCCGCCGCCGACAAGCATCATCACGACGGTTGGGGTGCCGCTGTGGTCGGCCAGATATTCGGTGTGGCCGGTGAAGGCGAAACCCGCGTCGTTGATGACGCCCTTGTGCACCGGTGCGGTGACGATGGCCTGGTAGGAGCCGTTCATGCAGCCGTCTATTGCGGCATCGAGCAGGGCCAGTACGTGGGCGCTGTTGTCGATGTTGAGCTCACCCGGGGTGACGGCGGTGGCAACGGGAATGTGATGCACGTGCAGCGCGCCTTGCTGATGCGCGGGAATGGTGTCGCCGGTGATGAAGTTGACGTGGATGCCGAGTTGCGTGGCGCGGGCGCGCAGCACGCCGACATCGCCGAGTATCGTCAGGCGGCAGGGCAGTTCCTGATGCGACAACGCAATACAGAGGTCGGGACCGACTCCAGCGGGCTCGCCTGCTGTGAGGGCAATGACGGGCAGGTTTAGGCTGGGTTCACTCATGCGGGCCTCAATCACTCTGGCACTCAATCAATCGGCCGCAATTCGACGTAGGCCGAATCGCGAATCTGCCGCACCCAGTCCTGGAAGGCCTCTTCGGCCTTGCGCTCGCGGATGGCCTGGCGCGCCTGCAGTTTCTGGCGTTCCTGGGTGACGTCCTGATCGCGGCGTTCCAGCACCTGGATCAGGTGCAAGCCAAACGGCGATTGCACCGGCTGGCTGATTACACCGGGTTGCAGTGCGTTCATCGCTTTTTCGAATTCGGGCACGGTGTCGCCGGGGTTGATCCAGCCGAGGTCGCCGCCTTTGGATGCGCTGCCGTCGTCGGAATACTGGCGCGCCAGTTCCTCGAATTTCGCGTCGTTGTCGAGGCGCTCTTTCAGTTGCAGCAGCCGGCTGCGGGCATCGGATTCCGAGGTGATTTCGTTGGTTTTGATGAGGATGTGGCGTGCGTGCGTCTGGGTGATATTGAGCGCGGCATCGAGCCCGCGCTTGTCGTTGAGCTTGAGAATGTGGAAGCCGTTGCTGCTTTTCAGAACCGGGCTGATCTGGCCGGGTTGCAGCGGCTTCAGGGCATCGACGAATATCGCCGGCATCTTGCCGCTGGGACGCCAGCCAAACGCGCCGCCCTGCATGGCATTGGGCGCGTCGGATGAACTGGCAGACAACTGGGCGAAGTCGACGCCTTTGTCGAGCTGGGCGTGAATGTCATCGGCGCGTGCGCGGCGCGCCTGGATTTGCTCGGGCGAGGCGTTTTCCGGCACGCTGAGCAGAATGTGGGCGAAGTTGTATTCCGTCTCCGCACCCTGCTGTGCCTTGGTTTGCAGATAGCCTTCGATTTCGGCATCGCTGACGGTGACGCGGTTGTCGACGTCGCGTTCGCGGGCGCGGGCAACGAGAATTTCGTTACGAATGGTGATGCGCACGCTGTCGAGGCTCTGGCCTTCTTTTTCCAGCGCGGCTTGCAGGGTGGGCACATCGACCTTGTTCTGCTCGGCAATCCGCTGGATTGCGCGCTCGACCTGCGCTGGATCGACCCGCACGCCGGTGCTGCGGGCGTGTTGCTGCAGGGCGAGTTCGGTAATCATGCGTTCGAGCAGTTGCTTTTCGATGACATTGCGCGGCGGCAACGGTGTGTTTTGCCGCGCCAGCGCTTTCTCTGTTTCGGCATAACGCTTGGCCAGCTCCTGGCGGGTGATGACCTCGTCGTTGACGACCGCGACGATGTGGTTGAGCGGCACCACGTCGGCGTGGGCGGCATGCGCCGACAGCAGCGACGATATGGCGATCAGCAACATCAGCACCCAGTGAGGGCTGAGCCATTCAGGGCGTGTAATAGTCTTCATTTGCATTGGGCGTGGGGAAAATTTCATTGCTAGGCAAGTATCCGGGAACACTTTGTTTCAAAACGGCAGTCGGGTTGGAGCCGATGCTGCCCAATCCGTTCAATTCCAGCTGGATGAAAAACGAGTCGGTGGATTCCGTGTCCTTGGTGGCAAGACGCTGGACCGCGCCGCGTACCAGCCAGCAGCCGCCATTGTATTCAAGCCCGGCCAGACCTTCGACCAGTTTGTCGTCGTAGTAGGAATAGTTATAGCGGAACATGCCGTACCAGCGCCGGGCCAGCGGCCATTGGGCGGACAGGTCGACCTGTTCGGTTCTTTGGGTGGTGTAGCTATAGCCGACGTTCAGCACGCGCCCTGGACCCGGACGGTAGGACGCGCCGAGGTTCTGGCGGACGACCGAGCCATTCTGGGTGTCGAACTGCCAGCCGCCGGCGACGCGCAAACTTTGCGTGATTTGCCCACTGGCGGCGATCAGCACGTCGGTGGAATTGCTGGTGCGCGGCGCCACACCTGGCAGCGTGACCTGCTGTGAACTGAAGTAATAGCGCTGGCCGAGCGTGACTTGCAGGCGTTCGAGTCCGGTGGCGGCCTCGGTGAAGCGGCTGGTGACCGCGACCGTCAGCTGATTGGCATCGTTGATGCGGTCGCCGCCGATGAACTGGTTTTCGGTGAACATCTCGGCGTAGCCGAAATCGAGCTGGGCGGTGTCGAACACCGGGATGTTGGTTTGGTCGCGGTAGGGCGCATAGACGTAATACATGCGCGGCTCCAGCGTTTGCGCGTAATCGGTTCCGCCCAGATTGAACTGGCGATCAAAGGCGACACTGCTGTCGAGGCTGAAAATGGGCAGGTTGCGCGTGATCCGTTGCTCGGGCACGCTGTCGTCGAGCGCGTAATAGGTGCTGCTCCAGCCGATTTGCGGCGTGATGTAGCCGAACGAATTGGTGAGCGGCATGCGCAGGGTGGGATAGGCCAGCACCCGGGTGCCTTCAATCAGGCTTTCGTGTGAAAAGTGGGTGGCTTCGGCCTGCAGATTGAATTCGATACCGGGGCCAAACGTATCCGCCATGGCCAGGCGCGCCTGCGGCAGCCGGGAATAGGGCGGCGTGATGAGGGTGGTCGCGGTCGAATCCTGCAGGGTCTGGAATGTCTGTGCCCGCAGATCGGCACTCCATGTGCTGTGTTGCGTGCTGATCCAGATTTCCTGATTGAGGTTGCTGACCGAGGTGACGGCAGACTGACTGGAAAAATCCCGAAAATAATCGTCGTCGGATACGCGGTTGTACAGCATGCCGACCTGGGTGCTGGGGCTGATGCGGTAAGTATTGCTGAGCGCGGTGTTCCAGCGTGATCGGTCGAGCGCCCTGTCGTTCGCCAGGTAGTCGACGCGGTTGACGCCGCCGACCTCATTCAACAGATAACGGAATTCGCCGCCCAGCAGCAGCCCGCGCTTGGAGAGGAGGCGCGGGTACAGCGTGGCATCGTAATTGGGGGCGAGATTGAAGTAATACGGCACCATGAGGTCGACGCCGCTGCGTTCGGTGGTACCGAATGTGGGAACCAGGACACCGCTTTTGCGGGCTTTGTTCAACGGAAAATCGATCCACGGCGTGTACAGAATCGGCACGCCCAGAAAGCGCAGGGTGGCATTGTGCGCAGTGCCGATCTGGCGCGACTTGTCGATGTCGAGCTCGCCCACCTTGAGGTACCAGTCGTCGTTGTCGATCGGGCAGGTGGTGTAGGTGGCGTCGGTGAGGGTGGAATGATTCGCGTCGATGAATTCGATATGCTCGGCGTTGCCGCGCCCATTCTGTAATGGCAGCGCGTAGACCGGCTGGGTCAGCTCACCGCTGTAATCGTTGAGGTTGAACTTGAGCAGGTCGCCGCTTACCCGCAGGGTCGGCTGTTCCATCCGGACATGGCCGCGCGCTTCGACGTAACTGAGCGTGGTGTCGTAGAGCAGCCAGTCGGCAAAGAAATTCTGTCCGGCCTGGCGGGCTTCCACGTTGCCCGTTGCCACGATGACATTGGGCGCGGTGGACTCGACCTGGTTGGCCATCACGAACATCGGCCCCGCCTCGCCAGCCGCTGTCGGACGGCTCAATTCGGCATCGTTTTTCAGCACGAGACTGTCCGCCACCGCAGAATACGCAGTGAACAGCAATACAGCACAAGCCAGGCCGGGCAGATAGGACAACGAGGTAAAATCCGTCAGTGGGTTGAATTGAAAACAGCGTTAATTTGAAACCAGCGTTATTTGGAGCAGTAAGACAGTGGAACGTGTGCAAGCATTACAGCGTTGGGCCGCCCAACAATTAGGGGTGGATTCACTGGACATCGCCCCGGCATCGGCGGACGCCAGCTTCCGCCGCTACTTTCGCGTGACGGCCAAAGGTCGCGATTATATCGTGATGGACGCCCCCCCGGCGCACGAGGACTGCCGCCCGTTTATCGCCGTGGCGAAACTGTTTGGAGACACCGGCGTGCATGTGCCGCAGGTGCTGGCACAGAATCTGGAACAGGGATTCCTGCTGCTGACCGATCTGGGCAACACCACCTACCTGTCAGCATTAAGCGCCGACACCGCACGTGAACTGTATCTGGCCTCGAATGACGCGCTGATTCAAATCCAGCAAGCCAGCCGCCCCGGCGTGCTGCCCGAATACGACCGCGCGCTGCTCACCCGCGAGCTGATGCTGTTTCCCGAGTGGTATGTGGCGAAGCACCTCGGCGCGACGCTGAGCGACGAGCAGACCGCCACCCTCGATAGCGTGTTCGAGCGCCTGCTCGTCAACAACCTCGCCCAGCCACAGGTCTACGTGCATCGCGACTGGCATTCACGCAACCTGATGGTGAGCGACCCCAATCCCGGCATCCTCGATTTTCAGGACGCGGTGTACGGCCCCATCACCTATGACCTCGCCTCGATCTACCGCGATGCGTATATCCAGTGGGATGAGGAGCATCAGCTTGATTGGGTGATTCGTTACTGGGAAAAGGCGCGCGCCGCCGGCTTGCCGGTGCGGGAGGACTTTGGCGACTTCTGGCGTGACTTCGAATGGATGGGGGCGCAGCGCCACATCAAGGTGCTGGGGATTTTTGCGCGGTTGTATCACCGGGATGGCAAGGATGGGTATTTGAAGGATATGCCGTTGGTGATGTCTTATCTGCGCAAGGTTTGCGAGCGGTACATTGAGTTGAAGCCGATGTTTTATTTGCTGGATGCGTTGGAGGATATGCAGCCGCAGGAGGGATAGACCTCCCCTTTATGCCCTCTGGGTGCTTTGGAAAAGGGGGATTGAGGGGGATTTGAACTGGGGCGTTGCTTGGCTACGGCTCGCTTGGCCGGGGGTAGCCCGGCGGCTAGTCACTTTTCTTGTCTCGCCAAGAAAAGTAACCAAAAGAAGGCGACCCCGACATCCCCGAATTCCCGAAAATCGAGCCTGCCGGGTGGGCGGCAAAGAACTCGCCCCGCTTTTGTGTTGTTGATTTGATTTTTGTGAGCGGGGCTCAAACACCTTTGCCGCTGATCCACCCGGCAGGCTCAATTTTCGGCGGGGCTGAGAGGGGAAGAAGGTCAAAACCAGGGCGGTGGTGACGGGACGTTTGTGGTTACTATTTGGGCTTCACAAACACAGAATATTGCATTGCGCCTGCTGCTAATGTGTCACTCGGGCTGAAAAAACAAGGATGCTAAAAAAGGGGACGAACATGAAGCAGTTAATAAATGTAGCAACCACAATTGCGCTTATTGTTTTTTTGTCCGGCTGTGGCCAGAGTTCAACTTCTGAAACTGATGTCAATTTGACTAATGCAAATAAGCAAATTCAAGAGCTACAACAAAAGGTTAGTGCTTTAGAGACGAAAGTTTCAATGTTGGATTTGTTAAGCAACATTGATGGCGTTGCATTTTTAACGCCAGGTGATCAGGGGTATTCAGTTGTTAAAAGTGATATTGGATATTTGACGGTCGCATTGGAGGATATCAAGCCATATGCGAATGGCAGCAGAGTGATGCTTAAATTCGGGAATGCAACGTCGGCCACAATTGACGGACTAAATGCCCAGCTTGAGTGGGGCTCCGTTGGTGAAGATGGAGTACCTATTAATGAAAAAGCAAAGACGAGAGCGGTGAAGTTTAATGAAGTTTCCGTGAGGAGCTTGGACGCCCGCAAATGTAGTGCTTGAAGGGGTACTCCTCCTGCGGAGTTGGGATTTGTTAGGGTGCGGCATATTGGAGCACTCTCGGCAGTTAGGCTCAGTAAGTAATGTGGTTCAGAGACGACTGTTAGGGTGTCAATAAGTGAAGCGCATTGCGCCGGAGTGTCTCAACACAAGTACTCAAACCGCCCCGTCACCACCGCACTGATTTTGACTTCCCTCTCCTTTCAGCCCACCCGACAGGCTCGGTTTCCGGGATTTTGGGGATGTCGGGGTCGCCTTCTTTTGGTTACTTTTCTTGGCGAGACAAGAAAAGTGACTAGCCGCCGGGCTACCCCCGGCCAATGAGCCTCAGAATGGGTGCTGCTGCAATGCGCTCGCTTATTGCACCCTCCGGAATAGACACCGGCAACTGCAATGAGCTTTCCACTTTGAAGCAAAACCCAAACCGCAATGATCCTCGCCGCCGGCCGCGGCGAGCGCATGCGCCCGCTTACCGACCACACACCCAAGCCTTTGTTGCAGGTCGGCGGCAAGCCGCTCATCGTCTGGCACATCGAGCGCCTGCGTGCGGCAGGCTTCACGCATATCGTCATCAACCACGCCCACCTCGGCCAGCAGATCGAGGACGCGCTGGGGAACGGTGCGGCGCTGGGCGTGTCGATTGAGTATTCGCGCGAAGTCAGCGCGCTGGAAACGGCGGGCGGCATTGCCACTGCGCTGCCGCTGATCGATGCCGAGGTCTTTACCGTGGTGAACGGCGATATTTACTGTGAATACGATTTCAGCCGACTGGCCGAGCCGATGGCGCGACTGGCAGCGGGGCACGACCAGGCGCATCTGGTGCTGGTCGATAATCCGCCGCAGCATCCGAATGGCGATTTCGTGCTGGATGCGGGCCGCGTGACGGCCTCACCGCTTACGCCGCATCCGGCACGCTTCACCTTCTCCGGCATCGGCGTCTATCACCGTGCGCTGTTCGCCCACACACCGGCGGGCGAAAAAGCGCCGCTGGCGCCGCTGCTGCGGCAGGCGATCGACGCCGGGCGGATCAGTGGCGAACATTTTGGCGGGCGCTGGGTTGATGTCGGTACGCCGGCTCGCCTCGCCGCCCTGGACGAGGAACTGAGACAACACCATGCAGCCTGATTCCGCAATTTACCGCGCCCGCCGCCAGCGGGTCCTGGAGCAGATGGGCGAAGGGGTGATGGTCATCGCCACCGCGCCGGAGGTGCCGCGCAACCGCGACACCCACTATCCCTACCGGCACGACAGCTACTTCTACTGGCTGACCGGCTTCAACGAGCCCGAGGCGGTGGTGGTGCTGGTGGGCGGCGCCGCACCGCGCCACATCTTGTTCTGCCGCGAGCGCAACGAAGAACGGGAGATCTGGGACGGTTTCCGTTATGGCCCGGCGGCGGCGCGCGAGACCTTCGCTTTCGACGACGCCTTCACCTACGACGCGCTGGATGCGGAGCTGCCGAAGCTGCTGGAAAACCAGCCGGCGCTGGCCTACATCATCGGCCGCGACATGGCCTGGGACACGCAGATGATGGGCTGGCTCAACGCGGTGCGCGGCAAGGCGCGCAGCGGCGTGCACGCGCCGAACCGCCTGGTCGACGCGCGCGTCTGGCTGGACGAGATGCGCCTGATCAAGGATGGCCACGAACTCGCCCTGATGCGCCGCGCCGCCGAGATCTCCACCGGCGCGCATCGCGTCGCCATGCGCGCGACCCGGCCGGGCCGTCACGAATACGAGATCGAGGCGGAAATGCTGTGCGCCTTCCGCAGCGGCGGCGCCGAGGCGCCGGCCTATACCTCCATCGTCGCCAGCGGCGCCAACGCCTGCGTGCTGCACTACGTCTTCAACAACCAGCCGCTGCGCGATGGCGACCTGCTGCTGATCGACGCCGCGGCCGAGTTCGGCAGCTATGCGGCCGACATCACCCGCACCTTCCCGGTGAACGGCCGCTTCTCGGCGGCGCAGAAGGATGCCTACGAGCTGGTGCTGGCGGCGCAGGCGGCGGCCATCGGCGAGGTGCGTCCGGGCACGCCCTGGAACGCCCCGCACGATGCGGCCGTGCGCGTGCTGACGCAGGGCATGGTCGACCTCGGCCTGCTCCAAGGCGAGGTCGACGGCCTGATCGAATCGGGCGCCTACAAGCGTTTCTACATGCACCGCACCGGCCACTGGCTGGGCATGGACGTGCACGACGCCGGCGAATACAAGCTGCACGGCGAATGGCGGCCGCTGGTGCCGGGCATGACGCTGACGGTCGAGCCGGGCTTGTACATCCGCCCGGCGGACGACGTGCCCGAGGCCTTCTGGAACATCGGCATCCGCATCGAGGACGACGTGGCGGTGACCGGGTCCGGCTGCGAGGTGCTGACTTCGCCGCCGAAAACCGTGGCGGAGATCGAAGACTGGATGCGGCAATGCCTGACGTGCTTATACGTCGGCGCGGGGCCGGTCGGTGCGGTGTGTGCGCTGGCGCTGCAGCAGCAGGGCATCGCTGCCCGCGTGCTCGAGGCGCAGCCCGAAGACGCGCGCGCCGACAGCCGCACGCTGGCGTTGTCGCATGGCTCGCAGCTGATACTGGAGCGGCTCGGCGTGTGGAGCCGACTGCAAGGTGTGACGCCGATTACCCGCATCCACATTTCGCAGCGCGGCGCGCTCGGCGTGGCGCGGCTGTCGGCGGAGGACGTGAACGTACCCGCACTGGGCTATGTGTTGCCTTATGCCACGCTGACCGCCGCATTGAAGCAGGCACTGGCCGATGCAGAGATTGCGGTCGAATACGGCGTGGCCGTCACGCGTATTGAGTCGGATGTCGCAACCGCGACGTTGCATACCGACGATGGCCGCAGCCACACTGCGCCGCTGGTGGTAGTGGCCGACGGCGGGCGCGGTGACGATGCACCCGAGCCCAAACTGCAACGCGACTACGAACAGATGGCGGTGGTGTGCGAAGTGCAAACCGAACTGCCGCACGCGAATCAGGCTTACGAACGGTTTACCCCGGAAGGCCCGGCGGCACTGCTGCCGAAAGGTGACCGCTACGCGCTGGTATGGACTGCCAGCAATGCAGACGCTGAACGCATTGCTGCGCTGGCAGACGACGAATTCTTGGCTGCACTGTATCGCCACTTTGGCGGGCGCCAGGGACTGTTTGTTTCCGCCAGCCCGCGCAAAACTTTCCCGCTGAAACTGGCGTATGTCGGCAGCGCAGCCGCCGACCGCGTGGTGCGCATCGGCAACGCCGCGCAGACGCTCCATCCGGTGTCGGGGCAGGGTTTCAACATCGGTTTGCGCGACGCCTGGGAACTGGCGAGTTTGTGTGGCGACAGCGCGCCCGATGCGCTGGGCAGCGCTGCCATGCTGCGCCAATATGCGCGCGGCCGCCGCGTCGATGTGCTCGGCGGCGTCGGTTTCACCGATTTTCTGGTGCGGGTGTTTTCCAACGACATCGCGCCGGTTCGCCACGCGCGCGGGCTCGGCTTGCTGGCGCTGGAAATGTGTCCGCCGCTGAAAAACTTTGTTGCGCGGCGGATGATATTCGGGGCGCGCGGATGAGCAGCGAACGCTATCAAGTGGTGATCGTCGGCGCCGGTCTGGTGGGTGCGGCAGCGGCGCTGGCGCTCGGCCGGCAGGGACTGCGCGTGGCGCTGGTCGAGCGCCTGCCGCCTCTGGCACTGGATGAAACCTGGGACACCCGCATCTACGCCATCAGCCCGGCCAGCCAGCGGTTTCTCGAACGCTCACACGCCTGGCAGCGCATGGATGCCAGCCGCATCCAGCCGGTGTTCCGCATGGATGTGAGGGGCGACACCTCGGGCGCGATCCGGCTCGATGCCTATGAGGCGGGGGTGTCGCACCTCGCCACCATTGTCGAAAGCGGACGCCTGCAACACGCGCTGTGGCAGGCCTTGCAGGCCGACGGCAACGTGGCGCTGCATTGCCCCGCGGCGATTGCTTCCATCGAACGGGGCGACTCGCGCACGCGGCTGACGCTGGCAGATGGCACGCAGCTGGAGACCGAACTGCTGGTCGGCGCTGACGGCGCCGCCTCGCGTATCCGCGAATGGGCGGGGCTGGGGTCGACGCTGACGCCCTACGGCCAGAGCGGCGTGGTGGCGAATTTCGAATGCGAGCGGCCGCATCGCGGCACCGCGTTCCAGTGGTTTTTCGACAGCGATATTCTGGCCTGGCTGCCGCTCGGTGGACAAGCCGGGAACCCGCTGTCGATGGTCTGGTCAACTCCCACAGCGCGTGCTGACGAACTGGTTGCGCTGGATGCGGTAGCACTGGCTGACACGGTGCGGGCGGCTGGGCACGATACGCTGGGTGCTTTGCGTCTGCTGACCCCGGCGGTGGCATTTCCGCTGCGGCTGAACCGGGTGGATGCCGTCGTCGCACCTGGTGTAGCCCTGATCGGCGATGCGGCGCACGGCGTCCATCCCTTGTCGGGGCAGGGCGTCAACCTGGGTTTCGGCGACGCCGAAGCGCTGGTCGAGGTGCTGACGCAAAACCGCAAAAGCCTTTGCGGGGATATACGTGTGTTACAACGCTATGCGCGCGCGCGCGCCGAGCCGGTGCAGCGCATGCAGGCACTCACCCATGGCCTGCATCATCTGTTTGCCAGCGAACACGCAGGCTGGCTACGCAACACTGGCATGGCCTGGCTCAACCGGTTGCCGCCGTTGAAGGCGGCGCTGGTGCGCGAGGCGATGGCCTGATTTTTTGACTATTTCTTTGGAGTCGACCATGAAGTTAGCTGTTCGATTGACCCAACTGGCGCTGACCGCCAGCCTGCTATTTGCCGCGAGTGCGCACGCCAACGAGGCCGTCATCCGCAAGGCGCTGACGCAGCAATTCCCCGGCGCGCAGATCGCCTCGGTCAAGCCCACGCCCTACAGCGGTCTGTTCGAGGTCTACCTCGACGACCAGCTGGTATACGTCGATGCCAAAGGGCAATACGTGATTACCGGCGACGTGATCGACCTGAAAAACCGCACCAATCTGACGCAGGCGCGCTTGAACCAGTTGCAGGCGATCAAGTGGGACAGCCTGCCCTTCGGCAATGCGATCAAAGTCGTGAAAGGAAATGGCGCGCGCAAGCTGGTGGTGTTCTCCGATGTCGATTGCCCGTATTGCCGCAAGTTCGAGGCTGAGCTGTCCAAGGTCGACAACATCACCGTCTACACCTTCCTGTATCCGATCGAGGGTCTGCATCCCAAGGCGATCCAGATGTCCAAGCAGATCTGGTGCGCACCCGACCGCAACAAGGCATGGAACGACTACATCACGCGCAGTACCGTGCCGAACAACGACGGCAAGTGCGCCAACCCGGTCGACGCCACCATCGCGCTCGGGCAGAAACTGAAAGTGTCCGGCACCCCCACGCTGTTCTTCACCAACGGCCAGCGGGTGCCGGGCATGGTGCCTGCCGCGCAGCTGGAAAAAATGCTCGCCGCCAGCGTCAAGTAGGCATGAGTGCGGATTTCTGGAACGCGCGTTATGCCACCGATGACTACATATTCGGCACCGCGCCGAATGTGTTTCTGGCGAGCCAGAGTGCACTGATCCACCCCGGCATGCAGGCGCTGGCGGTTGCCGACGGCGAAGGCCGCAACGGCGTATGGCTGGCTGAGCAAGGGGTGCGCGTGCATGCCGTCGATTTTTCACCGGCTGCGCTGGACAAGGCCCGCAAGCTGGCGGATGAACGCGGCGTGACGCTGGATGTCGAACAGGCTGACATCCTCAACTGGAACTGGCCCGAGGCGGCATACGACCTGGTGGCGGCCATCTTCATCCAGTTTGCACCGCCCCCCGAGCGCGAGCGCATCATCGCCGGCATTCGCCGCTGCCTCAAACCGGGCGGCGTGCTGATTCTGCAGGGCTACACCCCCAGGCAGATCGAGTTCGCTACGGGTGGTCCGCCCAGCGCGGCCAACATGTACACGCCTGAATTGTTGCGCGAATGGTTCGGCGACTGGGATATCGTGCATCTGCATGAACACGAATCGTTTATCAGCGAAGGCAGCCATCACCACGGCATGTCGGCGCTCATCGATCTGGTGGCCAGGAAGCCGCGTTAACGCAGGTTCAGGGCGCGCGCCAAAAAGTCAAAAAACAGGCAATACAGGGCTATCGGCAGCGGCAGCCCCAGCAGCGTGCCGATCAGATACTCGCGAAATTTCACCCCCGTCAATGCAAGGGTGTAATTGAGCGCAGGCAGCGTCTGGAACAGCATCCGCAGCAGCACGACGCTGCGGATGGGATGCGCATCAAAATGCTGCAGCAGGCGGACAGCCAGAGGGCTTTCCAGCGCCCTCAGTGCGTCGCCGCCGACCAGGCGAATCGCAAAAAAAGTCGCAACACAGGAGATGCAGGCGGCGATGTAGGTGGCCAGCCCGCCAGCCGTCTTGCCCAGGGTGAACACGGCGGCAGCCAGAAATACCCAGCCCGGAATCTGGGCAATATTGCCCAGCGTAAACGCCAGCACAAAAATCAGCAGACCACTGACCTGGTTGTCGTGTATCTGCTGTTGCAGGGTGTCGAGGTTGAGCTGCGCCCGGACCCCGGACAGTTCAAGCACGGCAAACATCAGCGCAAGAAACAGCGCCACCCCGATCAGGCGCACGTGTTTTTTCATGCGCGCCGGGCAGATGAAAAATTAGCGCCCAAGGTCTTCCAGCAGGCTTGATAAATCGTCGGCGTGTTCTTCTTCCATGGCCAGAATGCCTTCGAGCATGCGGCGGGTGGTGACGTCCTTGTCACCCAGATAGCGGATCATTTCGCCGTAGCTTTCGATCGCAATGCGCTCGGCAATCAGGTCTTCCTTGATCATCTCGGTCAGCGAATCGCCTTCGACATATTCGGCATGCGAGCGCATCGCCAAGCCTTCCGGATTGAAATCCGGCGCGCCTTTGAGCTGCACGATGCGGGCGGCGATGAGGTCGGCGTGGCCTTGTTCTTCGGTCGCGTGCTGCAGAAATTCCTGCGCAACCGAGTCGGCGTTAATGCCACTTGCCATGAAGAAATGCCGCTTGTAACGCAGGATGCACACCAGTTCGGTGGCGAGTGCTTCGTTCAGGAGCTTGATGACGGTGGTGCGGTCGGCTTGGTAGCCTTGGGTGACCGCGCCGTTTTCAATGTGTTTGCGGGCGCGGGCGCGCAGGGTTTTGATGTCGGTGAGAAAGGGCTGGGCGGGTGCAGTGTTGGCTTTGGCCATGGTGGTCTCCGGTGGGGGTGAAAGCGGGGGCTAACCTAGAGCAGTATCCAGCATCATCATGACCACGAAGCCGCCGATGAGTCCGAGCGTGGCGGCCTGCTCGTGGCCTTTGCGGTGAGTTTCGGGAATGATTTCGTGCGACACCACCCAGATCATTGCGCCTGCAGCAAAGCCGAGCCCGGCGGGATAGAGCGGGGCGAAGCCGGAGGTCAGCGCGATGCCGACAATGGCGCCGAGGGGCTCGGCCAGACCGGTGAGTGCGCCGGCAGCAGCAGCCTGCCACGGTGCGTAGGCCACAGTGCGCAAGGCGACGGCGACGACCAGGCCTTCGGGAATGTCCTGAATTGCGATGGCCGCAGCCAGCGGCATACCGACCGACAAATCGCCGCCGGAAAAGCCGACGCCGATCGCCATGCCCTCAGGGAAATTATGCAGGGCGATGGCGAACACCATCAACCACACCCGGCGCAGCGCGATCCAGTCCGGACCGTGACGGCCGGACTGCATGTGTTCGTGCGGCAAGGCCTTGTCGGCGAGCAGCAAAAACACCGCGCCTGCAACGAAACCCGTGGCGACGATGAGCGCACCGCCAGGCTTGTTGCCGAGTATTTCTGTGCCCGCAGCCACACCCGGCAGGATCAGGGAAAAACACGCAGCGGCGGCCATCACGCCGGCGCCAAAGCCGAGCATCACGTCCTGCCAGCGTTGTGAAATGCGCCGCAGAAACAGGGCGGGCAAGGCACCCAGCGCCGTCGCCAGTGCGGCCACGCCGGACCCGGCGAGCGCCTGCCCCATCGGCATGGCAAGTGAGGTGCCGCCCTGCACCCATGCCACCCACAGCAGCGCGGCGATAAGCGCCACGAACAGCGTGCCGCTGCCCCACTTCATGGTGGTGGCGTGGCGCGGGTCGGCAAAATAGTCTTGCAGGGTGCGGACGGCGGTGTTCATGATTTTTCTTTTATAGACTTGATCCGCGAAGAACACGAAGACACGCGAAGAATTGTTTGTGCTTCGCGTGTCTTCGTGTTCTTCGCGGATAAAAAATATTTTCCATCAGCCTATTCCCAAAGCCTCGTCGTCGTCCATCGCTGCGACGCCGCCGATGCCGAGTCCGACCATGCTCAACACACGCAGCATCGCGTGGCGCACCGGGTGGGTGGGGAGAGGATAGACCGGCGCACTGGCGAGCTTGTCGCGGCGGTATTCGTCGTAGGTGCTGATCATGCTCATGGCAATCATGGTGTTCTCCTTTTGGTTGCGGGTAGGCGGATCGCTCTGCCAATGGTTGCGCGATGCCTGAAATCAGGCGGCTTGCTAAATCACTTCATCCACGTTCAGGCCTAGGCCGGCAGCGTTGGACATAGTCGGGCATTTGTCTGACACAACACTCTCTGCTGCCGATGTTCCATTCCACAGTGGAATATGCGCATTTAAGCCTGTGAATGAATATTTGTCTCATGAATAGTATTGAATATCATGATTGATGAAATCGAACGTATTTGCATGACGCCCGCAGCGTATCCCCATGCGGCGCTGGCGTTTTCCTGGTCCTGGACAGCCTGACTTCAGATGCAAATCCGATCCTGAAAAATAAAAGGACGGCGTTCCGGATTTACCGAAACGCCGTCCTTGTCTTTCGCGCGAACGTCCGTCAGGGCCCGGGACACCGGCAAAGCCATCGCGGCCTAGCCGTGTCCCGGTCATTCAGCAGGCATTGAAGTCGTCCTGCTGAAGCCCTTCGGGACCTGGATTTCCGTTCAGCCGAGGTCGAAGCGATCCAGATTCATCACCTTGTTCCATGCCGCCACGAAGTCGCGGATGAACTTCTCCTGCGCGTCCGAGCAGGCATAGGCTTCAGCCAAGGCCCGGAGCTGGGAGTTCGACCCGAAGACCAGATCGACGCGGGTGCCGGCCCACTTCATTTCGCCGGTCTTGCGATCGGTCCCTTCGAATACGTCTTCATCCTTCGACACCGGCTTCCACACCGTGCTCATGTCGAGCAGGTTGACGAAGAAGTCGTTGGTGAGCGCCCCCGGTCGCTTGGTGAAGACACCGTGCTGGGACTGTCCGAAGTTGGCGTTCAGTGCGCGCATGCCGCCCACCAGAACCGTCATCTCGGGCGCGGAGAGCGTCAGCAACTGCGCCTTGTCGAGCAGCAGTTCCTCGGCCGAAACGGAGTACTTGCCCTTCTGGTAGTTGCGGAAACCGTCGGCGATCGGTTCGAGTACGGCGAAGGATTCCACGTCGGTTTGCGCTTGCGAGGCGTCCATGCGGCCCGGCGTGAAGGGAACCGTCGCCGCGTGGCCGGCATTTTTGGCGGCCTGCTCGACGCCGGCGCAACCCGCCAGCACGATCAGGTCGGCCAGCGAGACCTTCTTGCCGCCGGATTGCGCGCCATTGAACTCGCGCTGGATGCCTTCGAGCTTGGCCAGCACTTTTGCCAGTTGGTCCGGCTGGTTGGCCTCCCAGTCCTTCTGCGGCGCGAGACGGATGCGCGCGCCGTTCGCACCGCCGCGCTTGTCGGAGCCGCGGAACGTGGACGCCGCGGCCCAGGCGGTCGAGACCAGTTCCGGCACAGTCAGCCCGGACGCCAGGATCGTGCCCTTGAGCGTGGCGGCGTCCTGATCGTCGATCAAGGCATGGTCGACGGCGGGGATGGGGTCCTGCCAGACCAATTCTTCGGCAGGCACTTCGGGGCCGAGGTAGCGCGAACGCGGTCCCATGTCGCGGTGGGTGAGCTTGAACCAGGCGCGGGCGAAGGCGTCGGCAAATTCTTCCGGGTTCTGGTGGAAGCGCCGGGCAATCGGCCCATAAATCGGGTCCATGCGCATCGCCATGTCCGCAGCCGTCATGATGATCGGCACCCGCTTCGACGCATCGTGCGCGGCCGGGGCCATGTTGCTGTCGGTCGCCTGTTTCGGCGTCCACTGATGCGCGCCTGCCGGGCTCTTCGTCAGTTCCCACTCGTTTCCGAACAGCATGTCGAGATAGCTCATGTCCCATTGGGTCGGGGTCGGCGTCCACGAGCCTTCGAGGCCGCTACCAATCTGATCGCCGCCCTTGCCGCTGCCATAACTGCTCTTCCAGCCCAGACCCTGCTCTGCGAGTCCGGCTGCCTCGGGTGCAGGTCCGACCAGCGCCGCATCGCCGGCACCGTGGCATTTGCCAAAGGTGTGGCCGCCACAGGTGAGTGCAACCGTTTCTTCGTCATTCATGGCCATGCGCGCGAACGTCTCGCGCACGTCGCGGCCGGACCCGAGCGGATCCGGGTTGCCGCCGGGGCCTTCCGGATTCACGTAAATCAGTCCCATCTGCACCGCAGCGAGCGGGTTTTCGAGGTTCCGCTCGCCGGAATAGCGTGCGCTGTCATCCAGCCACTTTTCCTCATTGCCCCAGTAGACGTCCAGTTCCGGCGCCCAGATGTCCTCGCGCCCGCCGGCAAAACCGAAGGTCTTGAATCCCATCGATTCCAGCGCGACGTTGCCCGTGAGAACGAGGAGGTCGGCCCAGGAGATTTTGCGGCCGTACTTCTGCTTGATCGGCCACAGCAGCCTGCGCGCCTTGTCGAGGTTGACGTTATCGGGCCAGCTGTTGAGGGGGGCGAAACGCTGGTTGCCGTGCCCTGCGCCGCCGCGGCCGTCGCCGGTGCGGTAGGTACCCGCGCTGTGCCACGCCATACGGATGAAGAAAGGCCCGTAGTGGCCGTAATCCGCCGGCCACCAGTCTTGCGAGTCGGTCATCAGGGCAGTGAGGTCCTGCTTCACGGACGCAAGGTCGAGGCTTTTGAACGCCTCGGCGTAGTTGAAGTCCGGCTCCATTGGGCTGGATTGGGGGGAATGCTGGTGCAGGATTTCAAGGTGCAACTGGTTCGGCCACCATTCGTGGTTCGATGTACCACTGCCGGCTTTGTGAACAAACGGGCATTTGCTTTCTGACATGTCTCTCTCCTGTTGATATTCGACTCCACAGCGGAGTCTCTCCTCCTTATTTAAGGCCATGAATGAGAATTTGTCTCATGAATAGTCTAGAATATTTCCATTGATAAAATCGAACGGCAAGCCATGACCCTGCAAGAACTGAAATATCTGGTCGCGCTGGCCGATCACGGCCATTTCGGCAAAGCGGCCGAGTCCTGCTTCATTACCCAGTCCACGCTGTCCACCCAGATCAAGAAACTGGAAGACTTCCTCGGCGTGACCCTGTTCGACCGCAGCCTCAAGCGCGTCACCCCCACGCCGATCGGTCGCGAGATCCTGCAGGCCGCGCGCAACATCGTCGAAGAAGCGGAACGCATCCGCGAAGTCGCCAAACACGCACAGGATCCGATGGCGCGCACCATCCACTTGGGCGTCATCCCCACGCTGGGGCCGTATTACCTGCCGCATGCGCTGACCCTGGCGCATAAAAAACATCCCGGCCTGCGCCTGCTGCTGCGCGAGGAAATGACGCCGCAAATCCTGGAGCACCTGGTTGACGGCAAGCTGGACGCAGGCTTGCTGGCGCTGCCGGTGACCGACGACAGCCTGCGCGTCGAGCCGCTGTTCTACGAACCATTTTTTGCCGCCTTGCCGGCCGGGCATGCGCTCGCCAAACACGCTGAACTCAAAGTGTCGGACATCATGTCGGAAAAGCTGCTGCTGCTGGACGAAGGCCATTGCCTGCGCGACCAGGCGCTCGACGTGTGCGGCACCGGATCGCGCGGTCGCGAGGAAGTACGCGCGACCAGCCTGGAAACCCTGCGTCAGATGGTGGGCATGGGGCTGGGCTTGACGCTGCTGCCTGCGCTGGCTGTCGATGCAGGGCCGCGCACCAGCAAAAAAATGATCGAGACCAGACCATTCAAATCACCGCCGCCCGGGCGCACCATCGGTCTGGCGTGGCGCAAGCGTGCGCCGTTCCCCGAAACCTTCGAGCGCCTCGCCGCGACGCTCAAGGCCAGCCTGCCGGCCGAAGTGGAGCCCGTCTGACATGTCCGACCTGAACGACCCACGCGTTTTTTTTGCCGCCGAGCGCACGCTGATGGCGTGGAACCGCACCGGCCTCACGCTGATGGCGTTTGGTTTCGTGCTCGAACGATTCGGCCTGTTTTTGCACGTGCTGCGGCAGACGCCGGGACACGCGGGACGCGATCTGTCGTTCTGGATCGGCATCGCCTTCATTACGCTGGCGCTGGTGGTGATGAGCTTTTCCATCGTGCAGTTCCGGCGTGTGCTCGCCACGCTGAAACCCGTTGAGATTCCTGCGCGCTACTGCACCTGGGCGGGGATGGCGATGAACCTGTCGGTGGTGGTGCTGGGGCTTGCGCTGCTGGCGTATCTGTTTTCCGAGCTCTGACGCCGCTCAGGCGGCATGGTCATGGCGCCCTCATTCATCCTTGAAATAACGCTTGCTATCGAGGTCATCAAAAAACTGGAGTTCAATGTCTGCTTTCGGAAATAAATGAGCGGATGCGACTGGCCCGGAATACCCTGTCATGACGTCTTGCGGCCTGAGCGCCAGCTGCAAAGCCATTCTGTTCAGCAACGCCTGCGAGACTGTAATTGCAACAGCCGTTTGAAAACCCGATTCCTCAAAATCACCTACATTGAAAAGCTATTAAATAGTTGACGGTTTGAAGTTCCCAAAAACCAGACTGGATTCACCTTCAATGCTGACAACCAACGTTCGGCCAAGGAGAATGTCATAGCTATCAAAGAGTTCGGATTAATGGCACGCGCACGTCTTGCGCTGCGTAACGACCGCGATACCGAGCTGCTGCGCTCGGAGCTATTCAGCATCGAGCAACTCAAGCGCCACGCGGTCACGCTGGCGGGCCAGTATCAAATCGATCTGCGTCCGGGGCCGGACCGGTTACTGCCACGGCTGGCGGACAATGCGCGCGTTCTGCTGGCGGCGTATGACGTCGTCACCGCCGCAGCCACACCAGGGCAACGGATCGTGCCGGCAGAGGCCTGGCTGCTCGACAACTTCTACCTGATCGAGCAGCAGATCGGTATGGCGCGTCGGCATCTGCCGCGCGGATACAGCCGGCAGTTGCCACGGTTGGCCGAGGGCCTGTCAGCCGGCTTCCCCCGCATCTACGACCTGACGCTGGAACTGATCTCGCATATGGACGGCCGCGTCGATAGCACCACCAGCACCCAGTTCATCGCCGCCTACCAGACCGTCGAGCCCTTGAAGCTGGGCGAACTGTGGGCCTTCCCGATCATGCTGCAGCTGGCGCTGCTGGAAAACCTGCGCCGCGTCGGGGTACGTATCGCCCAGCGGCGCGAGGAGCGCGATGCAGCCATCTCCTGGGCGGACCGCATGCTAGCCGCGGCCGAAAGCGAGCCCAAACAGCTGATCCAGTTGCTGGCCGAATTTGCCAACGCCGATGTGCCGCTGACCGCGCCGTTTGTGGAAGAGTTCTACGACCGGCTGCAGGCGCAGGGGCCTGCCATGGCCTTCGTCCAGACCTGGGTCGAGCACAAATTGCTCGAGCAGGGGGTGACCGCAACCGAGTTGTCGGAGGCGGCCGGCCGTACCGCCGCAGCCAACCAGATCTCCATCGCCAACAGCATCGGCAGCCTGCGCTTCATCGGCACCATGGACTGGCGCAATTTCGTCGAGTCGCTCAGTGTCGTCGACCAGACCTTGCGCGAAGACCCGATGGAAAGTTACGCCAGCCAGGATTTCGCCACCCGCGACCGCTACCGGCATGTCATCGAGGATGTGGCGCGACGCAGCACATGCAGCGAAATGGCGGTGGCACGCGAAGCCATCGTGCTCGCACAGACGGCTGCAGCGCAATTGGGCACCCACGACCGCAGCGCACATATTGGCTACTACCTGATCGATCACGGGCGGCCAGATCTGGAGCGTGCGGTCGGCTGCCGACTGTCGTTGAAATCCCGCGTCATCCGGGTCAGCCGGCATGTCCGCCTGCCCCTTTATCTCGGCCCCATCCTGCTGCTCACGCTGCTTGCGACAGCGGTCGTGGTCTCCGCGCTCGACGGGTTCGATCCGGCTGACCGGCGGCTCTGGCTGCTTGCGCTTCCGCTCGTCATTGCGGCCTCGGCGCTGGCCGTTCCCCTGGTGAACCTGCTGGTCACGCTCGCCCTGCAGCCGCGCGCATTGCCCCGACTGAATTTTTCGAAAGGGATCCCGGACAGCCATCGCACCATGGTGATCGTCCCCACCCTGCTGGCAAGCCCTCAGGATGTCGACGATCTGCTCGAAGCCATGGAGATCCGCTATCTCGGCAATCGCGATGCCAATCTGTTCTTTGCGCTGCTGACGGATTTTCGCGACGCAGCCGAGCAAACGCTGCCGGACGACGCGGACTTGCTCGCCTACGCGCGCGCCGCGGTCGAGGCGCTCAATGAGACCTACCGTGAGGATCGCCCCTGCATCTTCTATCTGTTTCACCGACCGCGGGTGTGGAACCCGTTCGAGCGGGTGTGGATGGGGTACGAGCGCAAGCGCGGCAAGCTCGAACAGTTCAATGCCCGGCTCCGGGGCGAGGCGCAAACGGCCTTTTCGGAGATCGTCGGCGATCAGTCCATTCTCGGGTCGATCCAGTACGTCATTACCCTGGATACCGACACCCAACTGCCGCGCGACGCGGCGCGCACCCTGGTCGGAAACCTCGCCCACCCGCTCAACCGGCCGGTCTTCGACGCCGCCAAGGGGCGCATTGTCGAAGGCTACGCGATCCTGCAACCGCGCGCTTCGATCAGCCTGACCAGCGCAGGCCAGTCACGCTTTAGCAAACTGTTCGCAGGCGACTCGGGGCTCGACCCCTACACGCGCGAAGTGTCGGATGTCTACCAGGACGTGTTCGGGGAAGGCTCGTTCATCGGCAAGGGCATCTACGACGTGGATGCGTTTCGTCAGGCTGTCGACGGACGCTTTCCGGAGAATCTCATTCTCAGCCACGACTTGCTGGAAAGCGGCTATGCGCGTTCGGCCCTGGTGACCGATGTCGAGCTCATCGAAGAGCATCCGGCCAGTGTCGCCATCGATGCCAGCCGGCGCCACCGCTGGATACGCGGCGATTGGCAGTTGGCTGGCTGGCTGCTGCCGCGCGTGCCGGGACCACCCAGCCCGGATGGATCGAAGGGAAAGCGGCAAGCGAACCCGCTCTCGGCGCTGTCGCTGGTGGAAACTGTTCGACAACCTGCGGCGCAGCCTCGTCGCCCCATCGCTGCTTGCCTTGCTGGCAGGGGGGTGGCTGCTGGGTGTGGGGCCTGTCTGGTTGTGGACCCTGCTGGTCGTGGCCGTCGTGTGCCTGCCCACCCTGTTGTCCACCCTGATCGATCTCATCCGCAAACCGGAAGAACGCGACTGGCTGGTGCACTTGAGCCTGACCGGCAAATCCGCGGGCCGCCCGATCGTGCTCGTCTTGCTGACCCTGGCCTTTTTGCCCTACGACACGCTGATCTGCCTGGGGGCGATTCTGCGCTCGGGGGTGCGCATGCTGTTCACGCGACGCGGCTTGTTGCTGTGGCAACTGCCGTCCTACGCACGCCGCAACGCACGCCAGTCGCTGGCCGATTTTTTCAGCGAAATGTGGATCGCGCCGGTGCTCGCGGCAGCGCTGGGCGTGGCGCTGGTCATGGCGGGCCGACCGGCGGCGTGGCTCGCCGCTGCACCCATCCTGTTGCTGTGGCTGGTGTCGCCCGTCGCCGGCTGGTGGATCAGCCGGCCGCTGGTGTCCGCCGCCCCGAACTTGAGCGCCGATCAACGGGCGTTCCTGCGGACGTCGGCCCGGCGCACCTGGCGCTACTTCGCGGACTTTGTCGGCCCGGATGACAACTGGCTGCCGCCCGACAACTTCCAGGAATACCCGGCACCCGCCATCGCCTCGCGCACCTCGCCCACCAACATCGGCATGTCGCTGCTGGCGGACCTGGCTGCATACGATTTCGGCTATCTCACGGCCGGGGAATGCCTGCAGCGCGTCGGCAACACCGTGGCGTCGATGGAAAAGCTGGAACGCTACCGCGGCCACTTTTTCAACTGGTACGACACCCGCACGCTGCAACCGCTGCACCCGCAATACGTCTCGTCGGTGGACAGCGGCAACCTGGCCGGCAGCCTGCTCACCCTGCAGGCGGGCCTGGCCGAACTGAAACACCAGCCGGTGCTGTCAGCCAACGCATTGCAGGGGCTGCAGGACACCCTGCAGGTGCTGGCCGAACACGTGCCAGCGTCACCCGCCCCGGATCTGGCGAAGAATATCCGCGTGCTGCAGGACACCCTGCGCGCCCTCACGCTCGATGGGCCGCCGCAGACCCTGGCCGCCGCCGCCAGCGTGCTGGATGCGATTCACCGCACGGGCGCGGGGCTGGTTGCCTGGCTGCCAGCCGATATCGATATCGATGGCGAATTGTTTTACTGGGCACAGGCATTCGACCAGCAGTCCCGCGCACTGCGGGATGAACTGGGATTTCTGGTGCCCGAGCCGCAGCACTTCAGCGCCATCCCGACCCTGGCGGAATTGGCCGGCGCGGGTGCAGCAGGCAGGCGCGCGCTGGAGCGGCTCGGCATCATCGACGATCTGGTGAATCGTTGCCGCGAACTGGCGGTGATGGATTTCGAATTTCTCTACGATCCGTCGTGCGGCTTGCTGACCATCGGCTACGACGTCGGCGAACGGCGCCGCGATCCGTCCTGCTACGACCTGCTGGCATCGGAAGCGCGCCTGGCCAGTTTCCTGCTCATCGCGCAGGGACAGGTACCGCAGAAGCACTGGTTCGCGCTCGGCCGCCTGCTGACCAGTCACGGCGGCGACGTCAGCCTGATTTCGTGGAGCGGCTCGATGTTCGAGTACCTGATGCCGCAACTGATCATGCCGAGCTACCCGAACACGCTGCTGGAGCAGACCTGCAAGGCCGCGGTGTCGCGCCAGATCGAATACGGCCGGCAACGCGAAGTGCCGTGGGGGATTTCCGAATCCTGCTACAACGCCACCGACATGCACCAGGTCTATCAATACCGGGCGTTCGGTGTGCCCGGCCTCGGCTTCAAGCGCGGGCTGGGCGACGACCTGGTGATCGCGCCCTACGCCAGCGCACTGGCACTGACGGTGATGCCGCGGGAAGCGTGCCGCAACCTGCAGACGCTGGCCGAGCAGGGATTCCTCGGCGCCTACGGCTTCTACGAGGCGGTCGACTACACGCCGTCGCGGGTGCAGCGGGGCAAGTCGCACGCCATCGTGCGCGCCTTCATGGCGCATCACCAGGGCATGAGCCTGCTGGCCTTTGCGCACGTCTTGCTCGACCAGCCGATGCAGCGCCGCTTCATGTCCGACCCGCTCGCGCGGGCGACCGAATTGTTGCTGCAGGAACGGGTGCCGAAGAAGGGCGCCACCCTGCACCCGCACGCGGCCGAAGTGAGCGCCGCCGCCCGCCCCCCCAGCGCGGACATCGGCTCGATCATGCGCGTGTTCACCGACCCGAACACGCCAGTCCCTGAAGTTCACCTGCTGTCGAACGGCCGCTACCACGTCATGGCGACCCATGCCGGCGGCAGCTACAGCCGCTGGCGCGACCTCGCCGTCACCCGCTGGCGCGAGGACGCCACCTCCGATGGCTGGGGCACCTTCATTTACCTGCGCGACCGCGACAGCGGGCAGCTATTGGTCGACCGCACATCAACCGACCCTGCGCCGTGCCGATCACTACGAGGCGATCTTCGTGCAGGCGCGCGCCGAATACCGGCGGCGCGACCAGGCGATCGAAACGCACACCGAGATCAGCGTGTCCCCGGAGGACGACGTCGAGATCCGTCGCGTCACGCTCACCAACCAGTCGTCGCGCACCCGCCACATCGAGGTGACGAGCTACGCGGAAGTGGTGCTGGCGCCGTTGAATGCCGACCTCGCGCATCGCTCGTTCAGCAATCTGTTCGTGCAGACCGAAATCCTGCCCGAGCGGCAGGCGATTCTCTGCACGCGGCGTCCCCGCACGCCGGGCGAGCAGGTGCCGTGGATGTTCCATCTGCTGGCCGCACCGGGTGTGAAGGCCGACGAACCGTCCTACGAGACCGACCGCGCCCGCTTCATCGGGCGCGGCCGCACCGCGGCCAACCCGCTGGTGCTGGATAGCAGCGACAGCGCCGTCCACCCTGTCGAACACGGATGGGTCGGTGCTCGATCCCATCGTGGCGATCCGCCGCACCCTGACCCTGTCACCCGACAAATCGGCGACCGTGCAGATCATCTCCGGGGTCGCGGACACGCGCGAGGCTGCATTGGCCTTGCTTGAAAAGTATTGCGACCGCCACTTCGTCGAGCGCGCGTTCGAAATGGCCTGGTTCCAGAGCCAGGAGGTGCTGCGCCACCTCAACGCCACCGAAGCCGATGCCCAGGTCTATGGCCGCCTGGCCAACTCCGTGATTTACGGCAATGCCCTGCGCCGCACCGCGCCCGGCATCATTGCCCGCAACCAGTTGGGGCAGTCCGGACTGTGGCGCTTTGGCATCTCGGGCGATCTGCCGATCGTCCTGCTGCACATCGGCGACCTCAACCGCATCGATCTGGTCAAGCAGGTGCTGCAAGCGCATGCCTACTGGCGCATGAAGGGCCTGACCGCCGACCTGGTGATCGTGAACGAGGATTTCTCGGGCTACCGGGCGGTGCTGCAAGACCTGATCATGGGGCTGATCAACGCGGGGCCCGAAGCGCAGGTGATCGACAAACCGGGTGGCGTCTTCGTGCGACGTGCCGAAGAGCTGTCCGAGGACGAGCGGGTGCTGCTGCAGACGGTCGCCCGCATCGTCTTCAGCGATACCGCCGAGACCCTGATCGAGCAGGTGGAGCGCCGGGTGTCGGCAGAGCGTGCGTCGGACCGTCTGGAGCCCTCGCAGCAGGCGGCCGCCGAACCGGTGTATCCGCTGGCGGCGCGCGAGCGCATTTTCAGCAACGGCCTCGGCGGCTTCACGCCCGACGGGCACGAATACGTCGTCACCCTCGAACCCGGTCAGAACACGCCGGCGCCGTGGGTCAACGTGATCGCCAGCCCGCACATCGGCACGGTCGTCAGCGAGAGCGGCAGCGCCTACACCTGGGCGGAAAACGCGCACGAGTTCCGGCTGACGCCCTGGCACAACGACCCGCTCTCCGACAGCAGCGGCGAGGCGCTCTACATCCGCGACGAGGAAACGGGCGCGTTCTGGTCGCCGACGCCGCTGCCCGCCCGCGGCCGCTCCGGCTATGTGTGCCGGCACGGCTTCGGCTACAGCGTGTTCGAGCACTACGAATCCGGCATCGCCTCGGAACTGTATACCTACGTCGCCATGGACGCGCCGGTGAAGTTCGTGGTGGTCAAGCTGCACAACCAGTCGAAGCGCGCGCGCAGCCTGTCGTTGACCGGGTATTGGGAACTGGTGCTCGGCGAGTGGCGACACGCCAATCTGATGCACATCGTCACCGAAACCGATCCGCACACCGGGGCGCTGTTTGCCCACAATGCCTACGACCGCGAATGCGCCAATCGGGTGGTGTTTGCGCAGGTCGGCGAACGCGAGCGGTCGGTGAGTGGAAGCCGTACCGAGTTCATCGGCCGCAACGGCTCGCTGGCCAGCCCGGCGGCGATGCGCCGCAAGCGCTTGTCGGGCAGGACCGGAGCAGGCCTGGATCCGTGCGCCGCGCTACAAGCCCGGATCGAACTGGCTGCCGGACAAACGCGCGAGATCGTGTTCGTCTTCGGCGCGGCCCGCAACGCCGACGAAGCGCGGCATTTCATCCAGCGCTTCGGTGGGCGCGCGAGCGCGCGGCAGGCACTGGAAACGGTGTGGGAATACTGGAACCACACCCTGGGCGCGGTCAATGTGGACACGCCAGACCCCGCGCTGAACGTGCTGGCCAACGGCTGGCTGGTCTATCAGACCCTGTCCTGCAGGCTGTGGGGGCGCAGTGGCTATTACCAGTCCGGCGGCGCCTACGGGTTCCGCGATCAATTGCAGGACACCATGGCGCTGCTCCATGCGACACCGTGGCTCGCCCGCGAGCAGCTGGTCCGCTGCGCCGAACGCCAGTTTCTCAAGGGCGACGTGCAACACTGGTGGCACCCGCCTAACGGGCAAGGCGTGCGCACCCATTTCTCCGACGACTATCTGTGGCTGCCCTATGCCACCTGTCGCTATGTGATGGCGACTGGCGATACGGGCGTGCTCGACGAGCCCATCCATTTCCTCGAGGGACGCGAGCTGAATCCGGAAGAGGAGGCTTACTACGACCTGCCTCAGCGCTCGCC
>CAWHHA010000015.1:0-157207 GCA_963828945.1 uncultured beta proteobacterium
GGTTTCAGAGAATCCACTCTGGCATTTTTTGAAATCCGTGTGCAATTCATTGCACACAAGCCCCCCTGATTTTCTGAAAAACGCCCCCCAAGACGGGGTCCGGATCCCGTCCGGACGGGGCTCCCGTGGGCTTGCACACGAAACCTACAGGACTGCGGCCACCGCACCGTTCCCCAGCCTGACGGCCATCTCCTTCGCCGTCAGCCCGTCACAGTCGCGCAAGCTGCCGTCAGCCCCGCACATGAGAAGCTGCTGCGCCGCGCCCGTCCTGTCATGGATCGCCGCCTTCATCAGTGCGGTGACGGCGTTCACGTTCGCGCCTGCATCGACAAGCCGTTTCAGCGGGCTTCACGAGGGCTCGACATTCCCTCCTGGAATACTTTCGCCTGTGTTCGCACACCAGCAAATATCTTTTCAGCCACCCGGATGGGGAAAGCTGCTGAAAGCTTTTGCGAGACGATTTCTACGGCTATGTCGACTTTGTCGATCATCGCGACCATCGCTTCCCAAGCGCCGTCGACCCCGCTCTTGCGCGCCAACTGCTGCCAATGGCGGGGCTGAATCTCCCGAAGCTTGTAATGCGCGTTCTTTGAACGAACGGCCATTGCGAGCTTGGTTTTTTGCCAAGGCACCTGGTTTGGACCGTCGCCGATAACGGGCCAGGCTGACACAACGTCATAGAGAGGCGTCAGGCGATAGCGGTCGCCCTGCTGAAGGAAGATGGAAAAGTTTTTTGCGTGCCCGTCGGTTGCCGCCAGCAACCAGAATGCGAGCTGGGTACACAGGAACATCTGTCCGTCAGACTGTGGGGCCTGGCTTCCGGAAAGCACTTTGAGGCACTCGGCCATGCCAGGGCCGCCATGCGCTTCGTACTTGTTCCCGGACGCGACGCCTAGGGCTTGGCAGAAATCCTCTTGGGGGAGCCGCGCGATCCAGTCGCCGTCCATGAATTGCCGGTCGAAACGCTCGACGACCAGGGCCTTCTGGCTGCCGAAGTGACCGATTTCGGCTTTAGCGACGGGCAATCCCAGCTCTGCGAGGATCTGTGCACAGAGCCACTCGTTCTCCACTGAATGCGACAAGTCGAGCCGGCGCCCGCCAACCAGACCCAGCGGCAGCTTGAGGATATGCGTTGTCGGCGTCGCACCTTTCGGCCTGCACCACTGCCCGCCCACGCGGAGCAACGCCGTCTTTTCCTGTGCGCCGGCGATCGAGAACCTGAAATCGTCGTCCTCCTCGTGCCCACCGAGGCCCACTTCGGCCGTAACCCCCTGCAGGATGGCCTCGACATCGGCATCCGCCAGGGTCTCGTAAGACAGCCGGTCGAATCCCTCTGGCTTCTGTTCGGGGGGCAACAGTTGCACGGCGCCGACGCAGTCCCTGCCGATGGCCTGCAGCAGTTCGAAGGCTTCAGCGTTCCTCGTCCTGAAGCGCGTGCTCAGCCGCTTGCGGATGCGCTCGTCATCCGGCAGCAGATTGTCGAAGAAATGACCGATGGCATCCCCTTCGACCGTTCTTCCCGGTGTAATGGGCATCGACAGGGAAAGGGAGCGCACGCGCGGCGATTCCAGCCAGGACGCTTCGTAGGTGAAGTGATGGCGGCCGGTGCGCCCGCGGCTCCACCTTCCAACCAGCTCGCCGTTCATCCATATCCACAGCTCTGACATCACCAGGAGCCTTTGGGGAGTCGGCTTCGCGCCTTCGTCGGAAGCTGCAGGCTCGCGCTGAGACAGCTGCTCGACAGAAGAGGTGGCTTGCTTGTCACGTAGCACCAGCTGCACATCAAGCGCCGCCAGCACCTTGAACAGTTGATCGACGCTCATCGCGCCTGGATTGGCCTCGATATCGGCGACGCGCGACTGGCCCACCCCCAACTTCTGCGCCAGGCGTGCCTGTGTCAGGCCGCGTGCCTTGCGCAGGGCACGCAGGTGCTGCTTGAGTTGCTCCGAAAAGTGAACGCCGAAATCCATTTTTGCAATTTATGTTCTTTAGAAGATATTGGTAATATATCTGCCAAAAACGATTAAAGCAAATTATTGGCTACAAAAGATAATATCGCTATATCTCTTACAGCACATAAATTGTTCTGGTCTCGCCAGGGCTCTGGCATAGCGAGGGTAGGTGCGGACTGACTCCAAAACGAACCGGCCCAATACCGACCCTGAACCAAATTTTCCCCGCTGTTGCCCACTCTGAATGCATCCGCATCCGGACGCACTCGCGTGGCTCGGGGCTGCTTATCCCGTAGCCAGATTGTCGAGGTGGGCAAATCCGCGCATACACTGGCTGAGCAGCTCGGAGGCTTCGTGGGCGGAAACCGGGGGACTGTAGTAATAGCCCTGTATTTCGTGGCATTGCATCTGTTGCAGGCGCAACAGTTGTGCTTCGCTTTCCACGCCTTCCGCAACGACATTCAGGTGCATGCCGCGTCCCATGGCGACCATGGCGTTGACGATGGAGACGTTTTCTTCGCGGTCGAGTTCCTGGATGAAGGACTGGTCGATCTTGAGGGTGTGGATGGGGAAACGCGAGAGGTATTTGAACGAACTGTAGCCGGTGCCGAAGTCGTCGATGGCGAGGCGGATGCCAGCAGCAGACAGCCGCCCGAGCTTGATGGCGTTGGCTTCAAAGTCGCGCATCAACAGGCTTTCGGTGATTTCCAGTTCAAGCTGGTTGCCGTCGAGTGAATACACCTGCAAGGCGCGCATGACGTTTTCAACGAAGTCGGGGGTTTCGAGCTGACGTGCCGAGATGTTCACTGACAAGCGCACTGAGGGCAGCCCGGCTTTGCGCCATGCGGCGATTTGCGCGCAGGTCTGGCTCAATACCCAGTCGCCGATCGGGACGATGACGCCGGACTCTTCCGCTACCGGGATGAAATCGCCCGGAGTGAGCAGGCCGCGTTGCGGGTGCCACCAGCGCAGCAGGGCTTCGAATCCGCGCACTTCGCCGCTCAGGGCATCCACCTGGGGTTGGTAGAACAAGACGAATTCGCTACGCACCAGGGCGCGGCGCAGGTCGGCTTCGATCTGCATGCGTTCCGAATAGGGCGCCTGCATGCCGGATTCCCAGAACTGCAGGCGGCTGCGCCCAAGTGATTTGGCCTGGTACATGGCGATTTCGGCCTGACGAATCAGGCTGTCGATCAGGTCGCCGTCTTCTGGTGCAACGCAGGCGCCGATACTGACCGAGATATAGACTTCATGGCCTTTGACGTGCACCGGCTTGGACAGCACTTGGGTGATTTTGCGGCTGATGTGCTCAACGTCGCTGCGCGATAACAGGGTGGGCAACAGCACCGCGAATTCGTCGCCGCCCAGCCGCGCCAGGGTGTCGCCTTCGCGCAGGCATTGGCGCAGACGCGCGCTCACCACGAGCAGGAGTTCGTCGCCGACGGTGTGGCCGAGCGAATCGTTGATGACCTTGAAGTGATCCAGATCGAGGCTCAGCACCGCCAGCGGTTGCTGGTTGCGTTTGGCCTGCGCCAGCATGAGGCCCAAGTGGTCGCGGAACAGCGCGCGGTTGGGCAGACCGGTCAGCAGGTCGTGATAGGCCTGGTAATGCACGGTTTCTTCGGCCTGCTTGCGCTCGGTCACGTCTTTGGCGACGCCGTAGCTGCCAATGAAACGCTGTTCGAAGGCGCTGGCCTTTTCGTCATACATGCCGGTGGCGGTGAGTTCGACCGCCTTGCACAGACCATTCATCAGGCGCGGACGGCGCATGCCGGGATTGCACTTGAGGCGGATTTCGGTGTTGCGGGCGCTGCGGTCGCCCGCGCGGCGTTCGTTGAAAATATGTTCGGCGCGGGCGATGTCGTCTTCGTGAACAACCAGGCTGTAATGCTGCCCCAGCAGTTCCTCGCGACGATAGCCGAGCAGGCTTTCAACGCGGTCGTTGACGAAGGAGAAGCGGCCATCGACATCGAGCGTGTAAATGAAGTCAGGCGAGCTGTTGACCAGAAAGCGATGCCATTTTTCTGATTGTTGCAGGCGCTGCAGGATGTGGTTGTTTTCCCGCTCCAGCCGCCGTTGCGTCAGCGTGTTGTCGATGCGGCGCAGCAACTCTTCGGGTTCGTAGGGTTTGCGAACGAAATCGGTGGCACCGCCACGCAGCGCGCGGATCGCCGCGTCGATTGCGCTTTCGCCGGACACCACGATCACCGGCGTGTCGATGTTGCGGTCGGCAATGAAGCGCAACACTTCGTTGCCGTTGAGATCCGGCATGCCGAGATCAAGCAGGATCACGTCGAACTGCTGTTTGCCGATGGCAACCAGCGCGGCGCGTCCGCCATCGGCGGTCACCACGTCGTAATTACGGGCAACCAGCAAGCGCGAGAGCCCCTCCAGAATCAACGGCTCGTCGTCGACCAGCAGCAGGCGTGAGCGAACCGGAAACGCACTGACGGTGCCAGTGTGGGGTGGGGAATCAATTGGACTGTTTGACATCAAGTTCTCCGTAGCGCGGGTTACATTGACCCATAGCGCGTTGTAGTGAGCGTGGTCTGTCCGCTTAGCAGGGTGGGCAGACGAATTAAAAAATGGGTGCCTTGCGGGCTGCTCTCGCAGCTGAGCTGGCCGTGCATGCGTTCGATCAGGCTATGGCTGATGTTCAGGCCGAGACCTGCGTGTTCGCCGCCTTTTTCGCTGACCAGGGGTTCGAACAGGTGAGCCAAAACAGCAGCGGGCAGGCCGGGGCCGGTGTCGGCCACTTCGATTTCGATTTCGCGCTGGCCGTTTGCGTCGATCAGGCGCGTGCTGAATTTCAGGTGACCACCCGCGGACATGGCTTCGACTGCATTTTTAGCGAGGTTGAACAGCACCTGCTTGAGCAAGTCCTTTTGCAGCGGCAGAGGCGGCACTTCCGGATTCAGGTCGATCTGCACGCTGATGTTGTTCGGCGTGAACAGGGTGCCGAGCGACATCCGGACCAGTTCGGACACGATGGCGTTGACCGAAACCAGCTCAAGCTCGGCGGCGGGCGCCGGCGCCGGGGTTTCTTCGGCGGCGGTAATGCCGCGCACGATGCGCGCCACCCGCTCGATTTCGTCACCGATGATGCTGAGATCGCGCTGCACCGACGAATCCGCACCCAGTTTGTCGGACAGCAGGTTGACGTAATTGCGCATGATGGTGAGCGGGTTGGCCACTTCATGCACGGCGCGGCGTGCCCGCTCACGCGGGATATCGTCGCTTGCCGCAGGGCGCTTGGCGGATGCAGGGATCGCAGGGGTGGCCGCTGCGGGTGCAGACGCTGGTGTGGCGGCGCGGGGGCGCAGGGTCTCGGTATATTCGGCCAGGGTGAAGCGCCACAGCGGGGACATGCCGAGGCCGGGATTGGCATCGCCCGCCACCAGCACGCCAGTCTGGCCGTCGAGCAGCGGCAGCGGCTGGCAGAGCAATTGCGACACCCCCAGCAGGCGGGCAATTTGTTCATCGACCAGGGCGCCATCCGCCGCGCCACATTCGAACTGTTGCGGCGCACTGCGGACCAGCGAACGTGGCAGCGCCGAATGTCCATCGTCGAGTGGAATCGCCAGTGCATTCAAACCGGGCGCGACCGCGCATAAAGCACTCACCCGCAAGTATCCGTCGGCTGCGGATGTAAACAGGCAGGCGCGCTCAATCCCGAACAGCGCCCGCAGCGTGTCCTGCAGCAGGGTAAACGGCTGGTTGTCTTTGCCGGACTGGCGAAAATGGCTGTTCAACGCCGACTGGGCGGCTTGCCCGGCGTACAGGCGGGCGAGCCGGTCAAACCCTGCGCTATGGCTGGATGCCGCAGCATCGAGCAGGCCGAAACGCAATGCCAGTTGGCGAACCTGAATCTGGGTGTCGGCCAGCAGCTGGGCGGCTTCACCCGCCCCCATCTGCAGCGCGGCGAGCGCAGCGCGCACGTCCACGCTATCCACCGCGTCGGCGCGGGCAACCAGCTGGTAGGCCAGTTGAACGATGCGCACCAGCGGATGCGCAGCGCGCCCGCGCGCCAGGGGTTCGGCGTGAAAGCGCGCCGCGTCGGTCAGCCAGCCATTTGGATCCATTTCAGCCAGATAGTCGGCTGGATGGGCCTGTGTGAACGGGCTGGATGGCAGCGTGCCGGGTTCAAGGTAGCTTGCGAGATTGTGTGCGAGCCCCGCCGTCCATGCCGCTTCGGCATCGACGATGCCAGCGCGCAATGCGAGCGCCTGCGCCAGATGCGCGACGCTAACCGATTGCCGCCAATGTGCCGAATAGGCTACCTGAGCCGCACCTGTCGCAACCGGTGCAGCAAGCAGCACCGCCCGCAGCAAATCTGGCTGGGCGCTAAAGTCGGCAGGCAGCAGCCGCAGGCGCAGTGCGAGTACAGGATCGCAGCGCACGCAGGCGGTAAACTCGGTCTGCGCAATGTCGCCGCGCATTAAATGCTCCAGCGCCTCGGCCACGATGCCGGGGGCACAAAGACAGACCGTTAGCTCCGACTTTTTTAGTAGTTTGTCCGGAAGTTCTCCCATGTGGTTGCTTTATATATTTATTTTTGCTAAACCGTCAATCTGTAGCTATAAGTTTTTAATACCGTCCCGGGAACTGTTGTTTTCAAGTTTGGTACAAAATGTCCGTATTGATGCACTGGCGTGACCTTCCCGCCATACTTTATTGAAGCGAATGCATATGAAAACTGTTCTGGCTGGATTGATTTTGTTGGGCGCGCACGCCGGTGCCGCCGCGTTTGATGGTCAAGCTTCCTTGCAGTGGAGTCATCCGGGGGCGGCGGCCGTGTCTGTTCCGCAAGTGGAATCCGGCTACTACGCCGCGATGCCCGAGCTCTCTGCGCAATCTGTACTGGTGTTTGATCAGGCCAGCGGACAGCCGCTGCTGGCGAAAAACGCCAACTTGCAAACGCCGATTGCCTCGATCACCAAGTTGATGACGGCGATGCTGGTGCTGGACGCCGGGCTGCCGATGGACGAGCACATTACCCTGACAGATGAGGACCGCGACACGCTCAAGGGCACCAGTTCACGCCTCGCTGTGGGTTCCAGCTATACGCGGGGTCAGTTGCTGCATCTGGCGCTGATCGCGTCGGATAACCGTGCGGCGCATGCGCTTGGACGCACCAGCCCGGGCGGGGTTGAGCGTTTTGTTGCGAACATGAACCGCACGGCACGTGCACTCGGGATGAGCGATACGGTGTATGTCGAGCCCACCGGCCTGTCGAGCGACAACCGTTCGACCGCGATGGATCTCGCCAAGCTCGCTGATTACGCGTACCAGAACTTTCCGGAAATTCGCCAGATCACCCGCACGGGGTATTACTCCCTCGGCACCCAACGCGTGGTGGTACAGAAAAAACGCCGCCAACCGCAGGTCAGCTACCGCACCGTGGCGTTTAACAACACCAACCGGTTGACGCGAATGGACGACTGGAATATCGGCCTGTCCAAAACCGGCTTCATCAATGAAGCCGGGCATTGCCTGGTGATGCAGGCGCAAGTCGCGCAGCGTGATGTCATCATCGTGCTGCTTGACGCGATGGGCTCCAATCGCCGGGCCGGCGATGCAGCACGGATCAAGCAGTGGCTGGAGTCCAGCAGCCCGTCGCACCGCGTGGAAAACCGTCACACCCCCGCTTCGCGTACCTGAACCTTTCCCACACTGGCTGCGGCGCACGCCCGCAGCCAGAAGGCGGCGTTATGATGAACGCCTCCGTCCCGTTCGTTTCCAGCATGTCTCCCGACCTCGCGCAGCAACTGCTGCTGAAAACCTTGCTGCCGCTGGCTTTGCTGATCGCGGCGGGCGGCATCTGGCCGCGCTGGCAAAGCGGCATTTCCATCGTCGGCCTGCGCGGTGAAATCAACCGGCTGGTGCTGAATTTCTTTGCGCCGATGCTGTTCTTCGCGGCGGGCGCGGCGGCCACCGTCGATTTGAGTCTGTTGCAGGTGCCGCTGATTCTGGGCGTGGCCACACTGGCCGGCCTGGGTCTGGCCGCGCTGGCGCTGTTCGCCACCCCGCTTGGGCGCGGCCTGTCACGCCCCGCGCGCGGCACCATCATGCTGACCGCCGCATTCGGCAATGTGCTGTTCTTCGGCTACCCCCTGCTAACCACGGTATTTGGTGAACCCGGTGCGCGTTATCCATTTTTTGCTGACATGCTGGCCGCCACGCCGCTGGTGTGGTCGATCGGTGTGTGGATTGCCTTCCACTGCGGCAAGCACACTGAGCACGCTTCATTCCTGTCGATGTGGCTCAAGTTGCCGCCGGTGTGGGGTTTTGCTGCCGGACTGGCGGTCAACCTGTCCGGTCTGCCGCTGACGCCGCTGATCGAGGCCGCGCGCTGGGCGGGTAGCCCGACGATTCCGCTGATGCTGTTCGTGCTGGGACTGACGATTCCGTGGCATGACCTGCGGCCGCAAAAAGCCGTGTTTGTCGCGATGGCGATCAAGCTCGCGCTGATGCCGCTGCTGGCGCTGGGCATCGCGCTGGCGTGGCCGGGCCCGCTCACCGAGCCCGGCGAAGCGGGCGTGCTGGAAGCCGCCATGCCGACCATGGTGATGGTCATCGCGCTGGCCGACCGCTTTGGACTGGATACCCGTCTGGCTGGTCTGATCATGGGCTGGTCAACGCTGGCGGGATTGGTTACGCTGCCATTCTGGTTGGTCGTCGTGAAAGGACTCGCATCATGAAAATCGGATTTATCGGCAGCGGCATCATGGGGCGTCCGATGGCAGAAAATCTGCTGCGCGCGGGTCATCAGTTATTCGTCTATGGCCGCCGCTTCGACCGCCTCGAGCCGATGCTGGTCGCGGGCGCCCTGGGCAAAGGCACGCCGGCCGAAGTCGCCGCCGAAGCTGACATCAGTTTTACCGTTGTTTCCGACACCACTGACGTCGAACAGATCATCTTCGGCGACCGCGGCCTGGTGCACGGCGCGCGCCCCGGGCACACCATCGTCGACATGAGCACCGTGGCGCCCGCCGCCACCCGCCGCATCGCCGCCACCCTGGCCGAACGCGGCGTACATATGCTCGACGCCCCGGTTTCCGGCGGCGAAATCGCTGCGCGCGAAGGCACGCTGTCGATCATGGTCGGCGGCGAAGCGCCGATTTTCGACAAGGTGCGCCCACTGTTCGAAATTCTCGGCAAGAACATCGTCCACGTCGGTGGCCACGGCGCAGGGCAAGTCGTCAAATGCTGCAACCAGATCGTCGTCGGCCTCACCTTCGAAGGCGTTGCCGAGGCGATTTTGCTGGCGCGGCGCAACGGCGTCGACCCGGTCAAGATGCGCGAAGCGCTGATGGGCGGCTTTGCCGGCAGCCGCATCCTCGAAGTCCACGGCCAGCGCATGCTCGACTCCAACTACAAGCCCGGCTTCAAGGTGAAGCTGCACCACAAGGACATGGCCATCGTCATGGACAACGCGCAGGAAACCGCTACGCCGCTGCCGGGTGCCGCACTGATTGCGCAGCAGATGAACGCGCTCATGGGCGCCGGGGACAGCGAACTCGATTCGTCGGCCATCATGCGCGCGCTGGAGCGGCTGGTGGGTGAGGGGAAATGAGCGCCAAAGAGCGCGTCGCTTTTCTCGATCGCGCCGCCTTGACTGCGGATGATCTGCCCATCCCCAATTTCGAGCACAACTGGAGCGAATACCCCTTCACCGAAGCCGCCGACCTGGTGCCGCGTCTGTTCTGGTCCACCACCGCCATCACCCACGCCACGCCGATCGACGCCGACGCCATCGGCCAGTTGCACAAGCTCATACGCATCATCGTCACCGGTCCGGCTGTGGTTGATGCGGCCGCATGTGCGACGCGCGGAATTGCGGTGCAGCATTTGCCGGCGAGCGATACGCCGGGGCAGGCGCTGATCGGGTTGCTCGAAACGTTGGTCGACCAGGTTAGACATAGCGCTTGAAGCGCACAAACTCGGCGCTTATCGCATCGTATGCTGACTCGCGTGGGCTTTACAAAAATGAAAAGGCCGGAAAATCCGGCCTTTTCATTTCACTTCAGTGCAAGCCTTTAAAAGTTCCAGCTGAGGCCTGCTGACCAGAGGTCGATATCGCCGTCGCCAAGGTCATAACGCTCCCACTCGCCGCGCAGGCTCAGGTTGTTGGTAAAGTTCCAGGCTGCACCCACACCATAGACCCAGTCCGTGCCATCGTCGTCATCGGACGCACTTGCGGTGACACCGCCACCACTGCCTGTCGCAGAAATGTCAGCGCTCCAGAGATTGACACCCAGGCGGCCGAAAAGCGAGAAGCTATCGCCGAGCGGCAGGATGCCAAGGGCAGAAATCGTCCAGGCGTCAGTCTCGATACTGCTATCGACGATCCCCGCGCTTGGTGATGTAACGGTGCTGTGCGCAGTGAATTCTCCCAAGTCCGTATAGGCGCCTTCCACGGCCAAATACTTCATGAAGCGGTAGCCAGCGAACACTTTCCAGCCGGTATCGGAGTCGTCCGTGCTGGTGCTGGAAGTTATCCCATAAGAAGAACACAATTCAGCGTCAAGGTCGCCGCCGTCAAAGTCGTTCGCCGTGGATTGCCCGAGACTGCCGCCGACATAGAACCCGGTATCGGCAGCTTGCGCGGACGATACGCCCAGTGCTGCGGAAAGTGCGAGTAACAGCAATTGTTTATTCATTACAGACTCCTTGAAAAAAAGTGAGTTGAACCATGGCGCAGAAGTTTTTCTGCTGACCTAGTATACGTAACAGATGCGAACCATTTCGCCACCTGTTGCCAATCTGCAACAGCGGCCCCCACGCCAAGGGGGCGCTACGTAAGGACGCGGCATGCGTGTTGAGCAAACCGCCAGGCCGGGTGCCTTGTGCTTCCTGCCAGTCTTTCACACGAAGGAAAAGCCATGCTGCGAATCCGCCAACTGACGGTTCTTCTCGTTGCGCTGTTAAGCACTCCGGTTTGGGCTGCGACATACCAGCTTGACCCCAGCCAGACCTCCCCGCAATTTGAAATCGATCATCTCTGGTTGTTTACCGAGCGCGGCCAGTTTGCCCGTACCCACGGCACCCTTGAATTCGACGTCGAGCGGCATACCGGAAGCCTGGAAGTCGTCATCGATGCCAGCTCGCTTGACACGGGAAACGACGAGCGCGATGCCGTCCTCAAAGGCGCAGGCTGGTTCGATGTCAGCCGCTATCCCACCATCACCTTCCGCAGCCAGCGCTTCCTGTTCGAGCAGGACCGGCTGGCGGCGATTGAAGGCGAATTGACCATGCTTGGCGTAGCGCAACCGATGAGGCTGGAGATCGCCTGGATCAAATGCGGATTGAATCCGGCTTCCAGAAAATGGCGCTGCGGCGCCGATGCAAGCGGTACGCTCCAGCGTTCCCGCTTTGGGATGCGCACCGGCCTGCCCTTTGTTGGTGATGAAGTCAGGTTGCGCATCCAGGCAAGGACTTATCCGTAAACCATTTTTTCGCATCCGGCTTTGTCTTTCTGAACGCCATTCCACAAGCCAAGCCGTGCCGATCCAGCGTCGGCATCGATCGCCCGCGTCAGCTTAAGCGTCGCAATGCTTCGACATCGTTGAGCACAATGGTGTCGTCGTGCACGTCGATCAGGTGTTCGCCACGCAGCTTGGCCAGGACGCGGGACAGTGTCTCCGGCTGGATGCCCAGGCGCGAGGCGACGACGTGCTTGGGCACCAAAAGCCGCACGCTGGGCGGTGCGACGCCCTCCGGCAACTGCTCCAGCAGGTAGCCAATCACCCGCTGCGCGCCGCTGTGCAGGGTCAGGTGGTCGATCTCGTTGATCAGACCGTGCATGCGCCGGCTCATGGTCGACAACATCCGCAGACACAAATCGCTGTTGCCGCGCAGCAGCCCAAGAAAATGCTGGTTGTCCAGCACCACCAATCGGGTTGCCTCCAGCGCGCGGGCGTGGACCGGGTAACGTCCGCCCATGAACATCACCGCTTCGGCGAAATAGTGCCCATGCCGAACCAGATCCATCACCTTCTCTTCGCCGCTGGGCGCCACGCGGCACAGCTTGACGATCCCCGACAGGACGAAGAAGAAATGCGTGCAGGGATCGCCCTGATCGAACAGGCGCTCGCCCGGCACCAGGGTGCGAACGGCTGAGTGCTCCAGCACTGCATCGAATTCAGGTTCTCCCAACGCGGCCAGGAGATAGCCATTTTTGAGCTGTTGTTTGTCTAACGTATTCATATTCATGGGCAGAGTATAAGTAAAAGGAGCGGTTGACCTAAGTCAAGGAGTGGCATCCAAGGCCGCCTTAAAATGGATCTGTTTCCTCCGGCCATGGAATCCGTGCGTGCCACGCCTTCGTGATCAGGCTGCCAGCGGGGACCAGGGGAGCGGCCGGGTGAATCTTTTGCCAACAGCGCCCGGGGCCGTTGTGTTTTCACCAACCTGGTCTAACCTTGTTGCAAGAAGCCCGGCAGTGGATAGTTGATTGGAATACTTGGGTCATTGATGCCGCATACGTTGATATGCCGCGTCGCGACTTCAAAGAATCATAATCAAAACAGGGGAGACACCCATTCGACAGCGTTACCTGCGTCCCGCCTGGGAGACGCTTCTTTACCTGTTGCTCCTGCTCGCCGCGATGCCCGGGGCCCACGCGGATTTCGCTGCCAGCTACCCGCAGGCGCGTACCCTGTTTCCGGCCGCCGACCGGTTCGGCGACACCGAAGGCAATCCACCTGCCGCGCCGGTCTATCAAAACGATCAACTGATCGGCTACGCCTTTCTCACCACAGATATGGTGCGCATACCCGCCTACTCCGGTCAGCCGATCAATGTGCTGGTGGGCATCGATACCAGGGGCCGCATCGCGGGCGCGCGCATCGTGCAGCACGAGGAACCCATCCTCGCCGCCGGGGTGAGTGAAGCGCGGCTGGCGAGCTATGTTGACCAGTACCGCGGCAAACCGGCGAGCCACCGCATCGTGGTCGGCGCTCAGCGCGAAGGCTATGCCACCGTCGATGCCATCTCCGGCGCCACCATTACCGTCATGGTGATCAATGCCTCCATCACCCGCGCGGTCAGGATGGTGGCAGAGTCGCGCGGCATTCAGCCCGCTGAGACAGAAGCCCAGCCAACTTCGGAATCTGCCACACCCCCACCCATGGCAGCGCCCGCGCGGCCGGCTGCCAAGGTGGAAACGGCGCCGGCACCAACGGCCAAGGGAACCTCGCCGCCGCCGCTTCGCGCCGCGCCTCCCGGCCCCGTGTCCACGCCAGGTGCCGCGACACCCGCCCCCGCGCCCCCGGCGTTCGCAAGCGATATGGATGACGAAGAGCCCATCTGGCTCACCTTGTGGGCGCAGCGCAAACTGCAGATCATCGTGCTGTTGCTGGGCCTGACCCTGCTCACCGGGATCCTGCTGTTCCAGGACTACCTGGCACGGCGCCCACACCTGCTGGCCCGGGTTCGCCTGGGTTTCCTGCTCTACACCCTGTTTTTTATCGGCTGGTATTCCCTGGGCCAGTTATCCATCATCAATGTGCTGACCTTTATGAGAGCGGTCATGCATCAATTCAGTTGGGAAACCTTTCTCATTGATCCCATGCTGTTCCTGCTGTGGTCCTTTGTCGCCGTTACGCTCCTGTTGTGGGGCCGGGGGGTTTACTGCGGATGGCTGTGTCCATTCGGTGCATTGCAGGAACTCACCTATAAGCTCGCACGCAAGCTGAGGCTGCCGTATTTCGAGATACCCCATATGGTGCATGAGCGCCTGCAGGCGCTGAAAATCATCATCCTGCTCGCGCTGTTCGGCCTGTCCCTGCAATCCATGAGCTGGGCGATTCAGGCGGCCGAAATCGAGCCGTTCAAAACCGCCATCACGCTGCGCTTTCAGCGTGAATGGGGCTATGTCGCCTTTGCTTTGGGCGTGATCGCCCTCTCTGCCTTCAACCGCAAGTTCTACTGCAAATATATCTGCCCGCTCGGCGCCGCGCTCATCATTCCGGGCCGTTTCCACACTTTCGAGTGGCTGCGCAGGCGCAAGGAATGTGGCAAACCCTGCCAGGTGTGCGCGGTTGAATGTGAGGTCCAGGCTATCCGCCCCACCGGCGAGATCGTCATCAATGAATGTCACCATTGCCTTGACTGCCAAGTTACCTATTATGACAACCACAAATGTGTGCCCCTGGTCGAAAAACGCAAGCGCCGGGAACAGATAGGAAAAGGGCGCGAGCCGGCCAAAGGACTGGAAGAAACTGTCAGCGTCTCGCGGCTAAGGGATATCCCGGTCTCGGTGATATCCGCCAGCAAGACGGAAAAAGAATAAAGGCAGCATGGAACACGAGCCATCGCAACGGAGTAAGTGGTTGACCTAAATCAAGGACAGCCACAGGCAGGATCGTTAACTTCGTGTAAAGAGAAGTTTTTACATTAACCCAGTGGAGGATCAACCGTGAATACCAAACTGACCGTTTTGGCCGCAAGCATCTTGATGATGGGCGCAACACAGCTTGCAGTCGCCGCCGACGCCCCGCCTTCAGGCCACCCCGGAACGTCCGAACCCGAGTTGCGCTATAAGGGCGCGCCCGTCCCTCTGGGCGCGGAGACAGGACCGGATATCGCCTCCCCCAAAGCGCCGCCCCTCACCGCAGATGAATTCACGCGCGCCAAGCTGATCTATTTTGAGCGCTGCGCCGGCTGCCACGGCGTGCTGCGCAAAGGCGCCACCGGCAAACCGCTGACGCCGGACGTCACCTTGCCGCGTGGCACCGACTACCTCAAGGTGTTCATCGGCTATGGCTCCCCCGGCGGCATGCCCAACTGGGGAACCTCTGGCGTGCTGAACGAACAGGAAGTCGACATGATGGCGCGCTTCCTGCAGCACGAGCCGCCCACGCCGCCCGAGTTCGGGATGAAGGAAATGAAAGCCTCGTGGAAGCTGCTGGTGCCACCCGAGCAGCGGCCGAAAAAACAGGAGAACAACTACAACCTGGCCAACGTGTTCTCGGTCACCCTGCGTGATGCAGGCGAGGTGGCGTTGATCGACGGCGACACCAAGAAAATCATCACCATCATCAAGACCGGCTACGCTGTCCACATTTCACGCACCTCCGATTCGGGCCGTTACCTGTTCGTGATCGGGCGCGATGCACAAATCAACCTGATCGATTTGTGGATGAAAACACCTGACAACGTCGCTGTCATCAAGGTCGGCCTTGAGGCGCGTTCGGTCGAAACATCCAAGTACAAGGGCAAGGAAGGCAACTTCCAGGACAAGTATGCGATCGCCGGCTCCTACTGGCCGCCTCAGTACACCATCATGAATGGCGACACGCTCGAACCCCTCAAGATCGTCGCCACCCGCGGCTTCACAGTGGACACGCAGGAATACCATCCGGAACCACGCGTCGCTTCGATCGTGGCATCCCACTTCCACCCGGAATTCGTGGTCAATGTGAAGGAGACAGGGCACACCCTGATGGTGGACTATTCCGACATCAACAACCTCAAGGTCACGGACATCGGAACCGAGCGTTTCCTGCATGACGGGGGCTGGGACTCGACCAAACGCTACTTCATGGTTGCAGCCAACCAGCGCAACCGGATAGCGGTGGTGGATTCCAAGGAAGACAAGCTGGTGAAGCTCGTGGACGTCGGCAAGATCCCCCATCCGGGTCGCGGCGCCAACTTCATCGATCCGAAGTTTGGTCCAGTCTGGGCCACCGGTCACCTGGGCGACGACACCATCGCGTTGATCGGCACCGACCCGGTCAAGCATCCGAAGCAAGCCTGGACTCTGGTGCGTTCCCTCAAGGGCCAGGGCGGCGGTTCGCTGTTCATCAAGACCCATCCGAAGTCGAAGAACCTGTGGGTCGATACCGCGCTGAACCCGGATGCTGCTGTCAGTCAATCGGTAGCGGTGTACGACATCAACAATCTCGACAAGGCGCCGCAGGTGGTCAATATCGCCGAAATGGCCGGCTTGAGTGAAGGTCCCAAGCGCGTGGTGCAGCCGGAGTACAACAAGGCTGGCGACGAAGTCTGGTTCTCGGTGTGGAACGGCAAGACCCAGGAATCGGCCATCGTGGTCGTCGACGACAAGACGCGCAAGCTCAAAGCCGTGATCAAGGACAAGCGCCTGGTCACACCGACCGGCAAGTTCAACGTCTATAACACCCAGCACGACGTTTACTAAGCAGGCGAAGCGGGACGGAAACTTCCGTCCCGCTACTTTGACGACTGTAGCCAACAAGAACAGATGCGAACTTTGCTGACAGTGGGAATCATGATCGCAGCCACCTCAAACCTCGTCCTGGCCGATTCGCCGTATCTCAGTCATGAAAGGCAAAGCGAGCTTGTTCGTCTGGTTCGCCAGGACTGCGGCTCCTGCCACGGCATGCGGCTCACCGGCGGTCTCGGCCCCGCACTGACGCCCGAAGTATTGAAAGACAAGCCAGCAGCTGTGCTGCTGAGCACGATTCTTCACGGACGGCCCGGCACACCCATGCCACCGTGGAATAGTTTCCTCTCCGAATCCGAAGCGGCATGGATCGTGGATGCACTGCAAAAAGGCTTCCCCGATGCGCGCTAGTATTTCCGCTGTTTTCCTTTCATTTGCCGTCCTGGCTGGCTGCGCCAGCCCAGGCTTGCGCGGCACCGGCGATCTCGGTGTGGTGATCGAGCGCGGCACCGGCAGCGTGCAGATTCTCGATACCACCCACCGCACCAGTCTGGGGCGAGTGGCGGGTCTGGGCGACTTGTCCCACGCCTCCATCAGCTATTCCCGGGACGAACGGTATGCCTATGTGTTTGGCCGTGATGGTGGCCTGACCAAGGTGGATATCCTCGCCCAGCGCATCGATCGCCGCATCGTTCAGGGCGGCAACAGCATCGGCGGGGCTATTTCGCCAGACGGCACACTCGTCGCCGTCGCGAATTACGAACCGGGCGGCGTGAAAGTGTTCGATGCGAACGACCTTTCGCTGGTCGCCGACATTCCCGCTGTCGGCGCCAACGGCACGCGCTCAAAAGTAGTGGGGCTCGTTGATGCACCGGGCCACCAATTCGTCTTTAGCCTGTATGACGCCGGCGAGATCTGGGTTGCCGATATGCACGATCCGAAGCAGCCCGTCCTGCGTAAATTCCCGAATATCGGCAAGGAGCCCTACGATGGCATGATCACCTCCGATGGCCGGTTCTATGCTGCCGGCCTGTTCGGTGAAGATGGCGTGGCCTTGCTCGATCTGTGGAACCTCGACGCTGGTGTGAAGCGCGCCCTGGTCGAATTCGGTCGCCACGGTGAAAAGCTGCCGGTCTACAAGATGCCGCATCTGGAAGGCTGGGCGGCCACCGGCAACCAGGTGGTGCTGCCTGCGGTCGGCCAGCATGAGGTCATCATCGCTGACCAGGGTACCTGGAAGGAAATCGCCCGCATTCCCGTTGCAGGCCAGGCCGTGTTTGCCGTGGCGCGCCCCGATGGGCGCCAGGTGTGGGTCAACTTCGCGCTCCCCGACAACGACACGGTGCAGGTTCTCGACCTGCCCACACGCCGCATCGTCAAAACACTGAAGCCCGGCAAAGGCGTATTGCACCTCGAATTCTCGCCGCGGGGCGAGCAGGTATGGTTGTCGGTGCGGGACGAAAACCGGATCGACATCTACGACCCGGACACCTTCGCGCGCATCGGCACGCTGCCTGCCGAGAGCCCCAGCGGTATTTTCTTCTCCTCGCGTGCCCACAGGATCGGACTATGAGCGACATTCAAATGAGTCTGCTCAATGATTTCCAGCGTGACTTCCCGCTCACCGCGGCGCCCTTCGACATCATCTCGCATCGCCTCGGCATGGGGGTGGAGGAGGTGCTGGAGATGCTGCGCCGCCTCACCCGAGACGGCGTCATCAGCCGCATCGGTGCCGTGTTCCGCCCGAATCGCATCGGTGTCAGCACGCTCGCCGCCATGGCTGTGCCGGAGGAACGTCTGGCCGAAGTCGCGCAGTGGGTGAACCGCCATCCGGAGATCAACCACAACTACGAACGCGAGCATCCGTTCAATCTCTGGCTCGTCGCCACCGCTGCCAACGTGGCCCATCTGGATCGCGTGCTGCATGACATCGAGCAGGAGGCCGGATTGCGCATCATGCGTCTGCCCATGGTGCAGGACTATCACATCGACCTCGGCTTCGACCTGCGCGCCACCGTGGCCCTTGCCGATCGCCGGAGCTTGAAGAGACCGGCTGCGAATGCCGGCTTGAGCCTCGACGCCGAGGACTATGCGCTGATCGCCGCGATCCAGGATGGCCTGCCGCTCGTTGCGCGTCCCTATGCCGCAATCGGTGCCGCCGCCGGGCTTTCGGAAGCAGAGGTATTGAGCCGTCTGGAATACCTGCTGAACCAGGACGTCATCAAGCGCTTCGGCGTGGTGGTGCGTCACCACGAGCTCGGCTATCGCGCCAACGCCATGGTGGTGTGGGACATCCCGGATGAGCGCATCGACGAACTCGGCCGCTGCATCGGCGCCTCCGACTTCGTCACCCTCTGCTACCAGCGTCCGCGCCGCCTGCCGGACTGGCGCTACAACCTGTTCTCCATGATTCACGGCAAGGACCGCGCTGAGGTGCTGGAACGTCTGGACCTGATGCGCGACCAGTGCGGCCTCATGGACTTCGCGCATGAGGTGCTGTTCAGCAAACGCCGTTTCAAGCAGTGCGGCGCGCACTATATCGAAGCCCAACGCGAGAAGGCGGCGTGATGGACGAGCTGGATCGGGCGATCATCAATACCCTGCAGGGCGGATTCCCGATTTGCGAGCGGCCGTATGCCGAGGTGGCGGCACGCTTGGGCAGCGACGAGCAAGACCTGATCGCCCGCATCGGCAGCCTGCTCGAACGCGGCCTGCTGTCGCGCTTCGGCCCGATGTACCACGCCGAGCGCATGGGCGGCGCCTTGAGCCTGGCGGCGATGAAGATTCCACCAGGCGATTTCGAGCGTGTGGCAGAAATCGTCAATCGCCATGCCCGAGGTGGCCCACAATTACGAACGCGACCATCGCCTCAACATGTGGTTCGTGCTCGCCACCGAAACCCCGGAAGGGCAGCAGCGAAGCCATCACGCGCATCGAGCGCGAAACCGGCTATCCGGTCTACAACATGCCGAAGATCAGGGAATACTTCGTGGAGCTGAAACTGCACGCATGAACGCGCCGAACGAACTGCATCTGCTCGACGATACCGACCGCCGCCTCATCCAGGCCACGCAGGCCGGCCTGCCCCTGAGCGCCCGCCCCTATCACGCGATCGCCGAGCAGCTGGGCGTGGACGCCGGAGGAGGTGATGCCGCGCATGCAGCGCATGCTCGACAGCGGCATCATCCGCCGCATCGGCGCGGTGCCCAATCACTACGCCCTGGGCTACAAGCGCCAACGGCATGACGGTGTGGGATGTGGCGGATGAGCGCATCGACGAACTGGGTGCAACGCGTCGGCGCAGCTGGATTTCGTCAGCCACTGCTACCAGCGTCCGCGCCATCTGCCGGACTGGCCCTACAATCTGTTTGCCATGGTGCATGGCCACGACGCGGGACGAAGTGGAGGCCAAGGCAAGCATCATCGCCGAGCTGCTGGGCGATGCAAGCTGCGGCCACGAGATTCTTTACAGCACGCGCATCCTGAAAAAAACCGGCTTGCGCATCGGCGCATAGGAAAAGACATGTTCCGCATTTCCCAATTCATGCAGGAAATCGCCCAGCCCGACCCCCCTCGGCCCCAAGCGCAATCCGCCCGGCCCGGTGGTGATCTGGAATCTGATCCGGCGCTGCAACCTGACCTGCAAGCACTGCTACTCGATTTCGGCCGACAAGGATTTCCCCGGCGAGCTGTCCACCGCCGAAGTCTTCACCGTGATGGACGACCTCAAGCGCTTCCGCGTGCCGGTGCTGATTCTCTCCGGCGGCGAGCCGCTGCTGCGGCCCGACATCTTCGACATCGCCCACCGCGCCAAGGACATGGGCTTCTACGTCGGCCTGTCCACCAACGGCACGCTGATCGACGAAAGCAATATCGACCGCATTGCCGCCATCGGCTTCGATTACGTCGGCGTCAGCCTGGACGGCATCCAGGAAACCCACGACCACTTCCGTCGCATGGAGGGCGCCTTCGACGCCTCGATGCACGGCATCCGCCTGTGTCACGACACGCGGCATCAAGGTCGGCATCCGCTTCACCCTGACCCAGGACAACGCGCACGATCTGCCCGGCCTGCTGCAACTGATGGAAGACGAGGCACTCGACAAGTTCTATCTCTCGCACCTCAATTACGCCGGCCGCGGCAACAACAACCGCAAGGACGACGTGGTTCACCAGACCACGCGCCAGGCGATGGACCTGCTGTTCGACACCTGCTGGCGCTACCAGCAGGAAGGCCAGCACAAGGAGTTCGTCACCGGCAACAACGACGCCGACGGCGTGTACCTGCTGTTCTGGGTGCGCAAACACTTTCCCGCAACTGGAAGCGCACATGCGCGCCAAGCTGGCGCAGTGGGGCGGCAACTCCTCTGGCGTGAACATCGCCAACATCGACAATCTCGGCAACGTCCACCCCGACACCTTCTGGTGGCACTACACCCTCGGCAATGTGCGCGAGCGGCCGTTCTCGCGAGATCTGGCCGGATACCTCCGACCCGCTCATGGCCGGCCTCAAGGCGCAGCCCGCGCCAGGTCAAGGGGCGCTGCGGCGAATGCACCTATTTCGACATCTGCGGCGGCAACACCCGGGTGCGGGCCTAGCAAGTTACGGGCGATCCGTGGCAGGAAGATCCGGCCTGTTATCTGGATGACGAGGAAATCGGCATCACCGTGTCCCAGGAACGGCTCACGGTAACGCCCTACGTGCGGCCACGGCGAATCAAGATTGCCGCGCAGACATGAGGTGCCCCCGCGCCTGTTGAAACACTGAGATCCAGAAAAATTGCAGACCCTCCTTTCGATTCCGATTGCACGCTTTCAAACGGTACCCAGCGCCTGTTCGCCTCGGCGGTTCAGGCATTGTGCATTGGCATGTTCGGTTTTCCCGGCGTCTCCGTGGCCGCACCCACCGCCGAGAATCTCTACGCGACGCATTGCGCGTCCTGCCACGGCGCAGACCGTCTGGGAGCCATCGGCCCCGCCCTGCTGCCCGAAAACCTGGAGCGGCTGCGCAAGCCGCAAGCCATCAAGACCATCGCCGAGGGTCGTGCCGCCACGCAGATGCCGGCCTTTGGCCAGAAACTCAGCAAGGACGAAATCCAGTCGCTGGCGGATTATGTCTTTACCGCACCAGTTGCATGTGCCGAAGTGGGGCCTGGCGGAAATCAACGCATCGCGCATCGTCAACTACGCGGATGGCAGCCTGCCGAATACGCCGACAATTCAAGGCCGATCCGCTCAATCTGTTCGTGGTGGTGGAAATCGGTGATCACCATGCGACCATCCTCGACGGCGACACGTTCGAGCCCATCCACCGCTTCCAGACCCGCTTCGCATTGCATGGCGGGCCGAAGTTCACGCCCGATGGGCGCTATGTCTACTTTGCCTCGCGCGACGGCTGGATCTCCAAGTTCGATATCTGGAATCTCAAGACTACCCATGAAATTCGCGCCGGTATCAACACGCGCAATCTTGCAGTATCCGGCGATGGCCGCTATGTGCTCGTGGGGAACTATCTGCCGCATACGCTGGTGGTGCTCGACGCAAGGGACCTCAAGCCGCTCAAGCTGATCGATGTGAAAGACGACACAGGCAAGACGTCGCGCGTCTCCGCCGTTTACGATGCCGCGCCGCGCAAGAGCTTCATCGCTGCGCTGAAGGATCTGAAGGAAGTCTGGGAGATTCCCTACGGAGACGACGCCGAGCCGATCTACCCGGGCTTGGTGCACGACTACCGCATGGCCGAGGCCCTGGCGGACAAGGGACCGTTCCCGGTGCGCCGCATCCAGTTGGACGATTACCTGGATGACTTCTATTTCGACCAGTCCTACACTCACCTGATGGGCGCCTCGCGCGACGGCGGCAAGGGCCAGGTGATCAACCTCAACGTGCGGCGCAAGATCGCCGATCTCGACCTGCCCGGCATGCCTCACCTCGGCTCCGGCATCACCTGGGACTATGAGGGCAGGCCGGTCATGGCGACCCCCAACCTCAAGACCGGCATGATCAGCATCATCGACATGAAAAACTGGCAGGTCATCAAGCGCATCCCCACCCTCGGCCCCGGCTTCTTCATGCGCAGCCACGAAAACACGCCCTACGCCTGGACCGACAACTTCATGAGCCCGGCCAAGGACACGCTGCAGATCATCGACAAGCGCACGCTGGAAATCGTGCGCAGCCTCACGCCATCGCCCGGCAAGACGGCCGCCCATGTGGAATTCACCCGCGATGGAAAATACGCCCTGGTCAGCCTGTGGGAAACCGATGGCGCGCTGATCGTCTACGATGCCGCAACGTTCAGGGAAATCAAGCGTATCCCCATGAGCAAGCCCTCTGGGAAATATAACGTCTATAACAAGACCACCCGCTCGGCGGGAACGAGCCATTAATGCTTGCCGCCCCTTGATTCATATCAAGGTGGCGTTGCCGGTAAAAGAATAGAATTGTTAACAAGTAGCCAAGTCCACCACCAAGGAGGGAAAGAAATGAGCGAATCATTCACCAAATCAACAGCCAGAAATATCTTTTGGGGGGCGGGGGTGTTTTCCTTCCTGTTGTTTCTGGCCCTGACCTTTGATACCACGGCGGCGCTGCCCAAGCGAGACAACCGTCAAAACCTCACGCCCGAGGTGGTGCGCGGCAAGCACATCTGGGAGGTAAACAACTGCATCGGTTGCCATACGCTGCTGGGTGAAGGCGCCTACTTCGCACCCGAGCTGGGCAATGTCTACAAGCGCCGCGGCCCTGACTTCATCAAGGGCTGGATGCAGGCAATGCCCACCGGCGCACCCGGCCGTCGCCAGATGCCGCAGTTCAACCTGAACGAACAACAACTGACCGATCTTGTGGCTTTCCTGAAATACGCCTCCGAGATCAACACCGAAAACTGGCCGCCCAATATTGAAGGGTGATGCGCTTGCTATCCACGAATTGCAGTAACTAAGGAGGGAAAATCATGCAATATCAATCCCAAGCGGTGGCCAAGCCTTACTTCATCGCGGCGATTGGCCTGTTCGTCGGACAAATCCTGTTCGGCCTGATCATGGGCCTGCAATATGTGGTGGGGGACTTCCTGTTCCCGGCCATTCCATTTAACGTGGCGCGCATGGTGCACACCAACCTGCTCATCGTGTGGCTGCTGTTCGGCTTCATGGGTGCGGCCTATTACATGGTGCCGGAGGAATCCGAAACCGAGCTCTATAGTCCCAAGCTGGCGTGGATCCTGTTCTGGGTCTTTCTGGTGGCCGGTGCGCTGACCGTTGTGGGTTATCTCATGGTGCCCTATGCCAAGCTCGCGGAGATGACCGGTAACGACCTGCTGCCCACCATGGGACGGGAATTTCTGGAGCAGCCGCTCATCACCAAGGTCGGCATCGTGGTGGTCGCCCTGGCCTTCCTGTTCAACATCAGCATGACGGTGCTCAAGGGCCGCAAGACGTCGGTCACCATGGTGTTGCTATTAGGGTTATGGGGCTTGGCGGTATTTTTCCTGTTCTCTTTCTACAACCCATCCAATCTGGTGCTCGATAAATTCTACTGGTGGTGGGTGGTGCATCTTTGGGTGGAAGGCGTATGGGAATTGATCCTCGGCGCATTGCTTGCCTTCGTGCTGATCAAGGTGACCGGCGTCGATCGCGAGGTGATCGAGAAGTGGCTGTACGTGATCATCGCCATGACCCTCGTCACCGGCGTCATCGGTACCGGCCACCACTACTTCTGGATCGGCACGCCGGGCTACTGGCAATGGTGGGGGTCCATCTTCTCCGCCATGGAACCCATTCCCTTCTTCATGATGACCGTATTCGCCTTCAACATGGTGAACCGCCGCCGGCGCGACCATCCAAACAAGGTGGCAACGTTGTGGGCATTGGGCACGGGCGTGATGGCGTTTCTCGGTGCAGGCGTATGGGGCTTCCTCCACACCCTGGCACCGGTGAACTACTACACACACGGCACCCAGATCACCGCGGCACACGGGCACATGGCCTTCTATGGCGCCTATGTGATGGTGGTGCTGACCCTCATCTCCTACGCCATGCCACTGCTGCGCGGCCGCCAGGCCAACAGCAATAAAGCGCAAATCGTCGAGATGTGGGGCTTCTGGTTGATGACCGTGTCCATGGTGTTCATCACGCTGTTTCTCACCGCCGCCGGCATCCTCCAGGTGTGGCTGCAGCGCGTGAGTACGACACCGATGCCTTTCATGCAGGCACAAGATCAGGTGGCGATTTTCTACTGGGCGCGCGAACTGACTGGCGTGGTGTTCTTGATTGGTCTGATCGCCTACGTCGTCAGCTTCTTTGTGCGGGGAGAAACCAAGGACGCGGCGGCCTGACGCGCGCCGCGGGGCGGGGGAGGATATTGCCTCCCTTGCCGCCACAAGCGATAACAATGAGTGTTCCCACCCTCCCAGCCATTAACACGTCGCCCACCGGGTGACTTGGCCATCTGGTTCATCATCTTCGCGGAACTGCTCACCTTCGGAATTTTTTTCCTGAGCTATGGCTTTACCCGGGCACACAACGTGGCCCTGTTCGACGCCTCGCAGCAACTGCTGGATCGTCGCACGGGCGCCATCAACACGGTGCTGCTCATCACCAGCAGCTATTTCGTGGTACGCGCGGTTGCATCGGTGAAAGCCGATGACAGCCGCGCTGCCGCACGCTGGCTGTTCGCGGCGATGGGTCTCGGGGCGGGCTTCATCCTCCTCAAGCTGAACGAGTTCGCCCACGGCTATGCGGCGGGTATCACCCTGAGCACCAACACCTTCTACATGTTCTACCTGTCCCTGACGGTCTTCCATTTCCTGCATGTGGTCGTCGGGATGCTCGTCCTGGGGATCATTGCCCAGAAAGCCTGGACCGGCGGCTATAGTGCGGCCGAGCATACGGGCGTGGAAACGGGCGCCACCTATTGGCACATGGTGGACATGGTTTGGATCGTGCTCTTTCCACTGGTTTACGTCATTCACTAAGACCGATATGCCCCCTGCCACCCCTGCTTCCAGCCGTCTTCGCCCCTGCACCTGGGTGTGGATAGGATTGCTCACCCTGACCGCGATCACCTACGCCATCGCCCAGGCAGGTCTGCACGGCACCCCGGTTGTGTTCGCCGTGCTGGCCCTGGCCTTTGTCAAAACCCACTGGGTGGCGCATCATTTCATGGGCTTGCGCCAGGCTAGCTGGCCTTGGCGTGCTGCCATGGCTGCCTGGCAACTCGCCGTCGCCGTGGGCCTCGGCATCGCTTATCTGAATACGGTATCGCCATGAACAAACCCAATGAATTGCCTCTTTCCGCCCGGCTCCCTTTCTACCGGCCCCACGGCCACGAAATCGAACTGTTCGAACACGCCTACCGCAATCAGCTGCCCTTGCTGGTCAAGGGCCCCACCGGCTGCGGCAAGACGCGTTTCATCGCGCACATGGCGGCGCGCCTGAACCTCCCGCTGTATACCGTGGCCTGCCACGACGACCTCACTGCTGCCGATCTGGTGGGGCGGCACCTGATCGGCGAATCCGGCACCTACTGGCAGGATGGTCCGCTCACCCGCGCGGTGCGCGAAGGCGGCATCTGCTATCTGGACGAGGTGGTGGAAGCGCGCAAGGACACCACCGTGGTCTTGCATCCACTCACCGACGACCGCCGCATCCTGCCGCTGGAACGTACCGGGGAAACCCTGCACGCGCCCGCCGATTTCATGCTGGTGGTGTCCTACAATCCCGGCTACCAGAACATCCTCAAGGGCATGAAGCCCAGCACCCGCCAGCGCTTTGTATCGCTGCGTTTCGATTTCCCCGCACCCGATGTGGAGCAGGAAATCGTCATCGCGGAAACCGGCGTCGATGCCCTGCTGGCGCGGCGTCTGGTCAATCTGGCCGGTGCCCTGCGCGCGCTCAGGGAACATGATCTGGAAGAAGCCGCGAGTACGCGGCTGCTGGTGTATGCGGCGTCGCTGATCAAGAGCGGCTTTGCACCGGTGGAAGCGTGCCGCGCCGCCATGGTGGAAACCCTGACCGACGACGACGAAACTGCCGCTGCGCTGATGGAGATCGTCCTTGTCACTTTTGGACAATGATTTCCCGGACAGTGGCGCCGGGGACTATGCGCCCGGGCAGTCGCTGGCCGTCACGGCCGAGGTGCTCTACCTTGCCAACCTGTTGCTGCTGCCCGGGCTGGCATTCTTGATCCTGCTCACCGTGTGGCGCAAGCACCGCCACACGGCACCCGCGCTCGCCCGCTGCCACCTGCGCCAGACTCTCGCTGCCAGCCTCTGGGCCGGGGTGCTGCTGGTGATCGCCAACGCCGCCATCATCCTGCTCGGCGGCTACCGGCAGCCCAGCACCTGGGTGGTCACGATCCTTTATTTCACGATGTTTCACTCCACCTTCGTGCTGCTCGGCGTCCTGGGCCTGGCTAAAGCGATGGCCGGCAAGCCTTACATCTATTTTCTGATCGGGCGGCGCTGCGATGAATAAGGTGCAAAACCTGCGCTTTGTGCTGCGCACGGCCTTCTTCCTGCTGTTTCTGCTGGCGCCGCCACTGGATCTGCTCCGCTTCGATCTCACCCAAGGCCACGCCATCCTGTTCGGCCAGCCCTGGGTCATCGGCGTCGACCGCTTTATCGCCGGCGAAATCGGCGCCGGCCATCTCGCGTTCAATGTGTTGATACGCGTGCTGCTGCCGATCCTGGCAGCCGGCGCACTCCTCATCGGCGTCTCCTACAAGTGGGGCCGTCTCTACTGCGGCTGGCTGTGCCCGCACTTCTCGGTGGTTGAAATGATCAACGCCCTGATGCAGCGCACCCTCGGCAAGCACAGCCTGTGGGACAGCCAGCGCCTGCCGGCCGAGCGCCCGGATGGCTCGCTGCTGATTCCACGCAAGATCTGGTGGCCAGTGACCGTGGCCGCCGCGCTGGGCTTCGCCTTCCTGTGGGCGGTGGCCATGCTGACCTACCTGCTGCCGCCCGCAGAGATTTATTCCAACCTCTGGCATGGCACGCTCACCGCCAATCAGGCGCGTTTCATCGGCGTCGCGACGCTACTGCTGTTCATCGAGTTCACCTTTGCGCGTCACCTGTTCTGCCGTTTCGGCTGCGCGGTCGGGCTGTTCCAGAGCCTGGCCTGGATGGGCAACAAGCAGGCCATGGTGGTCGGCTTCGATCATGCGCGCGGGCGCGACTGCGCCAGCTGTAACAGCGCGTGCGACAACGCCTGCCCCATGCGCCTGCATCCGCGCACGCTCAAGCGCAGCATGTTTACTTGTACCCAGTGCGGCCAGTGCATTCAGGCCTGCGAGCGGGTGCAGCAGGCCAACCCGCATGGCACCCTGCTGCAATGGGTCGACGACGCCTGCGCGCTGGACAAATCGGATCGCGGGCTGGGGCATCATCCACAGATACCGAAGGACTGCTTCAAACATGACGGCAAAAAAACCGTCAGCCCTGAGGCGTAAGCGCAATGGAAGAAATCGCCGGCAAACTCTGGGACCGTTTCATGACCCGCGTGACGGACACCCGTCACGCCCAGGCCGCGGTCACGCTGCCGGAAATCTCGCGCACGGCAGGCATCCTGTTCCGTGCGCTGGGGGGCGACGCCGGACTGGGCGTGAAAGCGGCGCAGGCCACCGAGCACGGTGCGCGCCGCAACTGGCTGCAGCGGCTGGCCGGCACGGGCAACAAGACCGAACTGGCCTGGCGCGACCATGACGCGCTGTATCTGCCGGACGAGATCGCGCTGTTTGCCGAGCGCGCGCTCAATCGCGACCTGTATCTGTGGCTGATCGCCCTCTCCGCCGAAATCGAGGACGGCGACTGGTTTGTCGAGAGCCAGCGCGCAACGCTGCGCGTGTTCGAACGCTATCCCGGTTTTGCTCCGCGCTATCGTCAACTGGCAGACGCGGCCCTGCGCCTGCGGCCGAATCCCGATGCGTTGCCTGCGACAGAAGCCGCGTGCGAGCGCGCCTTGCAGGCGGCACTGCGTGAACCCGGCAGCGTTGCCCGGTTGCCTGCCGCGCAAAAAACCTGGCAACCGGTGCCGCTGTGGCTGCATCCAAGTCCGCCCGTTACGGATATCCCTGCCGCGAACCCATCCGGCGACCCGGCTGACACGGGGGTTGCCAGGCGCGACCGCATCCAGAACGACTCCCGCCGCCGCAGTGCCGAGCGCGTCGACATGCCCGACGGCAAGGACGGCTTCATGCTGTTCTTCCGCGCGGAAAGCATCTTGAGCTGGGCCGACTATATTCGCGTCAACCGTCCCAACGACAACGACGAAGACAGCGATCCCGCCCAGGCCGCCAATGACTTCAAGCGTTTGAGCGTGGCGCGCGACGGCACGACCACCGCGGCGCGGGTGCGCTTCGACCTCGATCTGCCGCCGGCGCATGCCGACGACACCCCGCTCGGCCCCGGCATCCTGCTGCCGGAATGGCATCACAAGAAACACCTGCTGCAGCCGAATACCTGCCGCGTGCAACCGATGTTGGCGACCAGCGCGCCAGCCTGCGGCCTGCCCGCCCACCTTGCCATCACGGCGCGCCGCATCCGCCGCCAGTTCGAAGCCCTGACGCCGGGCCGCGTCTGGCTCAAGCACCAGCTCGACGGCAGCGAACTCGATCTGGACGCCTGCATCGAACACCAGACGGACCGGCACCTCAAACGCCCCGCACCGGAGCGCGGTCTGTACAGGGACATCCGCGCCCAGCAGCGTGATCTCGCCTGCCTGCTGCTGGCCGATCTGTCCCTCTCCACCGACGCCTACGTCAGCAACGAGGCGCGGGTGATCGATGTGATTCGCGACACGCTGTTCCTGTTCTCCGAAGCGCTGTCGGTCACCGGCGACCGCTTTGGGCTGTATGGCTTTTCTTCGCTGCGCCGCGACAACGTGCGCTTTCACGTGCTGAAGGATTTTTCCGAACGCTACGACAACACCTCGCGCGGCCGTATCGCGGCACTTAAACCGGGCTACTACACCCGCATGGGCGCAGCGATCCGCCACGCCACGACCATCCTCACCGAGCAGCGCGCCCAGCAGCGCCTCATGCTCATCCTCACCGACGGCAAGCCCAACGACCTCGACCACTACGAAGGCCGCTACGGCATCGAGGACACCCGCCACGCCGTCCTGGAAGCCCGCGAACAGGGCTTGCAGCCCTTCTGCGTGACGGTGGACGAAAAAGGCTCGGACTATCTCTCCCACCTGTTCGGCCTTGGTCGCTACGTTGTCATCCGCAAGCCCGCGGACCTGCCGAAACAATTGCCGTTGCTGTACGCCCAGTTGACTGGGTAAGCGGTTCTCTGGGTGTTACCCGCTACGAGCAGGCCGTGGCAGTAAAGCCGCTAAAGCGGCAACAGCCACGCTCCGCGCTCCGCCGGAATGACGACTTATTCGAATTCCATTGACCGATACACCCGCCCGGCATTGCTGCGCGCCAGTTCGTCGGCGGTGTGCAGATGCATATAGGCCGACTGGTCGACCTGGTAGGCGTCGTCGAGCGAGCCGCCGTTCTTGATGACTTCGGCGACCTTGGCCCGCAGGTGCACCAGGTAGTCGCGCGTCCACTTGCGCACGGTGGCCATGTCGGTCGGTCCGCCGTGGCCGGGGATGACGATCCGGGCACCGAGCGCTTCGAACTTGTCCCAGGTTTCGATCCACTTGGCGGTGTCGGTGTCCTCGAAGATCGGCAGCATGCGGATGTGGAAGGCGGTGTCACCCGCGATCACCAGCTTTTTCCCGGGCAGCCACACCATGGTGTCGCCGTGGCTGTGCGATGAACCGAGGTGCAGGATCTGCAGGTTCCATGAGCCCATTTTCAGGTCGAGCCTGTCGTCGTAGAGCTTGTCGGGCATCACGAACTCGGTCTTGAATGCCTTGTCGCGCGCGCGGCTGCGCATCGTCTCCAGCACGTCATAGCCGGTCTTTTCCATGTATGCCGCGGTGTCACGCTGCGCGATGATGGTGGCACCCTGTTCCTTCCAGTATTTCGAGCCGAGCATGGCGTGGCCCTGGCTGTTTTCCAGCACGACGTATTTGACCGGCTGCGAGGTGCGCTTTTTGATTTCCTCGTGCAGGCTTTGCGCCAGCAGATAGTTGTCGCCCGCATTCACCACCAGCACGCCATCGTCGGTGATGATGAAAGACAAATTATTGTTGTGGCCGGAGTTTTCATAGGTGCCGGGCGCGGTGGCGCCAATGGCAGACCACACGCCGGGAATGACTTCCTGCGGCAGGTCGTAGAGAAAGGACGCCGGCGCCTTGTCGTATTGCTGGACAGGCAGCCCGGCGCGCTTCCAGTCACCGAAGCCGTCGCGGTAATTTTTTACGTTTTTGTAACCGAGCTTGATCAGCGTATCGGCGGCCAGTGGGCTGCGCTGGCTGACACCGCAATAGACGACGATGGGCGTGGCCTTGTCCGGCACGGCCGCTTCGATCTGGAGTTCCAGCGAGCCGCGGCTGAGATTGAAGAAGCGTGGCGCGTCGATATATCCGCCCAGCAGCTCGTCTGGGTTGCGTACATCGATCACCACGGTTTGCGGCTGGGCTTTCAGTTGCGCGACCAGCCCCGCCGTATCGATTTGCGGCACCCGCTTCATGGCCGCACTCAACCAGATTTTGGGCGCTTTGCGTCGATGCCGGCGCTGCGATGTTTTGCGCGTAAGTATTAAAGGGCGCTGTAAAGAAGAGCAGCGTGAAAATCAGGGTTTTCATGTTCCGAAGCCGTGGCGGTTGAAGTTACTCAGCCTAGCAACTTCTGAGTATGAAGCCACTATGCGTTTTGATTCGGCACGCTGGGGTCGGAACAGTTTTTCTGCAACAAGCGCATGTACTCAACGCAGCGGCAAGCTGCTTGCAGTGTGCAATCTGATGATGACGGGCACGTGGACCCGTCGGGCAGGGCCGGCCGCTTAGCCGCGTCGCATCGAGTCGAAGAAATCGGCGTTGTTTTTGGCAGCGCGGATTTTATCGATGAGGAACTCCATCGCTTCCATGTCGTCCATCGGGTAGAGCAATTTCCGCAACACCCAGACCTTTTGCAGCAGCTCCTGCGGGATCAGCAGCTCTTCGCGGCGCGTGCCGGAACGATTGACGTTGATCGCGGGGTAAAGGCGGCGCTCGGCCATTTTGCGGTCGAGGTGGATTTCCAGGTTGCCGGTACCCTTGAATTCTTCGTAAATCACGTCATCCATGCGGCTGCCGGTTTCGACCAGCGCGGTCGCGATGATGGTGAGGCTGCCGCCTTCTTCGATGTTGCGTGCCGCGCCAAAGAAGCGCTTGGGCTTTTGCAGCGCGTTGGCGTCGACACCGCCAGTGAGCACCTTGCCTGAAGCCGGCTGCACGGTGTTGTAGGCGCGTGCGAGACGGGTGATCGAGTCGAGCAGGATCACCACGTCTTTCTTGTGCTCAACCAGACGCTTGGCGCGCTCGATCACCATTTCGGCGACCTGCACGTGGCGGCTGGCAGGCTCGTCGAAGGTGGAGGCGATGACTTCGCCGCGCACGGTGCGGCTCATTTCGGTGACTTCTTCCGGGCGCTCGTCGATCAGCAGGACGAACAGCACGACGTCGGGGTGGTTGGAACTGATTGCGTGGGCAATCTGTTGCAGCATCACGGTTTTGCCCGACTTCGGCGGCGCGACCAGCAGGCCGCGCTGGCCTTTGCCGATCGGCGCCACAATGTCGATCACGCGGCTGGTGAGGTTTTCCTCGGCCTTGATGTCGCGTTCCAGTTTGAGCGGCGCATCCGGGTGCAGCGGGGTAAGGTTCTCGAACAGGATCTTGTTCTTGCTCGCCTCGGGCGGCTCGTCGTTGATCGTGTCGAGCTTGGTCATCGCCGAATAGCGTTCGCCGTCTTTCGGCGTGCGGATTTCGCCTTCGATCTTGTCGCCGGTATGCAGGTTGAAGCGGCGGATCTGCGACGGCGATACGTAGATGTCGTCGGTGTTGGCCAGGTACGAAGCCTCTGGCGACCGCAAAAAGCCGAACCCATCGGGCAGTACTTCCAGCACGCCGTCGCCAAAAATCGAATCGCCGCGCTTTGCTACCGCCTTCAGGATGGCGAAAATCAGTTCCTGTTTACGAAAGCGGTTGGCGTTATCGATGTTGAAAGTAGCGGCCAGCTCGAGGAGCTCGGTGATGGGTTTTTGCTTGAGTTCGGAAAGGTACATGGACGGGGCCTGGAGGGGCTCGCTTGAAAGAGCCGGATGGGAGGGGTGGGGGCCGGACGGAACTGCGGGCACTGATGGCGCGCTGGGCGCACCGTCCGGTAAAAGATTCTGCTTAGATATTGCTGTCAACGAAAGCGGTGAGCTGTGACTTGGACAGCGCGCCGACCTTGGTGGCTTCGACGTTGCCGTTCTTGAACAGCATCAGGGTGGGGATGCCGCGAATGCCGAACTTGGGCGGCGTGGCCTGATTTTCGTCGATGTTGAGCTTGCACACCTTGAGCTTGCCGGCGTATTCCTTGGCGACTTCGTCGAGGATCGGTGAAATCATCTTGCAGGGGCCGCACCAGTCGGCCCAGTAATCCACCAGCACGGGCACGCCGGCTTGCAGTACTTCCTGTTCGAAGGAATCGTCGGATATGTAATGAACATGTTCGCTCATTGATGAAGCTCCTAAATTGAAGAGTGGGGGTGGCCGGGCTCGGCCTGCAGATGCTGAAGGTAATGCTGGAAAATTCGGAATTGTGCCGATATGCTACATCAAAATGGTCGCCTGCAAGCATCCGGGCGTTTCTCCAGATTCCGTTCTTAACCCATAGCAGGTAAATACGAATGACTTATGTTGTAGCCGAAGCCTGTGTGAAGTGCAAATACACCGATTGCGTCGATGTCTGTCCGGTGGACTGCTTCCATGAAGGCCCGAACTTTCTTGTTATCGATCCCGAGGAGTGCATCGACTGCACCCTGTGCGTGGCCGAGTGCCCGGTCGAGGCGATCTATGCCGAAGATGACGTACCGGATGACCAGCGTGCCTTCATCGCGCTCAACGCCGAACTCGCCAAACAGTGGAAAGTCATCATTGAGCGCAAAGACCCGCTGCCCGACGCCGACGAGTGGGCCGGCGTGAAAGACAAGCTGCAATATCTGGAACGTTGAGTTCGATGGGAATCGCCACGATTCCCCTAAAGGACTCCGATCCACTACGCGCTGAAGTCCCGCAACGCGGGATGGAGTCGCGTGCCTTGCACGGCGCGTCGCTGCCGTCCGCCGTTGCCCGCCACCTGCTTGACCATCACGCTGATCGTCTGCCCGATTTATCCGGGTTGACGGTGCTCGTCCCCAACCATCGCGCGGGGCAGGATTTTGCCCGTGTGCTGGCGCAGGCTGCTGGTCTGCCGGTACTGATTCCGCCGCACATTGTTCCGCTCAAAACCTGGGCAGAGTCTCTGTCGGACGGCCATGGTGAACCGCAGGCGCGGCGCCTTGCGCGTCTGCATGGCGTGCTGCGGCGCGTGGACTGGCTGGGGAACATCGACAAATGGACGCTGGCGAATGAGCTGCTTGCGCTGGCCGATGAGCTGTCCGCCGCGCGACTGGGCGGCGATATCGGATCGCGGATTCGTGCCTTGCACGCCGATGCGCTCGACCGCGAGACGGCGCTGATCGAGGCAGTATGGCAAGCGCTCAACACCGGCGGCCATGACCCGCAGGCACGTTATGCGGCGGCGCTCGATCAACTGTTGGCGCAACTCGTAATCGCCCCGCGCCCGCTCTATGGCTATGCCCTGGGCACGCTCACAGCGGTCGAACAACAATTTCTCGCGCGCTGTGCCGAACTCACCACAGTCACGCAGTTTGAATTGGCTTGCGAGCTGTCCGCTCCCGCAGACGCCGTGACGTACACCCTGCATCAAGCCTGGCAATGCACCGAGCCACCTGTTCTGGTGCGCGCCAGCACGTTGGCAAGCACTCACCCCGATACGCCGCTACAGGCGCGCTTTAGCTTGAATCCCGCGCCGCATCTTGAAGCCGAGGCGCGCGCGGTTGCCACGTGGGTGGCCGCACAACTCCATGAGGGAAAACGTGATATCGCCCTGATCGCGCTCGACCGCGAGACCGCGCGCCGGGTGCGCGCCTTGCTCGAACGCATGGATGTGCTGGTGGCCGATGAAACCGGCTGGACCCTATCGACCACGGCGGCTGCAGCCGTCATCGACCGCTGGCTCGAATGCGTGGCGAGTGACTTTCCGCATGTCGAGTTGCTCGATTTGCTGAAATCGCCTTTTGTGCTGGGTGATCTGGCGGCGCGGCAGGATCAGGTGTTGCAGCTCGAACTCGCGCTGCGGCGGCAGGGGGTTGCGCAAGGCATGGCCGATATCCAGCGGCTGGCGCACAGCCTGTTTGGCGCGCTGCCGCACTGGTTGGCCGCGCTGTTCAGCGCTCGCCAGAAGTTTGCCCAGACGCGCGCGCCGCTGGCCGTCTGGCTGACCCGGCTGCTGGACAGCCTCGCCCAGCTCGACGTCACGTTGAAAGCCGACGCTGCCGGCGCCAAGGTGCTCGACACCCTGGACAGCCTGCGCCATGACCTCGGCGACGACAGCGAAAAATACAGCTTCGGCGAATGGCGGCGCTGGCTCAATCTGGCGCTGGAATCGGCGAGCTTCATTGATGCCAGCGTGGCCAGCCCGATTGCGCTGACGTCGCTGCCCGCCGCGCGCGGACGCGTGTTCGAAGCCGTCGCCATCATCGGCGCCGACGCCCGCCATCTGCCGGTTTATCCCGCGCCGGGCCTGTTCAGTCAGGCCACCCGCGCGCAGCTCGGCCTGCCCACCGCTGCCGCCGAAGCCGCTGCGGCCACCACCGACCTGATCCAGCTGCTGAGCCAGGGCAGCGCGCTGTTGAGCTGGCAAGCCTGGCACGACGACGAACCCAATCCCGGCCTCGCCGCTGGTGTTGCGCTTGCAGGCGCTGCATCTGGCCGCGTGGGGCAGCGACCTGCCGCAACAGGCGAGCGGTGAGCCGCCCGCCCAGCCCAGTCCGCCGCCCGATACCTGCGTGCAGCCCGCGCCGCGGGTGTCACCCGTTCAGTTGCCGCGCAGCTATTCACCTACCGCTTATCAAACCCTGCTCGACTGCCCGTACCGGTTTTTCGTCAAAAGCGTGCTCGGCATCCGCGAGCTCGACGAAGCCGACGATGCGCTCGACAAGAGTGATTACGGCAACGCCTTGCATCGCATCCTCAAAGCCTTTCACGACAGCCAGCCGCCAGCCGAACGCGCCGCCGCACTGGGGCGCCTGGGCGAAGTGTCGGCGGCTGAATTCGCGGCGCTGCCGGTGTATACCGCTACCGTCTGGAGCCAGCGCTGGGCGACGATCCAGCCCGCCTACATTGATGCCTGGCTGGAAAGCGTGAACCAGGGCTGGCACTATCAGTCGGGTGAAACCGCATTTGAAATGCCGTTCGACGTTGCCGGTCTCGGTGACATCACCCTGCACGGCCGCATCGACCGCGTTGATCGCCGGGTCGATACAAGCGGCAACGAGGCGCTGACGGTGATTGACTACAAAACCGGCGCAGCACTCGGGCTCAAAAAGAAGCTTAAAAACCCCGCCGAAGCGGTCCAGTTGCCGTTTTACGCCTGGCTCGCCGAGGCCGCCGCCGCCTACCTGCCGATCAACGAAACACCTGTTGTGCCGCTGGGGCTGGATGGCGAAACCGATATCGACGCCATCTGCCGCCGCTTGCCGGAACTGCTCGAAGCCATTGCTGCCGGCGCGGCACTGCCTGCTGGCGGCGTCGATAGCGTGTGCAAGCACTGCGAGGCGCGCGGACTGTGCCGCAAGGGGATGTGGGATGAGACTGCGCCGGACAGCGGCGCAGTCGGGATGCCGGCTTACTGAGCGCTGGAAACGGTCTCCAGCGTGATCCACTTGCCGTCTTTCACCTGATACAGCGTCACTGCGCCGCCGGTGATATCGCCCTTGGCATCAAACCGCACCCGCCCGGTCACGCCCTGAAAGTCGGTCTTGGGCAGCTCGGCCAGATATTTGGCGGGGTCGCTGGAGTTGGCGCGTTTCATCGCTTCCGTCAGCACATACATGGCGTCGTAGGCATAGGGCGCGTAGTTCTGGATCTTGCCGTATTTGGCTTCGAACTTGGTTTTGAACGCTGCGCCGCCGGGCATGACGTCGAGCGGCAGGCCGGGGTTGGAGGCGATGGCGCCTTCGGCATCGGCCCCGGCCAGTTCGATGAACTTGGGCGTTTGCGCGCCGTCGCCGCCGAGGAATGTGGCGCTCATGCCGAGCTGCTTCATTTGCCTGGCCATCGGTGCGGCCTGCGGGTCCATGCCGCCGAAGAACACCAGGTCGGGCGCCTTGCCCTTGATGGACGTCAAAATCGCCATGAAGTCGGTCGCACGGTCGGAGGTGTATTCGCGTGCCACCACTTCGCCACCTGCGGCTTTGGCGGCTTTTTCGACTTCGTCGGCCAGACCCTGGCCGTAGGCGGTGCGGTCGTCGATGATGGCGATTTTTTTCGCGCCCAGTTTGGTCACCGCAAAATTGCCCAGCACACTGCCTTGCTGCGCATCGTTGGTCATCACGCGGTAGGCGGTTTTGTAGCCCGAAGCGGTGTAGGCGACGGCGGTGGCCGAAGGTGAAATCTGCGGAATGCCGGCTTCGGCATAAATCCTGGAAGCGGGGATGGTGGCACCTGAATTGAGGTGGCCGATCATGCCCGCCACGCCTTCATCCACCAGTTTTTGCGCCACGGTGGTGGCCGTTTTGGGGTCGGCGGCGTCGTCCTCGCTTTTCATTTCGAGGATGACCTTTTTGCCGCCGAGGGTGAATCCGGCGGCGTTGATTTCATCCAGCGCCAGCCGCGCGCCATTTTCGTTGTCCTTGCCCAGATGCGCCTGCGGACCCGTGAGCGGGGATGCCTGACCGATCAACACCACCTGCTCGCCATTCTGCTGGGGCTTGTCGCCGCATCCGGCCATCAGGGCTGCAACGGCCAATGCCGTTAAACGTAATGAGTAGCGTGTCATCGTGGTCTTTCCGCAATCAACTAGAACGCAGAATTTATACCACAAGCCCGTCGCGCCGGACTTTTCTGGAATGCACCTTTCCACAAACGACAAGGCCGACATGAAGTCGGCCTTGTGTCGATCAAGTGCGGGCGCGAATTACTTCTGCGTCAAAATCCAGGCAACGATCTTTTCCACGTCTTCGGACTTGACCTGTGGGTTCGGCGGCATGGGAATCTCACCCCACACGCCTTTGCCGCCGGCTTTCACTTTGGCAGCCAGCTTGGCGGCTGCGCCCTTGTCGCCGGCGTATTTCTTGGCGACATCCTTGTAAGCGGGGCCAACGATTTTCTTGTCGACGCTGTGGCAGGACATGCAGGCGTTTTTCTGAGCCAATGCCTGGCCGCTGTCGTCAGCAGCAGCCAAGCCTGACATCATCAGCAGGGCAGCAGACGCTGCTGTCATCATGAGTGTTTTCTTCATTTGCAATCTCCGTAGAAATCAAGTTAGCGCGTGTAAGTCATCGCACCTGCACTATTAAGGAAAATAACCCGCTGCGCAAGCCGGGAATCAGGTTATTTATTGCGCAAATCCATAAAACGTTGTTATCCCGCCTCAATCAGGTCGCGGTATGCGTGCCAACTGGCGTGCCCCAGCCAGGGAAAGATCACCGCCATGGCGATGAAATCGGTCGCCATGCCGACCGCAATCAAACCGGCGATCAGCGCGCCCCATAGCAGCATCACCGGGAAGTTGAATTTGGTCGCCATGAAACTGGTCACCAGCGCAGTTGCAAAATCGACCTTGCGGTGCAGCAGCATCGGCAACGACACCACCGAGAGGCTGAACACTATCAGTGCCAATACGCCGCCAAACGCAAGATAGGCCAGCATGAAATCGGTGTGCTGGCGCAGCGCATCCAGGCTCAGCAAATCGGCGAGACTGCCGATGCCCGAACTGTTGAGAAACAGTCCGACCAGAATGGCCGATAAACGTTCCCACATCGAGAGCGCGAACACCAGCATCAGGGCAAACAAGCCGAGCGAAGCGGGATTGGCGCGCCACGACAACAGGGGCACCCACAGCGCGGGCAGTTTGTGGTGGTGCTCCAGTCGGTGGCTCAGGTAATAAAAAACCGTGGCCAGTAGCGGTGCGACAAACAGGAAGCCGGACGTGAGCGCCAGCGCCAGATGCGGCCGGGTCCACGCACCGTGCACCAAACCATAGCCCAACAGTGCGAACACGATGCCATAAAACAGGCTCAGTGGCCAAGCCTTGACCATGTCCTGCGCGCCGGCGCGCAACCATTGCAGGGTTTGCTGAAAGCTTACTTGACGAATTCCTGGCAACGCCATGTGCGCAGCCTGCGGGTGATGAACAGCATGTGTACTCATGATCGCGGCTCCCAAAGTGAACTAACTGCTCTTTTGATAGCAGGCGCGCGACCGAGTTCCAAATACTGTCCACCTATCGAATGCGGATCCCGCAATCAGGCCATCACAGCGGATAGCTCGGTCACCGGCGGCAGACAGGCCGTGCCGCTGCAAATCCAGGCGGTGGGCTGGCCGGATTCGGGTTTGGCCAGCGCGGCGGGTAGCGTCAGGCCATGGGGTAGCGTCAGCAACAGGTCGTGCGGGCCGAGTTTGGGGGTCAGCGCGGCTGTCCACTCGCTTAGTGCCGCCACCGGGCCGCGCAGCAGGATGATGCGCGGCGGTGCCAGCGCTTCGTCGAGTACGGCCAGCAGGGTGGGAAACGCGATCGGCTGCTGGGTGAGCTGTGGCAGGAACAGCCGCAGGCAGCGCGCGCTGGCGTCGAGATAGCGCGCTTCGCCCAGCAGGTGCCCCAGCCGTTGCAGGGCAAACGCGGCGACGCCATTGCCGGACGGGGTGGCGTTGTCGTAGCCCGGTTTGGGGCGGGTGATCAGGGCTTCGTGGTCGTGGCTGGTGAAGAAGAATCCACCGGATTCGGCATCCTCGAAATGCGTTAGCAGGGCGTCTGCCAGCGCGCATGCCCAGGCCATGTCGGCCTCGCGGTAGTGGGCCTGCAGGTTTTCCAGCAGGGCATCGAGCAAGAAGGCGTAGTCGTCGAGATAGGCGTTGAGCCGCGCTTCGCCGTGTTTGTAGCTGGCGAGCAGACGGCCGTCACACCATAGGTTTTGACGCAGAAAATCGATGGCGGCCTGCGCGGCCTCGACCCAGTCGGCGCGCGCCATCACGCGTCCGGCGTGGGCGAGGCCGCCGATCATCAGTGCGTTCCAACTGGTGAGCTGCTTGTCGTCGCGTCCGGGGCGCACCCGGGTTTCGCGCGCGGCGAACAGCTTGGCGCGTGCGCTGTGGCAGCCTTGCCATCGCCACGTCTGGGTTGAGCCACAGTTTGGTGGCGATGCTGTCCAAGGGTTGAGCGAGAATGGGATTCCAGCTCGCGTTTTCAAAATTTGGCGGGCGGTCAAACCCATACAGCGGTGCGGCCACGGCGTATTCCTCGTCGCTCAGCAATGCGCGCACTTCGTCTGGCGTCCACACGTAAAACTTGCCTTCATGGCCCTCGCTGTCGGCGTCGATCGCGGAATAAAAGCCGCCTTCCGGCGCGCGCATTTCGCGCAGCAGCCAGGCAACGATGTCTTCGGCGGTTTCCTTGAACAGCGGGTCGCCGGTCAGCGCCCAGGAATCGGCATACAGGTGCAGCAGCGGGCCGTTGTCGTAGAGCATTTTTTCGAAATGCGGGATCGCCCATTGCTCATCGACCGAGTAGCGGCAAAAGCCGCCGCCAATCTGATCACGCACGCCGCCCGAGGCCATCTTGTCGAGACTGAACAGCGCCATGTCGCGCACCACCTCCTGGCCGTTGCGCGCGTATTCGCGCAGCAAAAAGTGCAGTTCGCCGGGGCGTGGAAATTTGGGTGCGCGCGAAAAGCCGCCCCATTTCGGGTCGAAGTTGGCGGACAGATCGCGTACCGCGTCGGCAAACGGAGCATCGCTCAAAGCCTGCTGCGCGCCGGGCGCAGGTTGCTGCTGTGCCAGCGCGTTGCGCACCGCTTCGGTTTGCGCCAGCACGTCGCCGCGCCGCTCGTGCCAGGCTCGCGCGATGTTCTCCATCAGTTCCATAAATCCCGGCAACTGATAACGCGGCGTTTTGGGGAAATAGGTACCCGCATAAAACGGCGTCTGGTCAGGGGTGAGAAACATCGTCAGCGGCCAGCCGCCGCCACGCTGCGTAAGGAGTTGATGCGCCGACTGGTAGATTTGATCGAGGTCGGGGCGCTCTTCGCGATCCACCTTGACGTTGACGAACAGCCGGTTCATCACCGCCGCCACCTCGGCATCCTCGAAGCAGTCGTGCGCCATGACGTGGCACCAGTGGCAGGCCGAATAACCGATCGACAGCAGGATCGGCTTGTTCTCGCGGCGGGCTTTTTCCAGCGCCTCGGGGCCCCATGGATACCAGTCGACCGGATTGTCGGCGTGTTGCAGCAGGTAGGGACTGGGTTCGGTGGCAAGGCGGTTTGTCATGACGGGTTTGACGCAGCGGCGCAATAGTTGATTGATTTAGTCAACTATTGTACGCTTCCGCCCATTCGTAAACGTGCAGGAGCCTCACATGTCCCAGGAATTATTTGCCGCCGCTCAATCGGGCGATGCCGCTCAACTCAAAAACTTGCTGGATGCAGGCGCGGATCATGCTGCTGCCGATGAGGCCGGCGAGACCGCGCTGATGCATGCCGCGCACGCGGGCCATGTGGCGGCGGTGCAAATGCTGATCGCATCCGGTGCGGACGTGAATGCCAAATCGCCGCAAGGCTGGACTGCGCTGGCAAAAGCCGCCTACAACGGTGAAACCGAGCGCGGCTATGTCGAGGTGATCGAGGTGCTGCATGGCGCGGGTGCCTCGCTTGACGAGCGGATTTTCTTTGGCATCACGCCGTTGATGCTGGCCGCCGGTGGCGGTGACGCCGCCGTGGTGGAATGGCTGATCAACAATGGCGCAGACGCGCTGGCAGCCAACGAAGGCGGCCGCACCGCGCGCATGATGGCGGACGACAAGTTCTATGTGGATGTGATCAACCTGCTGCACGAAGCCGAGCAACAGCTGGGCGTGTCGGTCGATGGTTCCTGTTCATCGACCAAGGGCGTGGCCAAGCCGCAAGTCGTCAATTTGATGAAGCAGACCTCGCACTGAGTCGTGCGACTGGCTCGTTCAGCGATCGAGCCAGTCGATCAAGTTCTGCCACTGCTCGATCTCGCGTTCGACCAGGTGATGCGGCAGATCAAACAGGCTCTTGCCCTCGAACGCCGCGTTGACGTAGGCCTGCGTATTGCGCAGATAGGTCAGCACCGGTAACGCCTGCTGCTCCATGAAGCCTTCCAGCGTGACCCCGGCGCGGGTGCGCGGATCAACTCGCATCCCCATCACGCCGACAAAGGCGTGTCCTTTGCGCACCGCTTTTTCTTCGTGCAGCGCAGCCAGAAAATCCTGGCTGGCGCGAATGTCGAACAGCGACGGCGCGATCGGCACCACCACCTTGTGCGCCAGCTTCAACGCGCGTACCAGGTTCTTGCCGTGCAGCCCGGCGGGTGAATCGATCACCAGCCAGTCGCTGTCTTCCGTTTGTCCTTCGCGCATCAACTCGATGTCCGGCAATGCCATGTCGCGCATCGCCAGCCAGTGGGTGGCGGATTTCTGCCGGTCGAGATCGAGCATCGCCACCCGCTTGCCGGTGGAGGCCAGATAACCGGCCAGATTGGTCGACAGCGTGGTCTTGCCGCTGCCGCCCTTGGGGTTCGCCACCAGAATCACGCGCATGTTGATTGCTCCTAAACGATTACAAGGGCTCGACGCTGTAGGTCACCGCCAGCGTGTGCGTCTCGCCCGGTGCCACGGTGACGAGGTTGTCCATCGCATTGGCGGATTCGACGCAGACCATTTCGCGCCAGCCTGCGCCGGTTTTGCCGTGGCCCATGTCGCCCATCTTGTCGGCTTTTTCCGTCCACGGCGTCCACACGATGGTGGAGAGCGAGCCGGTCTTGGCGATGCGGATGCGGCGTTTTAACCCGGCATCCTCGATCACGCAGTCGGCCGGCGTGTTCACGTACACGCGGTCGACTTCGCCGCTAAAGCCAATCGCGCCGCTTTGTTTCTTGGTGGCGAAGTTGTCGACCTTGTCGTGGAAGGTCGCGCCTTCGAGGCCGCTGACCTTCACGCTGCCAATGTCGCTGATGTGCAGATAGGTGTGCAGCGCTTCGCCAATCTGGATCGGCGCTGTGCCGGTGTTGGTCGTTGCCAGTTGCATCTCCAGCTTGTCGCCCACCACCACGGTCAGCGTCAGCCGGGTGGGATGCGGCCATTGCGCGCGGGTCTGCTCGTTGTCCACCAGCTGCAGGGTGATCTCGGTTTTGGCGTCGTTGCGCTTGCGCGAGGCGGTCACTTCCCACGTCCACCGTGCGGGCGAAACCGTGCGCGGGGAACGCCGCTTCGGTCGCGTGCGCGCCGAACCACGGCCAGCACACCGGCGCGCCGCCGCGGATGGATTTGCCCGCCGCGAACTTGGCGGCATCGGACACCCATACCACCGGTTCATGCTGCGATTTCGGACGGAAGCTCACCACATGCGCGCCCTGCAGACAGATCGTCGCGCGGCCGCCGTGGTTGTCGATGTCGGCGTAGGTCAGGCCACCGGCACCGACGCGGAAACTGAGCTGGCCGGCAATGGCGAAGCGCGCCAGCGGGTCGGCGTGAATCTGCGCTTCGGTCGCGTGTTCCACCAGCGACACATCGCGCACCGCGCCGAAGGCCGCCGAGGTCACCATCGACGGCGTAGGCGCGCAGCGCGGGCGACACGGCGCGGATGCGGTTGACCGGCTTCCAGGCGAGTGCGCCTTTGGCGTCCATCGCGGCACGGCGGCGTGCGAGTTCGGCTTCGCTCACGCGCACGTTGAGGGTGCGATTGGGGATGTCGATGTCGATCATGTCGCCTTCTTCGACCAGACCGATGGTGCCGCCTTCGGCTGCTTCCGGGCTGGCGTGGCCGATGGAGAGGCCCGAGGTGCCGCCCGAGAAGCGGCCGTCGGTGACCAGCGCGCAGACCTTGCCGAGGTCTTTCGATTTCAGGTAGCGAGGTCGGGTAGAGCATTTCCTGCATGCCGGGGCCGCCACGCGGGCCTTCGTAGCGGATCACCACCACATCGCCGGCGACGATCTTGTCGGCGAGGATGGCGTCCACCGCCGCGTCCTGCGATTCGAACACGCGGGCGGGGCCGGAGAATTTCAGGATGCTTTCGTCGACGCCGGCGGTCTTGACGATGCAGCCGTCGAGCGCCAGATTGCCGTACAGCACCGCCAGCCCGCCGTCTTTCGAGTAGGCGTGTTCGAGGTCGTGAATGCAGCCGTTGACGCGGTCGTCATCGAGCTTGGCAAAGCGCTTGTTCTGCGAAAACGCGGTCTGCGTCGGCACGCCGCCGGGCGCGGCGCGGAAGTATTCCTTGACGTCCGGATTGGTGGTGCGGCGGATGTCGTAGAGTGTCGATCTGCTCGCCCAGCGTTTTGCACAGCACGGTCGGCAGGTCGCGATGCACCAGCCCGCCGCGTTCGAGCTCGCCCAGAATCGCCATCACGCCGCCGGCGCGGTGCACGTCTTCCATGTGATAGGTCTGGATCGACGGCGCGACTTTCGACAGATGCGGCACGCGGCGGCTCATGCGGTCGATGTCCTTCATCGTGAAATCGACGCCCGCTTCGTGCGCGGCGGCGAGCAGGTGCAGCACGGTGTTGGTCGAGCCGCCCATGGCGATGTCGAGCGCGATGGCGTTTTCGAAGGCGTCGAAACTGGCGATCGCGCGCGGCAGCACGCTGGTGTCGCCGTCTTCGTAATAGCGCCGCGCGTTTCTCACGATCAGGCGGCCGGCGGCGAGGAACAGGTTCTTGCGGTCGGCGTGGGTGGCGAGCAGCGAGCCGTTGCCGGGCAAGCGAAAGCCCGAGCGCCTCGGTCAGGCAGTTCATCGAGTTGGCGGTGAACATGCCCGAGCACGAACCGCAGGTGGGGCAGGCCGAGCGTTCCAGCTGGTTGACCTTGTCGTCGCTGATTTTGGCATCGGCGGCCGACACCATGGCGTCGACCAGGTCGAGCTTGATGGTCTTGCTTTCCCACATCACCTTGCCCGCTTCCATCGGCCCGCCCGAGACGAACATGGTCGGGATGTTCAGGCGCAGCGCGGCGTTCAGCATCCCCGGCGTGATCTTGTCGCAGTTGGAAATGCACACCAGCGCGTCGGCGCAGTGCGCGTTGACCATGTATTCGACCGAGTCGGCGATGAGGTCGCGCGACGGCAGCGAATACAGCATGCCGCCGTGCCCCATCGCGATGCCGTCGTCGACCGCGATGGTGTTGAATTCCTTCGCCACGCCGCCCGCCGCCTCGATCTCGCGCGCCACCAGCTGGCCCATGTCCTTCAGGTGCACGTGGCCCGGCACGAACTGGGTGAACGAGTTGGCAATCGCGATGATCGGCTTGTTGAAGTCGCCATCCTTCATGCCGGTGGCGCGCCACAGCGCACGGGCACCGGCCATGTTGCGGCCACGGGTGGTAGTCCAGGAACGGTAGTCAGGCATGATGGTCACTCAGGCAATCTATAATCAGCCGGACATTTTACCCGCGCTTTGACCTCCCTGAATCCTGATTCCTGAATCCTGACCCTCATGCTCGTTCACCCGCAATTCGATCCCGTCGCCCTGCAGCTCGGCCCCGTCGCCGTCCACTGGTACGGCCTCATGTATCTCGTCGCCTTCATGCAGGTCATCCTGCTCGGGGCGCTGGTGCATCGCGCATCGGCCGTGGTCCGGCTGGACCGCGAACATGCTCGACGACGTGCTGTTCTACGGCGTGCTCGGCGTCATCCTCGGCGGGCGGCTCGGCTACGTGCTGTTCTACAAGCCGATGGAATACCTGGCCCATCCGCTCGACATCCTCAAGCTGTGGGAAGGCGGCATGAGCTTTCACGGCGGCTTTCTCGGCGTCATCATCGCGATGGCGCTGTTCGCGCACCGCCACAAGCTGCGCTGGCTCGCCGTCACCGACTTCATCGCCCCGCTGGTGCCGCTGGGGCTGGCCGCCGGGCGGCTCGGCAACTTCATCAACGGCGAACTGTGGGGGCGCGCCACCGACCTGCCGTGGGGCATGGTGTTCCCGCAGGCGGCCGACGGCATCGCGCGCCATCCCTCGCAGCTCTACCAGTTCGCCGGCGAAGGCCTGCTGCTGTTCGTCATCCTGTGGCTGTATTCCAGCAAGCCGCGCCCGGTCGGCGCCGATCTCCGGCGTGTTCCTCATCGGCTACGGCAGCTTCCGCTTCCTCGCCGAATTCGCCCGCGAACCCGACAGCTTCCTCGGCCTGCTGGGGCTGGGCTTCTCCATGGGGCAATGGCTGTCGCCTGCCGATGATCGTCGCCGGCGTCTTGATGCTGCGCTGGGCGCAGCGTCAATCATCGATCGAGCGCCAGACATGATCCAGCGCATGGTGGGCCGGCTGGCTCGGCGTCGTTCGTCACCCTGGTCGTCTCGCTGATGCCGCCCGCGCTGGACAGAAGGCGGCGGCCACGCCGACAAGATCGTCCACCTGGCGGGTTATGCCGTGCTGACATTCTGGTGGGCGCAACTCATCACCCGGCAACGCTGGAAACTCGCCATTGCCGTGGTGCTGTTCGGCATCGCCATCGAACTGCTGCAAGGCCTCACCCCCGACCGCCAGCCCGACCCGCTCGACGCCCTGGCCAACAGCAGCGGCGTCCTGCTCGGCTGGCTCGCCGCCCGCCTGCTCCCCAACCTGCCGCAACGCCTCGCCGCGCTTCCCGCATCGCGTCGCTGAAGCTATAATTTGCCGCGTCGGGGGGGTAGCTCAGCTGGGAGAGCGCCGCGTTCGCAATGCGGAGGTCGGGAGTTCGATCCTCCTCCTCTCCACCAGACAGATAATCCAGCAGAAGTCCGACTAAAGGCCGCAACCCTCAACAAAATCAAGGGTTGCGGCCTTTTTTACGTCCAGGATCGTCCGTTACAGCCCATTGCAATCCGGGGGTAACTCGGGGGTAACGTTGGCGGTAACGGCCTAGCGGCGGAGGGAGTTACCGCCCAATGGCTCTAACCGACACCGCGATTCGCAGCGCAAAGCCCGGCAGACAAGCCGGTCAAGCTGACCGATGAGCAGCGGGCTTTACCTGCTTGTCAAGCCCAGTGGGGGTCAAGTGGTGGCGGCTTGAAGTACCGCTTGACGGCAAGCGCAAAACCGCTGTCGTTAGGCGATCTACCCAGATACGTAGGTTTGAAGGAGGCTCGGGCCCGGCGCGATGAAGCGCGCAAGTTGCTAGCGGCAGAGGTCGACCCAGGCGAAAACCGCAAGGCGCCAGAGCAGCGCCGGACCGAGCAGACCGCAAACAGTTTTGAAGTTGTAGCGCGAGAGTGGTTTGCAAAGATATTCGCCCGTCTGGGCAAGGGGCACGCCGACAAAATCATCCGGCGATTAGAACGCGATCTTTTCCCTTGGCTGGGAAACCGCCCTATTGCGGAAATCACCGCGCCCGAACTCCTACAGTCGCTCGCCGAATAGAAGCCGGGGCGTGCTAGAAACCGCCCACAGGGCTCTGCAAAATTCCGGGCAGGTATTTCGCTATGCCGTGCAGACCGGACGCGCCCAGCGCGATCCTAGCGCTGACCTGAGGGGTGCGCTTACACCCTGGAAGCCCAAGCATTACCCCGCCCTTACTGAGCCGCCCAAGCTGGCCGAACTGCTGCGGTCGTATGGATACCTACCAAGGCAACCTGATTACGCGCTCTGCGTTACGGCTTTGCCGCTGGTATTTGTGCGGCCCGGGGAACTCCGGCAAGCGAATGGGAGGAAATTGACCTAGAGACAGCGGAATGGCGCTACACAGTCACGAAAACCAACACGCCACACATTGTCCCGCTTGCCAGACGCAAGCGTAGAAATCCTAAAGGAGCTTCACGGACTGACTGGGCGCAGCGTGTATGTATTCCCCGGCCTGCGCTCCCATGACCGGCCGATGAGTGAAAACACCATCAATGCCGCACTGCGGTATATGGGCTACGACCAGCAGACCATGACCGGCCACGGCTTCCGAGCGATTGCGCGCACCCTGCTGGATGAGGATTTGGGATTCGAGCCTCACATCATCGAACATCAACTTGCCCATGGTGTAAAAGACCCCATGGGCGGGCCTATAACCGCACGAAGCATCGACCTGAACGACGCAAGATGATGCAGCAATGGGCGGACTATCTGGACAAGCTGAAAGCCGGTGCGGAAATCATCCCGCTTGAATACTGCGGCCTGAGGACAATCAATGAGTCCCACAGACGATCCCGGCCGCAGACTCCGTCCTTTGGCAGCTCCGCCAGCCCGACTGGTCGACAATGGGAGGCAGAGAGGACAGAGGAGACTTGTGGCAGGCTGTCGCGCCTGCTTGCGAGCTTACGACCCCGCCAGATTGTAAGCCTCAGGCTCTACCAGGCAGCCGTCGACTCACGTGTTTGTCCAACCCAAGCCAAGATTCAGTGGCGTTGCTAACGGACTGGCGAAAGCCGACGTTGGCGCTGGCCAGCTCAAGCCGACAAACTCGATCAACAGAGCTACGCTGGAAGAGAGCGTGGAGTCGATTCTAACCAGTTTTTGCATACTTGGCGCAACTGCTACCGGGATGGCAAGTCCCGACTGGATTCCCATCGGGCGCCTGAAAGGAACAAGCCATACCAGAGGAACTGGCCGGGGGAGACGAAGCGGATTCACCGCTGCTAACTCGTCCAGGCTGCAGCCGATTCCGGAAGAACTATGATCCGGGCGTAGACCTCGACCGCGCCATCAAAGGCGAGCAAATATCGAGTGAATGGCTTTAATCGGGCAAAAGATAACCGAGTCACGGGTTGCTGCAAGAGCGATAGCCACAGTCTCACGTGCTGACGCGCTTGCCAGCTAGCGCGGGAAAGAAGCAGCAACCCCTTTTTCCCGAGCCGCAATTGCGGAAACACCTAACCTTTCGAAAGCGGCATCAATTCTGGACTGCATCGCAATACCGCGGAAGAGGTTTTAGCCAATTGCGCCATTGAGCGCCTACTGCAAGCTATTCAATCCGTAACCATGTTCAACAACACCAAAGAGGTGCAACATGGTTCAACCAATCCTGCGGCTTCCTGCCGTCAAGGCCGAAACCGGCGCTTCGCGCTCAACGATCTACCTTCGCATTCAGCAAGGCCTCTGGCCCAAGCCTGTAAAGCTCGGGCCGCGTTCTGTGGGCTGGCCGGCGTCTGAGGTTGCCGCCCTCAATGCCGCACGCATTGCAGGCATGGCCGATGCTGAGATTCGCGCCTTGGTGGCGAAGCTCGAAGCGGCCCGCAAGTCAGCCACCAGCCAGTGCGTTTAAGCCATGCGCCCGGCAAAGCGCGCATGCCCGCCGTCGGCGTGGGCTTCTGAGGCTGAGCGCATCGTTTGGCATTTCTTTTGGACGACAGCGATGGGGATGATCGGCGCTTTCGACGTGAGATTTTCCGGCAATGGCCAAACAGAATTGCGCTTGCAGTCGCCAAGGCATACCGGGATCTGTACGAAACCCAAGGCCAGCGGCGCAGCCAATCTGTTCCTGCTGGACATGCAGGAGAAGGCTTCAAGCCCGCCAGCATGGCGCTTGCCTGGAGTGACGATGAGCTCGTAGCGGAAGCGGAACGGGCGAGCAAGCGCTGTCGTGAGGCGCTGGAACTGTACCCTAAGAATCTCAATGAAATTCTCCGGCTGATTTTCGGCATTTGCACAAGTTACGGCCTGTACCCTTCCCCTTCCCCTTCCGGTACGGGAACGGGAACGGGAACGGGAACGGAGGAGGAGCTACGTATCCAACTGGGGCACACCTCGTATACCGTTCCCGGATTCGTTCGGCGCGTTACCGATCGGGATGGCAAATGGTGGCGTCGGCAGTTAATGTGGCGGGGCATGGGCGCGATCTTGAAGCGGCCGCGATTCAAGTCGGGTTAGTCAAAGTCCAGGCTGGCATTTATGCCAGTGATGAAACGCTGAATCGTAAGCGTCAGCAAAACCGGCGAAACCGACGCATCCTCGAATCCATGGAAGCGGTCAACGATTCCGGGTACCGCCAGAGCCTGGCGCAGCTTTTCGATGTAACCGTATCGAATCCACGCATTCGGCGTGCCGAACTCATAACTCGCGTCCGTGGATTTGAAGAAATAGCCAAATTACTGGGGCACGCGGCCGAGTTTGCTACTGTCACCTGCCCTTCCCGCATGCACGCCAGCCACGCAAAGTCTGGCAAGCCCAATGCGAAGTATGACGGGACAACCCCCAAGGAAGCCCAAGCCTATTTGGCAAAGGTATGGGCTCGTATCCGTTGAGCTGCTGCACGCAATGGGGTGGGCGTTTATGGTTTCAGAATTGCCGAGCCCCAGCACGATGCCACGCCACATTGGCATTTGCTGCTCTTCGTACAACCGGACCAGATCGAGACGCTAAGAGCTTTGTTTAAACAGTATGCCCTGCAAACCGATGGCGACGAACCGGGCGCGGAGAAACATCGTTTCACGGCCGTGGCCATCGACTGCAATAAGGGCAGTGCCGTCGGATACATCGCCAAGTACATTTCCAAAAACATCGATGGCCATGCGCTTGATTCCGGCCTCTATGGCGAAGAGCCGGTAGAAGCCGCGCAACGGGTTAAGGCCTGGGCCAGCACGTGGGGCATTCGCCAGTTTCAGCAAATCGGTGGGCCACCTGTCAGCGTGTGGCGCGAGCTTCGCCGCCTTAAGGGTGGCGGCCCTGAAGGTGTGGTTGCTGAGTTATCCGCCGCTGCCGATCAAGGGGATTGGCAGGCTTTCGTAAAAGGAATGGGCGGACCATTGGCACCACGTAGAAATCATCCCCTTAGTTTGGCCCGCGTGTGGAGCGATCAGCCGGGCGTATATGGGGAGCCCTTAGGGTGGCAGATCAGGGGGGTGGAATACGCAAACCTGCTTATCCCGACGCGTTTTCAGCAATGGCGCATAGAGCGCCGAGCCCTTAGGCACCCCTAGCCCGTAGGGCGCATCCCTGACGCGGATTTCGAAAATTCCGCGATGCCTGAGCCTTGCTCCCCTTGGACTTGGACTTGTGTCAATAACTGTACGGAGCCATTACCAAAGCATGATGAGGTGGCCCTACTTAGCGCAGCGGCCAAAGAGTAGAGCGTGCAGGATGGATGCGGACAGCTATGCTCATGCCCGTTGTGCAACCAAGAACGGACGTTAACCGCTCGAAGGTCTCGAACGACCGCTTCCTCCTTTGCGAATGAGCGCTCCCGACCCGGAGTAGACGGTTGTGGCATATTCGTCGAATGTCTGTTCAGTGGCGAACAGCGGTCATCTGTAAACGGATGCCATCCGGGTTCAGCTTTAAAAGGTTGAGGGTTCCCAGGTAGATTTAGAGAGTAGGCCGCCTTTGATCCAGAAACCTAGTTTGAATGAATTGCATCTAAACTGGTTTCTTATTGGTTGAAAGATGCGCAAATTCCCAGGAGACATCAAGGACGCGCACGAAGAGCCGATCGAAGTACTGATACATTTCAGTAAGCGCGTTAATTTTTACGCCTTTAGCGCGCGCAAATGGGCATCCCAGGCTGGTAAGGGCCAAATCCTGGAAGGGGTCGCGGCATTTCTCGAGGATGCCTGAGGGAATGTTCTCCGAGGCGCACCAACTTCCGTAGTTCATCGTAGTGCAATAGCTCCCTGTGGCAGTTGAGCACCTCATTTTCTTCAAGCGTGATGCGTTGGGACAACCCCAAGTAGTGCTTGGTCTGGTTGTCGAGAAACATTTCGGCTTGTTTAAGGGAGCGAGGTTTACCGGCTTTCAAAGAGGCATCTAGCCAAACGACCAGCTCAAGCCGGTTATTGGCAAAAAACACGAAATCAAATTTCGACGTGCGAGTACTGCCATTGTTTAACCGATACAAAAAGTAATCCAAGAAGTACGTGGATTTTATATGAATCCCATGTCGCGGAGGCCGCTTGGCGTTCACGCGCGAGGAACAGCTGATACAAGACGACACTAGTTTCGTAAAAACTGCTGGGCGACGAGTCGTAAGTCGCCCGTATAACGAATCCAGGACAGCGTTCGCGCTAAGGGCGCCGTCGAGCAAGGCTTGTTCATGCTTCAGTTTCTCGCGTCTAACGAGGGCGCGCGCGGGCCGCGGTCCGTCTTTACGAACAACCCACCTTTGATCTGGTGGATGTTGATCCCAACAAGGTTGACTCGATGGTTAACAGGGTCACTGAGTTGCCGAGAGCAATGGGAAGCCCTTTCGTAACTCGGCCTTTGAAATGCCTGCTTGAACGATGCTCACGGTAGTACCGCCAGTAGCCGAGAAGTTGCTGTGTGTTGTAGCGTAGCCGCGCAACACGCAGCTCCTCTTTGGTATACTGAGCCAGTATCTGTGCGGCATGGTCGGAGACTCGCAGGGCAGCTCAGCTCAGGCTGAGCGGGGCTACGCGAATGTTCCACGAGTTCATGGAAACCATCGAGCATTTCTATCTTTTTGAGGAATGCGGACCGCCATTCCACATTCGCTATGCGCTCTAGATCAGTCATGGTCTATTTCTGTGTTCATGTTTCGCAGATGTCGGGGCATCCGACACATGAAACCAGGCCAAGTCTGAGTTTCTTCAATTTAGCCCCGTTCACGCATCGATACTTTGGCGTAATGGAAAACCGGTTTGACCTTCCCTCTGTTTTTCTTCATCCAAATATAAGGCCAGACGCCATAATATTTTCATCCACCTTGATAGAATCTAGGGCGATGGCAGCTTAGAGCGTGACACCGGACATGCATGGCGACCTCCTCCAATGTCCGTTCCTGGCCGATTGTGTGAGTTCGACGTCGTGCCCATAAGCCGACAGTGGCGAATTATATTGATGGCTCAACGGCTGCTTTCGAGCGCTATCCCCAAAGGCAGCCCCGGCCAATACCTGACCATCCGGTAACTGTGGCGGTAAGTCGTTTCTGTGGCATTTGCAGACGTACACAGGGAATTCAGGGGTGTTAGCCAAGAGTTTTCCACGCAGTCAAGTTCTTGAACGCTCATCAACCAGCAATATTTGTCGGATTAATTTACAGTATTGCCTACCCTTAACAAGCGATCATATGTAAGCCATTGATTCATCAAGGATGTCATGCCACGGCGCGTTTCTTGCTGTCGCCATAACCCAGAATAACAAACTGATGATTGCCCGCCTTGGCGAACAAAAGCGCTAATAGAGCCTTGATCAACGAAATAATGGTAGTTGTGAGAATTCCTAATAATTAGTCGTCAACACGCTCAGGGGAAATTATTGTGAATTCGCTTCAATGCTTCACTGCATCTGCGACGGTGCAGAGCTTGCCGGCGCAAGGCCGATCGAACTCAATCAAGTGGCTTGTTTCCGGGCTAACTGCGAGTGTTCTGGCCATATCGGCCCAGCCAGCCCTGGCCATCCAGTTCTACAACATCACCCCCATTGGTTTGTACGATGCCGGTCACACCAGCAACACCCTCCAATTCCTCAACGGCATAGGCCAAGTGGCTGGGTTTGCAGAGCGCTACGACGGTACGAATTGGAATGGCCGGAGCGCCTGGTATTTCAATGGCAACAGCACCCAGGAGATCGGCCTCACCGATGTCGGCCATACCAGCAGCACCGGTGAACGAAGCAACGAAGCTTCATCTCAACAACGCCGGCCAGGTGGCCGGGTATGCACGGCGATACAGCGGCGCGACTTGGAATGGCTATAGCACCTGGTATTTCAACGGCAGCAGCACCCAGGAGATCGGCCTCACCGAGCGCCGGCCACACAAGCAGTACCGGCGAACAAAACAACTTTGCCCGATTCCTTAACAATGCTGGGCAGGTCGTCGGGACTACACAGCGCTACAACGGCGCGCTTTTTCCAGGCCAGAGCACTTGGTATTTCAACGGCAGCAGCACCCAGGAAATCGGCCTCACCGGCGCCGAACACACCAGCAGCACCGGCGAACAAAGCAACTCTGTCTGGGCCCTCAACAATGCCGGCCAGGTCGTCGGGTCTGCACAGCGCTTCAATGGTGCGACTTCCGCAGGCCAGAGCGCTTGGTATTTCAACGGCAGCAGCACCCAGGAGATCGGCCTCACCGATGCCGGCCACACTAGCAGCACCGGCGAACGAGACAACTTTGCCAGCGTCCTTATGCTTAACGATGCTGGTCAGGTGGCCGGGTCCGCACAGCGATACAACGGCGCGACTTCCGCGGGCCAGAGCGCCTGGTATTTCAATGGCAGCAACACCCAGCAGATTGGCCTCACCGATGCCGGCCACACCAGCAGCACTGGTGAACAAAGTAACTATGCTCAATTCCTTAACAACGCCGGCCAAGTGGCCGGTTCGGCACAGCGCTACAATGGCGCTTCCTACAAAGGCAACAGCGCTTGGTATTTCAACGGCAGTAGCACCCAGGAAATCGGCCTCACCGATGCCGGCCACACCCGCACCGGCGGTCAACAATACAATTCTGCCCAATTCCTCAACAACGCAGGGCAGGTGGCTGGGTCTGCACAGCGCTACAATGGCACGATTTCAACGGGCCAGAGCGCTTGTATTTCAACGGCAGCAGCACCCAGGAAATCGGCCTCACCGGAGTTACCGCCAAATACGCCCTTTAAATACGGGAGTAGGCGCGCGGGGATTGACAACATATAAGAAAGAAGATTGAATTGTCTTATATGCTTATATACTGATATAAGGTTAATCGCTTCGCCTGTTTATTTGAGGGTCGAAGCTGCCGCGGATGGCTGTGAATTCTTCACGCTGCTTTATTTATTTAGGTTTCCTTCATCATGATCAAATCAAAGTCCTGTGCCATGGTTGTAGCCACGTCCATGGCAATCGCACCAGGGTTGGCTCGGCTTCAGTATTTGGCAGTCTGGGCAATTTCGATGTGATCAATGACACGGGCTCACCGCGCATGGCTTTGAAATTGATCTCGAAGGCTTGCACAGCAGTGACATCACCGACACCTTCGGTGGCGTGGGCCGGGGCTTTCCAAGCGGCCGCGGATTTGATCCGTTGACCAGCGTGGAGCGCTATGGCGCCCCGACCATCACCGAATATTCGAACGGTTCGACGTTCGGTACGAAAATTACCTATCTGGGACTGTTCGACAGCGATACCGGCAGCTGGGATTACGGCACGCCAAGCGGCACCTTCGTCACGCCGGGAGACAATTGCTGGTCGGGTGGCATGCTTCCCGGCGGTGGCTACAGTGCGGCCACGCCGTGCGATCACTTCGGTGTCGGTACGACTGCGAATGCGACCAAGACCACGTATAGCTGGCTGCTCGAGACCCCAACGGCAGGCGTGTTGACCAATGGGGTCGTCACCCTTCCTGCACCCGTCTGGAACGTGAGTCCCGATCCTGTCGTCGGCAATCCCCCTGTCGTCGTCGCACAAATCCAGGCACCGGCGCCCGAAAATAATATCGAGTTCGGGGAGGCCATCTGGGTCAAGGTTTTCACCACGGAACTTGAGGATCCGGTCGCGACTGGAAGAACTTGTGGGCGGCAACCCCAAAGTCGAGCAGGCCGTCACCGAGGTCGAGTGGCAATTGTTGCAGGTAGATATTAGGAATCCTGGTTCCGGCCAACTTGAGAGTGGTTATGGCGTACCGGTGGGCCCGAATGCCGCATCGATCCTGCGTCGCTACGAGTTCTACCAATATTCCGGCGAGTACGATCCGGAACGCATGAGGCATTGGCTACGTTCAGCGACTCGCATCCCAATGATCCCACTGATCCAACCATTTATGATCCAACCAAGACCGTTGATCTCGGCACCTACCTTGGCGCCCAGAATGCCGCCGTCAATCTGGCGGCGGCGGTACCGGAACCCGGAACCTATGCCATGCTGCTCGCCGGTCTTGGCTTGGTGGGTTTCATGGTTCGTCGCAGAAAGCATTCCGCGAACTGATCCGGGCCTGGCCATGCACGATATCCCGGCGCGACTGCCCCCTCTTTTGCCGACATCCTTGGCGCGTCCCATGTAAAGCCGTATCAGCAGCGCCTAACCGTGGGCAGCAACGATGAGGCGCGTACGCTGGAGTGGTCGCTTTCGCCCATGCGGGATGAGGGCGAACACGTCACCGGATCGGTGCTGGTGCTGCATGACATCACCAGTACGCTGCGCTCGGCCGAGCAGCTTCGGTTACTCAATGCCACGCTGGAAGAAAAAGTGGTTGACCGCACGCTGGCACTCAGTGCCGCCAACCACGAACTCAAACAGACGATTGCCACGCTGCAGGAGACCCAGGGACAACTGGTGCAGTCGGAGAAAATGGCTTCGCTGGGCAGCCTGGTAGCGGGCATCTCGCATGAAATCAACACCCCTCTGGGCATCAGCGTGACGTCGGCTTCCAGCCTGCAAGTCGAGACCGCCGAACTGACTGCGCACTTTACAGACGGCAGCATGAAGCGTTCCGATCTGCAGACCTTCCTCGACCATGCGAACCAGGCGTGCAATATTCTGCTGACCAACATGGAGCGTGCCTCCAATCTGATTCGCAGCTTCAAGCAGGTGGCGGTCGACCAGTCCACCGATGACTGGCGGCAGTTGAATTTGCATGATGTACATCGAGGAAATTCTCACCAGTTTGCGCCCCCGGCTCAAGCACGCCGCTGTCATCGTGGAAAACCAGGTCGACCAGGCGCTGAGCTGCTATACCCACCCAGGGGCGATTTACCAGATCATCAGCAATCTGATTCTGAATGCGCTGATCCATGCCTACACATCCGAGCAGGCGGGCACGATCCGCATCGATGCCCGCCGCGAAGGCGGATCCATCGTCCTGACGTGTCAGGACGATGGAAAAGGCATCCCGGAGGACAACCTCAGCCGCATTTTCGAGCCGTTTTTTACGACCCGGCGGGGGGCCGGCGGTACCGGTCTGGGGCTCAATATTGTTTACAACATCGTGACCACCCAACTGCATGGCGACATCAGCGTAACAAGCGCTTTGCAGCAGGGAACGCGTTTTACGGTTCGTTTTCCCGATCCGTCGCAGCAAGCCGCAGGATAAAAAACGCGATCAGCCGCCGCGCGGGGTTTAATCCGGAAATTTTTGACGTACTGCCAGCATCTGCTCACGATTCTCCAGCACCCAGTCCGCCACTGCGGGGTCAAAATGCCTCCCCCGTTCGACGTTGAAATACTCAAAAATCTGCTCATTGGGCCAGGGTTCCTTGTAACAGCGGCGGCTTCCCAACGCATCAAACACATCGGCAACGGCACTGATACGCCCGTAGATGTGGATTTCCTCACCTTTCAGTCCGGATGGGTAGCCATTGCCATCCCATTTTTCGTGATGCTGACCGGAAACAAGGGTCGCCGCCTGCAGAATTTCACGCTTTGATTTGGCGAGCAAATCCCTGCCGATCTCGGCATGTCTTTTCATCTCGATCCATTCATCCGCATCCAGTTTTCCGTGCTTATGCAGGATGTGATCAGGTATGCCGATTTTGCCGAAGTCGTGCAGCGGCGCAGCCACGCGCAATATCTCGGCATCCGTTCGGAAAACCCCATGCCGATCGCGATCAGATGACAATATTCCGCTACACGGCGGACATGCTGGCCCGTTTCCTTGGAACGCGTTTCGATGGCTTCGCCCAGCATATACACGATGTCGCGCTGAGTGCCTTCGATCTCCTCGCGCAGGATGGCATTTTCGTAGGCGATGGAAACGTTTTGGCAGAACAGGCGGACCAGATTCAGGTCATCGGAAGAAAAAGGGTGCGAACTGGTGATATAGAGAATGTCTTCGCGCCCCTGCGAGGCCTGGAAATAACCCACAAAGACACCCTCCCTGGCGATGGATTCACGGCTGGCGAGCGCTTCAGAAATCGGACCGAGCACTTCACTGGAGAGCGCCGTTCTGGCGTCATGTCCGACCAGACGTGGCGAAGCTGCCCGGTGGCGGCCAGAATCCGCATTTCATCTCCCGATTGTTCAAGGGCAAGGCTGTCGCAATTGAGATACACGGAATCGGCTTCGAGATAAGAGCAGGGCAATCAACTGCTCAAGCACGCCCTGAATGAAATTGCCCAGGGCCGAGTGGCGAAACACTTCGCCGGACGCACGAATCACCCGCTCCAGTCCGCGCCGGTTGGCATCCAGCGCGACCAGATTGCGATAAGAGCGTAGCGAGGTAAAGACCGTGCTGAAGAGTTTCTGCGCCGAGAGTTCGGTTTTTTCCTTGTAGTCGTTGATGTCGTAGTCGCGGATCACCGATCGCTCCGGCGCCTGACCCGGCTGTCCGGTGCGCAACACCAGGCGGATCAGATGATTGCTCAAATTCACCGCGTATCCGCTTGACCAGATCCAGGCCGGCATGCTCGGTTTCCATCACCACATCTACCATGGCCAGCGCGGTATCGGGATGTCCTGCAGCGCTGTCACGGCCTCGGCGGCCGGAATAGGCATGAAGAAACAGCAAGGTCCGGCCATCGAATTCAAAATTGGCCAGCGCCAGTTGGTGACCTCATGCACGCCCGGTTCGTCATCAACGATCAGGACTTTCCACGGCAAGACACGGCGCCGATAAGGCTGCTGCCCGAGAATCTTCTCCGGAGCAAAAATCATGTCCTGGTCATTTTGTCGCGTATGTTCATGCAGGCGCTCCTTGATGCTGATGGGCAAACGAACCGTAAAAAGGCGTTCCGGATCCGAGTTGGCTGGCGAACGTTGACCTGGCCGACCGAGCTGTGAAGTCACCAGGTTGTAAACGATATTCAGGCCCAGCCCGGTGCCGCCCGGCACCGCGACGCGTGGTGAAGAATGGCTCGAAAATACGTCCGAGATGGCTGTTCAGCGATACCTTTGCCATTGTCCTGGCAGCTCAGTTCGATATGACTTCCGTCGCGACGCGCGCCAATGCGGATGATCCCGGGTTGTCCGGGCTCATAGGCGTGGGTCAGGCGCATTGAGAATCAGGTTGCTGATGATCTGGTAGATCGCACCAGGGTGGGTGTGGCTTTGCAGTCCTGCTTCGGCGCAATTCTCCACCGTGATGTCGTGTGTGTTTGAATTTTGGCCGCAGGCTGGTGAGAATTTCTTCAAAATAAGCGTGAAAATCGACCTGTGCGCCAGTCGTCGCTGGACTGATCCACCGCCACCTGCTTGAAACTGCGAATCAGGCTGGAGGCACGTTCCATGTTGTTGAGCAAGATGTTGCTGGCCTGATTCGCATGCGCAAAAAAAGCCTCCAGATCGGAACGCTTCATGCTGCCATCCTCGAAGCGTTTCTGGATAATGCCGACTTCTCTTCCTGCAGGCTGGAGGCGAGGTGACGCCGATTCCCAAGAGGGGTGTTGATTTCATGCGAGATGCCGGCCACCAGATTGCCCAGCGAAGCCATTTTTTCTGCCTGAACCAATTGATCCTGGGTGCGCGCAGGGTCTGAATGGTGCCCTGCAGATTCTGGTTGGTCTCGGACAGCGCCTGCGTACGTTCATCAACGCGATGCTCCAGTTCAGGTTCAATTCTTGAGCAGGGAATTCTCTGCGCGGCGGTTTTTCTGATGGTGTAAACCGAGACGGCGACTGCCGATAACGATCACGATGCCGCTTAACGCCAGCATGAAAATCAATGATCGCCGATAGGCAATCGCTGCTTCGCGGGCGGCCTTTTCTGCAAGCCGGCGCTGCATGTCCAGCATCGCGTCGTATTGGTTCAGGGCTTTGTCTTGTTCGGCCAGAGATTTTTCCTGCAACAGTCGGCCGGCCTCATCGAATCGCCCTTGCTGCAACAAATCGATCACCTGTTGCTGGATACGCGTCGATTGATACACCACCCTCAGCATCTGTTCGAACTGCTGCTTTTCGGCGGGCGCCAGACCAGTGGACAGGAACTGATCGCGAATCTTGAGAAACTGTCCGGCCAGCAGCGACAGCTGCTGGACTTCGTCATCAACGACAAAGGGATCCCGGTCAAGAATCATGTGATAAATGAGCAGGGAGCGTTCCCGCGCAATCGTGCGCAAGGCGGCGATCTGGTTGGTTTTGACGTTGTGGCCGTTGACGATCTTGTCCATGCGCGCATTGATTGCGGCCATGTTGCTGATCCCGGTTGCGGTGATGAGCAGCAACAGCAGCAGCATCAAAGCGAAGCCCGTGGTGATGACACGGCTGGCGTGATGTTTCACCAATCCTCCCCTGACGTGATCACCCGGGGCGTCATGCGTGACAGCGACGATGGCCGGAGACCGGGCCCGCAGCAACTCGATTGAAGCAACGCATTTGAAATTGAACTTCATGGTCAGGGTTGTTCCAAAACACTCCGTTCAATACTGACAACAGGTCGAGCCTGATTTGAGTACAGCCAACCAACGAGAAATGGCGCACTCGCTAGCAATCTAGCAAAAATCACGGCCATCATTTAATTAGGGAATGCTGATTTTCTCTGGGCTGCCTAAGCGCTGCACCGCGTGGCAGTCTCAATTGCTTGTCGATGAGTCAGGCCCGTTTTTTGGATGGACGAGTTGAGATATGTACGTAACGTAAAGAAAGGGGTTTTCTTGAATTGATGGCGAACTGGCCGCCGCGCCGGAGGCGACATCCGGGCGTAACCCTTTCGCCTGCAAGGCCTTGACCGGATTGCGCATTGCCCGATACCCCAGACGGGATTAAAATGAGCCATGCTGCTCGCAGGCCTTGGCTTGGTAGGCGCCGTGGTACGTCGCAGAAAGCATTACGCGAATTAATCCGGGCGTAGCCAACCGACTATTGAACGGGGACTTCGGTCCCCGTTTTCATTATTGAATGGATGACGAAATGACCACACGCAAGAGAGAGGTGTGAGCGTAACCCTTTCGGCTTCAAGGCCTTGGCCGGGTTGCACGTTGCCCGATACCGCAGTCGGGATTAAAATATCGAACTTTTCGCTTAAATTTTGGCTGGCCAAATCTGGCTGGCCGCGCTTGTTTTTGGAACACGCATGACCACTACACAACAAGGCTGGCTCGACGGGACGCTGTATTCTCCCGACTTTGAACAGGATAGCTGCGGCTTCGGCCTGATCGCGCAGATGGACAATCAGCCCAGCCACTACGCTGGTGCAAAACGCGATCGGCTCACTCGCCTGCATGACGCACCGCGGCGCGATCGCGGCGGACGGTCTGTCGGGCGACGGTTGCGGCCTGCTGTTCATGAAGCCGGATGCCTTCCTGCGCGCGGTGGCGGCCGAAGCCGGTCTTCACGCTGGGCGCGCTGTATGCCGCCGGGCTGGTGTTCTCGACGCGCGATGCGGCACCGCGCGACCACGCGCGCGCCACGCTTAAAACCGAATTCGACGCGCAGGGCCTCGCCGTCGCCGGTTTCCGCCTGGTGCCGACCGATTCCAGCGTATGCGGCGAATACGCGCTGGAAACCTTGCCGCATATCGAGCAGGTGTTCGTCAACGCGCCTGCCGGCATGAACGCTGACGATTTCGAGCGCAAGCTCTACATTGCGCGCCGCCGCGCCGAAAAGGCGCTGCAGGCGACCGATCAAGATGTTCTACCTGCCGACCCTGTCGTGCCGGTCATCAGTCTACAAGGGCCTGGTGCTGCCCGAAAACCTGCCGGTGTTTTACCCCGACCTCGAGCGATGCGCGCTTTGCCTCCAGCCTGGCGGTGTTCCACCAGCGCTTCTCCACCAACACCTGGCCGCAGTGGCGCCTGGCGCAGCCGTTCCGCTATCTGGCGCACAACGGCGAAATCAACACCCTGCACGGCAACCGCAACTGGAGCCGCGCGCGCGAGCAAAAGTTTGCAACTCCGCTGATCCCGAACATGGACGACATCCGCCCCATCGTCGGCACGAGCGGCTCCGACTCCTTGAGCCTGGACAACATGCTCGAAGGCCTGGTGATGGGCGGCGTCGGCCTGTTCCGCGCGCTGCGCCTGATGGTTCCGCCGGCCTGGCAGAACGTGCGAGATCCATGGACCCCGACCTGCGCGCCTTCTACGAATACAACTCGATGCACATGGAGCCGTGGGACGGCCCGGCCGGCATGGTGCTGACCGATGGTCGCTACGGCGTGCCTGCGCGCTGGACCGCAACGGCCTGCGCCCGGCGCGCTGGGTGGTGACCAAGGACCGTCATCTTGACCATCGCCTCGGAAATCGGCGTGTGGCCGTATCGAGCCGGAAGATGTGGTGCAGAAGGGCCGCGTCAAGCCCGGCCAGATGATTGCGGTGGACCTGCGGACCGGCCGCCTGCTGCTGTCCGGACGACATCGACAACGAGCTGAAGGGCGCGCCAGCCCTACCGCGAGTGGCTCAAGGAAAACGCCATCCATCTCGAAACCGGCGATCAACGAGGACGACGACCTGCCGGTGATGGACGCGCCGCAGCCTGCTGACGCACCAGAAGCTGTTCAACGTCAGCTTCGAGGAGCGCGACCAGGTCCTGCGCGTGCTGGCCGAGGAAGGCGCAGGAGGCCATCGGCTCGATGGGCGACGACACGCCGATGGCGGTGCTCTCGCCAGAAAGTGCGCTCGCCGTTCGACTACCTGCGCCAGCAGTTCGCCCAGGTCACCAACCCGCCGATCGACCCGATCCGCGAAGCGGTGGTGATGTCGCTCAACACCTGCTTTCGGTCCGGAGCGCAACCTGTTCGAGGAAACCGCCGGCGCACGCGAACCGCCTGGAAGTGCAGCTCGCCGGTGCTGTCGAAGGAAGAATTCGCCAAGCTGCTCGAACCTGAACGATCCGGCGTTTGCTTCGGCGACGCTCGACCTGCAATTACGACCCGGCCAGCGACCACGCTGAAAGCCGCGCTGCAGGCGCTGACGGCGCAGGCCGTCGAGGCTCGTGCGTGCAGGCAAGGTGATTCTGGTGCTGTCCGACCGCCACGTCGCCAAGGAACGCCTGCCGATCCATGCCCTGTTCGCCATCGGCGCGGTGCATCATGCCCTGATCGACGCCGGTCTGCGCTGCAACTCCAACATCGTGGTCGATACCGGCACCGCGCGCGACCCGCACCACTACGCCTGCCTGATCGGCTACGGCGCCACGGCCGTGTATCCCGTATCTGGCCTATCAGGTGATCAACGAATTGATCCGAACCGGCGAGATCAAGCCCACACCTCGACAAGGCGCTGTACAACTACCGCAAGGGCATCAACAAGGGCCTGCTACAAGGTCCTCTCCAAGATGGGCATTTCGACGGTGGCCAGCTATCGCGGCTCGCAACTGTTCGAGGCCGTGGGCATCCGGCGAAGACGTGGTCGCCCTGTGCCTGCCCGGCACGGTGTCAGCCGCATCAAGGGCGCCAGTTTCGAGGATTTCGAATCCGACCAGAAAAACTGGTGAAAAACGGCCTTCAACCCGCATGGAGCCGCTGTCCCGGGCGGCCTGCTCAAGTTCGTGTTCGGCGGCGAATACCACGCCTACAACCCGGACGTGGTGCAGGAACTGCAAAAGGCCGTGCAGCAAGGCGATTACGCCGCCTTCAAGAACGCTACGCCGCGCTGGTCAACGACCGTCCGGTGGCGATGCTGCGCGACCTGATGAAGCTGAAGCTGGACGCCAATCCGATTTCCGCTCGACGAAGTGGAGCCGGTCGAAGCCATCCTCAAGCGTTTCGACTCCGCCGCCATGTCGCTCGGCGCGCTGTCGCCCGAAGCCCACGAGGCGCTGGCCGAAGGCCATGAACCGCCTCGGCGGCCGCTCCAACTCCGGCGAGGGCGGCGAAGATCCGGCGCGCTACGGCACCAGCAAAATGTCCAAGATCAAGCAGGTGGCCTCCGGCCGCTTCGGCGTCACGCCGCATTACCTGGTCAATGCCGAAGTGTTGCAGATCAAGGTCGCCCAGGGCGCCAAGCCCGGCGAGGGCGGCCAGTTGCCGGGCGACAAGGTGTCGCCGATGATCGCCAAGCTGCGCTGTTCCAAGCCGGGCATCTCGCTGATTTCGCCGCCGCCGCACCACGACATTTATTCGATCGAGGATCTGGCGCAGCTGATTTTCGACCTCAAGCAGGTCAATCCCAAGGCGCTGGTGTCGGTGAAGCTGGTCGCCGAACCCGGCGTGGGCACGATTGCCGCCGGCGTCGCCAAGGCCTATGCCGACCTCATCACCATTTCCGGCTACGACGGCGGCACCGGCGCCAGCCCGCTCGCCTCGGTCAAGTACGCCGGCACGCCGTGGGAACTGGGCATCACCGAAGCCCAGCAGGTGCTGCGCGCCAACGGCCTGCGCGCCCGCGTGCGGTTGCAGACCGACGGCGGCCTGAAGACCGGCCTGGACGTGATCAAGGCCGCGATCATCGGCGCCGAGAGCTTCGGCTTCGGCACCGCGCCGATGATCGCGCTGGGCTGCAAATACCTGCGCATCTGCCACCTCAACAACTGCGCCACCGGCGTCGCCACGCAGAACGAGCGCCTGCGCAAGGACCACTTCATCGGCCTGCCCGAGATGGTGATGAACTACTTCACCTTCGTCGCCCAGGAAACCCGCGAGCTGATGGCCAGCCTGGGCGTGCGCCAGCTCGAACGAGCTGATCGGCCGCACCGACCTGCTCGAAGTGTCGGCCGGCGACACGCCGCGCCAGAGCCGCCTGGATCTGTCGCGTGCTGTTGTCGCAGGGCAGCATCCCCGGCTGACGAGCCGCGCTTCTGCAGCAGGAACGCAACCCGTCGTTCGACAAGGGCGAGCTGGCCGAGCAGATGGTGGTCGATGCGCTCGCCGGCGATCACGGCAAGCAGCCGCAGATCGAACTCAGCTATGCGGTGCACAACACCAACCGTTCCATCGGCGCGCGCCTGTCCGGCGAGATCGCCCGCGCGCACGGCGCGCAAGGCCTGCCCGACAACTGCCATCCGCTCAAGCTCACCGGCAGCGCCGGCCAGAGCTTCGGCGTGTGGAACCACAAGGGCCTGACCCTCACGCTGGAAGGCGATGCCAACGACTACGTCGGCAAGGGCATGGCCGGCGGCCGCATCGTGATTTATCCGCCGCAGCATCGGCTACCTTCGACGCGCATCGCACCACGATTCATCGGCAACACCTGCCTGTACGGCGCCACCGGCGGCGAAGCTCTACGCTGCGGGCATGGGCGGCGAGCGCTTCGCGGTGCGCAACTCCGGCGCGCTGGCCGTGGTGGAAGGCATCGGCGACCACTGCTGCGAATACATGACCGGCGGCATCGTCATCGTGCTGGGCGACACCGGCCTCAATTTCGGCGCCGGCATGACCGGCGGCTTCGCCTTCGTGTTCGACGACAGCGACCAGTTCGTGCGAAGACTCAACAAGGAAATGGTGGACATCGTTCGCATCAACACCGATGACACCGAGCCATATCGCCTCTTCCTCAAGGCGCAGGTCGAACGACATCTGGCGCTCACCGGCAGCGCGCGCGCGAAGGCGCTGCTGGCCGACTTCGACGCCACGCTGGCGAAGGTCTGGCTGGTCAAGCCGAAGCGGATTTCGATTGAAGACCTGGTCGAGGATATTCCCGGCCAGACACGTGAAGCAGTGAGTGCATAAAGAACATGTCTGACGTATTCCAGTTTTTGAAGCAGGCACGCCGCGACGGCGAGAAAACCGCGCGACGGTGCGCAAGCACGAGTTCCGCGAAATCTATGCACCGATCGATGCGGAGCACGCGCAGGAACAGGCCGGCCGCTGCCTGGCCTGCGGCAATCCGTACTGCGAGTGGAAGTGCCCGGTGCACAACTACATTCCCAACTGGCTCAAGCTGGTGGACGAAGGCAACCTGTTCGAAGCGGCGGAATTGTCGCACCAGACCAATTCGCTGCCCGAAGTCTGCGGCCGCGTCTGTCCGCAAGACCGGCTGTGCGAAGGCGCCTGCACGCTCAACGACGGCTTCGGCGCGGTGACCATCGGCCAGGTCGAGAAATACATTTCCGACGAAGCCTTCAAGGCCGGCTGGCGTCCCGACATGACCAAGGTCGTCGCCACCGGCAAGAAGGTCGCCGTGATCGGCGCCGGCCCGGCCGGTCTGGGCTGCGCCGACGTGCTGGCGCGCAATGGCGTGAAGCCGGTGGTGTTCGACCGCTACGATGAAATCGGCGGCCTGCTCACCTTCGGCATCCCCGAATTCAAGCTGGAAAAATGGGTGATGACGCGCCGCCGCGAAGTGCTCGAAGGCATGGGCGTCGAGTTCCGCCTCAACACCGACATCGGCAAGGACGTTTCGATGCAGTCACTGCTCGACGACTACGACGCCGTGTTCATGGGCATGGGCACCTACACCTACATGAAAGGCGGCTTCCCCGGCGAAGACCTGCCCGGCGTGCTCGAAGCCCTGCCCTTCCTGATTTCCAACGTGCGCAAGTGCCTCGACCTGATGAAGCCGGACGAGGAATATCAGGACATGAAGGGCCAGCGCGTCGTCGTGCTCGGCGGCGGCGACACCGCCATGGACTGCAACCGCACCAGCATCCGCCAGGACGCCGCCTCGGTGATCTGCGCCTATCGCCGCGACGAAGCCAACATGCCCGGCTCCAAGCGCGAAGTCGGCAACGCCAAGGAAGAAGGCGTGCAGTTTCTGTGGAATCGCCAGCCGGTCGAAATCGTCGGCAACGGCAAGGTCGAGGGCGTCAAGCTCGTCACCACCGAACTCGGCCCGCCCGACGCGCGCGGCCGCCGCACCCCGGTGGTCGTTCCCGGCTCGGAAGAAATCATTCCGGCCGACCACGTCATCGTCGCGTTCGGCTTCCGCCCCAATCCGCAGCCGTGGTTCGAACAGCACCAGATCGCCATCGACCAGGGCGGGCGCGTGATCGCCAAGGGTCAGCAGCATGCGTTCCAGACTGCCAATCCCAAGGTCTTCGCCGGTGGCGACATGGTGCGTGGTTCCGACCTCGTGGTGACCGCCGTGTACGAAGGCCGCGAGGCGGCCAAGGGCATCCTCGCCTACCTCGACCTGCTGTAGAACCGCTGCATGCGCGATGGCGGTAACCGCCATCGCGCTCACCCAATCAGGGTATGCTGCGACCATTGCCATCGACCTTCAACCGGATGCTTGCTGGCCCTTACTACCCCCGTTCGTTCACCATCCTGGTCATCGTCGCCATGGGCGTACTGATCGTGCCGCTGGCCAGCGGCCTGATCAACGTCGTGCACGTGTTGCAGGGCGTGGTCGATACCCAGCGCCAGTTCACCCGCAACAGCCTCGCCGTTACCCGCGACGTGCGGCAGATCGTCGAATCGGTCAGCCAGCTGCAGCGCGCCGCCGGTCAATATCACTTGCTGCAGGACGCCGAGTTTGGCAGCGCATTGCGGATGCGCTTCAACGAGCTGCAAACGCAGTTGACGCAGCTTGATACGCAACTCGCCGATGCCCCCTCGCACGCCACCCTGGCCGCATTGCAGACGCGCAGCCAGGCGCTCTATCGCCAGCTGCGGCCCGGTACGTTTCTCGACAGCACGCGTTTCCATGCGCTTGCCCCCGAATTCGATGCGCTGCATGCAAGCGCGCGGACCTTGCTGACCCAGGCCGACGCCGCAGTGCAGCGCGAACTGCAGACGCTGGAAGCGACCGTGCAAGCCACCCGGCAGCGACTGATCCTGCTGGCGCTGGCGCTGATCCCGTTGACACTGCTGCTGGCCGCGGTTTTTTCCTGGATGATCAACCGCCCGATCAAGCAGCTCAAGGCTTCGATCCAGCAGCTTGGCCGGGCCGACCTGAGTCCGCTGCAGGGGATCAGCGGGCCGCAGGACATTGTCGAACTGGGGCGCGAAATCGACTGGCTGCGGCAACGCCTGCAGGCGCTGGAAGAGCAGAAACTGCGCTTTCTGCGCCACGTGTCGCACGAATTGAAAACCCCGCTCGCTTCGCTGCGCGAAGGCGTGGCGCTGCTGGACGACGAACTGGCGGGCAGCCTCAACGCGCGCCAGCGCACGATTGTGACCATCATGGACGGCAGCAGCCGCGACCTGCAAAAACGCATCGAGGACCTGATCCGTTATGGCAGCCTGGTGCGCGACGCCACGCTGCCGCCCACCGCACCGCCGCAAACGCTGGCCGATGCGCTCGATAATGTGCTGGCGCGCCACCGGCTCGCGCTCGACGCCCGCCGCATTGAGGTCGACACGCAGCTGGCCGCCCCCATGCTGTACGCCGACCGGGGTCAGCTGGAAACCGTGCTCGACAATCTGTTGTCCAATGCAATCAAATTCAGCCCCGAAGCGGGGCATATCCTGATTCGCAGTGAACTTTCCGACGCGGCGGTCATCCTTCATGTGTGCGACCAGAGCGGCGGCATTCCGGAAGCCGAGCGCAACCGCGTCTTCGAGCCTTTTTTCCAGGGCGCGCGCCAACCCGATAGCGCTGTCAAAGGCAGCGGGCTGGGTCTCTCGATCGTGCGCGAAACGCTGCTGGCCGCTGGTGGGCAGATCGAGATCATCGATAGCCCGCCCTGGTCTACCTGCTTTTGTATAACCTGGCCCTTGCCGCAATGACGTTTAAATCTGTTCTGTTTGCTGGTCTTCTGCTTGGATTGGGTGCGTGTACCACCGTGTCGCCGCCCGAGCGCCCGGCCCCCCGCGTCAATCCATCCGGGCCGGGCACGTCGGTGCTGTTGAGCGAACTGGCACGCGTGGCGACGCTTACGCCCGAGCAACGGCGGCGTGAACTGGCCGATCTGGAAAACGGGCGCCGCCTCGACGACGCCAGGCGGTTTCAGCAGGCCGCCTTGCTGGAACGCGAGGACAGCGCGGATGCGTTTGAACGCGGCCTCAAGGCACTGGCCGCGATGGAAGAAGCCGATTCCCGCACGCAGGCGCTGGTCGAGTTATTGAAAAGGTCACTCAAGGTGCGCATCGAGCTCAAGCAACAAACGGCGCGGGCGGAGGAATTACAGGACAAGCTCGAACAGATCAAGGCGCTGGAAAAATCCCTGCAACAGCGCAACACGCCGACCAAAGCGCCATGAAGAAACCCGCCATTCTGGTCGTGGACGACGACGCCGCGCTGCGCGAACTGATCACCCTGCGGCTGGAAGCCAACGGTTTCCGGGTTGACGCGGTAAGCAGCGGTGAAGCGGCGCTGGCGCAACTGGCGCGGGTACGGCCGGACGCCGTGCTGACCGACATGCAGATGGCGGGCATGGACGGCATGGCGCTGTTTCGCGCCATCCATGCGCGCGACCCGGCGCTGCCGGTGATCGTGCTGACCGCGCACGGCACCATTCCGGATGCCGTGGCCGCCACCCAGCAGGGCCTGTTCGGCTACCTGACCAAACCCTACGACGCCGCGACGCTGGTCGGTCTGCTGAAACGCGCCACCCTGCTGGCGGGCGGCAGCCCCGACACGGGCGACGACAGCTGGCGCAGCGAAATCCTCACCGCCAGTCCGGCGATGGACACGCTGCTGGCCGAGGCCCGGCTGGCGGCACAAAGCGAAGCCGCGCTGCTGATTCAGGGCGAGTCGGGCACCGGCAAGGAGTTGCTGGCGCGCGCCATTCACCGCGCCAGCCCGCGCCGTGCCAAGCCGTTCGTCGCAATCAACTGCGGCGCGATTCCGGCCGAGCTGCTCGAATCGGAACTGTTCGGCCACATGAAAGGCGCGTTCACCGGGGCGGGGCGCGATCATCCCGGCCTGTTCCTGAGTGCGCACGGCGGCACGGTGTTTCTGGACGAGATCGGCGACATGCCTGCGCCGCTGCAGGTCAAGCTCTTGCGCGTGCTGCAGGAGGGCGAGGTGCGGCCGGTGGGTGCGACTGAAACGCGGGCGGTAGACGTGCGCATCCTGTCGGCCACCCATCGCAACCTGGAAGAGGCGATCGTCAGCGGCGAGTTTCGCGAAGACCTGTATTACCGCCTCAATGTGGTCAATCTGACGCTGCCGCCGCTGCGCGAGCGGCGCGAGGACATTCCGCTGCTGGCGCGCCATTTCCTCACCGTGCTGACGGAGAAATACCGCCGCCGCATCCACGGCTTTGCCCCCGAGGCGCTGGAAATGCTGGTGGCGGCCGACTGGCCGGGCAATATCCGCCAACTGCACAATGTGCTGGAGCAATGCTGTGCGCTGTGTACCACCTCGACCATTCCGGCCAGCCTGGTGGCGCGCGCCCTGCGCGACAAACCGACCGAGATCCAGCCGTTGGCGGCGGCACGCGCGGCGTTCGAGCGTGATTACCTCATCACGCTGCTGAAGCTGACGCGCGGCCAGGTCAGCGAAGTGGCGCGGCTGGCGGGGCGCAACCGCACCGAGGTGTACCGGCTGCTGGAACGCCACGGTCTCACTCCTGCCCTGTTCAAGGACCGCGACGAAACCGGCTGATGTCGGGCGCGGGCGACGCCTGCGCCTTTCCGGGCACGCCCTGTCGGTCATCCGGAAGGCTACCCGTCTGATTCAAAAGCGAATTGTTGGCCTGGCACGTCCCCTGCAATGGCGAAGGTGCGCATCGTGCGTTTATCCATGCTGAAAGGGGAGTGCCATGTTTGGATGGGCTATTACGTTTCTTGTCGTCGCCATCGTCGGCGGCACGTTTGGCTTTGCCGCCGCAGCGGGCACCACTGCCTGGGTTGCCAAGGCCCTGTTTTTCGCGGGCGTGCTGGCCTTGCTGGTGTTGCTGGCCATGAGCCGGCGCCAGCCTACGGTTTGAACCGCCGTTCGTTTGGTGTCAGGGGAGTCAGGCTCCCCTTTTTTTGCGCGTGTTCAGCGTAACTGGACGGACTGTCGCCAACATCAGACAAAAAACCCACGCCAAAACAATGGCATGGAAATCCCGCCCGGATCAGTCGCTGACAGGCGACAAATGGCTGCAGAAAACGCTGCGCGAGCTTGCCTCTGTCACCGCACAATTCGTACATCTGATTGATTTTATTTAAAAAAATAGACCTGGCATGATCGTCGCTCTATCCCCCATCGAGTGCATCCGCATTCGAATCAACTTAACGACAGGAGATAGATCGACATGAATACTTTTGACATTCATATCCGGAATGCGGCCATTGTCGCCTTGGTGTGTGCTTTCGCCGCGGCCCAGGCCTGGGCCGCTTCGGAGAAGGAGAAGCCTGATTTCAAGGCCTACGACCAGAACAGCGACGGCATGATCAGCCTGGAGGAATTTGTTGCACTGGGTGGTAAAGGGCAGGCTTTTCTGGTTGGAGACGCCAACAGCGACAACTACCTGAGCAGCGATGAGTTGACCAAAGCCACCGCCAGCAAGGAGGCGCAAATCCCCTATCGTTGATCGCTGGATCGAACGCTGGCCGGGCGTGACCCACACCACTGCCGGCCAGCCCGAATCGCAACCGGAGCCACCCTATGCGCAAGACCATGCAATACCTCGATGACGAACACATGCAGTTGTACGAATGGAGCGGCGCCGGCGCCGGGACGATCTGCGACATCCCGGCACAATCGAAACATACTGAACCCTGGCATGCCGTTTACAGCGTTCTGGCCCTGATCGGCAGTTTGCTGACCCTGAGCGCTTGCAATACGCAGAGTCCAGCCGAACAGGCGAGCGAGCAGGCTGCAGGGGAATTGAACATGAAAGCGGGGTCGCTGTATGAACAAGCCACGTCCAGGCCGGCACCAGCAGAATCGCCGGAAGCAGTTGGGTACGCGATGGGTGAGGTGCCGGCCGGGCAACCTGCCAGGTAGCCTGGCAGGCATGTGCCCAATCGATGAACGCGCTGTCAGGCGATACCGCATGCAGCGGCGCATCAAGCAATCGGGCGTACGCCACCTGCGGCCGGATTGATGCGCGGCAATATCCGGTACGCATAGCCGAAAAAAAGAGCCTCAATAAGGCTCTTTTTTCGCACCGCGTTTTAAACTTGCATCCGGTGATGGTGCACTCGTTCAGCGGTAGCCGGGTTCGTTCGCGTTGTAGATGATCCAGGTCAGATACTGGCCGCTGCTAAATCCGGCCTGGTTGGAAAATATCAGCCGCCCCTGTCCCTTGTAGGTCGCTTCCCAGCGCGTTGTGTCACTGCCGAAATAGAAGGGAATAAAGGCTTTTCCGGTGACATAGGCGCCTTGATCGGTGGGTTGGCCGACCAGGTCTAACACCTGTTGCATCGGCATGCCGATTTTCAGTTTGGTGAAGCGGCTGCCTTTGAACGGAACGCCGGTGATCTCGCCCTGCCAGTCGTTGATGCCCTTGACTTGGGTGCCTTGTCCCGCCTCTACCTTGGTTGAATCCGTAACTGGCGTGTTTTTCGACAGGTCGTAGCCACCCGCTGCAACGGGGACCGCCGCAGCGGGCCTGGCTGCTGCAGGTGCGGCCTTGACGCAAGCCGGATTCGGCGTGGTCTTGGTCCTTTTCTTGCTGTTTTTGGGCGCATCGTCCTTGCAAACCGGTGCCTGGGCCGTTTCGGGCGGCGCGGCTTCGGCGGGTGGAGCCGTTGTGGCCAGGGGTGTGGGTTCAGCCGGTTTGGTTTCGTTGCTGACGCAACCGGACAGGACTAAACCGCCGGTCAACAAGGCCAGCAGGAGGGAGGTTTGAGTGCGTGTGTGAGTCATGGTTGATCCCTGTATGAATGAAAGCAGGCTTGAACGCACCCGGGCATGCGATGCGCTCGACCGGGCGGGCTTACGCCGTCACCCCTTTGGGGTTGGCACCGTATTGGTTGTCGCCGGGCTTGCTGTCTTGCAGCATGAAAATCAGCAGCACGATTGCGCCAAGCAGGGGAATCAAGCCAATCAGCAACCACCAGCCCGTGTGGTCAGTGTCGTGCAGGCGACGCACCGTCACTGCCAGGCTTGGAATCAAAACTGCCAGCGAGTAGAGACCGCTCAACAGTCCCATGCCCAGTTCGGGGTCGAGACTGCCGGTCATGTAATCGACCACGGTCAACACCAGGCTGGCGATCAGGTTGAACAGGATGAAGAACCAATATTCCTTGCGCCGTGCGCGCCCCTTGAATACCGCGTATTGCCTGAGAACGCCGAGATACCAGTTCATGTTTTCCCCCTGTGGTGTGCGCCTTGGCGGTGTTGCCAATATTGTTATATCCGGCCGATTCGACGATGCGTGAATTCAGCGCCCCGCAACGATACACCGCACGCCATGCGCGCACTAGCCTCAGGTGCGGTAGCCGCGCACTCAGACAGCGTTGAGTCTGCGTCGCACCAGCCCGATCAACTCCGAAGCCGTCAGACCCTCCGGGCCGAGCCCTTCAGTCAGCGCATCATCCGCCGCCTGGCCGTGCAACCACACCGCACGGCGCAAAGCCTCCCAGGGTTCCAGCCGGGCTAAGAACGCAGCCAGCATGCCCGTCAGCACATCCCCCATGCCTGGCGCGCTCAAGGCCGGATTCCCGGTTTCGTTGCGCAAGCGGGTACCATCCGGGCGCGCCAGGACCGAACCGGTTCCTTTCAGCACGATCCAGGCATTGAATTTTGCCGCCAATGCTTGCGCGGCCTGTTCACGCCTGGATTGAGTATCGTCAATATGGGAGTTGAGCAAACGGGCGGCTTCCCCCGGGTGTGGCGTCAGCAGCGTCGGTGCCGTTCGCGTGGCACAGAGCCGCGCCAGATCCGCGCGTTGCGCCAGACAATTCAGCCCGTCCGCATCCACCACCAGGGGAGCGGGGTGGCGCAGGGCGGCCTCCACCAGGTCAAATGCTGCTCGCGTTTGACCCAGCCCCGGCCCGATCGCAAGCACCGTCAGGCCGGGATCAACAACCAGCCTGTCGGGCGGCGCAAACATCAGTTCCGGCGCACTGAAATCGACCCGAACGGCTTCGTCCAGTACGCCCAGCGTCACCAGCCCCGCGCCGCATTTCAGCGCCGCCCGACCCGCCAGCAACGTTGCCCCCACCATGCCGGGCGCACCGCCCACGATACCGATGCGGCCAAACAGGGCCTTGTGGCTGTCGTACGGACGGGGCGGGAGCAAGGGGGATTCCATGGGGTCTCTCGTGGCTACTTGCAAGCATAGTAGCCGAGAGGGATTGCTGTCCTCCCAAAAAAAAGGGTTTGCGCGTTTTACACGCGAGCAAACCCCATTCGCACATCTGGCATGGCGCGATCTGACCCTGATGCGACGCTGTCGCTCCTCAACGACAGCGTGCCTGCGTCAGGCTGTTATCAACCCCGTCGCCCTGCCAGATTGCGTGCCAGCGTGGAGCCAAAATGAATCTGCTCCAGTTCCGGCTCCTGCGTGGATTCGTCAGCCACGTCAGGTGTTGGGGTGTGCGCAACGGCTTCCGGCAGCTTGGCCAGGCTGGGTCCGGTAGCAAGCCGTTGCACATCCCCGGAAAGCGTGCCGCCTTCCTCGATCATCATCGCGCCATAGCGGATCACCCCGGTGACCTTGCCGGTGGCGTAAATCACCAGCCGCTTGCGTGCGGTCAGCTCGCCTTCAAAGACGCCGCGTACCTCCGCCACATCGATCTCGGCCTTGCCCGCAAACACGCCGCCCTCGGCGATGCGGATATCGCGGCTGTTCATCGATGCTTCCACGCGGCCTTCCACCACCAGAATTTCGCAATCGGTGATTTCAGAGCCTTTCAGCTTGATGTTCGGTCCAACGATGAGTTTGCTGCCCTCTTCGTTGCGTGCGTATTGGGTGGTCTCCTCTGGCGCTTCTTCCTTGGTGACTTCCACCACCTTGGCGGCTTCAGCAACCTTGGGGGCTTCGGCCGGTTTGATCGGGTAGCCCGAATGGTTCGTCCGGGTCGAGTCGGTTTTCGAATTGCTTGAATTGCCGGGTTGCATAAAGGATTTGAGCATGGGGTGGTCTCTCTTGGGTTGTAAAACGCTCTGGTGTAGTTGCGACCAGAATTGGACGCAACCCTCAATTAGCAATACACGCGCCAGCACTGAAATCCTGTTGATAAACAAGTAGATAACGAATTGGTTCGGGGTTGCTCAGGGTGAAAAACCGGGCAAAACGTCGCTGAATGGCGACAGCCAATCCAGCTGATTTGCAGAATGATTCGATAAAACAGAACTTTAGGACGGATTGCGCGTGTCGTCAGATGGCGACAGGCGCTGCGGCCTCAGTGACATCGCACTGGCCATTCACGCATTTGCGATAGACGCATCGATCAGTCCGCCGCTTCAGCCAGCAGCGCCTGATAGACCGCAAGGTCGGCCGCTGAATGACAGCAGAAGATGACTTCGCGGATGGCGGGAAACGCCGGCACCGCGGTGCGCACCGTTGACACCGCAATCCGTGCCGCGAATGCGATCGGATAACCGTAGACGCCGGTGCTGATGCTGGGGAACGCCAGGGTGCGAACGTCGTGCTGCGACGCGACCTCGAGCGCGCGCCGGTAGCACGAGGCCAGCATATTCGCCTCCCCGTGATTACCGCCGTGCCACACCGGGCCCACCGTGTGAATGACGAAGCGCGCCGGCAGCTGGTAGCCCTGCGTGAGCTTGGCGTCGCCCGTCTGGCAGCCGCCGAGTTGGCGGCATTCATCCAGCAATTGCGGTCCGGCAGCGCGATGGATCGCACCGTCTACCCCGCCGCCGCCACGTAGTGACGAGTTGGCGGCATTGACGATGGCATCCACCGCGAGCGTCGTGATGTCGGCCTGAATGGCGTGCAGGGTGGCGGACATACGGCTCAAGCGGCCTCTTGCCGCCAGCCCTGCGGCCGGATCAGCATGAGGTTGCCGTCGTCGCTGCCGACGCCGAGGAAGATGGCGCCGAGCAGGCGGTAGATGTTCACCCGGTAGTACTTGGTGCCGTAGGCGGGGTTGTCGAGCAAGGGGTCGGCGATCGCCACCGTCTGATCCGCGGAGCGGTAGCCGCGAGAGCACGATGAAATGGCCGAACGCATCGCCGCGCACGTCGTCAGGCCCATCATCGGTTTCGCGCGAGCACTGGTAAAGATAGGTGCCGTTGGTGCCGGTCAGCAGCGGCGTGCCTTTGGCGAGCACGTTGGAAATGAGTTCGGGGGTGAGATCACCCCATACAAATCGGCCGCCCAGTTCGACGTATTGCTCGACAGCCTCCATCGCGGGCCCATAGCGCGGATCGTCGATGAGACCCTTCGCCTGCGCACGCGCCTTCAGCTTCGCCAGCACGTCAGTCGGCTGCTGAAACCAGGTCGGGTCCATATGCCGGGTGTTGCACACCCAGGTATCGACCTCGTAACCCCGCGACAGCGCGTGCACCGCGAGATGCACCATCAGCGTTCCGCCGCCCGGCCCCGGCAGCTTCGCCGTCTCCTTGATCACCGTTTCAAGCTCGATCGGGTCGTTGTAATAGCGGTAGAGCGCGTGCAGAGAAGTCGGGCCACAGGTCGTGTAATCCGGCTGACGCTCGATGCTGACGGGGAGTTCGATATCCATCACACATACCTCACATGACTAACTCTTTTTATAGTCCACAACCGTCAACGTCACGTCGGTGATTCAGGGGCAGGTCATTCTGGCGGTGCGCTGCTGCGTGGAGGAGGCGGCACTTCGTGATGGAGCAGAGTCTGGCACGGATGAGGCGTGGCGTGCGAAGCCTGGCTGCGTGAATTCTGTCGCGGCTAGCCAGGCGGAAAACTGTGGTCTGTCCTGGTAGTTTTTCCGCTGTGGCAAGTCTGCGGGAATTAAAAACGGCGAGGATATCCTCGCCGTTTGTTGTACCGTCAACCTCGCAGAAGTCGGGGGTTCAACTTCACATGTTAATGATCGCGACAGACCTTATCGACCGTGTCATACCAAGCGGCGACATCACCTGTATCGATCTTGCACTGAGAACTGTAAATCGCTGTATGGGGATAACCGTTGACCATCACCGTTGTCTGATCTGCTCCGTCTACAGAGGTGTAGTTTGGAACAATGGCAGGGTTGGGGATGTGTTGCCAAAGGTAGGGAGCATGGATATGTCCACCATTGTTAGCAATGCGCGTAACGGTACCACTGGTGCTTGGGTTGTAAGCTGTTTGATCTGCATGGATCATGCCTTCGTTTGACGCACTAAGCGCAATGACATCCCGTCCAGTCTGACTTGAAAAATCAATGCCAGTACCGTGAATGTGAATTACCCCGCCTGTGCCAGCAAAACCTGCCACAGCAGCAGGTGCTGAACCCGGTCCGTCAATAAATGCTCTTAAAGCCGAGCCATAAACGTGGATGATTCCATTTGCACCGGCCAGAATTGCACCACCGCTCGCCTGATAAGCATCACTGGGAATCGAAACAGTTACTTCAGAGCCGTAGAACCAACTCTCATCACATGTGGCACGGTAAGTTTCAGCAATGGAGAATACGGCAGAAGCCGCAATTTTGCTGGCAAACCAGTAGTGTTTGCCTCTCGTGGCCCCACAGCTTTCCTCGTACCAGGCTCTACCATTCCCAATTATTTCGACATCGTTCCAATTTGAGTTGCCACCGCCCTTCCATTGCACGCCGCCGTAAAATCCGGTGGTGATTTTCAGGTGTGAAAAGTTCAACTCCGTACATGATCTGATGGTTATTGGAGAGGTGCTACCTGACCCATAGCCATTCAATATGGTCTGTCTGCTACCAGAGCCTTCAAATGTTGTATATCCCGTGTAGCCCGTAGCGGGACTACAGTTAATAGCAACATCCCCATCGAATAATCCAGGACCAATATCTACGCGCAACGGGCTCGCTGCGTTTGGTTTTCGTGTGTTCTTCATCCAGTTTGTGAGTGCATTCATGCTCGCAAAGCAGTTATTGAGCGTGGCATTATTTTCAGTGCAATTCGTTCTGACTATTACTACGGCCGCCGCTGGATCGATGGCAGCTGAAGCGGTTGGCACCGCACAAAATGATGCCAACAATAGTGAACAATAAATTGTGTATTTCATTGGTCTTCCTCCATTTGTTTGAATGCGTTTTAAGTTGGATATCAAGGGGTCGTTTCGACTGGATTCGCATCGGCTTTCTCATGCGTTTCCCTCTCCGCAAGGGGCGAAGGACGTCGACTCGTTAAGTTGCCAGCATCTTTTCACGGTGAATTCATGAAGTGTGGGATGCAGCTACCCCTGTTTTTTAATCGCCAGGCATTGCACCTGAGGGGTTTTAAGCACTGTGTCCGGACACATTGCTGGCTGTCTATACAACTTTAGTTGTAGTCGCAGATAGCTATTTGTTTTGTAATGGAATTATTTTCAACTCAAGGAGGTGGGCTCAATTTAAATCTCCCGATAATTTTTCACGCGGCCTTCTCCAAGCTTTAGCGCCTATTCCGTCTCACGCACCTTCCCCTTGCTGACGCTTTCCCCATCCCGGGGCCGCAGCGACCAGAACGACAGCGACGACAGCATCGTCAAGCCGCCCAGCGTCAGAAACGCGTAGTGCAGCGCCGTCGTCACCGCCGCGCGGTCGGTTTGCGGCAGGTCGCCCAGATACCAGCCGGCGATCAGCGAGCCGCAGGCCAGCCCGAAGCTCATCGACATCTGCTGCATCGAACTGGAGATGGTGCTGGCCATGCTCGAATCGGCCGGCTCGATGTCGGCAAAGGCCATCGAGTTCATGCTGGTGTATTGCAGCGAATTGAAGAAGCCCATCGCCAGGCTCAGCAGCACGATCAGCATGATCGGCGTGGTTGAGGTCACCAGCGAGAACAGGCAGACGACGACCCCGATCATCACCGTATTCACGATCAGGATGCGGCGGTAGCCGAACTGCGCCAGCACCCGCGACGAGATGAACTTCATGAACATGGCGGCCGCTGCGGCAGGCATCATCAGCAGGCCCGACTGCCAGGCAGGCATGCCGAGGCCGAGCTGGTACAGCAGCGGCAGCAGAAACGGCAGCCCGCCCACGCCCAGCCGCGTGACGAAGCCACCCATCACCGACACGCGAAACGTGCGCACCCGAAACAGCGCCAGGCGCAGCAGCGGATGCGGCGTCTCGCGCGCATGCAGGAAATAGGCAGCCAGCAGGCCGAGGCTGAGCGCCAGCAGAAGCGCACCCGAAACCGCGTCGAGTTCATGCTCGCCGAAGATTTCCAGCAGCCAGGACAGCAGCGCCGCGCCGCTGCCGAACAGCACCAGGCCGACGACATCCAGCGGCCGCTTCGTGTCGCCGCGATAGTCCGGCATGTGGCGATGCGCCAGCCACAGCGCCAGCCAGTCCCACCGGCACGTTGACGAAGAAGATGTAGCGCCACGACAACCAGTGCACGATCAGGCCGCCGACCGTGGGCCCGAGCAGGGGCCCGATCAGCGCCGGGATGATGACGAAGTTCATCGCCCGCAGCAGCTCCGCCTTGGGAAAGGTGCGGATGATCGCCAGCCGCCCCACCGGCATCATCATCGCCGCGCCCACGCCCTGCAGAATGCGCCCCGCCACCAGCATCGGCGCGTTTTGCGCCAGGCCGCACAGGATCGAGGCAATGGTGAAGATCGCCACCGCGATGCTGAAGACGCGGCGCGTGCCGAAGCGGTCCGCCATCCAGCCGCTCACCGGAATGCACACCGCCAGGCTCAGGATGTAGCTGGTCACCACCGCCTTCAGGCTCAGCGGCGTCACCTGCAGGCTCTCCGCCATCGCCGGCACCGCCGTGTTGACGATGGTGGTGTCCAGCTGCTCCATGAACAGCGCCACGGCCACGACCCAGGGCAGGTAGGTTTTGACCGTGGAAGGGTTCATTTGTGTGGGTGGGGAGTGGGTGGCGCTGAGTGACTCAGTTTACGTCCGGCCAGGACTGACCAAGCGGGAGGGGCCGATCAGCCTCGACCCCCATGGAGATGTTGTGCGCGTAATGAATTGGGCGAAGACTACGCTGCGCGGTGTTGCTCAACGTACTCGCGCAAGGCTTCGTCCATGCGCGATTGCCAGCCCTCACCCGTGGATTTGAAATACGCCACGACTTCGGGACTGTAGCGCACCGAAATCAGCAGTTTCTTGTTGTCCGACTTGGGCCGGCCGCGCAGCGTGCGCAACGGCACCATTTCCTTCAACTGCTTCGGTGTGAGCGGCTGCGCATCCGGATCGCTGCGGGCAGCGGCGGTGATCGCCTTGTCTTCTTCCACCGTGGGCATCGCCACGGCAGGACGCTTAGCTGACTTTGGACATAATGTTTCACCTCCCGACGATAGTTGCGGCGCAGGCTGATGATGCGTCTCGTCCTGACACGATCAACAAAGGCCACGTGCCCCCATTTGTCGTAATAACAATGGGTTTAGCCTGGGTTTTCTGCGAGGCGTGCCTGTTTCAGCGATGGTGCCTGCGCTCAGTGCGCGGGCTTTACCCAAGCAATTTCAAGTTCACGTGCCAGTGAGTCGAGTCGTTTATCCCGCGTCCAAAGCCGGGCACCTTCAGTCAGGGCGGTCGCAGTCAACAAATGTGCATCGATGTAACCGATCCGCGGCGCCCATCAGGCTATGGTGTTCGATAAAGAACAGCACCTCCTGCTCCTGTGCCACCCGTGCCTGCGGCAAGGCGGCCAACAGCCCCAGAATCTCGGTACGCGATTTCAATTGCCCGCACGCCAGTTCGCCGATCACGAAGGGGTGGCTGAGCACAAGACCGGTTTCCAGAACCGAAGCCACCTGCGCATCGCCTTGCCGCAGGTGGTCGATCCAGACAGATGTATCAAGCAGGATCACGACGCACTGTCGCTGCGGCGTCGGGGGACAGGCTTCAGTTCAGGCTCGCTGCCGCCCAGTCGTGCCAGCCGCCGAGCACTCTCGCGCTGAATCAGTGCGGACAGCGCCTCGCGCAGCAAAGCCGAGCGCTCGGCTACGCCGGACAGAGAATGGGCGCGTTCCAGCAAAGCGTCGTCAAGATTAATGGTGGTGCGCATAGGGGTATCCCGCTTGAAATGATGCCTTAATATAGCATCAATTGATGCCATACCTGAGTGAGGTGGGTCGGGATAGCAATTGGGGTGAACCGGAATTTATTTGTCCCGGTTGTTGACCACGGAACGCGTAGATCAGGCGCTGAGATGGCAGGGTTAACGCCGGACACGGGGTGAACACAAAGCCAAGCCGATCTGCGGGAGATTCACTCGCCCAAACGCGCCGCCTGGATGCCCGTTTCGAGGAACCGGATCATGTCATCGCGCACCTGCGCCGAGTTCATGATGAAGGTGTGACAGGCCGGCACCTGGACTGCCTGCGCGGCAAACCCGCCGGTGGCTTCGGACAGGCTGAGAATCCCATCGTTGGCCTCCATGCCGAAGGGCAGCCAGGATGCGCGCGGGCCGGCAACGCCCGCATAGATCCGGGTGGGCACCGCTGGCATTGGCAACGCTTGCATGAACGCGTCCTGCGCCAGCAATTGCCCCATTTCGCCCATCAGCCATTGGTAGGGCCAGAACCGCGAAAAGAACCTGGCGGCCTTGCAGGCAAGCATCGGCGGCGTCAGGAATATACAGGCCGAGGGCGCCCGGTTTTCCAGTTGGCCGAGCGCCGAGCGGATGATCACCGTCCCCAGGGAATGGCCCACCAGCGCGTAGTGCGTCGTGTCGACCCGGCGCTCGATCAGCTTCACCAGGCGTGCGGTCGCCCCCTGCAGGGTTTCAAACGTCGGGGAATAGCCAAACAGGATCGGATGGTGGCCGGCCCGTCGCAAGCGCCGGCGCAGCCGCAGCATGGAGAGCGGGGTTCTTCCCATGCCATGAACGAGAACCAGATCCATCGATTCGTTTGATGCGCCGGTCAGTCCGCTGCTTCAGTCGGCAGCGCCGGGTAGACCGCAAGGAGGGATGGCAAAAAGTAAGACCTAAGCCCAAGTGGTTTTGCAAGATCTGACCACATTCACCGCCTTTTACGATAGGCAGTATTACTTGTTGTGCTTCCTGGCACTTTCTCAATCATCCCTGCGTCAACCATGCGGGAAAATATAGAACGAACTCGCCAATCCTCACGTATGACACATATTTCGCGGGCTTCTCCATTGCTGATGGACTCGTGTGTGTCAAGGAAAGCCATAATTCGCTCTTCTGGGGAGGCAAGCTGCTCATGGCGGATGATCACTAAAACGCTGGCGTCGCGCTGTACGATTTGGGGCTCTTTGAGGTGGAGTCGTTTCATTGCCCGGAAAGCCGTGTTCAGACCCTCGCCTACATCTTTGTTTGGCGGATCGGGAAATTTGTTGATGACGCGTACTAAGTTGCCATTACGCGCGAATCTTTCGTCCAGTATGTTTTCCGGCGTGATGTGCCCTGGAAGGCTACCCGGGCTTTCAACCTCAACCCGATTGTCATACACCCGGATATGTATGTCGTCTGGAATACTGTAGTCCCGATGTAAAACCGCATTTGTGATGATCTCGTGCAACGTCTCTTCAGGGTACTCAATAGCCACCAAGCCGTCTGGAGTCATACGGCGAATGTTCTCGATTATGGCCTTGGTAGCAGTGACTGCAGCGTAGACTTGGCGATAGACGCAACCTTCAATAGTTGCTGGGAGGCCCTCCAAAGATTCACGAGTTCCTTCGTCTTCTGCCGTGCGGTACCGGTAGATCTTGATGCCGCAGCGTTTGGGGAGGAGCGCTTGGGGCTCCTCTGCAAATAGAACGGTGCCAGCAACCGTTGGTTTGTCACCAATGATTAGGTTCTGCTTCCGCAACCACTTGTCAGGCTCCTGGTGTGGAACGATTTCCAAAATAAATGTGATTGTTTCTACGCTGTTCGTAATAACTTCCTCGGGCGCGTCTACTGTATTGGTCTCAAATGAAGCAAGCCCTTTGTTCAGGCGGAGGCGATCCAATGCTTCTTGTTGATTAACCGGGAGATTTTGAGCGCCACGTCGTACGTATACATCGTCACTGGTGGTTTTAATAATGTCACGGCTCTTGAATACTTCGATCTGAAGAACCAACCCGACTAAGCCATCTGTTTCCAGGAAAGTCATGCGACAACCGTGGCCAAGTGGGAGTATCGATACGACCGCTTGTATATGGGCATTTGCAGCCTCTACCGATTCGAACCCATTCCAGGTCTTTGGGCCACCACGAGAGGGCTCCTCGATGCCGACAAAAAGCTCACCACCGTCTGCATTTGCAAAGGCGGAGATGCTGCGAGTGAGCTTTGCTGGCAGGATTGCTTTCGACTTGAAGTCGAGAAAGTGCCCCTCGGCAAGAGCGAAAAGCTTGTCGAATTCTGGAGCGGAGAGTTGTGTGATCTGCATCAGTAAAGTCCTAAAACAGCTAAGGGGGCAACTCCGGTTATTCCTTCCGACTCAATCTAGCTGCTTGTACTTCCGATACCACTCCACCCACTTCCCGATCCCATACTCCAGCGTCGTCGCCGGCTTGAATCCCGTGTCGCGAACCAGCTCGTCGATATCCGCGTAGGTCGCCTGCACGTCGCCGTCCTGCATCGGCAGGAAGTTCTTCTTCGCGGTCTGGCCGAGCGCGGCTTCGATGGTGCCGATGAAGTCCATCAGCTGCACCGGGGTGTGGTTGCCGATGTTGTAGAGGCGGTAGGGCGCGTGGCTCGATGCCGGGTCGGGGTTGTTGTGGTCGAAGTCGGGGTTGCCCTGCGGGATGCGGTCGAGCACTTTGACGGTGCCGTCGGCGATGTCGTCGATGTAGGTGAAGTCGCGCATCATGTCGCCGTGGTTGAAGACGTCGATGGTGCGGTTTTCCAGGATGGCGCTGGTGAACAGCCACGGCGACATGTCGGGCCGGCCCCACGGGCCGTAGACGGTGAAGTAGCGCAGGCCGGTGGTGGGCAGGCCGTAGAGGTGCGAGTAGGTGTGCGCCATCAGCTCGTTGGCCTTTTTGCTGGCGGCGTACAGGCTCACCGGGTGGTTGACCGGGTCGTGGGTGGAGAACGGAATCTTGGTGTTGGCGCCGTAGACGCTGGACGAGCTGGCGTAGACGAAGTGCTTGACGCCGTGGTGGCGGCAGCCTTCGAGCAGGTTGGCGAAGCCGACGATGTTCGACTGCACGTAGGCGTGCGGATTCTTCAGCGAGTAGCGCACGCCGGCCTGCGCGGCGAGGTTGATGACGGCGTCGAAGTGACCCTTCTCGAACAGGTCTTCCATCATCATGCGGTCGGAGATGTCGTCCTTGAGGAAGCGGAAGTTGGGGTAGGGCTTGAGCTGTTCCAGCCGCGCCAGCTTCAGCGCGGGGTCGTAGTAGTCGTTGAGGTTGTCGATGCCGACGACGTCGTCGCCGCGCTTGAGCAGGATTTGTGCGACGTGCATGCCGATGAAGCCGGCCGCGCCGGTGAGCAGGATTTTCATTGTTTGGCCTCCAAAGTGGCGTCGATTCTAGCACTCGACAGCCTTGCGGCTTGGGCATTCATGCCCCCAACGGGGATGCAAGCAGGCCCCTCCCTTACAATCCGGTAATGCCCACCCCGCGCCTGATTCTCGACTGGAGCCTGTACCGGCTGGCTTTGCTGCTGGCTGCGCCGCTGATTCCGTTGCGGTTGCTGTGGCGCGGGCGGCGTGAGCGCGGCTATCTTGAACACTGGGGCGAGCGGCTGGGTGCGGGCGCGGTGCCGGTTGGCGCGCTGTGGATTCATGCAGTGTCGGTCGGCGAGATGCGCGCGGCGCAGCCCTTGATCGCTGCGCTACGTGACGCGCATCCGGGTGTGCCTGTTCTGCTCAGCTGCATGACGCCGACCGGGCGCGCCACCGCCGAGTCGCTCTACGGCAGCTTCGCCCACATCGTTTATGTGCCCTACGACTACGCCTGGCTGATGCGCCGCTTCGTGCGCCGCGCGCAGCCGCGCGTCGGCATCCTGATGGAAACCGAGTTGTGGCCGAATCTGATTCATGCCGCCGCGCGCGCAGGCGTGCCGCTGATGCTGGCGAATGCGCGGCTGTCGGCACGCTCGGCGCGCGGCTATGCGCGGTTGCCCGCGCTGGTGCGTGCGTGTCTGCAGCGGATTGCTGTCGTCGCCGCGCAGACCGAAGCCGATGCGGCGCGGCTGGAAAAACTGGGCGCGCGTGCCACGCACGTCACCGGCAATCTCAAATTCGATATCGCACCGCCGCAAGCGCAGCTCGAACGCGGCGCGGCGTGGAAGGCGAATTGGGGATCGCGCCCGGTGCTGCTGGCAGCGAGCACGCGCGAAGGCGAAGAAGCGCTGCTGCTGCGTGCCTTTGCCGACGCCGCGCCGGCCGACGTGCTGCTGGTGCTGGTGCCGCGCCATCCGCAGCGCTTCGACGAAGTGGCCGGGCTGATCGCAGGCGGCGGGGTTGCCGTATCAGCGCCGCAGCGAGGAGGCACCGCTTGCGGCCGCTACGCGCGTGCTGCTCGGCGACAGCCTCGGCGAATTGTTTGCCTACTACGCGGCGTGCGACGTGGCTTTCGTCGGCGGCAGTTTGCAGCCGCTGGGTGGACAAAATCTGATCGAGGCGGCGAGCGTGGGACGGCCGGTGCTGGTCGGCCCACACACGTTTAACTTTGAGGAAGCAACCCGGCTGGCGATCGAGGCGGGCGCGGCGCTGCGGGTGAGCGACGCTGCAGCGTTGATGGCGAATGCGTTGAAGCTGTTGGCCGATGCGCCAACGCGCACCCGCATGGGTGAGGCCGGTCTGGCCTTCGCCGCGCGCCATCGCGGCGCGGCGGCGCGGGTGGCTGGGCTGGTGATGCCCGCGCCGTAAGGCCGTTGGGTGCTTGTGCCCCTTAGGGTGCGGTGCCCTTAAGGCTGCTTATTGCGCCGCGGCTGACGGGCGTAAAACCTGATCGATCGTCTTGAGATCTTCCGCGCTGAGCGTGCCGACTGCCGCTTTGAGGCTGAGGCTGGCCAGGTAGAACTCATAGCGCGCGGCGGACAATCGCCGCTCCTCGGCAAACACCTGCTGCTGCGCATTCAGGACATCCAGGCTGGTCCGGACGCCCACCTGCACCCCGAGTTTGGTGGATTCGAGTTGCAGTTTGGTCGATGCCACCGCTCGCTCCAGCGCGCGTACTTGAGCATCGGTACTGGTCGTGTTGAGATAAGCCTGGCGCGCATTCAGGGTGGCATCGCGCAGGGCGGTGTTCAGATCCTGGCGCGCTTTTTCCTGATTGGCGACGGCCTGACGTACGCGCGAATCGACCAGTCCGCCCTGATAAATCGGCAGATTGAATTCGACCCCGACCAGTGCGGCGTTGATGTCGGCGAGGGTGATGCCAAGACTCTGGTTTTTGTTGTAGTTGTAGCCCGCGATGGCATTCACCGTTGGGTAGTGGCCCGCCCGGCTGAGCTCGATCTGCTGGTCGGCGATGGTCTTGTTGTACCGCTGGATCGCGACGTTCAAATTGCCCTCTTCTGCGCGGGTGGACCATTCGTCCATGGCCTGGGATTCGGATAACTTGCGAATGATCGGATCGATCAGCGCGGCTTGCTCGGTTTTATCGGCCAGCGTGTCCAGCGGAGCCGGAGGCTTGCCGATAATCCGTTCCAGTGCGCGCAGGCGGATGTTGAGCGTGTTTTCTTCGGCAATTTCCTGCGCGATGGCCAGGTCGAAGCGTGCCTGGGCTTCCTGGGTGTCGAGGATGGTGGCGGTGCCGACTTCGAAATTGCGCTTGGCGGCGGCCAGTTCTTCGGTGATGGCGGCTTTTTGCGCGCGAATGAAGGCGATGCTGTCCTGCGCCTGCAACACGTCAAAATAGGCACGCGCGGTGCGCAGAATCAGGTCCTGCCCCGCCAGATCCAGTTGCTTGGCGACGATCTTGACCTGCTCCTCGGCCTGTTGAACCTGTACCGAGCTTGCCTTGTTATAGAGCGGTTGCACCGCATTGAGGTTGAGCGAGCCATTGCCGTGCTGGGTGTCGCCATTGGGCAGGGTGGTGCGGACGTCGTTATAGCGCGCGTTGCCGTCGGCACTGACGTTCGGCAACAAGCGCCGAGCGCGCCTGCGGCAGCGCCTCCAGCCCGGCCTGGTAGGCGGCGCGGGCAGCGGCATATTGGGTGTCGTTCGCCAGCGCTTCGCGGTAGATCTCGCCGAGGTTGGCCGCCTGCGAAGCCGGGCTGAGTGCGATACCCAGTGCGAAAATCAGTGGTTTGAGTTGCATACAAGTCCAGTCAAAAAGCGTCAATAACGTGGCATGGCCGGATCAACTTCATCGGCCCAGGCGGCCACGCCGCCCGATAGATTGACGACATCGCCAAAACCGAGCGACTCAAGATAGCGTGCTGCATGGTAACTGCGTACGCCATGATGGCAGATGACCACGGTTTCGGCGTCCGGGTTCAATTCGTGGGCGCGTCCGGGCAATTCGCCCATCGGAATCAGTATTGCGCCGGGAATGCGGCACAGAGCAGCTTCCCAGGGTTCGCGCACATCGAGCAGCGTCGGGGTGTGGCCGGCCTGCAAATGTGCGGCGAGTTCGGCGGGGCGGAATTGCCGCATGCTCAGAACACGAATGCAGCGGGTTGCGGGGCATTCACCAGTTCGGTCACGCAGGTTTCAAACAGCGTCACGCTGCGAAAAGCGCCGGGCGCCGTGCAGGTGATGAGCTGCGCCTGCATCACGGGCGCCATGCCGGTGATGGCGAACAGCCGCCCGCCTGTCCGCAGACGGTTGCGAAACGCGCCCGATAGCAAGGGCGTCGAGCCGGTCAGCACAATGACGTCGAAATCGCCATCGAATGCCCAGTCGCGGGCCGCGTCGGCGACGTGCAGCGTGACATTCTCGAATGCCGTGGGCGCGCAGTTTGTGGCCAGCGGCGGCAGAGAACGCCGGGTCAATTTCCACCGACACCACCTTGGCGGCGTTCATCGCCAGCAGCGCGGTGAGGTAGCCGCTGCCGGTGCCGATTTCCAGCACCTGGTCGCTGGGGCGAATCGCCAGCTCCTGGATCACCCGCGCTTCGAGTTTGGGCGTCCACATCGCCTGGCCGTGGCCGAGCGGGATTTCCATGTCGACAAAGGCCAGTGCGCGGTGTGCTTCCGGCACGAAGTCTTCGCGGCGAATTTTGAACAAAAGATTGAGCACGTCCTGATCCAGCACGTCCCAGGGGCGGATTTGCTGTTCCACCATGTTGTAGCGCGCCTGCTCGATGTCCATGTGTGCCCTTGAATATCAATAAGTTAGATGAGGACTTGCCTTGCAATTATTCCACATTTCGGCTAACTTGGAGCCGCTCGCCAGGGGTCTCCAGCTGGATGTTCCGCAGCATGGAGTGAGACATACCCTTTGAACCTGATGCGGTTGATACCGACGTAGGGAGGCCGATAGTCGGCCTTGCTTCTTTTTTACCAGCGAGGCTGATTTCACAGCCTCCGTTTTATTTCCAGCGAGGCTGATTCATGGCCTCCTGCCTTATCTGGAGCGCACCATGAATGCCAACCCCAAGTTTCTCGCCGCCGACGCCCATGTCGATGCGCTCGCCGTCCAGCCTTTGCCGAATTCACGCAAGATTTACGTGCGAGGGCAGTCAGCCCGACATCCGCGTGCCGATGCGCGAAATCAGCCAGGACGATACGCCCACCAACCTCGGCGGTGAAAAGAACCCGGCCATTTTTGTGTACGACTGCTCGGGCCCCTACAGCGATCCGGCCGCCAGCATCGACATCCGCAAAGGCCTGCCAAGCTTGCGCACCCGCTGGATCGAGTCGCGCGGCGACACCGAGGTGCTGGGCGATCTGAGTTCGGAATACGGCCGCCAGCAGGCCGCCAATCCCGAACTGGCCGGCATGCGTTTCCCCGAGCTCGCCCGCACCCCGCGCCGCGCCAAGGCCGGCATGAACGTGACGCAGATGCACTACGCGCGCAAAGGCATCATCACGCCGGAGATGGAGTTCATCGCCATCCGCGAGAACAACAACCGCGTGGCGTATCTGGAATCGCTCAAGCAGACCGGCCCGCTGGGCGAGAAGCTCGCCGCGATGATGAATCGCCAGCATCCGGGGCAGAACTTCGGTGCCAGCCTGCAGAACGAAATCACGCCCGAGTTCGTGCGCAGCGAAATCGCCCGCGGCCGCGCCATCATCCCCAACAACATCAACCACCCTGAATCCGAGCCGATGATCATCGGCCGCAACTTCCTGGTGAAGATCAACGCCAACATCGGCAATTCCGCGCTCGGTTCCAGCATCCAGGAAGAAGTCGAGAAGATGACCTGGGCGATCCGCTGGGGCGGCGACACCGTGATGGACCTGTCGACCGGCAAGAACATCCACGAGACGCGCGAGTGGATCATCCGCAATTCGCCGGTGCCGATCGGCACGGTGCCGATCTACCAGGCGCTGGAAAAAGTCGACGGCCGCGCCGAAGAACTCACCTGGGAAATGTTCCGCGACACGCTGATCGAACAGGCCGAGCAGGGCGTTGACTACTTCACCATCCATGCCGGCGTGCTGCTGCGCTACGTGCCGATGACCGCCAACCGCTTGACCGGCATCGTGTCGCGCGGCGGCTCGATCATGGCCAAGTGGTGCCTCGCGCACCACAAGGAGAGCTTCCTCTACACGCACTTCGAGGACATCTGCGACATCATGAAGGCCTACGACGTCGCCTTCTCGCTGGGCGACGGCCTGCGTCCCGGCTCGATCTACGACGCCAACGACGACGCGCAACTGGGCGAACTGAGAACGCTGGGCGAGCTGACCCAGGTGGCGTGGAAGCACGACGTGCAGGTGATGATCGAAGGCCCCGGCCACGTGCCGATGCAGCTGATCAAGGAGAACATGGACATCCAGCTGGAGTCCTGCTCCGAGGCGCCGTTCTACACCTTGGGCCCGCTGACCACCGACATCGCCCCCGGCTACGACCACATCACGTCCGGCATCGGCGCCGCGATGATCGGCTGGTACGGCACCGCGATGCTCTGCTACGTCACGCCGAAGGAGCACCTCGGCCTGCCGGACAAGGACGACGTCAAGGAAGGCATCATCACCTACAAGCTCGCCGCCCATGCGGCGGACCTGGCGAAGGGTCACCCAGGCGCACAGATCCGCGACAACGCCTTGTCGAAAGCGCGCTTCGAGTTCCGCTGGGACGACCAGTTCAACCTCGGCCTCGACCCCGAGAAAGCCAAGTCCTTCCACGACGAAACCCTGCCCAAGGAATCGGCCAAGGTCGCGCATTTCTGCTCGATGTGCGGCCCGCATTTCTGCTCGATGAAGATCACCCAGGACGTGCGCGAATACGCGGCGAAGGAAGGCTTGAACGAAGCCGATGCGCTGGCCAAGGGCATGGAAGTGAAGGCGGTGGAATTCGTGAAACAGGGCGCCGAGGTCTACCGCAAGGTCTGATCGCCTCTCTCACCTTTAATCACGGTAGCCGGACTTGCACCGTCATTTTTTCAGGCAGCTATTCAGGCTCGTTGGCGCGCTGATTTTTTGCATCAGCGCGCTGGCTCACGCGGCACCGCTGTCGGCCGTCCAGGATCACGAATCGGCCATTGGCCGGTCTACCGGTTTTCTGAAAGAGCAGCAGGGGAGGCTTGATCTGTCGCAAGTGGTGGCGGCCTATCGGGCCGGTCAGTTTGTGCCGGGCACCAGCCCGGTGCTGAATTTCGGGATTGGCTCGAAACCCGTGTGGATCCATTTCACGCTGGACAACCCGACCGCGACGCCTCTGCAGCGGCGGCTCTCCATCGAAAACGCCTGGCTCGACCAGATCGAGGTTTATTTCCAGCACCAGGGCAAAACCACTGCGACGTATCGCGCCGGTGACCAGCAGGCCTTCAGGCAGCGTCCCATCGCGAGCCGCTATTTTGTATTTGATCAGGCGTTCGGGACCGGCGTCAGCGAGGTGTTCATTCGCGTCGAAACGGCCGACCCCATGGTTGTCCCGATCACCCTGCTGAATCCGGAGACGTCACGCATCCGGCAAACGCAACAGGAGCTGAGTTACGGCGTCGTTTACGGTTTCCTGCTGGCCTTGATGGCCTATAACGCCATTCTTTTCATCAGCCTGCGCGGCTCGCAATACCTGCTTTATTCGGCCTATCTGGGGATGTTCGTTGCCATGAACATCGCCTACACTGGCCATGGTTTCGCATGGCTCTGGCCGGATTCGGTGAATTGGCAGCAGTGGTCCAACCCCGTCCTGATGGTCCTGTTCGGCGCCAGCGGCTTGCTGTTCGCCATCCGGTTTTTGGATTTACGGATTTATTACCCCCGTGTTCGCCTGGCCGTACTCGGCTTTTGCGCGGCATTCGGCAGCCTGCTGGGCGCGGCCATCTTGCTGGACAGCCAGAAAGCCGCGCTGCTGGTGGCGTTCAGCTTCGCGTTCCTGTTCTCCGGCCTCATGTTGTTCCTCGGCGCCATCTCGGTGCGCGCCGGCCAGAAGCCGGCGAAATATTTTCTGATTGCCGCCATCGCCGCCATGGTCGGCGCAATGTTGACGACGCTGTCCACCTGGGGCTTCATTTCACATAACGCCTGGACCTTCCGCGCCGTGGAAATCGGCATGCTGGTCGATGCCACGCTGCTCGCCCTTGCGCTGGCCTATCAGCTACGCATGGGGCAGGAAGAACGGATCCTGGCCGAGCGTCTGGCGCAACAGGATCCGCTGACGGGGCTGAACAACCGGCGTGCCTTTTACGACAGAACCCGTTCACTCTGGGGTCAGGCGATTCGCCATGGGCATCACACCGCCGTCATGCTGTTCGACCTCGATCTGTTCAAGCAGATCAACGACGTCCATGGCCACGCGCATGGTGATGACGTGCTCAAGGCCATGGCAGGCATCCTCAAGCAATCGGTCCGGCAAGGGGACATTCTGGCTAGATGGGGCGGCGAGGAGTTCATCGTGTTCCTGCCCGAAACCAGCATGCAGGAAGCGATGGCGCTGGCGGAAAGGTTGCGCGAGGCGATCGCGGGCTTGCGGATCCCGCGCGAAACGGGAGAAACCGCCGTCACGGCCAGTTTCGGCATCGCCCAACTGGAACCCCGCCATATCACGCTGGACGCATTGATCGCTTCGGCCGACGAATGCCTGTATCAGTCCAAGCAGCAAGGCCGGAACCGGGTGACCGGCAGTCTGGCCGTGCACGCCACGGTGACGTCGCTGTTCGGATAGCCATCGAAAAGGGGTCATCCGCCCCGCGTATAATCCGCAGGCGCGTCCGACGGGCGCGCCTTTTTTATCCCTGAAGCCTTGTCATGACCGACCCCACCCAACTGTTGTACGCATTGATCCTCGGCCTGGTTGAGGGCGTCACCGAATTCCTGCCGATTTCCAGTACCGGGCATTTGATCATCGCGGGGCAGTTGCTCGGATTCAATGGCGAAAAAGCCAAGGTATTCATGATCGCCATCCAGCTGGCGGCGATTTTTGCGGTGGTGTGGGAATACCGGGCGCGGCTCGGGCATGTGGTGGCGACCCTGCATACCGAACCGGCGTCGCGGCGGCTGGCGACCAATCTGATGGCGGGCTTTCTGCCGGCAGCGGTGCTGGGCTTCCTGTTCTACAAGGAAATCAAGGGCTACCTGTTCAACCCCATCGTGGTGGCGTCGGCGCTGGTGATCGGCGGCGTGCTGATCCTGTGGGCGGAGCGCCGCAAGCATGTCATCAGCACCCCGACGGTGGACGACCTCAACTGGCGGCGTGCGCTGGCGGTGGGATTTGCGCAGGCGCTGGCGATGATTCCCGGCACCTCACGTTCGGGGGCGACGATTATCGGCGGCCTGTTTCTCGGGCTGTCACGCAAGACCGCGGCGGAGTTCTCTTTCTTCCTCGCCATTCCCACCATGTTTGCGGCCACGGCCTACGACCTTTACAAGAACTGGCGGCTATTCGATGTGCACGACGTGCCGCTGTTTGCGGTGGGCGGCATCGCAGCCTTCGTCAGCGCGCTAATCGCGGTACGCACGCTGATCAAGTTTGTCAGCCGCCACGACTACACGCTGTTTGCCTGGTACCGCATTGTGTTCGGCGGGGTGGTGCTGGCGACCGCTTACTTCGGCCTGGTGGACTGGCGCGCGGGGCACTGAAGACTCAGGCTGCAGCAAGCGCCTGCTTCGCTTCGGTTTCCAGCTGGGCCTTGAGTTCGCCTGGCAGGTCGAGTTTCTTTGCCAGTTCGTCGAGGTAGGCACGCTCCATGAAGCTTTCGGTGTCCACCGCGAGCACGCTCACCAGATACATTTCACTCGCGACTTCGATCGAGTCTGCGGCCGCTGCAACGTCGGCCGGGTCGAGCGGGCGCGCGACTTCGGCATCGATCCAACTGCGCAGTTCCGGTTCGCCGGCCAGCGCGCCGAGCTTGTCGTCGATCAGACTGCGTTCGCGAGCGTCGATGTGGCCGTCGGATTTGGCGGCAGCAATCAGCGCTTTCAACACGGCGCGGCTGTGGCTGTCTTCCGCAGCGGGCGCAGGCAGAAAGGTTGCAGGCTGGGCGGGCGCTGCCGCCTGGTTGCGCTGCCAGGTGCTATAGGCGCGGAACGCCAGCGCACCGAGTGCTGCCGCACCGCCATACGCCGCGGCCTTGCCACCAAACTTGCGCACGCGCTTGTCGCCCAGCAGCAATCCCAGCACGCCGCCTGCGAGCATGCCGGTGCCGAAATTGGCGTAACCGGGCTTGCCTTCGCCGGGGGGCGCATTGCCAGGCAGGCTGGCCAGCAGGGACTGGCCGGAGCCGAGGAGTTGATCGAGCAGATTTTTTGCGTTCATGACGGCCAGGTTCAGAATGAAGACACGCAAAAGACCGGCTGGAGCCAGCGGAAGTTCCGCCGCCCTATTCCTGCTTGGGCGGGTGCTTGTCGAGTTTGCGCTGCAGGGTGCGGCGGTGCATTTTCAGCGCACGCGCGGTGGACGAGATGTTGCCGTCGTGTTCGTTCAACACCTTCTGGATGTGTTCCCATTCCAGTCGCGCCACCGTCAGCGGTTCGGTGCTGACGTCCATCGCAGCATCAGGCCGGTCGCGCTGCAGTGCGGCCAGAATTTCGTCGGCGTTGGCGGGCTTGGCCAGATAATTCCGCGCGCCCAGCCGCACCGCTTCGACGGCGGTGGCGATGCTGGCGTAGCCGGTGAGCACGACGATGGCGATACCCGGCCAGCGTTCTGCCAGCGCGGCGACCACCTTGAGTCCGGATTCGCCGGGCAGTTTCAGATCGACCACGGCGTGAGTGGGCGCAAAGCGTTCGGCAACCGCCAGCGCCTCGGTGGCGTCGTGCGCCAGTTCGACGGCAGCACCGCGTTTCTGCATGGCACGGGACAGCGCCTCGGCAAAATCCAGATCGTCTTCAACAATCAGCAGCTTCATGGTGCAGCCCTCCAGGGTAGTTGGATGCGGACCAGTGTGCCGCCGCCATCGCGCTCGGTGAGGGTGAGCGAGCCGCCCGCACGCTCGAGTGTGGCGTGAGTGAGTACCAACCCCATGCCCCAGCCTTGTCCCGGCTTGTCGCTGAATAGCACGCGCCCCGCCTGCGCCTTTTGTTCAGGCGTGAAGCCCGGACCGCGGTCGGCAATATCGATCCACAGCGCGTTGTTCGCCACGCTTACGCTTAGTTCGACACCGGCGGGCGAGGCATCGGCGGCATTGTTGAGTATGTTCAGAATGGCCTGTTCCAGCCCGTCGGGCGGGGTGAAATCGCGGTGCGTCGGTGCGAGGCCGGTTTTCAGCGGCACGTCCGGGCGGATCACCTGCCAGTGCGTGATCAGCGCGCTCAACCAGGCGTCCAGTGGCGTCGGCTGCGGGGTGCTGTCGCGTGCGCGCGCAGCCAGCTGGGTGAGGATGCGCTTGCACGCCTGTGCCTGCTTTTCGAGCAGCTGGCAGTCGGCGCCGATGTCGGGATCGTTGGCGAACTCTTGGGCGAGCTCGTGCGCGGTGGTCTGGATGGTGGCGAGCGGGGTGGCGAGTTCGTGCGCCGCCAGCGCCGCCTGGGTGCCGAGCGCCAGGATGCGCTCGTCGCGCAGCTGCTTTTCGCGCAGCGCGGCCAGTTCGCCATCACGTGCGCGCAGTCCGGCGTGCATGCGGGTGATGAAAAACGCAATCAATGCGGCACTGATGACAAAGTTGAACCACATGCCACCGAGGTGCATGCCGTAGGCGGCGACCGGGTCGGCGATGGCCAGCGGTTGATACACGAACAGCAGCAGTGCGTAGTAGCCGCCCGCCACCGCCGCTAGCAGCCACACCCAGCGCGGGCGCAGGCTGATCGCGGCAATGATGATCGGCACCAGCATCAGCGAGACGAAAGGATTGGTTGCGCCGCCGCTGAAAAAAACCAGCACCGCAAACGCGGTGAGATCGGCCAGCAGGTGCGCCAGAAACTCCATTTGCGTGGCGGGCGCATCCAGCCGCAGCCGCCACGCGGTGGTAAGCGCGAACGCGCCGAGCAGCGCGAGCACCGCGCCCATCGGCAGCAGCGGCATTGTGATGTGCAGCCCCCAGTGCAACCAGGCAATGCCAACCGCCCAGCCAGCGATGAGCTGCCCGCGCAGCACCAGCAGGCGCCCCAGCAAGGCGCGTGTGGGCAGGGTGGACAGCAGCGTGGAATCAAGGACGGACGGCATGGCGGCATTGTAATGCGCGCGTCACGATGCGTTGCGGGCTGCGGCAATTTGCCCGGCCGTGGATGAGACGTGCCTCTTTGAAGCGTCGACGGCGCTTCACCGCGCATTGGCCCTGCCCTGAGGGAAGGCCAACCACTTGGCCAGGCCCGCAAGCGGGCGAACCGCAGGTTGTCGTCCACTTGTGCGCTTTTCTGCCTGGCCTCCGGCCTGAAAGCCGCGCGGCCAAACGCTCCTGGCCTGTCCTGCGACGATATGTCACATTCCGCTGAAACGGCCAATAAGAGACAATCGGATCCCTTTTATCCCGCCATGCGCCATGAAAACGCCTGCTTTCGTTCCCCGCCTGCTGCCTTTGCTGATTGCCGCCAGCCTGTTGCCCGTCACGGCCAGCGCGGAAGACGCCTCCCCCCTGATGACGATTGTGGTGACCGGCACGTCGGAAGTCGTCGCGCCGTTCGGCGTTGAGGTGGAAAACTTGCAGTCCTTGCGGCCCGCGACCAGCGATTCGGCGAGCCTCCTCAGGGACGTCCCCGGCGTGAGCCTGTACGGCGCCGGCGGCGTTTCCAGCCTGCCCTCGATCCATGGCCTGGCGGACGACCGCCTGCGCATCAAGGTCGACGGCATGGACCTGATCTCCGCCTGCCCCAACCACATGAACCCGGCGCTGTCGTATCTGGATCCGTCGCAGGTCGGGACGATCGAGGTGTATGCCGGCATCGCACCGGTGAGCGTCGGCGGCGACAGCATCGGCGGCTCGATCATCGCGGAAACCGCCGCTCCCGAGTTCGCCGCGCCCGGCCAGGCAAGCCTCGTCAAGGGCGAGGTTGGCGCGTTCTACCGCAGCAACGGCAATGCCCGGGGCGGCAACGTTGCGGCCACCTATGCGACCGAAAGCTTCAATATTTCCTACACCGGCGCCATCGCCCAATCCGACAACTACGATGCCGGCGGCGACTTCAAGGATTCGCTTTTTGTCGCGGGCACGGATCCTGGCTTCACCGGCCACCCGGGACACACCCTGCCGCTCGACGAGGTCGGCTCGACCGCCTACGACACGCGCAACCACACGCTGGGCCTGGCGTTTCGCGGCGGCGACCACCTGGTGGAAGCCAAGTTCGGCCTGCAGGATCTGCCCGAACAGCTGTGGCCGAACCAGCGCATGGACATGCTCGGCAATGACCAGAAGCGCGTGAACCTGCGCTACCTCGGCGACCTCGACTGGGGCAAGCTGGAGGCACGCGTCTACCATGAGGATGTCGATCACTTCATGGACTTCGGCGCCGACAAGAAGTACTGGTATAAAAATCCACCCGGCCCGACTTACGACGGCACGCCTTGCGGCGTATCCAGTGCCACCTGCGCCGCCGGCATGCCGATGTACACCGCGAGCACGAACACCGGGGCGGTCGTCAAGGCCGACATTGATCTCACGCAGCAGGACCTGCTGCGCGTCGGCACCGAATATCAGCGCTACCGCCTCGACGACTGGTGGCCGGCCTCCGGCGCCGCCATGTGGCCCAACACCTTCTGGAACGTCAACGATGGCGAGCGCGACCGGATGGCGCTGTTCGGCGAATGGGAAAAGCAGTACAGCCCGCAATGGTTGACGCTGGCCGGTCTGCGCTACGAGCGCGTCGCGATGGATGCGGGGGATGTGCATGGCTATAACCTCAACACCTACCCGACCGTTGTCGCCGCAAGCGGGGGCAACCAGACCCGCGATGCCGCCAACTTCAACAATGCCGACCACAGCAAGACCGACAACAACTGGGACATGACCGTGCTGGCGCGCTACACGCCTGACGCCACGCGCGATATCGAGTTCGGCTTCGCTCACAAGACACGCTCACCGAACCTGCACGAACGCTACACCTGGTCCACCTGGCAGATGGCGGCACTGATGGTCAACTGGGCCGGTGACGGCAACGGCTACATCGGCAACCTTGACCTGGAGCCGGAGAAAGCCAACACCGTGTCCGCGACCTTCGACTGGCATGCTGCCGACCGCCACTGGGAGTTCAAGGCCACGCCCTACTACACCCATGTGAGCGACTACATTGACGCGATCCAGTGGAATGCTACGACCAACGCACCGAGCACGACACTTGTGACGGATCAATTCACCGTGCTCAAGTTCGTCAACCAGTCCGCGCGCCTGTATGGCCTCGACCTGTCGGGCAAGATGCCGCTGGCGAAGACCGGCGCGGGTGAGTTCGGGCTCAACGGCCTGCTCAACTACACCAAGGGCGAAAACCGCGATACGGGCGATGGGCTCTACAACATCATGCCGCTCAACGCCAAGCTCGCGCTGACCCAGAAGCGGGGCGGCTGGGACAACGCAGCCGAACTGGTGATGGTGAGCCGGAAGGATGATGTTTCCGAGATGCGCAACGAGATGGAAACCCCGGGTTACGCCCTCGTCAACCTGCGCGGCAGCTATTCGTGGAAGAAGGTGCGCGTCGATTTCGGCGTGGAGAACGTGTTCGACCGACTCTACTACCATCCGCTCGGCGGCGCCTATCTCGGTCAGGGCACGACGATGACCACCCAGGCGGTCGCGACCGTGCCGCAATGGGGCACCCCCGTTCCCGGGATGGGCCGCTCGATCTACACTGCGCTGAATGTCCAGTTCTAATGGTTTTACTTTGAGGAGACACCGATGAAAGCACTTTTTGCTGCTGCGTTGCTGGCCAGTGCCGCTACCCTGCCCACCTGGGCCGCCAATGTCAGCGTCACCGACGCGTGGGCGCGCGCCACCATGCCGGGGCAGCCGGTGAGCGGTGCTTACATGAACATTCAGTCGGATGCCGACGCGCGTTTGATCAGCGTATCCAGCCCGCTGATTCCGCAGGTCGAAGTGCACGAAATGAAAATGGACGGCAACGTGATGCGCATGCGCGAAGTCAAGGCGATCGACTTGCCGAAAGGCAAAACCGTTTCGCTCAAGCCCGGTGGCTTTCACATCATGCTGATGAACTTGAAGCAGCCGATTATCGCAGGCGAGATGATTCCGCTGGCGCTGGTGATCGAGTCAGGCGGCAAGCAGCAAACGGTTGAAGTGAAAGCCGAGGCGCGCGCCGCGGCCGGCGGCATGCAGCATTCCCACTAAGCCGCGTTATCGGGGTTCGCGCTGCCCAGAATCGCACCGCGCACGCGCAGGTCTTCGAGTAGCGCACCGCCTGCCTGCACCATCAGTGCGCGGTCGGGGTGGCGACTTTCGTCGGCGATCTGTTCCAGCGCGACGCGCCCGCTTACGCTGCCGGGTTCCAGCAGGGTCAGCAAGCGTGCGGTGAAAGCGTTGATTTCGCTGAACTGTACTTGGTCATCCGTGTCACGAAAAACCAGCAAATGCGTTTCAGCGGGCTGTGTTTTACGGCGCGGCGCGATGCGGTGGACCGGCCAGTCGTAGCGCAGGTTGGCGAGCACCGGATTCAACAGCGGTACGCCGTCGATCAGGTCGCCCGCCGGGTCAAACGCGCGATCCGCGCTGCGGGTCGACACCGACAATACCAGTTCGATCCATTCGTAATGCGCCAGCGCCAGTGTGAAAGGCGGATAGCCTGCGGGCGGCGTCCATTCGTTTTGCAGGAACTGGATGAACTCGTCCGGAATCTGCCGGAAATAAGGGGTGTGGCTGTGGTGGGTGCGGAAAAAGTCGCGCACCAGTGCCGACCATTTGCGTGCTCCCAGCACTTGCCGCAGCACCGGAAAGCACGCCAGCAAAAACCCTTCGATGTTGTTGTATAGCAGCTCGGTGTAGACCTTCATGCGCCGCGCTTCGACACCAGCAGGGCGTGGCTGTGCCTTGGGGTCGCGGATGTGCGCGGTGAACGCGTACTGGTAACGCTGGAACTCAGGAAGCGGCTGCGATGTGTTCATGCGGAGTGTGGGCGGCTTGCAGGCGCGCAATCTGTTCGACTTCGCGTACCAGTTCGGCCAGCGGTGGAATGTTGAAATCGCGTTCCAGCAGCGTCGGCGCGACGCCATGGATGCGATAGGTGGCGTCGAGCAGCGACCACACCGGCTCGATTACTTCGGCGCCGTGGGTGTCGATCAGCAGGTCAGCTGCTTCGTTGTAATGCCCTGCCATGTGCATATAGACAATGCGCTCGGTCGGTAGCGCGCGGATGAATCCGGCGGCGTCGTAGCGGTGGTTCACGCTGTTGACGTAGACGTTGTTGACGTCCAGATGCAGGTCGCAATCGGCTTCTTCCAGTACCGCGCGGATGAAGGCGAGTTCGTCCATTTCCGCAACCGGTGAAGGTGTGTAGTAGGACGCGTTTTCGATTGCGATGCGGCGTTCCAGGATGTCCTGCACGCGCCGGATGCGCGCAGCGACGTATTTCACCGCTTCTTCGGTAAAGGGAATCGGCAGCAGGTCATACAGATGCCCGTCATCCGAGCAGTACGACAAATGTTCGGTGTAAAGCTGGATGCCGTGGGCATCCATGAACTGCCGCGTTTTGTGCAGCAGCATTTCGTCGAGCGGAGTCGGGCCGCCGATGGACAGCGACAGGCCGTGGCAGACGAAGGGATAGCGCTCGGTGAAGCCGCGCAGGTCGCGGCCATACGCACCGCCCATGTCGATCCAGTTTTCCGGGGCAAGCTCGAAGAATTCTATGGCGTCGGGAACCCCGGCCTTCAGCGCGGGCAGAAGCTCGCGCCGAAGGCCCAGCCCCGCGCCGGCAAGGCGCAAGGGATTCACGGCAGCCGGCTTACTTCGTGCTGCCGCCGCACTTGCCTTGCATCATTTTTCCGCCGCACATGCCGTCCCTCATCTTGCCCATTTCGGTTTGATCGATGAAACCATCCTTGTTGGCGTCAATTTGGGTGAACATCTCTTCGTGGTGTTTGGCGGCTTCTTCCTTGCTGACCTTGCCGTCCTTGTTGGCGTCCGCCATCGACATGCCGCAGTTGCCTTCACCGGCTTTCATGTACATGCAGCCGTACCTGCCTTCCATCGGCTTGGCCGGGGTGGAGGCGTCGGCCACCTGATAGCCTGAAGACAGGCCGGACAGGGCAAAGGGATTTTCCGCGGCCGACGCGATGGGGGCGGCCGCCAGGCCGGCAGCGAAGGCAGAGCCGACAGCAGCAGCGATCAGAGTTTGCTTGGACATGATTTTCTCTCCTAAAAAGACTAACGATAGTCGAAGTTATGGCCGGCACAAGCCGGACCGGTGCAAACGAATCCTTGTTTGTCAGCAGCGCCACACTGGCTGTCTTGCCTTGTGGCACCGCCGCATTCAACGCCCTTTATTTTTCAGTGCTGGTTTTTCCAGCTTCGGCCTTGCTTGCGTCATCTTTGCTCTTGGTGGCGCCGCACTTGCCCTCGCCGCACTTGCCATCCTTCATTTTGGCCGTGTTGCCGCACTTGCCATCCTTGGCCTTCATCTCGGCTTCGGTCTTGCCGCCGCACTTGCCTTCCACCGGCTTGGCAGCGTGGTTGTCAGCGACCTGGTAGCCGGAACTCAGGGCGGACAGGGCGAAGGGGTTGCTCGCAGCCGAGGCGACGGGCGCTGCCAGGGTGGCGGCAAAAGCGGTACCGACAGCAGTGGCGATCAGGGATTTCTTGGACATGGTGTTCTCTCCTAACGGTTAAAAATAAAAATTGAACTACGGGTTTGCCGGCCTGGGCCGGCGTGCTGCAAAAGGCTCTTTATGTGTCGAGCTTGTTCTGCAATTCGTTTGCGATGCGCTGCCGGGCCTCGGGGGTAAGAACCGGCACATCATCGTTTGCCGTTGCTTCGGTGCGAAACAAGCGGCGCATGTCTTGTAGCTGTTGCGTAAAGCGCCTGCAGTTTTTGCAGATGGCCAGATGCATCCGCATCGCCACCCGGTCGCCGAACGACAGGCGTTCGTCCATGGCGCGCGAAGCAAGTTCCGTTGTCTCCTTGCATGTCGTCATCCATTTCATGTGGCGCCCACTTTCGAAAATCCGTTCAGCTCCAGGCATTGCCGCATGAACAGTCGTGCCCGATGCAGCAGTACCCAGCAGTTGGTCGGGCTGATATTCAGTTCCTTACAAATTTCTTCGGTTTCCATGCCGGCCACTTCGCGCAGGCTGAAAACCTGGGCCATCATGGGCTTCAGGCGGTCGGCGCACTCGTCCAGCACGCGCCGCAATTGGCTCAGCTCCGCCTCGGCCTGCGGATTGCCCCATGGCCGCAAGGGTTCGGCCCAGTGGCCGTCCTGTTTGAACAAGCTGTCGACGGCTTCTTCGCCGTCTGCGTCGCGCGGGATTTCAACTTCGCGCAGTTGCCGCCGGATCTGGTCGACGATCTTGTGCTTGAGGATGCCGGTGAGCCAGGTGCGCGGGCTGGCGTCGCCGCTGTAACGCGCCTGCGCCGTTAGCGCGGCCAGCAGGGTTTCCTGCACCGCATCTTCGGCCAGTTCGTCGGAATGCAGCTGGCGGCGCGCCACCCGGAACAGGTAGTCGCCGTGGTCGGCCAGCCAGCGATGAGCGTCGAGTGTGTTCAAAAACATCCTTCATGCAATACGCCGGAATCGGCACTTTAGATGCAGTCGTTCAATGCAACAAACCGGGGGAGGGGCTTGAAATCCAGGCGGCTTCCCTTACATCGGGTTTATCCATAACCCCAGTTAACTTGAAGGAGGACAAGATGGCCAACATTAGCCGCTACGAACCGTATGAAGTGACCGATCCGCTGGATAACCTGTTCCGTGGGTTTTTCCGCCCGGTGCAAATGGACAAGGAGATGCCGCAGATTCGCATGGATGTGAAGGAGGATGAAAAAAGCTACGCCGTTCATGCGGACATGCCCGGCGTTACCAAGGATGATATTCACGTGACCATCGACGGCAATACGGTGTCGATCAGCGCTGAGGTGAAGAAAAACACCGAGCAGAAGGAAGGTGAAAAAGTGCTGCGCCGCGAGCGCTATTTTGGCCGGGTCAGCCGCAGCTTTGTGCTGGAACATGAGATGGATGAGACCACTGCATCCGCCCGTTATCAGGACGGCGTGCTGGAGCTGGTGCTGCCGAAAAAAGCGGCAGCCAGCGCCAAACGGCTCAACGTCCAGTAAGCCTTCCCGGCCAAACAAAAAGGCGGCCGCGCGCCGCTTTTTTGTTTGGCGTAAAATCCGCGCAGACTTTTCCGGAGCTGCCATGACCCCTACCCACACCGCTGCCGACAAGGCTCACATCCTGTCGGAGGCACTGCCCTATATCCAGCGCTTTTACGATAAAACCATCGTCATCAAATATGGCGGCAACGCCATGACCGAGCGCCACCTGATGGAGGCTTTCGCCAAGGACGTGGTGCTGCTGAAGCTGGTGGGAATGAACCCGGTCGTGGTGCACGGCGGCGGCCCGCAGATCGGCGACCTGTTGAAGAAAATCGGCAAGCAGTCCGATTTCATTCAGGGCATGCGCGTGACTGACGAGGAAACCCTCGACGTGGTGGAAATGGTGCTCGGCCTGGTCAACCAGGACATCGTCACGCTGATCAACAAACACGGTGGCAAGGCCGTGGGGCTCACTGGCAAGGACGGCAATTTCATCCACGCCAAGAAAATGCTGGTGGCGAGCAAGGACAATTCCGAGGAAATGCTCGACATCGGTCAGGTTGGTGAGATCACCAGTATCGACCCGGAAATCATCCAGGTGCTCGACGCGCGCGATTTCATTCCGGTGATCGCACCACTCGGTACCGACAAGGAAGGCAACGCCTACAACATCAATGCCGATGTGGTAGCGGGCAAAATTGCGGGTGTGCTGCAGGCGGAAAAAATGATTTTCATGACCAACATCCCCGGCGTGCTCGACAAGCAGATGAACCTGCTCACCGGCCTCACGCCGCGCCAGGTGGACGAACTGATGGCCGACGGCACCATCACCGGCGGCATGATTCCCAAGGTCGGCTATGCGGTCGATGCGGTCAACAGCGGGGTCAAAACCGCGCACATCATCGACGGCCGGGTCGAACACGCGCTGCTGCTGGAAGTGCTGACGCCCGAAGGCGTCGGCACGCTGATCAAGCGCACCTGACCATGCGCTACTGGCTGATGAAATCCGAGCCCAGCGACGTCAGCATCGACGACCTCGCCGGGTTTTCCCAATCAAAGCGTCGCCTGGTACGGCATCCGCAATTATCAGGCGCGCAATTTCATGCGCGACCAGATGCAGGTCGGCGACAAGGTGCTGTTCTACCATTCGTCGTGCGCCGAGCCGGGCATTGCCGGGCTGGCCGAAGTCAGCGTGCTGGCCTATCCCGACGCGTTCCAGTTCGAGCCGGGGCACAAGTACTTCGACCCCAAGGCGACGCCGGAGAATCCGCGCTGGGTCAACGTCGATGTGAAACTGGTGAAGAAGACGCGGCTGATGCCGCTGTCCGAAATTCGCACCTACCCTGAACTCGCCAACATGCGCATCCTGCAGCGCGGCAACCGGCTGTCGATCACGCCAGTCGATCCGGCTGAATACGCTTTTATCGTCAAGCATTTGTGATGCTTGCGATCCGGCGCTGTTCGCTGCTTATTGCGGGTTGGGGCTGCTGGTCGGCTTTGTCGCCGGTCTGCTCGGCGTCGGCGGTGGCCTGATCATTGTGCCGGTGCTGATATTTCTGCTGCACGCGCAGGGGCTGGCGGCCGGGATGGAGCCGCAACTGGCGCTCGGCACCTCGCTCGCGTCCATCCTGTTTACCTCGCTGTCCAGCGTGCGCGCGCACCATCGCCACGGCGCGGTTGAGTGGCCGCTGGTGCGGCGCATCGCGCCGGGTATCGTGCTCGGCACGCTGGCCGGTGCCATGCTGGCGGCGCAGATGTCTGCGGCGCTGCTGAAGGGTGTGTTTGTCGTCTTCCTGTTTTATGCGGCGATCCAGATGTGGCTGGATTTCAAACCGGCGCCGCATCGCGGGTTGCCGGGGCGTGCGGGCACCACGCTGGCGGGCAGTGTCATCGGCGCGGTGTCGAGCTGGGTGGGTATTGGCGGCGGCACGTTGTCGGTGCCGTTCATGTTGTGGCACAACGTCGCGCTGCATCGCGCGATCGCCACCTCGGCGGCGATCGGGTTTCCGATTGCGCTGGCAGGCGCGGTGGGTTACATGGTGGGGGGATGGGATGCCAGCGGCTTGCCTGCGGGGAGCGTGGGCTTTGTCTATATGCCCGCGCTGGCTGGCATCGTGCTGGGCAGCGTGTTGACCGCACCGCTTGGCGCGCGCACCGCGCACCGGTTGCCGGTTCGCCCGCTGAAACGGGTTTTCGCACTGTTGCTGATCACGCTGGCGCTGCGCATGGCCTGGACATTCTAGGCAGGCTTAACGGGCTTCGCGGCTGGTTTTAACGACCCCGGTACGATTGATCAAACCTCGATTTTGTTGAATGATCGGCCGGGCAGGATCCGGCCTATTTTTGCAGTGGAGGAAAACATGAATAGAAACAATCTGTTGTCTTGGGTGCTTGGTGCGTGGGCCATGCTGGTCTGGCCGCTGTTGGCGAACGCCACGGATGCGGATTACGCGCGCGAGAAAAAATGGGCCGATGAAGTGGTGCCCGGCCTGGTGGTGGGAGATCCCGTCTATCTGCAAACGCCGCGCGGTCACCACAAGTTTCTGACGCTGTTCACGCCGGTGGCGGGCACCAATAAGGCGGCCATCATCGTGCACGGCATGGGTATCCATCCCGACTGGGGCATGGTCGGCACCCTGCGCACCGAACTGGCCGACCGCGGAGTGACGACGCTGTCGATCCAGATGCCGATATTGGCCGCCGACGCCCAGAGTGAAGCCTATCCGCCGACCTTTCCCGAGGCGGCCGAGCGTATCGGTGAGGCGGTCGCTTTCCTCAAGGCCAAGGGCTATGCGCACATCGCCATCGTTTCACACAGCATGGGGTCGCGCATGAGCCGCGTCTATCTGGCGGGCAATCCCGATCCGGCGGTCAAGGCGTGGGCGAGTCTGGGCTTGTCGCAGGACGACTACGCCGCGCTGAAATTGCCGATTCTGGATCTGTACGGCGACAACGACCTGCCACCCGTGCTGGTGAATGCGGCCAAACGCAAGCAGACGCTGGCTGCCGGGATGTCGAAACAGGTGATGATCGCGCACGCCGACCATTTCTACAGCGGACACGAAGCTGAAATGGTCGCGGCGGTGGCGGATTTCCTGAACGCGGCCTTGAAGTAAACCTATTTTTATCCGCAAACACCCTGAGCGGGTTTGCGGATAAAGCGTTTCAGCTCAACAGCCGCGTCATCGCCTCGTTGTACTTGGCGGCGGTCTTGGCGACGATATCGGCAGGCAGTTCGGGTCCGGGCGCCTGCTTGTTCCAGCCGCTGGCCTCCAGCCAGTCGCGCACAAACTGCTTGTCGAAGCTGGGCGGATTGCTGCCGGGCTGATACTGGTCGGCTGGCCAGAAGCGCGAAGAATCAGGCGTCAGCGCCTCGTCGATCCATACCAGCTGGCCGGCTTTATCGAGGCCGAACTCAAACTTGGTGTCGGCGATGATGATGCCGCGTGTGAGCGCATACTCCGCCGCAGCCTGATACAGGGCAAGACTGACGTCGCGCACCTGTGCCGCCAGCGCCGGCCCGATCAGCTCGGCCATCTGCTCGAACGCGATGTTTTCGTCATGCGCGCCGACGGCGGCCTTGGTCGACGGTGTGAAGATCGGCTGTGGCAGGCGATCGGCCTGCTTGAGCCCGGCGGGCAGCGCGATGCCGCATACCGACTGGCTGGTCTGGTATTCCTTCCAGCCCGAGCCCACCAGATAGCCGCGCACGATGGCTTCAACCGGCAGCGCCTTGAGTTTTTTGACCACGATGGCGCGCCCGGCGAGCTGCTCGCGTTCACTGGCGGCGACCACGGATTCCGGCAGCACGTCGAGCGCCTGGCTCGGGATGATGGACTTGAGCTTGTCGAACCAGAATGCCGAGACGCGGGTGAGCACTTCGCCCTTGCCGGGGATCGGGGTGGGCATTACCACGTCGAAGGCCGAGAGCCGGTCGGTGGTGACGATCAGCAGCCGGTCATCGCCCACGGCGTAGATGTCGCGCACCTTGCCTTTGTGAACCAGTGGCAGGGAGGTGATGCAGGATTCGAGCAGCGGGGCAGGCATGGCATTCAAGCAGGGTCGAGGGAGCGCACATTATAGCCGCCGGGATCGCCGGCACCCGCCCGGAACGGGATGGATGAGCCGGAACGTCGCATCGTTCGCATAGGCGGTAAAATGGCGCACTTTTTTCTGTCTGGAGCGGGCGTGTCATCCATTTCCTATAAAGATGCCGGAGTCGATATCGATGCGGGCGATGCCCTGGTCGAGCGCATCAAACCCCTGGCCAAGCGCACCATGCGCCCCGAAGTCCTGACCGGCATCGGCGGCTTCGGCGCGCTGGTCGAGATTTCCAAAAAATTCAAGGAACCGGTGCTGGTTTCCGGCACCGATGGCGTCGGCACCAAGCTGAGGCTGGCGTTCGAACTGAATCGCCACAATACGGTGGGCATCGACCTGGTGGCGATGAGCGTCAACGACATTCTGGTGCAGGGCGCCGAGCCGCTGTTTTTTCTGGATTACTTCGCCACCGGCAAGCTCTCGCTCGACACCGCCGAAGCGGTGATCGCAGGCATCGCCACCGGCTGTGAGCAGGCCGGTTGCGCGCTGATCGGCGGCGAAACCGCCGAAATGCCCGGCATGTATCCCGAAGGCGAATACGACCTGGCGGGCTTCGCCGTGGGCGTGGTGGAAAAATCCAGGGTCATCGGCGGCGTTGACATCGTGCCGGGCGACGTGGTGCTGGGGCTGGCGTCTTCCGGCGCGCATTCGAACGGCTATTCGCTGGTGCGCAAGCTGATCGACGTATCCGGCATTGGCCTCAAATCGGATTTCCACGGTCAACCGTTTGCCGATGTGGTGATGGCGCCGACGCGGATTTACGTCAAGCCGCTGCTGGCCCTGATCGCAGCGCTCAATGTCAAAGGCATGGCTCACATCACCGGCGGCGGCATCACCGGCAACCTGCCGCGCTGTTTGCCCGAGGCCGTGGCCGCGCGGGTCGATGCCAACAGCTGGACGCGTGCACCGCTGTTCACCTGGCTGCAACAGGCCGGCAATGTCACGCCGGACGAAATGCTGCGCACCTTCAACTGCGGCATCGGCATGTGCGTGGTGGTCGCGGCGGCCGACGCAGCGGCAGCGATGGCGCACTTGCAGGCCAGCGGCGAAACCGTGTGGCAAATCGGCGAAATCGTCGCCCGTCCTGATGGCGCCGAGCAGGTGATTTACGCGTGACACGTGTTGTCGTGCTGTTGTCCGGGCGCGGCAGCAATTTTCAGGCGATTGTTCAGGCGCAGCTGCCGATCGACATCGTCGCGGTCATCAGCAACCGGCCGCAGGCAGCGGGCCTTGCGTTTGCGCGTGAACGCGGCCTCACCGCGGTTGCGCTCGACCACACCACGCATCCCGATCGCGTCGCGTTCGATGTTTTGCTGGCCGACGAAATCGAGCGCCACCAGCCCGACCTGGTGGTGCTGGCCGGCTACATGCGCATCCTCAGTCCGGCATTCATCGCGCGTTTTGAAGGCCGCCTGCTCAATATTCATCCTTCGCTGCTGCCCATGTTTCCCGGGCTGAAAACCCACGAGCGCGCGCTGGAAGAGGGCGTGAAGATCCACGGCTGCACCGTGCATTTCGTCACCGCCCAACTCGACCACGGCCCCATCGTCATTCAGGCTGCGGTGCCGGTGCGGGCCGACGACACGCCTGCTACGCTGTCCGCGCGCGTGCTGGCGCAGGAACACCGCATTTATCCGCAGGCCATCCAGTGGTTTGCCGAAGGACGGCTGCTGCTCCAGCATGGCCGGGTGAACGTGCAGGACGATTCGACGTCACAGGCTGTGTTATCGATCGGAGTTTGAGCATGCGCACCCTGTTACTGCTGGCCGCCTGCCTGTTTGCAGCCGCCGCCGAGGCCGCCCTAAAGGACTCCGATCCACTACGGACTAAAGCCCGTGTGGAATCGTATGCACCGCAACACATCAATCTGGTGTACGACCTGTATCGCAATGGCCAGAAACTGGGCCAGGTGACCGATACATTTACCCGCAATGGCAAGCAATACACCCTGGTCAGCGAAACCCGCGCGAGCGGGCCGCTGGCCATGCTGTGGCCGGGCACCATCCGGCTCGAAAGCCGCGGCGAGGTGACGCGCCAGGGCTTGCGCCCCACGCAGTTTCAACACGCCCGCAGCGATGCGCCACACAAGCTGGCGACCGCACGTCTCGACTGGAAACAGCATCGCATCGAATTTCAATACAAGGGCGAGTCGTGGCAGGTGAATGGCCTGCAGGACGGCGCGCAGGATCAACTGTCGCAGTTGTATCAAATGATGTTCGCGCCCAGCCTGCCTGCCGATTACACGCTGCAAGTGGTGAGCGGGCGCGACCTCAACGACTATCAATACGCGCGCAGCAACGGTGGCGCGATCAAGACCCCGGTCGGCGCGCTGGCCACCCAGCAATACCTGCGCATCACGCAAACACCCGACCAGAAAGGTGTCACCTTGTGGGTTGCGCCTGCGCGGCAAAATCTGCCGGTACAGGTGCGCGTGGTCGATGACGGTGTGACTCTCGAACAGCGCCTGGTGCGCGCCAGCGTAAAAGACTAGACATGAATCGGCGCATTCGCCCATGGGGCTTGGCGCTGGCGGGATCCTTGTTGCTGCATGCGGCCTTGTTTGGCGGGCTGAAGTGGGCGTTGCCGCAGTGGAACGATCCACTTGAAGCGCCGCCCATCGAGGTGCAACTGGTTGCCGCACCGAAACCGGTTGTGGCGCCGCCTGCAGTTGCACCCACGTCATCTCCCGGGCGGGTGGCCCAGCCCCAACCGCGTCCTCCTGCTCCCCCCGTGACCGTACCTGAGCCCGTGGCAGCAGTCGAACCCGCCACCGCGCCAGGCATCGAAAGCACGCTGCCTGAAGCGGCCGCTGATACCGGTTTGACCTACAGCAGTGAGCCCGCGCAAGAGACAGCCGCGCCCGCTGAATCTGCACCGCCAGCACTCAATCCGCTGCCACCGCGTCTCGATCTGCGTTACCGGGTGAGCTATGGCGTTGCCAGCGGCGAACAGACGCTGGTGTGGATTAACGAAGGCGAACGCTACACCCTGACCAGCGTGGCAACCGCCACCGGATTCGCCGGCATTTTTTATCGCGGTCATTTCGTGCAAACCAGCCGGGGCCGCATCACCCCCAAGGGGCTGCAGCCGGAAGAGTTCTGGGACCAGCGCGGCAGCAAGCACAGCCGCGCGACCTTCGATGCCGCGCAGGGAGAACTTGTGCTGATGCCTGGCCAAGGCGCGCCGCGCCGGTTCAGTTATCAGGGCGAGGTACAGGATGCGCTCAGCCTGTTTTTCCAGTTGGCACTCACCGCGCCGCCGCCAGGCAAGCAACTCACGTACAGCGTGTTCAATGGCAAAAAGTTGCGTGATTACCGCTATGACGTGCAGGGTGAAGTGCTGCTGGAAACCCGGCTGGGCACGTTGCGCACGCTGCATCTGGCGCGGGCGGTCGATGGCGATGGGCGGTTTGAAATCTGGCTGGCGCTGGACCGGCATTACCTGCCGGTGCGCGTGCGTCGCAGCGATGAAGCGGGCAGCGAGATGGAACTCAGCATCCTGTCCATCACGCCCTGATTTGATTTTGGAACAGCCGGGTTACGGCAGGCCGTCCACCAGCGCGCCCGCAGTGATGCCGCGTTGGGCGAATTGACCCTGCGCCACTTCCAGCGCGTAGCGCACAGGGGTCGTGGCGCAATGCAGGGTGTCCGTTTGCGGCTGCATGTCGGCGAGATTGGTGATGCGACCCCGTTCGTCGATAAATGCAATCGACAGCGGAAGCGGCGTGTTGCGCATCCAGAAACAATGCGGTGCGGCCTGCTCAAACTTGAACAGCATGCCGCCGTTGGCAGCGAGTTGTTTGCGCGCCATCAGGCCACGTTCGCGCTCGCGCGGGGTGGCTGCGACTTCAGCCTGGAAAATCTGTTTGCCGATGGTCAGCAGCAGGGTCGCGCTGTTTTCAGCCGCGCAACCGGCGCTCCACAAACCCGCCAGAAGCAGCGCGCTACAGCGGTCATTCCAACTGAATGCGCTAAAGCGCATCGCGCATCTGCTCGGCCAGCGCCAACGCCGCCGCCGGGTCGGCATCCAGCACGTTGAAATGTCCCATCTTGCGCCCCGGCCGGGCGGTTTCCTTGCCGTACAGATGGAGCTTGATGTTGGGATGCGCCAGCAGCGTGCCCCAATGCGGGTCGCCATTTTGCCAGCGGTCGCCGAGGATGTTGACCATCGCCACCGGCGACAGCAGGCGGCTGTCACCGAGCGGCAGACCAACGAGCGCGCGCACCTGCTGCTCGAACTGGTCGGTGACGCAGGCGTCCAGCGTGTAATGCCCCGAGTTGTGCGGACGCGGCGCGATTTCGTTGACCATCAACCGGCCGTCAGCGACGAAGAACTCCACCGCCATGATGCCGACATAGCCCAGTTGTTCGGCTATCGCGCGTGCCATCGTGCATGCCTGTTCAGCGAGGCTTTCGGACACGCGGGCGGGAACGATGGAGACGTCCAGAATGCCGTTGTCATGGCGGTTTTCGGCGACGGGGAAGAGCACGCATTCACCTGAGTCACTGCGCGCCAGCACCACCGACACTTCGCATTCCAGGTTGACGAAGCCTTCCAGCACGCAGGGCTGGCCGCCGAATTCGTGGAATGCGGCGCGTGCTTCATCAAGCGTATTGACCCGTGCCTGGCCTTTGCCGTCGTAGCCGAAGCGCGACACCTTTAACAGTGCCGGGGTGCCGGTCGTGGCCAGTGCGGCCTCAAGCCCTGCCTCGTTTTCAAGCAGCGCAAACGGAGCGGTAGCAAAGCCGTTGCCCGCCAGCCAGGATTTTTCGTGGCTGCGATCCTGCACGATGGCGACCGCAGCGGCTCCCGGCGACACCCGGCAGTGGTTCGCCAGTTCGATCAGGCTGGCCGCCGGGACGTTCTCGAATTCGGTGGTGACAGCCGCACAGGCTGCGCCGAGTTGTTTCAGTGCAGCATGGTCGGTGTAGTCCGCCCGCACATGCACATCGGCCATCTGCCCGGCAGGGCTGGCGGCATCCGGATCGAGCACCATGACCTTGTAGCCCATGGTGCGCGCGGCGATGGTGAACATGCGGCCGAGCTGGCCGCCGCCGAGGATGCCCAGGGTCGCCCCCGGCAGAATCGGCAGCGTGGCGCCGGACAGGCTGGGCGACTTATTCGACATCGGGCAATTCCATCGCGATCACCGAGTCCGACTGGCCGCGGCGGAAATCGTCGAGCTGCGCCGCCAGCCCGCTGTCGTAGCGGGCAATCAGCGCGGCGGCAAACAGCGCCGCGTTGGCCGCGCCGGCTTCCCCGATCGCAAAGGTGGCGACCGGGATGCCCTTCGGCATCTGCACGATGGACAGCAGCGAATCCATGCCCTTGAGGTATTTCGACGGTACCGGCACGCCCAGCACCGGCACAATGGTCTTGGATGCGATCATGCCGGGCAGGTGGGCGGCGCCGCCGGCGCCGGCGATGATGGCCTTGAGGCCACGCGCCTCGGCGCTGGCGGCATACTCGTACAGCAGATCCGGGGTGCGGTGCGCGGACACCACCTTGGTCTCGAAATGGATGCCGAGCTGCTTCAGCAGGACTGCTGCGTGCTTCATTACCTCCCAGTCGCTGGAAGACCCCATCACCACACCGACCTGAGGAGCGTTCATATGCCTGACTCGCCGAATAAAAGCGGCATTTTAACGCGAGTGCCGCCCACAATTCGCGCGTCTGCCGTATTGGATCGAAGCCAAGCCCATTGCATTACAGGCCGTGTTGCTGCTCACCGCGTCCAATGTCTTCATGCCCCTTGCCTGGTTGCGCACCTGAAGAGCCTGGCCGACAAGCCGGCGAATTTTGTCTAAGGTGATAGCTGCATCTGCCAGGCGTCAGCCTGGCTTTTCTTTCCATGCCTGAAGGAGGGTCCTATGACCAGCCAACCCATAATGCGCCGGTTGCCGGTAAGCGCGGCACTGTCGGCACTGCTTGTTGCCGGTCCGTTTGCTGCGGCTTTCGCACAGGAGCCCGCTCTGGCGCACACTGCCGGTGAAGCCGCGCTCAAGTGGGGCGGCTGCCCCGACTTCATGCCCAAAGGCTGCGAGATTGCGGTACTTCACGGCGACCCCGCCAAGAATAATGCCGACGTTTTCTTCAAGGTGCCCGCGAATGCGGTGATTCCGCGCCACTGGCACACCTCGGTGGAGCGCATGGTGCTGGTGGCCGGCGAGCTTCACGTGACCTATGACGGGCACGAGACCACTGTGCTCAGGCCAGGCACCTATGCATACGGCCCTGCCCGGCTACCGCACAAGGCGGAGTGCAAGGCGGCCGGTCCCTGCGTCCTGTTCATCGCATTCGAATCGCCGGTGGATGCGGTTGCGAGTGACGATGCCCGCAAGTAGTTGAGTCGGCCAGACAGCCGGCCAAAACAAAACGCCCCGCACAGGGCGGGGCGTTTTGATGCGGCGGGTTGCTTGGGCCCTACCCGCAAGGGGTAGGCCGTGTTTGTAAGACGCTTAAGCGTCAACAACCACGTTCATACGCAACCGGTCGGCTTCGGAGTGCCGGCGTAACGGCCAGCCTGCTTGGCGGGGCCGAACGGGAACAGGTCAAACAGGAATTTCTTGTCGCCCCATTCATCGCCGAATTCTTCTTTCAGGCCCTTTTGCAGGAAGCGCAGGTTGGGGGCGGTGCCGTTCTGGGCGAAGAACTCGCGCATGTAGTTGATGATCTTCCAGTGGTTTTCGCCCAGTTCCAGGTTGTCTTCCTTGGCCAGTTCGACAGCCAGTTCCTCGGACCAGTCTTCCAGATTGACCAGATAGCCTTCGGGGTCGGTTTCGACCATTTTGCCGTTAATTTCGCGTTCCATGATGCAGTCCTAGCGTTCAATAAAATTTGCAATGCCGAACGATAGAATAACCGAGTAAATTAGTCAACCACTCCGAATGGATCCAGGGAGACTCAGGCTGCTGCCGATTTCCAGTCATGGATCTCGCCATGGGCCTGTTTTATCCACGCGCAATAGGCGTCATACATCAGCAGGCCATGCTGCAACATGACGTGGTCGTCCGACGGAACATCGCCGACAGGCTTACTGATTGCGCCAGCAGCCCCGCGCATTACGGTGCGAGATCGAGCCGTGCGCTGTCGGCGCTGCGCACAATGATGGCGAACTGCTGCAAGGCCGGGTCGGTCAGGATGTGCCGGCGCAAAAAGCATCAAAGCTGCACAGGTCGCCCGCGTGGCCGTATTTCACGCCCGGAATGTCGTCGGGAGTCGCGCCGGTTTCTCGGCAACCTTCAGCACATCCGCCGCGGGCACATGGACAAACTCGGCGTCCGGGTCGATAAACCGCGCCACCAGCCAAGGGCAGGCGATGCGGTCGATTTTAGGCCGCTCGCGGGTGACCCATTTCATTTGGCGATGATCTTGCCGCCCGCCGCCTTGTAGGCCTCGATCCCGCCTTCGATGAAACGTGCTTTCACGCCCGCTGCCTGCAAGCGATCGACCACGCTGTTCGACACGCTGCCGCCGCGTACGCAATAAATCACCACATCCTGGGTGAGCGGCAGGGCGCCGATCCAGGCGTCGATCTTGTCCGGGTTTTTCCACATCGCGCCGGGGATGGTTTCGTTCGATGCGGCGTAATCGGCTTCGCGGCGGACGTCGAACACCAGTGTGGTGTCGGGGTTAAGCTTGGCGGGTTGAATCGTGCGCGGCATGTCCGGACATTTGTCGGTCGGGCTGCCGCAGCCGCAGCGCTTCAGGGGTTGGGTTGTGGGTTCCATGTTTCTTTTCTGTCGGTTCACCCGCTTGGCGGACGTGCTGGAGGATCGGGTCGTGGCTTCAGGGTGAATAGGTTAGTGCCGGCGTGACGTCAATAAGATTGCCGTCGGTGCCATAGACCTGGGCGTTCAGAATGTTGAATGTAGGCGATCCGGCCAATCCTGACGGATGCACGACAAAGAATTGAAGATAGCGTGGATCGATGCCTTGGGGGGCAATGATATCGACATAAAGATTCTGTCCGTCCTGATGCCAGTACACCATGCGCTGGGTCATTCCAAACGCACCGGGTCGCAAACGAGCCTCGCACCGTTGATTCTGGAACATACAGATTGAGGTCATTGGGATTAACTGGCTGTTTCGTCAAAATCAATTACCAGTGACGCCGCCCCAATCGGAATGTATCCTGTGCCAAAGGAAATCTTGGCATTGGGTGCCGTTTCCAATTGGGTGAAATCCACTGGTGGTGTGCCGCCGAGCGTGCGGTGTAGAAACTGTTCGGAGCTTCCTGATCCCGGAATGATTTCCAGTGACATCGTGAAAGGGCTGGCCCCCGTGCCGGAACTGTTGTCGGTTATCCCATTCAGGGCAACCGTAAGGGTCGCGAGGCCAGGCGCTGCATTGCCGGGCAGATCAGCGATCATGACGGTTTGCAGGGGTTCGTGCCCGAATGCCCAGGAAATATAGCTTTCCAGATAAGGCGAATAATGCGTGCCGACGGCGCGCCCATCGGCACGCAAATTGAATACCGAGCGCACCCGCCCCAGGGCCTGCAAATCGAAGACGTGCCCACCCGCATCGGTCAAGGAGACACTGATGTTTTCCTTGCGTGCCTGGGCGGATCCGCCAACCATGAATGAAATCGTATCGCCGGGCCGTCGCGATGTTCGGGAAGGTATTGATGCTGTTGCAGGCCGACAAAAGCAGTCCACCGCACAAAGCACAAAGGCCAAGCAAGTTGATGTTGAATTTCATGATCGCCTCAATATCCCAGCTGTTGCCGCAGCTGCAAAATGTCCCGCACATCCAGAGCGCCATCATTGTTGGCATCTGCGAGCGTAAGTTCCTGCGCCGAAGGAGTGTCCAGGCGCTCAACAAACCGGGTAAGAATCAACAAGTCAGCCACATTCACGACGCCATCCGGCTGATTTCTGGGCGCCAGATCCCCTTTGTTGGACAGGTTGGGGTTGGTGGAATAAACCAGCACTTCCTGGCCATCGCTTAAACCATCTCCATCCGTGTCAGCCAGCGTCGGCGAGGTCCCGTAAAGCTGGATTTCCAGGTTGTCTGCCAGCCCATCCCCATCCGTATCGGCGAGGATCGGCGAAGTGCCATACGCAAGCTCCGCGTCATGACTAAGCCCATCCCCGTCGGCATCCAGGCTGATACGTCCACTGCCGGTGCGGTAATCAAAGCCAGTCGTGCCCACGTCCTTGACCGCCGCAGGCAGCGCAGCGCGCAATTGTGCCGGAGTCATGGTTGGATTATTGGCCAACACGAGTGCGGCAGCGCCAGTCGCATGGGGCGTTGCTGCTGATGTCCCCCAGAATGCACTGCTCAAGGATGTTTTTACGCCATTAGGAGCCGCGATCTCTGGCTTGGCACGCCCGTCCGTCGTCGGTCCTTCCGAGCTGAAGGACTCCGCGCTGTCACTCAAATTGACGGCGCCGACCCCAATCACCTTGGCGCAATCGGCCGGTTGAAGAATGCTGCTTGCCGTGGTTCGGGTGACCAGGTCAGGGCCGGTGGAGAACAGGGTCAAGGCCCGGTTGGCTTGTGAGGAATTGACCTTCTTCACGACGATGTAAAACGTGCCGGTCGTTGTCGGGGTGAAATCAATGGCCTCGTAGGGATAGGGGTAATAAGAGAGTCCCTTACCGGATTGGCGGTTCAGCGAGGATGCCACAAGGACACCACCACTATCCGGGTTGCCGTTATACAGGTACAGATCGTAGTCAATGGTCGTGGTCGGATAGGCATTCCAGTTGAGGATCAACGACACTGCGCTGCCTGAGGTTAGGTTGATCGTGTTGTAGTTTTGCCCCGTCGCGAACTCATGACGCAAGTCCGCGTTGCCATCCGTAAAAGTAGCAAGGTAATGCTTGAGGCGACTGTTGCCCATGGCATTGACCCATAGGGCGCCTTTCGTGTCTGCGCTGTTGGCAATATCACAGATGGGTCCGGTGCCATCATAAAAGCCCGCCGCATACCAGGCCACGGAATGATTGATCACCTTGACGCCTGCGGCGGCCATGGCGTCGAGCGCCTGGCCCAGTTGAACCTCGGTCGATATTTTGGCGAGGTAGAGCGATGCGCCCGGCGCCATTTCGTACACGATTTCAGCCACATTGGTACCGTGGTTGGTCCCCCCGGTACCCGTACCGGTGTAATCGGTAAGGATCAGTTTCGGGCCGGTTGGCGGCAGATCACCCGAGGCCTGGGAGGTGGACAGGCTGGTAAAACCCAGGTCGATCACGCCAATTTTGATGCCTGAAGCGTTCTTGCCCAGCGTTTGCATGTCGGCCGCACCGGTTATCGCCACTCCCTGTCCCGTGACCGCCACAGCCTGGTGAGGATAGGGTAGCCGCGCAAGGACATTGGACGGCAAGGCGTTCAGCAAAGCCTCGACTCTGTTGGCCGGGATGGAAACTTCGTGCAGGCGCCCGCGGCGATAGCGAATCAGGCCTTCATGGGGGCTGACTTCACTTTGTTGCAGCGTATCGGCCTCGAGAATGAGGGTGACGCGCTCTTGGGCGCGTGCCGGTTCCCGGGTTAAGCGATCAACCTGCTGGCGCAGGCGATCCTCAGCCTGCCCCCCCTGTTCCGGCGGGGCAGCAAGCGCCAAATTGACCGTGGACAGGGTCAATAAGGCTGCTAATAGTGTCCTGGGCAAGTGATGCAACTCTGCTCCCTGGCTGAAAATAGGGTGTCGCGCTTGATTCAATTTCTGCCAAATGCTAGCAGGGTTTATCGGTTGCGACCCAATGACCCGATAAGCGGTAACAGGGCGCGCGCCAGAACATTATCAGCAATTTTAATGCCAGTGGCACCCGCTTTGCATGTATTCAGCGAGTTTCTGAATCAATCAGCCCCAGCAGGGCGCATACGCCGATCACTTTCATGTTGTCGGCTTTGTATTTCCACAGCGCGACATACGCAGCGACGGCGACGATGACGGGAAACCTGTTAAAGGCACCGGCGAACGGTGACGCCGCCGATAGTAAGGAAGGCCGCCCTGGATGCCGGATCCGCCCACCCCGGTCCTGATCCGGGGCCGGCATGACGCTGCGAAAGATCAACCGGGCGCGGCATCAGTTGACGCCCCCAGCACAAACGTCTTGAATGCCTGCGCGACCGGCGACAGCCGTTTGTCCGCACGATGAACGATGTACCAGTGCCGCAGAATGGGAAAGCCTTCGACCGCGAGCACCGCAAGCCGCTTGAGCGCCAGTTCCTGTTCCAGCGTCTGCAGCGACAGAATGCCCAGCCCCAGCCCGGCCTGCACTGCCTGCTTGATGGCTTCGTTGCTGCTCATTTCCATGCTGGTGAGGATTGCCATGCCCTTGTCGGCGAAGTAGCGCTCCATCGCGCCGCGGGTGCCGGAACCGGTTTCGCGCACCAGGAAGGGCGCCGAAGCGAGCTCCTGGATCGACACTTTCTTCTTGCGGGCGAGTGGATGGTCGGGCGGCGCGATCACCACCAGCGGGTTGTCCATGAAGCGGGTGGCTTCCAGGTCAAGGCCTTCCGGCACCTGCCCCATGATCGCAAGGTCAATGCGGTTGGCTGCCAGCAGACCCAGCACGGATTCGCGGTTGGAGACATCGAGGTGTATCGACACCTTGGGGTGCTTGCCGCGAAAGTTGGCCAGGATGTGGGTGGAAACCGCGCTCACGGTGGTCGTCACCGCTATGTTGAGCTGGCCGCTATCCATGCCGCGCAGTTGCGCCAGATTGGCCTGCAGATCGTCGAGCCGGGCGGTAATGCTCTGGCTGGCGTACAGCACCTCGCGTCCGGCCTCGGTCAAAAAGATTTTCTTGCCGAACTGTTCGGTGAGCGGCAGTCCGAGGATTTTTTCGATGCCGCGCACCTGCATCGAGACGGCAGGTTGCGACAGGTGGAGTTCCTCGGCCGCGCGGGTAAACGACAGATGGCGGGCAACTGCTTCAAATACACGGAATTGGCGGAGCGTCAGGCGGCGCATATAACCATAAGTTAAATGATATGGTTTTGATCATAACAATTTAATATTAATTATAGAAACCCGTGCGTATAGTCCGCCCCTATCGATTTCAGGGGCATTGCTCCTGAAGCCCTGTTCAACAACCGAAGGAGCCAAGCAATGGATCAGTCCGCACGTTACGCCGACCTCAGCCTCAAAGAAGAAGACCTGATCAAGGGTGGCAAGCACATCCTCGTCGCCTACAAAATGAAGCCGAAGCCCGGCTTCGGCAGCTACCTGTCCTGCGCGGCTCACTTCGCAGCCGAGTCCTCGACCGGCACCAACGTTGAAGTTTCGACCACCGACGACTTCACCAAGGGCGTCGACGCGCTGGTCTATTACATCGACGAAGCGACCGAAGACATGCGGATCGCTTACCCGATCGAGCTGTTCGACCGCAACATCACCGACGGCCGCATGATGATCGTCTCGTTCCTGACGCTGGTCATCGGCAACAACCAGGGCATGGGCGACATCGAGCACGCCAAGATTCACGACTTCTACATGCCCGAGCGCGCCATCCAGCTGTTCGACGGCCCGTCCAAGGACATCAGCGACATGTGGCGCATCCTCGGTCGTCCGGTCAAGAACGGCGGCTACATCTCCGGCACCATCATCAAGCCGAAGCTGGGTCTGCGTCCCGAGCCGTTCGCGGCTGCTGCTTACCAGTTCTGGCTGGGCGGTGACTTCATCAAGAACGACGAGCCACAGGGCAACCAGGTGTTCTGCCCGGCCAAGAAGGTGTACCCGCTGGTGTACGACGCAATGAAGCGCGCCCAGGACGAAACCGGCCAGGCCAAGCTGTTCTCCGCCAACATCACGGCTGACGACCACTATGAAATGTGCGCCCGCGCCGACTTCATTCTGGAAGCCTTCGGCCCGGATGCCGACAAGGTCGCGTTCCTGGTCGACGGTTTCGTTGGCGGCCCCGGCATGATCACCACCGCCCGTCGTCAGTACCCCGACCAGTACCTGCACTACCACCGCGCCGGTCACGGCATGATCACCTCGCCGTCTGCACAAGCGTGGCTACACCGCGTTTGTGCTGGCCAAGATCTCGCGTCTGCAGGGTGCTTCCGGCATCCACGTCGGCACCATGGGCTACGGCAAGATGGAAGGCGAAAACAGCGACAAGAACATCGCCTACATGATCGAGCGTGACGAGTGTCAGGGTCCGGTCTACTTCCAGAAGTGGTACGGCATGAAGCCCACCACCCCGATCATCTCCGGCGGCATGAACGCACTGCGTCTGCCCGGCTTCTTCGAGAACCTGGGTCACGGCAACGTCATCAACACCTCCGGCGGCGGCTCCTACGGCCACATCGACAGCCCGGCTGCCGGCGCGATCTCGCTGCGTCAGTCGTACGAGTGCTGGAAGTCGGGCGCCGACCCGATCGAATACGCGAAAGAGCACAAAGAATTCGCCCGCGCGTTCGAGTCCTTCCCCGGCGACGCCGACAAGATCTTCCCCGGCTGGCGTGAAAAGCTGGGCGTGCACAAGTATGTCCAAATAATCGTGGCTGTGCACTGAGCTGCAAGAAACGCCTCCGGTTCGCTGGGGGCGTTTTTCTTCCGCACAAGGAAAAATCATGACTGACAAAGATCAATACAAGATTCAGCAGGAACCGTTCTATCAGCAGCAGAAGAACGAAGTCGCGCTGTACGAAGCCGCCTACCGCAACCGCCTGCCGGTGATGGTGAAAGGCCCCACCGGTTGCGGCAAATCGCGCTTCGTCGAATACATGGCATGGAAGCTGGGCAAGCCGCTGATCACCGTGGCCTGCAACGAGGACATGACGGCCAGCGACCTGGTCGGGCGCTACCTGCTGGAAGCCAACGGCACCCGCTGGCTCGATGGCCCGCTGACCACCGCCGCGCGCATCGGTGCGATCTGCTATCTGGATGAAATCGTCGAAGCGCGCCAGGACACCACCGTGGTGATCCACCCGCTGACCGACCACCGCCGCACCCTGCCGCTGGACAAGAAGGGCGAGCTGATTCACGCGCACCCCGATTTCCAGCTGGTGATTTCCTACAATCCCGGCTACCAGACACTGATGAAGGATCTGAAGCAGTCCACCAAGCAGCGCTTCACCGGCTTCGATTTCGACTACCCCGATGCGGCGCTGGAAACCGAGATTGTGGCCAAAGAGACCGGCGCCGACGCCGCAATGGCAGCCAAGCTGGTGAAAATCGGCGCAGTCGCGCGCGGCCTCAAGGGTCACGGCCTCGACGAAGGCATCTCGACCCGTCTGCTGGTGTACGCAGCGACGCTGATCAAGGACGGCGTCGATCCGCGTGATGCCTGTCGCATGGCGCTGGTGCGGCCGATCACCGACGACGCGGATATCCGCGACACGCTGGACCACGCGATCGACGCCACGTTTGCCTAAGGTTTAAACGTGACCACGGAAACCGAATACCAGCATCCCTTGATGCGCGCCTACTGGGCGCAGATCGACACCCGCTTCCCGCAGGTCGAAGCGGTGTTCGAGGATGTCATGGCCGAGGCTCTGGCGGTGCTGACGCGCGAGGCCATCGACGCCTATCTCGAAGCCGCGCGCGTCATCGGCAAGCTCGGGCGCGGGGTCGAGCCGATGCTGGCATTTCTGGAAGAGTGGCCATCGACTGCGAAGGCGGTGGGCGAAGCGGCCTTGCCTGCGGTGATGGCGCTGGTCCAGCGCATGCAGAAATCGCCCAATGGCAATGCCATCACGCCTTTTCTGCAAACGCTGGCAGCGGTTGCGCGCCGCCTGCATGCGCAGGAGCAGATGCAGCATTATCTGGATATCACGCTGGATTTCATGGAGCGCACCACCGGCTCCATCCACGGCCACCACACCACTTTTCCCAGCCCTGGCTTGCCGGAATTTTTCGCCCAGGCGCCGAACCTGCTGAACCAGCTCACGCTGGCCGGCCTGAAAAACTGGGTCGAATACGGCATCCGCAATTACCGCACCCATCCGGAACGGCAGAAGGACTACTTCAGCGTGCAGTCGGCCGACAGCCGCGCGGTGCTGCAGCGCGAGCGCCACGGCACGCTGTTCATGGACGTGGAACGCAAGCTCGATCTGTACTTGCGCGGCCTGTGGAACGACGCAGAACAACTGGTGCCGTATTCGACCGCCTTCGACGAATTGCGCAAACCGATTCCGTATTACGACAAGCTCGGCATGCGCGTGCCGGATGTGTACGATGACGCCGGCGCAATCTGCGGCCTCGACCGTTACCGCACCACGCTGGCGCACATGGTCGGCCACCGCCGCTGGACCCAGCCGCAGGTCGCTGACAACTGGAGCCCGTTCCAGCGCATGGCGGTCGAGTTCTTCGAGGATTGCCGCATCGAGACGCTGCTGATCCGCGAATACCCCGGCCTGCGCCGCCTGTTCCTCGCGCTGCACCCGCAGCCGGTCGAGGCCGCCTGCGATCCGCAGACCACGTCCTGTCTGCGTCACCGCATGGCGATGCTGTCGCGCGCGCTGCTCGATCCCGCTCACGGCTACGTTGATGCCGACCTCAACGCCTTCGTCGCGCGCTTCCATGCACTGATGGAGCCAAGCGAATCCGAACGGTGCGAATCGAGCACCCAGGAGATTGCCGCACTGGCGCTTTCTTACGTCGCCAAAACCCGCCGTCAGAGCGACCAGTTCGCCAAGGTCCACTTCGACAACACCGTGGTGGACTACCGCGACGACAACCGCCACATGTGGCAATTCATCGAAGCGGGCGACGAGGAAGAAGCCTTCGACGAAGACCGCAAGGCCGCGCCGGACGCCGAAATCAAGGGCCTGCCGCCGCGCCATTACCCTGAGTGGGATTACAACAGCCAGACCTACCGCCCCGACTGGGCCAGCGTGTACGAAGCGCTGCACGCCAGCGGCAACCCGGCCGACATCGACCGCCTGCTGCAGAAGCACAGCGCGCTCGCCAAGCAGTTGAAGAAAATGCTCGACCTGCTGAAGCCGCAGGACAAGGTGCGCATCCGCTATCAGGAAGAAGGCAGCGAGCTCGATCTCGACGTCGCGATCCGCTCGCTGATCGACTTCAAGGGCGGCGCCACCCCCGACCCGCGCATCAACATGAGCCACCGCACCGACGGCCGTGACATCGCCGTGATGCTGCTGCTCGACCTGTCGGAATCGCTCAACGAAAAGGCGGCTGGATCCGACCAGACCATTCTTGAGTTAAGCCAGGAAGCGGTCTCGCTGCTGGCGTGGGCGATTGAAAAACTCGGCGACTCGTTTGCCATCGCGGGCTTTCACTCCAACACCCGCCACGACGTGCGTTACCTGCACATCAAGGGCTACGGCGAACACTTCAACGACGAAGTGAAAGCGCGCCTGGCCGCGATGGAAGCGGGCTATTCCACCCGCATGGGCGCCGCGATGCGCCACGCCGCGCACTACCTCGGCGCGCGTTCCGCCGACAAGAAGCTGATGCTCATCCTCACCGACGGCCGTCCGTCCGACGTCGACACCCACGACGAACGCCTGCTGATCGAAGACGCCCGCCAGGCGGTGAAGGAACTCGACCAGCAGGGCATCTTCCCCTACTGCATCAGCCTCGACCCCAAGGCCGACGAATACGTGGGCGACATCTTCGGCCGCCAGTTCACCGTCATCGATCACATCGAGCGGCTGCCTGAGCGGCTGCCGCAATTGTTCATGGCGCTCACCAAATAAGCCAGCTTGGCCCTTCAGCATTAACCCGGCATCCGCGGCAAGTCGGGTTTCTGTTTGGGGCGATTGAGGGGAATGCAGCGGCCTCAAATCGGCGGCCCATTGCGGTCAGTCATCGAGCCCGGCCTGCGCAAGTAGCCGCGCAGGCAAGTGAGTCCAAACGTTGGCGGTCATTCTGTGTCCAACGCTCACAATTTCGAGCAATACGGTTGGCACGACAACGCCCTTCACGGAATCCGAATCGTGGAAGGCCCGGATGGATGCAGTGGCGAGTTCATTCTGCACATTTACCCGACACCGAACGTAGCCTTGGCCGGTGCGGAACGCGAACTGCGCCCGCCCCTTGCGAGGTCGCTCAGCCGGCCAGCCCCTCCTCCTTGAGCCTGGCGCTGAAGAACTCCAGCGAGGTCCTGGTTTTCGCAGACTGGTCGGCGCCAAGCACGATGCCATGGCCGGCGAGGTAGGACTTGAAATCGGCAGCGACCTGGAAGGCTTCTTTCGGAAGAGATTTGGTGGAGACTTCCATGACGCGCGAACCATCGGGATAGAGCCACATTTCGAGAGTGATGGGACGGTCGAAGTCCTTCGCCTTCGGCTGGTGCTTGGCCTTGAGCAGGAAGGTGGGGCCCAGGATGACCAGCTTGTCCATCGTGATGCCTGCCGGCGCATGCGCGTCAAAGAAGGCGCGCTGTTCCTTGGAGAACAGCTTGCGCAGAGGCATTGCGCCCGAGGTCACGTCGAGCACCTCCTGGCCGGTGCAAACGCCCTTGAATGAAGCCGAGCATACGAACCCGCCCGGCATCGCATCCACCTCGATCTTGAAGGCCGCCGAGCGGCGAAGATCCGGGTCGATGGTGGACGGGTCCACAGGGCGCAGCTTGACGACCGTATCGGCGTCACCGCCCTGGATACGCCGGGCCCTGACGACCACGCCGGCCCGGTTCAAGGCCAGGTCGGGCGTATCGAAAAAGAATGCCTGCCGCGGCTGCGCCTCGACCGGGTCGAGACCGATGGCCTTGATCGTCGCGCGCTGGTCGGTGAGGGGAACCGACAACTTCAGCTCAACGCTGGTTGCCCCTTTAATGAGCTTGAAGACTTCGACTATTTCCTCACTCGTGAAGGGTTTCGCCAGCGCGGGTTGAGCGGCCTTCGTCGCCTTCCGGGGCGTCAGTGTCTTCTTCGGAGTCGCAACTGTCTTCGCTGTCGTCATGGGCTTTGCACTCGCCGCGGGTTTCACGGTTTTTGTGGCTGTCTTGGTAACCATGGTCTACATCTCTTTCTTTGTAAAAAGCAAAAACTCGTCTGGTTCGGCGGGGCCTGCTTCAACAAGCGCAACGCGCCCTTCAGGTTCCGAAACGCTCGGCCAGCACACCGTGGCGCAGGCCGCGGTCGCTCACGGTAAAGTGCTGCTTGCCCAGCTTCTCCATCACCGTACGGACGATGCACGCCCCGGCGAGGATGACTTCCGCCCGCTTCGGCTGCAGGCCAACGATGGCGCGGCGGGCGTCGGCATCCTGCGACCGGTAGAGCTCGATCTGGCGATCGATCTCGGTGCGGTCGAGCACGCTGCCCTGAACGACCGCAGGGTCGTAGGTGGCGAGGCGATGCATCACCGCGGTGATATTGGTCACCGCGCCGCCCATCGCGACCAGCGCGTCGGGAACCGGGCGCCCCTCGATGCGCGAAAGGTCGGCCGCAATCGCCGCCATGGCCTCGCGCAGCACCTCGGGCGAAACGGCGCGGTCGAGTCCGAAGCGCTCGGTGTAGCGCACGGCGCCGACGTCGACGCTGAAGCGCTCGTCCACGACATCGTCGTGCCCGAAGGTGAATTGGGAACTGCCGCCGCCGGTGTCGAAGACGACGAGCGAGCCCTGGTTCAATCCGAGACCGGCCTTGGCGGCCACGTAGGCCAGCCGGCTCTCCTCTTCGCCCGAGATCACCTCGATGTGAACGCCGGTGCGCGCCCGGATCGCATCCACGACTTCGTTGCCGTTTGAAGCGATCCGCAGGCCGGCCGTGCCTACGGCGGCGATCGCCCGCACGCCGTGCCGCTTGGCCTCGTCGACCATATCCGCAATCGCTGCGGCCGCTCGCTCCAGCGCGGCGTCGATGATCACGCCCTGTTGTGCGAGCCCCTCGCCGAGGCGGGTCACCTCTGCGCGGTCGACGACAGTTCGCCACTTGCCGTTGACGTCATGCTCGCCGATGTGAAACTTGATCGAATTGGTGCCGGCGTCGATCACCGCGTAGCGTACCGGCTCGTCATCGATCAGGGCCGCCAGGCCACGCGGATAGCTGGTGTTGGTGTAACCGCCGAGGCCGAGTTCGCGCACCGCCCGCATCACCCCGGCCGCATCCTCCGACTCGACCGCAAGGGTGCGGGTGGGCTTGCCGTTCGCCACCACCTCGGAGAGTTCGGCCATGCAGCCGCCGACCGTGTAGCGCGTGCGCCGCTTGTGCACCTTCACCGCGCGGATCGCCCCGCCCGGCGCGGCAAACTGCTCGATGAACTCGTCGAGCGTGTAGCTCGCGCGGACAGGCGACGGGATTGGCAGCGTGAGCGCCTCGAACACCTTCGCCGCCTCGGCTGCCGGAAGCGGAAAGCCCGCCTTCATGACCGGCGTCCACTGCTCGAGGCCATCGGCGTTGACCTCCCGCAGCACCTTGATGTCCATCAGCGCATCGCGAACCTTCACGTTCTCGCCGGCGCCGGAAAGCAGGTAGATCTCGTCGCTTTCCTGGACGCCGCTCGGCGTGAGCCGCGCCAGCCGCTCCTCTGCCTCCCCGAAGCGCCGGCCAAACGAACGCCATTCCCAGCGTGGTGTGATTTCAGTCATGGCTGATCCTGTTCTCTCAATAAAGCATTCGACTCGACCAGGGTGTGTCCCGGGACAGCACGCCGGGCAGATCCTGCCTTTATATGCACTTCACGAAGTCAAAATATCAAACGCCGTGGCATCCGCTTTCTAAGGATAAGTTTATCCTGAATTTGAATGCCCGCTTCGCAAAACCCATCATTCCACCGGACGCTGCGCGATGAAGCTGTGCAGCGCCATCTGTACGGATCTTTGTACCCGTCCGAACGTAGATAGCCGGTTTGGGGATTTCATTCAAAAAATATGACGGCGGTATCTCCGGCTTCCAGTTCACCGTCATCGAGCACATCGAACGGCTGCCTGAGCGGTTGCCCCAACTGTTCATGGCACTCACCAAATAAGCGGGCTTGCCCCTTCAGCATTAACCCGGCATCTGCCGGCAACCCGGGGCATCGGTAGTCAGGCGCTCAATGCAACACAAACACCGCAACAGCCTGGCAGAATCCAGGCTCACAGCCTTCATGTTCCAACATAGCATCATCCTTCTCACGCCTGCCAGACCCCGTACCCCGCTTCACGGAAATCAATCGCCAGTTCCACTTCCAGGTCGCGCGCGCCGTCATAGGACATCGGGTTATACAGTTCATACAGATCAGGCAATAAACGCAGACCGTATTGTTTGACGAAGCGGTTGGACTGGATGCCGGCCTTGTGTTTGTCGAAGCGCACGTCGGGATCCAGTCCCGTCATGCCGACGTAAACGCACGGCTTGCCGGCGATGTAACCGGGGTTGGCTTTCCTGAATCGGTTTTCGTATAGAACGTCTTTCGACAGTTCGATCACATAGACGTGATAGTGGTCCCGGCGTCCCATCGCTAGCGCGGCGTCACACGATTGAAGCGCCGGCCTCACGGAAGGTGTGCTTGCCGTCACGCTTCGCCGCGTAAAGCGCCGCGTCTGCCTTTTTCAGCAGGTCATCCAGCGTTTCTCCGTCCGTGCAGCACATGGCGATCCCCACCGACGCCCCGATCTGGGCGGTTCCCCCTCCGGCAAGCGATATGGGCTGACTCAGACTCTCCACCACGCGGCGTGCGACCTCACGCGCTGCTTCCGTATCGTCGACCTGGCCCAGCACGATGACGAACTCGTCGCCGCCAAAACGGGCGATCACATCCGACTCGCGCAGCAACTGCTTCATCCGTTCCGCCGAGGTCACGATCACCTCGTCGCCGGCCGCGTGCCCGAAACGGTCATTGACCGCCTTGAAATCGTCCAGATCAATGGCCAGCACAGCCATCTGTTTTCCTGAACGCTTGGCGCCCGCGATCAAATGCTTCTCGTGTTCGTGCATGAACCGTCGGTTGGCCAGGCCCGTCAACGGGTCGCGCAGACTGAGTTGCCGGATCGTCTGCTCGGCATCGATGCCTGCCCCGATCAGGCGAACGGTTTCACGGTACAGTCCGAGCAGGGCCAGTCCCATCCACAGCCCGGCCGCTCCCAGCAGCGCCAGAGACACATTCTGGCCGTGAACACGTGCCTTTTCGCGCGTTTCCAGCTGGTTCAGTTCTTCCCGTCCGGTCTCGATCAGAATGCGGTGGATCTGCTCGATGGCAGATTTGTCGAATCCCCCCAGTTCCCGTTCTGGTGGCGTGGCATAGACACTCGCCTGAGCGCGTTGCCGGAACGCGTTGAATCCCGTCTCCAATGCCGATTGCAGTGCCGGCAGCGGTGCCAGGCGCGCAGCCTGGGCGTCGTCAGCGCCGATCAGGACGATCAGTTGCTTGGCACTGGGACACATCGATTGGCGACAGATCAGGCTGGGGTCAAGATAGGCGGGATCCTGCAATTCGGCGTATTTGCGCACCGCGTTGTCCAGGTTAAGCAGGTAAGTGCGCAGCGCGTCGATGTACGCGACAACCTGCCGCGTGTGGTCCACCGAGCGAACCGCCTCTGCCGAGCGCTGGTGCTGGAAGTAAATCAGGGCGAACAGGACCGTGATGATGAGCGCGAAGATCAGCACGCCCTTGCGGAGCACCCGCCTGAAGCCTGCGAAGACGGATCCGTTGATATCAGTTTGCATCTGTGGCGTGCTCAAAGTCGTTTCGCGCGCGGCGCCGGCGCGAGCCATCAGGGCATTCTCGCTCTGGGGCATGGAAAAAGGGGGCTGGGTATTTTTGCCAAGGGTGTGGCAGCAATGGCAGATGAACAAGCATTGGCAACGGTCTGGATACTAACGGGCATTTACACCCAATCAAGCCTCATGGCATAGGGGGCGTAGTGAGTGTTCAGGCCCGTCGGCCAGGCTGAATGACTTCGTCGGCTTGGCTTTCACGCAAATTATAGCGGCAGCCGCAATCTTTCATGGCGCTGACGACATAAGCAGCGCGGAGTGCTGGCCGGTAACGCCTGATCAGCTAGCCCAGAGTTCGTCCAGGTTCTTGATTCCCCACTTGGCCGCGTCCTCGCGGCCAACGATCTTTTCCGTCGTGGCTGGATGCGCGAGGTCGATCAGCTCCGGCACGATGTAGGTCTGCGCCTTGGTCGAGAAAAACGCCTTGACGCGCGGTGTCAGCAGCGATTTTTCCGACTGCTCGACCACCACCGCCAGGCGGCTGGAGCCAAGCTTCACCAGTGAGCCGACCGGGTAGATGCCGATACTCTTGATGAAAGCCTGAAACACGCGTTCGTCGTAGTGGTCCTTGCTCCACTCGGTCATTTTGCGGATGGATTCAGCAGGATCCCAGCCCGCTTTATAGGGACGGTTGGAGGTGATGGCGTCGTAGACATCACACACCGCGCCCATTTTGGCGTAGACGCTGATTGCGTCGCCGGTGAGTCGGTCGGGGTAGCCGCTGCCGTCGACCTTTTCGTGGTGGTGAAGGCAGACGTCAAGCACGATGGCGCTGGCGCTCTTGCCTTCGAGCAGCAGGCGGTGTCCCTCGACCGGATGGCTCTTGATAACGTCGAACTCGTCGTCGGTCAGCTTGCCCGGCTTGTTGAGCACCGCCATCGGCATCACGGCTTTGCCCAGGTCGTGCATCAGGCCCGCCATGCCCGCCTCGCGCACCTCCTTTTCGTCCAGCCCCAGTTGCCGCGCCAGCGACACCATCAGCCCGCAGACCGCGACAGAGTGCATGTAGGTGTAGTCGTCGGCGGTCTTGAGCCGCGCCAGGCTGATCAGCGCCCCCGGGTTGCGCAGCACCGACGAGGAGATTTCTTCGACCAGTTCGCCGGCGGCTTCAGCGCTGATCGCGTTGCCCATGCGCACTTCCTGGAACATGGAGACGACGGCATGCCGAGCCTTGGCGCAAATCATGGCGGCACGCTGGAGCTCTTCGCTCATCGACGCCGGCTTGGGTGCCTCGGCGCGCTGCGCGATCTCCGCCTCCACCACTTCGGTGCCGGATATTTCAACCTCAACCGTGGCTTCGCCCGGGATGTCCAGGCCCTTGTCGACATCGATCCGGACCTCGGTGATGCCGCTCTCGATGATGCGCCGGATGTCCTTGGGATCGGTCAGGGTGAACTTGCTGCGCCAGAATGGGTGCTCCATCCATGAGCCGCACAGTTCGTGCAAATGCATCCCCAGCTGCAGGTCTTTGGCTTTGATTTTTTTGAGCACGGCGTCGTAATAGACCGATAGCGTTAAGTGGATTTAAGAGAGGCAGAGACTTAAGCGGTTTGCATTACAACGGCCTTTGCAAGGATTTCCTTAGAGGGCAGCTCCTCTCGCCCCAGCAGGTAATCAAGCAACGCCCGCACCACCCCGACAACGATCATCCCGCCGGATAGACGGCGTGCCCGTGGCGCAGGATAGGGAAGCCCTGGTGGTCGAGCGGGTTATTCGTAGAGATCGAGCTTCTCGATGCGCTCGGCTTCCGCATCCGCCGGCGTCACGCCATGGGCCTTGCCCACCGTGTCTGCGGAGAAATGGCATTTCATGAAGGATGTCTCATGCGACGGGCGTTTTTAACTTCCCATACAAAGATGCCAAGGAGGAGAACCATGAGACCGATGAATAAGCCGACATTTTCACGAATGAACGACTCGCCGATAAAAACAAGGAGAAAAGCAAACGGAACTTCTACAAGTGCCAAAGCCAGAAAGAATGTCCAGAATGGATATCGCACCGCCCCCAGGGCATACCCGACGATTTCGGCTGGAAGCGAGCTGACAATGATAAGCACGAACGAAAAAGGGAGTTTTCCCGCCAGGAAGTAGGACTTTTTGATGTGTTGCTCGTTCAGCTTTTTTTCGACAAACGCACGATCGCTAAAAAATCTGCCGATGGCATACGTCGCCATCCATCCACACAACCAGCCCACCGAGAGAATAAAAAAGGTCAGCCACTTCCCCCAAGCCAGAATAGCCGAAGGGACAAGCAGCACGCTGGAGAGGAAGAGAAACAAGACTGAAGAGGCCGAGGCAAAAAAGAAAATGATGGCACCCAAAACAGGGGCTTCCCGTATCGTTTCGCCTATCCACACAACCACGGTCAAAAGCTCAACACGCAAACCATAGGTAAGCAAGGCGAGCGACGCAATAAACAAAAACAAAAGCGCAAATAAACGGACAGTTTTCGAGCCGCCGGGTGCGGTACTTTTCATCACATTCTGTTTTTCAGGAAATCCGAATCAGATCCCCGTCATGATCGAATGCCAAATACTTGGAGACCGCGCCATTTTGTATGGAATTGACCATCGTTTTTAAGTGCTCCTGCGCCTCTTCGGTACTCGGCATGACACCTGCATGCCCTGGCAGGCTGGCGACAAACACGATTTTCCAATCCTGTCCCATCTGGCGTGACTCCTGCACGAGATCGGAAAAATCACCCAACTCATCCAGGGCTTTGTCGGTACACATTTGGGGCGTTAATACGCCCCCTGTCCCGGCTTGAAAATTTTGATTCTGGGCTTCGGTATAGCCTTCAGGCAGTTCGGGTTGGGTGAAAACGAACAGCAGCCGTTGCGGTTCGGGTTGCTGCCTGGCGGCGTTTAACAGATCGGCGTAATTTGAGATGTTCATGCGGTTTGACCTTGTGATTAAAAGATAGGAAATCCAACGGGCTTTGTGAAAGTATCACTAACCCGGGTTGCCGCAGTCAATCGCTTATTTCGCATACCAGCACGCATCAGGAGGCGCAGAAAACCGCCCGCATCGCGACAGGGCCTGCCACGTCCAACGGCAGGGGTTGCCTTGGTTATATCGCTTTGCCATCTTTAATTGAATGACACAGACACGGAGGGCGAGCCATGCGGTGGGCAGCAGTACTGGGAGTGGGCGCGGCCGTATATTTTGGTTTGGCGCTCTATCTCTTCGTGTTTCAGGCACGCTACGTCTATTTCCCCGAGCTGCCGTCGCGGCAGGTGGAGGCCACCCCGGCCGATATCGGGCTGGCGTTCCAGGCGGTCACGCTGCGCACCGCGGATGGCGAAGCGCTTGCCGGCTGGTTCATCCCGGCGCCCGCAGCGCGTGGCACGCTGCTCTATCTGCACGGCAATGGCGGCAACATCGGGCACCGTCTCGATCAGATTGAGGTGTTTCACCGGCTGGGGCTGAATGTTTTAATCATCGACTACCGCGGTTATGGCGCCAGCAGCGGCAAGCCGGGCGAGGAAGGCACCTACCAGGACGCGCTGGCTGCGTGGAACTACCTGACGCAGCAAAAACGCCTTGCGCCGGAACGGATCGTCTTGTTCGGCGAGTCCCTCGGTGGCTCGATCGCGGCCTGGCTCGCCGCCCGCCATAAGCCTGCAGGGCTGGTCATTTACGCCAGCTTTACTTCGGTGCCCGAGATCGCCCAAGCCTTATATCCCATGTTTCCGGCGTCCCGGCTGGTGCGCTATCGCTACGACACGCGGGCGGCGCTCGGCAACGTGAATTGCCCGGTACTGATCCTGCATAGCCCCGAAGACGAGATCATCCCATTCAGCCACGGACAGGCATTGCTCGAGGCTGCGCATGAGCCAAAGCGCCTGGTCGGACTACGCGGCGGGCACAACGATGCGTTACTGGTCAGCCGGGAGGTCTATACGCGGGAAGTCGGGGCGTTTCTTCAAATGGCCTTATGACGCCGAGGGAGTCTTTCGTGCCCTGATTCCTGCGGTCATTTGAGACGGTCTCGCCGTCAGGGGAACCCTCTTGTTCGTCGCGTTCGAACATCTCGGCGCGCTCGGCTCCCTCCACCGCATTTACCAACCGGGCTTGCGGTCGCTGATCGTGGCCCAGGCAAGCGCCTCGGGGGTGTCAGTCGTACTTGCAGTCGGCCAGATGCTTCTGTCATTGGGCGAGCAGGGTCGCCCGGGCCTCGGCATCACCGTTGATCGCAGCCAGCAGTTCAGGGCCTGCCCGCAGTTCCACGCGCTGCCAGCCCGACCCGGTGGCACATTCCACGATCACCGCCCACATCCCCTCCCTGGGCTCGACGGCATAAAGGTGGGCGGCAAGTCTCATGTCCCTGATTATTCGGCGCTTTTCAGTGTCCTATTTACCCTTGCGTTTGCCTGCAGTCCTGCCTCAGTTACAAAAGAGGGTAGATCAGAGGCTCAAACGATCGGCACCGCCGCTATCGATTTCGCGTGAAAACACCTTGTATCCGTTGCGGCCATGTTCCTTGACCCAGTACATGGCCACATCGGCACAGCGCAACAGCTCGTGCAGATTCGGGCCATCGTGGGGGAAAATGCTGATTCCGATGCTCGATGTGATGTGGATCTCCTGTGTACCCACATTGATCGGGGGTGCCAACGCATGGCGTATGCGCTCGATCACGTGTATTGCCCCAGCTTCATCACTTTCGGGCAACAGCAGGACGAATTCATCCCCGCCCATCCTGGCCAGCGTATCGGCAGGACGTAGGCAGGGTTTGACTCGCACTGCGAATTCCTTGAGCAGGCGGTCGCCGATATGGTGGCCCATCGAATCGTTGATGTGCTTGAAACGGTCGATGTCCATCATGGCCAGCGCAAAGCTGGTGTTGTTCCTGCGCTGCTGTTCGATCGCCACCGTCACCCTGTCATCGAGCAGGGCGCGGTTGGGCAGTCCGGTCAGCACATCGTGCAGGGCAATGTGGCGGATGTGTTCCTCGGCCCGCTTCTGCTCGGAGATGTCGTAGGCGATGCCGAGAAACCCCTGCAGGGTATCGTTCTCGTCGCGCAGCGCGGTCACCGACAGCCGCACCGGTAAACGCGAGCCATCCTTGCGCACATAGGTCCACTCGCGCTCTTCCTGGAAATCTGTTTTGGCCTTGGCCACGAACACCTCGAAGCCGGGTGCCACCGGATGGCCGAGTTCATGGCTCAAGGACTCTGCGCGATTCCTGACTTCTTCGGCATCGTGGAATAGCGCCGGCGTGAGCTTGCCGACCAGTTCGTCTGCGCGATACCCGAGCATGCGCTCGGCAGCCTGGTTGAACGTCAGGATGGTGCCGTCAACATCGGTGGAGATGATCGGGTACGCGGCACTCTCCACGATCGCGGTGCGCAGCCGGTTTGAGTACTCCAGCTTATGAAGCAGGGTTTTTTCCCGAGTGATGTCCCGGTATGTAACCGCAACGCCCCCGGGCATGGCGACCACTTGGCGAATAAACCATTTGGAGTCGTTGCCGCTGCCGAGGGAAAACTCCTCGAACAGGGTCTCTCCGGTCAGCACGACCTGTTTGTATTGGGCGAAAACCTCATCCTGCGCGGGGAGCCGCTTCAGCAATGATTGCCCCGCCACTCCGTCGCTGGAAAATCCGGTCACCTCCTCTGCTTGCCGGTTCGCGTAGGCGAGGCGGAAACCGACAATGTCACCGGCCTGATCTTTCAGGCTTTCATAAATCACGAACCCGTCCGGACTGCTTTGTATCGATGCATCAAAGCGCGCTCTCGCAGCGCTTTCAGCCGCATGGGCGCGGGCCATATCTTTCACCAGGGGCTGGACACGTAAACGGACGAGCCATAGCCCCAGGGCGACCATGAAAATAATGAGCGGAAGGGCGATCAGCAGTTGTTCCCGGATAGGTGCATAAATCTCGGTAAGGTCCTTTCTAAGGACCAGGCCCAAGCCGTTGTTGGCCACCGGTCCATAAGCAGCCAGAACACGACGGCCGCGATAATCGGTCAATGAATCAATACCGCTTTTACCGGCCAGCGCGTAGGCCATCGGGATCGGCTTGCCCTGGTAGGTGTCCGCAACCACATACAAGGAAGCTTGCTCACGTTGCGGAAAACACAGCAGCTTCTCCTGTTCGAGACGGGCGCATAACAGCAGCGCGCCTGTCGTGCCCCAATGGTTGGCCTCGTCGAAAAGTTTGTCCAAATGAGGAAGCTGCTGCTCGAACACCAGAAATCCGCCGGGAACACCACCGGTTTGGAGTCTGAGCGGCACGCGCACCCGCAGGTAATAGCTGTTGTCCCAGGCAAGCGCGGCATCGCCTTCTCCGTTAAGCCGGGAGTAGCGCGTCGTGTCGGGAAGCATGTGTCCGGCCATCACCCAGCGCCGCCCTCCGCTCTCCACGCCGACCCCGTTAAACCCATGCGAGATCAGGTCCTCGGCTATTCGGGATGGCTGCGCCCCGGACGATGTGTTTTCAGTGTTTTCAATCAAACGGGCTGCAGCGGCATGGAGTGAGGGGCTCATAGCGGCCACCAGCGCGCGTTGTCTGCGGTTATCAAGTGACGTGTCAATATGCGAGCGGATTGCGCTCAGCGAGTGGGCCATGTCCACCCGTGACTCGTTCAGAACCGTCTTCTGGAGAGACGATATCCCGGCCAGACCGGTGGCAAGCGCTGTTGCAGACAATACCCAAAGGGTCGTGCGATGGATCCGCGCCGCTTGCTGTTCCACCGTGCTTACGCCGGAACCCTGTCCACACTTCCGTGCCTGGCACAACAGGCCAAGTCCGAGCAAGACCATGCCGGCGGCAGTCGGAAAGGACATCCAGATCATCCCTGTCTTGACGTACAGCAGCTCAAAGACATGCTGTAAATTGAGCCAGTATCCGAGGATGGCGCTCAACCCGATGATCAGTAGTGCCCCTGCCATGATGCCGGCAAGTGTCCGCGCTTTCGGGCCGTCGGCCCATCGGATCGCCAGCATCCCGATCACCAGTGCCAGGAAGCCGATCACCGTCTGCGGCGACATGTGTCCGCTGCTATGTGGACTGCGAACCCAGGGTGGGCCGCAGAAAATCGATACCGAGTTCGTGCCCGGACACCAGCTCGACAGCCCTTGCGCTTGCCAGCAACAGAATCAGCCAGACAAAAATGCTGTACGCGACCGCAACCGGTCGGTGCGTGGACTTTATGTCCATCAGCAGTGACAGGCCGCCCAACACGAAACAGAGCGCCGTGCTGGGCGCCATGGGCTTCCAGTCGGCGTTTATTCTCGTTAACAGGGGAAAGTCGAAAACCCAGCCGAACAGGCTAAGGCTGCCTAATAAGATGACGAGCAAGCCGGGAATCAAGAAAACGTATTTCAAATTGGCGCTCCGCGGGGCAGCCATAACGACCCTTTTTATGTGCTTTATTCGACGTTACAAGCTTTTTACCTGGTACGCCAGCCATGCCTGGAAAGTGCAATTTCATACTGGTGGCGACGGATGGGAAAGCCTTCGATGTCGAGTTCGGCAAACTGGCCGGGCTGGTTGATCGTAAGCGCGTGGCGGGAGAGGATGGCTTCGTTGCTGCCCAGTTCGAAAAAAGGGGCGAACACGAAATTTTAAAAAAATCGTGTCTGACCCTGTTTGTTCTGCCACGCATCTGCTGAATTCACATGGGGCAATTCAGTCTCGACCCCGCAGACGGCGTCAGGTTTCTTTGCGTGGAAGTTTCAGTTCGGCTTTGTCGCTGGAAGCAGACAACAAAGTCTGATTAATACACAAGCCTATATCAACCTTCCGACACCTGTCTCCATCAAGCGACAAATCAGCCGGTGCGGAGCCGGTCAACCCGGATGCCAAACCCACGTAAGTTGTATGTCTATATGATTGCATTGGAAAAAATAGATATGGAACGGTCGTCGCTCTACCCTGCTTAAGTGCTTCTGCACTCGTGTCCATTCATGAAATAGAAGACCAAAGGCCAGAGACAGATCATTCCTTTGAGGACCGCGTTCTGAAACTGTCATGCCTTTACAAGGCACGATCCCTGCCAATCCAACAACCAACCCCTGTCGCTGAAAGCAGACAAAATAGCCTTGTTAATACAGAGGCTTATGTAAACCGACCGGGATCTGTCTCCATCAGGCGACAAATTGACCCGCGCGAAGCCGGCCCGCCCGGATTCCAAATTCATGTGAACTCCCCATCTATTTGATTCTTTTGATGAAAGTTCCCCTGGCACGTTCTTCGCTATCCCAGCTTGAGTGCCTCTGGCGTCGTATCTACCCAGCAAGACTGAACCGCGTCAAATTAATCGGCCGGGTAGATTCTGTCGTCTAAATCAATGTGGCATTCACCCACAGTTGTCATGTGGTTTGCGAAGTTGTGATGCGTGGATTTTTATTAGGAGCAAAGATGGGCAGTAAACGAATAACCCTATCACCGTATGGATGCGCATCGTGTGTTCACGCCCTAATAGATCGCTGCGATCTGACGGGTCACAAAATACGGTATGCCGTTAACGCACCGCACCATTGCCAGGATTTCAAGAGAAATGAAAGAAGAGTTGGTGGCAATCCTGATAATTTGGCAAGCCACGCCATTCGACCAGCCGTACGAATCTGAACCGACGGAAATTGTGCTTTGCACCGAGCGACCTGATTACGAAGTTTGTAAAGAGTTGAACGGTGAATCTGGTGAGTCTAATGATGAGTCAAGATAAAAACGGTATGACAAGGTATTGGCTTGTGTTGAACGGAGGTGAACCCTCAGCGGGGCCAGGTGGGTGCGGGACAGGATCGACCGTGCCAAGCGAGACGACACTCTCGTCTAACGCATGCCGGCAGGCCGCGTGGTTGAGGGCAATGGCAATGGCAATCAAACAGCAGTTGGACATCAACCCCCACGTGCTGCCTTCGTATCACGATGACGGGAAATCGTCATTCAGTGATAAAATTTCGCCATGACGGTATAAAGGTTATTTTCCCTTTGCCGTTGTGGGCTGTGCCTCTATGGCAAACATGGCAGTTTCTCTGCCGTCGTCGTTAATTCTCAAGCGAGTAATCACATGGATCTTTCACGTTTTTCACGCGCCGCGCTGGCTGGCGCTGCGCTTCTGGTCGCCGCTGTGCCGGCCAGCGCTGAACCGGGCCGCCTGCTGGCGTCCCAGTGCGCCCAGTGCCACGGCACCAACGGGGCCGGGCCGGGCTTCGAGCAAATCGCTGGCAAGGACCTCTTCAATGACCTGATGGACATGAAGTACCGCCCCATCGAAGGCATCATGGACCGTCAGGCCCGCGGCTATACCGATGAACAGTTGCGGCTGATTGCCGATTACCTGTCCACCCAGCCCGGCACCGGCGGCGATTAATTCCGGGAGGAAACCATGAAGAACACCCTGAACAGAAGACAATTCCTCAAGCTGGCTAGTGCTATGACTGCCCTGGCCGCAGTCCCCCGTGCAGTCGGCGCGGCAACCACAGCCCCCCGTGTGGTCGTGGTCGGTGGCGGCTTCGGCGGCGCCACGCTGGCCAAGTATGTGCGCATGTGGGGCGGCAACGTGCAGGTCACCCTGGTCGACGCCAACCCCAACCACGTTTCCTGCATTCTCTCCAACCTGGTCGTCACCGGCGCGCTGCCGATGAGCCGGATCACCCTGGCCTTCGATTCACTGAAGGCCAACCACGGCGTGACCGTGATGCAGGGCCGTGCGATAGCCATCGATGCCGCGGGCAACACGCTGACGGTCAGCACGTCCAGCGGCAACAAGGTGCTGTCCTACGACCATCTGGTGCTGTCGCCGGGCATCGATTTCGTGCCGGCAGCAGGCAACTGGAACCCGAACCTGACCCCCCATGCCTGGCAGGCCGGCCCCCAGACCACCCTGCTCAAGAACCAGCTGGCAGCGATGAGCAGCAACGATACCTTTGTCATGACGGTGCCGAAAGCGCCCTATCGCTGCCCGCCCGGACCCTACGAACGGGCCTGCGTAGTAGCCGATTACCTGAAGCGCAAGGGCCGCACCGGCGCCAAGGTCATCGTGCTGGATGCCAACGCCAGCATTACCGCCGAACCGGAAGCCTTCGGCCATGCTTTCAACGTGACGCATGCCGGGGTCATTCAGTATGTTCCCAACGCGACGGTGCTATCGGTGGATTCCAGCACGCGTTCGATCGTGACCAGCGCCAAGACTGTCACCAACGCCAAGGTGCTGAACTACATTCCCAACCAGCGCGCCGGCGCGATCGTTGCGGGTTTGCCCCTCAACAGCACGGGGTTCGTACCGGTGAATCCGCTGACCTATGGCATCGCCAGCTACCCCAACATCCATGTCATCGGGGATTCATGCGCCGTTCCATCCTCCGACGGCAAGGCGGTGCCCAAGTCCGGTCACATGGCCAACTCGGAGGCCAAGATCTGTGCCGATGCGATCATCCGCTCTTTCACCGGCGAGGCGCCGGATGAGGATATCGCGACCAGTTCCGCGTGCTTCAGCCCGATCACCAACAAAACGTCTTCCTGGCTGTCCACCAATTTCATCTACGGTGACATTTTCGACGCCAGCGGCAACGTCAAAGGCAAAGGCATGCACCGCGTAGACGTTGGCGAAGCGGCAGCAGACATGGTTGATGGCGACAGCTACCAGGACATGTTCATCTGGGCAGACAGCATGTTCGCCGACAGCTACATCTAACCTCCACGTTCCTGCCTAAGTCAGGCAGGCCATGGGGCGGTGGCATGGGAGGTCACTCCGCCCATGGGCAGCGACTCTACTGATACGGTCGACCGGGACATCCGGTTCGGCCGTATTTTCATTACGGGAATAACATCGGGCTGGTATCGCCCCAGGCTGTGTAAAAACGTATCGAAATTCTGGAGCGAAGAAACAAGCCTTTCAAAACGCGCCATATTCGACGATTGCCACCCAAGGAAGAATCAGGCGACCCCGGAAAAGACTCAAAATTGATTTGCCGCGACGTTTTTACACAGTCTGGATCCTAAGCTGCAGAAGTTCAGTTCAGTTTAGATCTGAACTTCTACACCTCATTTCTTTTTGCTCGCCGCCGCCTCCCCCCGCCCGAGCAAATAATCCAGAAACGCCCGCGCCACCACCGACAGCTGCCGCCCGGCTGGATACACGGCATACCAGTGGCGCAGGATGGGGAAGCCTTCGACGTCGAGCACGGCAAACTGTCCGGGCTGGTTGAGCGTGAGCGCGTGGCGGGACAGGGCGGAAATGCCGAGGCCGGCGAGGATGGCCTGCTTGATGGCTTCGTTGCTGCCCAGCTCCAGACGCGGGTGGATGTTGAGGCCGTGTCCGCTGAAGATGCGCTCGATGGCGTTGCGGGTGCCGGAGCCTTTTTCGCGCATCAGCCAGGTCTCGTGTGCGATGCGTTCGAGCGGGATCTTCTTCTTGTTCGCCAGTGGGTGGTCCGGCGCGGCCAGCACGATGATGGGGTTGTCCATGATGGGGGTGGCGACGACGTCGATGTCTTCCGGTGGCTGGCCGACGAAGTAGAGGTCGTCGAGGTTGTCGGCCATGCTGGCCAGCACCTGTTCCTTGTTGGTGACGCGCAGGCTGACGTCGATGCCGGGATACAGCTTGACGAATTCGCCCAGCAGGCGTGGCGCAAAATACGAGGCGGTGGTGATCGCCATCAGGCTGAGCTTGCCCTGCTTGAGTCCGCGCCGCTCGTCCACCGACATGGTGTAGTGGTCGAGGATGTCGAAGATTTGGCGGGTGGCGACCGCCAGTTGCTGGCCGTCCGGGGTCAGGCGGATCTTTTTGCCGACCTGTTCGATCAGCGGTGCGCCGACGTTTTCCGCCAGCTTCTTCATCTGCATGGAGACCGTGGGCTGGGTCAGATACAGCTCTTCGGACGCACGGGTAAAACTGCCCAGACGGGCGATGGATTGGAAGATTTCGAGCTGGCGGAAGGTGGTGTGGTGGCGCATTGAGGCGGAGCCGTGACGATTGGTACATAGATAAAAGTCTATCCTAAAAATAGAAAATATCGACTGTTATTGATGATTCGTCTGCTGCAATATGCGTCCCATCGTGTTGAGCCGCTGTGGCATTACACGGAAACCCGACCTTTATCAGGAGGAATCATGGCTGTTAAAACTTACAACGCTGGCGTGAAAGAGTACCGTCAGACCTACTGGACCCCGGACTACACGCCGCTGGACACCGACATTCTGGCTTGCTTCAAGATCACCCCGCAAGCGGGCGTGGATCGTGAAGAAGTAGCTGCAGCCGTGGCCGCCGAATCGTCGACCGGCACCTGGACCACCGTGTGGACCGACCTGCTGACCGACCTCGACTACTACAAAGGCCGCGCCTACCGCATCGAAGACGTGCCCGGCGACGACACCTGCTTCTACGCATTCGTGGCTTACCCGATCGACCTGTTCGAAGAAGGTTCGGTCGTTAACGTGCTGACCTCGCTGGTCGGTAACGTGTTCGGCTTCAAGGCGCTGCGCGCCCTGCGTCTGGAAGACATCCGCTTCCCGATCGCCTACGTCAAAACCTGTGGCGGCCCACCCGCTGGTATCCAGGTCGAGCGTGACCGCATGAACAAGTATGGCCGTCCGCTGCTGGGCTGCACCATCAAGCCGAAGCTGGGTCTGTCCGCCAAGAACTACGGTCGTGCCGTGTACGAATGTCTGCGTGGCGGTCTCGACTTCACCAAGGACGACGAAAACGTCAACAGCCAGCCGTTCATGCGTTGGCGTGACCGTTTCTGCCTTCGTGCACGAAGCGACGATGAAAGCCGAACGCGAGACCGGCGAGCGCAAGGGCCACTACCTGAACGTGACCGCTCCGACCCCGGAAGAGATGTACAAGCGTGCTGAGTTCGCCAAGGAAATCGGCGCACCGATCATCATGCACGACTACCTGACCGGCGGTCTGACTGCCAACACGGGTCTGGCCAACTGGTGTCGCGACAACGGCATGCTGCTGCACATTCACCGCGCCATGCACGCCGTGCTCGACCGTAACCCGCACCACGGTATTCACTTCCGCGTGCTGACCAAGGTGCTGCGTCTGTCGGGTGGTGACCACCTGCACTCCGGTACCGTCGTCGGCAAGCTCGAAGGCGACCGCGAAGCAACCCTGGGCTGGATCGACACCATGCGTGACGAGTTCATCAAGGAAGACCGTGCGCGCGGCCTGTTCTTCGATCAGGACTGGGGTTCGATGCCCGGCGTGATCCCGGTTGCATCCGGCGGTATTCACGTGTGGCACATGCCCGCACTGGTGAACATCTTCGGTGACGACTCGGTGCTGCAGTTTGGTGGCGGTACGCTCGGCCACCCCTGGGGCAACGCTGCTGGCGCCGCCGCCAACCGCGTCGCGCTGGAAGCCTGTGTGGAAGCCCGCAACCAGGGTCGTGAGCTCGAGAAGGAAGGCAAGGACATCCTGACCAACGCCGCCGCACACAGCCCCGAACTGAAGATCGCCATGGAAACGTGGAAAGAGATCAAGTTCGAGTTCGACACCGTGGACAAGCTGGACGTCGCTCACAAGTAATCAGGATTCAGGATTCAGGGATCAGGATTCAGGGAAAAGCGCGCGGCGCAGCCGCACCAACCCTGAATTCTGAATCCCGACCTCTGACCCCTCATCAATCTGAAAGGAAATGAAATGTCTGAAGTAATGGATTACAAAAGCCGCGTGAGCGATCCCGCCAGCCGCAAGTTCGAGACCTTCTCCTACCTGCCCGCAATGGATGCGGCAAACATCAAGAAGCAGGTCGAGTATCTGGTGAAAAAAGGCTGGAACCCGGCGATCGAGCATACCGAACCCGAGTACCTGATGGATTCGTACTGGTACATGTGGAAGCTGCCGATGTTCGGCGAAACCGATGTGGATCGCGTGCTGGCTGAAGCCGAAGCCTGCCACAAGGCCAACCCCAACAACCACGTTCGTCTGATTGGCTACAACAACTTCAATCAGTCGCAAGGTGCGTCGATGGTGATTTTCCGCGGCAAGACTGTTTAAGTCGCGACGGGTGACCGTACCAGCCCCCGTCGCCCGCAGGGCGCGGGGGCTTTTTGTTTTGTTTGTCCGCGAATGCGGCGCCGACAGGTTCGGCAGGCTATTCGCGGGTCAATAAAAAAGGAATCCAGAAATGAGCAGCATCATCGATCAATACCGCGTTACCCAAGCGCCCTATTACCGTCCCGTCGCCGACGAAGTCGAGTTGTTTGAAGCCGCCTATTCCGTGCGCATGCCGATGATGCTGAAAGGCCCGACCGGCTGCGGCAAGACGCGCTTCGTCGAATACATGGCGCACAAGCTCAACAAGCCGCTGATCACCGTGGCGTGTAACGAGGACATGACCGCATCCGACCTGGTCGGCCGCTTTCTGCTGTCGGCGCAAGGCACCGAATGGCAGGATGGCCCGCTGGCGATCGCCGCGCGCCATGGCGCGATCTGCTACCTCGACGAAATCGTCGAAGCGCGCCAGGACACCACCGTGGTGATTCACCCGCTGACCGACAACCGGCGCGTGCTGCCGCTGGAAAAGAAGGGCGAGCTGGTCCACGCCCACCCCGATTTCCAGATTGTGATTTCCTACAATCCCGGCTATCAGTCGCTGATGAAGGACCTGAAGCAGTCGACCAAGCAGCGCTTCGGCGGGCTGGACTTCACCTATCCCGATCATGCTGTCGAAACCGAAATCGTCACCCATGAATCCGGCGTGACGGCAGAGGTCGCCGGCAAGCTGGTGTCGATCGCCGAGCGTTCGCGCAACCTCAAGGGCCACGGTCTGGACGAAGGCCTGTCGACCCGCATGCTGATCTACGCAGGCTCGCTGATCGCCAAGGGCGTCAATCCGCTGGCGGCGTGCCGCGTGGCGCTGGTGCGTCCGATCACCGACGACCCCGACATGCGCGATGCGCTGGATGCCGCTGTCAGCACGTTCTTCTGATCAGTGCCGTAACAAGGAGCTGCCATGTCCATCAATCTCGACGATTATTCCGAGCTGCTCGAGACGCTGTCCGAGCATAGCCGGGAAGTGCTGCATGCCAACTGGCATGACGCAGGCAAGGTGTTTTCGCCGCGCGGTCTCGACAACTACCTGAAAGGCACGTCCGCTTTCCGGGGCTTGGGCAAGGGCGATTCGCTGGTTGAAACCTGGATCGAGAAGGCGCCGCAGGTCGCGAAAGAAGTCGGCGAGGACGTGGTGGCCGATCTCGCCACCGCGTCGCTGATGCTGGCATCGAAAACCTCGGGTTCGGTGATCGAGCTGCTGCTCGCCACCGCACCCACCGCCGCCAATCGTCTCGGCGATGCGCAGCTGTTTCTCAACTACCTGCAGTTCATCAACACCCTGATTGCGCAGGCGCCGCGCGGCGTGCGGCCGATGCTGGACAAGCTCGAAGTGCTGTTCCAGCAACTGACGCTGGGCGGGCTGCGGCGCTGGGCGCTGTGGGGCGCGCACGCGCACCGCACCAACTACGAAGAGCAGATCCGCTACTTCAGCCTGGAATCGAAAGAGTCGATCGCCATGCTGCAGAAGGAGCGCAAGGGCACGCTGCTGGTGGACGTGCAGCGCCGCATCAACATGTATCTGCGGGCGCTGTGGGCGCGCGACTTTTTCATGCGCCCGACCTCGGGCGACTTCGAAACGCGCGAAGGCTACAAGCCGTATATCGAAGACTACCTGCTGCATCTGCCCGATGCGATGGATGATCACGAAGGCATGTCCGGACTGGAGCTGTATCGCGCCACCGCCGCGCATTGCGCCGCGCACGTGGTCGAAACCCGCCAGCCGATTTCGGCCGAGTCGCTCAATCCGATGCAGATGGCGGTGATCGGCGTGATCGAGGATGCGCGCGTCGAAGCGCTGTCGATCCGCCGCTTTCCCGGCCTCAAGCAACTGTGGAGCAAGCTGCACACGGCCACGCCCGAGCTGAATAAAACTGCAGGCGATTACCTCAACCGGCTGGCGCGCGCGCTGCTGGACGACAGCTATGTCGACCCCGATCCGTGGATCGCCGAAGGCCGCATGCTGTTTGCCAACGCAGCGGACAAGCTGGACGACAACCACACGTCGTGGGAAATCGGCGTGCAGCTCGCGCACAGCCTCAGCCTGAAAAAACTCGGCTTCAATCCGCGCACCGATCTGCAGTCCGCGATCTATCGTGACGACAACCGCTACTTCTGGGAATTCGAGGAATTCGATTTCAACAAGGCCGCGGGCGCCGGTTACGAGTCCGTCAAGCAGGTTCGCAAGAACGTGAACGTGATGGAAATGGCGAACGAAGTCGAGGTCGAAGGCGCGGGCGACGACGCTCAAGAAATCTGGGTGCTGTCGACCGAGCTGTTTCCGTACGAGGACATGGGCAAGAGCTGGAACGAGCTGGAAGGCAAGGAGCCGGTGTCCGATCCGTTCCACTATTCCGAGTGGGATTACCAGATCCAGCTGGAGCGTCCGGCCTGGGCGACGGTGCTGGAAAAGCGCGCCAAGGCGGGCGACCTGCAGGTGATCGACGACATCACCGCCAAGTACAAGCGCGAAATCCACCGCATGAAATTCCTGCTCGACGCGATGCAGCCGCAGGGCGTGCAGCGCATCCGCAAGCTGGAAGACGGCGACGAGATCGACATCAACGCGGCGATTGCCAGCTTCATCGACATTCGCCTCGGCAACCAGCCCGACCCGCGCATCATGATGCGCAGCGTGCGCAAGACGCGCGACTTCTCGATCCTGGTGCTGCTCGACTTGTCCGAATCGACCAACGAAACCGTGCAGGGGCAGGAATACTCGGTGCGCGAACTCACCCAGCAGGCCTGCGTGCTGCTGGCCGATGCGATCAACAAGGTGGGCGATCCGTTCGCCATCCACGGCTTCTGCTCGGATGGCCGCCACGACGTCGAGTACTACCGCTTCAAGGATTTCGACCAGCACTGGGACGAAACGCCCAAGGCCAAACTGGCCGGCATGACCGGCCAGCTGTCGACCCGCATGGGCGCGGCGGTGCGCCACGCCGGGCATTACCTCAAGCTGCAGCGCTCGGCGAAGAAACTGCTCATCGTCATCACCGACGGCGAGCCGGCCGACATCGACGTGCGCGACCCGCAATACCTGCGCATGGACACCAAGAAGGCGGTGGAAGAAGTCGCGCGCGATGGCGTCCTGACCTATTGCATGAGCCTCGATCCGCGCGCCGACAATTACGTGTCGCGCATCTTCGGCCAGAACAATTTCATGGTGGTCGATCATGTGCAGCGCCTGCCGGAGAAGCTGCCGCTGCTGTACGCCGGGTTGACGCGATAGACGGAATATCTGCAGGCAAGCCAAGCCGGATTCGGCCGAGGCCGGTGCATGATCAATCGGCGCCCGTGTGGTGGCGTGACAGCATCCTTCGACCGAGAAAAACCCCGGTAGGTGACGGGATTCTGGTGGATTGGGCATCCAGCGCGGCGATGACCACGCAAGATACTCAATGACCGTGATTCACGTCTGTGATGGTATCAAGGAGGATGCGTGCGACAGGTCGTGATGCTGTGGTTGTCGAGTCTGACCGTTCTGGCAGCGGGCGCGCTGGCTGTCTGTCCGGACGACCGATGCATCGTCGGCGAGTTCGACCGCGCCGGACTCGGACTCGCCCATGCCCTGCGCAGCGGATGGCTTGACGCGATGATGCAAGGGATGACCTGGTTCGGCTCGCTGATCCTGCTGCTGCCGCTGACCGTGGCGCTGGCCGGGCTGCTGCTGCGTGGCCGGCGGCGACGCGAGGCGGGTTTTCTGCTTCTCGCCCTGCTCGGGTCATCGGCTCTTAGCCATGTTTTCAAGCTCTGGGTGACACGGCCACGCCCCGATCTTTTTCCAACCTGGCTCGACATGCCCGGCGACTGGTCTTTCCCGAGCGCGCACGCGATGCAGGCCACGGCAGCGGCTCTGGCGTGGCTGCTCGTCGCCAAACACACCCGCATATTCTGGGTCATCCTGTTGGGGCTTGCCGTGCTGTTGGTCGGCTTGTCCCGCATCTACCTGCAGGTGCATTTCCCGAGCGATGTCGTGACTGGCATCCTGGCGGCCCTGTTGTGGGTGGCAGGGCTGCATGCGTTGCTACTGGAACCGCCTGCGGGTAGCCACCGCAAGCCAGGGGAGGGCGCGGCGTGAGACACAAGTTCCTCGGTACCGGCGAGCCCGGCTACCATCCGCTGCGGAAATTCCGCACCATCCTGTCTGGCCTGCGCTATGCGGTGGTCTACGACTTCAGCGTCGCCTGGAAGCTGGTCTTTTCACTGGGGGTGCTGGTGGCGGCCATGATCACGCGCGACTGGATCGACTCGGTTCTGATCATCGTCGTCACCGCCCTGGTGCTGGTCGCTGAAATCATGAACAGCGCAATCGAGGCGCTGTGCGATTTCGTCGAAACCCGCCACGATGAAAAAATCGGCATCATCAAGGACATCGCTGCGGCAGGGGTTGGAGTCGCGATGTTCACCTGGCTGCTGGTTCTGGGCTTCGAGGTGGAAGAAATGCTGCGCCCCATTTTATAAAGGAAACGACCCATGCTTTGGTTTGCTTTGGGACTGATTGCCCTGGTTGTCGGCGCGGAACTGCTGGTGCGCGGCGCTTCGAAACTGGCGTTTTCCTTCGGCATCTCGCCGCTGGTGGTCGGCCTCACCGTGGTCGCCTTCGGTACCAGCGCGCCGGAAATGGCGGTGTCGGTGCAATCGGCCTGGTCCGGCCAGGTCGATATCGCGCTCGGCAACGTGGTCGGCAGCAATATTTTCAACGTGCTGTTCATTCTCGGCGCATCGGCACTGATCGTGCCGCTGGTGGTGCATCAGCAGATCGTTCGCCAGGAGGTGCCGGTGATGATCGGCGCTTCGCTGCTGCTCTGGGCGATGGCCGCCGATGGCGGCATCAGCCGCTGGGAGGGCTTGCTGCTGGCGAGCCTGGTCTTCGGCTATACGGTCGTCATCATTCGCCAGAGCCGACGCGAGACGGCCGCCATCAAGGCCGAATATGACGAGGCGTTCGAAGGCGGGGCGCAAGGCTGGGATGCGCACTGGGGCGTGCAGATTCTGCTGATCCTGGGCGGTCTCGCCCTGCTGGTGCTGGGTTCGAATTGGCTGGTGGAAGCGGCCGTGACCTTTGCCAAACATCTAGGCGTCAGCGAACTGGTCATCGGCCTGACCATCGTTGCCGCCGGCACGTCGCTGCCCGAGGTGGCCACCTCCATCCTGGCCGCCATTCGCGGCGAACGCGACATCGCCGTCGGCAACGTGGTGGGAAGCAGCATCTTCAACATTCTGGCTGTGCTGGGCATCTCGGCCAGCGTCGCGCCCGGCGATCTCGCCGTGGCTCCGGCCATGCTGGCGTTCGATCTGCCGGTGATGGTGGCGGTGGCGGTGGCGTGCCTGCCGATCTTCTTCACGGGCCATCTGATCGCGCGCTGGGAGGGTGCACTGTTCCTGGCCCTGTATGTCACTTACACCCTGTATCTCATCCTGCACGCCACCGGCCACGATGCCTTGCACGGTTACAGCGCGGTGATGGGTGGTTTCGTGCTGCCGCTGCTGGCGGTCACTTTGGTCGTATTGGCAGTGCGGTATTGGCGGCTTGTCCACCCCGACAACCGCATCTGAGTCGATAACACTATGCGCATAAGGAGCCATCATGTTTTCCGTCTACGGTGTCACCGGACAATCCTTTCGCGGCTCGCTGGAAAAACTGATCGCCATCCCCGGTTTGAGCGCGGCGCGCCGATCACGCGGCATCAACCAGGAAGGGGAAGAACTGGGGCCGGAAATGCGCGTGTCCGGGCGCGAAAATCAAGAGGACGGCCAATATCAGAAGGCAGCGCAGGCCTATCGCCAGATGCTGCGTGTTTCGTCCGAGCGCACGCTCATCCTGCACGCCTACCAGTTGATGAGCCGCGATGTCATGACCTTGCGTCCGGATACCCGCGTTGAAGACGCCTGGCGTCAACTCGCCACGCGTGGCCTGGGCCAGGCGCCGGTGCTCGATAAAACGCTGCGGCTGGTGGGCCTGGTCTCGGTTCAGGACCTGCTCACGGTCATCAATGTGGAAGCCGACACGCTGCGCGACATCCTGTCGCGCAGCGTCGCCGACGTGATGACATCTCCGGTGGTCAGCGCCGATCCCATCACCGATATCCGGCGCGTGGCGCGGGTGCTGCTCGACTATCAACTGTCCGGGGTGCCGGTGATCAACGAGCAGGAAGAACTGGTCGGCATCCTGACCCGCAGCGATATCCTGCGCGCTTTGGTCAATGATCCACCCCTGAGCCTGTGGGCATGACTGCAGACCATCCACAGCCCCACGCCCACGCGCAGGCCGATGGCCCGACTTATCTGTGGGCGGCGCTGCTGCCGCTGACCGCCTTCCTGGCCCTGATCTGGGGCCTGAACCGGTATGCCCTGCCCTGGAACCTGACGCTGGATTGGGTGCCCAGCCTGGGTCTTGCCGCCGCTTTTCGCGTCGACGGCCTGGCGGCGCAGATGCTGGCCCTGATTACCGGCATCGGTGCCTGGATCTTCGTCTATGCCAGCGGCTATCTGGCCCACGAGCCGCGGCGCGGCCGGCTGTTCGTCGTGCTGCTGCTGTTCATGCTGGCGATGATCGGAGCGGTCAGCGCCGACAACGTGATCCTGCTGTTCCTGTTCTGGGAACTCACCAGCCTCACCTCCTTCCTCCTGGTCGGCTTCAACCACGCTGACGCCCAGGCCCGCGCCGCTGCGCGCCAGGCGCTGCTGGTCACCATGGGCGGCGGCCTGGCGCTGCTCGGCGGCCTGCTGCTGCTGGCGCAGATGGCGGGATCCTGGACGCTGTCCGGCATCGTCGCCGCCGCGCCGGCGCTCACCGCCGACCCGCGTCTGGAGCTTGCGCTGACGCTGGTGCTGCTCGGCGCCTTCACCAAGTCGGCGCAGTTTCCGTTCCATTTCTGGCTGCCCAACGCCATGTCGGCACCGACGCCGGTCTCCGCCTACCTGCACTCGGCGACCATGGTGAAGCTCGGCATCTACCTGATGGCGCGGCTCGATCCGGCGTTCAACGACCTGTTGTTCTGGGAAGTCATGCTGATCGGCACCGGCACGCTCACCGCGGTCTGGGCGGCGGTGCTGGCCCTGCGCGAGCGCGACCTCAAGCGCATCCTGGCGCGCAGCACGGTGTCCGCGCTGGGCACGCTGACGCTGCTGATCGGCCTGCCGAGTCCCGGCGCGGCGCTCGCGGTGGTCGCCTTCCTGTTTGCCCACGCCCTGTACAAGGCGCCGCTGTTCATGGTCGCCGGCAACATCGACCATGCCACCGGGACCCGCAACATCGACCACCTCATGGGCCTGCGCCGCTCGATGCCGCTGACCGCGACCGCGGCAGTGCTGGCCGGCCTGTCGATGGCTGGGCTGCCGCTGTCGTTCGGTTTCGTCGCCAAGGACGTGATCTCGGTCGCCAAGGCCGAGGCCGAGGTGCTGATGCTGGTCAGCTACGCGACCGTTTTCGTCAACGCCATCGCCGTGGCGGTCGCCGGGGTGGCCGCGGTGCGGGTGTTCTGGGGGCCGCCGGAAGCGCCGCGCGGACAGGTGCACGAAGTGTCCTGGCGCATGTTCGTGCCGCCGCTGGCGATCGTGCTGCTGGGCATCGAGTTCGATTTCTTCCCGGCGCTGGCCGATCCCCTGCTGCTCGCTGCGGCGCGCAGCATCTCGCCGCAACTCGGCACGGTCGAGCTGAGCGCCGCTTTGGATCTCGACGTACTGCTGTCGGCCACCGGCATCACCGCCGTGATCGGCCTGCTGTTCTTCCTTGCCTGGGACCGCCTGCACCAGGCCCTGCACCGGTTGCACTGGCTCGACCGCTTCGGTCCGGCAGCCCTGGTACGAGCATCTGCTGCATGGCCTGTCGCGCGTGGCGGCCTGGCATACGCGGCTGCTGCAGGGGGGCCGCCTGTCGTCCTATCTGCGCCTGACCCTGGCGGCGCTGCTGCTGATGGGCGCGTTCGCCTGGTGGGCGGGCGACAGCCGTCCGCTGATTCGCTGGGACTGGCCGGCCCATGCCTGGGCCTGGGCGGTCGCCGCGCTGCTGATCGTGGCCGGCGCCGCCGCGGCGCTGCTGCTGCGCGACCGCCTGGCGGTGCTGATGGCGAGCGGTCTGGTCGGGTTACGGTTCGGCCGGTCTGGTTCCTGTTCGCCGGCGCACCGGATCTGGCGTTCACCCAGTTCACGGTGGAGACGGTGCTGGTGGTGGTGGCGGCGAGCGTGCTGCCGCGCTACGGACCGCTCGCCGTCCCGGCGCGAGCCATGGCGCTGGGCGAATGCGTCGCTGGCCGCGGCGGCCGGCATCGGCACCTTCCTGCTGCTGGCGCACCTGGCAGGGCTGCCGGAATGCCGAACTGGCCGACTGGTTCGGCCGCACCAGCCTGCCCGAGGCGCATGGCCGCAACGTGGTTAACGTGATCATCGTCGATTTCCGCGCCCTCGATACCCTCGGCGAGATCGCGGTGGTGGCCTTCTCGCTGCTGGCGGCGCTGCCGCTGCTCGCCGGACTGAAGAAGAGGCGCACAGCATGACGCCGCGTTCGTCCCTGCTGACGCAAGCCGCGCGTCCGCTCTACTGGATCCTGCTGGCGGCCGCGGTGTGGGTTCTGCTGCGCGGCCACAACGAACCCGGCGGCGGATTCATCGGCGGGCTGCTGGCGGTGGCGGGCAGCAGCCTGGTCGCCATTATCCTCGACGTCCGCGCCGCGCGTCGCCTGCAGCCGCTGGCGCCGCTGCCGCTGGCGATGAGCGGTGTCGTGCTGGCCTTGCTCGCCGGTCTTTTCGGCGCCGCGGCGGGCCTGCCTTTCCTCACCCATCTGTGGACCGGAGTCGGCGTGTCGACGGTGATGCTGTTCGACATCGGCGTGTTCTGCACGGTGTGGGGGGCACTGACCGGTTATATCTACGCCCTGCTCGACGATGCGGAGGCCGTCGCCGTGAGCCTGATCATGATGCTCGCCATCAGCCTGGTGGTGAGCGCCGGGGTGATGCTCGCGCTGTCGCGCGACCTGTTCCGTCTGATCGTCGGGCTGGCCGTGCTCGGCAGTGCGGCCAACCTGATCGTTTTCATGGCAGCCCGCCCCGGCACCCTCGTTCCGCCGCTGATCGAGGCCGGCGCCGGGCAGCTGGCTGCTGGTTCAGCCGACCCGCTGCCGCAGGCGCTGGTGCTGACGGCGATCGTCATCGGCTTCGCGCTGCTGTGCTTCGCCCTGGTCCTCGGCGCCTGGCTGGTGCGGCACAATGACCACGACGACAGCGATCGGCTGCAGGCGTCCGAGCCGGACGCGAGCGATCCGTTGAAGCCGCCGGTGATGGAGGAATGATGCTGGTCCTCAGCCCGCTGCTGGTACCCCTGCTGACCGCCCTGCTGACCGCGCTGCTGGCGCGCCAGCCGTGTTGCGCCGGGGCGTGAGCCTGCTCGGTGGCGCGGCGCTGCTGGCGTGCGCCAGCCTGCTGCTGTTCGAGGTCGTGCAGGGCGGCCGTCAGTCGGTGGCGCTCGGCAACTGGCCGCTGCCCTACGCCATCGAATTTGCCGCCGATGCGCTGAGCGCGGCGCTGGTGCTGGTCGCCGCCCTCCTCGGCGCGGGCGTGCTGCTCGCCACCCTGCGCTGGGGCGAGACGGCCGAGGCGGGAGCCGGCCTGCATCCCCTGCTGCACGGTCTGCTGGCGGCGACCGGGGCGGTCTTTCTCGCCGCCGACCTGTTCAACCTCTACGTCTGGTTCGAGCTGATGCTGATCAGCGTGCTCGGCCTGCTGGTGCTGGGCGGCAAACGCCGGCATGGCGAGGCGGCGTTCAAGTATTTCGCCGTCAGCATGCTCGGCACGCTGCTGATGCTCGGTGCGATCGGCATGATCTACGGCGCCACCGGCCATCTCAACTTCGGCGCCCTGCGCGTCGCCAGCGCCGAGCCGGAGCTGGCGGGCGCCCTGCCGGCCTACCTCGGCCTGCTGGTGCTGGCCTTCCTGCTCAAGGCGGGGGCCTTCCCGCTGTTCGCCTGGCTGCCGGCCAGCTACCACACCCTGCCGGCACCGGTTCTGGCGCTGGTCGGCGGGCTGCTGACCAAGGTGGCCGCCTATGTCCTGCTGCGCCTGCTGGGCGACGTGTTCGTCGCCACGCCGGGCATCCTGCTCGAGGCGCTCGGCTGGCTGGCGTTGGTGACCATGCTGAGCGGGGTGCTCGGTGCCGCCTATCACTGGGACCTGCGGCGCATCCTCGCCTTCCACATCGTCAGCCAGATCGGCTACCTGCTGCTCGGCATCGCGCTGGCGACGCCGGCAGGCGCGGCGGCGACCGTCTATTTCCTGTTCCACAACATCCTGGTCAAGGCCAACCTGTTCCTCATCGCCGGCCTGATGTTCGCCGCCGCCGGGCATTACGACCTGCGCCGCATCGGCGGCCTGTATCCGGCGCGGCCGCTGCTGGCGCTGCTGTTCCTGCTGAGCGCGTTCTCGCTGGTGGGGGTGCCGCCCACCACCGGTTTCTGGGGCAAGTTCATGCTGCTGCGCGAGGCCTTCGAGCAGGGTCGCTACCTGTGGGGGGGAACCGCCCTGGCGGTCGGACTGCTGACGCTGTACTCGATGAGCAAGATCTGGCTGGAGGCGTTCTGGAAGCCGCAGCCGCACGACAGGCCAGCCGGGTCGACACCTGCCGCGCTGCCGTCCGCCGCGTATGCCGCTGTCGTGCTGCTGTCCCTGATCATCCTGGTCATGGGGGTGTTCCCCGAGCCGGTCATCCGCCATGTCGAGCAAGCCACGGCGGGCTTCTGGAGCGGAGCGCTGAAATGAACCGATTGTCCGCGCTGATCCGGCTGGTTTTCAATTTCGTGAAGGAAGCCATCGTCTCCGGCGGCCTCACCGCGCTGCTCATCCTGCGCGGCGGCAAGGCCCTGCAGCCGGGCTTCGTGCGCATGTCCTACGGCGACCTCGGCGAGACGGCGGCCGATCTTTCTCGGCGCGCTGGTCAGCCTGACGCCCGGCACCACCACCGTCGATATCGACCCCGAGCGCCGCGAACTGCTGCTGCACCTGCTCGACGTGACGCGCGCGGAGCAGACGCTGGCCTCGATCCGGCGCGATTTCCTGCAGCCCGTCCGCACCCTGTTCGGAGGCAAGCCATGACGCTGCTGATGCTGTTCGTGCTGCTGGCGGGCGCCAGCGCACTGATGGGGTTCTATCGGCTGCTCGCCGGACCGACCCATACCGATCGTGTCGTCGGCCTCGACATCCTGTTCTTCGTCGCCATCGTGCTGAGCCTGCTCGCGGCCTGGACCAGCGGACGCACGGTCTACCTCGACGTCGCCATCGGGCTCGCCCTGGCAGGCTTCGTCGCGACGCTGGCCTGGGCGCGGCTGATCCAGCGTCAGGCAGCCGGCGAGCGGGAGACGCAGTCGTGACGGCGCTGCTCGGCTGGGGCATCTGCAGCCTGGCGATGCTGGTGCTGCTCATCGCCGCAGTCGGCATCCTGCGCCTGCCGGATGCGCTGGCGCGCCAGCATGCGGCAACCAAGGCCGGCACGCTCGCGGTGTCGCTGTTCGCGGTCGGACTCGCGCTGGTGGCGGGGGAGGCCGCCTGGACCTGGCGCCTGCTGGCGCTGATCACGTTCCTGCTGATGACGCTGCCGCTGGCCTCGCATGCCCTGGCGCGCGCCGGGGTCATCGAGCGGGAACAGTCGGAGAAGGCAGCGTCGCGCCTTCCCGGGGACTGATGCGGCTGCGCAAGAAATCTTCGTGCGAAGTGGGTGACTGTGAGGGGCGTCCTGACCTATTGCATGAGCCTCGATCCGCGCGCCGACAATTACGTGTCTCGCATCTTCGGCCAGAACAATTTCATGATGGTCGATCATGTGCAACGTCTGCCGGAGAAGCTGCCGCTGCTGTATGCTGGGCTGACTCGCTAACTCACTATCCGTGACGGCCGCATGGGCCGTCACGGACCACAAAGGCTTTAACCCATGGCTAACACCAGCACCAACACCTACATCGGCTTTCATCAACGACCACCACGGCATCACCCAGCTCGGCCGCATCGTGCTGGATGGCTGGGTGTTTGGCTTCATTCCCGAAACCGAAGACTGCACCGGCTGGGATCTGGGGCGGATGCAGCTGCTGATGGACAAGATCAGCCAGGAATGGGACAAGTATTCCAATCTGCCCAGCCGGCTGCCGCCCGAACTGCAGCAGCGCCATACCGAGATTTACGCCAAGGCGATGGCGAGCGCGCGTGAAAAGGGCTGGGACCCCGAACTCGGCGACGACGAATAAGCCAGGCTGCTGAATGTCTCGCGGGACCTCAGCCCCGCTCATCCGCCACAAATGGATTCTCACGCCGCTCGTGGCCGAAGCTCGACATCGCGCCATGCCCCGGCACAAAGCGCACGTCGTCGCCCAGTGGAAACAGCTTTTCGTGGATCACGCTGATGAGCGCGGCATGGTTGCCGCGCGGAAAATCAGTGCGGCCGATTGATCCTTTGAACAGCACGTCGCCGACAAAAGCGAGCTGCGCGCCGCGCTCGAAAAACACCACATGGCCGGGGGTGTGGCCGGGGCAGTGCAGCACCTCGAAAATCAATGCGCCCACTGCAACGCGATCGCCGTCTTCCAGCCACTGATCGGGGCTGAACGCGACGGCAGGCGGAAAGCCGAACAGCTCGGCCTGCTGCGGCAACAGATCGAGCCAGAACTGCTCCTCGCGCTGCGGACCGACGATGGGAATGCCCAGCACATCGCGCAGTTCCACCGCCGCGCCGACGTGGTCGAGATGGCCGTGGGTGAGCAGGATTTTTTCCAGCGTGAGGCCGCGTGATTGCACTTCCGCCAGCAGGCGCTCGGCCTCGCCGCCCGGATCGATCAGCGCCGCGCGGCCAGCCGCGTCCCACACCAGCGAGCAGTTTTGTTGATACGGGGTAACAGGGAGGATGGTAAATTCCATGCACGCCATTATCGGCTCCCGCCATCCATTCAGCCAACGACCATGTCCTCACCTGACGCCCTGCTGCTCATTTCCACCCACTGCCCGCACTGTCCGGCGATGCTGGCGGCGCTGGCCGATCTGCTGAAGCAGGGCCTCATCGGCCGCCTCGAAGCGGTCAACCTCGAACAGCGCCCCGACATCGGACAATCGCTCGGTGTGCGCAGCGTGCCGTGGTTGCGCATCGGCCGCATCGAACTCGCGGGCGTGCATTCCAAATCCGAACTCGCCGAATGGGCCGCCAAGGCCGACAGCGAAGCCGGCATGGCCGACTGGTTCCATCTGCTGCTGAAGGAAGGCCAATTGCCCAAAGCGCAGGCGATGATCGAAGCCGATCCCGGCCTGCTGGCGGCCGTGTTGCCCATCGTCGGCAATACCGAGGCGAGCCTGAACGTGCGTCTGGGCGCGGGTGTGCTGCTGGAAGAATTCGCCGGGAGCGACATCCTGCGCGCACTGCTGCCGCGTTTGGGTGAACTGTCGCAACACGCCGATGCGCGGGTGCGGGCGGATGCCTGCCATTATCTCGGGCTGACCGGTGACGCAGCTGCGCGGAACTGGCTGGAAGCGCGGGTGGCGGATGAGGATGCCGATGTGCGGGAGATTGCGGCGGAGAGCTTGCAGGGTATTGCGGGTTGAACGTTTTATGGGACCTATTGCCTATTCGCTCTGTCAAAAACCCATTATTGGTGTTGTGCTGTTTATCACCTCCCTATGCGCGTTCCCACCCCTATTTATGGGTGAACCTATCACCTTGACAACAGCTGGCTCAAAAGTTTCCAAGGCTTTTAGCGTTCCAGTCGAGAAGAAATATCCTTTGGTCGTAAGTTTTGAGTTTCAATCCATCGAAACGCGATTGAGTGACCAAATCATCGGCGATCGGCACAGTAGGGATTGTGATGGCGAAGTGCGCTTCGAGGATATTCCCGAGATCAGGAGAGCCGGGTTGGGACAACCTATCCCCTTTAAGGTGGTTGTCCGAAGTGCCTCAAATCGCCAGGTTGTAGTGGATCGAACATACAACTCACTGTGCATTACGTCACACAACGGAAATGAGAAGACAAGAACCATTGGGTGGTTGGAATTGCCGCGTGGCGATTACACGGTGGATGTCACGAATCTCCAGGCTCAAACAGGGCTGGATGGCGTGATGACTCAAATATCACTCTATGCAGGCCAAGGAAAGTGATGCTGGTGATGAGTCTGCGAAGGGAGGATAAAAACGCATGTCGTCACGTTAACGGGCGCTGCGATCAAGGAGACGCACCTGATTACGCCTTACGCACCACCCTCATCTGAAATAAGGTTGTCTCCCCTGTGTCGTTTCAACCCACTTAGCCGTGCCGTTCTGGCTGACCTCACCTTATTGTTTGCAGCAGGCGCCAGTTGCGCCGACGCCCCGCCCCGCATCGGCCAGCGTGGATATCCGCCAGGAGCCCATCTCGTTCAAGCCGGGTGCATCCAGCACTCGCCTCAAGGGCACGATCAAGGGCGACCAGACGGTCGACTACCAGGTGCGCGCGCGGGCGGGCCAATCGATAACGGTCACCTTCAAGCCCGGCAACCTGTCGGCCTACTTCAACATCCTGCCACCCAGGTCGGATGAGGCGCTGTTCATCGGCTCCACTTCCGGCAACCGCTTCGAGGGCACGCTGCCAGCCGACGGTACCTACACGATCCGCGTCTACCTGATGCGCAATGCCGCGTGCCGCCACGAAACGGCGCAGTACACCCTCGATGTCGGCATCACCGGTGCAGCTGCGGGCGCTGCGTTCGACAGGACACTTGAGCTGCAGGGCATCCGCTTCCACGTCACGAGCGCGAACCAAGGCTCGACCAACACCCTGCGCATCGTGCCGTCCGGCCTGGCAATCGACAATTCGCCCATCGTGAAAACCATCGATGGAACCGTCACCGGTGCCGAAGTGGCCGACCTGAATGTAGATGGCTCGCCCGAGGTCTATGTGTATGTCACCTCCGCCGGTAGCGGCTCGTACGGTTCGCTGGTGGCGTATGCGACCAACCGGCGCAAGTCGCTCAGCGAAATCCACCTGTCGCCGCTGACCGACGACAAGGCCGCCTTTAAAGGTTATATGGGACACGATGAGTTTGCCGTACTCGATGGCGTGCTTGGCCGCCGCTTCCCCATTTACCGCGTGTCAGACAGCAACGCACAACCCGGCGGCGGCATGCGGCAGCTTCAATACACACTCGTTCCCGGCGAGGCGAGCTGGCAGCTCAAGCTTGATAGGGTGGTTGAGTTTTAGGGCATCAAGGCCACCGAAGCTGACGCTCCGGCGGTCGGTGGCGCACGTCTCATGTTCGGCCACAAGTTTGGGACTCAACGGTGTCTAGCAAACCGGGGGGGCCAGATAGCCCAGTGCGGTGCCGGTCTGCGCGGCAGCCTGTTTGAGCGCCTCGGCCCAGCCCGGCTTGTGGCGGTCGGCTGGCGCTGAGATCGACAGGCCAGCGACCATCTTGCCTTCGGCGTCGCGGATGGGCGCGCCGATGCACGCCACCCCCAGCTCGGCTTCTTCACGGTCATGGGCCAGTTGTGTCTGGCGGATGCCATTCAGTTCTGCGTTCAGGCTGTCCAGGGAGGTCAGGGTGTTGGAGGTATACGCCGGCAAACCCGTGCGCTCGGCGTAGCCCATCACGCCACTGGCGCTGTCTTCGGCGAGAAAGAGCTTGCCGACAGCAGTGACGTGCAGCGGTGCGTGCGCCCCCACCACCTGCACCACCTGGATCATCGTCTGTCCGCCCGACACGCGCTCAACGTAGACGGCCTCATCGCCGCGCCGCACGATGAGGTTGACCGTTTCGCCGGTCAGCTCGGCCAGTTGCTGCATGTAAGGCATCGCCACCTGGCGGATGTTCAGCCGCGCACGTAAGCGATTGCCCACTTCCAGCCAGCGCACGCCCAGATCGTATTCGCCGGCCCCTGTTTTCTCGACCAGGCCGTGCGCCATCAGCGCGCCGAGGATGCGATGCGCGCTGGCGGTATGCAGGCTGGCCTGCCCGGCCAGACGGGTGAGACTGAGCGGACCCGGGGCGCGGGAGAGAATGCCGACCAGCGCCATGGCGCGGTCGAGAACCTGAATGGAGGAGGCAGCGTTTTTCATAAGGTGAAAATTTATCACGCATTGTGAAAACTTGTGCGCTTTCTGGTTCAATACGTTCATGGTTTCACATCATGTGAAACATTTTCATATTGTGAAAGGAATTGCCATG
>CAWHHA010000016.1:0-15317 GCA_963828945.1 uncultured beta proteobacterium
TTTCCCCGGCTGCCTTGCTCGCGCAACTCATGTTGCGCAATCCCGCACCTTATTCTGCTTTGCTGCAGATGGACGACTGGGCAATCGTGAGTTCCTCGCCTGAACGACTGGTGCGTCTCGGCGCTGATGGCATGCTGGAAACCCGGCCGATTGCTGGCACCCACCCACGCAGCGAAGATGCCGTGGAAGACGCCGCGTTGCGTGTGCGCCTGCACGCGCATCCCAAGGAGCGTGCCGAACACATCATGCTGGTCGATCTTGAACGCAACGATCTGGGGCGGGTGTGCGATGCCGGTACGGTGAAGGTGGATGCGCTGATGGAAATCGCCAGTTATCGACACGTGCATCACATCGAGTCGGGTGTGAGCGGAAAACTGCGCGCGGGGATGTGCGTGTTCGATGCCTTGCGTGCGGTGTTTCCTGGCGGCACCATCACCGGCTGCCCCAAGGTGCGCACGATGCAGATTATTCATGAGCTGGAGCAGACGCCGCGTCGCAGTTATACCGGCAGCGTCGGCTATATCAATCACGATGGCAGCTTCGATTTCAATATCCTGATCCGCAGTTTTCTGCTGCGTGGGTGCGAACTGAGTTTCCGTGCCGGTGCGGGCATCGTGGCCGACTCGGTTGCCGCGCGTGAACTCGACGAAACCCGTGCCAAGGCGCGCGGCCTGTTGCGCGCACTGGAGGCCGCATGATCCGCGTCAATGGCCTGACGACGGACCGGGTGAACGCGCGGGATCGCGGGCTGGCCTATGGCGATGGCGTGTTCCGCACGCTGCGCACCGAGGCCAGTCAGCCGGTGTGGTGGGCCGATCATTACGCCAAGCTGAAGGCCGATTGTTCGGCATTGATGCTGGATTGTCCGGACCAGGCTGAATTGCGTGCCGAGGTGTGTCAGGTGGCCGAAGCCGGGCAGGGCGTCGTCAAGATCGTATTGACACGCGGTGCGGGTGCGCGTGGCTATGCGTTGCCGACCGAGCCCGCGACCACGTGCATCGTGCTGGCGTCTGCACTGCCGCACCACGCGCAGAACTTTGACGATGTTCATGCGCGTTGGTGCGAACTCAAGCTGGGAAGGCAACCCCGACTGGCGGGAGTCAAGCATCTTAACCGGCTGGAAAATGTGCTGGCGCGCGCCGAGTGGAACGACCCGACGATATTTGAAGGCCTGTTGTGCGACGATAGCGGCGCAGTCATCAGTGGCGTGATGAGCAATGTGTTATGGGGGAAAGGCGGCGCGTTGTTTACCCCGGATTTGAGCCAGTGCGGCGTGGCGGGTGTCGCCAGGATGCGACTGCTGCGTGCCGCAGCGCGTCTGGGCATCGGCATCCATACCGGCCGTTTTTTACCGGCAGAACTACTCGCCGCTGACGAAGTGATGATCTGCAATAGCATCATGGGCGTGCGCCGTCTGGCTCGCCTGGATGACACAATCTGGTCGCCTGCGGGCTGGACCCTAACCTTGAATAACGCTTTGTATGAAGACTTGGATTAAGCGACTGCTGCTGCTGACGATTCTGGCTGCATTGACGGGGGCAGGTGGTCTGGCCTGGTATGCCAGGCAGCCTTTGCACATTGAGGCGCTGCCCAAATCCGTCAATGTGACGCCGGGAATGAATTTGCGCACGCTGAGCACGATGCTCAAGCGTGAAGGCGTGATTGGCAACGCACCCGTGTTCTGGTTGCTCGGGCGTGTGCTGGGCAAAGGCAGCATACTGAAATTCGGGGTGTATACGCTGGATCAGCCGCTCACGCCGCTGGCGCTGTACGCCAGGTTCGAGCGAGGCGATGTTTCGCAAGCGGTCATTCAATTTATCGAAGGTAAAAACTGGCGCGAAGTGCGTGCAGCGCTTGCCACACAGCCCCTGTTACGAAATGACAGTGCTGCCATGAGCGACGCCGAGCTCATGCACGCAATTGGTGCAGAAGAAAGTCAACCCGAAGGGCTATTGTTCCCTGACACGTATTTCTACGCGCCGCATACCTCCGATCTCGACGTGTTGCGCCGAGCCTACCGCTTGCAGCGCGACAAACTCCAGGCCGCTTGGGATAAGCGTGCGCCCGGGCTGCCATACCGCACGCCGTATGAGGCGCTGATCATGGCGTCCATCGTTGAAAAAGAAACGGGCGCAGCGTTTGAGCGGCCGCAGATTGCCGGGGTGTTCCTCAACCGGCTCAGGCTGGGCATGCGCCTGCAAACCGATCCCACCGTGATTTACGGGCTGGGGGAGCGATTTGACGGTAATTTGCGCCGGGTCGATCTGCAAACTGACACGCCGTACAACACCTACACGCGTGCCGGATTGCCGCCGACGCCGATTGCGATGCCGAGTGAAGCGGCCATTCAGGCTGCGCTCAACCCGGCCAAAACCAGCGCGCTGTATTTCGTCGCGCGGGGTAATGGCACCCATGTCTTTTCCAGCACCCTCGAAGCACACAACCGCGCGGTAAACCGCTACCAACGATGACCATGACCGGTAAATTCATCACCCTTGATGGCGTCGATGGCGCCGGTAAAAGCACCCATCTGGGTTTTGTCGCCGACTGGCTGCGCCAGCAGGGCAGGGAGGTGATCGTCACCCGTGAGCCCGGCGGCACACCGCTGGGCGAAACCCTGCGCGAACTGCTGCTGCATCGCGAGATGGCTGCGGATACCGAGTTGCTGTTGATGTTCGCGGCGCGGCAGGAGCATTTGGCCCAGCTGATTCTGCCGGCGCTGGCGCGCGGTGCGTGGGTGCTGTCCGACCGCTTCACCGATGCCAGCTACGCCTACCAGTGCGGCGGCCGTGGTATTGCGGTGGAACGCATTGCCGCGCTGGAAGCCTGGGTGCAGCGTGGCTTTTCCCCCGACCTGACGTTGCTGTTCGATGTGCCGCCGGAGGTGGCTGAGGCGCGCCGTTCCGCCGCGCGCGCGGCCGACCGTTTCGAGCGCGAGGCCGATTCGTTCTTCAACCGGGTGCGCCAGGCTTATCTGGATCGGGCGCAAGCCGATCCCAAGCGCATCCGGGTGCTGGATGCGCGCCACAGCATTGCCGAACTGCAAGCCGAAATCAGCCAGCTGCTGCAGGAATTGATGTGAACGCACCGTATCCCTGGCTGGCTGCGTCATGGCAGCGTTTGCTGGCGACGCGGGCGCGCCCGGCGCAGGCCTTGTTGTTGGCGGGCCCGCGCGGCGTGGGCAAAGGCGCACTGGCGCTGGCGTGGGCGCAAACCCTGCTGTGCGAAGCGCCCCTGCCCGATGGCGCGGCGTGCGGAAGCTGTCCGGCCTGTCACTGGTTCACGGCAGGCACCCACCCGGATTTTCACGCCGTCACCTTGCAGGAAAAGACGACCAAGGACGGCGACATGCGGATGGCCACCGCCATCGAGGTCGATCAGGCGCGTGAAGCGGTCGATTTCGTCCGCTTGTCGACCTATCGGGCGGGTTATCGCGTCGTGCTGGTCAACCCGGCTGATACGCTCAATGTCGCTTCTGCCAACGCCTTGTTAAAGGTACTGGAAGAGCCGCCGTTAAATACAGTGTTCGTGCTGGTATCGGATCAGCCGCGCCGCTTGCTGCCCACCATCCGCAGCCGCTGTGCCCGGTTCGATATAGGCTTGCCGTCAGATGAGCTGGCTGTGCAATGGTTGACCAGCCAGGGCGTGGATGACGCGCCGAATCTGCTGGCGCTGGCAGGGGGATCCCCGCTGGACGCGCAGGGTTGGGGCAGCGTTGAACTGGATGAGCGTCGTGGCGTGCTTGAAGGGCTGGCGCGCCCCGATCAGCTGGACCCGGTGACCCTGGGTGACCGCTGGAAAACGGTCAGCCCGCAGACCTGGCATAAGGTGGTGTACAAGTGGCTGGGTGATTTACTGGCCGTAAAACTGCAGGGCAAGGTGCGGTTTAACCGTGATTTTTCTGACGTGCTGGAACAGTTGGGGAAACGGGCTGATCTGGCAGGTTTGCTGGCATTGGCCAAAATGCAGGCCACGGAGGGCAGGACGCTGACGCATCCGCTCAATCGGAGCCTGCAGTTGCAGGCCTGGTTGATTCAATACCGACATGTGTTTGACTGAAGAGATACGATCATGAGTGCAGTTCCAAATGATGTTACGGGGCAAGTTCGGCCCGGCGTGCTGTCCCTTTCGATCAAGGAGAAATCAGCCTTGTTCGCAGCCTTCATGCCTTTTATCAAGGGCGGTGGATTGTTCATTCCGACCAATAAAACCTACAAGATGGGCGAAGATGTTTTCATGCTGCTGACGCTGATGGACGATCCGGCCAAGCTTCCGGTATCCGGCAAGGTCGTGTGGGTAACGCCCGCAGGCTCGCATGGCGGCCGCACGCAAGGCGTGGGTGTTCAGTTCGCGGCGAACGAAAGCGGTCGCGCAGCACAAAAGAAAATTGAAGGCTTTCTCGGTGGTTCGTTAAAATCCCTGCGTCCCACCCACACCATGTAGGACAGGTGCAAGATTCAAGTGACAAGAGCGGTGCTACGCGCCTTCAAGAACCTTGCTTCTTGTAACTTGAACCTTGATTCTGATCCATGTACATCGACTCTCACTGCCACATCAACTTCCCCGATTTTTCCGGCAAGCTGCCTGAGCTGTTCGCGCTGATGCAGGCCAATCAGGTCAGCCACGCCTTGTGCATCAGCGTCGAACTGGAAAAATTCCCTGACATTCGCCGTCTTGCCGAGACATATCCGAATCTCTACGCCTCAGTCGGCGTGCATCCCGACCACGAAGCATGCACCGAGCCCACGGTCGATGATCTGGTCGCGTTGGCAGACCACCCCAAAGTCGTGGCGATTGGTGAAACCGGGCTGGATTATTTTCGGCTGACCGGCGATCTCGAATGGCAGCGCGAACGGTTTCGCACCCATATTCGCGCTGCGCGCATCGCGCACAAACCCCTGGTGATCCATACGCGTTCGGCAGCCGACGATACGCTGCGCATCATGCGTGAAGAACAGGCGGGCGCGGCAGGCGGGGTGATGCATTGCTTTACTGAAAGCCTGGCGGTGGCCGAATCGGCAATTGAGCTGGGATTTTATATTTCGTTTTCCGGCATTGTGACGTTCAAGAACGCCGCCGCCTTGCGTGAAGTGGCGGCGGCGATTCCCCTCGAACGCATGCTGATCGAGACGGATTCGCCATATCTGGCACCGGTTCCGCATCGCGGACAAACCAATCAGCCCGGCTATGTGAAGCACGTGGCAGAAGAAATCGCGCGGGTGCGCGGCATCACACCCGAGGCGGTGGGCGCAGCCACCAGCGAAAATTTCTTTCGCCTGTTTGCTGCCGCTGCCTGACGGATCAGCCGTTCAGGAGCCGAAGAAGGATTTCACCTTGTCCATGAACGACTGCGCGCGCGGGTTGTTGTTGCGACCCGGGCTCAGATCGTCAAACTCGCGCAGCAATTCACGCTGACGTTCGGACAGATTCACCGGCGTTTCCACCTGCATGTGGCACATCAGGTCGCCTGGCGACTGACTGCGCACCCCCTTGATGCCCTTGCCGCGCAGACGGAACACCTTGCCGGTCTGGGTTCCTGGCGGAATCTTGATTTTGGCGTGACTGTCCAGGGTGGGTATTTCGACTTCACCGCCCAAGGCTGCGGTGGCAAAGCTGATCGGCATCTCGCAGTGCAGATCGTCGCCGTCGCGCTTGAAGACCGCATGCTCTTTCAGCTGGATGACGACATACAAATCCCCGGCCGGGCCGCCATTGACGCCGGCTTCGCCTTCTCCACCCAAGCGGATGCGGTCGCCGTTATCGACGCCGGCAGGAATCTTGACCGACAGGGTTTTGTGTTTTTTGACCCGGCCTTCGCCATGACAGGAGGTGCAGGGGTCGCTCACCATCTTGCCGGTGCCGCCGCAGCGCGGGCAGGTCTGTTGCACCGAGAAGAAGCCTTGCTGGATGCGCACCTGGCCATGCCCGCCACAGGTGGTGCAGGTGGTGGGGGTGGTGCCGGGCTTGGCGCCGCTGCCGTGGCAGACCCCGCATTCCTCCAGCGTGGGGATGCGGATCTTGGTTTCGGTGCCACGCGCCGCTTCTTCCAGCCCGATTTCCAGGTTGTAACGCAGATCGGCACCGCGATAGACGCGGTCGCGGCGGTTGCCGCCACCCCCGCCAAAGATGTCGCCAAAAATGTCGGAGAAGGCATCGGAGAAGCCACTGCCACCCCCGCCCATGCCGGCCTGCTGATCCACTCCGGCATGGCCGAACTGATCGTAAGCCGCGCGCTTGTCCGAGTCGGACAGCATTTCGTACGCCTGTTTGGCTTCCTTGAATTTTTCCTCCGCGCCCTTGTCGTCCGGGTTGCGGTCAGGATGGTGCTTCATGGCCAGCTTGCGGTAGGCCTTTTTGATTTCTTCGTCCGAGGCGTTTTTGGCGACGCCGAGGATTTCGTAGTAGTCGCGTTTGGACATGTTGTTAGGGGTCAGGATTCAGGGCTCAGGATTCAGGGAACAGCGAGTCGGCATTGGCTGGAAACGGAAAAAAGCCGCGCGTAGCGCGACTTTCCCTGATCCCTGAATCCCGACCCCTGATCGCTTACTTGTCCTTCACCTCTTCAAACTCGGCATCGACCACATTGTCGTCAGCCGCATGGGTACCGGCATCGGCTGTCGCGCCTGGCTGCTGCGCCTGCTCGTCCTTGTACATCTGTTCGGCGAGCTTGTGGCTGGCGGTGGCGAGCGCGTTGGTCTTGGCTTCGATGGTGTCCTTGTCGCCTTCGCGCGCGGCCTCTTCGCACTCTTTAAGCGCGGCTTCGATCGCGGCTTTTTCGTCGGCCGAAACTTTGTCGCCGAACTCGGCCAGGGATTTCTTCACTGAATGGATCATGCCGTCGGCCGCATTGCGTGCAGTCGCCAGTTCCACCGCCTTGTGGTCTTCGGCAGCGTTGGCTTCGGCATCTTTCACCATGCGCTGGATTTCCTCTTCGGAAAGTCCGGAACTCGCCTGGATCTTGATCTTGTTTTCCTTGCCGGAGGCCTTGTCCTTGGCCGAGACGTGCAGGATGCCGTTGGCGTCGATGTCGAAGGTGACTTCGATCTGCGGCATGCCGCGCGGCGCGGGTGGGATTTCGCTCAGATTGAACTGACCCAGACTCTTGTTGCCCGAAGCGATTTCGCGTTCACCCTGCAGCACATGCACGGTCACTGCGCTCTGGTTGTCGTCAGCGGTCGAGAACACCTGGCTCGCCTTGGTCGGGATCGTGGTGTTCTTCGGGATCAGCTTGGTCATCACGCCGCCCAGGGTTTCGATACCCAGCGACAACGGGGTCACGTCGAGCAGCAACACATCCTTGACTTCGCCCTGCAGGACGCCGCCCTGAATCGCAGCGCCGACGGCCACCGCTTCATCCGGGTTCACGTCACGGCGTGCTTCCTTGCCGAAAAAGTCCTTCACGGCATCCATGACCTTGGGCATGCGGGTCTGGCCGCCGACCAGAATCACGTCGTCAACTTGTGAAATTGTCAGACCTGCATCTTTCAGCGCCATTTTGCACGGATCGATGGTGCGCTTGATCAGATCTTCCACCAGCGCTTCGAATTTGGCACGAGTGATCTTCACCGCCAGGTGCTTGGGGCCGGAGGCGTCAGCCGTGATGTAGGGCAGGTTGACTTCGGTCTGCTGCGCGGACGACAGCTCGATCTTGGCCTTTTCTGCCGCTTCTTTCAGGCGTTGCAGCGCCAGCACGTCTTTCTTCAGATCGACGCCCTGTTCTTTCTTGAACTCGTCGGCGATGTAGTCGATCAGGCGCTGGTCGAAGTCTTCGCCACCGAGGAAGGTGTCGCCGTTGGTCGACAGCACTTCGAACTGGTGCTCGCCATCCATTTCGGCAATCTCGATGATGGAGATGTCGAAGGTGCCGCCGCCGAGGTCATACACCGCGATCTTGCGGTCGCCTTCCTTCTTGTCCATGCCGAACGCCAGCGCAGCGGCAGTCGGCTCGTTGATGATGCGCTTGACTTCCAGACCGGCGATGCGGCCGGCGTCCTTGGTGGCCTGACGCTGGCTGTCGTTGAAGTAGGCTGGCACCGTGATGACGGCTTCGGTGACTTCTTCGCCCAGATAATCTTCGGCGGTCTTCTTCATCTTGCGCAGCGTTTCAGCAGACACCTGCTGAGCGGCCATTTTCTGGCCGCGTACTTCCACCCAGGCGTCGCCGTTGTCGGCCTTGACGATTTTGTAGGGCATCAGGCCGATGTCTTTTTGCACTTCTTTTTCATCGAAGCGGCGGCCGATCAGGCGTTTGACCGCGTACAGCGTGTTCTTCGGGTTGGTGACCGCCTGGCGCTTGGCGGGTGCGCCAACCAGAATTTCGCCGTCTTCGGTGTAGGCGACGATGGACGGCGTGGTGCGCGCGCCCTCGACGTTTTCGATCACTTTCGGCGTGCCGTTTTCCATCACTGCCACGCAGGAGTTGGTGGTACCGAGGTCAATGCCAATGATGCGTCCCATGATGCGTTCCTTTTAAAAGTATTTGAATGGGGTGATATGTGGGGAGAGCTGCGCCAGTTTCAATAGCTGCAGCGGGTCCAACTGCTCAATCTTTGCCTTTTGCCACCATGACCAGAGCCGGGCGCAGGGTGCGTTCGTGCAGGCGATAGCCTTTTTGCAGCACGGTGACCACGGTGTTGGCGGGCTGATCGGATTCGATCATCTGGATGGCCTGATGCTGGTGCGGGTCGAATTTTTCGCCCAGCGGGCTAATTTCGTTCAGATTGAATTTGGCGAATGCGGCAACCAGCTGCTTCAGCGTCAGCTCGACGCCGTCTTTCATGTTTTCCACGCTCGGAGATTCGACCGTGAGCGCGGCTTCCAGGCTGTCTTTCACCGCCATCAATTCACTGGCGAAGTTTTCTACCGCGAACTTGCGCGCCTTGTCGACGTCATCTGCAGCGCGGCGGCGCATGTTTTCGGTTTCAGCCTTGGCGCGCAGCCAGGCGTCGTGATGTTCGGCTGCAACGAGCTCTGACGCCTTCAGCATTTCTTCCAGGCTGGGCATGGTTTCTTTGGTGTGGGCAGTCGGAGCGGCGCCCGTGTCTGCGTTGATTTCGATGTCGTCCTGCATATGTGACTCCCAATTGATTCTCGCCACCAAATGGGGATGGACGACAGGGATTCAAGAGGAGGACGTCAACTTTTTAATGCGCCAGGTAAGATTAATGAAGCCAGCTTCGGATTGCCGCAGGTGGGCGCTTCCGGTATGATGCCGGGCTCCCGGAGAGGTGGATGAGCGGTTTAAGTCGCACGCCTGGAAAGCGTGTTTAGGATAATATCCTAACGCGGGTTCGAATCCCGCCCTCTCCGCCATACATCGATACATTTTCCACGCTTACGCGATGCCGAAACATGCTTACCACGGCAGGCTGTCCGTGGTTGTCCCCGTCAAGAACGAGCAGGACAACGTCGAGCCGCTGGTGCGCGAAATCGCAGCGGCGCTGTCTGGTAATACCACGTTTGAAATCATCTATATCAACGACGGCAGCACGGATGCCACTCAAGCGCGGCTAACTGCGCTGAAGGCTGAGTTCCCGATGTTGCGGGTGATCCGCCACCGTGCGTCTTGCGGGCAAAGCCGTGCGGTGACTACGGGGGTGAACGCGGCGCGTTACGAATGGATTGCCACGCTTGACGGCGATGGCCAAAATGATCCCGCAGACATTCCGGCGCTGCTGGCTGAATTAAACAATCCCGCGCAGCCCGCCAATCTTGAATTGCTGGCAGGATGGCGGGCCAAGCGCAACGACACTTTCCTGCGTCGCCTGTCATCCAGAATCGCCAACGGTGTGCGTTCGCGCATGCTAAAGGACAATACGCCGGACACCGGTTGCGGCCTCAAGGTGTTTGCCCGCGAGACATTTTTGCAACTCCCCAATTTTGATCATTTGCATCGTTTTCTGCCGGCGCTGGTGATGCGTAATGGTGGTGCGGTCGTGTCGGTGCCGGTTCATCACCGTGCGCGTGAACGTGGCACCTCCAAATACGGTGTGCACAATCGTTTGTGGGTAGGGATCGTCGATTTGTTTGGCGTTGCCTGGCTGCAGCGGCGGGTACGTTTGCCGTTGATCGAGCCGGATTCCGATCTGTAAATGAAGGCACGCGTCATCCTCAAAGGCCTGGCGCTGATGCTGAGCCTGGCCTTGCTGGGTTATCTGTTCAAGTCCAGCGATCTCGGCAACAGTGTCAACGAAGCCTGGATCGACGCACGGGTGCGCGGCCACGGAATCAATGGCGCGCTGCTGTTTCTGCTGATGGGCGGGCTGTTTACCGCCATCGGCCTGCCGCGGCAGATCATCGCTTTTCTTGGCGGTTATGCTTTCAGCGTGGGGATGGGCACGCTGCTTGGTGCGCTTGCCGCGCTGTTGGGATGCGCATTGAGCTTTGCCTACGCGCGCTTCTTCGGCAAGGGGCTGCTGCGTGCGCGGCTCGGCGAGCGCGCCGGACGTTTCGACCGTTTCATCCACGATCACCCGTTCTCCATGACGGTGCTGATTCGTCTGCTGCCGGTTGGCAGCAATCTCCTGACCAATCTGGCGGCGGGGATTTCCAGCATCCGTCCGGCGTATTTCCTTTCTGGCACTTTGCTCGGTTATTTGCCGCAAACGCTGGTGTTCGCGCTGGTCGGCAGTGGTGTGCATCTTGCGCCTGCCCTGAAACTTGCGCTGGCCATCGGTCTGTTCCTGATATCCGGGGGACTGGGTGCCTGGCTGTATCACCGGTTCCGGCATGGTCAGAGTCTGGACGACAAAGTCGATGCTGAACTCAACGAAACTGAAAGCCTTCCCCCATGAATCCCCATCCAAATCCTGACACGTCCGGGCGTGGCGCATTATTGCTGAGCATGCTGCTGCTGGCGACGCTGGCAGCGGTGGCGCTGTTGACCCGCCCGCTGGCACCGGTCGACGAAACGCGTTATGTCAGCGCAGCTTGGGAAATGTGGTTGCGCGGCGATTTTCTGGTGCCGTTCAAGAATGGTGAACCTTACAGCCACAAACCGCCATTCATGTTCTGGATGTTTCATGCCGGCTGGGCACTGTTTGGTGTCAATGACTGGTGGCCGCGTCTGGTGCTGCCCCTGTTTTCTGCGGGTTCGATGCTGTTGACCTATCTCCTGGCGCGCCGCCTGTGGCCAGAGCGCGCTGGCCTGGGGGGGCAGGCCGCGCTGGTGCTGGTGAGTGCGCTGTTGTGGATTGTTTTTTCCACCTCGGTCATGTTTGATGTGTTGCTGGCTTTCTGGGTGCTGGTTGGCATGCACGGCGTGTTGCTAGCCGCAGAAGGCAAGCGGCGCGGCTTTGTCATGCTGGGGATTGCCATCGGCATGGGCGTGCTGACCAAGGGGCCGGTCATTCTGCTGAATCTGTTGCCGATCACAGTGCTGGCGCCATGGTGGAGTCCCGGCCTCAAATGGAGTCGCTGGTTCGGCGGGGTGGTGTTGGCCGTGCTGTTGGGTGCAGGCATCGCGCTGGTCTGGGCATTGCCGGCCGGGATGGCGGGGGGTGAAGCCTATCGCAATGCGATTTTCTGGGGGCAGACAGCTGACCGCATGGTCGATTCTTTTGCCCACCGGCGGCCGCTTTGGTGGTACCTGCCGTTGCTGCCGGTTCTGTTATTCCCCTGGTTTGTCTGGCCGGGACTGTGGCAGGCACTAGCGCGTCAGCGTCGGGAAGGTCTCGATCGCGGGTCGCGTTTTTGCCTCGCCTGGATGCTGCCGATATTCGTTGCGTTTTCCTTCATCAGTGGCAAGCAGCCACACTACCTGGTTCCATTATTTCCGGCGTTTGCTTTGCTGGCGGCACGCGTTCTGGCAGGCCGGGCAGGGACCAGGGTTGGTTTGCCAGCCTTGTTGGCTGCGGTGTTGGGGGGGGCGTTGATGTTCGCAGCCAGTGGGCAGATTGCTTCGCTGCGTGATCAGGTCGTGCTGTTGCCGCCGCTGTGGCCGGGCGTAATGCTGGTGTTGCTGGCGCTGGTCGCTTGGGTGGCTGGGCGACGTGGATTTCCGCCGGTACTGAATCTTGCAATGCTTGGGACGGGCATGCTGGTGCTGCTGCAATTTGCTGCCATGCGCTCGATCGAACCCTTATACGACGTGAAACCCATGGCGTTGGCGATCAAGCAGGTGCAGGACGAAGGCGTGCCGGTGGTGAATGCCGCGAAATATCACGCGCAGTACCAGTTTTTGGGGCGATTGGAAGTGCCGTTGGTTGAATTGCGCGGGGCTGAGCTGACGCGCTGGTTGACCGCCCATCCGGAAGCGTATGCGGTGGTTTATGTAAAAGATACGCGTCGTCTGGACGGGATTAAAGCCCGTCACAAGCAGATGTACCGGGGTGGTGAGGCGGTTCTGGTGGACGCAAAAACGGCGGCCAGACTGCTGGCCGCCCCTGCTAAATAGCGCCGGCTTAAGCCTCGGTGGCGTCGCGCTGCGGCAACACCACTTCGCGTGAAGGCGAAATGGTGGAGATGGCGTGTTTGAAGATCATCTGGGCAGCCTGGTCGTTGCCTTTCAGCAGCACCACGAACTGGTCGAACGATTCGATTCGTCCCATCAGCTTGATGCCGTTTACGAGGAAAACGGACACAGGAATGCGCTCTTTGCGCAGGGTGTTGAGAAAAACGTCTTGCAGGTGGTTATATTCTTTTCCGGCCATGATGGCTCCCTGTCTGATGTTGGCGGGGCGACGCCCCGCCTAATTGTACCCGTGATTTATTCGATTTTTGCACCGGCACGTGCGGCCTCGATCGCCTGACGCACGCGCTGTTGCTGCAATTGCTGGGTGATTTCGCCACGCACGGCATCCAGCGGCGGAATCTGCGGCTTGCGCGTGTCGTCGAGACGGATGATGTGCCAGCCGAATTGCGACTTCACCGGCGTTTGGGTGATCTCGCCTTTTTTCAGGCCAGCCAAGGCGTTGGAAAACTCGGGAACGTACGCACGGCGATCGGCCCAGTCAAGTTTGCCGCCATTCTTGGCCGAGCCAGGATCCTTGGAGTATTTCTTTGCCAGATCGTCGAATTTGGCTTTTTTGGTGTTGAGGTCGGCGATCAGTTTTTTGGCTTCGGCTTCGCTGGGCACCAGAATGTGGTGCGCCAGGTATTCCGGCTCAACCGCTTCGGTCTTGGCTTTGTCATACGTGGCCTGGATCTCGGCATCGGTGACCGGATGCGTTTTGACGTAGTCTTCCAGATAGGCTTTGGCCAGCTGATCCATGCGGCCGATGCTCAGCATGGCGGCCACCCGCGGATCTTTGTCCAGCCCTTTTTTGGTGGCTTCCTGTGACAGCAGCTCCAAGTTGATCAGTGAATCGCGCACGCGCGTGTCAAGTTGCGGCGATTTGGGTTGTCCCTGTGCCATTTGCTTTTCGACCAGCTCGCCGTACAAGGCCGGGATAGGCTTGCCATTGACCACCGCCAGCGGTTTGTTGTCCGCAGCTGCTGTGGGTGCCGTTGCCGGCGCTGCAGCCGGCGCTTGTGCCTGGGCCAGCGGGGAAAGGCTTAACAGGATTAAGGCGGTGAGAGGTGCAATACGCATTCGGATTCCTTTTTAAAGTTCTTCGGGGGTTAAAGCGGTGATCGACAGTGCGTGGATTTCACGCTGCATGAGCTCACCCATGGCCTCATACACGAGCCGGTGACGGGCAAGGGTGGAGAGATTACGAAACTTTGGTGACACTAATGTGAGACGGAAGTGACCACCGCCTGAGGCAGCACCCGCATGTCCCCGGTGTTGGGCGCTTTCGTCTTCCAGAGTGCAGGTTTCAGGTTCCAGTACGCTGAGGCGCTGGAGAATCAGATCGGATGTCGTCATGCAGGCAAGACCTTCTTGAATGGTTTGACGCTGACGCTGGCATACACACCCTCAGCCACGTAAGGATCGGCATCCGCCCAGGCTTGTGCCGTATCCAGCGTGTCGAATTCGGCGACGATCAGGCTGCCGGTGAATCCGGCAGGGCCGGGGTCGTTGCTGTCGAGAGCGGGGAAGGGCCCCGCCAGCAGCAAACGCCCGGCCTGCTGCAGTGCGTGCAGGCGTTCCAGATGGGCGGGGCGGGCGGCAAGCCGCTGGTCCAAGCTGTCGGGGATGTCCTGTCCGACGATGGCGTAAAGCATTATTTGTTTTCTTTCTTGTTCAATTTTTCTTGTCCAGGTCGGCTTTGTCCAGGTACTTGTTCAGCATCATGCTTTGGCCGATCACGAACAGCAGCATCAAGCCCATGCTGCCAAACAGCTTGAAGTTGACCCAGTCGTCAGTCGAGAAATTGAAGGCGACAAACAGGTTTGCAAGCCCCATGAAGATAAAAAATCCGCCCCAACTGAGGTTCAGTCGACTCCATGCCGGCTCGGGAAGTTCCATTTGCGTGCCCATCAGGCCTTTGATGACGTTGCGGCCGAACAGCGTCGAGCCCAGAATAATCCCGCCAAACAGCCAGTACAGCACGGTCGGCTTCCACTTGATGAAGCTTTCGTCGTGCAGCCACAGGGTGGCGCCGCCGAACACGACAATGATGCCGAGGCTGACCCACATCATGGTTTCGACCGGGTGGCCGCGCAGTTTGACCCAGCCAATCTGGCCGATGCTGGCGACGATGGCGACCAGCGTGGCGAGATAGATGCCGGGTTTTTCGGTTGCGCTCATGGCCAGACCGAGCGTGCCCATCAGGGCGCGTGAGGCTTCGGCATTGGCATCGCCTATTTTATAGGCGACGAAAAAGATGATGACAGGGAACAGATCGAACAGAATTTTTTTCATTATGCGATTGCTGTCGGCAGGACGTCGGTCGGTTGATCCGCGTAGCTCAATTCGGGTAGGTGCTTATTTTGCTATGATTCGCCCTCTTGACCAAGCGCTTTTGACCTTGGTTCCCCGGATCTGATCATCGATGCTCAATATCGATCTGCATTGCCACTCTAATGTCTCCGATGGTGTGTTGGCGCCCGCCGAAGTGGTCGCGCGCGCGGCAGCCAACGGCGTGCATGCGCTCGCGCTGACCGATCACGATGATGTGTCGGGTCTGGTGGCAGCGCAGGCGGCGGCGGCCGAGGCCGGATTGACGCTGATCAATGGGGTGGAAATTTCGGTGACCTGGGGCGGCCAGACGGTCCATATCGTGGGTCTGCGAATCGATCCTGCCTACCCGGCGTTGGCCGAGGGCTTGCATACCATTCGTCTTGGTCGTATCGAACGTGCCCAGCGTATGGGTGACGATCTGGCGCGCGTGGGCATCGCGGGGGCTTATCAAGGCGCGTATGACTACGCCACCAACAAGCAGATGGTCGGGCGCACGCATTTTGCGCGCTGGCTGGTGGCGCAGGGGCACGTA
>CAWHHA010000017.1:0-17768 GCA_963828945.1 uncultured beta proteobacterium
TCGCTGCTCAACAATCTGGGTAAAGGCCGTTTCCGCGCCTTCAGCGCGGGCAGCCATCCGGCGGGCAGGTCAATCCGTTTGCGCTGGAACTGCTGGAGAAGAACCATTTCCCCACCGAGCGAACTGCGCAGCAAATCGTGGGACGAATTCGCGCAGCCCGATGCGCCGCAGCTCGATTTCGTCATCACCGTCTGCGACAACGCGGCGGGCGAAGTGTGCCCGGTGTGGCCGGGCCAGCCGATGACCGCGCACTGGGGCATCCCCGATCCGGCGGCGGTCGAGGGCAGGGACGAAGCAGAAGCGCCACGCCTTCGTCGATGCCATGAACCAGTTGCAGCGCCGCATCTCCATGTTCGTCAGCCTGCCGTTCGCCACGCTCGACGGCATGAAGCTGCAGCAGGCCGTGCGCGAGATCGGGAAAACGGCATGAGCGCGCCAACGTTAAGGAGCCGCACGATGAGCGCACAGTGCGAAGTCACCGCCAAACAGCGCGGCCGGCGCGCCGATGAGCGTGTTCGAGCGCTGGCTCACGCTGTGGGTGGCGCTGTGCATCGTCGCCGGCGTGCTGCTCGGGCAGTTTTTCCCGGCGCCATTCCAGGCGCTGGGGCGCATGGAAGTCGCGCAGGTCAATCTGCCGGTCGGCCTGCTGATCTGGGTGATGATCATCCCGATGCTGATGAAGATCGACTTCGGCGCGCTGCATCAGGTGAAGTCGCACTGGAAAGGCATCGGCGTCACGCTGTTCGTCAACTGGGCGGTGAAGCCGTTTTCGATGGCGCTGCTGGCGTGGATCTTCATCCGCCATGTGTTCGCGCCGTATCTGCCGGCGGAACAGCTCGACAGCTATGTCGCCGGCCTGATCCTGCTGGCCGCCGCGCCGTGCACCGCGATGGTGTTCGTGTGGAGCCGGCTCACCGGCGGCGATCCGTATTTCACGCTGTCGCAGGTGGCGCTGAACGACGCCATCATGATCGTCGCCTTCGCGCCCATCGTCGGCCTGCTGCTCGGGCTGTCGGCGATCGTGGTGCCGTGGGACACGCTGTTCACCTCGGTGGTGCTGTACATCGTCATCCCGGTGATCCTCGCGCAGATCTGGCGCAAGCTGCTGCTGAAGCGCGGGCAGGCGGCGTTCGATGCGGTGATGGCGCAGCTCGGCCACGCCTCCATCCTGGCGCTGCTGGCGACGCTGGTGCTGCTGTTCGCCTTTCAGGGCGAGGCGATCATCCAGCAGCCGCTGATCATTGCGCTGCTGGCGGTGCCGATCCTGATCCAGGTGTTTTTCAATTCGGGGCTGGCTTACTGGCTCAACCGCAAGGTGGGCGAGAAGCACAGCGTGGCCTGCCCGTCGGCGCTGATCGGCGCGTCCAACTTTTTCGAGCTGGCGGTGGCGGCGGCGATTGCGCTGTTCGGCTTTCAGTCGGGCGCGGCGCTGGCCACCGTGGTGGGCGTGCTGATCGAGGTGCCGGTGATGCTGCTGGTGGTGAAGATCGTCAACCGCAGCAAGGGATGGTATGAAGCCGGACTGGCTGTCCAAATAAGGAAAACACCATGTTGAAACGCTACTCGCTGATTCTGTTTGCCGCCGTGGCGGGCCTGCTCGCGCTGGGCGCCCGCGCCGACTACCAGCCCCAGGCCGAAAAGGTCGTCGACAATGTCTACGCCATCGTCGGTCCGCTGGGCCAGCGCAGCGCCGACAACGATGGACTCAACGCCAATTTCGGCTTCATCGTCACGCCCAAGGGGGTGATCCTGATCGACTCCGGCGCCAGCCGCCTCGGCGCCGAAAAGCTCGCAGCCGCCATCGGCAAGGTGACGGACAAGCCGGTGCGCTGGGTCATCAACACCGGCAGCCAGGACCATCGCTGGCTGGGCAACGACTACTTCGCCGGCAAGGGCGCCGAGGTCATCGCGCTGGCCCGCACTGCCGCGACCCAGGCTGAATACGCCTCGCAGCACATGGACGGCATGAAACGCTTCCTCGGCGAGCGCATCAAGGGTACGCAGCCGTTGCCTGCGCCCAAATCCCTCGCAGGCGATTCGGCCACACTGGAGCTGGGCGGTGAAACGCTTGAACTGGCCTACACCGACGCGCATTTTCCGGGCGACGCCAGGGTCTGGCTGCCCAGGCACCGCGTGATGTTCAGTGGCGATCTGGTCTACGTCGACCGCCTGCTCGGCGTGTTGCCGTGGTCGAGCGTGAAGAAGGGCCAGCAGGCCTTTCACGCGCTGGCCGCGCTGAAGCCGGCGCGCATCGTGCCGGGCCATGGCCGGGTCTGCGACCTGGCGCAGGCGCAGCGTGAAACCGGTGATTACTACGACTTCCTCGCCGGCAAGGTGGGCGCTGCGGCAAAGGAAATGGAACCGATGGACGCGACGCTCGACCGCTACGCCGATCTACCAGCTTTCAGGCATCTGGAGAACTACGGTGACCTGCACCGCGCCAACATGAACCGCGCGTTCACCGAGTTCGAATCGCAGTAATGTTCGACGCCTTCGCCAGTCTGCTGGTTTTTGACCTCGCCGGCCTGACGCCGGGTACCCCGCTGGGCGCGGCGCTGCATTTCTTCGTCATGGACGTGGCGAAGATCCTGGTACTGCTCACCCTGGTGATCTACGTCATGGGTCTGCTGCGCGCACTGCTCAAGCCCGAGAAGGTGCGCGAATTCATCCGCAACCGCGGCAACCTGCAAAGCCGCTTCCTGGCGGTGGGGCTGGGCGCGGTGACGCCGTTCTGCTCGTGCTCGTCGATTCCGCTCTTCATCGGCTTCGTCGAGGCCGGCATCCCGCTCGGCGTGACGTTGTCGTTCCTGATCGCCAGCCCGATGATCAACGAGGTCGCCATCGTGGTGCTGGCGTCGGTCATCGGCTGGAAATTCACCGTGCTGTATGTCGTCACCGGCCTGACCGTGGCGCTGATCGGCGGCTTCGTGCTGGAACGCTTCAAGCCGGAGCGCTGGGTCGAGGACTACGTGTGGAAGATCCGCATGGGCGAGGCCGCGCAGATCGAGGAGGACACGTCGATGCGCGCCCGTCACGACTATGCGGTGAGCCAGGTGAAGGAAATCGTCGGCCGCATCTGGAAATTCATCCTCATCGGCGTCGGCGTCGGCGCCTTCATCCACGGCTATGTGCCGGCCGATTTCGTCGCGCGCATTGCCGGCGACGGCGGCGTGCTCTCGGTCGTCGGCGCTGTGCTGGTCGGCGTGCCCCTGTATTCCGACGCGGTCGGCATCATCCCCATCGCCGAGGTGCTGCTGGACAAGGGCGTGCCCATCGGCACGGTGCTGGCGTTCATGATGGCGGTGACCGCGCTGTCGCTGCCGGAAATGATCATCCTGAAAAAGGTCGTGAAGGTGCCGCTGCTGGCGCTGTTCGCGGGCTATCTCAGCATCGCGTTTGTCATCGTGGGCTTGTTGTTCAATTCTCTGAAGGGGGTTCTATGAGTACCGACCTGCATCCATCCATCGTCGCCCTGGTTTCGCTGGCGGCCAACATCGCATCCAACCATCCCGGCCAGGGCCTGTGCCAGATCGATCGTCTGAAGGGCTACGGCGTGTCGCGGGAACAGATCGACACGGTGATCGAGATCGCGCGCCATATCCGCGACGAAACCGCACAAAAGCTCGACGCGAAGTTCGACGAGGCCTACGCTGCCCATTTCCCACGGGCAGCCGTGAAGCTTGCCGGAATCGCCGTATCGGAAAGCGGCGCCTGCTGCACCCCGACGCCCTCCGGAAAATCCTGCTGTTGAAAGGAGTTTGACCATGACCGTCAACGAACACGACCAGATCCGCCAACAGGTACGCGACGCCTATGGCGCCGTGGCACGCACGGAATCCAGCGGCTGCTGCGCGCCGAGCACGGGATGTTGCGCACCATCGGATCAGTCCGTCGCCGAGCTACTGTCGCAAGGCATCGGCTACAGCGCCGCGGAGACAGCCGCGGTACCTGAAGGCGCCAACCTTGGCCTGGGCTGTGGCAACCCGCAGGCCATCGCAGCCCTGAAGGTGGGTGAAACCGTGCTGGACCTCGGCAGCGGCGCCGGCTTCGATGCCTTCCTGGCTGCGCGCCAGGTCGGCGAGAATGGTGCCGTCATCGGTGTCGACATGACCCCCGACATGGTTTCCAAGGCCCGCGCCAACGCGGTCAAGGGCGGCTACGCCAATGTGGAATTCCGCCTCGGCGAGATCGAGCACCTGCCGGTGGCCGACGCCACCGTGGACGTCATTATCTCCAACTGCGTCATCAACCTGTCGCCAGACAAAGCCCAGGTCTTGCGCGATGCATTTCGGGTATTGAAGCCCGGCGGCCGTCTGGCCATTTCCGATATCATTACCACCGCCCCGCTTCCGGATGCCATGCAGCAGGAAGTCGCCCTCTATACTGCCTGCGTGGCCGGAGCGGCGAGCGTTGATGAACTCACACTGATGCTCTCCGTGGCGGGCTTCGCCGACATCCGCATCGCCCCCAAGGATGCCAGCCGTGAGTTCATTCGCCACTGGGCACCTGGACGGGGGGTCGAGGATTTCATCGCCTCGGCCACCATCGAGGCCGTCAAGCCCGCTAACTGAAGGAGAACCACAATGAAAGACATCAAAGTGCTCGGCAGCGGTTGCGCCAACTGCAAAACCACGCTGAAGCTGATCGAGGAAGTCGCGCAGGCGCGCGGCGTAGCGGTCAATCTGGAGAAGGTCGAGGACATGGCGGCCATCCTCGGCTACGGCGTCATGTCGACGCCCGGTGTCGTGATCGACGGCAAGGTGGTGCATGCGGGTGGTGTGCCCAGTCGCGACAAGATCGCAGAGTGGCTGGCTGGATCGATCGGCGCGCCGCAAGCCCCCCCCAAAAGCGGCGGTTGCTGCAGCGGTGGCAACTGCGGCTAAGGCTTGTTGCACCGTGCTTGTTTAGCCAGGAGATCCTGCCGTGAGCGACTCCAAAATGAGTTTTCATGTCGAGACTACCCGTCTCGGCCCTCATGGAAGCCTGGCGCGCTGCAAGCTGGCGGAAATCCCGCTGGACACCGACCTGGCGGGCAATCCAAAAGCCTTCAACCCGGCCGAGCTGCTGCTGGCGGCACTGTCCGCCTGCATCATCAAGGGCATCGAGCGGATTATTCCCATCCTCCAGTTCGACCTGCGCGGTGTGGAGGTGCGGGTGGACGGCGTGCGCCAGGATGCGCCGCCGAAACTAGAATCGATCAACTACGAAATCATCGTCGATACCGATGAGCCGGACCGTCGCCTGGAACTGCTGCACGACAACGTGAAGAAATTCGGCACCGTGTTCAACACCGTGGCGCCGGGCACGCAACTGTCCGGCGTGATGCGGCGCAGGTCGCCGGTGGAGGCGGGCTCATGACCCGTTACCTGCTTGAATCCCGGTTGACCTGCCCCGTCTGCGCCCATGTCGAAACCATGGCCATGCCCACCGACGCCTGCCAGTGGTTCTATGAATGCCCGGCCTGCAAGACTCTTCTCAAACCCAAGCCCGGCGACTGTTGCGTGTTCTGCTCCTATGGCAGCGTGCCTTGTCCACCAATCCAGGCGGCACGGGCCGAGGGTAGGGCAGGGTGTTGTGGCTGAAATAGGGTAGATCGTGGGCCTCACGTCCACCTACCCACACTTCCCTGATGCCCATCATCGCCATGGCCGCTGATCGGCAGATGTGATCTCCATCTGGTCGGTCCGGCTTACATGATTGTTATGAGCGAAGGGTCGCCACGACTCTGCGCGGCTTGCAATGACAAAATTTATCAGTGTTTTCTTCGAGATGAGCTTTACATTTGCAGCGCTGGAGCGAACCCATGCAATTCAAGGACTATTACCAGATCATGGGGGTTGCGCGTGACGCAACCCAGGATGAAATCAAGCGTGCCTACCGCAAGCTGGCGCGCAAATATCATCCCGATGTGAGCAAAGTGCCTGATGCGGAGATCCGCTTCAAAGAGCTGGGCGAAGCCAATGAGGTATTGAAGGATCCGGAGAAGCGCGCGGCTTACGATCAGCTGGGTGCCAACTGGAAAGGCGGGCAGGAATTTCGTCCGCCGCCCGACTGGGACGCAGGATTCGAGCACAGCGGCAGCGGCTACACGGGCCACGGTGGGGGTGCGGCGGATTTCAGCGCGTTCTTCGAATCCCTGTTTGGGCGGGATTTCCGCGCGAGCGGGGCGAGGCGTGCGCCCTCCCATGCCCGGGGCGAAGACCATCACGCCAAAGTGCTCATCGATCTGGAAGACGCCTACCTGGGCGCGACCCGGACCATCACGCTGCGGGTTCCCGCTGTGGACGCGCAGGGGCATGTCATTACCAGGGAGCGCGTCCTCAACGTCAGTATCCCGAAGGGCATCCGCGAAGGCCAGCACATTCGCCTCAGTGGACAGGGCAACCCTGGCATCGGAGCAGGCAAAGCGGGCGACCTGTATCTTCAGGTCGAATTTCGGGCGCATCCGCTGTACCGGGTCGATGGCCGCGACCTCTATCTCGAGTTGCCGGTCGCCCCCTGGGAGGCGGCACTGGGCGCCGCCGTCAAAGTGCCCACGCTCGGCGGCATCGTCGAACTCAAAATACCTGAAGGCTCAGTATCCGGGCGCAAGCTCCGCTTGAAGGGTCGCGGCCTGCCGGGCGATCCCCCCGGCGATTGCTATGTGATATTGAGCATCGCCCTGCCGCCCGCCGATACCGAAGCCGCCAAGGCCGTCTACCGGAAAATGGCGCAGGAATTGAATTTCAATCCACGCGCAAAACTGGGGGTGTAAGCCATGACGGATGAGAACAATTTGCCGCACGCTGCGACATGCATTCTGGAAGAGCAAACCCAACTGACGCTCATCGATCTGTGCGGCGCCTGTGCCGTGCATGCCGAGCGGATTATCGAATTGGTGGATGCCGGCGTGCTGGAGCCGGCTCGGCCGCGAACCGGCACACTGGCGCTTCGGCGGCGCCAGCCTGCACCGCGCCCATGCGGCTTTGCGCCTGCAGCGGGATCTTGAAATCAATCTGGCCGGGGTGGCACTGGCGCTGGAACTGCTGGACGAGATCGAATCACTGCGGATGCGCTTGCGGGCGATGGGTGGCGAGTGAGCGGGCAACGGCAGCGAAACGAGCCCAAAGGGCGCATCCTTGAACACGACCGATACAAAGGAAAACGAATGCTGCCATCTGCAACTGCTTTGACGCCCGATGAATGCCAGCGGATGGACGCCTACTGGCGCGCCGCCAACTATCTCTCCGTCGGCCAGATTTATCTGCTGGACAATCCGCTGTTGACAGTGCCGCTGCAACGGGCGCACATCAAGCCGCGCTTGCTGGGCCACTGGGGCACCACGCCGGGGTTGAATTTCATCTATGTGCACATGAACCGGGTGATCAGGCAGCTTGATCTCAACCTGTTTTTTGTTGCAGGCCCCGGCCACGGTGGCCCGGCGGTGGTGGCGAACACCTATCTCGAAGGCAGCTACAGCGAGCTGTATTCCGCTATCTCCCAGAATGAAGCAGGAATGCGGCATCTGTTTCGCCAGTTTTCTTTCCCTGGCGGCATCCCCAGCCATGCCGCCCCGGAAACGCCGGGTTCCATCCACGAGGGCGGCGAGCTGGGTTATGCGCTGTTCCATGCTTACGGCGCGGTGTTCGATAACCCCGATCTGATCGCGTGCTGCGTGGTGGGCGACGGCGAGGCGGAGACCGGGCCGCTGGCCACCTCCTGGCATTCCAACAAGTTTCTCAACCCGCGCACGGACGGCGCGGTGTTGCCGATCCTGCACCTGAATGGCTACAAGATCGCCAACCCGACCATCCTCGCCCGCATCCCCCAAGCCGAGTTGAAAAGCCTGTTCATCGGCTATGGCTACCAGCCGTATTTCGTCGAAGGCGACCAGCCTGAGGCCATGCACCAGTTGATGGCGGCCACTGTCGATACGGCCATCGCCGGGATACGCGAGATCCAGCGCAAGGCGCGGGAGGACGGCGAAGTGATCCGTCCGCTGTGGCCGATGATCGTGCTGCGCTCGCCCAAGGGCTGGACCGGGCCGAAAGAAGTGGATGGCAAGCAAACCGAAGGCTCATGGCGCTCGCATCAGGTGCCGTTCAGCGACATGGACAAACCGGAACACGTGCGCTTGCTGGAAAGCTGGATGCGGTCCTACCGCCCCGAAGAACTGTTCGATGCCAACGGCACGCTCAAGCCTGAACTGGCCGAGCTCGTCCCGCGTGGCGAGCGTCGCATGGGTGCCAATCCACACACCAACGGCGGGATGCTGTTGCGCGACCTGCGCCTGCCCGATTTCCGCGACTACGCGGTGGCCGTGCCCAGGCCCGGCGGCACGGTGGCCGAATCCACTCGGACGATGGGAACCTTCCTGCGCGACGTGATGAAGAATAACGCCGACAACTTCCGCGTATTCGGCCCGGACGAGACTGCATCCAACCGGCTTGGGGCACTGTTCGAAGTGACCAACCGCACCTGGATGGCCGAACGCTACGACTCCGACGACCATCTTGCCGCCGATGGCCGGGTCATGGAAATCCTCTCCGAACACGCCTGCCAGGGCTGGCTCGAAGGCTATCTGCTGACCGGACGGCATGGGCTGTTTTCCTGCTACGAGGCCTTCATCCACATCATCGATTCGATGTTCAACCAGCACGCCAAGTGGCTCAAGGTGTGCGGCGAGATTCCCTGGCGGCGGCCCATCGCTTCGCTCAATATTTTGCTCACCTCCCACGTCTGGCGCCAGGATCACAACGGCTTCTCGCACCAGGACCCGGGTTTCATCGACCACGTGGTGAACAAGAAGGCCGACATCATCCGCGTCTATCTACCGCCGGATGCCAACACCCTGCTGGTTGTCGCCGACCAGTGCCTGAAGAGCCGCAATCTGGTCAACGTCATCGTCGCCGGCAAGCAGCCCGAGCAGCAGTGGCTGGACATGGACGCCGCCATCAATCACGCCAGCGCCGGTGTCGGCATGTGGGAGTGGGCGTGCAACGATCAGAATGGTGAGCCGGACGTGGTGCTGGCGGCAGCGGGCGACGTACCCACGCTGGAAATGCTGGCGGCCATCGACATCCTGCGCCAGCTCACGCCCGAGCTGAAAATCCGCTTCATCAACGTGGTGGACCTGATGACCCTGCAGCCGCAGGAGGAGCACCCGCATGGCTTGCCGAGCAGGGAGTTCGACTCCCTGTTCACCACTGACAAACCCATTATCTTTGCTTACCACGGCTACCCGTGGCTGATCCACCGGCTCACCTATCGCCGCACCAACCACGGCAATCTGCATGTGCGCGGCTACAAGGAGGAAGGCACCACCACCACGCCATTCGACATGGTGGTGCTCAATACCCTCGACCGTTTCCATCTGGTGATGGACGTAGCGAACCGGGTGCCGAAGTTGCAGGCGCAGGCGGCCCACATCAAACAGCGCATGCGCGACAAGCTCAACGCGCACACGCAATACATCCACCAGTACGGCGAAGACATGCCCGAGATACGTGACTGGAAATGGCCCCAGTGAGCCGCACAATTCTTACGCTCAACAGTGGCTCGTCCAGCCTCAAGGCCAGTCTGTTCCGCGCCGACGGCACGCGCCGTGACTGGCGCTACGAACATATCGGCGAGGGCTTTCCGCACGATCACGCGGAAGCCTTCGACGCACTGCTGAAAGACCTCGGCGGTGAAGTGCCGGAAGCAATCGGCCATCGCTTCGTGCATGGCGGCGAGGTGACCGACGCGGCGCGCCTCCTGGATACGGCCGAGGTCGAGCGGTTGCGCGGCATCACCCGTCTCGCCCCGCTGCACATGCCCGGCAATCTGCTCGGGGTGGAACTGTGCCGGGGGCGCTTTGATGCGCCGCAGGTCGCCTGTTTCGATACCGCGTTCCACCGCACCCTGCCGAAACTGGCGCGCCGTCTGCCGATACCGGGCGAGCTTGGCATGCGCCGCTATGGCTTTCATGGCCTCAACTACGCCTACATCGCCTCAACGCTGCCGTCACATCTGGGTGAGCTTGCACAGGGCCGCATCGTGGTCGCGCATCTGGGTGCGGGGGCCAGCCTGTGCCTGCTGGAAGGCCTGAAATCGGTCGACACCAGCATGGGCTATACGCCGGCCGGCGGCATCCCGATGGGCACGCGCAGCGGCGATCTGGATCCGGGCGTGATGCTGGAACTGGCCCAGCACTATGACAGCGAGGCATTGCGCGATCTGGTCTATCACCGCATGGGGCTGCTCGCGCTGTCAGACGGAGAGAACAGCGAGATGCAGCGCCTGCTGGAGAGCCCGAGCGAGGCCGCCCGATTTGCCGTGGACTACTTCTGCCGACAGGTACGCGCCGCCATCGGCGCATTTGCAGCCAAGGCTGGCGGCATCGATGCGCTGGTGTTCAGCGGCGGCATCGGTGAACACGCCCCGCAGGTACGCGCGCGCATTTGCGATCCACTCGGGCATCTGGGGTTCGTACTCGATGCCGAAGCCAACCAGTCCAACGGCATCCGGATCAGCGCTGCCCGCTCCAGGCCCGTGCTGCGCATCGCTGCCGACGAGGAAGCCGTCATGCGGGAGCTGGTTGAAGACGCGCTGGCCAAGTCAAAGGGGGATTGATGGCCGATAGCGCGCCGCCGCTGGATGAAGGCCTCTCTGCCACGGAGGCCATGCGTCGACTGGCCGAGGACGGGCCCAATGCGTTGCCTGGTGGACAGCGCCGCACCTGGCTGACCATCGTTTGGGAGACCGCGCGGGAACCCATGTTCCTGCTGCTGCTCGCTGCTGGCACGCTCTACCTCGTCTTCGGCGAGTTGCAGGAAGGGCTGATCCTGTTCGGCTTCGTGCTGGTCACCCTGGGCCTCACGCTCTATCAGGAAGGCAAGACCGAACGCGCGATCGAGGCGCTGCGCGATCTCACCAGCCCGCGCGCGCTGGTGATTCGCGACGGCCAGCGGGTGCGCATCGCCGGGCGCGAGGTGGTGCGCGGCGATTGGGTGGTGCTGGCGGAAGGCGACCGGGTGCCGGCCGACGGCACGCTGGTCTCCGGCAGCGGACTACAGGTGGACGAGTCGCTGCTTACCGGCGAGGCGGTGCCGGTGAGCAAGATCGTGGCAGAGGGCGAGCCCGCGCCGGCGCGGCCCGGCGGCGACGACACGCCCTTCGTCTATTCCGGCAGCCTGGTGGTGGCGGGGCAGGGCACGGCGCGGGTCACCGCCACCGGGCCGAGGAGCGAGATCGGCCGCATCGGCACCGCCTTGGGGACGCTGGAAACGGAACGCTCGCCGCTGCAAAAACAGACGGCGAAATTGATCCGTACGCTGGCGCTGCTGGCGCTGGGCATGAGCCTGTTGCTGGTCGTCGTCCACGGCCTGCTGCGCGGCGACTGGTTGCAGGCGCTGCTGGCCGGCATCGCGCTGGCGATGGCCATGCTGCCGGAAGAATATCCGGTGGTGCTCACGGTATTTCCCGCGCTGGGCGCCTGGCGCCTGTCGAAGCAGAAAGTGCTGACCCGGCGCGTGACCGCCATTGAAACCCTGGGTGCCACCTCGGTGCTGTGCGTCGACAAGACCGGCACGCTTACCGAGAACCGCATGACGGTGGCGCGACTGTATGCCGCCGGCGATAGCTTCACGGTGAACGCTGCGGCAACCGACGCGCTGCCGGAAATCTTCCATGCGCTGGTGGAGTTTTCCATCCTCGCCAGCAAGAGCGATCCGTTCGACCCGATGGAGCAGGCGTTTGCGCGTCTTGGCGAGCACTTCCTGAACAACACCGAGCATCTGCACCGCGACTGGACGCTGGCGCACGAATACGGCCTGACGCCCGAGTTGCGCGCCATGTCGCATGTCTGGCAAGCCGTGGACAGCGATAGTCACGTGGTGGCCGCCAAGGGCGCGCCGGAAGCGATCATCGATTTGTGCCATCTCGATGCCGCCGCGCAAGCCAGGGTCACCGCCGCCGTGGACGCCATGGCCGCCGAAGGCTTGCGCGTGCTGGCGGTGGCCCGGGCGCAATTCTCGGGCGCAGATTTCCCCGCCATCGAACACGATTTCGAGTTCGAATTCGTCGGCCTGCTGGGACTGGCCGACCCATTGCGGGCGGAAATCCCGGACGCCGTGCGCCAGTGCAGCGAGGCCGGCATCCGGGTGGTGATGATTACCGGCGACTATCCCGCGACCGCGCGCACGATTGCCCAGCAGGCTGGGCTAACCGCGGAAGAAATCCTCTCGGGCGATGACCTGGCCGCGCTGAGCGATGCCGAATTGCAGGCGCGCATGAAAACGGTGAGCGTGTGCGCCCGCATCGCGCCGGAACAGAAACTGCGCATCGTCCAGGCGCTCAAGGCCGATGGAGAAATCACCGCGATGACCGGCGACGGCGTCAACGATGCACCCGCGCTCAAGGCCGCGCACGTCGGCATCGCCATGGGCGGGCGCGGCACCGACGTCGCGCGCGAGGCGGCCGCGCTGGTGCTGCTCGACGACAACTTCGCCTCCATCGTGCGCGCTGTGCGGCTGGGTCGGCGCATCTTCGACAACATGCAGAAGTCCATGTCCTACATCCTGGCGGTGCATGTGCCGATTGCAGGCATGGCGCTGCTGCCGGTGCTGCTCGGCTATCCGGCCATGCTTTTCCCCATGCACATCGCCTTCCTCGAACTCATCATCGACCCGGCCTGCTCGCTGGCCTTCGAGAACGAAGCGGCGGAAGCAGACGTGATGCAGCGCCCGCCGCGCGACACGGATGCGCAACTGTTCGGCGGCGCCACGCTGTGGCTCGCGCTGCTGCAAGGGATCGGCGTGCTGGGGGTGGTGATGGGCGCCTATGCCTGGGCGGATGGGCGGCTGGCCGAACCCGAAGCCCGCGCCTTCGCCTTCACCACGCTGGTCATTGCCAATCTGGCGCTGATTTTTTCCAACCGCTCGCGCTCTCGTCCTCTGCTGGCGTCGCTCACAGCGCCCAACCCCATCCTGTGGATTGTCACTGGCGCAACTCTGGGCTTGCTCGCCCTCGCGCTTTACCTGCCATTCCTGGCGGGCTTGTTCCGCTTTGCGCCGTTGCCGCCGGATGAACTGGTCGCCGCCTTTGCGCTTGGGCTGGCCAGCGTGGTCTGGTTCCGGCTTCTGAAAAAGAAGACTCACCCAGATGCGGCTACATGGGCGACTTCTGATTAATTACTGCTGCTCTGTGCACGCGTTTTCTGCCATCTATGGCGGTGAGGAATTCATCGTGCTGTTGCCGGGCACCGTACAAGGCGAAGGCCGCCGCGCTGATCAACAGCCTCGGCTTCTTGGCCCTGGTGGCTTTGCTCACGGTCTCCAGCCTGCGCTTGTCGCGTGAGTCGTTGCACGGACTGATGGAAGGCGCCCCTTCAATGTTGACCCGGAAGCGGTTGACCGCACCCAGCACGGCGTGCCCGGTGTGGCTTCGGTGTACGATCTGCATGTCTGGATCGTCAGGGCGAAACAGCCTCTGCTCTCGGCTCATCTGGTGGTGCAGGACATCGCGCGCTGGGAGACCGTGATGGAGGCCAGCCACACCCTCTTGGCCGAGCAATTCGATATCCATCAAGCCACCCTGCAGCCAGAACCGATGACCCGCACCGTACGTTGGCGCGAGTCACTGTGGCATGAAAACGAACATGAGCTTGACCATGATTGAGCGGTATGTTTTCCCGGCATGCAATCGCTTGCCAGTATCCCCAAGCGCAAACGATCGGTCATACCAGTTCAATTTGCATAGAGGAGTCGGGAATGAATCGTGCTGATTTCCATAGATCAAGCGACGGCATCAGCCGGCGCGCTTTCCTCAAATTTTGCGCCCTGACCGCCTCGTTCCTTGCCCTGCCGTCTGGCTCAGCGGCCCTAATAGCCGAGGCCCTTTCCCGTTCGCGGCGTCTTCCTGTGGTGTGGCTGTCGTTCCAGGAATGCACCGGTTGCACCGAATCGCTCACCCGTTCATCCGCACCCACCATCGAGCGCCTGCTATTCGAGTTGATTTCGCTGGACTACCACCATACCCTCCAGGCGGCTGCCGGTGCGGCGGCCGAACAGGCACGTGAAAATAGTCTGTCCGAGAATCGTGGCAAGTTGTTGCTGGTGGTGGATGGTTCCGTGCCAACTGCCCTGGGCGGTGCTTGCTCCACCATCGCCGGCGAGGACAACCTGAGCCTGCTCAGGCGCTGTCTGGACGCCGCCGAGGCCGTGCTCGCCGTGGGCACCTGCGCGGCCTTCGGCGGGCTGCCTGCGGCCGCTCCCAATCCCACCGGGGCGATGGGCGTCGCCGAGTTGATGGAACGCGGCCTGGTGCCGCGCAGGCCGCTGGTCAACCTGCCGGGCTGTCCGCCTATCCCCGAGGTGATGAGCGCCGTGCTGGCCCATCGGGTTGCCTTCGGTGCTTTCCCGGCACTGGATGACAAGGGACGACCGCTGGCCTTTTATGGTGAAACCGTGCACGACCGCTGCTCCCGCCGCGGCCATTACGAGGCGGGTCGCTTCGCCAAAACTTTCGACGATGCAGGTGCCCGCGCTGGCTGGTGTCTGCTGGAACTGGGCTGCAAGGGGCCGACGACCCGCAATGCCTGTTCCACCGTCCGCTGGAACGGGGTGAGCAACCCGGTCGAATCCGGCCACCCTTGCCTCGGTTGCAGCGAACCGGGCTTCTGGGACAGGGGGAGTTTCTACGCCCCGGTTAAGCTGCCTGTCGCAACGTCGACCACCACCGAAACCTCGGCCCAGCGGGGCGCGGCGGTGTACGACAGCAAGTGCGCCACGTGTCACGGAAGCAGCCCGACCAGCCTGAAAACGCGACCCGACGAAGTGCCAGCCCTGCTGCGTTCCGGGAAGATCCGTTCCCACCGCTTCAGTCTGGAGGATGCCGACATGCAGACCCTGCTGGATTACCTGAAGGAGACCCGATGATGCACATCGGGCTGCCTTCCGGTTTGACGCTCACCCTAACTCGGCCGATCTGGTCGCCAGCCTGACCACGGTGCCACCGGTTGTTTGCCGACGATCTGGATCTAATGCATAGATCCTGTTAGCGAGGTGTAACCCGACTTGATCACGCATCGACCATGAGCATGCTTCTGGAAACCACAGGTTTCAGCCTCACCCTGGGCGAGTGCCGCATCCTGGGTGGTATCGATAATGGCGGCGCGGGAAGGATGCAATAGTTGAGACAGGTTTGCGCTTATCTCACCATGGGATAACCGCAACGCGCCCGTGGAACGTACAATTTCCGGCTTGATGCGTTTTGGCGGTTATGCGTTAACCGAGTGAGTTCTGTGGGTGATTCTGGTTTTCCTGTTGTAACCTGGTCTGAAGCCGACCAGACCCGATCCGCCCGCTGGCGTTCGGAAAACGGCACGCCGCCGCCCAAGCGGGTGATGGTCGCGGATGACCGCATGACGGCCGATGTAGCCTATCGTCTGGCCAGCGAGGGCACGGCGCTGTTGTGGCGCAGCGATTACCAGAATGCGCGCCAGCTGCTGCAGGCGATGGCGCGCCGCATCGACCGCAAGCCGCGCAAGCCCGCAAGCTCGCCGATCGAATCCTTCAATTTTCACCGCCAGTTCCAGTCGCAGCGTGCCCGCACCCTCGGCATGCTGCTGCTGCCGCTGGACGCGGATTACAGCATTCCGCTGCGCCGCGCGCCGGATGTGCGGCAGGCCTGCATCGAGGCTTATGGCGCGGTGGCGCATGGCAAGGATCAAACTGCATCGCTGGTGTCGCTGCGCGAGTTGCTCGGCGTCATCGGCGCACACGAATGGCGCAAGCAGGGCGTCGACATCCCCGCGCTCGGCGCGCGCATCCACCCGCACTACGGCGTGTTTTCGCCGGTGCGCGGCGAGTATCTCGATCTGGTGGCGACGACGCCGTTGCCGTCGCTGGAACGCGCCTTCGATATCGGCACCGGCACCGGGGTGCTGGCGGCCTTGCTGGCGCGCCGCGGGGTCAAACAGGTCATCGCCACCGATCAGGATCCGCGCGCGCTGGAGTGCGCGCGCGAAAACATCGGCCGGCTGCACCTGAAAGCCCAGGTCAGCGTGGTCGAGGCCAATCTGTTTCCGGACGGCCGCGCGCCGCTGATCGTCTGCAATCCGCCGTGGCTGCCCGCGCGCGCCAATTCCCCGCTCGAACACGCGGTTTACGATCCGGACAGCCGCATGCTGCTGGGCTTTTTGAACGGGCTGGCCGCGCATCTCGAACCGGGCGGCGAAGGCTGGCTGATCCTGTCCGACCTTGCCGAGCACCTCGGCTTGCGTACGCGCGACAGCCTGCTGGCGGCCATCGACGCCGCCGGACTCAAACTGCTGGAACGCATCGATACCAAACCGACCCACCCGCGCGCTGCCGACGCGAGCGACCCGCTGCACGCCGCACGCGCAGCCGAGATCACTTCGCTGTGGCGGCTCGCACCCGTTTGATTGTTTGTGATTCAGGAACCCATCATGCATAACAACCGCCGTTATCTTTTCACCTCCGAATCCGTCGCCGAAGGCCATCCGGACAAAATCGCCGACCAGATTTCGGACGCCATCCTCGACGCTTTCCTGGCCGAAGAGCCCGCCGCCAAGGTCGCCTGCGAAACCTTCGTCGCCGACCATCTGGTGGTGATTGCGGGCGAGTTCAGAACCGCGCGACGCGAACTGTTCAGCGAGATTCAGGGTCGTGCCGAAGCGATTGCCCGCCAGGTGTTGCGCGACATCGGTTATGTCGATTCCGATACCGGCATTGATCCCGACACCTGCGAAGTGCAGGTGCGCTTCAACCACCAGTCGATCCAGATCAACAAGGGCATCACGCTGGCGGGCGGCGATATCGGCGCGGGCGACCAGGGGCTGATGTTCGGCTACGCCTGCGACGAAACGCCCGACCTGATGCCGTATCCGGTGTGGCTGGCGCATCGCCTGGTCAAGCGCCAGGCCGAGCTGCGCAAGTCCGGCGCCTTGCCGTGGCTGCGTCCCGACGCGAAAAGCCAGGTGACGGTGGCGTACGAAGGCCAGCGCGTCGCCGGGATCGAGAATGTGATCATCTCCACCCAGATCGAACGCGACCTCGACCCCGCCTGGGTGACCCGGGAAATCACCCGCGAAATCATCGACCCGCTGGTGCCCGTCGAGCTGCGCACGCCCACGTTCAAGCTGTGGGTCAACCCTGCCGGCCCGCTTCGAAATCGGCGGCCCCAACGGCGACACCGGCCTCACCGGGCGCAAGATCATCGTCGACACCTATGGCGGATCGTGCCCCCATGGCGGCGGCGCGTTCTCGGGCAAAGATCCCACCAAGGTCGACCGCTCGGCCGCCTACATGGCGCGCTACATCGCCAAGAATATCGTTGCGGCAGGGCTACGCCAGGCGCTGCCTGGTGCAGTTGGCGTACGCCATCGGCGTGGCCGAACCCGTCTCGCTGCTGATCGAAACCTACGGCACCGGCAGCCTGCCCGATGAAACGCTCGAACACATGGTGCGCAACACCTTCCAGCTCACCCCGCGCGGCATCATCGAAAGCCTGCAACTGCAGCGCCCGATCTACCGGCAGACCGCCGCGTATGGCCACTTTGGCCGCGCCGAGCCCGAGTTCACCTGGGAACGCGTGGATCAGGCGCAGAAGCTGGCGGAGTTTGCCGGGTAGTGCTGGAATTCCACGTTCACGTCCTTCGACAGGATGGATCTCGTTTGAGGGGTGGCAAATTGCGCTTGCCAATTGAGCGTGCTAGTCGGCTTTGATTCGCCTGATGTCTGGAAGCGCACGAATGCATTCAAGAGTTGGAATGTCTGGTATGGGGT
>CAWHHA010000018.1:0-26454 GCA_963828945.1 uncultured beta proteobacterium
CCTTCAAAACAAGATATCGTTGTCTATAATGTTGGTCTGATAGTGGTTTGTGCGCGAATCCTGATGGCAACTTCAACTCACATCGAACTGGAGCCACAACATCTCAGCGCCATCCAGGCGCTGGCTAACGAAACGCATCGGCCGGTGGTCGACGTCAACAGGATTTACGTTGAGACATTCGAAAAACTGAATTCGGATGCGCGAATCAAGGATTACCTGGTCCTGCTTACTTCCAAAACGGTACGAGAGGCGTTACGCCATTCAAGAACGGACGCGTAGCTTTCGAATCGATAGGAATCTAAGGTGCCCACGATTAAAAAGGGAAGCTATTCCCTGATACTCCGGACAGCACAGCAGCGAACAGACAGTGGGACGTCTGCTTTTGCTCGAAAGTCAGACGGTCGCGGTCATCCCCTTGTCCACCGTCTCTTCTTGGCCGAAAGTCGTCCTTTATCGCACCACCATCTGGATGCTCAATACCGATAAAAATGGAACGCCACAGCGTCCCATTTCAGCGTTCAGGAGAGTCCAGTCACCTGCCTCAGCCAATTTGCGTGGAGGAATGAACAAAAGTGTCGAGCCATGCAGAACTGCCAAGTTTTTTTCAGGTGTAACGATTATGTAACACATTGATTACATGAGTAATCACCATGTTGGCTCGATATGTGCTGTTAGGAAGGCATCTAATGTGATTTAAAGAGAAAATCATGAGGTCAACACGATTGCCCGGACGCCCCCTCGACAGTTATTCGAGGGGGCAAGGTCGGAGGCATCAAACACGCTCGCGCAAGCCCTCAATTCTCCTGGCCATCCCGTTGCTTGCGGCCATGGCATCGGCCCATGCGATTCCGATCACGTTTAACGACTTTTACGATCCAGTCACCGGGGCCGGTAATTTGTGGTTTGGCACTACGGCCAGCGGGGCGAATACTTGGGCATTCAACCACGCCATCAATGATGATGGCTACAACGCGCTCACTGACACGATCACCAGCGTATCAATCGCGCTTCGCTTGATTGATGACGGTGACACTGCTGCCGAGTCAGTCAATTTCACGTTCGACGGCGTGAATTTTGGTTCCGTGACGCTCGGCAGCGGAGCCGCCACGACCTCCGTAATCTTCTCCAGCCCCACTTTTCCCGCCTCGTATTTGCTTGACGGTTTGCTGACAGCAAAGCTCGATCTCGCCGGCGTGATGTCTGGCGCTTCAGCCGCAAGAAGCGACTTTCATTTCATCGACTCGACGCTCACGGTAACAGCCAACAGGCGAACGCCATTCAGCCAGAGCGTGCCCGAGCCGGCGACATGGGCGCTTATCGCGCTCGGTTTATTCGGAATGAACTGGAGCCTCCGCAAGAAATCATGAGTTTCTCACTACTGCAGCAGGCCCACTTCGGTGGGGTTTGCAATGATCCGATGACGACCAATTCAGCCTTGAAACTCAAACTTGTTGCATTGCTGCTGGGCATGCACTTCGCTACACCTGCGCTCGCCATCGGCCTTGGCGATTTGACCGTGCAATCCACTCTGGGTCAGCCGCTGCATGCCACCGTCGAGGTGTTGAGCGCGCCAGCGACCTTGGATGCTGAGTGCCTGAGTTTGCGTTCCAGCGATAACGGCATCCCCGCGCTCTCTCAGCCCCGGTTCAGGATCGAGCGCAGGGGCGACAATGCCCTGCTGCATATCACCACCCAACGGGCCATCAATGATCCCATTGCCCAGTTTGTGCTCACCTCCGATTGCGAAGGCCGTTTGCAGCGTGAGTACGTGCTGCTGCTCGACCCCCCTGCGCAGATCGAAACAGCTGAACTGCACCCCTCCCAAGCCACACCCGAATCTGGTGCGGTGGGCATGTCGTCTACTGTGGTTTCAACCTCATCCGAGTCTGCCGTAAGCTCGACTCCGATCAAGTTGCGTGCTTCGGGCACGAAACCGCGCCGCAATGCATCACCCAAACCCAAGGCACAGACGCTCACTTCGGCCCCGACCAGGCCTTCAGCAACCGCGACGCCGCATGCTGCGCTTGCTCAATCGGATCGAGCTGCGCCCAACCCACCAAAGGCAGAAATGGCAACGCCGCGCCTGGTGATATCGGGAAAACGCAACCTGGCCCAATCAGGCAGCCTGCCGGCCGGTCTTGAAAAAAACAGTGCTTCGCCCGATCAATCGAGCCCTCACTCGACCAGCCTGTCGCCCACCGAGTTATCGGATGAGAATACGGCGCTCAATCACAGACTGGCGCATCTTGAGTCACAGCTTGCCGCATTGAGCAAGCGCAATGCCGAACTTGAGGCCCAATTCTCATCCCCATTGCTGGCCACAGCCCTCGCCCAGCCTGCGGCTGCGCAAGCCTCGCCGTGGCCGCTTTACCTGATCGGAGGGGGCTTGTTTACCCTCAGCGGGGTTCTGTTTGCAGGGACCCGCCGTCGCCGCGATCGCCCATCCATCGATGCGTCAGGCATCCCCTCTTGGGCCAGCCCTATTGATGCAAAGCAGGTCAAGGCCCACGCCGGCATCAAATCCCCGTTGCCTCACGCGGATGACATGCTTCAGAATGACAGCCTGCCACCAACCACGTGGCGAGCCACGCCCGATGATCAGGACTTTGCGGCACTTCCGCTGACCGCGCTGGCTGAGAGAACTGAAGTCAAGGAAGACATCCTCAACCAAGCTGAGGTGTACGTCGCCCACGGCTATCCCAATCTGGCCATCAATTTGCTGCAGGAACACCTGAGTGAAGATCCCGCCGGATCGCCTGTACCCTGGCTGTTATTACTCGATCTATTGCTCCGCCAGGGAGACGAGGCCGGCTATACCAAGGCAAGTACCGCGTGCCGACGTCATTTCAATGTCAATTTCTCGATCCATCCCGTGTCGCAGGGCCAGGAAGACAGCCACGGCCTGGAAAACTATCCGCATACCCTCGACATGCTGGCCCAAGCTTGGGACACCCCGGAAATCAACGACATTTTCAGAGATTTGATCTACGACCAACGCGATGGCGTTCGTATGGGATTCGCGCCCGATGCCTACCGCGACATCCTGCTGCTGCGCAGCATTGTTCAGCAAAAATCGCAGCAGAACATGGTCTGATTCTGCGACAGATCTCCCGACTGCTACCCAGGTTTCATCTGGTTGTAGCTGGTGGGCTGGATGCTGCGTGGCCTATATTTGGCAGGGTACCGGAGACTCTGCGTCGATTGAGTTGCACTTGACGTCCATCTAAAAGAGTCCGAGCGGTGCCTCCTTTCAACCGGCGTGTCCGGATTCCAAAATAAAAATGGGACGCCGCAGCGTCCCATTTCATTTCAGCGTCTGATTTCGGCAAGCCGATGATCAGTTGACCTTGGGATCGAGTTCGCCCTTGTCGTAACGTTTCTGCATGTCTTCCAGGTTGAAGACCTTGGTGATCTTGCTGGCCATGCCCGCAGAACCGAAGGCTTCATAGCGGTTCTTGCAAATGTCGCTCATGCCCTTGGTTGCTTCCTTGAGGAATTTGCGCGGGTCGAAGTTGGCCTTGTTTTCAGCCAGGTGCTTGCGGATCGCGCCGGTGGAGGCCATGCGCAGGTCGGTGTCGATGTTGACCTTGCGCACGCCGTTCTTGATGCCTTCGACGATTTCGCTGACGGGCACGCCGTAGGTCTGACCCATGTCGCCGCCGTAGCTGTTGATGATGGCGAGCCAGTCTTCCGGTACCGAAGACGAACCATGCATCACCAGGTGCACGTTGGGGATGCGGGCGTGGATTTCTTTCACGCGGTCGATCCGCAGCACCTTGCCGGTGGGCTTCTGGGTGAACTTGTAGGCGCCGTGGGAGGTGCCGATGGCAATCGCCAGCGCGTCCACGCGGGTCTTGGAAACGAAATCGGCAGCCTCGTCGGGGTCGGTCAGCAGCTGGTCGTGTGACAGCTTGCCTTCGGCGCCGTGGCCATCCTCTTCACCCGCCATGCCGGATTCCAGGGAACCGAGACAGCCCAGTTCACCTTCGACGGACACGCCGCAAGCGTGTGCCAGTTCGGACACTTTGGCGGTGGTGGCGACGTTGTATTCGTAGGTGGACGGAGTTTTGCCGTCGGTGCCAAGCGAGCCGTCCATCATCACGGACGAGAAGCCGGACTGGATGGAGCGGAAGCAGATGCTGGGCGATGCGCCGTGATCCTGGTGCATACAGACCGGAATGTGCGGATACATTTCGATCGCAGCCAGGATGAGGTGGCGCAGGAAGGGCTCACCGGCGTAGGAACGCGCACCGGCGGAACCCTGCAGAATCACCGGGGAGTCCACGGCAGCAGCGGCCTGCATGATGGCCTGAACCTGCTCCATGTTGTTGACGTTGAACGCGGGCAGGCCATAGCTGTGTTCAGCAGCATGGTCGAGCAGTTGACGAAGGGAAATCAGGGCCATTTACAGTCTCCTAGTTTAAAAAATAATCAGAGGGAATCAGGTTTTTTTCGAGTCGCCCACGCGAACGATTTTCATGGTGTTGGTGCCGCCAGACTGACCAATGGGCTCACCAATGGTGAGCAGAATCAGGTCGCCGTCACGCACTGCACCGCGTTGCCGCAGTTCTTCTTCGGCCTCGGCCAGCAGCACGTCACGATCTTTGCTGGTGGTGACCAGGTTGATCGGGTAAACACCGCGAAACAGGGTGACTTTTCTACGGGTTTCAACCTGGGGTGTCAAGGCGTAGATCGGCACCCGGGTCGACAGGCGACTCATCCACAGGCAGGTATTGCCGCTTTCGGTGAGCGCGGCAATGGCCTTGATGTTGAGGTGTACCGAAGTGAATACGGCCGACATGGCAATGGCTTCGTCGGCGCGCAAAAAGCTCTTCATCATGCGTTCGCCGGAGAATTTGGGTTCGGCTTCCTTTTCCGCTTCGAGGCACACCCTGTCCATCGCCTGGATCGCTTCAACCGGGAACTGGCCCGCTGCGGTTTCGGCTGAGAGCATCACCGCGTCGGTGCCGTCGAGCACCGCGTTGGCCACATCGGATACCTCGGCACGGGTCGGGATCGGGCTGGTAATCATCGATTCCATCATCTGGGTGGCGGTGATCACCACCTTGTTGCGCTCGATCGCCATGCGGATCATGCGCTTTTGAAGCGCAGGAACCGCCGCATCGCCCACCTCGACCCCGAGGTCGCCGCGCGCCACCATGATGGCGTCAGACGCATCGAGGATTTCCTCGAGGTTCTCGATCGCTTCAGTGCGCTCGATTTTGGCAACCAGCAGACTTTTGCCGCCGGCTGCACGCAGCAGTTCACGCGCCTGGCGCATGTCAGCGCCGCAACGCGGGAAAGACACGGCGAGGTAATCGGCCTTCAGCGCAGCCGCCGTCTTGATGTCTTCGATGTCTTTGGTGGTGAGTGCGGCCGCCGACAGGCCGCCGCCCTTGCGATTGATGCCCTTGTTGTTGGACAGCACGCCGCCTTGTACCACTTTGCAGAGGATTTCCGTGCCGGTGACGGACTCGACCCAGAATTCGATACGGCCATCATCCAGCAGCAGGGTGACGCCGCGCTTCACGTCGTTCGGCAATTCCTTGTAATCGAGGCCGACGCGGGTCTGGTCGCCGAGCGTGCAGGCTGAGTCCAGAATGAACATGTCACCCTTGGCCAGGGTGATCTTGCCGTCCTTGAACTTGCCGATGCGGATTTTCGGGCCTTGCAGGTCGACCAGTACGCCGACGGCGCGGCCGCGCGTGCGGGCCAGCGAGCGCACCAGTTCGGCGCGGTCGATATGATCCTGTGCGACGCCGTGCGAAAAATTAAGACGCACCACATCCAGCCCGGCTTCCATCATCCGGTCCAGGGTTTTGGCATCGGAACAGGAGGGACCGAGGGTGGCGACGATTTTGGTTCTGCGGATCATAAAGTAGTGAGCTGTGAGTAGTGAGGCGTAAGCGGGTTCAAATAAAAAGCGGTGAGCGGAAAGCCGCTCACCGCTTACCGATCACGGCTTACCCTTTGGCACGTTCCTCCAGAATGGCCACGGCCGGCAATACCTTGCCTTCCAGGTATTCGAGGAAGGCGCCGCCAGCGGTGGAGATGTAGCTCACCTTGTCGTAGATGTCGTACTTCTGGATGGCAGCGATGGTGTCGCCGCCGCCAGCCAGGGTGAAGGCGTTGGTGTTGGCGATCGCCATGGCGATGGTCTTGGTGCCTTCGCCGAACTGGTCGAACTCGAACACGCCAACCGGGCCGTTCCACACCACGGTGCCGGCTTTCATGATGATGTCGGCGAGTTCCTGCGCGCTCTTCGGGCCGATGTCGAAAATCATGTCGTCGTCGGCCACATCGCCTGCATCTTTCAGCACGGCGGGTTCATTGGCGTCGAACTGTTTGCCGCATACCACGTCAACGGCAATCGGGATGGTTGCGCCGCGCGCGGTCATTTTTTCGATCAGCGCCTGAGCGGTCGGTACCAGGTCGTCTTCGCACAGTGACTTGCCGATATTGTGGCCGGTAGCTTTGAGGAAGGTGTTGGCAATGCCGCCGCCGACTACCAGTTGTTCGCATTTTTCCGACAGCGCTTCCAGTACGGTCAGCTTGGTGGACACTTTGGAGCCGCCGACGATGGCAACCATCGGGCGTGCCGGGTTGGCCAGCGCCTTGTCCAGCGCGTCGAGTTCTTCGGTGAGCAGAATGCCCGCAGCCGCGACCGGGGCGAACTTGGCGATGCCGTGGGTGGACGCTTCAGCGCGGTGCGCGGTGCCGAATGCATCCATCACGAAGACGTCGCACAGCGCGGCATATTTCTTGGCCGTTTCATCCACGTTTTTCTTTTCGCCTGGGTTGACGCGGCAGTTTTCCAGCACCACCAGTTCGCCGTCGGCCACGTTGAAGCCGCCGTTCACCCATTCGCGGATCAGGCGCACGTTCTTGCCCAGTTTCTGCGCGATCACGTCGGCAACCGGTTTGAGCGAGTCTTCTTCCTTGAACTCGCCTTCAGTCGGGCGACCCAGGTGGGAGGTGACCATGACTTTTGCACCGGCACCGAGGCAATGCTCGATGGTGCGCATCGATGCCGTGATGCGGGCGTCCGAGGTGACCTTGCCGTCCTTGACCGGCACGTTCATGTCGGCGCGAATAAAGACGCGCTTGCCAGCAAGATCGAGATCGGTGACACGGATGAAATGGGGCATGTGGTTCTCCTGAATAATTAAGCGGTAAGGGATGAGCGGGCCCCATTCCTTACAACTCAGTTGTTTGGGTGAGCGGTGAGCGGTAAACAGTGAGCAGATGCCTCCGTTCACCGTTCACCGCTTACCGTTTACTTGGCTACGTGCTGCACAAAACGCAGCATGTTGCAGGTATAGCCGTATTCGTTGTCGTACCACGACACGACTTTGACGAAGGTGCCATCGAGCGCAATACCGGCTTCGGCATCAAAGATCGAGGAGAAGCCGACGCCACGGAAGTCGGTGGAGACCACTTTTTCGTCGGTGTAACCGAGCGTGCCTTTCATCGCGCCGACCGATGCTGCTTTCATCGCGGCACAGATTTCGGCGTAGGTTGCGGGCTTGTCCAGCTCAACCGTCAGGTCGACCACCGACACGTCGGAGGTCGGCACGCGGAACGCCATGCCGGTCAGCTTGCCTTTCAGTGCGGGCAATACCACGCCCACGGCCTTGGCGGCGCCAGTGGAAGACGGAATGATGTTTTCCAGAATGCCGCGGCCGCCGCGCCAGTCTTTCATCGACGGGCCGTCGACGGTTTTCTGCGTGGCGGTTGCCGCGTGAACGGTGGTCATCAGGCCGCGCTTCAGGCCCCAGTTGTCGTTCAACACCTTGGCAACGGGTGCCAGGCAGTTGGTGGTGCAGGACGCGGCGGACACAATGGCCTGACCGGCGTAGGTGTCGTGGTTGACGCCGTACACGAACATCGGGGTCGCGTCCTTGGACGGTGCGCTCATCACGACTTTTTTCGCGCCGGCAGCGATGTGCTTCTGGCAGGTTTCGTCGTCAAGGAAGAAGCCGGTGCATTCGATCACGATGTCGGCGCCTGCTTCGTTCCACTTCAGGTTGGCGGGATCGCGCTCGGCGGTCAGGCGAACGGTCTTGCCGTTGACGACCAGGTTGCTGCCGCTGACCGACACGTCACCGTTGAAACGGCCATGCACCGAGTCGTATTTCAGCATGTAAGCCAGGTAATCGGGGTCGAGCAGGTCGTTGATCGCGACCACTTCGATTTCGGGGAAATCCTTCGCAATTGCGCGGAAAGCCATGCGGCCGATGCGGCCAAAACCGTTAATGCCTACTTTGATTGCCATTTTGCAGTCTCCAGAGTGAAGTTGAAAATCTTTTTAGGGGTCAGGATTCAGGGATGGGGATTCAGGAGAGGAGCGGGCCAGGCCCGCACTGCAAAGAAGGTGCGGCCTTTGGCCGCTCATTCCCTGCCCCCTGAATCCCGACCCCTGGCCCCTTGTTACAGAACGCCTTTTACCGCAGCGACCACAGCTTCGGTCGTGATGCCGAAGTGCTTGTACAGCGCCGGTGCCGGAGCGGATTCACCGAAGGTGTCGATGCCGATCACAGCGCCTTCCAGACCGACGTATTTGCGCCAGAAGTCGGTGACACCGGCTTCGACCGCAACCCGCGGCAGGCCTTTGGTCAACACGCTGGCCTTGTAGGCAGCGTCCTGGCGATCAAAGGTATTGGTTGACGGCATCGAGACCACGCGCACCGGCACGCCTTCGGCAGCCAGTGCGTCGGCGGCTTTCATCGCCAGCTCAACTTCGGAGCCGGTGGCGATGATGATGGCCTTGGCGCCTGCGGCGTCTTTCAGCACATAGCCGCCCTTGGCGATGTTGGCCAGGGTGGCGGCGTCACGCGCCATGAAGGGCAGGTTCTGGCGGCTGAGGATGTGGCAGGTGGGGCCGTCGGTGCGCTCGACCGAATGCGCCCAGCCGACCATGGTTTCGACGGTGTCACACGGACGCCAGACATCGATGTTCGGAATCATGCGCAGGGTCGCGGTCTGTTCCACCGGCTGGTGGGTCGGGCCGTCTTCGCCGAGACCGATCGAGTCGTGGGTGAACACGTGGATCACGCGCTGCTTCATCAATGCCGCCATGCGGATGGCGTTGCGCGAGTACTCCGAGAACATCAGGAAGGTGCCGCCGAACGGCAACAGGCCGCCGTGCAGTGCCATGCCGTTCATGATTGCGGCCATGCCGAATTCACGCACGCCGTAGCTGATGTAGTTGCCGGGCTTGCCGTGGCGTACCGGGTGACAGCCTTCCCAGTTGGTCAGGTTGGAACCGGTGAGGTCGGCCGAGCCGCCGAGGAACTCGGGCAGTGCGGGTGCCAGCGCATTGATTGCGATCTGCGATGCCTTGCGGGTGGCGACGGTTTCAGCCTTGGTGTTGATGGCAGCCAGCTTGTCAGCAACGTGCGCTTTCCAGTTGGCGGGCAGTTCGCCCTTCATGCGGCGCTCGAATTCGGCAGCCTCTTTCGGGAACGCGGCCTTGTATTCGGCAAACTTGTTGTTCCACAGCGTTTCCAGACCTTGACCCTTGGTCTTGGCATCCCAGCCGGAATAAATGTCGGCGGGGATTTCGAACGCGGGGTGATTCCAGCCGATGTGCTTGCGGGTGGCTTCGATTTCGTCGTGGCCGAGCGCTGCGCCGTGTACGTCGTGGGTGCCTTCCTTGTTGGGCGAGCCCTTGCCAATGATGGTTTTGCAGCAGATCAGGGTGGGCTTGTCGGTACTGGCCTTGGCCTTCTGGATGGCCGCTTCGAGCGCGACGACATCATGGCCGTCGACGCCAGCGATCACGTTCCAGCCATAGGCTTCGAAACGCTTGGCAGTGTCGTCGGTAAACCAGTTCTCGACGTGACCGTCGATCGAAATGCCGTTGTCGTCCCAGAAGGCGATCAGCTTGTTCAGCTTCCAGGTACCGGCCAGCGCACAGGCTTCGTGCGAAATGCCTTCCATCATGCAGCCATCGCCCATGAACACGTAGGTGTGGTGGTCAACGATCGCGTGGTCAGGCTTGTTGAATTCAGCGGCGAGCACTTTCTCTGCCATTGCCATGCCGACGCCGTTGGTGATGCCCTGGCCGAGCGGCCCGGTGGTCGTCTCAATGCCAGGCGCGTAACCGTATTCGGGGTGACCCGGGGTCTTGGAATGCAGCTGGCGGAACTGCTTGATGTCTTCGATCGACAGGTCGTAACCGGTCAGGTGCAGCAGCGAATAAATCAGCATCGAGCCGTGTCCGTTGCTCAGCACAAAGCGGTCACGGTCCGCCCACTTCGGGTTGGTTGGGTTATGGCGCATATGGTGATTCCACAGCGTTTCCGCGATTTCCGCCATGCCCATCGGGGCGCCGGGGTGACCGGATTTGGCTTTTTCGACTGCATCCATCGAGAGTGCACGGATAGCATTGGCAAGGTCTTTACGGGTTGGCATTGCGTTCCCTTAGGGCTAAAAAAACTGGCTTGGGTAATCGCCCGGTCAGCGGTCGGAAGACAACTTGGGCAGACTACGTAAAACCTCAATTATCCGTCAGCAAGGCTGGCGGAGGCAAGCTGACCGCCGAAGCCTGGAAAAGGCTTGGCTATCCGGGGCTTACGCGGTTTTGCGTGCGTGCTGTATCAGCAACAGGGGGTTCAAAAGTTTTTATTCGTGGGGCGGGTAGATTTATAGGGTGAAGCCAGGACGTTTTGGGTGGCTTGCGTGAGTTGGGCTTAATTCATCCTTCGCCCAGGTAGGCATGCCGAACCGCCGGGTTGGCCGCCAGTTCGGTGGCGGGGCCGCTGAGCGTGATCGCGCCCGTTTCCAGCACATAGCCGCGCGCACAGGTTTTCAGCGCCAGGTGCGCGTTCTGCTCGATCAGCAGCACGGCGACGCCGCTCGCAGCAATCTGGCGAATGATGTCGAACACCGCCTGCACCATCAGCGGCGCCAGTCCCATGCTCGGTTCGTCCAGCAACAATAAACGCGGGCGCGCCATCATCGCGCGGCCGAGCGCCAGCATTTGCTGTTCGCCGCCGGACAACAGCCCCGCCATTTGCGCGCGACGTTCGGTCAGGCGCGGCAACAGCCCATAAACCTGATCGAGGTCGCTGGCGATCGCCGCGTGGTCGTTGCGGATGTAGGCACCCATCATCAGATTTTCGGCCACCGACATGCGCGGGAACACGCCGCGCCCTTCCGGAACCAGCGCCATGCCGCGTCGCGCGATGGCGTGCGCGGGCAGTCCGCTGAGCAGCTGGCCATCCAGATGCACGCTGCCGGCATGCGGCGCGATGAGGCCGCTGATGGCTTTGAGGGTGGTGGTCTTGCCTGCGCCGTTGGCGCCGATGAGGCAGACCATTTCACCCGGCGCCACCTCCAGGCTGATGCCGCGCACAGCCTGGATGCCGCCATAGGCGACGGATAGCTGGCTGATGTTTAGCAGTGCACTCATAGGGCTTCGTCCCCCAGATAGGCAGCGATCACCTTGGGGTCACGACTCACCACATCGGGGGTGCCTTCGGCTATTTTCACGCCGTAGTCGAGTACCGCCAGCCGGGTGCACAGACCCATCACCAGTTTCACATCGTGCTCGATCAGCAGCAGGGTCAAGCCGTCGCCCTGCAATTGCAGCAGCAACTCGCGCAGCGCGCTGCGCTCGGCTGGATTCATCCCGGCGGCAGGTTCGTCGAGCGCCAGCAGGCTCGGTTCGGTCGCCAGCGCACGAGCGATTTCGAGTCGCCGCTGGTCGCCGTAGGGCAGGTTTTTGGCCAGCCGGTTGGCGTGCTGTGCGATGCCAACGCGGCTTAATAATGCATGGGCACGTTCGCGCGAATCGGCCTCTTCGCGCCGGGTGGCGGGCAGGCGCAGCACCGCGCCGATGACGCCGCTGGTGGTGCGTGCGTGACGGCCGACCAGCACGTTTTCGAGCGCGGTCATTTCGGCAAACAGGCGAATGTTCTGGAAAGTGCGTGCGAGACCCGCTTTCAACACCTGATGCGGCGGGCGGTTGTCGAGACGGCGTTCACGCAGGCGAATCTCACCACGGTCGGTTGTATACAAGCCGGTGAGGGCGTTGAACAGGGTGGTTTTGCCCGCGCCATTGGGACCGATCAAGCCAAAAATTTCACCCGTGTTCACACAGAGCGAAATGTCAGACAAGGCCTGCAAGCCGCCAAACGCCTTGCTCACGCCAGAAACGGTCAGCAGCGTGCTCATGCCTTGGCGTCAGCGAATTCCTGGCGTCGCCGCGCCGACGGAATCAACCCGGCCGGGCGATACAGCATCACCGCCACCAGCGCGATGCCGAACAGCAGCATGCGCAAATCGGCCGGGTCGATGTAGATCTGGCCGAACGCACTGCGCTGCCACTCGCCGGTGTAGCGCAGTGCTTCGGGCAGCAGGGTCAGCAGCAGCGCGCCGAAAATCACGCCGGGGATATGTCCCATGCCGCCCAGCACGATCATGCACAGGATCATGATCGACTCCATCAGGTTGAACGATTCCGGGCTGATGAAGCCCTGGAAGCTGGCGAACAGGCCGCCCGCCAGGCCGCCGAAGGTGGCGCCCATGGCGAATGCCAGCAGCTTGAGATTGCGCGTGTTGATGCCGGTCGCGGCGGCGGCGATTTCGTCTTCGCGGATCGCCACCCAGGCGCGCCCGATGCGCGAATTTTCCAGCCGCATCGAGATGAAAATCACCGCCATCACCAGCACCAGAAACAGGTAATAGGTGAGATGGACACCGCTGAATGTGTAGCCGAACACGGTGAGTGGCTGGCTCAGGCTGGTGCTGCCGAGGCGCACCGGGTCGATCAGGTTGATGCCCTGCGGACCGTTGGTGAGGTTGAACGGCGCGTTGAGGTTGTTCATGAAAATGCGGATGATTTCGCCGAAGCCCAGCGTGACGATGGCGAGATAGTCGCCGCGCAATCTGAGCGTCGGCGCGCCGAGCAGCACGCCGAACATGCCGGCGAGCGCCGCGCCCAGCGGCAGGATGGCCCAGAACGGCAAGTGCAGGCCGAAGTGCGGGCTGGCGAGCCAGGCGTAAACGTAGGCGCCGAGGGCGTAAAACGCGACGTAGCCGAGGTCGAGCAGCCCCGCATAGCCGACGACGATATTCAGCCCCAGCGCCAGCATCACATAGAGCAGCGCCAGATCGAGCAGGCGCACCCATGAGCGCCCCAGCCCGGCGTCGATCAAAAAGGGCAGCAAGGCCAGACCCAGGGCCAGCAGGCCGAAGCTGAACCAGCGCGAGCGCAGCAGACTCGAATCAAGCACGCTCGACCACCCGTGCACCCAGCAAGCCTGACGGGCGGAACACCAGCACCGCGATCAGCACAAAAAACGCAAACACATCCTGGTAATGGCTGCCGAGGAAGCCGCCGGTGAGGTCGCCGATATAACCGGCGCCAAACGATTCGATCAGCCCCAGCAACAGGCCGCCCAGCATCGCTCCCGCGAGGTTGCCAATGCCGCCCAGCACCGCTGCAGAGAAGGCTTTAAGCCCGAGCAGAAAACCCATGTAATAGTGCGCCAGCCCGTAATAGGCGCTCACCATCACGCCCGCAATCGCGGCCAGCGCCGAGCCGATCACGAAAGTGGACGCGATCACCCGGTTCACGTCCACCCCCATCAAGCTTGCCACCTGCCGCGATTGCGCAGTGGCGCGCATGGCGCGGCCGAGCCGGGTTTTTTGCACCACCAGAATCAGCGTCAGCATGATCAGCACCGCCAGCAGGAGAATGGCGATCTGGGTGTCGCTGATGGTTGCGCCCAGGATGTCGTGGCGGCCTTGCGGCAGGATGGGCGGAAACGAAATGTACTGCTTGCCCCAGATCAGCATGGCGATGTTTTGCAGGATGATCGACACGCCAATCGCGGTGATCAGCGGAGCCAGACGCGGCGCGTTGCGCAACGGCCGATAGGCGACCCGCTCGATCAGCAGCCCCAGCGCCATGCATACCGGAATGGCGACGACCAGGCCTGCCAGCAAGATCACCCCGCCCGGCAAACCGGGTGCGGCCAATGCCAGTGCGCCGACCACCGCCAGCGCCACCATCGCGCCCATCATGGTGATTTCGCCGTGGGCGAAATTAATGAGTTCGAGAATGCCGTACACCATGGTGTAGCCGAGCGCCACCAGCGCGTACACGCTGCCCAGCACCAGGCCGTTGATGAGTTGTTGCAGGAAAATGTCCATGTGTCGTGAAACCTGCTTCTCGCTGCCGCCAGGGCAGGCATGAAAACCGTATCCAATCGTCGCCACTCTCCACGCGCAGTTTTCACGTGTCTGGCAGCGCCGTCAGTGCGTAAACGCCTGTAATGGGGCGGAATGTAGCATAAGGGAGCCGCAATTCCGCTGATGGCGATGCGCGTTACCGGGTACCCGCGCGCACCCGGCGCGGCGCTATAATCGCCGCTCTCATTTGCAAACTCGAGGCGACGCAACGCGTCTCCGTCCGCATGCCCCACGGTTTTTCACTCAAAGATTCACTGGTCACCCTGTTGCAGGACGCGCTCGCTGCGGCGGTGCCCGACGTGCCTGCCACCACGCTGACGCTTGAACTCGAGCGTCCGAAAAATGCCGCGCACGGCGATTTTTCCAGCAATGCCGCCATGCAGCTGGCGCGCCCGCTGAAGCGCAATCCGCGCGAACTGGCGCAGCTGATTCTGGATGCGCTGCCCGCGTCGCCCCTGATTGCCAAGGCCGAAATCGCCGGTGCGGGGTTCATCAATTTTCACCTCACACCCGCCGCCTGGCATGGCATCGTGCCGACCATCCGGGCGGCGGGTGCGAACTTCGGCCACAGCAACGCGGGCGCAGGACAGAAGGCGCTGGTCGAATTCGTTTCGGCCAATCCGACCGGGCCGCTGCATGTGGGGCATGGCCGTCAGGCTGCGCTCGGCGATGCACTGTGCAATCTATTCGAGGCGCAGGGCTGGGAAGTGTGCCGCGAGTTTTATTACAACGATGCCGGGGTGCAGATCCAGACGCTGGCCAACAGCGTGCAGGCGCGTGCGCGCGGCGTGAATCCGGGCGATGCCGCCTGGCCGGAGTCGGCCTACAACGGCGACTACATCGCCGACATCGCGGCGGATTTTATGGCGAAGAAGACGGTGCACGCCGACGACCGTGAGTTCACCGCGTCGGGCGACGTCAACGACCTGGATTCGATCCGCCAGTTTGCGGTGGCCTATCTGCGCCACGAGCAGGATCTCGATTTGCAGGCGTTTGCAGTGCGCTTCGACCACTATTATCTGGAGTCGAGTCTCTACAGCAGCGGGCGCGTCGAAGCCACGGTCAACAAGCTGATCGCCGCCGGCAAGACCTACGAGCAGGACGGCGCGCTGTGGTTGCGCACCACCGACTACGGCGACGACAAAGACCGCGTGATGAAAAAGTCCGACGGCAGCTACACCTATTTCGTGCCGGACGTGGCTTACCACCTGGCCAAGTGGGAACGCGGCTACACCCGCGCGATCAACATCCAGGGCACCGACCATCACGGCACCATTGCGCGCGTGCGGGCAGGTTTGCAGGCGGTTGGCGAAGGCATTCCCGCCGGCTACCCGGACTACCTGCTGCACACGATGATCCGCGTGATGCGCGGCGGCGAGGAAGTCAAGATTTCCAAGCGTGCGGGCAGCTACGTCACCCTGCGCGACCTCATCGACTGGACCAGCAAGGATGCAGTGCGTTTCTTTCTGCTGAGCCGCAAGGCCGACACCGAATACAGCTTCGATGTCGATCTCGCTGTCGCCAAGAACAATGACAATCCGGTGTACTACGTGCAATACGCTCACGCGCGGATTTGCCGGGTGTTCGAAGAATGGGGCGGCGATGCGGCGCAACTCGCCGGCGCCGATCTCTCACCGCTTGCCAGCAGCCACGAACTGGCGCTGATGCAGCGTCTGGCCGAATATCCCGACACGGTTGCCACCGCCGCCCGTGAACTGGCCCCGCATCTGCTGGTGCATTATCTGCAATCACTGGCGGGCGATTTCCATGCCTGGTACAACGCCGACAAGTTTCTGGTGGATGATGCAGCGACCAGATTGGCCCGGCTGGCGCTGGCCGATGCCACCCGCATCACGATCGTGAATGGACTGGCCTTGCTGGGCGTATCCGCCCCGGAGAAAATGTAAACATGGCAAAACCCGCATCCAACAAATCCAGGCGCTCTGGCGGCAGCCCGGTTTTCACCGGGGTGCTGATCGGCCTGGCGGTCGGCGCAGTGCTCGCCGTCGGTGTGGCGTTGTGGGTTACCGGCAACAATCCGTTCAAGTCCGAATCGTCCAGCCCGGAGATACAACCCGAACCGCCTGCCACGGTTGAAATTGCGCCGTCTGCCACCCCTGAGACTGCGCCGACCGCCACACCCGAATCCGCCCCCAGTTTTGATTTCTACAAAGTGTTGCCGGGTGACACGCCAAGCGAGTTGCCAGAGCCGTCCGACAAGGCGGCCGCGCCCACCTTGTATTACCTGCAGGCAGGCGCATTCCAGAATGCCGACGATGCCGACAACCTGAAAGCCCAGCTGGCCTTGCTGGGGGTTGAAGCCGAGATCCAGACCACTGAAATCGCCGGCAAGGGCATGTTCCATCGCGTGCGTGTCGGTCCATTCCGCGCCATGGACCAAGTTAATTCCACCCGCAGCCTGCTCGCGCAGAACAATATCCCCGCTACGCTGGTCAAAGAAATCCCAACCTCCCAGGAGAAGCCTTGATGTTTGCCCGTACTTTGGCGCTATGTGCCGCTGCCGTATTGTCCGTGTCCGTTTTGTTTCAGCCAGCCGTCGCCGCGCCTGTTGCTGCATTTGAAGGCCACGATTACGCCACGGTGAAAGCCCCGCAGCCGGTTGCCACCGGCAAGAAAATCGAGGTTCTGGAGTTTTTCTGGTATCGCTGCCCACACTGTTTTCAGCTGGAGCCCAGCCTGCACAAATGGATGAAAACGCTGCCCAAGGATGCCCAGATTCGTCGCGTTCCGGCCGTGTTCCGCGACGACTGGATGCCCGCTGCAAAAATCTATTACACCCTGGAACAGATGGGGCAAATCGATCGGTTGAGCAGCAAAGTGTTTGACGCGTACAACATTGAGAAAATCAATCTGGACGACCCGGCCGTGCTGGGCCCATGGATTGCCAAACAAGGTGTGGACCGTTCTAAATTTGAGACGATCTACAATTCGTTCTCCACCCAGTCCAAAGCCACGCAAGGCGGCCGTCTGGCAACGGCCTACGCCATCACCGGCGTACCGGCCTTCATTGTGGACGGCAAATATATGACCGCGCAGTCGATGACGCAGACCGAACCGCGCCTGTATGAAGTGCTCGACCAGCTCATCGTCAAGGCACGCGCCGAGCGCAGCAGCAAAAAGCCAGTCAAATAATCAGTAAGCAAGTTGTCCACACGCCCCAGGGTTTTCATCACCGGCGCCAGCTCCGGGCTCGGCGCTGCGCTGGCACGACATTACGGCGCACAAGGCGCGCAGCTTGGCCTGGTCGGCCGCAAAGCTGACGCGCTCGCCGCCGTGGCGGTTGGCCTCGACGCCCACACCTATATTGCCGACGTGCGCGATGCCGCCGCCATGCAAGCGGCGGCGGCATCGTTCCTTCACGACGCTGGCACACCCGATATCGTCATCGCCGCGGCCGGCATCAGCGTGGGTACGCTGACTGAAGAGGCGGCCGACGCCGTGGTATTTCGCGCCGTGATGGACGCCAACGTGCTGGGGCTGGTGCATACCTTTGCGCCGTTCATTGCATCGATGCAGGCGGCCAATCTGCACCCCGGCGGCGTGCTGTGCGGAATCAGCAGCGTGGCAGGGGTGCGTGGCCTGCCGGGCGGCAGCGCATACTCGGCCTCCAAGGCCGCCGCTACGGTGTACCTCGAAGCCTTGCGGCTGGAACTGAAATCGCGTGGCATTGCCGTCGTCACCGTTGCACCCGGCTACATCGACACCCCGATGACCGAGGTCAACCCCTATTCCATGCCATTCAAAATGAGCGCCGCGACGGCCGCAGAAAAAGTGGCCCGCTGCATCGCGCGCCGCTGTCCGCATACAGTCATTCCCTGGCAAATGGCCGCGGTCGCGCAGGTGCTGAAATGGCTACCGATTCGGGTCTATGATGCATTATTCGAAAAAGCGCCGCGCAAACCGCGCGGCCTGCCAACCTGACCCGCGTAATCTGCACGCTCCGGAGATTTAATGCCCAGCCCCTTGAATATCATCCTGATCGACGACCACCCGCTGCTACGCATGGGGGTGGCAGGCTATATCCAGCAGGAGCCCGACCTCAAGCTGATCGCGCAACTCGCCAACGCCGCTGAATTGCGCGCCTGGCTGGAAGCGGGCAACCGCGCCGATGCCGCATTGCTGGATCGGTCGCTGCCCGATGCCGATGGCCTCGACCTGGTGTCCGAGCTGCGCGACCTCGGCATCAAGGTCATCATGCTCACCATTGCCGACTCCGACGAAGAGATTTCCGAAGCCATTTCATCCGGCGTCGACGGCTATGTCGTCAAGTCCAGCGAGCCGGACCGGGTGCTCGCCGCGATCCGCAGTGTCTGCGAAGGCCAGAGCAGCTTCCCGCTCGCCATCATGCAGAAAATGGCGCGCGGCGAACTCAACGCCAATGCACTGGCCGCGCTCACCGCACGCGAAATGGACATCGTCAATTATGTGAAGGAAGGCCTGTCCAACAAGGTCATCGCCTACAAGCTGACCCTGTCGGAAAACACCGTGCGCAATCACCTGCGCAACATCATGGAAAAGCTCGGTTTGAAGAACCGCGTTCAGGTGGCCACCCTGGCGCTGAAGGAAGACCACAAGCGGCATTGAGCGCATTCACCCAATAAAAACGGCGGCCTTGATGGCCGCCGTTTTTATTTCACCGGGTAGTTAATTAGCGATTGTCGCTGTCGGCACGGTAATGGCGCGGGAGGAGCCCGACGCTATTCGACGGTGACGGATTTCGCCAGATTGCGCGGCTTGTCCACATCGGTGCCCTTTTGCAGGGCGGCGTGATACGACAGCAGCTGCAGCGGAATGGTGTGGAGGATGGGCGACAGCGCGCCGTTGTGGCCGCCGGGCAGCTTGATGACGTGGACGAAGGTGGATTCTTCGAGGTGGACATCGCCGTCGGCGAATACATACAGCTCGCCGCCACGCGCGCGCACTTCCTGCAGGTTGGATTTGAGCTTTTCGATCAACTGGTCGTTCGGCGCGATGGTGATGACCGGCATGTCTTCATCGACCAGCGCCAGCGGACCGTGCTTGAGTTCGCCGGCGGGATAGGCTTCGGCGTGGATGTAGGAAATCTCCTTGAGCTTGAGCGCGCCTTCCATTGCAATGGGGTAGTGCACGCCGCGCCCGAGAAACAGCGCATGGTGCTTGTTGGCAAAACGATGCGACCAGGCTTCGACCTGCGATTCCAGTGCCAGCGCCTGCTGTACCTTGTTCGGCAGGCCGCGCAACGCGGTGAGGTGGGCGGTTTCCTGCAGCGGCGTCAGTTTGCCGCGCAGTTTGGCCAGCACCAGGGTCAGCAGGAACAGGCCGGCCAGCTGGGTGGTAAACGCCTTGGTCGAGGCGACGCCGATTTCGGGTCCGGCGCGGGTGAGGAACTTGAGCCTTGAAGCGCGGGTGAGCGCGGACTCCGGCACGTTGCAGATGGTCAGCGTCTTGTCCTGGCCGAGCGATTTGGCGTGGTTCAACGCGGCCAGGGTGTCGGCGGTTTCGCCGGATTGCGAGATGGTGACGATGAGCGCGTCGGGATTCGGCACCGAGGTCCGGTAACGGTATTCGCTGGCAATTTCGGCGTTGGCCGGGATGCCCGCGATTTCCTCCAGCCAGTAAGTCGCCACTTTCGCTGCGTGGTAGCTGGTGCCGCAGGCGAGGAAGGTTACTGCGTTGACCTTGCCCAGCACCTCGGCGGCATCGAAGCCGAACCATTCGGGCTGGATGTGATCCTGCGCCACGGCAACCAGCAACGTATCGGTCAGCGCGCGCGGCTGCTCGTGGATTTCCTTCTGCATGAAGTGGCGGTAGTTGCCGAGCTCGGCCATGTCGGCCGACAGCTCGGAAATATGCACGCCACGGTCAGCTGGCTTGCCGGCCGCGTCGTACACCTTGACGGTCAGCAGGCCGATATCGGCGACATCGCCTTCTTCCAGATACATCACGCGTTGCGTGACCGGCAGCAGCGCGGAGACGTCGGACGCGATGAAATTTTCCTCGATGCCGAGACCGATCAACAGCGGGCTGCCCTTGCGGGCGCAGATCAAGCGATTGGGCGTGTCCTCGCTCACCACGCCGATGGCATACGCGCCCTCGAGCTCGGCCACCGCCGCGCGGGTGGCGGCGAGCAGGTCCTTGCTCTGGCTGTAATAGTGCGCGATCAGGTGGGCGATGACTTCGGTGTCGGTTTCCGAGGTGAAGGTGAAGCCGGCGGCCTTGAGCCGGGTGCGCAGCGCTTCGTGGTTTTCGATAATGCCGTTGTGCACCACCGCGAGGCTGCCGCTGACGTGCGGGTGGGCGTTGGCTTCCGACGGCGCGCCGTGGGTGGCCCAGCGGGTGTGGGCGATGCCGAGATGGCCGTGCACCTGCTGCGCTGCGCAGTCTGCGGTTAGCGAGGCGACGCGGCCGACGCTGCGTACCCGCTGCAGGCCGTCGTTGACGATGACCAGCCCGGCCGAGTCGTAGCCGCGATATTCCAGCCGCCGCAGGCCTTCCAGCAAAATGGGAACAACGTTACGTTGCGCAACCGCGCCGACAATGCCGCACATATTCAGCTTTCCTTCTTGAGTTTGACCGGGCGTTTCCAGCCCGTAATGGTCATCTGTTTTGCCCGCGACAGCGTGAGCTCACCGGCCGGGGCATCTTTGGTCAGCGTGGTGCCAGCGCCCAGCGTCGCGCCCTTGCCGACGGTGACCGGCGCCACCAGTTGCGTGTCCGAGCCGACGAAAACGTGATCCTCGATTACGGTGCGATGCTTGTGGGCGCCGTCGTAGTTGCAGGTGATGGTGCCGGCGCCGATGTTGACCTGTTTGCCCATGGTGGTGTCGCCGATATAGGACAGGTGGTTGATCTTGGAGCCGGTGTCGATCTGGCTGTTCTTGATTTCGACGAAATTGCCGACATGGACGTCGCGCGCCAGCGTGGTGCCGGGACGGATGCGTGAAAACGGCCCGAGCCGGTTTGCTTCGCCAATGGCGGCGTCGTCGATCAGGGTGAAGGCGTCGATCCGCGTGCCTGCGGCCACCGTAGCGTTGCGCAGCACGCAGTTCGCGCCGACCTGCACGCCGTCGCCGAGCACCACCCGCCCTTCGAATACGCAGTTCACATCGATGGCCACGTCGCGGCCGCAGTCCAGCACGCCGCGCACGTCGAGCCGAGCCGGATCCATCAGTGTGACGCCGGATTCCAGCAGCGCCTGCGCGATTTCGTTCTGGTGGATGCGCTCGAGCTGGGCGAGCTGCGCCTTGCTGTTGACCCCCAGCACTTCCCATTCGTGGGCCGGCTGATGGGTTTCGATTGCCACGCCGGCGGCCACCGCCTGCGCGATGATGTCGGTGAGGTAGTACTCGCCCTGGGCGTTGTCGTTTTTCAGCGTGGCAATCCATTGTTTGAGATGCCGGGTGGCCACCGCGAGAATGCCGGTGTTGACTTCGGCAATCGCGCGCTCGGCGTCGGTCGCGTCCTTGTGTTCGACGATGCGGGTGACTTTGCCGTGCTCGCGCACGATGCGGCCATAGCCGGTCGGGTCGGCCAGCGTCACCGTCAGCAGCCCCAGCTTGCCCGCCTGCGCAGCTGTTACCAGCGGCTGCAGGGTGGCGGTGTGGGTCAGCGGCACATCGCCGTACAGCACCAGCGTCACGCTGTCGTCCGCCAGTTGTGGCAGCGCCTGCTGCACCGCGTGGCCGGTGCCGTGCTGTTCGGCCTGCAACACAAACGTCAGTTTGTCGTCGGCCAGCGCCTGCGGCACCGCCTCGCCGCCAAAGCCGTATACCACGCAGGTCTGCGTCGCGCCGAGGGCGTGGGCGTTGTCGACCACGTGTCCCAGCAAGGGTTTGCCCGCCAGTTTATGCAACACCTTGGGCAGGTCGGAGCGCATGCGGGTGCCCTTGCCCGCGGCAAGGATGAGGATTTCAAGCTTGGAATGCATGGGGTCGGTCTGGGTTGAGGTGTCAGGAAGCCTGCAAAACGCGCGCCAAGTATAAGGCCAGCCCCGCTACAGGAAAATGATTAGGGCAAGCCTGCGCTTGCCCCTGGTGTCGATCCTGCCCGGCTGGATGCTGCCTCGCCAGTAATCTAGCGCAGCAAGTCGTCCGATTCGCGCCTGAATTCACCTTCCAGCACGTCGTCGTTGGCGGAACGCAGGGGATCGGGCTTACGCTGGCCCCAGGTGCCAGGTATCAGCAACAGCACCAGCGCGATGGCATCACTGATAAACCCGGGGAAGACAAGCAGCCCGCCTGCGAGCAGAATGCGGCCAGAGGCAAACAGCGACGCCAGCGGGTTCGCACCCGACTGCACCGAAAACAGCATGCGTGCGCCCCAGGCCACCCGCTCGACCCGAATCAGCATGATCCCGGCAATGGCGGCCAGCAATAGCCACAGCAATACCCAGCCGCCAATGAAACTGGCCGCCCAGAAAATGCCAATGGCTTCCAGCACCGGAAACGACAACAGCAGTAGCACAATCCAACTAAAGCGCATGACATGGAACCTTTGTTAGTCTTGACGAATTTACCCGATGCGGCGAGCGCGGAAATCCTCGCGAACGCCCTGATCGACAGCCGGGCGGCGGCGTGCGTGAACGTTTTGGCGGAATGCCACTCTGTTTACCGCTGGCAGGGTCAAGTGGAAACGGCGGCTGAAATCCCGCTATTGATCAAAACCACCGTGGCAAATTATCCGCTGGTTGAACAAATTGTTCGTGCCCAGCATCCTTACGACGTACCTGAACTGATTGCCATACCGATTACACACGGCTTGCCGGCCTATCTCGACTGGCTGACCACGGAGACAGAACAACATGATTAATTGGATACGCTCGCTCGGCACACCTTTATCGATTTGGGGCGTGTTGGCGTTTTTTCAAGTCACGCTGGTTCCCGTCGCGCTGGCCGATGAGTTTCTGGAGCCCGAAGCCGCGTTCACGTTCTCGGCGCGTGCGCTCGATGCCAATACGCTGGAGGCGCGCTGGCAGATCGCGGACGGCTATTACATGTACCGCGAAAAATTCAAATTCGAGTTGAAGGACGGCACGCTGGGCAGCCCCAGGTTTCCTGCGGGCAAGCTGAAGCAGGACGAGAATTTTGGCAAGGTTGAAACCTACCGCAAGGAGGTGCGCATCACCTTGCCCATTCAGAGCATCCAGCGTACGCCGGGCGCCACCTCGGTCACGCTGACAACGAAGTCGCAGGGCTGCGCCGATGCCGGCTTGTGTTACACCCCGCAAACGGTCAGTGCGACGATCAAACTGCCTGCTGTGCTGGCGGAGGCTGCGGCTGCGATGCCGGCTGCTTCACTCGCGCCCGCCCCGGCGCTCGGCAGCTTGAGCAGCCTGGGGGCCATGTCGATGCCCAAATTGCTGCCACCGGACGAAGCCTTTTTGGTCGCGGCGACGCTGGTCGATGCGCAAACCGTGAAACTGGATTTCACGCCGACGGCCGACACCTATCTCTATCGCGACAAGCTCGGCTGGGTCGTCAAGGCGCCCGCCGATGTGAAGGTGTTGCGCGTGGATCTGCCGGCAGGCGAAGTCAAGAATGATCCCAACTTTCCCACCCCGATGGAGGTGTACCACCACGATGTGGCCGCCCGGCTCACACTGTCGCGCGCACTGGCAGCGGGTGAAACGCTGGTGCTCGAAGCGGGCTGGCAGGGCTGCAATGAAAAGGTCGGTGTGTGCTACCCGCCGCTCAAGCGCGATTTCACGCTGGGTGCAGATGCGGCGATGCCTGCGGTGAGCGCGCTTGCACCTGATCCGGGTGCAGCAGCAGCCCCCGAATCCGACACTTCGCGTATTGCGCGCGTGCTAAAGGACGGCAGTTTCTGGGCGGTTGTCGCCACTTTCTTCGGCTTTGGCCTGCTGCTCGCGCTGACGCCCTGCGTGTTCCCGATGATCCCGATTCTGTCGGGCATCATCGCCGGGCAAAACCGGACCATGACCAAGACGCATGGCTTCCTGCTCGCGCTCGCCTATGTGCTGGGCATGGCGATCACCTACGCCATGGCGGGCGTGGCAGCGGCGCTTTCCGGTACGCTGATTTCCAATGCGCTGCAGAATCCGTGGGCGCTCGGAATTGGCGCCGGTATCTTCGTGCTGCTGGCGCTGTCGATGTTCGGTTTTTTCGAGCTCCAACTGCCGAGCGCGCTGCAGAGCAAGTTCTCCGACGCGTCGAACAAGATGAAGGGCGGCAACTTTGTGGGCGTGTTTGTCATGGGCGCACTCTCCGCTGTCATCGTCGGCCCCTGCGTTGCGCCGCCCCTTGCCGCCGCGCTCGTCTTCATCGCGCAGACCGGCAACACCTTGTTGGGTGGCGTTGCGCTTTTCGTGCTGGCGCTCGGCATGGGGATTCCATTGCTGCTGGTCGGGCTGTCGGCGGGCGCATTGCTGCCGCGCGCGGGCGGCTGGATGAACGCAGTGAAAAACTTCTTCGGCGTGCTGATGCTGGCGATCGCGATCTATCTCATTTCGCCCATCATTCCGGCCTGGGTCAACATGCTGCTGTGGGCGCTGTTGCTGATTGCGTCGGCGATTTTCCTGCACGCGATGGATCCGCTGCCAGCGCAGGTATCTGGCTGGGCCCGCTTATGGAAAGGTCTCGGCGTGGTGCTGCTGATCGGCGGGCTGGCGCTCCTGCTCGGCATGCTGGCGGGGAGCCGCGATCTGTTGCAGCCACTGGACGTATTCAAGGGCGGCCAACAGGTGGCTCGGCGATGGCAGCCGAACAACATGGCCTGAAATTCGAGAAGGTAAAGGATGTGGCCGCGCTCGACGCACGGCTGGCGCAGGCCAAAGCCGAGGGTCGCGCAGTGATGCTCGATTTTTATGCGGACTGGTGCGTGTCGTGCAAGGAAATGGAGCGCTTCACCTTTGTTGATCCCAAGGTACAGGCGCGGCTGAAAGGTGTGGTGCTGTTGCAGGCCGATGTGACGGCTACCAGCGATGCCGACAAAGCGTTGCTGAAACGCTTCAACCTGTTTGGTCCGCCCGGGCTGATCTTCTGGAACAGCACGGGCGAGCAGTCGACTTACCAGGTGGTCGGCTACGAGAAGCCCGAGAAGTTTCTTGCCAGCCTCGACGCGGCACTGGGTTCCTGATTCAGCCGCTGGTCGCCAGTTCGCGACTGGTGCGCTTGAAGTTGAAATGATCCGGCTCGCCGGCTGGCGGCGCCAGCGCAAAATTGCGCGCCTCGACTTCGCGTATTTTCCGCCGTTATCGGCATGACTTTGCAGGTTGCCGACGGCAGCGTTACCCACGCCGAAATGCGCCGCCTGGCGCTGCTGTATGGATTGGTGACGTTTGGGTTTGAATTGATGGACTGGCTTTGCGTGCAACCCGGTCGCCAGCGCGCTGGGCTGAATCACACCAACCGCCATCTTGCCGTCAGCGGTTGGTGACCTTGCTTATTTTCTGACGCAAGCCTCGCCCTGCAGGGTAAAGGTATTCAGGTTCTGACTCGGGCAAAAACTGATGTTGCCGGTCGCGGTGATGTTGACCTGGCCGCCACGAAAAATCCCCGCGCTCTTGTCGAGTTCGCTGATGGTTTCGGTTACGCCGAACGCACAGGGCGCACCCGCGTCATCGAAGGCCAGCGGCGGGGTGATGATTTGCGCCTGATCATTCTTCGTGACGAACATGTTGCGAAAATCGAATACGGCGGTGTGCGCCAGCGTGCTGGCCCCCGTCTGCGGATCGGCAGACACGACTTTTCCGACCAGAGCACCACAATCGTTAAAGACCTCCTGTCCATTCGCACTCTGAATCATGGCCAGGCAGATTTGCCCGACCTGTTTGGTTGCGGACACATTCAGCGTGGTCACGTTGCCGCTCACGCTTACATGGGTCAGGCCTGTTCCGCACTGCATGGCGGCCATGGATTGAATCGGAAGCAGGGAAAGGGTGGTCAGGATCATTGCCGTACGTTTCAACATCATCTTGCGCTCCTCCTTATTGGGAAATTGTGGTTAAGCAGTGAATGAAACTCCGGTCGAAATGAGTTCCGCCGCCGAAACTATCACAATTAACCAATGAGCATGATCAACTTTTACAACCGTTTACCGTCAAGCCTGGGGGGATTTTCAGATACCGGTTTTGGGCGAAAACCTTTGATCGAAAAATTCCTGAACCACGCCCCTTCTATTCGTTCGGCTTCGGGGGTGGTTTTCGGCTATTGCGGTCATTGGAAGACTCTCCAGTTAGGAGCCCTGGACAGTCAATTCGAGTGTCTGCTTTTCGAAAATGCGAACTGGCGCTTT
>CAWHHA010000019.1:0-16414 GCA_963828945.1 uncultured beta proteobacterium
CTGGCGTCGCCACCTACTACACGACCAATGCCAACATGTTGGGCGTGGCGGAAGACAAGCTGAACATGCTGAAGGAAGACGCGGAGAAGATGCGTGCGAAAGACCTGCACGAACTGCTGCGCGCCTGGGAAAACTACCACCGTATCCTGACGGCGGAAGCTCACATGAAGCACATCCAGTTCCGTGAAGAAAGCCGTTACCCCGGCTTCTACTACCGCATGGACAAGAACTTTGTCGATGAAGAAAACTGGCATTGCTTTGTGAACTCGGTCTACGACAAGAACTCCAAACAGTGGAACTGCTTCAAGCGTGCCCACGTGGATCTGGTCGACAAGTCCAAGCTGTTCAAGCCCGCCGCGCACTAATCCGCGCCTAAGGCACGAAGACGGGCACCTTCGGGTGTCCGTTTTTTTTCCAGCCTGCAAAACAGCATGGCTGACAAGGTTTAGCATCCAGTCGAAAGCGCGTAACCTTGCGTTTTCGTGTGTGTGTTGAGTAATGGGGTTGACCCCGAAAGAAGGCTGAAATGAACGAAAATGAATTCAAAGACCTGATCGACGACTCCCCCTTCGCGGGCAGCCCGGTCAAACCCATCATGCTGGCAGAAAACGCGACGCTGCAATTCCGTTGCCACCGCAACGTCAAATGCTGGAACGCCTGCTGCAGCAACATCGATATTCCCCTCACCCCCTACGACGTGCTGCGCCTGAAAAAGCGCCTGGACATGTCATCCGGTGATTTCCTCAAGCAGTACTCGGTGCCGTTCGAGATGGACAAGGAAGGCATGCCCGGCATCAAGCTGAATCCGGTCGAAGGCGGCACCGCGTGCCAGTTCATGACACCCGAAGGCTGCGGCGTCTACGAAGACCGTCCCACCGCCTGTCGTTACTATCCAGTTGCGCTGCTGACCATGCGCCGCTCAGACGAATACGTCGATCGCAGCGCCTATGCCCTGGTGAAGGAATCACACTGCCTCGGCCATTTTGAAGACAAGACCCAGACCATCGAGCAATACCGCGCCGAGCAAGGCGTGGTCGAATACGACGAAAAGGCGCATGCCTGGCGTCAACTGGTGGTCAAGCGCAAGTCGGCCGGCCCCACCATCGGCAAGCCTTCGCCGGTGTCAAACCAGCTGTTCTTCATGGCGAGCTACGATATGGATCGCTTCCGTGCCTTTGTCATGAGCCCGAGCTTCAACGACACCTACGATATCCCGGTCGAAATCATGGCGACGCTGATCGCCGACGACGAAGTCCTGCTCGACTTCGGCCTGAATTTTTTGCGCCACGCCCTGTTCGGCGAAGAGTTCGTCAAACAGCATCCGGGTGCCTACGAAAAACGCGTGGCACGCCGCCGCGCCCTGGCCGAACAAAACCCGGAAGCCGAATTCGAGCAAAAAATGGCGCGGGAGGACGACCGATATTCGAGCGATCACTAAGCATGCGAAGCGCGATCATGACAGGCGGTGTTGCACTGCTACTGGCTACCAGTGTGCAGGCCGCCACGCTTAACAAATGCATCGATGCGCATGGCCAGGTCACCTATTCCAACCTGCCCTGCCGCAACGCGCGCGAAACCCGCGCGGTGGAAATCGATCCGGTGCCCATTCCCGATCCGGTCAAGCAACACGCGATCAAACCCTCCCCCGTCCGGGTTGCGCCCACTGCCGCCGCGCCGACATCCACCGAGCCTGCCGCCATCAAGCTCAACACGCAGTCCACACGGCAAGCCCATAAAGCCCGCCTCGGCGAGCCAATGCGACGCCTGACCGACAAACTCGGAGCGGTGTTCGACAAAATGGATGAGGCGCGCCGCAAGGGCTACACGCAAGCGCAAATGAACAAGTGGAACCAGGAAATCAAAGCCCTCGAAACTAAAAAACAGCAATCCGGTTGCTTTTAACATTCCCTGCCATGAACGCACGCACCCTCGACCCCGCCCACCACCTGATCGAAAAGGAGCCGTACTACGAAGCGGTTGGCGACGAGATCCAACTGTTCGAAGCGGCCTACCGGCAGCAGATTCCAGTGCTGCTGAAAGGGCCCACCGGCTGCGGCAAAACGCGCTTCATGGAACACATGGCGTGGCGGCTCAAGCGCCCGCTCATCACCGTGTCGTGCCACGACGACCTCACCGCGTCCGACCTGGTCGGCCGCTATCTGGTGAAGGGCGGCGAAACCGTGTGGGTCGATGGCCCGCTCACCCGCGCCGTGCGCTGCGGCGGCATCTGCTATCTCGATGAAATCGTCGAAGCGCGCAAGGACACCATGGTGGTGATTCATCCGCTCGCCGACGATCGCCGCAATCTGCCGATGGAAAAACTCGGTCAGGTCGTCGAAGCGCCGCCCGAATTCTGCATGGCGATTTCCTACAACCCCGGCTATCAAAGCGTGCTCAAGGATTTGAAACAGTCCACCCGGCAACGCTTCGTCGCCCTTGAATTCGATTACCCCAGCGCCGCGCTCGAGCGCCGCATCGTTGCCACCGAATCCGGCGTATCCGACAGCATTGCCGACAACCTCGTGCGCTTTGCGCAGATGACGCGCAACCTCAAAGGCAGCGGGCTGGAGGAAGGCGCATCCACCCGCTTGCTGGTTCACGCCGGCAAGCTCATCGCCGATGGCGTCAACCCGGTGTCGGCGTGCAAGGCGGCGGTGGCGCAGGCGGTGACGGACGATGCCGACATGCTGAAAGCCATCCAGGAACTCTCCTCCTCGATCTTCTAATGGCACAGTCGCCGCTTGCCGCCGCCGACATGGAGAAAAATCTCCATATCTGGCTGGAAACCGAATTCACCTATTTCAAGGTCGAACAACTCGCCACCGAACTGGCGCAGCTGGCGCGCGAGGAACAGGACTTCATTCTCGGCTGGATCCGCCGCATCGCCTCCACCCACATTACGCTGGCCTGGCAGTTTGGCCGCCGTGCGCCCGCGCTGCTGCCGCATATGGAACTGCGGCTGCTCGAAGCCTGGGCGCTGCATACCTGCGATATTTTCGACCGCAGCGGTTTGCAAAATGCGCTGCGGGTCATGGAGCAGGTGGACAGTTTCGACGCGGCTCAACACCAGAATGACTCGGCTGGTGCGCTGTTTGAAGAAATTGCGCCTGTGCTGGGCAATTTTGTCTGCGGACTATCGGGACGCCGGCTGGCGCTAGAGGAAGGCGACGCGGCCTGGACCGACGGCGAACGCATCGTGTTGCCGCCGCTGATCGCCGCCCTGCCCGACCAGGACGACAATTTTCAGCTCGCCAAAATCACGGTGGCGCTGCTATGGGCGCAAACCCGGTTCGGCACCCTGCGCATCGACCCTGTCGCCGTCACCGCCGGCTACGCCGACCCCGAACGTGCGCTGACCCATTTATACGCGCTGGAAATATTGCGGCTGTCCGCCCGGATTGCGCGCGAACTGCCGGGCCTGCATCGTCAGATGCAACGCTTGCGCGGCCTGCTCGACGCGCCGCTGTCGTCCGCCTGGCAAGCGTTTGCGGCTCAGCTCGCCGCACCCGATGCAACGCTGGATGACAGTCTGGCGCTGCTCGGTTTGGCGTATGCCGAAGCCGAGTGCCCCCACCTTTCCGGTCAAGGCTGCCTGCGTCCGGACGCCATCGCCGCTGCCCGTGCCGCGCGCCTGGGCAAGGAAAAAGCGCGGCTGCGCATCAAGCTTGCCGAGCTGCTGGAAGAACACCAGGTCGCGCAGTCCGAATCCAAACCTGCTGCCGAAACACCACCCGAATTCGAGATCACGACCAAGGACGAAAACGGTCAACTCGACTTTGAAATCACCCTTGACGATGCGCCCATCGCGCCACCAGACGGTGTCAAACAACTGCTCACCTCGATTTATCTCGACTTCGGCGACATCCCGCCGGAATACCTTACACCGGCAGGCGAAGGCGAATACGACGCGAGCCAGGTGTTCGACCAGCCCGAAGATCCCGACGCGGTGTGGCAGGGAACCTATCACGAGAAAGGCGCCGAGCTGTACCCCGAGTGGGATCACGGCCGCCAGCATTACCGCAAGAACTGGTGCGTGATGCGCGAAAAAACCGTCACCCCGGCTTACGATGATTTCTATCGCGAGACGCTGGGAAAACATGCGGGCGTCGTCAAGCACCTGCGCAAGAAATTCGAGGCGCTGCGCGACGAAAACCGTCTCGACAAGCGGCAAACCCAGGGCGACGAAATCGACCTCGATGCCTTGATCGAAGCCCTGGCCGACGCCCGCGACGGCAGCGAAATGAGTGATCGCCTGTTCCAGCGCATGCACCGTTCCGAACGCAATATTGCGGTGGCTTTTTTGGTGGACATGAGCGGCTCGACCAAGGGCTGGATCAACGAAGCCGAGCGCGAGGCGTTGATTCTGCTGTGCGAAGCGCTGGAACTGCTGGGCGACCGCTATGCGATTTATGGTTTTTCCGGCACCACCCGCAAACGCTGCGAGCTGTTCCGCATCAAGACCTTTGACGATGCCTACGACGACGAGGTGAAAGCTCGCATCTCCGGCATCCGCCCACAGGAATACACGCGCATGGGGTTTGCGCTGCGCCACATGACCAAACTGTTGAACCAGGTCGACGCCAAAACCCGCGTACTGGTCACCTTGTCCGACGGCCGCCCGGACGACTATTTCGACGTCTATCGCGGTGCATACGGCGTGGAGGATACGCGCATGGCGTTACTGGAAGCCGTGCGCACCGGCATTCACCCCTTCTGCATCACGCTCGACCGCGACGCGCGCGACTACCTGCCGCACATGTACGGCGCGGCGCGTTACGTCATCCTCGGACGACGTGCGACAATTGCCAGTCAAGGTCACCGACATTTACCGCCGCATCACGACTTAAGCCCGAACGACATGAGCCTCGACGAACTGAAACCAGGATTTTTTTACAGTAACGGTGCCTACGGTCGCACCTGGGGGGTGCGCCAGCTGGCAGAAATCGCCACCGACGCCGAAACGGGCGAGGCGATCTATCACTTCAGGGGCGTGGCGGGCATCTGCCGACGCAAGAAAGGCCATTGCAGCCCGGTGGAATTCGCCCGTTGGGCGAGGTATCAAGTGGCGCTACAGGAAAACGACTGGAAGCGAGTCGGCGGTGATGAATTGCCACCCGACGAACCCATCACCCTTTAACCACACGTTTTAATCAGGGGTCCCAGGTAAAGCCGTCTCAGGTTCTTCTGCAACGCGCGCAGCCTGTGTGCCCAGATAGTCCATGATTGCGTAGGTCAATGCGGTACATCCGGTGCCATCCAGCGCCGAGATCACAAACGTGGGTCCCGACCACTCGTAATCCTTGATGAACTGCGCGACCACCGCCTCGCGTTCAGCCTCGTCCACCATGTCAATCTTGTTCAGCACCAGCCAGCGTGGTTTATCGTAGAGTTCCTGATCGTATTTGCGCAACTCCTCGACGATGGCGCGCGCCTCATGCACCGGATCGCCCGCTTCCCATCGTGGCGAAATATCCACCAGATGCAACAGCACGCGGGTGCGTTGCAAATGCCGTAAAAACTGGTGGCCCAGGCCTGCGCCTTCGGCTGCGCCTTCGATCAAACCTGGAATATCCGCGATGACGAAACTGCGCTCGCTATCGACCCGCACCACGCCAAGATTTGGCGCAAGCGTAGTAAAAGGGTAATCGGCCACTTTGGGACGCGCCGCCGACACCGCCCGGATGAAGGTCGATTTGCCCGCATTCGGCATCCCCAGCAAACCCACATCGGCCAGCACTTTCAATTCCAGCGCCAGTTCCCACTCTTCGCCGGGTTCACCCAAGGTGTGCTGACGTGGCGCGCGGTTGGTGCTGGATTTAAAGTGCTGATTGCCCAACCCGCCCTTGCCGCCTTTGGCCAGACAAATCCTTTGGCCATTTACAGCGAGGTCGGCCACCACTTCACCACTGTTGATATCAGTGAACACGGTGCCAACCGGCACACGAATGGTCAGGTCTTCGCCGCCCTTGCCGTAGCATTGTGCGCCGCGCCCGCTCTCGCCCTTTTGCGCCTTGAAAATGCGGGTATAGCGAAACTCGACCAGCGTATTGATATTGCAGTCGGCCACGGCATACACACTGCCGCCACGCCCGCCATCACCGCCGTCCGGCCCGCCGAAAGGAATGAATTTTTCACGGCGAAACGAGGCGCTGCCATCACCGCCCTTGCCGGCCAACACCTGAATTTTTGCTTCGTCGATGAATTTCATATTGGAGTGATCCTAATGAGTGGTCCCAGTTAAAGCCGCACAAACAAAAAAGCCCCATCCGGCGGACAGGGCTTTTTGGCGACCGAGTCGGCCTCAGCTCAAATCAATTCAAGCAACCAGCGGCTCGATGCGCACCATACGGCGGCGGGCTGCGCCCTTGACTTCGAATCTAACCGTGCCTTCAGCCTTGGCGAACAGGGTGTGATCCTTGCCAATGCCAACGTTATCGCCGGGGTGGAACTGGGTGCCGCGCTGACGCACGATGATGTTGCCAGCCAGAACAAACTCACCGCCGTAGCATTTCACGCCCAGACGTTTCGATTCCGAATCGCGGCCGTTACGCGAACTACCGCCTGCTTTCTTGTGTGCCATTTATCTGCTCCTTATGCGGTAATGCCGCCGATTTGCACTTCGGTGAAGTACTGGCGATGGCCTTGGCTCTTGCGATAGTGCTTCCGACGACGCATCTTGAAGATCTTGATCTTGTCGCCGCGCGCCTGATTCAGCACCGTGGCTGTCACCGTGGCACCGCGCAACATCGGCGCGCCTACCTTGATGTCGGCACCATTGCCCACCATCAACACTTGGTCGAAGGTGATTTCGCTGCCGATGTCGGCCTCGAGCTTTTCAATTTTAAGTTTGTCGCCAGCGCACACGCGATATTGCTTGCCGCCGGTTTTGATGACTGCGTACATGGGGGTCTCCAACCATTACGAACCCGGGAAAGCGCGAGATTTTAGCGGCGAACCCGGCGTAAGTCAAACGCTTCTACAAGTCTTTATCATGGCAGACATCAAGACAGGCAAGCTGTGAAAAAGCCAGGCCAGGCTGCTACCATTGCGGGATTGTCCTAATAACAAGCCTGAATAGCCTAAATCGTGTCTCTGGAGAGCCTGCAAACCTACCTGGCAGACGACATGCATGCCGTCGATCATGTCATCCGCCAAAGCCTGTATTCCGACGTGGCGCTCATTCGCCAGGTGTCCGAATACATCATCAACAGTGGCGGCAAGCGGATGCGCCCGGCCTTGGTTCTGCTATCGGCAGGCTGCTTCAATTATTCAGGCAGCGCCCATCACACCCTCGCAGCCGTCGTTGAATTCATCCACACCGCCACCCTGTTGCATGACGACGTGGTGGACGAATCCGAGCTGCGACGCGGCCGCGAAACTGCCAATGCATTGTTCGGCAATGCCGCCAGCGTACTGGTCGGCGACTTCCTCTACTCGCGCGCATTTCAGATGATGGTGGCCGTCGACAACATGGAAGTCATGCACATCCTGTCCGACGCAACCAACACCATTGCTGAAGGTGAAGTCCTGCAGTTGCTCAATTGCCACGACCCTGACATCGACGAAGAAAACTACCTGCGCGTGATCCGCTACAAGACTGCCAAGCTGTTTGAAGCCGCCGGACGTCTGGGCGCAGTCATCAGCGGCGGCACGGCTGAACAGAAAGACGCACTGGCGCGCTACGGCATGCATCTTGGTACTGCATTCCAGTTGATCGACGACGTACTGGATTATTCCGGCGACTTCCTCAAGACCGGCAAAAACATCGGTGACGACCTGGCCGAAGGCAAACCCACCCTGCCGCTTCTGTATGCGATGAAGCATGGCACGCCTGAACAGGCCGCCAGCATTCGCCAGGCGATCGAACACGGTGGTCTCACCGAATTCCAGAGCGTGCTGGCCGCCATCAAGGATACACGCGCCTTGCAATACACCCGCGAAGCCGCGCAACGTGAAGTTCAGGCCGCCAACACAGCAATTTCTGTCTTGCCTGATTCAAATTCCAAGTCAGCTTTGCTACAATTAGCGGCTTTCGCGGTTGACCGTAGTTTTTGACCGCTTTGCTTAGTAGTTCCCGGTTGTTCTTCAAACAGGGCTCAGCACACCACTGAACCCGCCATCTGCCTCGGGGCGTAGCTCAGCCTGGTAGAGTACTGCGTTCGGGACGCAGGAGTCGGAGGTTCGAATCCTCTCGCCCCGACCACATTCCGCATGTAAACCACTCATCCAGCACGGATACAACGGGCAGTTTTCCCGTCACGCTCGACTGCGCCTGAAACTATTTTCATTTACAAATCAACCGGATAACCCATCTCTACAACTAAAGTTGTACATCCATTTTTCTTGATTCGCGTTAAGTTTCTGGTGTGGGAAATGCACCCACGATCAACTACTTAATCAAGGAGGCAGTATGAAAAAAATGGTCAATGTGTTGTTAATGCTTGTTGCAGGATTGATGGTCCTTCCCGCTTTTGCCGCACTCAACATCAACACCGCAACGCAATCCGAGCTTGAGGCAGTCAAGGGACTCGGGCCGACAAAAGCCCAATCCATCATTGCCTACCGTGAAGCCAACGGCAATTACAAGAGTGTGGATGATCTGGATAAAGTGAAAGGGTTCGGCAAAGCCAGCATTGAAAAACTCAAGGGCGAACTGACGGTTGGCCCAGACAACGCCAAGAAGAAATAACCGGCTTTATTGAATCCCTGCAGTTTGCCTTTTACGTATCCCGCAGTCTGAGCATCACTGCGGGATACGCCCGCATCAAATCAACCAGAAAGCAGACGAGTCTGGCCGAGCCAGTATAATCCGCGCTTTCTTGGCTGTTCTGCTATCCCATGTCTACCCTTGCCGTCATTCTGATCGCAACTGCCGCTGGCAGTGTGCTGAGCTTGTTGCTCGCAGCGGCATTGGCTTTTTCGGCGCGCCCCAGCTGGATACCGGTTCTGGTGAGCTACGCCATTGGTGCGCTGCTTGGCGCATCCTTGCTGGAAGTGTTGCCTGAAGCCGTTGAAATAAGCGGCGATATCAAAACCGTTGGCAAAGCCGTTCTGGGCGGAATCTTGATGTTCTTTTTGCTGGAAAAACTGGTGTTGTGGCGGCACTGCCACGACGAGATTTGCGAAGCGCACGGCAGTCACAGTCATGGCCATGATCACGGCCGCTCCGGTGGATGATCATGGTGGGCGACACCTTCCATAACTTTGTCGACGGCATCATCATCGCCGGCGCGTTCATCGCTGATTTCCGACTGGGCGTGGTGACCACGCTGGCGATTATTGCGCACGAAATTCCCCAGGAAATCGGCGACTTTCTGATTCTGCTGCATTCAGGCTATTCGCGTACCCGCGCGCTCCTGCTCAATTTCCTGAGCGGCGTGGCCACCCTGATCGGCGCGCTGATCGGCTATTACGCCCTGTCGATGCTGCAGGGCTGGACGCCCGTTTTGCTGGGGCTGGCGGGGGCGAGCATGTTGTATGTGGCAATGTCGGATCTGATCCCGGGCTTGCATAAGCGCGCTGAAATCGGCGCCACCCTGCAACAGTTAGTGCTGATCGGACTGGGCATCGGCAGCGTCGCGCTGATCGGCTACCTCATCGACCACGGGCACTGAGCGGCGGCGACGGCTCGGCCTGTCGAATACATACACAAACAGCGCCAGCGGCAGCACGCCCAGAAAAATCAGGATGGCCAGCGCCTTGCCGATGCTGCTGGCAGTGATCGCCATCATCAGAATCACATACGCCCAACCAATCGCTACGATATACATCTCATTGCTCCATCAGGATTGAACGCCATGGTAACCAAAGCCTCCCCCACCCGCTCACCGACCGTTGGTTTCGTCTCGCTAGGTTGCCCCAAAGCGACCGTCGATTCCGAGCGCATTCTCACGCAGCTGCGCGCAGAAGGCTACGGCATCGTCGGCAGCTACGACGATGCCGACGTGGTGGTGGTCAACACCTGCGGCTTCATCGACGCCGCGGTTCAGGAATCGCTCGAAGCGATTGGCGAAGCGCTGGCCGAAAACGGCAAGGTGATCGTCACCGGCTGTCTCGGTGCCAAGGCCGATCTCATCCGTGAGGCGCATCCCAAGGTGCTGGCGGTGTCCGGCCCGCACGCGCTGGATGAAGTGATGCTGGCGGTGCACACTGCGCTGCCGAAACCACATGATCCGTTTGAAGACCTGATTCCGCCGGGCGGCGTCAAACTCACGCCGCGCCACTATGCCTACCTGAAAATTTCGGAAGGCTGCAACCACCGCTGCACGTTCTGCATCATCCCGTCCATGCGCGGCGATCTGGTGAGCCGCCCGGTGGGCGATGTGATGCGCGAAGCCGAGGCGCTGGTTGGCGCGGGGGTCAAAGAATTACTGGTGGTGTCGCAGGACACCAGCGCCTACGGCGTGGACGTGAAATACCGCCCGGGCTTCTGGAATGGTCGCCCGCTCAAAACCCGCATGACCGAACTCGCAGGCGCGCTGGGCAGTCTGGGCGCATGGGTGCGCCTGCATTATGTCTATCCCTATCCCAGCGTGGACGACGTGATTCCGCTGATGGCCGACGGCATCATTCTGCCGTACCTCGACATCCCGTTTCAGCACGCCAGCCCGCGCATTTTGAAACTGATGAAACGCCCCGGTGCGGTCGAAAAAACCCTTGATCGCATCCAGTCCTGGCGCGCCGCTGTGCCCGATCTCACCTTGCGTTCCACCTTCATCGTCGGCTTCCCCGGCGAGACCGATGCCGAATTTGAAGAACTGCTGGCCTTTCTCAAGGAAGCGCAACTGGATCGCGTCGGCTGCTTCAAGTATTCGCCGGTTGAAGGCGCGCTGGCCAACGAGTTGCCCGACGCGGTGCCGGAAGAGCTGAAGGACGAGCGCCTGGAGCGCTTCATGGAAGTGCAGGCGGAAATCTCGGCCGCCCGGCTCGACGCCAAGATCGGCCGCGAAATCGAAGTCATCGTCGACGAAGAAGACGAAGTCGGCACCCTCGCGCGCAGCCATGCCGACGCGCCGGAAATCGATGGCGTGGTGTATCTCGAAGGGGTGTTTGATCTGGAGCCGGGCACGCGCCTCAAGGTACGCATCGACGAAGCCGACGAACACGATTTATGGGCGACCCCAATCTAAGCCCGTTCTGGCGTATCTGACTTACGCCAGCGCGACGACCAGGCTGCGCGGGCGTCGCCAGATTTTCCAGGCATCCATCGCGCTGCAGGTGCAGTCCCCTGCCGTTGACCGGATCAAGCAGGCGCAGGCCGGACGAATCAAGCGTGCGCAGCGCAGTGAGCAGCGGCACAAACCAGTTTTGTTCCAGTGCCCGGATCGCCTCGCGCCAGCCGTAAGCGTCGCCGCACTGACCGGCGAGCGTCAAGTCATCCAGCAGGACCACAGCAGCCGTTTTCAGCATGGAAGCGTCCCATTGCGCAGGAAGCGGATGAACCTGTGCGCCGCAGAACGCGCCCAGCGCACGTGCCGCATCATCCCGCGTATAAATCGCCTTTTCCGCCGTTGGTGCAACAGGCGCACTGCCGCCGCCCCACAGCCACACCGAATTCACCGGCAACTCGCCACGCGCCTCGCGTGCCTGGTTGACCGGGTGTTCAAACAGCAACATCTGCAGCTCGTTCAGCAAGACGCGCAAGCGCCTGGCATCGTCGCCTTGCGGCAGCAAGGGATTGATGTCGCGACCGGTCGCGACAGACAAGGGCGTGGTGCGCAGTAGCGGCGCGTGCGGCAATTGCAGATACCAGCGGGTGGGGTGCAAGGGAAGCGGACTTAACGCATCGCCAAAATGCTGGCTGATGGTGGCCACCAGCGCATCGGCCTCCTGCTGCGACAGCTCGAAAACGCTGCTGTCCGCCAGCACAATGCGGTCGCGCATCACCCGCAAATGCACGGGGTCGGCGCGCAGCCAGTAGCCCTCCCCTGCCCCACCATCAGCGGCCAGGGTAATCGGTGCCAGCGGCCAGTCTTGTTGGCGTGCTATCCCCAGCGCTGCGCACAGGGCGGCTTCCGTGCCTTCATCCGGGCAGCGCATTGGCGTGCCGCGCGCAAGCAGCGTTTGCAGGGCGGGCAGCGACAAATCCTGCGCGGCGGTTTCCAGCAGGCGCGCTGGCGGAAATAAATGCGGGATCAGAAAAAGCATGCGCGGAGTGTAAGCGGATTCGCAGCAATGGCGGCCTGCATCTGCTGGGTGAACGAGGTGGCTGTGGCATACTCGACGCAAACTTTCAGCGAGCCCTGTTTTGCTTCCCTTCGAACTTCAGATCGGCCTGCGTTACACCCACGCCAAGCGCAGCAATCATTTCATTTCCTTCATCTCCATCGTCTCGATGGCGGGCATTGCGCTGGGCGTCATGGCGCTGATCGTCGTGCTGAGTGTGATGAACGGATTTCAGGAAGAACTGCGCGCGCGCATTCTCGGCGTGGCGGCGCACCTGGAAATCAGCGGCCCGGGAGACCGGCTGCCCGACTGGCACGGCGTATTGATGCAGGCCAAACAGAATCCAGCCGTCGTCTCCGGCGCGCCCTACGTCAACGCCCAGGGCATGCTGGCCAATGGCGGCAACGTGCGCGGCGCGATCATTCGCGGCGTGCTGCCGGAGATGGAAAGCCAGGTGGCGGATCTCGCCAAGCACATGAAGCTGGGCAAACTGACCAATCTCAAACCCGGCGAATTCGGCATCATCCTCGGCGGCGAACTGGCGCGCATGCTCAACGTCTATCCCGGCGACACAGTGGTGCTGCTCACGCCGCAGGGCAACATCACCCCGGCCGGCGTGATGCCGCGCGTCAAGCAGTTCACCGTCATCGGCATCTTCGAAGCCGGCATGTTCGAATACGATTCCGGCCTTGCGCTGGTTCATCTGCAGGACGCGCAAAAGCTGCTGCGGCTCGGCGATGAGGTATCGGGCGTGCGGCTGAAACTCGACGACCTGTTCCGTGCACCCTTCGTCACCCGCGAACTGGCGCAAAGCCTCAAGGGCGACTATTACCTGACCGACTGGTCGCAAAGCCACGCCAACTTTTTCCGCGCGGTCGCCATCGAAAAACGCATGATGTTCCTGATCCTGCTGCTGATCGTCGCCGTCGCCGCGTTCAATATCGTCTCCACCCTGGTGATGGCGGTGACCGACAAGCAATCCGACATCGCCATCCTGCGCACGCTGGGCGCCAAGCCCGGTTCGATCATGCGCATCTTCATCGTGCAGGGCGCGTTCATCGGCGTGTTTGGCACCCTGCTCGGCGTGGTGAGCGGCGTCTTGCTCGCACTCAATGTCGAAACCGTCGTGCCGATCATCGAACGCCTGTTTGGCATGGATCTGTTCCCGGCCGATGTCTACTACATCAGTCAATTGCCGTCCAAACTGGTCTGGAGCGATGTCGCCGTCATCGCCGGCATCTCGCTCTTGATCAGCCTGCTTGCGACGCTATATCCAAGCTGGGCCGCGTCGCGCATCAACCCGGCAGAGGCGCTGCGTTATGAATGAAATCGTGCTGCGCTGCGCCGGACTCAGTAAAACATTCCGTCAAGGCAAAAACGACGTGCCGGTTCTGCGCGGCGTCGACCTCGAAGTCCGCGCGGGCGAATCGCTGGCCATCGTCGGTGCATCGGGTTCGGGCAAAAGTACCTTGCTGCACCTGCTGGGTGGCCTTGATGCACCCACGGCCGGCGAGGTCGAACTGCTGGGACGCAATCCCTTCGCCATTTCCGAATCGGCGCGCTGCGAACTGCGCAATACCGCGCTGGGATTTGTGTATCAGTTTCACCACCTGCTGCCGGAATTTTCCGCGCTGGAAAACACCGCCATGCCGCTCACGATCCGCCGCCTGGATCGCGCGCAGGCGATGGCGCGTGCGACCGAGGTGCTGACCGAAGTCGGATTGGGGCATCGCCTGAGCCACCGCCCCGGTGAGCTGTCGGGTGGCGAGCGCCAGCGCGTCGCCATTGCCCGCGCGCTGGTCACCCAGCCCGCCTGCATCCTGGCCGACGAGCCCACCGGCAACCTCGACCGCCACACCGCCGATGCCGTGTTCGACCTGATGCGCGAACTCAATCGCAAGCAAGCCACCAGCCTCATCGTCGTCACCCACGACATCGAACTGGCCGCACGCATGGATCGGCAATTGCGGCTGGTGGACGGGATGTTGCAGCTGGTATAAGCATGTAACGCGATGCGGTTCTATCTCATCGCATTCTGTCTCGGCATATGGTTGCTGCAACAGCAGGCCACGCTGCCGCCCGCGCGCTGGCTATGGCTGTTGCCGCTGCTAAGTACCGTTTTGTGGCTGCCGCGCTTATCCCGAATCACCCCTGAAATCCTGCGCCGGCTTGCCGTTGCGCTGCTGAGCGTCACATTGGGTTTTGCCTGGGCGGCGTGGCGTGCCGATCTGCGGCTGGCAGATCGCCTGCCCGATCACTGGCAGGGGGTGGCGATCAGCCTGGTGGGCGTGGTGAGCGATTTGCCGCAAAGCGATGCGCGCGGTGAGCGATTTGTGCTGGATGTCGAGCGGGTGCTTACCCCCCATGCGCCGGATCTGCAGCGCATCCAGCTCGCGCGCTACTGGCCGCGCAATGCAGTGAACCCCACGCCAACCGTGCATGCAGGCGAGCGCTGGCAGTTCACCGTGCGACTGAAAACGCCCTACGGCACGCACAACCCGCATGGATTTGATCTCGAGGCCTGGATGCTGGAACGCGGTATCGCGGCCTCGGGCTATGTGCGCGAGCAACCCGCGCCACAACGCCTGGCTGTACGCGCCGCCACTCCCGCCGCCTGGGTTGCCGCCACCCGCGCCGCCATACGCGATCAGATCAATGCCACGCTGGGCGACGCGCCCTATGCCGGCGTGATTGCCGCGCTGGTGATCGGCGACCAGCGCGGGATTCCGCATGAACAGTGGCGGGCGTTCACCCGCACCGGCGTGAACCATCTGCTCAGCATTTCAGGACTGCACGTCACCATGATCGCCGCGCTCGCGGGGTGGCTGATGGCATTCGGCTGGCGACGCTGGCCGCGCCTGGCGGAACGCCTGCCAGCCCGGCAGGCGGGATTATTGGCCGCTGTACTGGCCGCTGGCGCGTACACCATGCTGGCCGGGTTTCAGGTACCCGCGCAACGCACCCTGTTCATGCTCGCCGTGCTGGCACTGACATTCTGGGGGCGGCGCGAGCCACGGCCTTTCTCGGCGCTGACGTGGGCGTTGTTCGTCGTGTTGCTGATCGACCCGTGGGCGGTGTTGTCGGCCGGGTTCTGGCTGTCGTTTGGCGCCATGGCGGTGATCGTGTGGGTGACATTCGGCCGCGTGGCGCTGCCGGACAAACTGCGCGGCTGGATCACCGTGCAGGCGGCGCTGACGCTGGCACTGGCACCCGCTCTGCTGTTGCTGTTCCAGCAGGTGTCATTGGTTTCGCCACTGGCCAATGCCATCGCCATTCCGCTGGTGAGCTGGCTGGTCACGCCGCTGGCCTTGCTGGGGGTGATCGCGCCGCCGCTGTGGCATGCCTCAGCGTGGTTGATGGACGGGCTGGGGCAAAGCCTGGTGTGGGCCAGCGCCTTACCGTGGGCAATCGCCGTGCGGCCTGCGCCAGATGGCTGGGCGATTGTGCTGGCAATGGTCGGCACCGTTTGGCTGTTGCTGCCGCGCGGATTTCCCCAGCGGGCGCTGGGCGGATTGCTGTGGCTGCCGCTGGCGTTTCCGCCGCCCACAAACATCCCCCCTAACCAGTTTGAGGCCGACGTGATCGACGTCGGCCAAGGTACCGCCATCCTGATCCGCACCGCACACCACACGCTGCTTTACGACACCGGCCCGGCGTTTGCCGACAGCGACGCCGGCGAACGTATCGTCGTGCCGTATTTGCGCGCAACCGGCGTCGACGAATTGTCCGGCGTGATCGTCTCGCACGACGACAATGACCACAGCGGCGGCCTGCTATCCGTGCTGCGTGACCTCCCCACCGGCTGGCTGCTGCATGGCCTGCCCGCCACCAGCCCGCTGTTGCATAGCGCGCCCACACCCCGCCATTGCCAGCGCGGCCAGCACTGGCAATGGGACGGCGTACGTTTTGAAATTTTGAACCCGCCCGCCACGGCGTATGCCGAAGCCAACCGCCGCGACAACGATTACAGCTGCGTGTTGAAAATCAGCAGCGGCGGGCAAAACCTGCTGATCACCGGAGATGGCGAGCGGCGTGTTGAACTCGAACTGATGGAGCAGGCTTTATTCAAATCGGGCAAGGATATCGCTTCCACAGTCCTGATCGCCGGCCATCACGGCAGCCGCACCTCGTCGCTGGCCGAATTCGTCGAACAGGTGCAGCCGCAGATCAGCGTGTTCACCGTGGGCTACCGCAACCGCTTCGGCCATCCGCATCCCCAGGTCGTCGCACGCTTCCGCGAACAGGACGC
>CAWHHA010000020.1:0-49405 GCA_963828945.1 uncultured beta proteobacterium
CGAGCACGACAAGGTCGACATCCAGCATGGCGGCGTCTTTGTCGTCGAGAATCAGGTCGTGGAATTTCACCGTGCTGGTGGCGCCGTTGGGCACCACTTCTGCGACCTTGCCCTTGGTGAAGATAACGCCTTTTTCCTGCGCGCTGCGGTAGAAGTCTTCGCCGTTTCCGGGGGTGCGCAGGTCGGTGTAGATGATCGTGGTGTCAACACTGGGATTGGCATCCTTGAAATACATCGCCTGCTTGATGCTGGTGTTGCAGCAGTAGCCCGAACAGTAGGCCAGGTGCGTGCCGCTGGGATCGCGCTGCCCCGCACACTGCACGAACACGACCGACTTTACCGGCTGGTTGTCCGACGGACGGCGGATCACGCCGTCGCCCGCTGCCGCAGCAACCGCCAGCGCTTCCAGGCCAGCCTGATCGACCACGTTGGCCGACTTGCCACCACCGAGTTCGGGCAGTTTGTTCATGTCGTACAGCGTGAAGCCGCTCGCCTGCACAATCGCGCCGATGTCTTCGGTATGGGTCGCACCCGATTCGGTGGCGATGTCGACCACAAAGCGACCCGGCGCACCGTCGGTCTTGGCGACGGTCGCGTTCAGATACACCTTGATATTGCTGTCGCCCAGCACTTGCGAAACCAGTTCGCCGACGCCAGTATCAGCGGGCGATTTATATGGCTCGTGCACCGGCACGCGCTTGTAGAGCTTGGCCGCCCAGCCGCCGAGCGTTCCGGTTTTTTCCACCAGCACCACCGGATAGCCGGTTTTCGACGCTTCGATCGCGGTAGTCATGCCGGTAACGCCGCCGCCGACGACCAGCAGGGTCTTGCTGCTGCCAGCGGCAGCGTTGGCAGTCGGCGCAGTCATCGCCTTGACTTCGGCACAGCCCATGCGGATGTAGTCTTCCGCCATTTCCTGGGTGGTTTCGCGCGCCTCGTCGGTGTCGGGGCGGATCCAGATCACGCCTTCGCGCAGGTTGGCGCGCGCCACCGCATTTTCGGGGAAGAAGAACGCTTCGGTCTTGGCGCGACGCGAGCACGCACCGATCATGATGTGGGTGACGCCCTCGTTGGCGATGTCGTTCTTGATCATTGCTACGCCGTCGGCGTTGCACAGAAAATCGTGCGATTTCGCCATCGGCACCTTGCCATCTTTTTGCGCGACCTTGACCAGCGCGTCTGTGTCCAGACGTTCGCCGAGTCCGCAGCCCTTGCAGATATACGCTGCGACTTTAATGTCAGCCATGTTAAGCCTCCGCCTTTGCTACTTTATTGACTACCTGGATGGCTCTCGAGCGCGGCCGCCGTGGCCGACTGCACGGCACGGTTCACGTCCAGCGCATTCGACGCACAACCCGCACCGAACACTGCGCCATTGGCCGGATCAGCTTCGATGAAACCGCTGGAGTCCGCCACGATGTGGCCAGGAATATTGATGCCCTTGACCGACGGCTCCATGCCCACCGCCAGCACCACCAGATCGTGCGGCGTGGTGTAACGCTTGTAGCCTTCGGTGTTGACGCCATGACATACCGGATTGCCATGTTCGTCTTCAGTGATTTTTGCCACCTTGGACTTGATGAAGCTCACCGAAGGATCGGCCTGGACTTTTTGGTAGAAATCCTCGAAGCGGTCGATGGCACGGATGTCGATGTAATAGATGGTCGACTTGCCGTCTTCCGGGAATTTCTCGCGCACGTAATGCGTCTGCTTCAGCGACGCCATGCAGCAGATGCGCGAACAGTGCCGCAGATGGTTTTCGTCACGCGAACCGGCGCACTGGATGAAGGCGATGTTCTTCGCTTCCTTGCCGTCGCCGGGACGCAGGATCTTGCCACCGGTGGGGCCGTGGATGTCGGCCAGGCGCTCGAATTCGACGCTGGTGATGACGTTTTTGAAGCGGCCATAACCGTAAGGCTGAATCTTTGCCGCGTCGTAGGGTTGCCAGCCGGTCGCCCAGATCACTGCGCCGGCTTTGACCTGGATCACTTCTTCCTGCATGTCGAGGTCGATCGCGCCGTACTTGCAGGCTGCCTTGGCCTTGTCCGCGTCGGCGGTGCCGATGATCGCCGGATCGAGCACATAGCGCTGCGGGTAGGCCATCGCGTTTGGCAGGTAAGCGGCCTTGTGCTTGCCCAGGTTGTAGTTGAACGGATCGGGCACTTCCATTTCCACTGCGCGTCCACAATCGCCGCAACCGGTGCAGTTCTCGTTCACATAGCGCGGCTTGACCTTGATGGACGCAGTGTAATTGCCGGTGCCGCCGTCAATGCCGGTGACTTCGGCCAGCGTCAGCACGCGTATGCGGGGATTGTTTTTCAGTCGGCGCTGGTTGATTTCCAGACCGCAGGTGGGATGACACAACTTAGGGAAATAGCGATACAGCTGGGAAGTTCGCCCGCCGAGCGCAGGGTTTTTTTCAACCAGGACGACATTCTTGCCGGTTTCGGCCGCTTCGAGTGCAGCGGTCATGCCGGAAATGCCGCCGCCCACCACGAGTATGGTCTCGTTGGTCGCAACGATGTCCGTCATTAGTTTCCTCCATCCGATTGAAGCAAAGCCATTTTTGGATTATCTGGGACTCAAGGCTTTGCGTCGCCCCAGATAGCCGGATTTCAAGCCCGATTTAATGCGGCAAATGGTACTCCGAAGGCCGCGCGAGCCATCACGGATACGTGCGTTATCTCAATCGAAGTTTTCTATGTGCTAATAAGAGGAAGTGTTTGCTATTCATAATATTGGGGTACGGATATTCCAAACATGACCCATGAAAAAACCATACTCAGTTAATGGTTGTGGTATTAGGCTTTTTGTATATTGATCAGGGAACCGTTTCAATCATGCTTAGTGCTCACTGGAGGGTCGGCCATATGCTTCCTGCTTACCCCCAACCTTGAAGACCCTGTCATGACAGCATGACACCTTACATGGCAGATCCGTCATATCCGACCTGTCACATAAAACGCACTTCCTTATAAATCAATCCGTTATATTTGTGGAACAAAATATGCTTAAGTCTGAAATGTAAAGATACTTGCCTGATAAGCCGTTACGTTAAGCAAGGCATTTCTATGAACACTCGAGGAAACAGAATGAGGAAAGTATCAAGCTTGGTTTGCACGGCGACCGCCATGTTGTTGACTTTTGGCATGGCCATGGCCGAAGACAGCGCCCAAAATGAACAGGCCAAACCTGCCGTTACCACCAATAGCGCAGAGGGTCAGTCCACCCCCCCCGAAAATCAATCCAAGCCCAAGGAGGAAACAGCCAGCCCAAAGCCAACAGAAACCGACACGGCCAAACCCAAAGAAGATCCGAATTGCGAATAATCACCAAGACAACTCAACCAGAATGATTTAGGAGACACACATGAAGCTTCGCACTTTGCTCGTTGCATCCACTTTCCTCACCTCGTTTGCCATGTCCACAGCGGCTAGCGCGCTGGATGTGAATATCACCCCTGACATGCCTTCTATCGATGTCATGCATGGCGGCAAGATGACCACGATCATGCGCAACCAGAACCAGGACAACAACGTCAACCCGGCTTTTGCCAAGACCTCGCGCAAGTGCCCGCCGTTCTGCATTCAGCCGGGTGAACTGGCGCAAGGTGTGGACACCATCGGGGAACTGGAACTCATTCATTATCTTGAAAAAAATGAGCGACGGCGACAAGAGCATCATCGTGGTCGATTCGCGTACGCCTGACTGGGTCGAAAAAGGCACGATTCCCGGCGCGGTCAACATTCCATGGGACAAGCTCAACATCGGCAAGTCCGACCCCATCACTGTTCAGGAAATCCTTGAAAAGCACTTTGGCGTCCAAAATCAGGACGGTTTCTACATGTTCGACAATGCCAAAACTGTCGTCATGTTCTGCAACGGTCCCTGGTGCGGCCAGTCGCCGACCAACATCAAGGGCCTGCTGAAAATCGGCTACCCGGCAGACAAGATCAAGTGGTACCGGGGCGGCATGCAGGACTGGGAAGTGCTCGGTCTGACCACGGTCAAGCCTTAAACTGGCAATAAGCTCACACAATTTCGGAGAAATGAAGCTCATGAAAAAAAATCTGCTCAAGCTTTCTGGTCTTGCCTTGGTGCTGGCTGCCACGATCGGTATGTCGGGCTGCGCTTCCACCGGTGGCACCGCCGCTACGACTGACAAACCCCTGGAAGTCGCCATTGCCGCTGGCATGCCGTCGGTGGACGTGATGCACAACGGCCAGAAAGTCACCATCCAGCGCAACCAGAATCAGGACAACAACGTCAATCCGGCCTTTGCCAAGACCTCGCGCAAGTGCCCGCCGTTCTGTATTCAGCCTGGCGACGCTGGCCCCCGGCGTGAAGACCATTGGCGAACTGGAAATGCTGCACTACCTGCAGAAGGTGAGCGCTGGCGACAAGACGGTGCATGGTGGTTGATTCGCGCACCCCGGACTGGGTCGAGAAAGGCACGATCCCCGGTGCAGTCAACATTCCATGGGACCAGCTCAACATCGGCAAGTCCGACCCCATCACCGTTCAGGAAATCCTTGAAAAGCACTTTGGCGTCAAGAGTCAGGATGGCTTCTACATGTTCGACAACGCCAAAACTGTCGTCATGTTCTGCAATGGCCAATGGTGCGGTCAATCGCCGACCAACATCAAGGGTTTGCTGAAAATCGGCTACCCGGCAGACAAGATCAAGTGGTACCGGGGCGGCATGCAGGAATGGGAAGTGCTCGGTCTGACCACGGTCAAGCCGGCGAAATAAAGCGGTATTCACCTACAAGAAACGGGGCCTCGGCCCCGTTTTTTATTCGTTCAAACTCCAGATGCCGCCATTAGACATGCGGCGTAACCGGCGGCAACACCGAAGCCGGCGCGGCATCGATTGTCACGATCTCAAACTGCATCGTCGCGAGGTCGGCCATGATGTAGGTAGGCGGCGCGCCGACGCCACCGACAGTGCCGGGGTTGATCAGCCAAGTGTGGCCACCCTTGACGGTGGCGACCTGCGAAACGCTGGACTTGTGGTCATGACCACAGCACACCAGGTCGTAGTCTCCGGTGCATGCGAGTGCCTGCGCATAGTGCGGGTAATGCACCAGAAACAGGTTGCGGTCGGCCAGGGTGAACGCTGCGTCCTGGCCGTGGTAGCGGATCACGCTGTTGGGCTCGGCGGCGAGCCGACTCATGTTGTAGAGGTCGCCGGTGTTGTTGCCGTGGATAACGTGTACCGGCAATTCGAATTTCTGCAGTACGCGCAGCGTGGTCGGCGCGACCACGTCGCCGCAGTGCAGCACCGCCTCCGCCCCGTTCGCTTTGGCATGTTCAACCGCAGCGCCCAGCAGGCGACGATTATCGTGGGAATCGGAAACGATGCAGACCTTCATCAGAAAGCGGGCTTGTCCGCGGCGTTGCGATAGCGTTCCACGCCGGCCAGGATTTCGGCGCGGGCGTCATCCACGCCGACCCAGCCTTCGACCTTGACCCACTTGCCTTCTTCGAGGTCCTTGTAGTGCTCGAAGAAGTGGGAAATCTGCGCCAGCAGCAGGGCTTGCAGGTCTTCGGGCTTGTTGACGCCCTTGTAGAGGCCGCACAGCTTGTCGACCGGCACGGCCAAGAGCTTGGCGTCGACGCCAGCTTCGTCGGTCATCTTCAGCATGCCGATGGGACGGCAGCGAACGACTACGCCGGTGATCAGCGGAATCGGCGTGATCACCAGCACATCGACCGGATCGCCGTCTTCGGACAGGGTGTGCGGGATGTAGCCGTAGTTGCAGGGGTAATGCATGGCGGTGGACATGAAGCGATCGACGAACATCGCGCCGGACTCCTTGTCGACTTCATATTTGATTGGTTCGCCGTGGGCGGGAATTTCGATGATGACGTTGAAATCATCGGGCAGATTGCGGCCGGAACTGACTTTGTTAAGGCTCATGGGGCGTCACACAAACAAGGGAAGGCGCGCATTATACCTGCCGCATCGCCACGCTTCGAACACCGGCTATTCACCCTATAATCTCGCTATTTGCATGGCGTTCTTCCCATCCACCCCCAATTCACGCAGCCAGTCCGGCCTGGCTGGCGCCGCCGACGCGCTCTATCTGGCCGAAATGGCACGCCAGGCCGCGCCGCTGGTGGTGGTGTGCGCCAGCGCCTGGGACGCCAACCGCCTGACCGAGGAGCTGCGCTGGTTTGATCCGGAATTGCGGATCTGTGCTTTCCCAGACTGGGAAACCCTGCCCTACGATACCTTTTCGCCGCACCCCGACCTGATTTCGGAACGGCTGGCGACGCTGTACCAGATTTCACGCGGTGAATTCGATATCGCCGTGGTAGCGCTTTCCACCGCGCTGTATCGCCTGGCGCCGCCTGCATTTCTGGCCGCCCACACGTTTTTTCTCAAGCAAAAGGACACGCTCGACGAAGCCGCCTTCCGCACGCAAATGATGCTGGGCGGTTACAACCATGTGAATCAGGTGTTCGCGCCGGGCGAGTTTTCGATCCGCGGCGGCTTGATCGACCTGTTCCCGATGGGCAGCCCGCTGCCGTATCGCATCGATCTGTTCGACAACGAAATCGAGACGCTGCGCGCGTTCGATGTCGACACCCAGCGCAGCATTTATCCGGTGGGCGAAATCCGCCTGTTGCCTGCGCGCGAATTCCCGCTCGACGAAGCTGGAATCACCCGCTTCCGGCAAAACTTCCGCGAGCGTTTCGAAGGCGATCCGTCCAAGTCCAAGCTGTACAAAGACGTCAGCAATAAACTCGCGCCGGGCGGCATCGAGTATTACCTGCCGCTGTTTTTCGAGGAAACGGCGACCCTGTTCGACTACCTGCCCGCGCAGACCACCCTTGTCAGCCACGGTGCGCTCGATCCCGCAGGCCAAGCGTTCTGGGCCGATGCACAAAATCGCCACCGTTTGCTGCGGGGTGACAAAGACCGCCCGCTGTTGCCGCCCAGCGAGCTGTTTTTGCCCACCGATGCGTTCTTCACCCGGGCCAAGGACTACGCCCGCCTCGATGTAAGTCAGACCCGCAGCGAACTGGCGGGAGCCGGTCTGGCCCACCCGGTGCCGCCGGTATCGGTGGATCGCCGCGAGGCGCTACCCGTTGCGCGCCTTGCCGGCTTCATCAGCCAGTTCAAGGGCACCACCCTGATCGTCGCGCCCTCGGCCGGGCGGCGCGAAACCCTGCATGAATACCTGGCCGAGCATGGCATTGCTGCCACGCTGTGCGACAGCTGGGCGGACTGCCGGCAGCGCACGGATTCCGTTTTGCTCACGTATGGCCCGCTCGCCGAAGGCTTTGTCGGCAACGACACTCAGCTTGCGGTCATCACCGAAACCGAGCTGTACGCCATCCCGCCGAAAACCCGGCGCACCCGCGAGGCGCGGGCGACGCAGATCGACAACCTGCTGCGCGATCTGTCGGAGCTGAAGCCGGGCGATCCGGTGGTGCATGCCCAATACGGCGTCGGCCAGTATCTCGGCCTGATCAACATGGATCTGGGCGACGGCGACACCGAGTTTTTGCATCTCGAATACGCCAGGGGCGACAAGCTGTATGTGCCGGTTGCCAGCCTGCATCTGATCTCGCGCTACAGCGGCGCGGGCGAAGGCGCGGCCCCGCTGCACAAGCTCGGCACCGACCAGTGGGACAAAGCGCGCCGCCGCGCGATGCAGGCCGCGCGCGACACCGCCGCCGAATTGCTCAATCTGTACGCCTTGCGCGCAGCGCGCGAAGGCCATGCGTTCGAGTTTTCACTGCACGATTACGAAGCCTTCGCCGAAGGTTTCGGCTACGAGGAAACCCCCGACCAGGCGGCGGCCATTGCCGCCGTGATGGCCGACATGCAGTCGGGCAAGCCGATGGACCGGCTGGTGTGCGGCGACGTTGGCTTCGGCAAGACCGAAGTCGCGTTGCGCGCTGCCTTCATGGCGGTGATGGGCGGCTATCAGGTGGCCGTGCTGGTGCCCACCACGCTGCTGGCTGAACAGCATTTCCAGAACTTCTCCGACCGCTTCTCGGCCTGGCCGGTCAAGCTCGCTGAACTGTCGCGCTTCCGCAGCGCCAAGGAACAAGCCGAAGCGCTGCAGGCGCTGAAGGATGGCAAACTCGATATCGTCATCGGCACCCACCGGCTGATCCAGAAGGACGTGACGTTTGCGCGTCTGGGGCTGGTGATCCTCGACGAGGAACACCGGTTTGGCGTACGGCAGAAAGAGCAGCTCAAGGCGCTGCGCGCCGAGGTCGACGTGCTGACGCTGACCGCCACGCCGATTCCGCGCACGCTGGCGATGTCGCTCGAAGGCATCCGCGACTTCTCGGTGATTGCGACCGCGCCGCAAAAACGGCTGGCGGTCAAAACCTTCGTCCAGTCGTTTTCCAGCGGGCTGATCCGCGAGGCCGTGCTGCGCGAACTGAAGCGCGGCGGCCAGGTGTATTTCCTGCACAACGAAGTCAGCACCATCCAGAACATGTTCGAGATGCTGGAAAAGCTGCTGCCCGAAGCCCGCATTCGCGTCGGCCACGGCCAGCAGAGCGAGCGCGAACTGGAACAGGTGATGCGTGATTTTTACCAGCAGCGCTTCGACGTGCTGCTGTGTACAACCATTATCGAAACCGGCATTGACATTCCCACCGCCAACACCATCCTGATCAACCGCGCCGACAAGTTCGGCCTGGCGCAGCTGCACCAGTTAAGGGGCCGGGTCGGCCGTTCGCACCATCAGGCCTTCGCTTATCTGCTGGTGGAAGAGGATCGAACCATTACACCGCAGGCGAAGAAACGGCTGGAAGCCATTCAATTAATGGAGGAATTGGGTTCTGGATTCCATCTCGCCATGCACGATCTGGAAATTCGCGGCTGCGGCGAAGTGCTGGGCGACAAGCAAAGCGGCGAAATCCTCGAAGTCGGTTTTTCGCTCTACAACGACATGCTGGCGGGCGCAGTGGCCAGCCTGAAAGCGGGCAAAGAACCCGACATGAGCCAGCCGCTGGGCGTGGTCTCCGAAATCAACCTGCACCTGCCCGCGTTGTTGCCCGTCGAATACTGCCCCGACGTGCATGAACGCCTGGTGCTGTACAAGCGGCTGGCGAGTTGCCAGACCGCCGATGACCTGACGCTGATGCAGGAAGAACTGGTCGACCGCTTCGGCGAACTGCCCGATACCGCGCGCGCCCTGCTGGCGGTGCATCGCCTGCGCATGTCCACCCGCGCCTACGGCATCGTCAAACTCGATGTGTCCGGCGAAGGCATGAGCGTGCAATTCTCGCCCAATCCCCCGATCGATCCGGTTAAAATCATCCAGTTGATCCAGGGCAAGGCGGGATACAAACTGGCGGGCCCCGACCGGCTGAAACTGAGCACCTCCTTGCCGGATCTCGGTCGGCGTGTGGGTGCAGTCACCGCTTTCCTCGCCGCGCTGGGTCAACCATTGGGCGCCCCTATTCCATCTGCAAAATAAAGACTTATGAACCTGATCCAGCCTTTCGCCGCCCTTCGTCCCGCCAGTGGTCGCGCCAACGATGTCGTCGCGCCGCCCTACGACGTGCTCTCCACCGCCGAAGCCCGCGAGCGCGCCAGCGGCCGCCCGTGGAGCTTTCTGCATATTTCCAAACCGGAAATCGACCTGCCTGCCGACACCAACCCCTACGCGCCCGAGGTCTACGCCAAGGGAGCGGAAAACCTGCGTAAGCTGATTGAAGCGGGCGTGCTGGTGCGCGATCCGGAGGCCTGTTACTACGTCTACCGTATCGTGATGGGCAACCACAGCCAGACCGGCCTCGTCGCGGCTGCCTCGGTGGCGGACTACGACACCAACCGCATCCGCAAACACGAATTCACCCGCCCCGACAAGGAAGACGACCGCGTGCGGCAGATCGATGCACTCGACGCCCAGACCGGCCCGGTGCTGCTGGCCTACCCCAATGCGCCTGAAGTGGATGCGATCCTCGCGGCAGCGTCTGCCGGCGTGGCGGATTCGGATGCCGAACTCGATGGCGTACGGCATACGCTGTGGGTGATTCGCGATACCGCGATCCAGGCACGCATTACCGCCGCATTCAACGCCATGAACGCGCTCTACATCGCCGACGGCCACCACCGTTCCGCTTCGGCATCGCGCATTGCTGCTGCGCGACGCGCGGCCAATCCCGCACACACCGGCAGCGAGCCCTACAACTTTTTCCTGTCGGTGATTTTCCCTGCACACGAGATGCGCATCATGGATTACAACCGCGTCATCACCGACCTCAACGGCCTCTCCGCAGAAGCCTTTCTCGAGCGCGTGAGGACTGCATTCAGCGTCGAACCGGCTGCCAGTGCCGTCAAGCCGGAGCGTCCGGGCGTTTTCGGTCTCTATCTTGCCGGCAAATGGCATCGCCTCACCATTCGCCCCGAACTGATCCCGGCTGACCCGGTGGGTCGTCTGGACGTGAGCCTGTTGCAAAACAACCTGATCGCGCCCATCCTCGGCATCACCGACCCACGGCGCGACAAGCGCATTGACTTTGTCGGCGGCATCCGCGGCCTGGCCGAGCTGGAAAAACGGGTAAACAGCGGCGAAATGGCGCTGGCCTTCGCGCTCCACCCCACCCGCATGGACGATCTGATGGCGGTAGCCGATGCCAATGAAGTGATGCCGCCCAAATCCACCTGGTTTGAACCCAAGCTGGCTGATGGACTGGCTTCGCACGCACTGACATAAGCCAACATCGGCTATGCGCCAGGCTTTTTTTTGCTAAGGTTTTGCGAATAAATGCCGTATTCCATTCGAGTAGCATTTTTTGACAGGAATCAAGCTCGTGAAAATCGACAAGCGCACCACGCCTACCGCCTCAACCAAAGTATCTGCCACCAAGGGCAAGAGTGCGGGAAAGACAGCCACGCCCTCCACTGCGGGCGGCGGCGATTCGCTCACGCTGACTGAATCGAGCACCCGCATCCGTTCACTGGAATCCCAACTGGCGTCGGTTGATATCGCCGATGCCGGCAAGATCGAGTCGGTCAAAGCCGCGCTTGCGAACGGGACGTTCACCGTCGATGCTGAAGTCGTGGCAGATCGCCTGATTGATCACACCAAAGAAGCGCTGCGCAAACGCCCGCGTAAAAAGTAAACTCCCAACCTCGAATCCACTTTCGGGGCGCAGCATGAACACCATTCAACTTTCTGTAACCGGCATGACCTGCGGCGGTTGCGTCAACAGCGTGCAAAACGTGTTGGCCGCCTTGCCAGGCGTCCAAAACGTCGAAGTCACCCTCAATCCGGGTCAAGCGAATGTGGTGTATGACCCCTCTCGCATCGACCCCGCCGCGCTGACGCAAGCTATCATCGATGCCGGGTTTGGCGTGACGAACTGACAGTCCTGGCGCGGTTTGCGTTCAGGATTGTCCACATAGCGTCACCAAAGGCTCCGGGCAATGCACCACGTTGCCTTGCACATAATCCACCCCGATCTGCTGCAGCAGCGCCAGAATCGCTTCCGACTCGACAAACTCGGCTACGGTTTTCAGCCCCATCTGGTGACCGATGGTGTTGATCGCTTCGACCATGGCGCGGTCAATCGGATTGTTCACGATGTCGCGCACAAATGCGCCGTCGATCTTGAGGTAATCCACTTTCAGGTTTTTCAGGTACACGAATGACGACAAGCCGCTACCGAAGTCGTCGAGCGAAAAGCTGCATCCAAACTCGCGCATCGCCTCGATAAACTCATTGACGACCACCAGGTTGCCGATCGCTGCCGTTTCCGTAATCTCAAAACACAAATGTGGACCCAGCGCAGGTGTTTCCTGCAAGTGGGCCAATAACATGCTGCGAAACGCCGGTGCTTTCAGTGAAGCCCCCGACAGATTGATCGCAAACAGACAATGATGCGTCTGCCCGGATAACAGGTAGTTTTGGCAGACCCGCATCGCTTCCCTGATCACCCAACTGTCGATGACTGGCATCAGTGAATAACGCTCAGCCGCCGGAATAAACGCCATCGGCGGAATTTCAGTGCCATCGTCATTCAGCATGCGCAACAGCAATTCGACGTGACGCCTCGAATCGGGTGCGCCATCGGTACGGCGGATTTCCTGCCACGACAGACGAAATTTCTGTTCTTCCAGCGCGTGCTGTATGCGCGTGACCCACTGGATTTCGCCCCGATGCCGCATCAGGTCGGAATCGCTGCTTTCATACAGGTGAATCTGGTTGCGGCCACGGTCTTTCGCGACATAACACGCCGCATCCGCCGCCGACATCAGGCTCGACACGGCGCCACTGTCGCGATTGATCGCCACCATGCCCGCGCTCATGCCAACCGCGAAAATACGGTCCTCCCATTTGAAACGGAAGCGTTGCACTTCCGCGAGGAAGGTTTCTGTCACTTCGAGCGCATCATGAATGCTGCAATTCTCCAGCAGCAATGCGAACTCGTCGCCCCCCAGGCGTGCCAGCGTATCGCGCTCGCGTAATTTTCCCCTGAGCAACTGGGTCAACTGGCGCAGCAGTTCATCCCCCGCCGCGTGGCCACAGGTATCGTTGATCACCTTGAACTGATCGAGGTCCATGTAACACAGCGCATGTTCCCTGCCGCCATGTAAAGCGGACAACAGCGTGTGCTCCAGGCGCCGTTCAAATTCACGCCGGTTGATGAGTCCGGTCAGGACATCGTGGCTGGCCTGAAAAACCAGGCGCGCGGTGGCCTGATCGATTTTTTCCTGCATCTGACCCTGCATGGCCTGAAGATGAGCCGCCATATGATTGACGCCCCGTTGCAGCGTACCCAATTCCGCTTCGCCACTCGGCATGACGCGCTCGTTCAGGTGCCCCTCGCCAATGCGGCTGACCGTATGCGTCAGTGCCAAAATCGGCCGTGAAATCTGACGGCCGATGAGCCAGGCCAGATAAAGGCTGACCCCCAAACCCGCCAGCAGGATCAGCAGGCTGCGCACGATGGCTTCACGCTGGCTCTTGAAGGTGGCGTTGCGCGACACATCCAGCCCCACCCAACCCAGCAGCCGGGTCTGCGACTTAGTCACAGCCGTTCGCGGCGTGTCAAATGTCTGAAAATCGTCCACCGCCACTTCGGTGCGCGTAATCGGCGCGTAATAAACCAGCCGATCCTTGTGTTCAACCAGGTGGATGTGATCGGCTGGCAACTTGCCCTGCACTGCATTGGTCCAGGTGCCCTGCCCCGCCTGCGCCAGCCGCTGGCCATTTTCGGAGAATACTGCCACGCCGCGAATATCCGGCTCGATGGCGGCTTTATCCAGCAGCGTTTGCAACACCTCGGTGTTGCCAGAAGCCACGCCATATTCGGCCGCCGGCGCCAACTGGCGGGCAATCGCCGCCGAGCGGGTGCGCAGCGACTGGTCAAGGTCGTCGATTTTTCCGCTGATGAGCTGGAACAGCAGCAATACCCCGATAATCGCCATCGGCACCACAGCCAGACCAATTACGCGTCCGCGCACCCCTATCGTCGCCATCAGCGCAACCCTCCCAAACGTTTTTCCAATTCGGCTTCGGGTGGCAAAGCAAAACCAAGCGAACGTGCGACCTGTTCATTGATTGAAATACTGAAATACGCAGGGTAAGCGGGCGCGGGCAGCCGGACCACGGGTCCGAGCAGGGCACTGTTGACCCATTCCGCTGTCTGGCGACCGATTTCCGCCGGGCTGGAATGCAGCGACAACAACGTGCCGGCTCGCGTCAACGACCGCGAATAGCCCAGTACCGGGTCCCGATAGCGATAGGATGTCAGTAAAATGCTCTGCGCGGTGTTGCGGTTGAATACCGCCGGATCGGGGAGCGCCAACAATAAGTCGGCTTCAGACAAGATGTTTTCGAGAGGGGTGATCAGCTGTTCGTCATTCGCCAGAATGGCCTGAACCAGAGTCAGTCGCTGCGAACGCATGGCGTTTTCCAGTTCACCCAGCAAGCCAGCCTGGCTCGCGCTCAACAGCACGCCAACGCGGCGCGCGTCGGGAAACGCCAGACGAATCAACTGGGCTTGCCGCTCGATTGGCTGGTCAATGTAAATGGCCGATGCGGGACGGTTGCCGTCACCGGCCAGTAGGGTGCGACCGGTTTTAACGTACCACGCGCGCGGCACCAGTACCGCCAGGATGGGCGGTGGATTGGGTAATGCAGCGAGCGCATCGGCAGCCAGAACGCCCACCGCAACGGCAAGGCGTGTGTCGGCCAAGGATGCGGATGTCAGCCCCTGGGCACTGATCCGGCTAGCCTCATGGCCGCTGTTATCGAGATAGGCGCGGATGACCTGGTAAGCCTCCTGATAGGGGGCCGAGTCATCACTCAAAACCACGGCCACCCGCGCCGCAACCGCTTGCGCAGACACGCCAGACAAGCAGACCGCCACAAGCGCCAGCCTGATCAGATCGCACAGCGCAATCCACTTGCGCGTAACGCAACCCGTCAAGCCATCACCCATTTGCACCCTCAAGGGCATGAATACCCTGAGGCGCAAGCGCATCCAGTACAGCCGGCATGGCATCCCACAGGCACGCGCCTTTGCTGTCCTTGGCGATCGCCTCCAGCAGACTGGCATGGCTGGCGAGCTCTTCGGCAGACGCAGGCAACAGAACTGGCTTGGGACGTGCTCGCGCAGCAGCCCGCCCAGCCTCATCGCTGCGCGTTTCCAGTCCGATCGACAGACTTTCCTGCCCGCGCGTCAGCGCCAGATAGACAGCCGCAAGCAGTTCGCAGTCAACCAGGGCGCCGTGCAGCGTGCGCGCCGTGTTGTCGACGCCATAGCGTTTGCACAAGGCATCCAGATTGTTGCGCTGGCCGGGATGCAGGGCCTTGGCCATGGCCAGGGTATCAATGACGCCGTCGCACCAATTGGGCAGCGGCTTCATCGCCAGCAGGCGCAGCTCCATGTTGAGGAAACCCACGTCAAACGGCGCATTGTGAATAATGAGTTCGGCCCCCCGGATAAAATCGACGAACTCCTGCGCCACGTCGGCAAAGCGCGGCTTGTCCTGCAAAAATTCGGGGGTGATGCCGTGCACCTGCATCGCGCCGGCATCAATGTCGCGATCCGGGTTCACATAACGATGCAGATGGTTACCGGTGAGACGCCGGTTGACCATTTCAACCGCCGCCACCTCGATGATGCGATGGCCCTGATTGGGGTCAAGGCCTGTTGTTTCAGTGTCCAGAATGATTTGTCGCATGGATTCAGCCTGGCCTTATTGCGCCTGCAATACCCCCTGGTTGGCCAGTTCGTCAGCGCGCTCGTTTTCCGGATGGCCGTTGTGGCCGCGCACCCAAATCCACTCGATACGATGTTGCTGGCTCAATCCTTCCAGCTGCTGCCACAGATCCTGGTTCTTTACCGGTTTGCCGTCGGCAGTACGCCAGTTGCGGCGCTTCCAGCCGGGCAGCCATTCGCTGATGCCCTTTTGCACGTATTGCGAGTCGGTGTGAACTTCGACCGTGGAAGGCCGCTTGAGCAATTCCAGCGCACGGATCACGGCCGTCATTTCCATGCGGTTATTGGTGGTATCCCGTTCGCCGCCGCAGATTTCCTTGCGATGACCATCGGTCACCAGCAGCGCGCCCCAGCCACCCACGCCGGGGTTGCCCTTGCAGGCGCCGTCGCTGTAGATATAAATAGTGTCAGTGGTCACGACTGATCCGATGCGGGTTGAGATTGATGACTTTTGCTGCAGGTGCCAATAAACGGGGTGCCACGGAAGTTTTCCACTGCGGCAGGATGACATGCATGCCCTGCACGCGCTTGACCGCCTGCAAAAAATACACGCCACCGCCCATCGCCCACCAGCGGTCGCCCGCCGGTTCCATGAAGCGCAGGCGCCGTAGCCAGTTTTCACGATTGATCGGCGGACGGTAACAGCACATGCTGCCGCCCGCCACTTCCAGTCCAAGCAACACCATCCAGTCTTTCACCCGCGAAATATTCAGAAAATTGCCGTTCCACGGATAGCCGCGCTCACTCCCTTTCAACTGGTGCGCCAAACCCCACAAACTGCGCGGATTGAATCCGGCCAGCACCAGGCGGCCTTCCGGGCGCAGCACGCGCTCGGCTTCGCGCAGGACCTGATGCGGATTCGAGCTGAACTCCAGCACATGCGGCAGCAGCAGCAAATCCAGCGACTGGTTCTCAAATGGCAAGAACATCGGATCGGCGTTCACCTGGGCAGGCGCTTCCACCGCACAGCTCACTCGCAGCGGAATGCGGCTGTTACGTAAAAAATCGATGTGCGGCAAGCCCACCTGCACCGCATTGAAGCCGAACACGTCCGAGACAGCCTGATCGAAATAGCGCTGCTCGCGGAACAGCAAATGCTGCCCCAGCGGGGTTTCAAACCATCCGGCATCCAGCTTGGATAACATAGCCCTTCTCCTGTTTCACCGACACGCCATGTTGACACTCATTGCCCTGCCCGCGTTCGACGACAACTACATCTGGGTGCTGCACGATGGCCAGCATGCCATCGCGGTCGACCCCGGCGACCCGGCACCGCTGATTGCGTTTCTCGACGCCCATCAACTCAGCCTCGCCGCCGTCTTCATCACCCACCATCACCGCGACCATACTGGCGGCAACCTCGTGCTGCGTCAACGCTACAACTGTGCCATCTACGCACCGGACAACCCACGCATTCCTGGCGTCACGCACAGGCTGCGTGGGGGCGATTCTGTCACCCTCGCTGAACCGGCTTTACATCTCGATGTGCTGGCCACCCCCGGCCACACGCTCGACCACATCAGCTACCTGGGGCACGGCTATCTGTTCTGCGGGGATACCGTATTTGGCTGCGGCTGCGGCAAATTGTTCGAAGGCACGCCGGCGATCATGGCCGCCAGCCTCGACGCCATTTTGACCCTGCCCGATGCTACCCGAGTCTGCTGCGCGCATGAATACACCCTAAGCAATATTGACTTCGCCAAAACCATCGATGGTGACAATCCCGCATTGCTCGCGCGCGAACGCGCAGACCGTGATTTGCGCGCGCACGGGCGCCCCACCCTGCCTTCGACCCTGGCGCTGGAAAAGGCCACCAATCCGTTTCTGCGCTTTCACGATCAAGTTATGACGGTTTTTGCCGCTAGGTATCTGAATCGCCCGCATCCCAGCCCAGCCGAGGTATTCGGAGCAATTCGCGCGGCCAAGGATGAGTGGGATAGTTGAATCCGAGCCATCCGGGTTAAAATGGCAACTTAATTGAGCACGGGAGGCGAACTTGCCCGGAATCAAAATGACTCGAATGACCTTGACGCAGCTGAGCCTGGCCATACTGGCCGCGTGTTTCAGCTTGACGGTTAGCGCAGAAGATTCCATTTCAAGCGTGCAATCGCTGGAATGGGGTAACGACTCTGCCAGCAGCACCCCAGACAACGCCGCGCCCAATCAAGACAGCCCGACTGAAGTCAGCCAGGATGATGTCTGGCTGCGTATCCGCAGTGGGTTCAAAATCGACGACGCGGCCTCGCAAAACCCGCTCGTCTCGACCCACGAATCCTGGTACGCAGCACGGCCGGATTATGTTCGCCGCATGGTCAGCCGTTCGCGCAGCTATCTGTATCACATCGTTCAGGAAGTCGATCGCCGCGCGATGCCGATGGAAATCGCCCTGCTGCCGATGATCGAAAGTGCATTCAAATCCACCGCGCTATCGACTTCTGCCGCATCGGGCATCTGGCAATTCATCCCCTCGACCGGGCGGCATTACGGACTCAAGCAGGACGCCTGGTACGACGGTCGGCGTGATTTTCCTGCCGCCACCAACGCCGCCCTCGACTACCTCAGCAAGCTCTATCTCGATTTTGGCGACTGGCAACTCGCGCTCGCTGCATACAACTGCGGCGAAGGTTGCGTGGCGCGCGCCATCCAGAAAAACGTGCAGCAGGGTCTGCCCACCGATTACGCCAGCCTCGCCCTGCCCCCTGAAACCCGAAACTACGTTCCCAAGCTGCTGGCGATCAAGCACATCATCCGCAACCCCGAGCAATACGGCCTCGTGATCGATACGCTGCCCAATCAGCCGTATTTCAACCAGATTCCTGTCCACGCCAATCTGGACATTCACTCCGCCGCCCGTCTGGCAAACATGAACAGCGATGAATTCATCGCCTTGAATGCCGCGTTTCCGCGCGCACTCATTCGTTCCGACACGCCAGTCAATCTGCTGGTGCCGGTCGACAAGGCTGATCAATTCCAGCGCAATCTGGAAGCGGGTAATTGGGACTCCTGGCAGCCCTACACCGCCAAAAAGGGCGAGCGCCCGGAAGATATCGCCAGGCGCTTTGATGTCAGCCTCGCCCGCCTCACCGAACTCAACCAGTTCCACCTGAAACGCGGCAAACTGGTGAGCGCGCAAACCATCCTGGTTCCCGTCAAAGGACGGAGTGCAGCGGCGATGCTTGAAACAGACACGCAGAAAGAAGCTGCGCCCGTTAATTCCAATCCGGATCAACATGTCGTGCAGCGCGGCGAAACGCTGTTTGGCGTCGCCCGCCGCTATGGCTTAAGTGTCGCCCAGTTGACCGCAGCCAATCCTGATCTCAACACCAGCCTCCAACCCGGTCAGGCCATTCAATTAGCGTCCAACGCGTCTGCGGCCACTCGCGCAACAGCGCATGTCCAGCCGGCCAGCTTTACCCCACGGGCACAAAAATCCACCAAACCGACGCGCTATACGGTTAAACGGGGCGATACCCTGCACGCCATCGCCCAACGCTTCGATATCAGCCTGAGCGAGATCAAAGCGTGGAATCCCGATCTGAAAGGCAGTCGTAAAGTTCAAGCTGGCCAGACCGTCATCGTCAATAAATCCTGAACCGAATGAAATCAGTCGGGTGCCGGTGGCTCGCCCGACTTGTCCGACATCACCAGCCACACGCCCACAGCAGCCAGTGCCATCCACGCTACTGCCGCCCAAATGCCCATCGCATCAGATAGCGGCTTCATAAAAATCAACATCAACATGGCCAGCGTCAATACTGCGTTGCCGATCCAGAAATTGCGTCTGTGTTTGCCCGTATTCAATTGAAGCTCCGTCCAGAAAATTGACAGGGTATCTGGAATTGATGGCTGCAAGGATCAAGACAGGCTGAATTACGATCAAGCTTCCACCCCCCAGCACGTATTCCGGTACTGCTCTTTGCCAGAAAAGGGGCCTTCAACTCAGCATTCCCGGAGAAACGTCAAGGCGTCCCCGGCCGACAGGGGCTTGCTGAAGAGATAGCCTTGCATGAAATCGCACTGGTGCTGGAGCAGGTATTCGCGCTGGGCTTCGGTTTCAACCCCTTCCGCGACCACTGTCAGGCCGAGGTTATGCGCCAGAGCCAGGGTGGCGGCGCTGATCTCGGCATCGCTCGGGTCGGTTTCGATGTCGCGGACGAAGGTGCGGTCCAGCTTCAGCACCTGGATGGGCAGTCGCTTGAGGTAGGCGAGGGAGGAATAGCCGGTACCGAAGTCGTCGATGGCGAGCTGGATGCCGAGGTCACGCAGGGCCTGCAACTGGCCGATGGCACGTTTCGGGTTTTCCATGGCAACCGATTCGGTGATTTCCAGTTCGAGATCGCCGCCCTTCAGGCCATGGCGCTTTAACACTGCATCCACGAATTGCACCAGCCCCGGAGAACGCAGTTGCTGGGCGGAGAGGTTGACCGCCATGCGCAGACCCTTGATCCCTTCCACCCGCCACGCACCCAGTTGCCGGCAGGCCTCTTCCAGCACCCAGCAACCGAGGGCTTCGATCTGGCCGGACTCTTCAGCGATGGAGATGAACTTGAGCGGGGGGATGTCGCCGAGCGCCGGATGATGCCAACGCGCCAGGGCTTCAAAGCCGAAAATTTTGCCATCGCGGGCAGTCACCTGCGGCTGGTAGTGCAGATGCAGTTGATTGTTGCGCAAGGCCTGGTGCAAGTCGTTCTCCAGTCCCAGACGCTCGCTGGCAGCAGTATTCAGCGCAGAGGTGAAGTATTGGACATTGTTCCGGCCGCATTCCTTGGCGTGGTACATGGCGGCGTCGGCATTCTTCATCAGGGTCGCCCCGTCCGCTCCGTCGCCCGGGTAGACAGCGATACCGATGCTGGGGCTGGAATGCATTTCCTTGCCGTCGAAGACGTAGGGCTGGCCGAGTGAACGCAGGATCTTGTCGCCGAGTGGCGCGGCCTCCATCTCATCCGTGATGCGGGTGAGCACGACGATGAATTCGTCGCCACCCAGGCGCGCGACGATGTCGCTTTCCCGCACGCTGTCGCGCAGCCGCCGGGAGACCTCGATCAGCAATTGATCGCCGACATGGTGACCCAGGGTATCGTTGATGGTCTTGAAACGATCCATGTCGATGAACATCACCGCGACGCGCAGGTCGTCACGATGGGCGGATAGCAGCGCCTGGTCAAGGCGGTTCTCCAGGTTGTAACGGTTGATCAGGCCAGTGAGGGGGTCGTGATGCGCGAGATAATCGATGCGCGCCTCGTTCGCCTTGCGCTCGCTGATATCGGAATAACTGGCGATGTAGAACATGATTTTCTGGTCCGCATCGCGGATGGCGGAAATGGAAGCCCACTTGGGATACACCTCCCCCGTCTTTTTCTTGTCCCACAACTCGCCGTGCCAATAGCCGTTGTCCTGCAGGCTGCGCCACATGTCCTCATACACGGCCACGGGTGTTTTGCTGCTGGCCATTAGCTTGGGGTCTTTGCCCCGGACTTCATCGAGACCGTACCCGGTTTGCGCGGTAAAAGTGGCATTCACATTGACGATTCGATTGAAACGATCCGAGATCAGCATGGCATCGCCGCTGCTCTCGAAGGCATTGGCATACAGGCGCAACTCTTCGGCTACCGCCTCGGCGTCCTTTCGAGCCTGTTCCAGTTCATTACGCCCGTGCGCGAGGTTCTGGACCATGTTGCCCATGGCATGGGTAAGTTGCCCGACTTCGTCTCCTGCGCCAGAAACCAGGGGATTCGACAGGTCGCCAGCGGCAATTCTCTGCGACCATTTCAACAGATCGGCAATCCGCACGCTGGCCCGCCGCGATACATAGAAGGCCATGCCCAGAAGCATGGCGCCCCCCAGGATGTCGATGGCAAAGGTTATTTGCAGATTGCGGTTGGTTGCGGCGATGAGGTCTTCGCGGCTGGCGGCAATATCCTCGATGGTGTGTCGCATCAGGTTTTGCATGGCAATCTGAATACGGGTGAGATGCTGACCCTCGATCTGGGTCAATAACTCGAATGCGGACTCCTTTTCGAACTCCGAGCTGAGCGAGATGGCCTTGTCGATGCCAGACAAGTAGGTGTCCAGGTTGCTGCTCAGAATAACGGCATCCTGTTTTGTTGCCAGATACCCGGGTATCTCGTGCACGGAAATGGTCGGCAAATAGGATTTGATCCGTTGCTCGATGCTGACCAGATCGGTTTTGATCTGGCGCATGTCTTGCGCGCTTTCACTGGCGAGATGCTTGAGGCTCAAGGCCCGCACATTGGCAATGCCCTTGTCGATGTCCTGTAGGGTTTTGAGGCGTTCCCCGCTGGCCGAGTACATCTCACCCAGCGCCTTGACGGAATTCTGCAGCACGAAAGCGGAGGCGATGATGGCGACCGCGCCGAAGATCCCGACCACGACCATCGGGACAATCAGCTGTTTGAACAGCGAGCAATTCCTGAAATACGCGAACATCTAGCCCCAGCTGCCTTGCAGGGTGAGTCTTCGTGTCGATGCAGGCGACAGATGGATCAAGGCGCGCTCACATCAAAGCCTTCGGCTTGAAAAATGTCCTTGGCTGGCTTGCTTTGCATGAATTCGAGAAAGGCTGCGACTTCCGCATTGCCTGCCGAAGCCTTGAGTGGCGCCATGTAATAGCGAATGGGTTGGTGCAGGTTTTTTTTGACGGTGTGCAGTGGCCGCAATTGATCCGTCAAATTGGTTTTGAACAATATGCCGACCGTGCCGGGGCTGGATGTGCCGAGCGAGTCGGCCAGCAGTTCGATATTCTTTCGCGTCTGGATCTTGTCCTTGACCCGGCCCCATAACCCCGAGGCCTCGAGCGCCTCTTTTGCGTAGCGGCCAAACGGCGCGGTGCTGGGATCTCCGATGAGGATGACCGTGACCTTGTCAGAGGCCAGATCCTCCCAGTCGAGTCGTTGCATCGGGCTGCTTTTAGGGGTTGCCACGACGAGCGCATTGCCCCATGGACTGGTCACCCGTTCCGGGGCGACCAGGCCATTTTCAACGGCAAAATCCATCCATTCGCGGTCGGCTGAAACAAAAACATCGGCATTCAGCGCGCCGCCACGCATCCCTTTGGCAAGCAACCCGGACGATTTGCACTGGTGGGTGAATTTAACGGGGTGGCTGGCACGATACAAAGCTTCGACCCTGGTCATGGCATCGCAGGTCGAGTTGGCCAATGCCAGGGTCAGCTCGCCAGCCCGCGCAAGTTGCAGGAAGGCGGTTGCAATGAATACAGATAGTGAAATGGATAGCCAAAAACGGAACGTAGAGATCATGTCAGCCCCTCTTGTCTAGTTTGTTCTGGATTGAGTTCCGGCACCATTCTTGTCTGCTGACTGCAGGCGCTGGCTTGACGCATTTCGAATATACGCAGAATTACCGTTTTTGAAAATTTTCTAATTCAGCATCAAGCCTGCCCCGCCACCCAGTGGCACCGCACCCAATGCCCACCGCCCAGATCGGTCTGATCGGGATAGGTTTGCCGGCACACGTCGCTGGCGTGGGGGCAACGCGGGTGAAAATGGCAACCAACGGGTGGATTAAGCGGTGAGGGCTGGTCGCCAGCCAGGCGAATGATGCTCTGCCCGGTGTGCGGCTCGATGCGCGGCACCGCACTCACCAGCGCCTGCGTGTACGGATGGCGCGGCGCACTCAGCACGTCGGTGGCGGCACCGTGTTCGACGATGCGGCCAAGGTACATGACGGCCACTTCGTGCGCCAGATAATCGACCACAGCGAGGTTGTGGGTGATGAAAAGATAGGCCAGCCCAAGCCGCTCTTGCAGGTCTTTCAGCAGGTTGAGGATTTGCGCCTGCACCGATACATCGAGCGCACTGGTCGGCTCGTCGCAAATCATCAGGCGCGGCGATACGGCGAGCGCGCGTGCAATCGCGATGCGCTGGCGCTGGCCGCCCTGAAAATGCATGGGGATAACGGCCACCCGCGTCATCGGGCAGCCCCACCTGTCGCAACAATTGCGCAATCGCATTGCGACGCTCGCTGGCCGCGCCAATGCCCAGCGCATCCATGCCCTCGAGCAGAATGTCGGCCACCCGCATGCGCGGATTGAGCGAACTGAAGGGGTCCTGGAACACCATCTGCATCTGCCGCCGCAACGCAGGCACGTTGTTCGCGGTGAGGGGCTCGCCGTCCAGCATCACGCTACCCGCCGTCGGTTCGATCAAACGCAGCAGCGCTTTGCCCACGGTGGTTTTGCCGCAGCCCGATTCGCCCACCAGTGCCAGCGTGTGGCCAGCCTGAATCGACAGCGACACCTCATCCACTGCGCGCACGTAACCGACAGTACGCTGGATCAAGCCGCGCCGGATCGGGAAATGCACTTTCAGGCCCTCAACCTGCAACAGCGCCTGCGTCGATTGTGCCGATGTCGCATGCGCGCTGGCGGTATGCTCATTGCGCGGCGGCAGGGTTCCCGCCAGATGGCAACGCACCCGCTGACCATTCGTTTCCTGCCACGCCGGCGACTCCAGACGGCAACGCGCTATCGCAAACGGGCAACGCGGTGCAAAGCGGCAGCCATGTAGCGGTGCATCGAGCCGCGGCACCTGGCCGGGAATCGTGGTGAGCCGCCCGCCGTCACCGGGGCGCGGCAGCGCGTCGAACAGCATGCGGCTGTAGGGATGCTGCGGCGTTGCAAAGAAAGCATCGCGCGCGCCCTCCTCCACCAGTTCGCCGGCGTACATCACGCCCACGCGGTCGGCGTTTTCCGCCACCACGCCGAGGTCGTGCGTGATCAGCAGCATGCCCATCTGGCGGTCGGCGCGCAGGCGGCGCAGCACGTCGAGCACCTGCGCCTGGATGGTCACGTCGAGCGCCGTGGTCGGCTCGTCGGCAATCAGCAGTTTGGGCTGGCCAGCCAGCGCCATCGCGATCATCACCCGCTGGCGCAAGCCGCCCGATAGCTCGAACGGATAGCTGTCGAGTCGCCGCGCTGCATCCGGTACGCCCACGGCGTCGAGCAATGCACGCGCCGCGTCCAGTGTCGCCTGCCCGCGCAAGCCCCTGATGCAGCACGAGCGCTTCGGCAATCTGCTCGCCCACCTTGATCACCGGATTGAGCGCCAGCATCGGCTCCTGGAAAATCATCGCCATGCCGCCACCGCGCACGCGCCGCATGTCGCGCTCGGGCAGCGCCAGGATGTTTTCCCCGCCCAGATTCACTGTCCCCGCAGCAATGCGTCCGCCGTCCGGCAGCAAGCGCATCAAGGACAGCGCCGTGATCGACTTGCCGCACCCCGACTCACCGAGCAGCGCATAGGTTTCGCCAGCAGATATTTGAAACGAAATGCCGTCGACGATGCGCACCGGACCGATATCGACGGCGAGCTGATCGACCTGCAACAAAACGCTGCTCATCGCCGCCCCTCCAGACGCGGGTCGAACGCGTCGCGCACGCCGTCGGCAAACAGGTTGGCCGCCAGCACCAGGGTGAACATGAAGGTGAACGCCGCGCCGAGCTGCCACCACACGGTGGGTTCGCGCGCCAGTTCCAGCCGCGCGCCGTTGATCATGTTGCCCCAGCTGTGCATGCTGGGATCGACGCCGACGCCAACATAGGACAGCACCGCTTCGGCCAGCACCAGGCCGGAAAAATCCAGCACGATGGCGATCAGCACCAGGTGAAACACGTTGGGGAAAATGTGGCGGCTGATGATGCGCGTGTGGGAGACGCCAAACGCGCGTGCGGCGTCGACATAATCGAGCGTGGACAGTTTGAGCGCCTCGCCGCGCAATAGTCTTGCCAGCCCAGTCCAGCTGGTCATCCCCATGATGAGACAGAGTGCCAGCAGGCGCACGTCGGCGCGCGCGGCGGCGTTGTCGAACAGGTCGGGATTGGATTCGATATACACCTGCACGATCAGCACGGCGGCGGCGATCAGCAGCACGCCGGGGATGGAGTTCAACACCGTGTAGACGTACTGGATGACATCATCCACCCAGCCGCGGAAATAGCCCGCCGCGATGCCGAGACTGATCGCCAGTGGCAGGGTGACGAGCGTGGTGAGGGTGCCGATCACCAGCCCGGTGCGGATGCTCTTCAAGGTGATGTAGAGCACGTCCTGCCCGACCTTGTCGGTGCCGAAGACGTGGTAGCCCGCCGCCAGATGCACCAGCACACCGCCCAGCATTAGCAGCAACGTCAGGATGAGCGCAATGGTGCGTCCCGGCCAGGCGAGGCGGCCTTCGCCCCAGGCGGTCAGCCATTCGCCAAACGGCGCATGCGTGCGATACGCCTGCCAGCCTGCCAGCACGCCAAACAGCAGCAGGCTCGCCGCCAGCCCCTGTGCCAGGCCGATGGCGCTGCGCCGGGCGATATCCGGCAGCCGCCCGGCGGCATCCTTGAGATGCGCGCCGCCGAATTGCAGGCGCGGATAATCGCGCACCGTTACGCCGTGTTGTTCGACGAATTCCTTGGCGTACAACTGCATTGCCAGCGGCGCGGAATAGGTTTTCTCCTGCTGCGTACGCAAGCCGCCCACCAGCGCATCAAACGCGGACAGCACCTCGACCGAGTATTGCGGTTTGTCCGCCGGACTGTCGGCCAGCTTTTCGCGGTAATGCAGCGAATCGAGCAGGCCGATCACCACGAATACGCTCAGCACCAGCGCCGCCCCCATCGCCATCGGCCGCCGCGCCACCGCCGCCCACGGCGCGCGCAAATGTTCCTGGCGGCTGATGCCCCACGCCAGAACGAGCACGCCCGCCAGCAGCGCGAAAATCAGACCATCGGTCCACAGGAGAACAGGCTGGATGGTCATTGCAGCCGTACCCGCGGATCGACCCACGAATAGGAGAGATCGGTGAGGATCAGGCCGACGATGTAGAGCACCGAGCCGAGGAACACCATCGCCCGCACCACGGCAAAATCCTGCGCCTGAATCGCATCAATGGTGTAGCTGCCGAGGCCCGGAATGCCGAAGAAGGATTCGGTGATGAGGCTGCCCATGAACAGCGTGGGAATCACCACCACTGCGCCGGTGAGGATGGGGATCATGCCGTTCTTCAACACGTGGCGGAACAGCACGCGCACTTCTGACAAGCCTTTGGAGCGCGCGGTGCGCACATAATCCTTGCCGATTTCCTCGATGAAGATGGTGCGATACCAGCGCGCGCCGCCGCCGATACCCGCCACCACGCTCACCAGCACCGGCAGCAGGATGAAACGGCAGGCCATCGATGCCGCCGGCAAACCCGGAGATCGGCAGCAGCTTCCACAGCGAGGCGATGAAATACTGCCCCGCGATGATGTAGAACAATCCCGAAATCGACATCAGCACCACGCAGCCCACCACCCCCCACAGGTCGAGATAGCTGGCGCGGAAAAACACCATCAGCAAGGCGAAGGTGATGTTGACCAGCAAGCCGATGACAAACACCGGCAGCGCAATCGCCAGGCTCGGCCCCATGCGATTTTTGATCTCGTTGCCGATGTCGCGGCCGTCGTCACCCTTGCCGAATTCGAAGGCGAACATGGCGGCTGAATGCTTGAAGAAGATGGTATCGGTGAACCGCGCACTGTCCTCGGCTTCGTTATTCAGCAGCAGCGGCTTGTCGTACCCATGCTCACTCTTCCAGCGCCCGATCGCCTCCGGTGTCACATGCTTGGCGCCGAGTTGCAGCCGTGCCATATCGTCGGGCGTGTTGACGACGAAGAACAGCGCAAAGGTCAGCAGGTTTACCCCGATCAGGATCGGGATGGCATACAGCAGGCGGCGTAATAGATAAGCCAGCATCAGGCAGTTGTCCTTTCACGCCGCCGCCAGGCAATCACCGCTGGTGCAATGACGGCAACCAGCCCGCCCAGCATCAGTGCAATCGGCCACAGCACCGGATGGTTCCACTTCTGACGCTGGCGTTCACGCAACTCGGGGTCGACGCGGCGATATTTGAGCGTGTTGTTCGCCATCAGATTGGGTTTGACGTTATGCACCCAGCCGTGGCGCAGGCCGAATGACTTGGGGTAATAGGCATACATCCACGGCGCATCGCGGCGCACGATGTCCAGCATGGCGTCGATCATCTTTTGTCGCTCGGGGCCGTTGTCCATGTCTTTCATCTGCTCGAACAGGCGGTTGAATTCAGGGTTGTCGTAGTTGGATGCGTTTTCGCCACCCGTGCCGACTTTCTTGTGCGGGCCGTAGAGCAGGAAGAAGAAGTTTTCCGGATCGGGGTAGTCGGCGTTCCAGCCCCATTCGAACAGTTGCGCGTTGCCCTTGAGGATTTTGTCCTGGAAGCGGTTGTAGTCGGTGCCGCGCACCACCAGCTGCACGTTGAGCTTGTCGAGCTGCTTTTTCATCCAGTCGAGCCGTGACTTGGCGTCGGGGCCGCTCGCCATGGTGTCGAAATACAGCACCAGCGGCTCGCCGGTTTTGGCGTGGCGACCGTTTGGATAGCCCGCCTCGGCCAGCAGTTTTTTCGCGTCCTTAATCGGGCGCCGCACGATGCGCTGGTCGCGCGCCTCGTACACATAGGGATTCAGGCCCGCCACGCCTTCGACATAGCCAAACAGACCGGGCGGAATCGGCCCCTGCGCGGGAATGCCACGGCCATTGAGAAAAATCGAAATGAACTCGTCGTAATCGAACGCAATCGACAGCGCCTGGCGCAGTTTCTGGCGATCCTCGCCCAGCCCACCGACCACCGGATCGAGCATGTTGAATCCGACATACCAGATCGAAGCCGCCACCGTGGTGATGAGGTGGATGTCCTTGGCGCGCATGCTGTCGCTGGGCTGCGGTTCGCCGCTGGCGGAAAACTGCACCGCCTGGTCGAAGCTGTCGGAGCTGATGCCGGAACTATCGTAATAGCCCTGCATGAACTTGCTCCAGTAGGGAATGGTTTCCTTTTCCAGGCTGAACACGGCCTCGTCCACCAGCGGCAAGGGTTTGCCCGCATCAGCCAGCAGCCCGCCCTCGCGGTCGGCTGCATCGCCGTCGGCGGGATAGGTTTCGCCGTGGAAATACGGATTCTTTTTCAGCACCATGCGGCGGTTGGGGTCGTTTTCTGACAAGTAAAACGGTCCGGTGCCAACCGGCTGCCAGTCGAGCGTCAGGTTTTTGTCTGCCATGCCGGGCTGCGCGTAGAAAACCTCGGCCTCCCACGGAACCGGCGCAAAAAACGGCATCGCCAGCCAGTAGATGAACTGGGGATACTTGCCCCGGATGTGGATGCGGTAGGTGGTGCGGTCGACCACTTCGGCACCGGCCAGCGGGAAGTCGTTCAGGTTCAAGGTTTGACCGGGCTTGGCTTTGGCTGCCTGTTCTAAAGTGGCACCCAACTCCTTCAGTCCCACGATGTGCTCAGACATCAAGCCAAAAATCGGCGAACTGAGCTTGGGATGCGCCAGCCGCTTGATCTGGTACACATAGTCGGCGGCAACCAGTTCGCGCGTGCCGGTGTGTGCGAAATCGCTGAGCCTGGTTTTGTCTGCCACCGCCGCCACATCCAGCGCGTGATAGTAGTAGTGCCCTGCTGCATCACGCGCAAACGCTGGGTGCGGCTGATAGCGAATGCCGGGGTGGATCTTGATCTCGTACACGCTTTCGGCAATCGCAGCCGACGGCGCATCGTCCGGCAGCAGCTTGCCCGCTGCATCATAAAAACGCGGTTTGGGCACAGCGTCAGCCGTCAGCGGAACCAGCGTGTAGGGGCGTTTAAGAAAGTGGTATTGCAGCGGCGGCTCGTAAATCTGGCCGGTGAATTCAACTTCGTTGGAACTATAGGAACGTGCCGGATCGAGATGTTTGGGGCGCTCGGAAAAGGCGCTGTACACAACATTGGCGTGCTTCGTGCTGCCGGGATAAGGCGTATTCCAGTTGTCGGAGCAAGCTGTCAGAAATCCGATCGTTCCAAGCAAGATCGTGCCCAACAGGGATGTGCCCAAACGCGTCATGCCGCGAGTTTACCCAAGCCTGCCGACAACGTCAGCCGTTATAATCAAGGCCTACTCAACTTTTCGAGACCATCATGGGCTTTCTTGCAGGAAAACGTTTGCTGATTACCGGTGTGATTTCCAACCGCTCCATTGCTTATGGCGTCGCCGCCGCCTGCAAACGTGAAGGCGCCGAACTCGCCTTCACCTACCAGGGCGAGCGCATCAAGGATCGCGTCACTGAACTCGCCCAGGAGTGTGGCTCCAGCCTGGTGTTCCCATGCGATGTCGGCAGCGATGACGAAATCGACGCGCTGTTCGTCGAACTTGGCAAACATTGGGATGGCCTCGACGGTTTGCTGCACTCGATTGCGTTCGCACCCAAAGAGGCACTGGCGGGTGACTACCTTTCCTCAGTCACCCGCGAAAACTTCCGCATCGCACATGACATCAGCTCCTACAGCTTTGCCGCGCTGGCCAAGGCCGCGCTGCCGATGATGGAAGGCCGCAACGCAGCCTTGCTCACCCTGACCTATCTGGGCGCGGTGCGCTCCGTCCCCAACTACAACGTCATGGGACTGGCCAAGGCCAGCCTCGAATCCAGCGTGTATTACATGGCGCAAAGCCTCGGCCCCAAGGGCATCCGCGTCAACGCGATATCGGCTGGCCCGATCAAGACGCTGGCTGCCTCCGGCATTGCAAAATTCAACGAAAAGCTCGATCTGGTCGCCCACAATTCCCCCCTGCGCCGCAACGTAACCATCCATGAAGTCGGCAATGCCGCCGCCTTCCTGTTGTCTGATCTGGCCTCCGGCATCAGCGGCGAAATCACCTACGTGGATGCGGGCTTCAACACCACTGCGGGCAGCGGCGACTAATTCGTCAACGTCTCCGATAAAAAAACGCGCTTCGATGCTCGTTTTTTTATCGAAAGAATGCGGCGATAGCCCAATAGGGTTTTAAGATAAGCTTTAAGCGAAATTAGCTATACACAAAAAATAGCCACAGGGTCATTTCATGACGAAGATGCGATTAATAGTGGGTGCCATCGTTTTGGCAATGCTGTCCCCGGCGGTGCACGCCTCTTTCTTCCAGGGTGACACACTGGACTCGGTGGCCAAGTGGCTGGCACTGTTCATCATCTTTGTCCTGCCAATTGGGGGCATCTATCTATTCTGGATGATCCATATCCTGCCCGAGAAAGTGGCCGAAAAACGCCATCATCCGCAGAAGGACGCGATCAAGACGCTCTGTCTGCTCTCGCTGTTGTTCGGCGGGTTGCTGTGGCCGTTTGCCTGGTTGTGGGCCTACACCAAGCCCGTGACTTACAAGCTGGCCTACGGGACGGAAAAACATTCGGACTACTATCTTGAAGCGGGCGAAAAAGCGATGAAGCAGGAGATGACACTGGACGAAATCCGGAGGGTGCGTGAAGAACTCGACCAACTGGCAGCGAAGGATCAACTCCCCGCGGAACTCCGCCAGGTGCGCGAGCAATTGATTGCAGCAGAAACGAAAGTGGTGTCGCCCGCTGCTGAGGGAGCCCGCTGATGGAAGCCATACTGATAGGGATCTATGCCTTTTTTGTCTGGCTGATTTTCATCAAGTTCAAGTGGTTGCCGTGGAACACCAAGTCCCAGGTGATCGTGGTCATCATCCCCATCGTGGCCATCACGGGGCTCATCCTGACGCTGAATGTTGTTGCACCCTCGTCGCCCGACGTACGGGTCATCAAGTATGTGGTGCAGGTTATCCCCCAGGTGCGGGGCCGGGTGATCGAAGTGCCGGTGAGCGGCAACGATTATGTGAAAAAGGGTACCGTGCTGTTCAAGATCGACCCGACGCCTTACCGCAATACCGTCAAGCAGCTCGAGGGCAAGCTTGCCGCGAACCAGGCCGCGTTGAACGAAGCGCTGGCTGGCCTGAGCCAGGCCGGGGCCAGCGTGGGCGAGATGCGTGAGGCAGTCAATGCGGCTGCCGGCCAGGCTGGCGCAACTCGCGCAAACCTGGATCTCGCCAAGAAGCGGGTGGTTGAGTATCGCGAACTGGTGGCCACTGGCGCCGGCGATCGCTTCGGTCTTGAGAAGTGGGAAACCAATGTGCGCGAACTGGAAGGGCAACTGGCTGCAGCGTCGGCCTCAGAATCGCAGGCAAAACTGAAATTGTCGGCACGTTCCGGCGGCGATCAGGCGACGGTAGCCACGGCCAAGGCCAAGGTGGCGACGGCCAAAGCCCAGGCAGCGGCCACCCAGGCCGATCTCGACAATGCCCGCTGGGAATTGACGCAAACCGTGATGGTGGCGCCGACCGACGGCTGGGTGATGAACCTTCAGTTGCGTCCCGGTTCATTCGTTGTGGGCGCGCCCTTTGCACCGGCCATGACCTTTGTCGAGGATAACTACCAGATCATCGCGCTCTATCACCAGAACGAACTGCATCAGGTGCAGGCGGGCGATGCGGCCGAGGTGGCACTCGATACCCTGCCTGGCCAGATCATCAAGGCCAGGGTCAATTCCATCGTCTGGGGCCAGGGGCAGGGGCAGTTGCCGACCTCCGGCGTTCTGCCGCAGACCGGTGCCGCGCCGCAATTTCCCAACCGCTTCGCGGTCAAGCTGGACGTCGAGCCCAAACATCAAAGCATCTTTCTGGCCGCGGGTGCCGCGGGCGATGCCGCCATCTACTCGCAGCAGCTCAAGGCGATTCACATCCTGCGCATGGTGATCCTGCGCGTGGGGTCTTACACCAACTACCTCATTCCCAAGTTGCACTGATGCGCGCCCTTGTCCTTTTTCCACGCACAGCGCTGTCCCTGGCGGTCAGCCTCAGCCTGCTCGCAGGCTGTACCTTGCTCACGCCGCCCGCATCCGAAGAACTGCGCAAGGATGCGCTGCCCAATGTGAGCGTGCCCGAGCAATGGGTGCAACCGGCTGAGCCGGGTGCGGTGGCGGACAGCGGATTCGGCAGCTTCAACGATCCCGTGCTGGCGGCTCTGGTGCAGGAAGCGTTGACCTACAACGCCGATTTGCGCGCAGGCGCGGCCCGGGTGGAGCAGGCCCGGGGCTATGTCACCGTTGCCGGCGCCGACCTGCAGCCCGCCGTTGCCGCCCTGGCCAAGGGCGGTGGCAAATGGAGCGGCGATTACAGCGGCATGCAGAACGCCCTGATCGGCGCCACCTGGGAAATCGATGTGTGGGGCCGCCAGCGGTACGGTGCGCGTGCCGCAAGCGACACCTACGCCTCTGCCCAACTGGATTTCGAATACGCCCGGCAATCGCTGGCGGCATGGGTGGTCCGCAGCTGGCTGCTGGCGGTTCAGACTGCGCAGCAGGAAGATCTGTTGCAGGACATGCTGCAGTCTGGAAACAAACTGGTGGAGATGACCCAGCAGCGCCTCAAGTTCGGCATCGGCGACGAAAAAGATGTGGTGCAGGCGCAAGCCAGCCTCGGCGAATATCGCGACCGCTTGCGTCAGATTCAGCTGGCGCGTACCCAGGCGCAGCGTGCACTGGAAGTGCTGCTGGGGCGTTACCCGGGCGCAGAAGTCCAGACCGCTTCCCGTTTGCCCGCCATGCCCGGGCCTGTCCCGGCGGGTTTGCCATCCGAACTGCTGGAGCGCCGCCCCGACGTGGTCGCCGCCGAGCGGCGTGTGGCCGCCGCCTTCAACCTGACCGAGGAAGCCCGTGTCGCGCACCTGCCGAAACTCAGCCTGACCGCCACCTTTGGCGCCGTCTCCAGCGACCTCATCGTGCTGCAGGAACCCGGCAATCCCACCATGGGACTGGGCGGCAGCCTGCTCTGGCCGCATTTTCACCGGCGGCGCGCTCCAGGCACAGGTCGACATCCGCACCGCCGAGCAGCAACAGGCGGTGGCGGAATATGCCGCAGTCGGTCTGCGCGCGTTTAACGAAGTGGAAGGTGCGCTGGCAAGTGAAACGGCGCTGCGCGAACGGCAGGTGATCCTGGAACAGGTCGCCAGCGACAGTCGACGCGCCATCGAGCTTGCCACCGTGCAATACAAGGTCGGCAGCACGGATTTGCGCAGCGTTCTGCAGGAGCAGTTGCGGACATATGGCACTTTGCTGAGCCTGGTGCAGATTCAGAGCGAACGACTGACTCAGCGGGTGAACCTGCATCTCGCCTTGGGCGGCGGATTTGATGCTGCACCCGGCGCGGCGGGCGCTTCTGTTTCCCCGCAATCAGCCAAACCAGCCAGCTAAAACCGATTCTTTTCAGGCTTTCCTGCGCGCCTTCATAACGGGATGACCGAGGACTCAGCTTGACCTGGTATCTCCCTGAACCCATGTGTCAATCAGGGTATAGGTCACAGCGAGCACCACTGGACCAACAAAAATCCCCACCAGACCGAAGCTGACCAGGCCGCCGATCACACCGGCAAAAATCAGCAGCATGGGCAGGTCGGCGCCTTTTTTGATCAGATAGGGACGCAGGACGTTATCCAGACTGCCTACAACCAGCGTCCACACCAGCAAAAATGTGCCCCATGTGTTGTCCCCGGTCCAGTACAGCCACGCTACTGCCGGAACCAGAACCAGAACCGGGCCTAACTGGGCGATGCACAGCATGAACATCAGCGCGGTCAGCACGGCAACCATCGGCAGGCCGGCGATAGCCAGTCCGATGCCGCCCAGAATCGACTGCACCAGCGCAGTCACCACCACGCCAAGGGCAACCCCACGAATCGCCTGACCGGCCAGCACGACTGCGTTCACGCCTTTTTCACCCGCCAGCCGCAGCCCAAACTGTTTAACCCAACTAGCGGCTGATTCACCACCTGCGTAGAGGATGGCCGCGATAATGACGGTGAGCAGAAACTGAAAGAACAACATGCCAAAGCTGCCTACTTCCGCAGCGAACCACCTGGTGATTTCTTTGGCGTAAGGCGCGAGTTTGATTGCAAAATCCTGAAGTCCATTGGCAACGAACTGCAGCCAGAACTGCTGAATTTTGTCGCCGATCACGGGAATTCCGGCAACCCAGTTCGGTGGCGGCGGCACCCGCGTTTCGGCCAGCCATTTCGACCAGCCAACGATCCTGTCTGCATTGTCCACCAGGGTGATAATCGCCACCGACAGCGGCACCAGCAGCACCAACAACAAGCTGAGCGTCATCACGGCAACCGCCAGCGAACGCTTGCCGCCCAGCCCCGCCTGGACCTGGATCATGACCGGCCAAGTGGCCACCACCACCATCGTGGCCCAGATCAGCGCCGAGATGAAAGGTCGCACGATCCAGAATGAGGCAGCGATCAGGATGCCGATAAACAGGACGGCCAGAGTCGTCTGGGTCAGGTCACGCTGCGTTGGATTCATGGGTGAGTACTTGAATGAGAGCGCAGGAATTATACGAGGTGGGCGTAGCAGCGCGTCGGCGCAGCCGGAGCGAAACAGGCGAAATCACGCGCCCGGCATCACCTGCGCGAAGCTATCGATCGCGGTAAAGTCGGCACAGTCCTTGTGCGGCTGGCGCGAATCGGGATTGCAGATCGCCAGCAAGTGGGCGATGCCGTAGGCACGCGCGCTGTTCAGCACCGGCAGGCTGTCGTCGACGAACAGGGTACGCGCCGGATCGAACGGCTCGACCGCCTGCAAGCCCTGCCAGAAATCCGGATGTTCCTTGGGTATGCCAATCTGATGCGACGAAATCAATGCATCGAAATACGCTTCGAGGCCGGTTTCGCGCATTTTCAGATCGAGGCTTTTGGGGTGCGCGTTGGTCACCATCGTGATGCGCCGCCCGGACGTGCGCACCGCTTGCAGGAAGGTCGGCACGTCGGGACGCACGGCGATCAGGTGGGCGACTTCCTGTTTCAGCTTGACGATGTCGAGCGCGAGTTCGCTGGCCCAGAAGTCCAGGCAATACCAGTTGAGCGTGCCGGCGTGGCGTTCGTAATGCATATCCAGATGCGCTTGTGCCACCGCCTCGTCGAGGCCGTGGAATTCAGCATAGCGGCGCGGCATGTGCTCGCGCCAGAAATGGTTATCGAAATACAGGTCGAGCAGCGTGCCATCCATGTCGAGGAAAACGGTGTCGATCCGGTTCCACTCCGGGATCACGCTGCCGCCCGCTTGCTCACGTTGCGGCATGGCTCTTAGAACAACTGGTCTTTGGACATGCCACGCCGCCGCAGCAACTGCCGCAGCATTCGTAGCGATTCCATCTGGATCTGGCGCACGCGTTCGCGCGTCACCTGCAGTTCACTCGCCAGGTCTTCCAGGGTGCAGGCCTCCAGACCATTCAGGCCGAAGCGCCGCTCGATCACCCAGCGCTGTTTGTCGTTCAGTTGCGACATCCACTCCGTAACGTGGTGCCCGATTTCATCAAGCTGGAGCATTTCGTCCGGCAGATGGGCGTTGTCGTCGGCAATGGCCTCACCCAGCGACAGGGTGGGATCGATGTCAAGCGGCGCATCGAGCGAGGTGACGCGTTCGTTCAACTGCATGATGCGTCGCACGTCCTCGATGGGATGGCTGGTCAGCGCGGCGATGTCTTCCATCGTGGCGTCGCTGATGCCATGCGTCTCGAGATGGCGCTTGGCGCGCAGATAAATGTTGAGTTCCTTGATGATGTGAACCGGCAGGCGAATGGTGCGCGACTGATTCATGATCGCGCGCTCGATGTTCTGGCGGATCCACCAGGTGGCGTAAGTCGAAAAACGAAAGCCACGTTCGGGGTCGAATTTTTCCAGCGCGTGGATCAGGCCGAGGTTGCCCTCCTCCACCAGATCGAGCAGGGTCAGTCCGCGATTGGCGTAGTGCTTGGCGATGTTCACCACCAGCCGCAGGTTGCGCTCGATCATGATCTGGCGCGCCTCGAAATCGCCCTGCACCACACGCCGGGCCAGTGCAGCCTCCTCTACTGCAGTCAGCAGCGGCGACTTGCCGATTTCGTTGAGGTAGAGCTGGGTGACATCCACCTGAGACTCGCCAAGGATGGCCGATGCCAACTCTTCCACGCTATCGACGGCGGCGCGTTCGGCCTCCTCCGGCTCATCAAGCGGCAGGGCTTCGTTGTCGCGGGATTCGTCACTGGGTTCGTAGCTCATGAACGCTCCGGCAGGTAAACAAGGGGATCAAGCGGTTTGCCATAACGGCGAATTTCAAAATGCAGTTCCACCCGGTCGGCATCGCTGTCACCCATGAGCGCGACCTTCTGTCCGGCCGTCACGCTGTCGCCTTCTTTTACCAGGATGCTTTCATTGTGGGCATAGGCCGAGAGATATTCGCCCGCATGCTTGATGATCAACAGCTTGCCATAGCCGCGCAGGCCGCTGCCACTGTAAACCACCTTGCCGGAGGCGGCCGCGATCACGGGCGTGTTGCGCGCGCCGACGATATCGATGCCCTTGCCGCCTGCCGCACCAAAACGTCCGGCCAGCGTGCCTTCGCTGGGCCACCGCCACTCAACGACTTGCGCGCCTGGCATAGTGGACGCCGGAGCAGGCGTGACCGCAGCGGTGACGGGTGGTGCAGCCACGGCAACAGCCGGCGGCGACTTGACTGCAGGCGGCTTCGCAGCCGCCACTGCCGAGGGCTGATTGACCTGCGCCCAATTGGCTTCCGAATACGGCAGCAACACGGCCTGAGGGGTGCTCAGCAGGATCGGTTCAGCCAGCGGGCGCGCGTTCGGCTTGGGATCATCGTCCAGCGGCTGGATTTCCACTGCATCCGGCGGCGGCGTCAGTCGCAACACCTGCCCGACAAAAATCCGGTCGACCGACTCAATCTGGTTCCAGCGTGCGACGTCACGGTAATCCAGGCTGTTGGCAAACGCGATGGCATACAAGGTATCGCCGCGCTGAATGGTATAGCGGCCCGTGGTGGACGCGGTGATTTGTGGCGTGCGCGGTCGCGCAGCAGCGGGTTTGGCGGCGGTCGCCGAGGTACTGGCGGTGCGATCATTCACCGGCACAGAACTGGTTGTCGAGCAGGCGCTGAGTCCCAGCGCAATCAGGCCGAGTCCAATACTGCCCAGACGGCTCGCGACCCAGATCACGCCACCCCCGGCAGCAGGGGCACGAATTTCACCCCTTCAAGCAGGCGCTCGGTGAAGGTGTCGCCCTGACGCTCCACCACGCACAAGGTCTGGGTCAGGTTGCCCAGCGGCATCACCAGCCGGGCACCGTCGGCAAGCTGCTGCAGCAAGGCTTGCGGCACTTCGCCAAAAGCCGCCGCAATCACAATCGCATCGAACGGTGCATAGTCCTTGGCGCCATTCATGCCGTCACCATGTTTGGGCTTGACGTTATTCACGCGCAGTTCGCGCAGGCGCACCCGGGTTTTGCCGACCAAGGAGGCGATGCGTTCCATCGACACCACTTCACGTGCCAGCTTGGCCAGCACAGTCGCCTGATAGCCGCAACCGAGGCCAATTTCCAGCACACGACCGAGTTGACGCCCGTGTCCGGCTTCGCCATGCCGGGCCAGCTCAGCCATCCGCGCCACGATGTGGGGATTGGAAATCGTCTGCCCAAACCCGATCGGCAATGCCGTATCTTCGTAGGCGCGCGACTCCAGCGCCTGATCCACAAACAAATGACGGGGTACCTCGCCCATCGCCGACAGCACCATTTCGTCCTTGATGCCCAGCTCGCGCAGGCGTTCGACCATGCGGCCGCGCGTGCGCGCCGAAGTCATGCCGATACCGGCGCGGGAGGTCAGGGTTTCAGCCATGCGTTCACGCTGTCCATCTGGTTGTAACGGGTCAAATCCATTTGCAGCGGGGTGATCGACACCTGGCCTTGCGCCACGGCAAAGAAATCGGTGCCCTCGCCCGCGTCGGCAGCCGCGCCCGCTGCGCCCACCCAGTACACGGTCTGGCCGCGCGGGTTGGTGGTTTTCACCACCGATTCGGCCTTGTGGCGCTTGCCCAACCGGGTCACGTTGATGCCATCCAGTTCGTCCCAGCCACAATCTGGCACGTTGACGTTGAGCAGCATCGGCTCGGCCGGCGGCTGCGCCTGGATGCGCCGCACCAGATCGGCCACCACCCGCGCAGCGGTATCGAAATGCTGTGCGTTGTGGCTGGCGAGCGACACCGCAATCGATGGGATGCCCAGCAGATAGCCTTCGGTGGCAGCAGCGACGGTGCCGGAATAGATCGTGTCATCGCCCATGTTGGCACCGTGATTGATGCCGGAAATCACCATGTCGGGCAGGTGATCCAGCATGCCGGTGACGGCCAGATGCACGCAGTCGGTCGGCGTGCCGTTGACGTAGTAAAACCCGCTCGGCGCCTGGCGCAGCAGCAAGGGCCGGTCCAGCGTCAGCGAATTGGACGCACCGCTGCGGTCGCGCTCGGGCGCCACCACCGTAATATCGGCCAGCGGCGCAAGCGCCTGCGCCAGCGCAGCGAGGCCAGGGGCAAAGTAACCGTCGTCATTGGAAAGCAGGATGCGCATCAGCAGTAGCCCCCATGCTGAAGAGGCAAAATACGCAGGAAATTCATGGTGAAAAAGCAGACATCTGACATACGACTGATTCTAACACCGGCCTATGACTGATTCAGTCGTACTCCAGCGTGTAAAACACATCCAAACCTGTACTTGTACCCGTCTCCGCTTGCACCCGGATTTTTGGCGAGAGCTGATAGATCGCCTTAACCACCTGCTCCAGTCCATCCAGGCTTTGCTCGTAACTCATCGTCAGTCTGGAATTGATGCGCTTGCCCACGCTGACCACGGTGGTCGATATGTCTTCGGCGTTTTCTCCGCCACGCACTTCGAAGCTGTCGATAGCCAAGGCCTCGGCCAGCTTGCCCTGCAGGCTGGCCGATTCGGTCTGGCTCAACAACGCGCCCGCCATGAGCTGCAACGCGCCAAATTTTGCACTGTCGCCCTTGTCCAGCCCATGTCCGAATACCAGCCAGGAGAGGGTTTCGGTATCGGGCATGGCGGGTTCGGAATACAGCTTCGCCAGCGGACGCTCGACCGTGCCGCTGACCTTGACACCGGCGGTGACGTCGCCCGTCTTGCGCACGGCAAGGATGTCGAGGCTGGGGTTGTTGAGTGGGCCGCCAAAGGTGAGGACGCCGCGCTCGATGTCCAGCTTTTGTCCGTAAATTGAGTAGCGTCCTGTTTTCACCTGGATGCTGCCCTCGCCGCGCAAGACCTCGTTGAGGGTGAACACGCGGATTTTTCCGCCGAGACGGACATCCAGCCCGGCGCCCTTGAACAGGAAATCCTCGCCCAGATCAAATGTCAGGTTCAGATCCAGCGGGGTGCGCCGGGTGATGGCTTCAGAACGCGGCGGCTGCCCGACCACCACCACGTCGTCTGACAATTGCGGACGGCTCGCTTCCTGTGTTTCAAAGCGCGCCTTGTCGGCACGCAGTTCGCCGTCCAGCGTCACGCGTCCTTCGGCATAGCCCAGCCGGGTGGTACCCGTCAGCCACAGCAGGCGGTCGCTGCGGGTAAAGGTGGCAAATTTTTCAAAGTTCAGCGTCAGCCCGCCCGCAGGGTTGCGCCAGGTTGCCGCGCCGGTCAGCAGGATGCGGCCGGTCTGGCCTTGCAGAATGCCTTCGCTTACGTTGACGGTGTTGTCGTCCAGCTTGAGTTTGATGCTGCCATCGCGGATGAGGATGCCTTCTTGCGGCATGTTGAAGCGGATACTGTTGGCTGCCAGCGTGCCATTCAGCAGCGGTGCCGCCAGGGTGCCGCTGCCACTCAAATCGAATGCAAGTTGCGCATCCGCCCGGGTTCCGGGGGGCAGAAAGGGACGCAATGCACGCAGATGCGGCATCTGCGCTTGGGCGGTCCAGTTAGCCGGTGCGCTCTTCAGCAAAACCAGTTTGCCATCCCCACGCGTCAGGCGGGTGCGACCTTCCGCATGAAGTCGCCCGGTTTCGGTGGTATCGATATCCAGACGCGCACTGACCAGGTTCGAAGCCGCCTGCACGTCCAGACTGAGCGCGGTGAGCCCGAGTTTCAGCACTGGATCGGTGAGGCTGACGTCGCCCGACTGACGGCGCAGCGCCAGGTGGCCGTCGAGCGCATCGGCCAGCCGGATATCCCATTCGCCGCCCAGCAGCAGATCGGTGTGAATCGGTGGCGGTTCGTCCAGCAGTTTCAGCAGCGGCGCAACAGGCAGTTGGCTGAGGCTGCCGCGCGTCGCCAGCCGCCCCGCCTGATGCTCCAGACTGTCCAGCGTTATGCGTCCACCCGCAAAGCTGAGTGCGGCCGCATCGATCCGTTGCGCATCCTGCCCCAGACGCAGGCTGGCGGGAGCCAGCAGACGCAGCGGCCATTCACCATCGAGCGTAGCTTGCAGCAGCCGACCCTGCCACACGTGCGCAGCGTCCAGCCCGCCTTGCGCGCGCAGCATGACCTGCCATTCAGGCAGCCGCGCATCCAGTTCGATCGTGTGGGCGCTGCGCTGCCCCCGCGCCACGACACGGGCAGACGAAACCGTCTGCCCGCCCAGCGCCAGCCCGCTCCCCAGCAGTTCGCCGTTGAACGCGCCGCGGGCCGACGCCTGCATGTCGAGCTGCAACTTCAAGCTGTCGGCAGCAATGCCGCCGGGCAGCCGCAGCCCGCGCGCTTGCGCATGCATCTTGATCTGCGGTTGCGTGGGGCTGCCAGACACGCTGCCTTCGCTATCGAGTTGCCCGGCCAGTTCCACCCCCAGATAACGCGTCCCCAGACGCGCCAGCCTCTCCAGTGCAGGCGCGTGGATCACCCAGTTCGCCTGCACCCTCGATTTCGCGTAATCGCCGCGCACCCACACCTTGTTGCCCGCCAGGTTCACGTCCACCTCGGTGTCATACAGGCGGCCAGCGGTGTAGTTCACCCGGCCTTTGCCGACGACCGGGCGGCCTTCCAGCTCGCCCGGCGGCAACTCGAACCCCGCCTTGAGACTGAAGCCCGGCATCAGCACACCCGCGACCTGTCCACGCGCATTGAGGCGCGCCTGCGGAAACGCACCGAAGCGCGCCGGGTTGAAGCGCATGATGTCAAATTTGGCGGCAAACCCTTGCGTGCCGGTGAGCTGCAAGCTGCCCTGTGCAGACAGATGACCGCCATGCTTGCCGCTTAAATCGAACGTCTCCACCACCAGCTTTTCCGCATCGTGCGTCAGCACGAATTGCCCCTGGCCATAGTCTCCGTCAACCTCGGCGTGCAGGCGCTGGCGGACAGCGTCGCCGCTCAACTGCAAGGTCGTGCTGATGCGGCTGGCATACAGACTGCCATGCAGCCCCGCCAGATTCAGGCGATCGCTGACAAGGTTCAGCGCAAACCGGCCATCGCGCCACTGGCCGTCACCCGCCAGCCGGCCCGCCGCGCCCAGATCAATTTCCAGCGCGCTGAAATCGGCGTGTTGGGCATCTCCCAGCACCGCGCCGACGAGCTGGACCAGCGGCAAGCGCCCCTTATCGAGCTTGCCCGCGCCCGCATTGTTCAAACTGAAGGCGCCCGACAAGCGCTTGCCCGGCTGCTGCTCAAAGACGCCGGAAAACGCCAGACGGGCAGTCGGCGCGCCCTTCGCCCACTGCGCCGGATCGATGCCCTGCCCTGCCACCAGCAGGCGCGGCAACAGCCTGTCGGCGAACGGCGCGATTTCGCCCGACACCAGCAAGCTCATGTCCCTGGCCGTTGCATCCAGTTTGAATTCAACCGCCTCCAGCCGCCCCTGCACATCGAGTGCAGCATTGGCCGGCAACGGTTCGCGATGAGTTGCATCGAGATGGCCGCTCAAGGCAAACGGCGCGTCCTGGCCGATGCTCGCCTGCCCGCGCACGCTTGCCCAAGGCGAAACCAGCGAGTCGAGTTGCAGCCGCCAGACATTCTGTGCGCCCGCCACCCCCAGACGAATATCCGTGAAGCTCAGGACCATAACCGACCTCCGGATGTCGAGCCGCGCCAGATCAATGCGCACCGGATCAAGCATCAACCCGAACGGCAACCGCAGGCTGGTGGGAAGTGTGGCTGGCTCGGGGCTGGGTTTCAGGATTTCCACCTCGACCCGCTGCGCGGTGAGCTGCTGAATAGCCAGGCGACGATGCCATAGCGCGCGCGGCTGCCAGTCCATGCGCGCATGCTCAACCTGGATGCGCGTGGTGTCGCTGCTGAACGCCAGATGCCGCACCGCAAGCTGCGGGCTGATCAGATGGCCTTCGACGCCTTCGATCTTCAGCTTGCCCTGGCTCAGCACGGACAGTTCACCGGTCAGCCAGCGAAAGCCATCCGCCGTGGCGAGCAGCCAGGCCAGCCCGCCGAGCAGGATCAGCAGCAGCGTCACACCGCCGGACAGGCTCCACAACAGGCGTTTCAAAACGCCACCCCCAGCTCGAATTGCAGCAGCACATCGCCGGTTTTATCGCCGTAAGCCACATCGACATTGATCGGGCCAATCGGCGATCTGTAACGCACGCCCACCCCCGCGCCAACAGCCGGCACCAGCGCGTCAAAACTATCCGCTGCATCGCCGGCATCGACAAACAGCGCCGCCCCCCAGGTGGGGGTAAAGAAGTAGTTGTATTCCACGCTGGCCGTCGCCAGATTGCGGACCGATGCCACCCCGCCCGGCACATCGAGACCCAGGCTTTCGTAGTGATAGCCGCGCACCGAATTTTCGCCGCCGGCGCGGAACAGGAAATCAGTTGGAATGCCTTCACGATGATCCGCCATCACCGCGCCCAGCTCGCCGCGCAGGATCAGGCGGCCCTTGTCTCCCAAGCTTGAAAAACTCGGAATGCCGACCATACAAGCGAACAAAACTGGTCTCCGACAGCAGCGCATCCGACGCCACGCCCGCCTGCAAGTTGGTGACATGGCCGCGCACCGGATAAAACGCCCGGCCATCGGTACGGTGCGTCCACGCATAGCCAAGAACGAGCGCTTTGTTCTGCTCGTTCACCGTCGGACCCACCGTCTGGTTCTCGCGCTGATACTGCAAGGACACCGTGGCATCGATGCGGTCACGTTTGCGATTACGGCTCACCACCGTCTTCCAGGTTTCGGTGTCCTGGCCCTCGATCTCTTCCTGCAAGTATGAGATCGCTGCCCGATTTTCGTAGCCCCTGGCGGTGCGCGGCCAGGCCACCTCGGCCAGCGCAGAGCTCTCCAGGTTCTCCAGTTTGAGCTCCAGTTTCAGGCGCTCACCCGAACCAAAAATATCGCGATGCAGATACGTGGTTTGCACGCGCGCGCCGGTGTCGGTGCTATAGCCCACACCAAAACTCAACTGCTTTTTCTTGCGCTCGATCACTGTCACCTGGATGGGGGCCGCCGCCGCCAAAGCCGGATCGGGGTCAACCTGCACAATCACCTGCGAAAAATAGCCGCTGGCATCCAGCGCCTGCTGATAATCCTGCAGCTGCTGCTGGCGGTAAGACTCGCCACGCACAGTCGGGTTGAGCGCCTCGATCACGCTGGCTGGATACCGCTCATTGCCGCTGATTTGCACCGGGCCGTAGAAAAAAGCCGGTCCGCTGTCGATGACAAGGGAAAGCGTGGCGCGCTGCGTCGCCGGATCGACTTTTGCCTCGCTGCTGGCCAGGCGTGCCGCCGGATACGTGTTTCGCAACAGCGGCCGCAACGCCGTATTCTTCGCCGCATTCCAATCCGCCTGGCGAAACGGCATGCCCGGCTTCAGTTCAATATTGGCTGAATCCGCTGACGCAGACGCGCATTGCGCTGGTTCAACTTGTCCTGACCTGCATCCGCCTGGCGCGTCTCCGATGAGCGCGCCCTCGAACCGGATATTGACCGCCTCAACCAGCGGTGCGCGGGCCCGCCACCACCTGTAGCGCACCACCTGATCCGGCCCCCGCGCCCTCGATCGTCGACGAAATCTGCGGCGAAAAATAGCCTTCGGTCGCCAGCAGTTCGCGTGCCGTTTGCAGACTCGCCTGCTGCAAGTCGCAGCAATTCCTCCTCCGTCAGCGCCTCGCCCAGCCGCGCCGCGCGCGCCGTATCCAGATACTGCTCCAGCATCGGCTTCAGTTCCTTCGGCGCATCCACCCGCACCTCCAGCGCATACGCGGAGGCGGATACCAGCCCGATCAGGAATGGAAATACGAAGGGAAAAAGACGGAGTCGCAAGCGCAGAGTGGGGAAACACGGCAATGGCAGGATTCTAGGCGAGAACCGGCCGCAAAAAGACGGTCAGTGATTTCTGAAGCGTGAAGTGCTGTCTGACCTACGTTGCCCTGTCGACATGATGATCTCAGAAGAGGGATACCCAACGTTTAAGGTAAGGAGCGCGCCGCTTGCGGCGCGTCCCGCTTGACCGCCCTGTTGGGCGCGGCGCTCTCTTTGTACCCACCAAGGCCAAAAATGCCAGCTTTATCTAGGCGCTGAACCATGGACATGATTTTTTCCGCGGAGCACTCCTGCCAACCAGTTCGAGGGCAGAAAGAAAGTGCACGGTTGAGGTGCTGCTCAGCTTTTTGAGTGGCGCCACGTTTCTTCGCTAGGGCGGCGAGCCTGCGTATGCGAGAGCGGAATCTTTAGCGAGGAGTGATTCGGATAGGGCCAACTGACTTGTTAAAGCCCATGTTTCGTTCGAATTCCTTGTTTGAGGAGCGGTAAACCGGGTGACGTGGAATTGCGCATCTTCGGGTGTGACGATGGGTGAGCCCTGCACTCACGGGCAGCAGACGGGATGCTGCATGGTGGGTCCGTTTAAGCCATCTCAGTACGGCGGTGCGTCATGGAAGTGAAGGCCGAATGGCTGCAAAGATAATAACCTGATGCGTGAGGTTTCACCAATTTAGTGCAAGGATACGTGCCTTTGTGAGGCAGGTTGCTGTAATGCGGTTTGTCGAGCATTGACATCGAACTCCCAACGGGTAATCAGAAATAGTTTGCTGTCATATGACGACTTTCAATGTATAAACCCTCGTAACCTATGGACCATTGCGGATCAATTTTGGGTTGGGTGATTCAAACCGGGTGTTGATCCATCGACATTGAGCACACAGTGTCCAATAAGCAGAGCAGTGCGACAACGATTCTGAGCAGAGTAATGAAAAAAAAAAGCAAATGGATAGAGTTGCGGGGCAAGAAGCACTAAAGCGCATTTTTCAAGGGTCTGCGACTTCACCACGCTCATCGCCCCGGCGATCAGCGTGCTGATATCCGCCATATTTGACGGCACGATCAGGGTGTTGCCGGTCTTGGCGATACCGGCAAAAGCTTCGACATATTTCTCCGCCACTTTCAGATTCACCGCCTGCATGCCGCCGGGCAGTTCGACCGCGCGCGCGACGCGGGCGATGGCTTCGGCGTTGGCGGCGGCAATGGCCTTGATCGCTTCGGCCTCGCCCTGGGCGACGTTGATGGCCGCCTGCATCTCGCCTTCGGATTCCTGGATCGCCGCATTACGCGCACCGGTGGCGATGTTGATCTGTTCCTGCATGCGGCCTTCGGATGAGGCAATCAGAGGCGCGTTTTTCGCGCTCGGCGGTGATCTGCCGTTGCATGGCGTGCAGGATGTCCTTCGGCGGCGTCAGGTCCTTGATCTCGTAACGCAGCACTTTGACACCCCAGTTGGTGGAGGCTTCGTTGAGCGCCATCACCACGCCGCGGTTGATGTGATCGCGCTCTTCAAAGGTGCGGTCCATTTCCATCTTGCCGATCATCGAACGCAAGGTGGTTTGTGCCAGTTGCGAAATCGCCGAGATGTAGTCGCTTGCGCCATAGGACGCCATCTTGGGGTCGGTCACCTGAAAATACAGAATGCCGTCGACCGACAGCTGGGTGTTGTCGCGCGTGATGCAGATCTGGCTCGGCACATCGAGCGGGATCTCTTTCAGCAAATGCTTGTAGGCCACGCTGTCGATGAACGGGATGACCAGATTGAGGCCGGGCGCGAGCACGGCGTGAAACTTGCCGAGGCGCTCGACCACCCAGGCATTTTGCTGCGGCACCACGCGCACGCCCTTGGCGACGACGATGGCGATGACGATGAGAAAAACCAGTGCGACGATGTCCATATTCCTACCCTTAAGTGATTAATTGCCGAGAACCAGCGTATTGCCTTTGACTGCACGAATGATCAGCGGACGCGAGCTGTCGACGCTGGCCGACTCGGCCTTGGCATCCCACAGCGCACCGCGATATTTGACCTGGCCATGGCCATCCTGCCAGGAATCGATCTGCACCTGCTGGCCGATATCCATATCCTCCACGTTACTTTCGGGATGCTCGGTGCTGCGCTTCCAGTGCCGCAGCGCCAGCGTGCCAAGGGTGGCAATCACGCCCGCCGTCAGCAGTTGCACCACCATGCTGGCGCCCATCCAGGCAGCGACGCCCGCCACCGCTGCCGCCACGCCATACACCAGCAGGTAAAACGTGCCGCTGGTGAGTTCCACCCCCACCAGCACGGCCGCCAGAATCCACCACACCATATATGCCTGCATCTCAACTCCTGACAATCACCGGCCGGTTGGCCAATTCGTTTGGATTTCTGCCCAGCGGCGGCACATGCGCTGCCAGCAGGGTACTCACCTGCTCGATGCCGGTGAGTGCGCCGCGCTCAAAATCGCCTTGCCGGAACGCAGCTTCCATCGCCTGGGCCACCGCCTCCCAGGCTGACTGTTCAACTTGAGCAGCAATGCCGCGATCGGCGACGATTTCAATATCGTGGTCGGCCAGCAGCAGATAAATCAGCACGCCGCTGTTGTGTTCGGTGTCCCACACCCGCAGGTTGGCAAACACTTCGATGGCGCGTTCGCGGCCGCTCATGCCGCGCCACACTCTGGCAGGCGCGAGACTGGTTTCGATGGCAAAGCGGATTTCGCCGTTGTGGCGGCTTTCGGATTGGTGGATCGCCGCCTCGATCGCATCCAGCGTGGCGTGCGGAAACGCACGTCGCCACGCCCATGGCGGCATGAACAGATGTTTGAACCAGCGACCGAGATTTACCATGAGCCTGATGCGCCTCCACCACCGAAACCGCCGCCCCCACCACCCCACGAACCGCCCCCGCCTCCGCCGAAGCCGCCCCCACCAAAGCCGCCGCTACCCCAGCCACCCCCACCGCCACGTCCAATCGCGCCCATCAGCAGCACGGCGAGCAATACCCCGCCGCCCATCAGCAGGGACGTAAACAAGACGCCCGAGGTCAGCCAGGCCAGACCGGCGGTGCCCAATCCAGCCACGCCGCTGGCCGTGCCGCGCCCCAACATGGGTGCCAGAAAGCTGCCGACAACGAAACCCATCACCATGAAGGGCAACAGGCTGTCGCCCGAGGTGTCCGTCTGGTTTGTGCGGGTCGGCGCGGGCAAGGGTTCGCCGTCGATGAGTTTGATCAGTTGCCCGACCCCCGCTGCGATGCCGCCGGAATAGTCGCCCGCCTTGAAATACGGCGTGATGATTTCGGCGATCACCCGTTTGGCAATGGCGTCGGGAATCGCGCCTTCCAGGCCGTAGCCCACTTCGATGCGCAGCTTGCGGTCATTTTTGGCGACGACCAGGATCACGCCGTCATCCACTTTGGTGCGGCCGATTTTCCATTTGTCGGCCACCCGGATGCCGAATTGCGCGATGTCTTCGCCGTCCAGCGTGGGCACAATCAGCACGGCAATCTGGCTACCTTTTCTGGCTTCGAGTGCGGCAAGCTGGGTATCGAGTTCGGCGATTTGCTGCGCAGTGAGCGTGGCGGTCTGGTCGGTGACCCGGCGCGACAGGTCCGGCACCGCCACTTGGGCACAGGCGGTCAGCCCAAACCAGAAGAATAGAAAGCCGAACGCAAGGCGTATCGGCAGCAGCCGGGTCATTCGCGCTTCAATAGCCCGCTGCGGGGGCTGGTGCGGGTGCCGCAGGTGCAGGCGTCGGCGCAGGTGCACCGAAATCAACCTTGGGCGGTACAGCGATGGCTTTTTCGTTCTCCACCGTGAAGCTCGGTTTGGTTTTATAGCCAAACAGCATTGCGGTCAGGTTGGACGGGAACGAGCGCACCGCGACGTTGTAGATTTTCACCGAGTCGATATAGCGATTGCGCGCAACCGTGATGCGGTTTTCGGTGCCTTCGAGCTGCGCCTGCAGATCGCGGAACAGGCCGTCGGCCTTGAGTTGCGGGTAATTCTCCGCCACCAGCATCAGACGCGACAGCGCGCCGGTCATTTCGCCCTGCGCGGCGATGAATTTCTGGAACGCCGCTTCATCATTGATCAGCTCGGGCGTCGCCTGCAGCGAACCGACACGGGCACGCGCCGCAGTCACTTCGGTGAACACGTCTTTCTCGTGCGCGGCATAGCCTTTCACCACATTGACCAGGTTCGGCACCAGATCGGCGCGTCGTTGATACTGGTTCAGCACTTCGGCCCAGGCCGCCTTGACCTCCTCGTCGGTGGTCTGGAACGTGTTGTAACCACAGCCGGACAAAGCCAGCGCCATAAAAGAAACCCACAGCATTCTCAACATGATGTATTCCTCGGTCAGGGTGCCACGCCCCAGGTGGCGAACAGGGGGTCGGATTGTTCAGACGATCTGCATAACGATCGTCCCTGGGGCGCTTCAAGCCGCGCTCCAGATACGTTTCCACTTTCTTGAAACCAGCATTCTTGATTAGCATGCCCACCCAGGCCATGCGCTCCATCGGGTGCAACTGCGTCCACAGTTTAATGACTTTGGGCGGAAAGTAGCGGTTCGACAAGGTGACCACAAACATCCCGCCCGGCTTCAATACGCGGCGGGCTTCGGCAACGATTTTTTCCGGCTGCGTCAGGTACTCGAACGAGACCGTGCACACCACTGCATCGAAGCTGGCATCGGCGAACGGCAGCTTGGGGTCGGTGTTGAGGTCGTGCACGATGCGCTCGCCCAGTTTCGGGTTGTCCGCCAGTTCCTCGGCATTCATCCCCAGCCCCACGGCGGATTGCACGGTGTCGGGCAAATGCGAACGCCAGCCTGCCATCAGCTCGAGCACCCGCGCATTTTCCGGCAGCACGGTGCGGTACAAGGCCTGGATGCGGCGCGCACACACGGCATCGACATGGATGAGCTTTCTGGGCTGGGCGTAGAACTCGATATCCGGCGTTTCGTCCTCGCGACTGAACGCATCCGGCCCGGAAAAGTCGGTCGACGTCTGCATCTGCGTTTCCATGCCGCTCCATTCGAGCAACTGACCGACCTTGCCGACGGGTTCGGTGCCGACATCGCTCTTGCCACTGTCAATGCTGAATATGCGGCCTTGCAGCGGATGGCTGAAATTGGGCAGAAAAGTGTTCGCCATCGAGCTGCGTCACGCGGAACATCGGGCCCGGTGCGTCATCCGAATGCAACAGCTGCGACGGATAAAAACGCCCCATCTTGAGCGGCGCAATGTCACTGCGAAA
>CAWHHA010000021.1:0-12865 GCA_963828945.1 uncultured beta proteobacterium
CAAGATCAGCACGGTAGTGTTCGACAAGACCGGCACCCTCACCGACGGCACACCGCATGTAGCAGCGTGCGTGGCGGCCGCGGGACACGACAGGAATGAGGTGCTGGCCATCGCCGCGAGTTTGCAGGCGGGCAGCGAACACCCGCTGGCGCGCGCGGTGTTGAAAGAAGCCGCAGCGTTGACGATGTTGCCCGCGCAGGCGCAACAGGCGCTGCCGGGGCGCGGCATGGTGGGCGAGATCAATGGCGAAACATACTGGCTGGGCAATCGCCGCTTGATGGTTGAAAACGATGTGGCCACCGCCGCGCTCGACGCCGTCGCCGCCGAACAGGAAGCCTTTGGACGCACTGTGTCATGGCTGGCGCATGCCAGCGACCGCCGCGCACTCGGCGTGCTGGCGTTTGGCGACGCCGTCAAACCCGGCGCCGCTGCGGGCGTGGCCCGGCTCAAGGCACGCGGCATCGTCACCGTCATGCTCACCGGCGACAACCGTGGCGCAGCGCAGGCGGCAGCAACGGCGCTCGGCATCGACAGCGTGCTGGCCGAGGTGCTGCCGGCGGACAAGGCCGCGCACGTGGCTCAACTCAAAACCACAGGCAAGACCGTGGCGATGGTCGGCGACGGCATCAACGACGCCCCCGCGCTGGCCGCCGCCGATGTCGGCATTGCCATGTGCAGCGGCAGCGACGTTGCCATGCACACCGCCGGCATCACCTTGATGCGCGGCGACCCGGCATTGGTGGCCGACGCGATTGATATTTCCCGGCGCACCTACGCCAAGATCCGCCAGAACCTGTTCTGGGCGTTCGTCTACAACGTGGTGGGAATTCCGCTCGCCGCATTCGGGCTGTTGAATCCGGTGATCGCCGGTGCGGCAATGGCATTTTCCAGCGTCAGCGTGGTGAGCAATGCCTTGTTGCTGCGGCGCTGGCGGCCTGAATCCGTGTCAGCGGAAAAAGGCAACGGGTAGAATCGAACGCGTGCTGAAAACCAGCCCACCCATCTAATCACCCCCTTGCGCGCCAAACTCAGGCGACAAGACTCAGGAGACACAGCATGAAACGTTTATTTTTCGCAGCAGCCCTGGCCATCGCCGCTCCAGTACACGCGGCCGACGTCGGCGTGTCCATCAGCATCGGCCAGCCCGGTTTTTATGGGCAAATCGACATCGGCGGCTTTCCGGCGCCACGCTTCGTCTACCCCGAACCGATGCTCATCGAGCGGGGACCGATACTCCGCCCGCCGGTCTACCTGCATGTTCCCCCTGGTCACGCAAAAAACTGGAGCAAACATTGCCGCGAGTACAACGCCTGTGGCGAGCGTGTCTATTTTGTGCAGGACACCTGGTACCAAAACGAATACGTCCCGCGTTACCAGGAAAAACATCGTGGCAACGCGGGCAAGCACGGAAATAGCCAGGGCAACAACAAAAATGGCAAAAGCAACAATGGCCATGGCAACAAGAACGGCCATGGTTCCAGTCACTAAGGCATGTACGTAAAAGTCATCCGCTAAAGGGCCACTGCGGCGCGCCCGGATCGGGAATGGGCATACCCGGATTGACCGGCCGCCTCAATGACGAGCCTGCCCCGCCCAGTCATACACCACCTCGATCTGCACCAGTGCCCGCACCGGGCGGCCCTTTTTTTGCGCGGGCGAAAAGCGTGCCTCGCGAAATGCCTGCAGCGCAGATTCTTCGAATACGCCGGGCGGGGTAGCGCTCAATACTTCAATGTCGCTGACGCGGCCATCGGCTTGTAATTTCAGCTGCAAACGCAACTTGCCGGACACGCGCTGACGGTCGGCCTCGGCCGGATAAACCGGCACCACTTCATGAAGCGCGCGTGGATGCACATCGACATCACGCGCACTGTAGTAGGTGAGATCGACCGAGCTGGTAATGACGGCGGCAGGTGTTGGGGCGGCGGCAGGCGCAGGCTGGGGCTCGGTGACTGCGGATTCAGCGGGCGGCTGGATTTGACTGGGCGGCGTTTGGGCGGGCGGCGCGGCCTGAACCGGTGGTGCAATTTCCGGCTTGGCGACGGGCAGCGATTCGGCCGTCTTGCTCGGCTTGAGCAACGGACTTTCCACTGGGATCGCTTCCGGCGTATTCATGGCAGGCACGGGTGGCGGCGTGGCCACAGCGGGCAGTGCAGCTTGCTTCGACATCAGCCGCGCTTCGATCACTGGCTCGCCGAGGCTGATTGCGGCGGGCGGCGCCACTTGCACCAGCGCAATCAGCGCGGCATGCAGGCCCAGCGAAATCCACACGGCAACCAGCACGCGCTGCGTGCGCGGCGAAAACGTCGGGATCGCCGGTTCTTCAAACGCAGCGCTCATGAATGCGCGCTTACCACGCGGAAAACACGCTGCGCTGGCCTAAAATAGGTCGCAGAAAAAAAGCTGGGGTAAACCATGAAAAGACTCGTCATTGCGGCCGCCATCTTAGCATCGGCGCAAGCATGGGCTGGCGAAGCCAGTCCATCCAGCAAGAACAGCGCTGGCGAAGTCAGCCTGACCAAATCCACCATCAAAGCCGCCGATGGCTCCGAGGTGCCGGTCGAAATTGCCACCCCCGCAGGCAAGGGACCGTTTCCGCCGGTGTTGTTCATCCACGCCAAACGCGGCTACGAAGGCGACGAACGCGCCCATGTGCGCGAACTCGCCGCGCAGGGCTTCCTCGTCGTTGCGCCCGACTGGCAGAGCGGCCGCTTCATCGAACGCTGGCCTTCCGAACACAACCCCGAAACCGAAATGGACGTGGAAGCCGGGCTCGATTACCTGAAGTCACTGCCCAATGTCTGCAAGCAGCCAGCCGGCGTGGTCGGCCTGTCGCGCGGGCCGTATTACGCGATCCGGCTGGCCGCCAAGCGCGGCCCCGACATCGCCGCCATCGTTAGTTACTACGGCCACATGCAGAACCCCAACGCGCCGGAGCCGGACCAGCTGTTCCGCATTGCACCCGAGATCATGCAGCTCACCACGCCGATGCTGTTTTTGATTGGCGACGCCGATTTCGAGCTGCGCCGCATGAACGGCGGCCGCGCTTTTTACGCCTTGTGGGAACGCGGCGTGCCGGTGGAATGGCAGGAATATCCGATGGCGCGGCGCGCGTTCGACTTTCGCCCCGACCAGACGCCGGAGGAGAAGATCGCTGCGCGGCATGCGCGCGAACGGGCGAAGAACTGGCTGATGCAGTGGATGAAGTTGACGCCCGACATGCGGTGCAGGTAAGCCAGGCCCTATCCCGGATCACGCACTTCCATCCGACACACTGAACCTGCCCCGACACAAACAATGACGCTACCCAAAGGTCCTTTCAGCCACGCCCTGCTCGGCATCCTGCTGCTCACCTGCAGCGCGCAAGGCATGGCGCAAAGCCTGATTCCGGGACTCAAAACCCGTTCCGCCGACGCGCCCGCCGCGCAGGCCCAAACGGCTACCGAAGACGCTTCGCCCGAGGCCCAGATTAACGCGCTCGAGCAACGCCTGGCCAAGCTGCAAAGCCAGGCCACGCCGGTTCAGCCCGTTGGCGCCAGTGTTGCCGAATGGGCGCAATACCAGCAAATGCAAGCCAGCGAGGCGCGCACGCTGTCGGCGCACATAAGTGCGCTACGCAACCTGGCAGAAACGCGGCGCACCGAGCAGGACCGAGCAGCGACGCGGAAAGCCTGGAAAGGCTTCGGCCAAGCGCCCCCCTACGACATCGCGCTGGTCGATGACTGGTGGGCGCAAGTGCGGCGCAAGGCACGCGAGATCGAATCGACCCGGGTCGAACAGCGGCTGCTGGAGAGCATGTTCGATCAGGCGAAACAAACCCTGAAGGCGGCACAACAAACGCAGCGACAGGCTGACGAACTCCTGCAAACCTCGAACGACCCTGCCCAGGCGGCGCGTTTGCGCTGGCAGGCCGAGCTGACCACGCTCGGCAGCCGTTATTCCGAAGCCCGTCTGGGCCTGTTCGAAACGCTTCGAATACTGCTCGCAGAAACGATGGCCAATCAACAGGCCGAACGGCAATGGCTGGAAGAAAAAGCCAGCCTGGCCAGCCGCACGCTGACACTTCAGTCAGCCGGAACTGGACACCCAGTTAACGAAGCTGGCCGAACAGTCGGGTGCGCTCGGGCAAAAAATCGATCAGGCGGAAACAGCGAAGCATCAGACGCAGAACGAACTGGAGCAAATGCGCAAGCAGACGAGTGACCCTCATTCGACAAAGGTGCAGCAACAACTGGAAACCACCCGCATCGAAGCAGATGCGGCCGACGCCAGACTGAACTCACTGCGGCTGATGAGTTATGGACTGTCGGTGATGCAACAAGCCTGGCAGCAACGCTACCGCAGCATGCAGGCGCGTGACAGCCATACGCTTCAGCAGACGACCGGCATCATCGAGGATTACCGTCAACGGATCGCCGAGTTGCGTAGCGCCATCCAGGCGGACAACAATCGAATCCAGGCCAACCTGGCCTTGCTCGGCACCCAACTGGCCGAATGGCAGCCCGAGTTGGGCGACAGACGGCTGGTCGAGCGGCAGTACCGAGCCTATCAGGCGCGCGAAGCGCTGCTGCGCCAGAACCAGGATCAGATCGAACAGAGCGAAGGCATGCTCTACAACTGGCAGCAGGTCAATCGGGTGGCGAACCAGGAGATCAGCTGGACGGATCGCCTGCACGCCGCGTGGGACACCACCACCAGCGCGGTGGCAGCGGCCAGGAATTTCGAGCTGATCACGGTAGACGACACGATCGTGGTGGAGGGGCGCGAGATTGCCGGCAAGCGCAGCGTCACGCTCGGCAAACTGCTACAGGTGTTGCTGATTCTGGTGTTGGGGCTGTGGCTCACCGGCCGCATCAGTGCCTTTGCGCGGCGACGCCTGCTGGCGCGCTACACCGGCAATGAAAGCGCAGCGCTGCTGTGGCTGCGCCTGACCAGCATCGGCATGGGGATCGGGCTGGTGGTGCTGGCGCTGATCACCGCGCATATTCCGCTCACCGCGTTTGCCTTCATGGGCGGTGCGCTCGCCCTTGGCCTCGGTTTCGGCGCGCAGAACATTCTCAACAACTTCATCAGCGGCATGATCCTGCTGGTGGAAAAGCCGATCAAGCTGGGCGACATCGTGGAAGTGGATGGCATCCGCGGGCGCGTCCAGGACATCGGCAGCCGCTGTTGCCAGGTGCAGCGTTTCGACGGCATCGACATGCTGATTCCCAACAGCGTGTTTCTGGAAAGAACCGTCACCAACTGGACCCTGTCCGACCAGCTGCTGCGCTTTTCGGTGATGGTCGGCATCGCCTATGGCTCGCCCATCGAAACCGCGATGCGGCTTATCCGCGAAGCCGTTTCCGAGCATCTCGCCGTGCTCAAGGTGCCGCTGCCGCTGGTGCTGCTGGAAGACTTCGGCGACAACGCGCTGCAGCTGCGCGTCGATTACTGGCTGGACATCAGCCTGCAGGACAACAGCCGCCAGGTGTCCAGCGAAATCCGCCTCGGCATTGAAAAGCGCTTTGCCGAACACGGCATTGCGATCCCCTTCCCGCAACGCGATATGCATCTGGCCAGCCACGAGCCGATCCGGGTGGAAATGGTGGCCTCCACGCAAACCGCTGGCATACCCATAGCAAGTCCGACCTAAACCTGAAAGGAGCTTTGATGATGTCACCACGTGCCTTTTTGCTGTTGTTCGCCACGCTGGCCAGCGCATCCGCCGTGGCAGATGAACTCTACAAATCCGTCGACAGTGCCGGCAATGTGACCTACTCCTCCACCCCGCCAAAAGGCAGCAAAGTGGAAAAGCTGGAGGTGGCGCCGCCGCCGAGTGAGGCCGAAGTGCGTGAGGCCGAGGAGCGTCTGAAAAAGAACGAAGCACAGGCAAATGAACTGGAGGCCCAGCGGCGGGAAAAGGAAGCCGCGGAAGCTGAACGGGAAGCGGAAGCGGCCCGGCTGCGCGAGGCTCAGAAACCGGTCGAACCAGTGGTGATCGAAACGCCTGCCCCCCAACCGGACTATTACCCGCCTCCAGGCACACGGTTTCCATCGGGCGTGCCGATTCCGTTGCCCGCGCCGAGGCCGAGGCCGAGTCCACGCTGAGGCATGGCTGGCGAATCAGCTCGCCAGCAACAAAAACAGCAGCAGCACATTCAAGGTGATCGAAATGGCCGCCACCAGCGGCCAGGCGCCCGCGGGCGATCGCTCGATCAGCGGCGTACGGCGGCGCAGCAGCGGGTTGGCTTCACCGCGTTCCAGCGCCAGCAGCATTTCTTCGGCCGTCTCAAAACGCTGCACGGGGTCGCGCGCGACCGCTTTGAGCAACACGTTTTCCAGCCACGGCGGGATGTCCGGGCGGGTGCGTGATGGCGGTGCGGGCTCACCGAACTTTGGACGCTGGAACGGCTCGATTTCACCGTAGGGATATTTGCGCGTGAGCAGATGGTAGAACGTCACGCCAACGGCGTAGAGGTCGGTTTGCAGGCTGGCTTCAAAGCTGTTGAAGAGCTCCGGCGCCATGTAACTCGGGGTGCCGGGCTGGGCATGAAGCTCGCGCGTGTCGAGCGTGGGACAGCGCGCCACGCCGAGGTCGAGGATGCGCAGCTTGCCCTCGTGGTCAACATGCAGATTGGCCGGTTTGATGTCGCGATGAACGATGTCGAGCCGATGCAGCGCGGCCAGTCCCTTGAGCACCCGGATCATCAGCGTGACGGCTTCCACCGGCGAAAAATGCTGACCGGCGTCGAGCTTGTCCTGCAGCGTCGCGCCCTCGAAATAGCGCACCGCGAAATAGAGGAAATTACGGCCGGGCAGCGCCAGTACGTCGGGGAAATAATGCGAATGGACGCGCTTTAGAAACCATTCTTCCGCCAGCAGGCGGTTCGCAGCGTCGGCATCACCTGCGAGGATGGGTTGCAGGGTTTTGAGCGCCCAGCGCTGGCCGGTCTTGTCGTGGCGTGCGCAATAAATCAGCGCATCGCGCCCGCTGTGCAACACGTCTTCGATCACGAAATCATCCAGCCGGGCGCCGGGATTCAGCTTGCCGGGCAGCGGTAAATCGCGTGCATCCGTCAGCGAAGCTTCGCCCGCCCCCACGTCACTCACCCGCACCACCAGTGCGGTCGCATTGTCCTGCCCGCCATGCACGTGTGCCGCCTCGACCAGTGCATTCGCAATGCGCTGCACTTCGTCATGCAGTTTCAGCAGACGGTGCAATTCAAGCTGGCCGAGCGGCTCCCACACCCCGTCGCAGACAATGACAAACAGATCGCCCGCACACAACTCGCCCTCGCCAAAATCCGGCCGCACATGGGTGTCGAGCCCGAGCGCGCGTTTCAGCACATGCGACATGCCGGGCGTTTCCCACACGTGATCGACGGTCAACTGGGCGAGCGTTTCACCGCGCAGACGATACAAACGGGTGTCGCCTACATGCGCGTAATGAAAGTGGCGCCCCCGCAGCACCAGACTGGTGAGCGTGGTTGCCATGCCGCCCGCCTCGTGGCGCGACGCCATCTGCCCGCTGAGCCAGCGATTGATCGCCGCCAGCACGGTGCCCAGCGCATGCGGCGTCTCCCACGTGTCGGGGGTGGCGTAGTAATCCGCGAGCAGATTGCGCACCGAGGTTTCGGCCGCCTCGCGCCCGTGCGAGCCACCCGACACGCCATCGGCCACCACCGCCAGCATGCCCTTGGTCGCAGCCAGTTGCGGATCAGACGGTTCAACGTATCCGCCGAAGTCTTCATTGCACGCGCGTGGCCCGGTGGCCGTGGCGTAGCCGAATTGGAGGGTCAGGGGCATGAGGTGAGGGTGAGCGGTGAGCGGTGAGCGGTGAGCGGGATTATAGGTGGCGCGTCAGCACGACGCGCTTGCCACTCCCTGCTCCCCGCTTACTGCTTACCCTTTATACCTTCGCGCCCGCGATCGCCGCCGCACCCCAGGTGGTGCGCCAGCGCTGCTTCACCACCGTGAGGCCAACCAGCGCGACAAAGCTCAAACCGGCGAAAATCAGCAGACCAAGCTGATAGCTGCCGGTCTGCCCCTTGATGTAGCCGAGGCTCGCCGCCAGATAAAACCCGCCGACGCCACCGGCCATGCCGACCAGCCCGGTCATCACGCCGATTTCCTTGCGGAAGCGCTGCGGCACCAGCTGGAACACGGCACCGTTGCCGAAGCCGAGCGTACCCATGGCGAGCATGAAACCGGCCAACGCCAGCCATGCATTATTTGCGCCGAAGCTGACGATGATGAGAAACACGCCCGCCAGCGAGTACACCACCAGCAGGGTACGGATGCCACCGATGCGGTCGGCCAGTGCGCCGCCCATCGGCCGCACCAGCGACCCGGCGAACACGCAGGCAGCGGTGAAGTAGCCTGCGTGCACCGGGGTCATGCCGTACTGGTCATGGAAATAAATCGTGAGGCTGGACGCCAGACCGACGAAGCCGCCAAAGGTCACGAAATAGAAGAACATGAACCACCAGGCGTCGCGGTCTTTCAGCACGTTCAGGTACTGGTGCAGCGATTTGGGCGGCGGGCAATCGGGCGCGTCCTTGGCGAAAAGCAGGTACACCAGAAAGGCCATCCCGACCGGGATCAGCGCAATGCCGAACACATTGCCCCAGCCAAATGCGACGGCGAGGCTGGGCGCGAACAGCGCCGCGAACACGGTGCCCGAATTGCCCGCACCGGCGATGCCCAGCGCGGTGCCCTGATGCTGCGGCGGATACCAGCGCGACGCCAGCGGCAGCGCGACCGCGAAGGCGGCGCCGGCAAAACCCAGCAACACGCCAAGGATGAGGATTTCACGGTAGCTGTGGATGCCCGCGAGCCACGCCCAGAGCAGGGCGGAAATCACGATGAGCTGACCAATCAGCCCGGCCATTTTCGGCTTGAGGTGATCCACCAGCACGCCCATCACCAGCCGCAGCAGCGCGCCCGCCAGCACCGGCGTGGCCACCATCATGCCTTTCTGCGCGGCGCTGAGTTGCAGGGTTTCGGCGATCTGCACGCCCAGCGGGCCGAGCATCACCCACACCATGAAGGCGATGTCGAAATACAGAAAGGCTGATAAGAGGGTAGGCGTGTGCCCCGATTTCCAGAAATCGCGTGTCATGGTGATGCTCCTGCCGATGGGCGGGGTTTCCCGCCCGTATAAGTTATGTTTTTAGACTACGAGTGAGACAGGTTCAGGCAACCGCGCGGGCGCCCGTCGTGCAGTCCAGCCACACTCGTCCCGCTTCGAGCTTGACCGGAAATTCGCGGGCGCAGCCCACATCCGGCGCAACCGCGCAACCGGAAATCAGTTCGATATTCCAGCCATGCATCGGGCAGGTGACTTTTTTGCCATGCACGATGCCTTGCGACAGCGGGCCACCCTTGTGCGGGCAGCGGTCTTCGAGTGCAAATACTTCGTCGTCCGCATTGCGGAACACGGCGATAGCGAGGTCGCCATGATTCACCACGCGCGCACCGAGTTTGGGGATCTCGGTCAGATCGCATACTTCAAGCCATTGGGTCATGTTGTTTCCTTGTTATTCAGGGTCAAAAACTAAACTGTCAGCGCTTCAAACTCGTGCGCGTGCTTGCCTTCCTTGGCACGCTCGACCCACGGGTCCTTCTCTACCGACAGCGCAAACACCAGGCGCTCATACAGGGCGCGACGGCCGTCGTGGTCGTCGATGATTTTCTTCTTCACATAATCCAGTCCCACGCGTTCGACGTAGTGCACGGTGCGGTCGAGATAGCGCGCTTCTTCGCGATACAGCTGCAGGAACGCGCCGGAATATTCCATCACTTCGGCCTCGGTTTTGACCTTGACCAGGAACTGCGCGACTTCGGTCTTGATGCCGCCGTTGCCGGCGACATAAATTTCCCAGCCGGAATCGACGCCGATGATGCCGACGTCCTTGATCGCGACTTCGGCGCAGTTGCGCGGGCAACCCGACACCGCGAGCTTGACCTTGTGCGGCGCCCACATCTTGAAGAAAGCCTTCTCCAGATCGATGCCCATCTGGGTCGAATTCTGCGTGCCGAAACGGCACCACTCGGAACCGACACAGGTCTTCACCGTGCGCAGCGCCTTGCCGTAGGCATGGCCCGACGGCATGTCGAGATCGGCCCACACCTTCGGCAGGTCTTCCTTCTTTACCCCGAGCAGGTCGATGCGCTGGCCGCCGGTGACGTGCACCGTGGGGATGTTGTATTTCTCGGCCACGGTGGCGATGCGGCGCAATTCGGACGGCGTGGTGTTGCCGCCCCACATGCGCGGAATCACCGAATAGGTGCCGTCCTTCTGGATGTTGGCGTGGGCGCGCTCGTTGATGAAGCGCGACTGCGGATCGTCCTCGGCCTCGCCCGGCCAGGTCGAAATCAGGTAATAGTTCAACGCGGTGCGGCAACTGGCGCAGCCGTTGGGCGTGTTCCATTCCATGAACTGCTGCACTTGCGGAATCGTCAGCAGCTTGTTCTGCCGGATCGCCGCACGCACTTCCTCGTGGGTGTGCTCGGTACAACCGCACATCGATTTTGTTTTCGGCGTGACGGAATAATCGCCGCCGACAGTCACCGCCAGAATCTGCTCGACCAGGCCGGTGCACGAACCGCACGAAGCCGATGCCTTGGTGTGCTTGCGCACGTCTTCCAGCGTGAACAGGCCCTTCTCGCGGATCGCCTTGACGATATCGCCCTTGCAGACGCCGTTGCAGCCGCACACCTCCATGTCGTCGGTCATGGTGGCGGCCTTGTTGATGCCGCTGTGACCGAGGTTGCCGCAGTGATCCTGGCCGAACATCAGATGGTCACGCAGCTCGTTGACGTTCTTGCCGTCGCGCAGCAGCGAGAAATACCACGCGCCGTCCACGGTATCGCCATACATCACGCCGCCGACCAGCTTGTTGTCGCGGATCACGAGCTTTTTGTAGACGCCACCGATGGGGTCGGAATACAGGATCGATTCGGTGCCCTCGCCGCCCATGAAGTCGCCGGCGGAAAACAGGTCGATGCCGGTGACCTTGAGCTTGGTCGAGGTCACCGAGCCCTGATAGCGGCTGATGCCGTGTTGCGCCAGATGGTTGGCGGCCACCTTGGCCTGCTCGAACAGCGGCGCGACCAGACCGTAGGCGATGCCGCGGTGCGCCGCGCATTCGCCGACCGAATAGATGCGCGGATCGAAGGTCTGCATGGTGTCGCTCACCACCACGCCGCGGTTGCAATGCAGGCCGGACGATTCGGCCAGCTCGGTGTTGGGGCGAATGCCGACCGCCATCACGACCAGATCGGCCGGTGCGGAATCGCCATCCTTGAACTTGATCGCGCACACCCGGCCGGACTCGCCCCGCACCAGTTCGGCAGTCTGCTTTTGCAGCAGAAATTTCATGCCTTTTTCTTCCAGGCTTTTTTGCAGCAAACGCGCCGCCGGTTCGTCGAGCTGGCGTTCCATCAGCCACGGTGCGATATGCACCACCGACACCTGCATGCCGCGCTTCATCAGGCCGTTGGCCGCCTCCAGGCCCAGCAGGCCGCCACCGATCACCACCGCATGCTGATACTGGCTGGACGCCTGGACCATCGCATCGACGTCAGCGATATCGCGGAAGCTGATGACGCCGGGCAGGTCCGCACCCGGAACCGGCAGGATGAAAGGATTGGAACCGGTCGCCAGCAGCAGGCGGTCATAGCCGACGCGCATGCCGTCTGCCGTTTCCACCGCGCGGCTGTTGCGGTCGATCTTCACCACCTTTTTGCCCACGTGCAGCGTGATGTTGTTGTCGCTATACCAGTCCAGCGGATTCAACACGATGTCGTCCACCGTCTGCTCGCCCGCCAGCACCGGCGACAGCAAAATGCGGTTGTAGTTGGGATGCGGCTCGGCACCGAATACCGTGACGTCATACATGTCCGGCGCGAGCTTCAACAACTCTTCCAGTGCACGCACGCCAGCCATGCCATTGCCAACCATCACCAGCTTCATTTTCTTGTCGGGGATATTCATGTCCATCTTGCTCAAACTCCAGATTCAATAGGCTTGATCCTTATAAGCAAGAGCAATGCCATCGCGCCAAAACCAAGTTAACCAATTGGTTTGGTTAATAATTTCAATGAATTCTGATTGCCACGCCATCCCTGCCGGCACCAGATAAGTGCACACAAACAGGCGGCGCACCATCAGACGGCGAAATCCGTTGCGCCGCCCTTTTTCCGGGCTGTGCCCATTCCGCCATGCGACAAGCTGGGGCTCGCCTGCCTGCTAATCGGGCACCGCACCCGCACGAACGGTCGCGTGCTGGATTCAGCGCCTCATTCCAGCGCACCCAGGCACGCGGCCGCCAGTGCGCAGGTTTTGCGTTTTCCCGGCTTTGCCGCTCAAAAAACTGGCTCTAACGCCGTTATCACGCTCAAGACTTGGCAGCAATCACCGGAGCAGACATGAAAATCAAAAGCGATATCGAAGATGCCATTCAGGTACATGGCGCCTGGAAGGCCAAATTCCGGGACTTTCTGAGCGGCAAGGTGGGGCTGGATTTGTCTGACGTTGGCCAGACCGATGCCTGCAAGCTGGGCATGTGGCTGGGTGATGGGGGGCGCAGGAAGCTGTCGCCAGAGAGCCACGCACAAGCCTGCGAACTGCATGCCCGGTTTCATCAAGTGGCTGGCGACATTGTCCACAACATCAAGCAGAAGGATTTCATGGCCGCGCGTCAGGCGCTGGCTGCGGGCGGCGCTTTTGATCAGGCCAGCCATGCAATGTGTGCCTTTCTGCGCAAACTGATCCTGCATGCTGGCCCCAAACCAGACACAAAGGCGAATGAAGTTTCCGATGCCACGGATGCAACCGTTGAACCTTCAGAGCACCCTGAAACACAGGCTTGAAGCTGGC
>CAWHHA010000022.1:0-11720 GCA_963828945.1 uncultured beta proteobacterium
GCGCATAACGGCTGGGCTCGAAGCAGAGGGCGTTTCATGGCGGCATCTGGCAATCCCAGGTGAACCTTCGCCGCTGATGGTGGACGATGCTGTGTCTGCTTTGCGCACCGGTAAATTTGATCTGGTAATAGGCATTGGAGGCGGCAGTGCACTAGACGCAGCCAAGGCAATTGCTGGCTTGCTCAAACCGGGCAACTCGGTGATGGATCACCTGGAAGGCGTGGGACCCGAGCTGCCTTATGTAGGTCCGGCCACGCCATTCATTGCCGTACCCACTACGGCAGGCACAGGTTCGGAAGCGACCAAGAATGCAGTATTGAGCCTGCAGGGCGCCGACGGTTTCAAAAAGTCGTTCCGCGACAACAAACTGGTGGCGGAATACGCGCTGATCGACCCCGATCTGCTAGCTACCTGTCCACCTGCCGTGATAGCCGCGAACGGCATGGATGCCTTTACCCAGTTGCTGGAGTCCTATGTGTCCAGCCGCGCCGCGCCGTTTACGGATTCGCTTGCCTGGGGCGGGATGAAAGCCGCACGTGACGGCCTGCTGGCCTTGCATGCCGACACAGGCAATTCAACTGCGCGAGAACAAATGGCCTACGCTGCCCTGGTGTCAGGCATCACCCTGGCGCAGGTTGGGCTGGGATCAGTACACGGACTCGCCGCGCCGCTGGGCGCTTTTTTCCCGATTCCGCATGGGGTGGCATGCGGAACACTGGTGGCGACGGCTACCCGAATCAACATCGCCGCCCTGCGCGCTCGTGCGCCCCATCATCCCGCGCTGGAAAAGTATGCGCAGGTAGGGCGCCTGCTGAGCAAGCAAGGCCAACTGGATCGGGATGCCGCACATTCCGCATTGATCCACACACTTGAAACCTGGACGCATGCACTCAAACTCCCCACGCTGGCGCACTACGGCGTCACGCTGGCCGACATCCCGCGCCTCGTGGCCAACAGCCGTGGCAGCAGCATGAAAACCAATCCGGTCCTGCTCGATGACAGCGAAATTGCGGCCATCCTCAGCGCACGAATTTAATTGCAGCAGACTCAAGTTAGGCGGCCACCAACCGCTATTTCTGCGATTCAACCTATCTGGAGCACCCCATGTCAGGTGGCCTGGTTTTACTCATTTTGCTCGCGCTACTCGCTGTCTTCGGTGTGTTCGTCTTCAATCAGCTGGTCACGCTGAAGCACAACGTAGGCAAAGCCTGGTCGAATATCGATATTTTGCTCAAACAACGTCACGACGAACTCCCCAAGCTGGTCGAGACCTGCAAGCAATACATGCAGTTCGAGCAAGAAACGCTGGAAAAGGTCATGCAGGCACGCAACTCGGTGGCGAGTGCGCGCGAATCGCACAATATCCCCGCATTGGGTCAGGCTGAGAGCGCATTGCGCCTGGGGCTGGGCAATCTGTTTGCCGTCGCCGAGGCCTACCCCGAGCTCAAAACCAATGAAACCTTCCTGCATTTGCAGGCCCGGATCACCGGTCTGGAGAACTCGATCGCCGACCGGCGCGAGTTTTATAACGACTCGGTGAACATCAACAATGTGCGTGTCGAACAGTTTCCAGACACGCTCGTCGCGCGGCTATTCGGCTTCGGGCAGTTTTCACTGCTGCGGTTTGCGTCTGAAGAAACGCAAGACGTCAACATCAAACAGCTCTTCAATCAATAATGCTGCAGCGCTGGGCGGATGAGTGGCGACACGATTATGACAACCTTGCATTAAGTGGCGCCCAGCTGTTCATCCTGTTCATGGGTTTCAAACAGCACACGCCAATCGGTTGGCAAATCAGTTTTTCGGTTGTCGGTCTGACCAGTTTCTGGGCGTGGCACCGCAATCTCAAACGTCATCGCACGGTGGCAGACACCCCCTCTTCACGCATCGCTTCGGCACCGCAAGGGTATGTGGTGCTGACCGGGCGCGGCCAGCAACCGCCCGGTGAAATCCTGCGCAGCCCGGTCAACGGCCTGCCCTGCCTGTGGTATCGCTATCGCATTGAGCGCCGCAACGGCGACAAATGGGAACACGTTGAATCCGGCACGTCGCACGACACCTTCGGCGTCAGCGATGGCAGCGGCCAGATCCTGATTGATCCCGACGGCGCAGAAATCATGACCTCGCACCGCCAGGTTACGAACGAGGGCAGCTACCGTAAAACCGAATGGACGCTGATTGAAGGCGAGACGATTTATGTCATCGGCGAACACATCACCCTCGGCGGCCCCAACGCGGTACTCAGCAAAAGCGCCGATCTCTCCACCCTGCTGGCCGAATGGAAAGCCGACAAGACCGCTCTACTGGCGCGTTTCGATACCAATCGCGACGGTGAAATCAGCATGGAGGAATGGGAACGCGCGCGGCATGAGGCATCGGTTGAAATCGATCGTGCCCATCTAGACATCCGCTTGCAAGACGGCATCCATCTCATACGCAAGCCAGCGCACGGCCGGCCGTTTATCGTGGCCAACCGTGACATCAACGCATTGACCGGGCATTTCCGCTTGTGGAGCTGGGTGCATCTGACGCTGATGCTGGGCGCACTTGCAGGGCTGATTTTCGTTCAGAGGATCGTCGTCTGATCGCTGCTTGCCCTGTCCGTCATCGCGCCCTATAGTTAGAAAACGGAGGATGAATCATGACCCAAGCCATACCCTCAACCCCAGCCGAATACGACCGCACCCGCATCATTGAGCGGCCGGATGGTTGTTACTGGATCGATGCCGAAACGGGCGAAGAGTATGGCCCCTTCGCCAGCCTGATGGCGGCGGTGGAAGACATGGAATACAACGCTGAAAGCGACTATGAACCCGGCGAAACGGTGGAAGAGGCCGAGGACGAACTGGGTATTTCAGACTGGATCGATCCGGATTCGGGTGATCCCGGTACCGGGTTTCACCCGCCAGCTGACTGAGTTGAAGCGGCTTTCGCTTGCGTAGGCGCGACGATCTCAGCTGCCCGCGCCTCGCGTTCAAACACATTATCAAGATAGGGATTGCCGCCACGCAGCGCGGCGAGCAAGCCTGCCAGCGGATACAGCACCACCATCAACACGCCCCAGCGCTCAAACTGCCTGACATGTGCGCGCTCGTGGGCGCGGGTCGCATCAAGCGCCGCCAGGGACACGCCCACCACCACGTGCCCCAGTGTGATGGCCGCGACCGACCCACTGAACGGAAACCCGTGCCGCAACACCCGCGCGGGCCAGCCGCCCGCTGCCTCAAGCACGCCATTGACCCGTTGCTGCACGCCCCCGCTGCTGCGTGCGATCAACACGACCAGCAAGCCAATCAAGGTCACCGGCAATGCCCATAGATACATGGCGACGCGCAGCATTAATCTGCTTCCACCCGGGCAAACCAGCGCGCGCTGTGCAAGCCCTCGCGCACGAAATGTGCGAACGCACGCTCAAGCTGCGCCGCCGACCCCGCTGCATAGACATCAAAGCGGTGCAAGTCCGGGTAATCCAGCGCGATATTTCTCAGCAGGGTGTCCACGTCATCGGTCGGCGCATGCGGCACGTAACTGAAGTTATCCAGTGCATCGGCCCAGGCACGGCACAGGTTGTCCTGATAATGTCCGGCCGCATCGGCCAGCCAATGCAGGTCCATTGATTCCGTCAACTCCAGCGACATGGCATGCTGGATCAGGCTCTTGATCGGGGCAAAGCCCGCACCAAAGGCAAGAAAAATCACCGGGCGCGGTGAATCTTCATCCAGCACAAATTCGCCATACGGACCTTCCACTTCGACCGTGTCGTTGGCCTTGATCGACGTAAAAAGTGCCTCGGCAAAGGCATCGCCGGGGCGACGCGGAATCTGTACTTCGATGTGGCGGTCTTCGCACGGGCAACTGGCAATCGCATAGCGCCCGCTCACGCCGTCGACGCTGACCTGAATGCTTTGCCCACCGAGAAAACGCAAGCGCTGGCTGCGCGGCGCCAGAATGTGCAGCGCCGCCATCTGCGGGTTGAACACCTCAACCGATTTCACCTTGGCGATCAGCCGCTGCACGGGGATATCGCGCGCACCCGCCACATTCGCCTCAATCACCACGTCATTCACCGGCGCGTACGAACACAGCAGCATCACGCCCGCATCCTTTTCGCTCTGCTTCAGCACATAGTCGTGGGCATGAACTTTTTTAACCGCGCCCGAAACCAGCCGGGCTTTGCAGTCGCCGCAATTGCCATTGCTGCAGCCGTAATTGAGCGACACGCCATGGCGCAGCGCGGCCTCCAGCAGGGTCTCGTTGCCTTCCACAAAGAACTCGTGGCCACTGGGCAGAATGGTGACATGGGCTGACATGATTTTAAGCATCCGCTCCCGCACGATGACAGCCTGCGCCAGCGCCGCGTTCGACGGCACCTCGGCCAGATTCCGCAGCAGGAATGCGCGCACGCTGTGCAGCGCATGGTGCGTTTCGGGGCTCGCCCCTTCGTCCAGTTCGTCTATCTTTTCATCCAGCCAGGTCATCACATTGCCGTAGTGCAGCAGCAAGGCCTGCGCGGCCGCGTAATCGTTGCCCAACTCGTTCAAGCGCGCTGTCAGCACATCCTTGTCGGGCAAGGCCAGTTCGCGCACCCGCTTGGCAAACGCCTTGTCCTTGATTTCCGATACCCGGCGAAACTCCGCGTCGTCGTCCCACTTCACGTCGGGGAATGCGCGCAACAATTCATCGAGTTCGATCAGGCCGTCAAACGTCGCCAGCGCGCCGCTGCGGATCATGTCCTGCAGCACATGACGCGACTGCCCAACCAGCTTGGCGACGCGGGAAAGCGGGAGTAAATGGCTCATGGCGCGATATTACTCCGCGTACCTGACGGACAAAATCGGCACATGATGAAATTCTGAATTGCCGATTCCGGTTTGAATATCAGTGCCCCGTACAATCTCGCCATGCCTGCCATCACAACCCGCCCCTGTCCCGCTGACGCCCGCGCCGCGCTCGAACAATCCGGCCTCTCCCCCACCTGGGCGCGACTGTATGCCGCGCGCGGCGTCACCCACCCCGAGCAGGTATCGCATCGCCTGCCGCAACTGCTTGCGCCCAGCGGGCTGCTGCACATCGAGCAAGCCGCCAAGTTGCTGGCCGATGCCATTCGCGATCAGCAACGCCTGCTCATCATTGCCGACTACGACGCCGACGGCGCCACCGCCTGCGCGGTCGGGGTGCGAGGCCTGCGCCTGCTCGGCGCACAGGTGGATTTCATCGTCCCCAACCGGCTCGAACACGGCTACGGCCTCAGCCCCGACATCGTCAAACTGGCCGCCGAGCGCGAGCCCGACCTGCTGGTCACGGTGGACAACGGCATTGCCGCTGTCGAAGGCGTGGCAGCGGCGAACGCACTCGGCATTCCGGTGCTGGTCACCGACCATCACCTGCCCGGCGACGCGTTGCCGGACGCAGCCTGTATCGTCAATCCCAACCAGCCGGACTGCGGATTCGCGTCAAAAAACCTGGCCGGGGTGGGCGTCATGTTTTATGTGTTGCTGGCGCTGCGTGCCGAACTGCGCCAGCGCGGGGCGTACATGCACAATCCGGAGCCCGACCTGCGCGTGCTGCTCGACCTGGTTGCGCTCGGCACCGTCGCCGACGTGGTGAAGCTGGACGCCAACAACCGCACCCTGGTGGAAAACGGCCTCGCCCGAATGCGCGCAGGCAAGGCCAGCACGGGTATCAATGCACTGTTCCGTGCCGCCGGGCGCGATCCGCGCCGCGCCACCGTGTTCGACCTCGGCTTCATGCTCGGCCCGCGCCTGAACGCCGCCGGACGCATCGACGACATGGCGCTCGGCATCGAATGCCTGCTGGCCGACGACCCCGCTCATGCGCAGCAACTGGCACAGCAGCTCGACAGTCTCAACCGCACCCGCCGCGATGTCGAATCCGACATGCTGGACGAAGCGCTCGCCATCCTTGCCCGCTTCAACCCCAGCGACAGCCACAGTCTCACCGCGTATCAGCCCGACTGGCATATCGGCGTGATCGGCATTCTGGCCTCGCGCCTGAAAGACAAATTCCATCGCCCCACCGTCGTCTTTGCTCAAGCGACAGTGGCGAACTCAAGGGCTCCGGCCGCTCCATCCCCGGCCTGCACCTGCGCGACGCGCTCGACCTGATCGACAAGCGCCATCCCGGACTGATCAACAAATTCGGCGGCCACGCCATGGCAGCCGGACTCAGCATCCCCGCTGGCCGCCACAGCGAATTCTCCCTGGCATTCGAGACGGTGGTGCGCGAGCTGATCGACCCGGCCGACCTCGAAGGGGTAATCGAAACCGACGGCGAACTCGACGCGGCCGACCACAGTTATGCGCTGGCCGAACAACTTGAACACGCGGTCTGGGGGCAGGGGTTTGCCGCCCCGCTATTCAACGCCAGCTTCGATGTCGTCGCACAGCGCATCGTCGGCGACAAGCATCTCAAGCTGAAACTGGCGCGCGCAGGCGCTGCATTCGATGCCATGCACTTTTTCCATACCGACCCGCTGCCCGAACGCATCCAGGCGGTCTACGCGCTGATGACCAACGAATACAACGGCCAGCAGTTACTGCAACTCAAACTGCAACACTGGGAGCCGGTTGCGGGTGAAACAGAAATCCAGGACAAAAAAATGGCGGGGTAAACACCCCGCCCAGAGAACTACTGGAGGACAATCAAATGAACCGTGCTCCAACCATGCGTTGAACCCGGCGAAACGAACATCGCCAGTTGGCACCATGCGGCCGACCCGGCACGCTGTCGGAATTCTTTACAGACTGCTCAATCAGCACTGCACTGCCAGCGACCCTGGCATCAAACAAACTTTAAAGTTTGTTACGCATCAACCACCTACCCATTCACGCCGCTAGCTGGAACAGGGCTTGCTCAGCTAGCCTCTTGGCACCGACATCGTCGGCGTAGCCAAAAAAAGACCCGCCAAGAGGCGGGCCAAAGATGCGCGTGAACGCAACTGGTTGGTGTCCCCCGGCGATCTGTGTCGCCGGGAATTCACCCAATATGTTTGGCCTAGTCAGCCATTATCGATTTGATGCATGACCACATGATTAATTTCGATGTGGTCAATTAAACCGCAACACGACGGCGTGCGGCAAATCCTACCAGACCCAAGCCCGCCAGCATCATGGCGTAGGTTTCGGGTTCGGGAACGGCCTGGGCAAAGTAACCCGACGCGCTCACCAGTTGAACGCCGGCAGGCAACACCAGGCTGCTGGTCAGGGAGGTGAGGCTGAAGTCCGCCGTTCCGCCGTTGCTGGCACCAACGTTGAGGGTGGCCGTCAATTGAAATGGCTTGTCATAGGCAAAGGTGAATTCGCCTTCGATGTCCTGTGACAGGGTCGTTTTGCCCTTGCCCGACACGCTGGATGACTGGCTGAAAACGGTTTGGCTCTGGTCGGATTCGCCGCAGATGGCGTAACAGTAAGCACCGGTTGTGTAACTGATATTCAGGCCGTAGCCAGCCGATGCGTTTTTGCTCAAGTTCATCATGCCGTCCAGCAAGGACACGAAACTCGCTGTGCTCTCGCCGGTGCCGCCGGAGATCACAAACCAGTCGCTCCAGGTGGAACTGGCATCAGCGTAGCTGCTGCCAATGTTGTTGCCATTACCATTACCCGAATTCATTTTTGTTTCAGCGCGCGCCTGAAGCAGGCCGGCTTCGCCCGAGGCTTTGGCTTGGTAGGCATAGCCTTTACTCTCCAGACCGATTTCAACCGGTGATCCGACGTTGCCGGAATCGTTTTCACTAAAATTTCCGGCATTCGAACCGATCTGGTAGTTCATGGTTCCGCTCACGTAGGACGATGCGGAAGATGCATTCAACGAGGTAGCAGGCGGCTCGATATTGGGATAATAGCCAGGCAAGGGCGTATCAGAGAATACGATCAAGTCTCCGTACCAAGGAGAATTATTTGTGAGCGTCACACTCGCCTGAGCACCTGCGCTGGCCATAACCAGACCGGCCAGAATCAGGGATTGAAGAACGCCAACTTGTTTAACTGCATTCACGCATTTCATGATTTTTCCTTTATTGAGAGAGATAAGCGGATCTATGAACTGCTGTAACAGACCCGTGCTTCCACCGCACTCCGCAGTTATATTTTTTGATATTTATGATTTATGCTGCCCGGCGGCGAACGACAAAACCAATCAGCCCCAACCCGGCCAGCATCATGGCGTAGGTTTCAGCTTCGGGAACCGGCGTGGTGATCACGTTCAACCCAGCGTATTTTTTCTCGATAAAGGCCAGGGTGTCCGTGCCAACCGGGGACTGCGCCACCAGGATGTTTTGCAACGTGACGTTGATCATGCTGGCTGCGCTCATGGTGGCCAAATTGGCTGCGGCTTTGGCTTCCCAGTTTTGGGTGATGAAGTCGTCTGTTTGCTGGAATGCACCTGTGGGCAGGATGTTCGAGGTGACTTCGGTCAGCGGATTCTGGGTATCGAACGCACGGATCTGGCCGCTCACAACCACCTTGGCAGCTTCACCGACACGCAGATAATCGCCACGCTCGGTGAGCGCCAGGCTGGAAAAGTCCCAACCTTCATGTGCGGAAACCTTGACGTTGAAAGTTTGCTTGGTGAGGTCGAACCCCGCGCCGTTCATCGACTCGGCCGTGAAGTTAACCGGGGTGAAATACAAGCTATCGCCCGCCACATTCGCCTGGCCGAACAGCCCAAACAGGGCGTCGTCAAAGCTGAAATCGACGGTCGTGCCGGACAGGGTGACCGAGGCAGCGAAAGCCGCTCCGGTAAGGGTTTGGCTCAGCAAGATCATGCCGGCAGCCAGTTTTTTGTTCACGCGTTTCATGGAAAGCTCCTCGGTTGTAATGGTTTGGGTCAAGCTCTGGATGACTCATCCAGTGTTTCTCGCAAATCTCCGCTGTTATCTCGTTGTTATCGGTTTAACTGCCCAGCCTTGCGGCTGCCTGCCACCTGTCTGTTGAGCACGCGCAAAAAAGCCGAGCCAACACGACTCAGCGCACACCAGAGGGATTTGCAAAAAAACACGCAACGCCATACTGGCGTGCGCATGAGACATCGCGGGGCTAAACGCCCAGCGAAACAGAAATGGACGGGGCATGGGAGACGCCCCTTCCTGACGCCAAACCAAAGGCGTCCACTGCTATTCACGCGCACTGCTTGCTGCTTTATTTTTTAGCTGGTCAGAATGTGGCGCATCTGTGTGCGCCTACATCCCGCCGCTTTTTTTAACTGCTTTTCAGTACCACTTATTATTCGCCTTGCGGCACGTCTCCTCCTGCCCACTTCCCCAACAACCAAAAGGGAAAACGGCTCAAGCGCACGACGCTACGGGATCTGCATCTGGAAATATGGCGCAGCACCGTTTCGGCGTGCGCATGAGATATCGCTGGGGCAAGCCCAACGATCACAGGATAGTGCAAGCCCCGAATCGAGCCTGCACGGACATCCAATAAGCGATGTCCTTTACTGCTTTTCACGCGCACTATTTGTTGCTTTATATTCAAGCTGGTCATCAATGCGGTGCGTCCAACTGTGCACCCGCATCCCGCCGCTTTTTTTACTACTGGGAAGCAATATAGCCGTAGCTTATGTCCATTGCAATACCCATAACAACATTTAATTAAAGTTTTTTCACTTTCTTCCGTTAACGCTTTTCTGTCAGCCACCCAGAAAAGCAATCTCAAGCGCACGAAGACACGAAATCTGCAAACAAATAGGCCGCGCAGCGTCGTCTCGACGTGCGCGTGAGATGTCGTTGACCAAGCTGCCCAACGACCACAGGATCAGGCAAACCCCTGGGAGGGAATCCACCCTGGCACCCAAACTGCGATGCCCACTGCTATTCACGCGCACTGCTTGTTACTTTATTTTTACTGCCTTTTTAGCACTTCTTTTCAATCTTGGCGCCTCGAATCTTGTGTCCGATTGCGTCCTCGACTGTGGTGAATCATAGTGACCGAATGTTGCAAAGCGTCGTGTTGAAACATGCGTCGCTATGAGCTTATTGGCTCATAGCGACGACCGGCCAACCCGGCAACTTTCCACCAGGCCACCACATGACGCGGGCGTCTCGCTTGCGACGCATTACAATCTGGCTGAATCCTGTCGAGCCGCCATGCCACCCATCACCTTCGCCCTCATCCTGCTGAACGTCCTGATCTATGCGCTGGGGATCTTCACCGGGCCCGACATCGTCCGCACGTTCGGCCTGTGGCCCCCTGGCTCGGGCGGCGCATTTCATTACTGGCAGTTGATCACCTACAGTTTCCTGCACGGTTCGCTGCTGCATCTGGGATTCAACATGGCCGCCGTCTGGATGTTTGGCGCCGAACTGGAAAAGCGTTGGAACGACCTGCGCTATCTGCTGACCTACCTGCTCAGCGTCGCCGTCGCCGCGATGACGCAAATCACCGTCAGCGGATTATTTCTGCACGCGACCGGCCCGGTCATCGGCGCTTCCGGCGGCGTGTTCGGCCTGCTGCTGGCCTACGCGCTGTATTTCCCCAACCGCGTCATCAGCATCATTTTTCTGCCTTTCATCCAGATACCCGCGCGCACCTTTGTACTTGGCTATGGCGCGCTGGAACTGTTTCTTGGATTTACCAACCTTGGCGCAGGCGTTGCCCACTTTGCCCACCTAGGCGGTCTGTTCGGCGGCTGGCTGGGCGTGCAGTATTTCCGCGGCCGCGGACTTTTCGGCAAGCGTTAAAACCACTCACCGCCAACTACTCCCCGCTTACCACTACTCAAACATACCCATCCGGATTCCCCGCCTGCCAGCGCCACGCATCGGCGCACATCCTCGGCAAATCGTATTCCGCGCGCCAGCCCAGCTCCTGCGCGGCTCGTGCCGGGTCCGCCCAGCACTGCGCCACATCCCCCGCACGCCGCGCCACGATCTGATACGGCACCGGCTTGCCGCTCGCCGCTTCAAATGCACGCACCATGTCGAGCACGCTGACGCCGCAGCCGGTACCCAGATTCCAGATTTTGACGCCGCCCAAGCCAAGCAACTTGTTCAGCGCCGCCACGTGGCCGCGCGCCAGATCGACCACATGAATGTAATCGCGCACCCCGGTGCCATCCGGCGTCGGGTAGTCGCCGCCGAACACATTCAAATGCGCGCGACGACCGACCGCCACCTGCGCCACATACGGCATCAGGTTGTTGGGAATGCCACGCGGGTCTTCGCCGATCAGGCCGGATTCGTGCGCGCCCACCGGATTGAAATAACGCAGTAGCGCGACGTTCCACTCCTTGTCCGACAGCGCGATGTCACCCAGAATTTCTTCGATGAAGAGTTTGGAGCGGCCATACGGATTGGTCGCCGACAGCGGAAAGTCCTCGGTAATCGGCACCGTCGCCGGGTCGCCGTACACCGTGGCCGACGACGAAAACACCACCGCCTTCACCCCGGATTCGCGCCATCACTTCAAACAGCGCGATGCTGCCTGTGATGTTGTTGTCGTAATACAGCAGCGGCTTTTCCACCGATTCGCCCACCGCTTTCAGCCCGGCAAAATGCACCACCGCGTCGATCGCGTGATCGGCGAACAGCTTGGCGCAGCGCCGCGCGGTCGCGGATGTCGCCCTGCACAAAGCGCCACCTGCTTGCCGCTGATCTGCGCCACGCGGTCAAGCGACTTCACGCTGCTGTTCGACAGGTTGTCGAACACCACCACCTCGTGCCCTGCAGCCAGGCATTCCACCGCGGTGTGCGAACCGATATA
>CAWHHA010000023.1:0-346559 GCA_963828945.1 uncultured beta proteobacterium
TTGATCGTAGTGAGTTGCGTCACCAGCGGCAACAGGCGCTCAGGCAAGCGAACGACTCGGGTTGGCTCTTTGGCCGGCCGACCGGCACCAGGCCGTCGACCACCGCGTGAAGGGGGAGGCATACTTGACATTTGATTATTGTAACAAATATCTATCGGGTGGCCGTTTATTTAATTTAACATAATATACATTATGCGAAGTACTGGAAAAAAGTCGGCAAGATTTGCCCGCGCCGAATCGCCCTGTTTTTGCTTCCGCATCCGTTCCGGAAAACCGCCCCCTTTCCGGGTCGATCTGCTGCCCGGTTTTGCCAGCCCGCGCAGCGGGTAGAGTAAAGGTATCACTCTACTTTCCGCTCATATGTGAGCATATTGCACGCTCAATCCAAAACACTGCATCAAGCATCCGTGCGGCCTGCAACGGAGAAACGCCCAGCAAACCCATTGCCTGTGTTTTTGGGCAAAGTTTTGGGGGTGCGGCATGAGCAAAAACGCCCTCACTGTCTCGCTCAAGCAAACCCGGATTGGCTGGTGTCTGTTCGTCAATGGTTTGGCTTACGCGGTCGGCTCTCAGGCTTACTGCATCAGCGTGGCCAATCAACTGCGCAGCCAGAACGGCGGTGCCGCATGAACCAAACCGCCCAAACCGTCACGACCATTTCGCCTTTGTTGACGACGAAAACCCCGCCGAGGAATGGCTAGACCGGCTCGATTACGTCCTGACCCAGCTTTACACCGAGCGTGGCAGCTTCGCCGCTGCGCTGGCTGAGATCGGCGACAGCATGGATTGGCTGGTCAAGTCCTACGCCCAGGACGGCAAGCCGTGGCTGCAGTCCGCTGGAACTGCTCGACAGTGCCACCGGATCGCTATGAGGGCTGCGCCATGATTGAGAAACACCGTCGCCAGAAGAAACCCCGCGCCCACCCGCACTTCGTCTGGGCCGATCCGGAGCGCTTCTACGTCGAGCGCATGGCCGCAGGGCTCACGCAGGATCAGGCCTGTGAATACCTCGGCGTCACCCGGCGCACGATCTACAACTGGGAAAACGGCGTGACCCGCATCCCCTACCCGGCCTTTAAGCTCGTCAGGATGCGCGCAGGGGCAATCGTCCACGTACCGGGCTGGGATGGCTGGCGTTATGCCCGTGACGGCGCGTTGGTGACGCCTGACGGTCGAACCTTCCAGCCGTGGGAGCTGCAAAACCTGCAACTGGTCGTCAGCCTGTCCCGGCGCTACCTCGAAGCCCGCGCAGGGGGTGCAGCATGAACGCCCGGAAGATGAGCGGCAGCAGGGCGGACGGCCGGCGGCTTGCCGCCGACTACGCATTGCGCCGCCAGCCAGAACGCAGCCAGGTGAAGACGCCCGCGCAAGCCCACGGACAAACGCCCGCCGCTGTCCTGCAAGCCAAAACAACCGGCGTCCGCCCGCCGCTGGCTCGTTGCTACTCCGCGCTGGCGCGCACACACCACAGGCGGACACCCGAAGTAAAAGCCCGCATCCGATCGGCCCATGACGTGCGCGGCTCGCGCGCGTGCACAGGCTGCCGCACTCCAACGAACTTGCTCAACCCACCCGAAGGCCATAATATGGAAAAAACTGCCCGTTCTTTTATTTGTCAGCCGACGAAATCCTTTCCAGTCAACGGCTTACGATCCTACTCTGCAACAAATGAGGCAAAACCACGTAATCCAATGACTTTGCGTTCCTATACATTATGCGAAGTATAGGAAAAAGTCAGCAAGAATTGCCCGTCCTTTGTTGATACAGGCTTAGGTTACTAACTATGCAAGCTAACCCTGCTAACTTTTACAACTAAAGCTTGCTAACCAATGCAAGTCAGATTGCTGGCTGCAGACTTCGAGGACCGCATCTGTATACGAATCCGTCGCCGCCTCATCGTTCGTATCCTGAGTGTGTTCACTCAGACTGCGATGGTTTCGCTGTACGCACGTTGAATGTCATTGGGAAGGCAATCTTGGAGAGAGAACGCCTGATCGCAACCGTCCCGACCATTGAGGGTAACGTCAACCGATGCCGGACGGAACTCACACTTCAAATTGAACTAAAAGCATGAGGATTAATTTATAACTATTTGATTGATATTGATTGTGATCGGCGGACAACTTTGTCCACAACCCTTCCTATCGACGCAGCGCTTATCTCAAGTACGCCTCCGTGGCGTAGCGACGCATCATGCGGTGACTGTTGAAATAGGCGGCATTTTTGCTGACGGCGCCCTTCATGACGCTGATCCAGCCAGGCCGGTCGTCATACCAAAGCGGCAGGATCACCTTCTCCAGTTTGTCGTACAGGGCGATGGCATCGTGGCCGTTTGCGGTGGGGGAATCATCGCCCACCGCCCATCCGGTCACGCCCTCCAGGCAGCCCTCCACCCACCACCCGTCAAGCACCGAGAGCTGGGGCACGCCATTGAAGGCAGCCTTCATGCCGCTGGTGCCGGAGGCCTCCAGGGGCCGCAGGGGGGTATTGAGCCAGACGTCCGAGCCGGACACCATGAGCAGGGCCAGATCCATGTCGTAGTCGGGCAGGAAGGCCATGGGGATCTCCCCAGCCAAGTCCCGCATGTGGGCGTGCAGCGCTTCGATGAGTTGCTTGCCTGCCTCGTCTTTGGGGTGGGCCTTGCCGGCCATGACGATCTGGAAAGGATGCTTTTGGGCGATGGCCTTGAGGCGGGCCAGATCGGTGAACAGCAGGTCGGCCCGCTTGTAGGCGGTCATGCGCCGTGCGAAGCCCAGGATGGGCAGGTCCGGGTTCAACGCCACCCCGGTCAGTTTCCCCACTTTGTCCACCAGCGCCTGTTTGGACTCCTGGTGGGCCGCCCAGAGCTTGTCGTTCGGGATGCGGTCGGCCCGGGAAAGCAGTTCCGGCTCGTGACACCAGCCCGGCACATGCTGGTCGTACATCACGGCAAAAGGCAAGCTGGTCCAGGTGGACGCATGCACGCCGTTGGTCACCGCGTGCACGGCATAGCCCGGGAACATTTTCCGGGAGACCTCGGCGTGGCGTTTGGCCACTCCATTCACGTAATCCGACAGGTTCAGGGCCAGGCGGGTCATGTTGAACTTGTCCTCACCGGCCAACAGCTTCACCGTGCCCAGGTCCAGCAGATCGCCGTAGATGCGTCGCACCAGGGCATAGTCGAATTTGTCGAGGCCCGCCTCCACTGGCGTGTGGGTGGTGAAGGTGCACAGCTCCCGCACCTGGGGCAAGTCGTAAGGGCTCTCACCGGGCCGCAAGTCTTCGCTGGGATAGGCGTAGCGCCGCATCAGGGCCAGAGTAAGAAAGGCGGAGTGACCCTCGTTCATGTGATAACCCATGAGGTTGAAGCCCAGCGCCTGGAGCATGGCCATGCCCCCTACCCCCAGCACCACTTCCTGTTTCATCCGGTAGGCTTCATCGCCACCGTATAGGTGGTGGGTGATATCCCGGTCCCGGGGGTCGTTCACCGGCAGATCGGTGTCCAGCAGCAGGACAGGTATGGCGCTGCTGCCAACCCGGGTGCTCAGCACATACAGCCAGCCTCCCACCCACACCTGGCGATCCTCCAGGTCCAGGGCCACCGCGGCCTGCAGCCGCGTAGCATAGCGGGCGGGATCCCAGTCGTCCGCATGCTCGATCTGTCGGCCCTGAGGGTCGATTTCCTGGCGGAAATAGCCGGCCCGGGACACCAGGGTGACCGCCACCATCGGCACGCCAATATCAGCAGCGGCACGCAGGGAGTCCCCCGCCAGCACGCCCAGACCGCCGCTGTAGGTTGGAATGTCATTCTCCATTGCGATTTCCATGGAGAAATAGGCGACCCGGGGCTTGTGGGTGAATGTTTCGGTCCTGTTTGCGGCTTCTGCCATAGGCGGTGTTCCTTTGCTTTGCGATGCGCCCGGCGTGCGGGCTTGAGTGGGTAGTGTGCCATCCCATTGTGACAGACCTCGGCCGACAGCTTCGGGGTCTGGTTCAGCCTGTCGACGCCAGTCAGATCAGAAGCCTGACTTGCCAGCGCAACTGGCGGGGGCTCGCGACCACAACTGCCTTGAGAAACCAGCTGGATTTCACCTACATGGGGGCTGCGCTCGGCAACACGTTCAGCTACGCCAATGCGGGTGTCATCCTTCGCTACGGCAAACGGTTGCCCAGCGACTATGAGTCGCCGCGCATCCAGCAGATTGCTCGAGTTCCTGCAGGAAATGCTGACTTTGTCGAAGCTGGCTAACAGATCGGCTTGGAGGTAATCGAGCACATTACGTAGCCCCCTCCATGGATCGGGTGTATTTTCCGTCGCGCGCCAGGCCATTCAGGTGGCAACGGAACTGGAGCGCCTTCTGCGCAGCAGCTACATTGCCTTCTTGTCCCTGCCAGGCCGCCAGCACCGGTGCCTGTAGCGCTCGCCCATACGAAAAACTGACCTGCCACGGATGCACGCCCATCGCGTTCATGGCGTTCAGATGGTCGGTTGCATCCTCGGCGCTTTGACCGCCGGAGAGGAATACGATTCCCGGCACCGCTGCCGGTACGTAACGCTTCAGGCAGCGGATCGTGGCTTCGGCAACCTCCTGCACGCTGGCCTGACGCGCGCACTTCTTGCCGGCAATCACCATGTTCGGCTTGAGCAACATGCCTTCAAACAGGACACGGTGGGCGTCCAACTCGGCGAACACCGCCTCCAGCACCTGCGCCGTCACCGCTTCGCAGCGCTCGATGCCGTGAGTGCCATCCATCAGCACTTCCGGTTCCACAATCGGCACCAGGCCGGCCTCCTGGCACAGCGCGGCGTAACGCGCCAGCGCGTGGGAATTGGCGCGGATCCCGTACGCCGACGGGATGTCGCGTTCGTCGATCTCGATTACCGCACGCCATTTGGCGAACTGCGCACCCAGTTGCCTGTACTCGTCGAGCCGGTCGCGCAAGCCGTCGAGCCCTTCGGTTACCTTGTCGCCAGGACACAGCGGCAACGCCTTGGCGCCTTTGTCCACCTTGATGCCGGGAATGATTCCCCGGCTCGACAGCAGCTTGGCAAACGGGATGCCACCGCGCGTGCTCTGGCGCAGGGTCTCGTCGAACAGAATGACCCCGCCGACATGGCGCTCGATGCCGTCGGCAGTAAACAGGATCTCGCGGTAGCGCCGACGGTTTTCTTCGGTGGATTCCACCCCGATCGAGTCAAACCGTTTCTTGATTGTCGGGCTGCTTTCGTCTGCCGCCAGCACACCTTTCTGCCTGGCGACGATGGCATTGGCCACGGATTTGAGTTCTTCGATGTTCATGGGCTAGATCCCTCAAGAATGGATGCAGCGTTTTGCCGGGGGCAACCGTTTCGTTCCGTCGCCTTTTCATCATCGCACTTTAGACCACTTGCTGTGCTATCAAGAACAAGCAGCTTTTGGCAGGCCACGGTGAAATCGGGATGGGAAAGGTAACCATGATGAAAACAAGCGTGCCTGGAGATGGCTGCCCCGAAAACGATCTGTGTGGCGAGGCGTAATCCCGATGCCAGAATCGACCAGCAATCTGTCCGAACTGATCCGGAGCCTGAATAACCCGGCCTGCTACGATCACGCGGCCGGGCCGGTGCAGGCGGTGGAAACCCATATTTCCCACGTCCTGCTCACCGGGGAATTTGCCTACAAAATCAAGAAACCCCTGGACCTGGGCTTTCTGGATTTCAGCAGCCTCGACAAGCGCCTGCATGCCTGCGAGGAAGAGGTGCGCCTGAACCGGCGTCTGGCGCCAGCCATTTATCTGGGCGTGGTGCCGATCACCGGATCCCCCGCCACACCACGCATTAACGGCAGCGGCGAGCCGTTCGAATATGCGGTGAAAATGCGCCAGTTCCCGCCGGATGCAACCCTTGACCGCTTGGAGGAGGAAGGCCGGCTGACGGCACGACAGGTCGAAGCCATCGCCGCGACCATCGCCCGTTTCCATCTGGAAAATTGCGCACGCGCCGGCGCGGATAGTTCCTTCGGCGACCCGCAACAGGTCTGGCAACCGGTGGCGCAAAATTTTCTGCAAATCGCGCCACGGCTCACCGCCCCCGCCGACCGCCAGCAGCTCGATGCCCTGCAGCACTGGAGCGAGGCGGAGCATGCGCGTCTGGCTCCGCTGATGGCCGCACGCAAGCGCGACGGCTTCATCCGCGAATGCCACGGCGATCTGCACCTCGGCAATCTGGCTTGGGTGGATGATCAATTGCTGGTATTCGACTGCCTCGAGTTCAATCCCGAATTGCGCTGGATCGACATCCTGTCCGAGATCGCATTCTGCAACATGGACCTGATGCAGCGCGGCCATACGGATTGGGCCTGGCTGTTACTCAACACCTGGCTGGAAAAGACGGGCGACTATGATGGGCTGGCGTTGCTGCGCTATTACGCGGTGTACCGTGCCCTGGTGCGCGCCAAAGTCGCCGTGCTGCGCGCCGGGCAAACCACTGGCCTGGACCGCGACACTGCGCTTGCCGATGCGCACGCCATGCTGGAACTGGCCACGGCGCTGACGCGCCCCCTGCCCTTGCGGCTGGATATCACACATGGCCTGTCCGGTTCAGGCAAAACCACCGTCACCCAGACCCTGATGCAGACACCGGGCGCGATCCGCCTGCGCTCCGATGTCGAACGCAAGCGTCTGGCCGGACTCGATGCCCTGGCTCGCAGCGGCTCGGGCGTTGGACAGGCGCTCTATGCAGCCGACGCCACCCGTCGAACCTATAGCCATCTGAGCCGTCTGGCAGGCGCGGTGCTCGACGCAGGCTGGCCAGTCATCGTAGACGCCACGTTCACCGCACGCTGGCAACGCGACCTGTTGCGCGACGTGGCGCAATCGCGCGGCGTCGCGTTTCATATTCTGGATTTTCGGATACCTGTGGCCACCTTGCGTGAACGGATCATCCACCGCACACACGAAGGGAGCGATGCCTCGGAAGCAGATCTAAACGTGCTGCAACATCAGATTGATACCGAAGAAGCGCTCGCCGCCGACGAGCAGGCAGACATTGTCAGAATCGACCAGTAATTCGATGCCACTCTAAAAGTGCGGCCTGAGGTGAGTGTCACAGTACATTGTTTTAACTAGATAAATCCAGGCTGGTCTTGGCCAGAATGTATCGGTTTCCCCTTGTTCGATTGCCTCAAGTCGACCTTGAGGAGGCGGTCATGGCTTGTTCACTGAATGTCCGTTGAATTCACACACCGAAAGCAGCCTATTCACAATCCCACATCAGCAGCTCACCGGGTCTCTTGAATAACTGTTGGGCAGCAAAGAGGCATCCATGACTTACGATCCATTGTCTGATGTTATTGACGAACAATTATCCATTTCGCCCGAGGCAGTTCATCAACTCGAAGCCTTCCGAGTTTCCGAAAAATTCACTGCTCTTCCTGGCACGGACACGGCAGTAGAACAAGTTCGCTTGTCGGAGGCTTTCAACGAGCTGCTTGATCGGCTAATTGCAGAAGTGCTTTCAAACCCTAGCAAGCTTTGGGTTATGCGCCAGTTTCAGCCATCGCTTGACGCTGTAGGCATGGAGGACACCCAGCCGACCGGCCAAAAGCTGCGCTTTTATCCGTCGGCTGAGCTTGCACGTTATGCGCCGTCTCGTCAGCGCCGACTTTCACCGCCCTTGTAATCTCACACCCTCGGAGACGAAATGAAGGAATCTCTCAAGCCCGGCATCAAATACGAGCACAAGTTCAAAGTACCCCCATCCAAAACGGTTCCTGCCCTTTATCCCGAGTCCGATGAGTTCGTCGCAATGCCCGAAGTCTTTGCCACGGGCTTCCTTGTCGGCTTTCTTGAGTGGGCGTGCATCAAGGCAATCAATCCACACCTCGACTGGCCGAAAGAGCAAACCGTTGGAACCCACATAGACGTAAGTCACGAGGCTGCCACGCCACCTGGGCTTGAGGTCACAGCAACAGTCGAATTGATTGCCGTTGAAGGAAAGAAGCTCATATTTGCTGTTGAGGCCCACGACGGCATAGACCTCATCTCAAAGGGCCGTCACGAGCGCTTCGTCGTCAATAAGGAGAAATTCGATGCCAAGGTGGGAGCAAAAACAGTCGGTGCATAACTTTGCGCTCGACCGGACCTGCACGAATAGCCGCTTCCGATAACGAAGGACAACAGCTTACTGTTGCCTGCTCAGGTGGCTATCTGCAGTTGCCCGGGATCAAGCAGTAAAAAACGGGCAAAGCGGTTTTCTGCCCTGTTGCCGTCGTCACTCACGATAATGATTTTCTGGCGGCCATCGATGACGGCAGGGCTGATTCCTTCGGCGTGCTCGAAACCTTGCAGGCCGGGAACGCTAACGCGATGCGCAGGCTCATCTGGATGACCGCTCCAGAACCAGACCTGGAACTGGGTCTGCTCGCGCCCGACGGGACCGCTGCTAATGAGGTAGCCGTCGAGGGCGGGAAGATAGGACATCCCCCGGATCCCGTTGCCACCGAGGTCCAGCGTGATCAGGATGGCGGAGATGCGGGGTGGTTCGTCGGCATCGAACATCGCAGCAGGGTTCTCCACGCTGGCGATAATGGCGCGATGGTCGAGTAGCGGGCTGCGAAAGCCGAGCAACAGACGCTGCTGGTCGGTGCTGATCTCCATCGCTTCGATATTGAACCCGCCATCGGCCTTGACGTCGCGTATTTCAGACGCCGTCTCCAGCACCGGGTGAGCCTTCAACAAAGCGGATTTCAAGCCTTTGACTACACTGGGCGCGACGACATGGTCACCCTCGATCCTGAAGCGCACCAGTTTGCTGCGGGATTTCTTCTCGTCGCCATCACCATCGCGTGAATGGGAGGTGATGGCATAAATATTCTCCGAACGATCGAGAGCGATCCCTTCAAGATCGTCGAGTTTCCAGAAGCTATCGAAAGCATTGAATAATCCCGGCCTCAGCGGCGCACTGCTGACACCCCCATCGGGATCGATCGTGACCAGGCTGAATGGATGATCTTTTTCGTCTTCCACGATCAGGAATCGCCCGTCCGGAAGCTGCTGGATCGCCGATGGCTCATAGATACCTGTCAGTGGTAAAAACATGGCGTTGCTGTCCAGTGTCATGGCAAGAGTTGTCTCTTTAAGCATCTTGATTAAACAAAAGTGTCCCTTGAAGGCCCTAACGATCTAGGTGGCTGGATTCCGCCAACCCTCGGGGTTCTCAGCCAGCTTTATTCTGGACCTGAATCCTTTGATTCCGTTGCAAACCCCTTATTTCGGCGACGCGACTGAACCGGCGTAGAACACTTCGCACGCTCCACCCGGAAAAAGACCCCCCACCTGCTCGAGCAACCTGACCACCGGCCCGGTGAGGGACTTGAGGGTACTCGGCTTTTCAAGCACCGGTTGCTTGAAGGAACCATGGATTGTTTGCTGCACCTTGATGCAGCCCTTGGCGTCGATCAACGCCACGGTCATGTTGTCGAACCGCTCGTTGACGAAATCGAGCCCGCCCTGGAGGGCGACCCGGTTCTTGTTCGTCGCCATGGCCACGTCCTGCGACTGCGCCACGCCGCGCTCGACTTTCCAGTCTGAGACGAGCGTCCGGATCTCGCTGCGGCCCCCCGATCCTTGAAAGAGGCTCGCAAAGTTGTACCCCTTGGTGACCGCCAGGCCGATAGGCCCGGCAAAGAAGAAGGCGCCCACGTCCACGAGGTTGAAGTTCTGGCTGGACTCATAGCGGTCGAATTCCTGATCGAGATCGTGGCCGTTGAGGATGAGGTTCTTGCCACGCAGCGCGATCTGCCCCTGCGTGGTCTGCCTCAGTTTGTTCACGGTCTCTCCCTGCATCGACAGGTTCGCGGTGAAGTCCATCGACCCTTCCACGGCATTTTTCGGTGACAGGGGCTTGAGGAACTCTTCGATGTGGAACTGTGAAATGGAATAGCGGACCTGGTAAACGGGGAACAGCGCCTGAAAAGTCCGCCCGCATGCGCCCCGAACCCTGCCCGGCGAAGACACGCATCGTGAGCGGCTTGAGATCGAACACCCCGCGCTGCCCGGTAACCGAAAACTTCAAGTCGGATGCGGCGTAGTCCTTTGTCCGGAACGCCCCGCAGGCGAGTTCAGCCTCCAAGGCAAGCCGCTTCATGATGCCCGGGCGATCCCTGTCAGCAAGCTGCAGGCGACTCATGTCCAGGCTGCAATCTCCGGCCTCGAATCCCTTGCCGGATTGCTTGTCCACATAGTGAAATGTCCCGTCTGAAAAAGACAATTTTGCCAGGTTGAGGTTGGGTAATGGTCTGCGGAATTTCTTCGATCTTTTGAAGTTGAACGTGCCATCGCGGCCCCTCTCGATCGATATGCTGGGGTGTTCCAGCACGATCCGCTCGATCTGGACGTCGCTTGCGAAACAGGGAGAGGAAATTGATCCCGATCCTGGCCTCCCTTGCGGTGACAACCTCCGTCCCCCGGTTACGGATGTGCACATCCTTCAGCGTGACCTGCATGTTTGGGAAAAAGCCGATTTCCATATTTCCGCCGACGCTGAATTCCATCCCCATCATGCCCGACACGGCCGCTTCAAACCGGGGCTTGTAGGCGTCGACATCGAGGAAAAGACTTAGCGCGATCGCGACAAGGACAAGCAGTCCGATGAGTGCGCCGATGGCATAGCCAATGGTTTTAAGTGATTTTGACAAGGGCCTGATCCAAGCTCGAATTCATTCTGCTGGCCTCCTTCACGGGCTTGCGGCAACTTGATCCAAAGTGTTTTGCACGGTGTGTTTTGAACAGGCGTGCACGACGATGCGTGACCAGGCAACGCCGGTAGCAACCCCGGCAGCCATAACGACTGCCGGAAGCGGTTGAAGTTGTGCCGCTGAAGACTTCTGCCGGCTCAGCGACGGTGGACAGAACGAAGCGCACGATCAGCGCTCCAGTGAAGACGGCGGCAGACCCAGCCTGTATTACTTATTGTGGCCCTTGCCTTGGCCTCTGGCTTTGGCCATGGCCCTGACTCTTTCCTTGTTCCTGGTAGTGTTTCTGCACTACAGGGTCACGCGGCTGATAACGGTATTTCTGCTGTTGAAGCTGGTACTGCTGCTCCACCTGTCTGGGATACCGTTCCCCTGAATATTGCCGCTGATAGGAAGGCAGCGGGGCAGGTTTCGGGGCAGCGCGGCGGTCCCCTTTGTTCCAGTCACTTCTCTGCTGTTCCCAATCACGGCCCCAGTGATCACCCCAGCGTGGCGGTGCATCATGCTGCCACCCATGGAAGTACACAGGCGGCCGGCGGTAGTAGCGCACCGGAACGCGCAGGACATATACCGGTACAGCATACGGCTCCACAAGCCCCCAAGGCCCGTTGTACCAGGAACTCGCGTACCAGTTGTCACCCTGGTAAACCCAGTACATCCCGTCGTAAAAGAAGAAGTTCGCTTCCAGGTGTGGCGCGTAGTAGACCGGGTAACCGGGCACGCGGACAAGTTGCGGGTATGCCGGCAGGTTGATCCCGATGCTCACCCCGGGCACCGCGATACCGATGCTCACCTGAGTGGCAGCAGAAGCCAGCGGGGACATCAGCACCCCCAGCACGAGTATGACGTTAGCGGATTTTCAGCATTTTGACCTCCAGATCAATAAACAAAATCGCATTCGAGACTGACCACTTTCCCGGCCAGGGGCACTGCGACCGACTGTCGAACGGCGCCCGATAAAAGACGCAGCCCTTAACGCCGGATAAAGCGAAGCAGGATCACCACGACCGCGATGACCAACAGAATGTGGATAAAGCCGCCCATGGTGGTCGAGGTAACCAAACCCAGTAACCACAGGATAATCAGGATGACTGCAATCGTTTCAAGCATGTTTTCCACTCCCTTTTATTTGACTCCAACCGCATTAAAAACGCCCTCAAACGAGGCGTCAATCTCAGGATAGCCGGACTTCTGTATTCACGCTTCAAGCAGCTTCTGCCAGTAGCCGAAGCACTGCCTTAAGACGCCGTCAGTTTCTAACGGCCAACCCACCGCTCCCGAAGCTGGCGCCTGGGTTGCCACCCGACGCGTCGGTCGTTCACTTGCCGTTCTTGTCCCTGTTCGGATTGCCGGGGGGCGCCTTCGGCAGCGTCTCGATCTTGCACTGGCTCGGGTCCTGGTGATTCAGTATTGCCTGGCGCTCGCACTCGGCTTGTCGCTCCTGCTGCGTCTGAACCTGACGCTTGCGCTCAGCCTGCTGCTTTTCGCTTGTCGGCTGTTGCTGCTGGACCTCGCGCTGGCGCTGCTGCTGTTCCTGTTGCTGCTGCGTCTCAACCTGGCGTTTGCGCTCGGCCTGCTGCTTTTCGCTTGCCTGCTGTTGCTGCTGCACCTCGCGCTGGCGCAGTTGCTGTTCTTGCTGCTGTTGCGTCTCAGCCTGACGCTTGCGCTCGGCCTGCTGCTTTTCGCTTGCCTGTTGTTGCTGCTGGACCTCGCGCTGGCGCTGCTGCTGTTCCTGTTGCTGCTGCGTCTCAACCTGACGTTTGCGCTCGGCCTGCTGCTTTTCGCTTGCCTGTTGCGGCTGCTGGGCCTCGCGCTGGCGCTGGCGCTGTTGCTGTTCTTGCTGCTGTTGCGTCTCAGCCTGACGCTTGCGCTCGGCTTGCTTCTTCTCGGCATCCTGCTGTTGCTGCTGCACCTCGCGCTGTTGCTGCTGCTGTTCCTGTTGCAACTGCGTCTCAGCCTGACGTTTGCGCTCGGCCTGCTGCTTTTCGCTTGCCTGTTGCTGCTGCTGAACCTCACGCTGGCGCTGTTGCTGTTCCTGTTGCTGCTGCGTCTCAGCCTGACGCTTGCGCTCGGCCTGTTGCTTTTCGCTTGCCTGTTGTTGCTGTTGTGCGTCGTTCTGGCCTTTTTGCTCTTTGTCCCGATTGCGGTTGCCGGGCTCGCGCACGGGTTCGTTCACGGGTTCGACCGAGCGATCCAGCGGTCGCAACTGACCGGGCGCGGGTGTGCCTGGCTTCGCCCCGCCGCGGCGCGATCCCGCTGCCCGCGCGTCCACTGCGCCGGGTTGTTCACCGATCACGCGCACCTGCTGTGCGGCCTTGTCGGCGCGATCCGGCGCGGGTTTGACGGCCTCGGGCGCCGGCGCCCGCCCGGGGGTTTTCTGCAGTTGCTGTTCGCGCACGGCAAATGGGCGCTCGCTGGGCGGTGGTGCATTGCGCACGAAGACCCGACGGTCGAACGCTTCACGCGATGGACGTGCCTCAGCGGCCTTAGCCGCGCCGATCACGCTACGCGCGCTCGGCGCAATCGGGGCGACGCGGGTGATCTCGCCGGTCGTGACCGCCTTGCGGTCGAGGCGGATCGCCGCCGGTCGCACCGGTTGCGCATTGACGAACACGGTGCTGGGGACCGCTGTGACAGCCCCTGCAACCGTGCGGTTGGCATAGTTCACCTGATCGACATTGATCGTGCCGCTGGAGTAGTTGTTGTAGACGTTGGTGATGGTCGTGTTGTTGATCACCGTATTGTTCACGTTGACCCGTTTGAAATAGTCGCGGCTGGCCTGATAGGACGGCACGTAGACTTCACGCGGCCCCAGCGGGAACCAGCCGATCGGCGAACCCGCCGCCGAGCGAGATCGACACGCTCCAGCCGCTGCCGCCGACGACGAAAGCGACCAGCGCAGGTGCGTAGACGGGGCGAACGTTGCGCGGACCCGGAATCCAGCCCCAGCGATTGGATACGTTCACCCAGCGACCGTAGTGCGAAGGCGCAAAGCCCCAGGGCGCGTTGTCCACCCAGGTCCAGCCCCACGGTTCCTGCCACACCCAGTGACCGTCCCGATAGGGCGCCCAACCGGCGTCGACCCGGCTGGGAAACCACACGTTGCCGTAGCTGCGCACCGGGCGCCAGCTGCCATACTCATCCAGATCCGCGTAGCCCACCACATCGTCGTCGAGGTAGCGCAGAGACGCGGAGCGGTCCAGACGCTGGTCGCGATCGAGACAGTAGCGATCGAAATCGTCCTCGCGCGGCAGACCGTACATCTCGTAATCGCGCAAATCGGTGTCGTAGAAGCGCACCGTATCGCCCGCACGCAAGCGGAAACTGGAGTTGTCGCCGTAGGCCTCGCCGGCGCCATCCCACACCACGATGGTGGTGACAGCGTTGCGCGGGTCGACGTCGATGCGATAGCGGCCGGCACGGTCGATGGTGAACGCCAGCGTAGGCGTAGCCACTTCAAAGGTCTGCCCGGGATACATGCGCCGCACGCTCAGGTTGAGCGTGCCCTGCGTCATCCTGACCTGCGCGATGCTGATCGCTCAGATCCAGAATCTCGACGCTGGTATCCGACCCGAGCCGGACGGCGGCGCTGCCCACCTGAAACTCCGCGCGGGCATCGCGATCGGTCCACAGCCGGTCGCCGCGAATCAGTGGACGATTGCGCACCACGCCAAGCCACTCGTCCTCGCCCGCCGGCGAGTAGCTCACCTCGCCCTGGGTATGGCTCAGGTGAGCCACACGCCCCGAAGGGTCAGCATAGGCCGCGCCTGCGGCCAACGCTGTGAACAACAGCACACCTATCAGGGAAAGCAAGCGCGACGGATTCAACATGGTGTATTCCTTTTGATTATTTGCAACCGCATGAGCACACCCTACCCTGCTACGGCGACGAGGACTCTGGGTTGATCCAGGCCGGAACGTTCACTGTTTTATTTGGGCGGTGCCGATATGGCAACTGCGATCAGTTTATGTATTGGCGAAAAATACGCCAAATGCCAGGTTCGTTCCGTACGCCATCGCACATAGCGCAGGTTTTCGTTCGTTTCGGCAGGCACTCAACGCATTTGAATACCGGAACCCGGTTGCTCATCGATCACGCCGCAACGCGCTTCTAAGCCTGAGTGGCGCCCGCCCTACGCTCGTGCAAAAAAGCTTTCAGGGCGACGGGTGCCAGCGGCCGGCTGAACAGAAAGCCCTGTACTTCCTGACAGCCCTCCTCGCGCAGAAACGCCAGCTGTTCCTGCGTTTCCACCCCTTCGGCGATGATGCCCAGGCGCAGGCTGCGTGCCAGCTGGATCACCGCGCGAACGATGGCGGCATCGTCCGGATCGGTGCTGATGTCGCGCACGAAAGAACGGTCGATCTTCAGCTTGTCGACCGCAAAGCGCTTGAGATAGCTGAGCGACGAATAGCCGGTACCGAAATCGTCGATCGACAGCCGCACGCCCAGCGCCTTCAGTTGCCGCACCGTATCGAGATTGTTTTCCACGTCCTGCAGCAGGATGGACTCGGTCAGCTCCAGTTCCAGCAAATGTGGTGGCAGGCCGCTCCGCTCCAACGCGCCCGCCACCGTCTCGATCAGACCGGCACGGCGAAACTGCAGGGCAGACAGATTGACCGACATGGTCAGCTCGGGCCATCCCGACTGGCGCCAAGTCTGCGCCTGGCGACACGCCTCTTCCAGCACCCAGGCGCCGATCGGCACGATGAGACCGCAGTCTTCCGCCACCGGGATGAAGCGGGCCGGCACGACCTCGCCCAGTTCCGGATTGTTCCAGCGCAGCAGGGCCTCCACCCCGATCACCCTGCCGCTGTCGATTTCCAGCTGCGGCTGATAGTGCAGATAAAACTCGAGCGCGAAACAGCGCCTGGTGCAGCCGGTTTTGCAGCAGCAGGTGCTCGTGTGCCTGCTGGTTCATCTGGTCGTCGAAGAAGCGGTAGGTATTGCGGCCGGCATCCTTGGCGTTGTACATCGCCGTATCGGCCTTCTGCAGCAGGCCGTCGAAGTCGCTGCCATCCTCGGGATAGATCGCGACGCCGATACTGCAGGAGGCATTCAGCACGTGGCCGTTGATTTCCACCGGCTCGGACAGGCGCTCGAGGATTTCGCTGGCGATCCGTTCCACCGTTTCCAGGTCTGGAATGTCATTCAGCAGCAGGATGAATTCGTCGCCGCCCTGGCGGCTGATGGTGTCGCTCTCGCGCGTGCAGCGCGACAGGCGCGTGACCACCTCCAGCAGCAACTGATCGCCCGACGGCGTGCCCCAGGGTGTCGTTCACCACCTTGAAGTTGTCCAGATCGAGGAACAGCATCGCCACCTGGGATCGGGAACGCTCCGCCATGGCCAGCGCATGCTCGAAGCGGTCGCGCAGCAGCACGCGGTTGGGCAGGCCGGTCAGCGCATCGTGGTGCGCCAGGAACTCGATGCGCGCCTCCGCCTGCTTGCGCTCGGTGATATCGCGGTCCACCCCTTGAAATCCGATCAACTGTCCAGCCTCGTCGAACAGCGCCGAGGCATTGGACTCGAAGATGCGATAACTGCCGTTGCGATGGCGCCAGCGCAGCACGACGTTCTGCCAGCCTTGCCGGGCGGATACGGCGTTTTCGAATGTCTCAAGGAACAGCGGCAGATCGTCCGGGTGCACCAGGCTACTGGAATCCATGCGCCAGAAATTCGTCTGCCGAATAGCCCAGGCTGCCCACGCCGCGCTGGTTGCTGTAGGTATGTCGTGCCGTGGGTATCGATCGACCAGATCCAGTCGGCAGAGTGCTCCGCCATCGCGCGGAAACGCGCTTCGCTCTCGCGCAGCGCTTCCTCGGCGCGCTTGCGGTCGGTGATGTCCTGGCAGGCGCCATACAGCCGGTGCTTCCCTGCTCGCGCGCTCCACCACCCTGGAATAGGCGCGGATATAGCGGGTGGAACCATCCTTGGCGAGGATGCGCAATTCGCACTCGCTGCGTTGACCCGGCTGCGAGATGGGTGATGTTGCGATCGAACTCAGGCAGGTCGTCCGGGTGCACATAACAGCGCCAGCAACCCCGCTCCAGGATCTCGTCCAGCGAATAACCGAAGATCCGGTCCACCGAGGCAGTCGCCCAGTCGACGGTAAAAAACCCGGCCTCCGTCTGCACGCACGAATACAGCAGATCGGTGGTCACACTGGAAATCAGCCGGTAGCGCTCCTCGCTGTCCCGCAGCGCCTGTTCCATACGCTTGCGCTCGCTGATGTCGACGAAATTGACCACGGCCCCCACCAGTTCACCATTGCGATACATCGGGTGCGACCAGTATTCCACCGGAAAACTGGTGCCGTCCTTGCGCCAGTGCACTTCGTTGTCGACATGGGTAGGCTTGCCCTGCAGGGTGGAGCAGCGAACGTGGCAGTCTTCCTTGGGATAGGGCCGACCGTCCGGATGGGTGTGGTGGATGAGGGATGCACGCTCTTGCCGAGCATTTCCTCCTGCGTGTAGCCCAGCATGTCGAGGCAGGCCGGGTTCACGAAGGTGCAGATGCCTGGGTATCGACGCCGAAGATCGCCTCGGGCGAGGAATTCAGCAGCAGCCGGAAGCGCTCCTCGCTCTCGCGCAGGGCCGCCAGCGCCGCGCGATGACCGATGGCCATGCCCAGATCGGCTGGCCAGCTTTTCCAGCAGCATCACCTTGTCCGGCCCGAATGCATGCGGCTCGGCGGCATACACATTAAGCGCATCCGACCACCCGGCCATGCACCCGCAACGGCGTCGCTGCCGATGAACGATAGCCCTGGACCCGCGCGCGCTCCCGCCACGGCGCGAACTGCTGGCTGCTCTCGGTGTCGTCGTTGATCACTGTGGCATCCGATGCGGATGGCGGTGCCGGTGGGTCCCTGTCCCTGCGGCGAGTCGTCGCAACGGATATCCGCCTGGGCAAGATAGTCCCGGCCAAACCCGGCCTCGGCCACCGGACGCACCGTCACGCCGTCTTCATCCACCAGGCCGATCCAGGCCATGCGGAACAGATCGTCCCGAATCAGTTCCTGGCAGATGCGCGACATCAATTCCTGCTCGGGCAGTTCCGCCATGAGCATTTCGTTCACCGCCGCAATCGTCTGCAGGAACAGATTGCGCCGCTGCATCACCAGCGTCTCGCGCTTCTGTTTGGTGACTTCGCGCAGGCTGCCCACCATGCGCAGCGGCTTGCCGTCGGTGCCGCGTGCCATCACCTCGCCGTGGTTCTGTACCCAGATCACGCTGCCATCCGCATGCCGAATGCGGTGCTCATACTCGAAGGCGGCTTGACCGGCCAGACAGCTCTGGATCGCGGCCATCACTCCTTCCCGCTCCTGTTCATGCAGGCAGGCGAGTGCCTCTTGCCAGGTGTGCTCAAGCTGGCGCTCGTCCAGCCCCATCAGTCGCGCCCACTGCGCGTTATGCCGAACCCGCCCGCTGCTCAATTCCCAGTCCCACACACCCTCGCCGCTGATAGCCAGCGCGTAGGCCTGCCGATCCTGTTCGATGAGCGGTTTGTGACCCGCCTTGTCCGCCTTCCGCATCGCGCCGGGATCCTGCCCTTCCGCCAGCAGGCCTTGGCGGCTTGGCGGCGCTTTCTGGCCTCGGCGAGCGTCACCTCCGGATACACCCCCAGCGCCAGCGTCTTGCGCTTGCCGTCAAAACGGTAATCCAGCCGCCAGTAGCGCGAACCCTCCGGCCGCAACAGCAAATACATGCCGCCGCCGTCCGCCAGCTTGACGGGCTTGTCGACCGCTTTTGCCTGACGGATAACGCTATCGGTGAGAGATGTGGCAAGACGGACCATGAAGACATGCCGGTAATTTTTGTGACATTTCCATCATACCCGGAGATGCCGTCATGTGTACCGTCAAAAGATCCTGGATGGGTAGTACAAATGGCTAATTGAAGTCTGTGCCAATCAGGCTTTGCACACGCGAACCGAATGCCCGGCTGGCCAACTGAGAATCATTACCTATACTGGGTTTCCCCTCAGTCTGCCTCTCGCCTGAGCCGGGATTTTCTGCGGGCAGACAACTTAACGGACGGCCCCAAACCGCGATAGCCGCCCGCTCAGACCCATCGCGGTATGAATGCAATCAAGGAGACAAGCATGAGCACAGTCCTGAACGAAGTCCTGGCAGCCAACCAAAGCTATGCATCCAGTTTTGGCGACAAAGGCAAGCTACCGATGCCCCCGGGCCGGCGTTTCGCCATCCTCACCTGCATGGACGCCCGCCTCGATCCGGCCAAGTACGCCGGCCTGGCCGAGGGCGACGCCCACGTCATCCGCAATGCCGGCGGCCGCGCCAGCGACGACGCCATCCGCTCGCTGGTCATTTCCTACAAGCTGCTCGGCACCCGGGAATGGTTCGTCGTTCACCACACCGACTGCGGCATGGAAACCTTCACCGACGAGGTCATGCGCAAGCTGCTGCGCAGCAGCCTTAAAACCGCCAGCATCGACGCCAGCGGCTGGCACGATGCGGGCGGCGGGGGCGGCTCGCCCGAAGGCGAACACATCAGCTGGCTCACCATCCCCAACCAGGAGCAAAGCGTGCTCGAGGACGTGCAGCGCATCCGCAGCCATCCCCTGGTGCCCGGCGATATCCCCATCTACGGCTATATCTACGATGTGAAGAGCGGCAAGCTGATCGAAGTGCCGGCTGCCAGCGCGGCGGGCCGGGTTAAGTAGCCGAAACGGGCGGCGGCTGGCGCAAGCCAGGCTTCCGTCGCCTCTCCTACGCAAGCAGGGCGCATCCTGCGGATGGCAACCCACTCCTTTAACAGGCGCCCTCTCAAGGACCGCCCCAGTTGCTCAGCTTATCTCGGCACCACGCGGGCGTTCGTTCCACTGCCTTCAACGCGCACGCGCATGCCTTCGCGCAAGCGGTCATCCAGCGGCTGGGTAATCGTGACGCTCCCCCCGGTTTTCATGTTAACGGTGATCCGCTGCGCGTCCTGTTTGGCCATTTTGCTCTCGGCATAGGTGCCAGCCACACCACCCAATACCGCACCCGCCACCGTGGCCGTGGTGCTGTCGCCTACCCCTGCACCAAGCAGGCCGCCCGCCACCGCTCCCACGGCTGTGCCCACCCCCAGTTTGTAATTGCTATCCACCTGAATGTTTTCCATCTGGGCGATGGTTCCGTCGCGGTCCGACTGGCTCGCCTCCACACTGGCCGTTTCGCCATATTGCGTCCCACCCAGACTGCCCATGTCCGCGCATCCTCCAACCAGGGACGCCAACAACAATAAAGGCACTGCAATACGCTGGTTCATGGCACAACTCCTCTTCACATTAGGATTATCAGTATAGGAAACTGCAGAAGACTTAACGCTTGCCCACGCAACTGCAGCTGCACTTTGGCAGCCCGTGCAGTACGATCTTTCCATCCTGGCCGCATCCTGGCGTTCCCCGTTGCTGACGGAGATCGGCGCCGACTATTTGTTGCGCACAATCGTAACGGTTGCGGCCCACACCGCAACTGAATGCGACTGATTAGTCAGGCGCCGCGCGAACGGTCACACGCGGCAGCCCTACCCGACCACCCACCTTGCCAACACAGCGCTTGCCGCCCATACTGGCCCGACAAACAGGTCTTTGGCTCAGTCTCCCTTTGCCCCGGCAGGCACGCTCTGCGGGCTGGCAGCCACAGCGTTCAAAGTGACTTTCCTCATCCCCGCGCACGGCCTCGAGCGCAATTGTTTCACCCTGTGAGGAATCAATGACCGACACGATCAAGCCGCATCCTCTCGGCGTCTGCAAACTCTGCGGCGCCATCACCTATCGCAAGGAATCCCTCAACCAGCCTTGCGGGCGCAGCCCCCACGGCCACCGTTGTAGCGGCAGCTTTTCCACCGCCTCACGCGATGCCGGCTGGAAAAGCTGCGCAAGCTGCAGCGGTACGGGCAAAGGCAAACAGGATCAGGGACAGGAAAGCGCGCCTTGCATCTACTGCCAGGGAATTGGCTGGAACCTGGCCAAACCCTGGAGTCTTTAGATCCGCCAAACGGGCATCCCCAGGTTTACCTCCGCATCCCCTGCACCACCGCTCGAAACCAGGCTTTGCCGAATGGTTTCAACGAAGTCGTGCTGGTGAAATTGCCGGGCACTGACGTTGACCGACATCTGCAAGGCGTGCGTGCGCGCATCGCCTTCCCATGCCTTCAACTGGGCGCAGGCCGTATCCAGCACCCATTGGCCGATGGGAAGAATGAGCCCGGTTTCCTCGGCCAGCGGGATGAACTCGGCTGGAGAAACCAGATACTGGTTCGGATGCACCCAGCGAAGCAAGGCCTCGGCACCGATCAAGCCACCGTTCTGATCGACCTGGGGCTGATAGAAAATCTCAAACTCATCCTTTTCCAGCGCCCGGCGCAGGGCGGATTCCAATGCAGTGCGCGAATCGATGGCGGCCTGCATGGCCGGGTTGAAGAATCGAACCAGGTTGCGGCCGGCGTCCTTGGCCTGGTAGAGCGCCACGTCGGCTTGTTTGAGCAACGTATCCACCGAGGCGTCCTGGCCACGGAACAGCGTCAGCCCAATGCTGGTGGTGCCAGGGTTAGTAATAAACGTTCGAAAGCTGGGTTGCACATTTGAAAGACCGCCATGTCGCATCCTTGAGCCATACCAGATCAGGCAAAGCTATCGAGGATCAGGTGCTTTTGCTGCTCGCTCTCTTCCAGATTCCGGGTGACGATTTTCAGCAGATCATGCTCGCGCAACAGCGTGCTTTGCTTGAACATGGCCAGAATGACCACGATAAACGCGCCAATGTTTTGACGGCGTAACTGACGGCCTAGGGGCACGATCCGACGGGGATGCGACAAGACGACCGCAAGGCCAGGCAAGCACGACAGCCACCAGCGGCAGCATGCGCAGAAAGCCTTCGCTCCAGCGTTCCCAATGCGCGCGTTGCGCGAGGGCTCGATGTTCCAGTACAGCGTGGCCAGGCCCATGCCCATCACCGAGAAGGAAAACAGGCTGTTGAACCAGCTGCCGTCGATGGTCGCGCCATCGAGCGCCATGCTGTTCCAGACCATCCAGCAGCCACCCGTGGCAATCAACGAAGCCAGGAACAGCCTGTAGCTCCAGGAAAACTTCAAACGCAGGGTTGGCATTGCAATCAGGCCGACACAAGCCGCTGCAAACAGGCTAGCTGGATACGCCACCATCACGGCCAGTGAAAGCAGCGCCATGTCTCCGCGCCTGGGCAAATACAGCACCAGAACCAGCGTCATCGACGGCAATGGCGAGGGTTGCGGCATCCAGCAGCAGGGTCTTGCGCTGGACGCGGTCGGCCAGCCGGAACGCCTCGATCAGCAAACCTGCGCCCACGCATGGACCCAGCCACAGATAGAAGAAGTCGGAGGGCGACGGAAAGCCGCTGATAGCCGATGATCGTCTGCACATCCCAGATGATCTGGCCGAACTGCGTAACCCGGTCAGGCCGATCGCGATCCAGCGCAGCCCGCTGACGCTGTCGGCGCTGCGCCGAGCGCAAGCCCAGCCAGGCAAGCGCCGCCGCTGCGACCGTGCCCACCGTCCAGTGCAGGTTGTCGAAGAAACGGATCCGCCGGCAAGATTCGCCAGGCGTGAACTGACACACGCCCTATTTCAGTTTGCCTGGAGCCTCCCGCTACGCGGCGCGCAGAACTGCTCGCGTAGTGGTCGCCTTCCAGCCCGCATGCGGCAATGGCCACCGCGTGGTCCACCGACTGCACCTCCGCGCGGCGCTGGGGCCGCAGATAAATCGCCTGGATCAGTCCGGTGCGGGGGAAGCGGCTTGCAAGATCGCGCAAATCCGGCACGTCATTTCGGCTGCCATCCCCCATATTCAGCACTACGAAATCCGCACTTCGGTTCCCACCGGCACCAGCTTGAACAACTCCGCCACATCCTCATTCTTCATGCGGATACAGCCGTGTGATGCGGGCGTGCCGAGTTTGTGTTCTTCATTGGTGCCGTGGATGTAGATAAAGCGGTCATGCGTGTCCACGCTGCCGCCCTGGTTCTTGCCCGGTTCCAGGCCTTCGAGCCACAGGATGCGCGTGAGAATCCAGTCGCGTCCCGGGTATTCCACGTCCAGCTCGGGAGTCCAGATTTCGCCGGTGGGCTGGCGCGACTTGAAGGCGGTTCCCAGCGGGGTGTCTGCGCCGATCTTTTCGGCGATGCGGTGACGGCCGCGCGGCGTGCAATGGCTATCGGCCTGTTCCCCGGCTCCATTCGCCGCGGTGGAAACGGCATACTGCCGGATCAGCATGTCGCCGTCGGGATATGACTCCCACAGATACAACTGCTGCAGGCGGGTATCTACTTCGATAAACAGATCGTTCATTGCGTTGCCCCCTTCTTTTGTTGCCGTCGCGCTTCGAAAAACCCCGAGATCATCGCCGCGCATTCGTCTGCCAGCACGCCGCCGATGATGTCGCAATGATGATTCAAACGCGGCTCGGCGAACACATCCATGATGCTGCCGTGCGCACCGGTCTTGTATTCGCGCGCGCCGTACACCACCCGCGCCACCCGTGCATGCAGAATCGCCCCCGCGCACATCACGCACGGCTCCATCGTGACATACAGGGTACAGCCCACCAGCCGGTAATTCGCCACCCGTCCCGCCGCGTCGCGCAGCGCCATCACCTCGGCATGCGCGGTCGGGTCGTGGCTGGAAATCGGCTGGTTGAATCCGCGCCCGACGATCTCGCCGCCGCACACCACCAGCGCCCCCACCGGCACCTCGCCCGCCTCCCAGCCCAGCCTGGCCAGCTCGAGCGCGGCGCGCATGTAGTCTTCGTCTTCATTCATGCTGTTGTCCGGATCAAGGTATTACGCTATGGTAACGTCATACTAAAGGAGTTTCGTATGACAACAATCACTGTATCCCCCAAATTTCAGGTCGTCATCCCACGCGACCTGCGGCGCTTGCTCAACATCCAGCCGGGCCAGAAACTACGGGCACGCGTTCAGGGCGACCACATCGAACTGATCCCTGAACAGCCCATTACCGCTGCGCGCGGTTTTCTGGCCGGGATCGACACCCGCGTCGAGCGCGAGGACGACCGTGTATGAATCCCCCGAAGGGCATAAACGTGGTCGACTCCTGCGGCTGGCTGGAATATTTCGCCAACGGCGACAATGCCGGCTTTTTCGCCCCGATTCTCGAAGCCACGGAATCCCTCATCGTTCCCAGCCTGTCCGTATTCGAAGTCTGCAAGCGCGTTGCCCTGTTGCGCGGTGAACTGGCAGCCCGGCAGGCCGCCGACTTCATGTCGCGTGGCGAAATCGTCGGCCTGGATGCCGATACCGCGTTGGCCGCCGCGCTCTACTCCGCCAAACACCAACTCCCCATGGCCGACAGCATCATTCTGCTCACTGCCCAGAATCATCAAGCCACACTGTGGACCCAGGACGCCGACCTGAAAGGCCACAAAGGCGTCAAATACAAAGCCAAAGCCGCCTGATTCAAGCAGCGGCTCACCGGTCCAGCGGACTCACCACCCCGCGCCCGCCTTTGTTCAACACATGGGTATAAATCATCGTGGTCGACACATCCGAGTGGTCCAAGCAATTCCTGCACCGTGCGAATGTCATAGCCGCCTTCCAGCAAATGTGTGGCGAACGAATGGCGCAAAGTATGCGGCGTGGCGGGCTTGGCAAGTCCTGATGCCTGCACCGCCCGCTTCATTGCACGTTGCAGCAGCTTTTCATCGAGATGGTGCCGACGCTCTGCACCGCTACGTGGATCAACCGAGTAACTGCCAGACGGAAAAATGTACTGCCAGCCCCACTCGGTAGGCGAGTTGGGATACTTGCGAGCCAGGGCGTCCGGCATATACACCGCTGATTTGCCCGCCTGACTATCGTCATCAAACTGCGCCCGCCGCTGCAGCAAATGCGCTTGCAAAACCGGCACCACGGAGTCGGGCAGCATCGTCACCCTATCCTTTGCGCCCTTGCCATCGCGGATCAAAATTTCGCTGCGTGCGAAATCCACATCCTTCACCCGCAGCCTCACGCATTCCATCAGGCGCATCCCTGTGCCATAGAGCAAACGCGCCATCAGACCATACACCCCCGCCATGCGGTCCAGCACTGCATGCGTCTCTTCACGCGTCAAAACCACTGGCATGCGTTGCGGACGCTTGGCGCGCGTGACATTGTCCAGCCACGGCAGATCAATCCCCAGCACCTCCCGGTACAAAAACAGCAAAGCCGACAACGCCTGATTTTGCGTGGCAGCCGCCACATTGCCTTCCACCGCCAGATGCGTCAAAAACGTCTCGACCTCGTGCGCGCCCATATCCTTGGGATGTTTTTTGTCATGAAACAGAATGAACCGCTTAACCCACTGAACATATTGTGTTTCTGTGCGGATGCTGTAATGCTTCACCCGGATTCGGTCGCGCACCTGATCAAGCAGTTTGGGTGGCTGAGCCAGCGGTGTGTTGTCGGTTTGCATCTGCGTCCCCTATTAAATACCGCTTCAATTAAAACAATAGGTTGCCATGAAGAATGGCGTGTTATACACCGATTGGATTTTTGGATATACACCTATACAGGTGTCTACTTAACGTTAGAGCTTTTCATGCGCCATGACTGTCAAATACTTGCCGCCCTATTCCTAACCCCAATCGTTTTCGCAGGGAACATGCAAATGAAAGAAATCGTGTATCGGGGAGGAACGGTCAAATTTGCAGTACCCAATCATTGGGTTGAAGAATACGAACCAGATGGCGGCGGGATGTTCTACGAAAATGCGCCAGATACAGGCACTCTTCGTTTGAACGTTATTACCGTTCAGTCGCCAACAGAACTTGGCTCCGATTCGGCCTATGAAGCACTTCACTTGCTGAAGAGCACTAATCCAAAGACCATTAAGCGCCTACCGAACGGCAACGCCATTGCAAGCTGGGTGCAACACAGCTCCGAAAGCGGCCAGGCAATTACTCTCTTTTGGTGGCAGGTTACAAACCCCGTGCCACCGCGCCACATGCGATCAGCCAGTTTTTCATTCACCGTCCTAACATCGCAGGAGCATTTGCCGCGAACCCTGAATGAAGTTCAGTTGCTCAATGGGTCAATTGAAAATGCAGTCTTTCATCCATCACTTGGTGAATAACAGCTCTAACATGGCGCTCAACCTCGCTCCCTTTGGTCGCTGGACGGCGCTAAAGCGCCGCCGGTTAGCTCTACGTTAGGCACGTAATGGTTCGTCCGCCACGTCTGCTGCCACTGGCAGTATTCGCAATGCGTCTCCTGCGAAAGTCCGTCAACCGTGCCACGGTTCGCGCAGGTGTTGCAGTCAGGTCGCTGCCGCCAGTAGTTCTCGGCGATGGCGTCATACACAGCCCGGTCTTCCGCCCCTGCTGGCTCATGCCTAACCCGGCAGTCGAGCGGAGGCTCGAAAGCGGCAATCTTGTCTTGTTCAGTCATCTCTCGCCCCGCTCACTTTTGCGTTAGGCACTTGCTTGGCGTAATGCTTGACGCGACCAGCATCAGCCTTTGCAAGCCTTTCCTTTGCGCATTTTGTGCAGTAAGCCCCGTAACTTTCGTTTCTTGGCCCCATCAGCTTCCCGTGCGCTGGTTTTCCACATTTGCACGTACCGATGGCATCAAACCATCTCACCGGGTCTGGTTCGTTATATCTTTCGTCCATCATTCCTCCATGCCAACTCTCAATCAACTGGAGCGCCCAGCGCCGTCGGCTTCGTTTTGGGCCAGCGTGCGCCCGGTTATTTCAGCGTTGGGCATGACATGAGCGACACCAAACTTCGTCACAATCTCGCTCAGGCCTACCTACGCAGTTGCTTCGGTCGTTGCAGTCCTCATCGCATACGATTTTTTTGGGCTCATGCCAGACACGTACCTAGTGGCAATTGTTTTGGTAGTCGGGCTTGCCTCTGGTTGGCGGGCCATGAAGCTAAGTACCGTTGTCCCGCTCAAGGTGTTGCTTGGTATTCCGGTTGCCTTGAATTCAATTGTCGCGCTCTACTTCTTGGGCTCGGCGGCCCTTTACTTCTCAGGATGACCTAAATGCCAAACCCATCATTCAAGCGGGGCCGCCGCTTGGTACCTCTCAATGCCAATACATGCAGGTAAACGGTCGTTGGCAAAACGTTTGCAGGTAGGCGATGCCCAACCAGTCGTTCGAGCGGGACGCCGCAGAAGCGCGGAGCCCCTCAACTTTACGTTAGGCATTTCATTTGAGCGTCACACCGCCATATCAGCTACTCGCCGATGCGGTGATGTTGGTGCACTTCGCCATCGTCGTGTTTGTCGTTGGCGGCCTTGCCTTCATCGTCGTGGGGCACTTGCGCGACTGGCGCTGGGCCCATTCGCTGTGGTTCCGTCTCGCGCACCTGGCCGCCATCGCGGTGGTTGTCGCCCAGGCCTGGCTCGGTGCAGTGTGCCCACTGACCTCTCTCGAAATGTGGCTGCGCATCAAGGCTCGGGAAACAACCTACTCAGGGAGCTTCATTGAGCATTGGCTTCAAAACTTGCTGTACTACGAAGCGCCTAGCTGGGTGTTCACCCTGGTCTACACACTGTTTGGGCTGATCGTCTTGGCCACATGGTGGTTATTTCCACCAAGGCTCAATCGGCGCATCCGTAAAGAGGATGCCTAGCCCTTCCAACGAACTGTTGAAGTTCAGACCTGATCTGGCAGCCGTTCTGTTTTAACGGTGTGTAACTGGCCGGTCAGGGCTGGGCATCTACACATCAAACAAAGCAAACCTGACAAATTTTCTGCCAGGTCAAATCTGAGCCGCCACCCATCAATTGGCCATGGCATTAAAGCTATCGATGCAGTTTTTGAGGTTTTCAGCGACATTTTCAGGGTTGGATATCTGACACTCGCCGGCGCCAACACCCGATTGGGATTCGGCGGGGCTAACACTCGCGGTTGCAACTACAGGATTGCCCGCTCGTTTGGACGCGGCCGGATTGGCGGCACCCGGACCAAGGTCGGCTTTCTTCACCGTATTGGCCTGCTTGAGTTTTTGTTGTGCGGCAACCAGTTGGATTTGGAGTTGTTTTTTCTCCTGTCCGGACTGCAACAGCATCGCCGCCATCGTGGCGATGACGGCGATCAGCATGACGCTGATTCCCGGTATCCACACCCGTTTGTTTGACAGCACGGCACGCACGCGCTGAATCGGACTTAGGTGCACCGCTTCTTCATCGGCGGCGGGTTCGGCCTGACTGGATGCGGTTGTCGCTTTGGGTTGTCTCAGGCTGGATTGGGGCGTATCGGCGTCTGCCTCGAGCGGTATAGGCCCGGTGCTTCGACGCAACTTGCCTTTTAGCCGTGCCAGTAAAGACGGTTTGAGCTCAGGCACCTCGTCCATTGTTGCGCCCGGATCGCCCTGTTTCGTGGATGGATGTTCCGGGGCTACGACTTGATCTGCGTCTGCGGACAGTTCCTGGGCTGGGTTTGGCCGCCGGATCAAGGCTTGTTTCAGGCGCGCAAACCAGCCTGCCGGTGGCACGGGTACGTCTTCGGCTACGCCTGATTCTGCGTCGCTCCGCTTCGAATGACGGGCTGTTGCAGGCTCCGGGGAGGCTGACAGTTCCAGTTCTTCTTCGCTCGGTGCGGCCGGCTTGCGCCAAAAGGCCAGCCGGGCAAATCCATGCACAAGTTTTGCGGTAAATCGGTTCAAAAATGGCCCCTTGCCTGTACGCGTGTATAACGCGGCACCTTTGATAGCGGCAAATATGGAGCCAAATTAAGCGAAGAGGCGCGCCGGGCAAGGCGGCGAGGCGTTGCCTTTACCGGTTACGGCTGGGCAAGCCCGGTTCGGCGGACGATAAAATTGTGGAGAAGGATTCACGTCCCCATCAAACGCTGCGCCACACGCGCGAGCGGCGCCGGCAAACGATGCAGCACCAACTCGGGGTCGAGTGCATCGAGCAGGTTTTTGACGGTGAGACCGAGTGCGGTGTCGCCCTCGCTCACCAGGCGGCGGCTGAAGAAGAGGCTGTCGGGGTCTTCGCGACGGCTGAGCAGCAGCAGAAAGTCGCGGGCGGTGGCGCTGATGGTGAGATCGGGCGCGCCGCTATCCGGCGCAAACCCGCGCTGGGTGACGGTGAAGCGCAGGCTGAGCCCGAGATCCTTGACGCGAATGGCGTAGCGGCGGCCAACCAGCGGCTGCCAGTCGAGCGTTTTGAGTGCAGGCCACAACAGGTGGTTTGCCAACACTGAAAAAACCCGGCTGGGCGGCGCGACCGGAAGCCGGGTGACCAGGCTGGCCAGCGGTGCGGGGAAAGCAAGATTCAACATGATGGCGTCATTCCTGAAAAACGGGCCGCTGCGCTTAACGCACGGCGTCGGCCCAGTTGTTGGGGGTTTCGTATAAGCGCACCCGTTGCAGCCGCAGCTGGTTGCCGTAGGTATCGAGGTAGGCTGCGTCGAGAATGCGGAACGCTTCGGCGGCGAGGTTTTCTGCGGTCGGCACGAATGGCAGCACGACCGTTTTATGGTCGGGCAGGCTTGCCAGAAAATCGACCACGCTGCGATCCCCCTGGTACACCAGAAAGGCATGGTCCCACTGGTTGATCAGCACACGGTTGGCAATGTTTTTCACGTCGGAAAAATCCATCACCATGCCCTGCTCCGCCGTGCCCTCGGTTTGGATGATCTCGCCGGACAGGGTGATTTCGATGGCGTAACGATGCCCGTGCACATGCCGGCATTGGCTGGCGTGATGGGGGATGCGGTGACCGGCATCGAATTCCAGTCTGCGCGTGATCAACATTTCAGGTGTCCGGACATATCAGGCGTGTTGCTCCATGCTGTTTTCAAGGCCTGCGCGACCATGCCAGTAGCCGTCGACCGCCTGTCCGGGCATGAGGCGCGCCAGTGCGCTGGCGGCATCAGCCTCGCCCGCCAGCGCCGCCTGAAAAGCGTCGATTACGCGCCCCATGTGCCGCGACTGCGGCGACAAGCGCAGGCACGCGACGCCAAGTTCACCGAGGCCATCCAGTTCGCCGATCAGGTTGTACACGCCGGCGGACTGCGTCTGGATGCCGTTGAGCGTCAGAAACGGCTCGCCTTCGCGGGTGGACAACAGCAAGCCGTCCGGATGGTCGAGGCAGCGGAACTGGCAATCGTCCTTGGGCAGGTTGTAGTGGCGCGCGGTGAAGCAGCGCGCGGAATACGCCAGCGGCAACCGGCCGTAGGCGAACACTTCGGTCTCCATGCCGGCCGGCGCGCGTTCGAGCAGCGATGCCAGCGTGGCGCGCGACATTTCCACCGGCGGCACCCAGCGTTGCGCACCCAGTCCGGCGAGCACATCCAGCGTGTCCGGATTGTAGACATTGAGCGCGTGTCCGGCGACGAAAGGCACCCCCGCTTCGGACAGCAGCCGCACCGCGCCCCACTCGTTGGCTTCGACCTGAAAGCGGCCATCGCCCACGATGCGGCGCAGGGTTTTGAGGTCGGATTCCGACTCGATCAGGGTCTGGCTGGAGAGCACGACCTCCTTGCCGGCGGCGGCGAGCTGCTCGGCGAGGTCCAGCCAGTCCGGCAGGCGCAGCAGGTGGCGGCGCGAGCAGACCGTTTCGCCCAGATAGACCCGCGCCACCGGCCAGTTCGCAGCCTCGGCGTAGAAGGCGAGCATGTCGTCGCGCGACCAGTAATAGAGCAACGGACCCAGACTCAGATTCATGACAGCCTCACTTCCAGGGCCGATGGTACGCGCCGAGCGTATGGCTCTGCCCTTCCGACAGCTTGCCCAGTTCGGCCTGCCAGGCGGGCGTGGGCTTGAAGCTGTCGGCGTTTTTCTTCACCGCGTCGATGGCGGCGCGCCACACTTTGGTGACCTGCGTCACGTAGGCCGGGCTGCGCTGGCGGCCTTCGATCTTGATCGCGGCAATGCCCATGTTCAGCATCTCCGGCAGCAGGTCCAGCGTGTTGAGGCTGGTGGGTTCCTCGATGGCGTAATAGGTTTCGCCGCCGACTTCGAAGCGGCCCTTGCACAGGGTCGGGTAGCCGGCCTTTTCGTCCTTGCCGTAGCGGTCGAGCAGCACGCCGTTGAGGCGCGATTCCAGCCCGGCCGGGGTGTCCGTCCAGCGCACCGCTTTCGGCGGCGAGCACACGCCCGCCGAGTTGGGCGATTCGCCGGTGCAGTACGATGACAGCAGGCAGCGCCCTTCGACCATCACGCACAGGCCGCCGAAGCCGAACAGCTCGATCTCGACGTCGGTGTGCTTCACCACGTTTTCCACCTGCGGCAGCGACAGCACGCGCGGCAGCACGGCGCGCTGGATGCCGAAGTGTTCGCGGTAGAAATTCACCGCCTCGTAGCTGGTGGCCGAGCCCTGCACCGACAGATGCAGCCGCAGTTGCGGATGCTGCTTGACCGCGTAGCGCATCAACCCGGCGTCGGCCAGGATCACCGCGTCCATGCCGAGTTTTGCCGCACGGTCGACCGCGCCGGTCCAGCGGCTCCAGCTGTCGGGCTGCGGATAGGTGTTGAGCGCGAGCAGCACCTTGCGGCCGCGGTCGTGCGCGTAACGCAGCCCTTCGGCGGCCTGCGCCTCGTCGAAGTTGAGGCCGGGGAAGGCGCGTGCGTTGGTGTTGTCGCGAAAGCCCATGTAGACGGCGTCGGCACCGTGGTCGATGGCGGCCTTGAGTGAAACCAGGCTGCCCGCCGGGCAGATCAGGTCAAGCGGCATGCAATTCCTCCTTCCAGATGTGCTCCGCACGCGCGCCCTGGCGGCTGTCGCGCCGTGCCAGTTCGTCGGCGATGCCGTTCAAGATGTCCCATTTCTTGGCGCACCACGCGGGCGCCAGCAGGATGTCGGGCGACGCGGTGCCGGTGACGCGGTGGTACAGCACCTGCCACGGCGTGCGTTCGATCAGGTCGGCGGCGATGCGCACATAGTCCGCTTCGGTCAGCGGCGCGTATTCGCCGCGCTTCCATTCGATGGCGAGCTGGGTGTGCTTCACCACGTGCAGCGGGTGCAGCTTAAGGCCATCCACCCCGACCTCGAGCACGCGGTCGAGGCTGGCGTGGCTGTGGGATTCATCCTCGCCCGGCAGGCCGACGATCAGGTGGCAGCACACCGGGATGCCGCGTGCGCGTGCCGCCCGCGTCGCGGCTTCGTATTCGGCGAAGCCGTGGCCGCGGTTGACGCGCACCAGGGTGGCGTCGAAGGCTGACTGCAAGCCAAGCTCCAGCCACACCTCGTGACCGCGCTCGCGGTATTCCGCCAGCAGATCCAGCACCGGCGGCGGCACGCAATCGGGCCGCGTGCCGATCGATAGCCCGATCACGTCGGGCGCTTCCAGCGCGGCGTCGTAGAGCGCGCGCAGTTCGTCCACGTGGGCGTAGGTGTTGGTGTAGGCCTGGAAATAGGCGATGAAACGGCGCGCGCCGGTGCCCTTTGCAATACGGCCACGCGCGCGCTCAAACTGGTCGGCCAGCGGAACCTGGTCACGCGCGCCCGGCGCGAAGGATTTGTTGTTGCAGAAGGTGCAGCCGCCGATGCCTTTGCTGCCGTCGCGGTTGGGGCAGGTGAAACCGGCATCGAGCGCGATCTTGTGCACCCGCTCGCCGTGCCGCTCCAGCATGGCGCGGCCAAACGTGTGGATGTAGTCAGTCAGAACGCTCACGCTGCCTCAGCCACCGACTCGTGAACCATCAACCCGGGATCCACCCGCTCAAGCTTCACGCCGGTCAGCAGATAATCGATCAGGTCCTGCACCGGTCGGATTTCGCTGCCGAAAGGCAGCGGCTCCGAACCGCGAAAGAACAGCCCTTTGTTGACGTCGCCCTTCAACGCCGCCACCAGTTGTGAATCGATGCAGAACTGGCCGGCTTTTTCGAGGCCATCGCGCAGGCCGCATTGCGTCAGGCAGTGCAGGCCAATGGCGCAGCGCTTGGGGTCGGCCTTGGCCACCGCCTGCAATTTGGTTTCGCGCTTGAGGTAATTGGCGAGCCACGGCGTTTTTACCGCACGCGCGGGCAAGCCCGGCCACGCTCATGAAAGTGACGATGTCTTCGGGCTTGGCTTCGGCCAGCACACGCTTGAAGTTGGGGTGGGCATCGCCTTCCTCGGTGACGGCAAATGGCGTACCGAGTTGCACGGCGGCAGCACCCAGCGCCAGCGCGGCCAGCAGTTTTTCGTGGCTGTTGATGCCGCCGCCGACGATGACGGGAATCTGCCCGCGCGCAATGCCCAGGTCGTCGAACAGTTTGAAAATACCGGGCAGCACCTCGGCAACATCGAATCGGGCGTGCCCGAGTTCGGACGGATTCGGCGCACCGAGGTGACCGCCTGCATAGAGCGGATGCTCGATCACGATGGCGTCCGGCAAGCGTCCTTTACGTGCCCATTTTTTCAGCACGATGGCGACACCGCGCGCATCCGACAGAATCGGGATCAGCGCAACCTCGGGATAGCCCTCAACCAGTTCCGGCAAATCCAGCGGCAACCCTGCCCCCATCACGATGGCCTGTGCACCCGAGGCACACGCCTGGCGCACGATAGCCGGATACTCATCCACCGCCTTCATCACATTGACCGCCACCAGCCCATGGCCGGCCGCGATGTTGAGCGCCGTCTTGATCTCGCGATCCAGCGCAATCAGGTTCAGCCGGTTGAGTACATCCTTGTCGCGGCAATGCTTCGCCTGCTCCGATAAATCAGCGTGGTGATGGCGCAGGTCGATGCTCGCAATCGTGCCCATCGCGCCCGCCCGTGCCACGGCGCCAACCAGCCGGTGAGCCGATATTCCTACCCCCATGCCACCCTGAACGATGGGCAGCAAGCGACGGCCGCGGATAGCAAACGAGCTGGGCGCTGTCATGCCGGTCCTTCAAACAATATTTAGAGCGGCCATTGTAGCAAATTCAAGATTTGTGCATCTTTAAGTAATGCGATGACCGCCGGATGACGCGCTGGGGTTCACCCACTTCGCCTAAACGCCTACAATGGCGGCCCTTACTGTAGGTCTCCCCGCATGTTCACCGGCATTATTCAATCCATCGGCCATATCCACGAATACGACGCACGCGGCGCGGATGCACGCATGGTAATTCGTGGCGGCGGGCTGGATTTTTCCGACGTCGCGCTGGGCGACAGCATTGCGGTAAACGGAGTCTGCCTGACGGCAGTGGCGCTGGCGCCGGACAGCTTTACGGTCGATGTCTCGGCTGAAACCCTGCGCTGTACCGAAGGCTTTCTGCCAGGTGCCGAGGTCAATCTGGAAAAGGCGTTACGCCTGGCAGATCGACTCGGCGGCCATCTGGTTTCGGGACACGTAGACGGCGTCGGCACGGTGCATCGTTTTATGCCGGTGGGTGAATCGCACCTGCTGGAAATCGACGCGCCTGCCGAACTCGCGCGCTACATCATCCGCAAGGGATCAATCACGGTGAACGGCGTGTCGCTGACGGTGAATGCGATCGATGGCGTGCGCTTTGCGCTGAACCTGATTCCGCACACGCTGGAAATGACGACACTGAAACACCTGCAAACCGGCAGCCGGGTCAACCTGGAAGTCGACATGATCGCGCGCTATGTCGAGCGCCTTTCGCTATTTACCCAAACAACGGACAAAGATTAATGAGCCTCGCCTCCACACTAGAAATCGTCGAAGAACTCAAAGCCGGCCGCATGGTCGTGCTGGTGGACGAGGAAGACCGCGAAAACGAGGGCGACCTGGTGATGGCCGCCGAATTCGCCACCCCGGACGCGATCAACTTCATGGCCAAATACGGGCGCGGCCTGATCTGCCTGACGCTGACCGATGCGCGTTGCCGCCAACTCGGGCTGAAACAAATGGTGAGCGACAACCAGACGCCGCACGGCACCGCATTCACCGTGTCGATTGAAGCGGCTGAAGGCGTGACCACCGGCATTTCGGCGGCCGACCGCGCCGTCACCATCCTGGCGGCGGTGAAGCGTGATGCCCTGGCTACCGACATCATCCAGCCCGGCCATATTTTCCCGCTGCGCGCGCAGCCCGGCGGCGTGCTGGTGCGCGCGGGGCACACCGAGGCGGGTTGCGATCTGGCCGGTCTCGCCGGGCTGGAGCCGGCAGCCGTGATCTGCGAAATCCTGAAAGACGACGGCACCATGGCGCGGCTGCCTGATCTGGTGCCGTTCGCGCAGGAACACGGCCTGAAAATCGGCGCCATCGCCGACCTCATCCATTACCGCAACCAGACCGAAAGCCTGGTCGAGCGCGCCGCCGACCGCCTGATCCAGACCGTGTACGGCGCGTTCCGTCTGATCGCCTATCGCGACACCAGCGCCCGTGAAACCCACCTGGCTCTGGTCAAGGGCGAAATCCACGCCGACAAGGAAACCCTGGTGCGCGTGCATGAGCCTTTGAGCGTGATGGACTTTCTCGACGTCACCGGCGGTGGCCACTCATGGCCGATCATGGGCGCGATGGAACGCATCGCCGAATCGCAATCCGGCGTCATCGTGTTGCTGCATCGCCCGGAGACCGCCGACGCCTTGCTTCACCGCATCAATCCCGCGCCGGTGGCCGACCGCAAGTACGACCTGCGCGACTACGGCATCGGCGCGCAGATCCTGCGCGATCTCGGCGTCGGAAAAATGAAATTGCTGGCCAGCCCGCGCAAAATGCCTGCGATGGACGGCTTCGGCCTCGAAGTCACCGGCTATCTCGACAAGGCTTAATCCAAAGGATACGAAATATGGGCACCAACAGCGACATTTCCGAACTCGACCCGGTTTACCAGGGCGCAGGTCTCAAAATCGGCATCGTCATGAGCCGCTTCAACAAGGACATTTGCGAAGGCTTGCTGTCGTTTTGCGAAATCGAACTGGCCAAGCTCGGGGTTTCCCCGGATGACGTGCTGCTGGTCGATGTACCCGGCGCGCTGGAGCACCCGCTGGTGCTGCAAAAAATGGCGCAGTCAGGCAAGTTTGACGCGCTAATCGCCATCGGCGCCGTGGTACGTGGCGACACCTATCACTTCGAAATTGTCTGTAATGAATCCGCACGCGGCATCCTCGATGTGCAACTGGAAACCGGTGTGCCGATTGCCAACGTCATTCTCACCGTCGACACCGAAGAGCAGGCGCACAAACGCATGGCCGAAAAAGGCCGCGACGCCGCGCGCGTGGCGGTTGAAATGGCCAACCTGTTGAAGCGGCTCTGAGATGGCCGGTTCCCGCAAACACGCCCGTTCGTTCGCCCTGCAAGGCCTGTATGCCTGGCTGGTGGGCGGCGCGGATGTCACCCTGATCGCGGCCAATCTGGCCGAGGACGAACAGTTCAAGCGCGCCGACGAAGCCTATTTCCGCACCCTGCTGTACGGCGTGATCAAGGAAGAAGACTTGCTCGGCACGCACATCGCCCGCTTCATCGACCGCAAACTCACCGAACTGTCTCCCGTCGAGCGCAGCATCCTGCTGATCGGCGCGTATGAACTGCTGAACTGCCCCGATGTGCCGATGCGCGTCGTCATCAACGAAAGCGTCGAACTGGCCAAATCATTCGGCGGCATCGACGGCCACAAATACATCAATGGCGTGCTCGACAAGCTGGCGCAGGAAGTGCGTGCGGTCGAGGCCGGGCAGTCGCGTCGCGGTAAGCCGTGAGCGGTAAGCAGTAAGCGGAGGGATTGCCGCCCGCATCCTCTCCGTTTACCGCTCCCTGCTTACTGCTCCCCCTCAACATGGAATTTTCCCTCATCGCCAAACACTTCACCCGCGCCACCCCCGGCGCGGTGCTGGGCGTGGGCGACGACTGCGCGCTGCTGGCGCCGACACCCGGGATGCAACTGGCGGTGTCGTCCGACATGCTGCTCGAAGGCCGCCACTTTTCGCCGCAGGACAGTCCCGCCGGCATCGGCCACAAGTCACTGGCAGTGAATCTGTCCGACCTCGCTGCGATGGGCGCGACACCGCGCTGGGCGACCCTGGCCATCGCGCTGCCGGAAGAAAACGACGCCTGGCTGACCGCGTTTGCACGCGGTTTTTTTCGTCTGGCGGACCAGCACGGCATTGAGCTCATCGGCGGCGACACCACGCGCGGTGCGCTTACGCTCAGCATCACGGTGATGGGCGAGGTGCCGCCCGGACAGGCGCTGCGCCGCGACGGCGCACAGGCGGGCGACGATATCTGGGTCTCCGGCGTGCTCGGCTCGGCGGCGCTGGCACTGGCCTACCGGCAGGGGCGGCTGTTCATGGAACAGATCGATGCCGCCCGCGTGCTGCCGGCCTTGTATCTGCCGACACCGCGGGTGGCGCTGGGCATCGCGCTGCGCGGGCTTGCACACAGTGCCATCGATATTTCGGATGGCCTGCTGGCCGATCTCGGCCATATTCTGGAACGCTCCGGTGTGGGCGCACGGCTTGAGTTCAGCGCGTTGCCGATGCTGCCGGTGGTGCAATCCTATTTGCATGAAACCGTTGCACGCGATTGCGTGCTGGCGGGGGGCGACGATTACGAACTCTGCTTCACTGCGCCCACCGGCCGGCGCGACGCGATCCACGCCGCCGCTGCCGGTGCAGACGTCACCGTCACCCGCATCGGTCAGATCACTTCCGAAGCTGGCCTCTTCGTCATTGCTGCCGATGGCAAGCCACTCTCTTACGACAAAACCGGCTATGACCACTTCGCGGCCTGACCTGAAATTCCTGTTCGCGCATCCGGCCCACCTGATCGCCTTCGGCTTCGGCAGCGGGCTCGCGCCCAAAGCACCCGGCACCGTCGGCACCCTGCTCGGCTGGCCGCTACTCTGGCTGATCGTAGCCGCCGCGCCCGACCTGCCGAATCAGCTCATTTTGCTGATTGCCTGCTTCCTGCTCGGTATCTGGGCGTGCGGCCGCAGCGGCCGGGCACTCGGCGTCGCCGACCACGGCGGCATGGTGTGGGATGAAATCGTCGCCTTCGCGCTGGTGTTGCTGTTTACTCCGGCAGGCGTGGTGTGGGCAGGCGTCGCATTCCTGTTGTTCCGGTTTTTTGACATCCTCAAACCCTGGCCGATCCGGCTGGCCGATCGCCGCCTTAAAAACGGATTCGGTGTCATGTTTGACGACCTCCTGGCAGCGGGCTATGCGCTTGCCCTTATCAAAGGAATGCAATGGCTCGTGTAAGCGACGAAGAACTCCACCAACTCGCAACTGAACTGGGCGACATGCTGCAGGCACGCGGCTGGATGCTGGCCACCGCCGAATCGTGCACCGGAGGCTGGGTCGGGCAATTGCTCACCGCCATTCCCGGCAGTTCGGCCTGGTACGAACGCGGTTTCATTACCTATGCCAACGCCGCCAAGCAGGAAATGCTCGGCGTGCCTGCCGAAATACTCGAAACCCACGGCGCTGTGTCCGAGGAAACCGCCAGCGCCATGGCTGCAGGCGCCCTCACCCACAGCCACGCGCAAGCCACGCTCGCCATTTCCGGCGTGGCCGGGCCGGGCGGCGGCACCCCGCAAAAGCCGGTTGGCCTGGTGTGCTACGGCTGGGCGCTGGCAGACGGCACCCGCATGTCTTCCACCTGCCGCCTCGACGGCGACCGCGAGGAAATCCGCTCGCGCGCTGTCGCGGCGGCAATGCGCGGGCTGATTGAACTGATGAGCGGGAAGCCCTGAACCAAATTAAATCGGCACTGAATCAGCCCAGCACTCGGTCAGCTCAACCCCGAATAAAACGCCCACGCCGCAAACGGCTCGATCTCGTCGCGATTCAACAGCATCAGCTGATACGCATTCGGGTTCATTGCATGATCCGGTGTGGTGTCGACATTCATGCGCTGCAGCACGTAGCCGAGCAAGGCGCGGCGCACCTCCACTTCTATCATGCCGTCGCTCGCCGCACCGTAATCCAGCAACAGGCTTTCGCGTTTAAGCGCGTCCAGGCCGCTGTGCGGCGCAAGCTGGAGGCTCACGCTTTCGGTCCAGTCTTCGTCGTACTGCTCGCTCGATTCGGCAGGCGTGTCCAGGCATTCGGCATGGGTGATACGCGACAGCACGAAATCACGAAAATCGCAGCTTTCCTCATGATAGGCACGCACATGCCAGCGGGTGCCGGTGTTGACCAGCGTATGGGGTTCGAGCAGGCGTTGTGCCGGGCTATCTGGACTGTCCGTGCCCGCGTGGGTGTCACGATCAGACAGCGAGCGATAGCGAATCAGCAGCTTGCGGCGGCCATGAATGGCACGCGTGATCTGCGCCAGGATCTGCTGGCTGGGCAAGCGGACCGGCAAGGGCAATGATTCGCTCGCCAGCCCGTAAATCAGCTCCGCCCCATACGGTCCATTCGCGACCGCCAGGTTGGCGGCAATGACGGGCAAGGCCCTGGCTGGCGCCAGGTCGGAGAACGCCGCCGTAAAGCCTTCATTGGGCACAAAACCAAACACGTTGTGCTGATAGCCCAGATTGCCGGGAACCAGATCGCTATACAGCTTGAGGTCTTTGGTCGCCGCCGCATCCGAAATCCCGAAGGCTTTCGCCACATCACCCCGCGTCACCACACCCGCATACCAGGCCATCATTTCGATGTACTGCAGGCGCTGGCGCGTGGCCCATTTCACATCCAGCCACATTTTTTCTTTTGGAATCATATCGCTTGCTCCGGCCTAGCCTTGGATGCGGCAAATTATAGGCGCGCACGATCCAAATAAAACAACAAACTTGGTATTTTTTAGTTAGGTGATATTTTTTATTGACATTGTGAAAGTATCGCCTACATTCACGCCATCGCAACCGACTCAGGAGAGACACCATGGCCACCCCCGCAATGACTGATGACAAAATGAAGGCACTTGCCGCAGCACTCGGGCAAATCGAAAAGCAGTTCGGCAAAGGTTCGGTGATGCGCTTGGGTGACCACGAAGTCGTGGACATTCAGTCCGTATCGACTGGCTCGCTGGGGCTCGATATTGCACTGGGCATTGGCGGCCTGCCGCGCGGCCGGGTGGTCGAAATCTACGGCCCGGAATCGAGCGGCAAGACGACGCTGACGCTGCAAGTCATCGCCGAAATGCAAAAACTCGGCGGCACCGCGGCGTTCATCGACGCCGAACACGCGCTCGACCCCTCGTACGCGCAAAAACTCGGCGTCGACGTCGACAACCTGCTGGTTTCGCAGCCCGACACCGGCGAACAGGCGCTGGAAATCGCCGACATGCTGGTGCGTTCCGGTTCGGTCGACGTGGTGGTGATCGACTCGGTCGCCGCCCTCACCCCCAAGGCCGAAATCGAAGGCGAAATGGGCGACTCGCACATGGGCCTGCAGGCCCGCCTGATGAGCCAGGCGCTGCGCAAGCTCACCGCCAACATCAAGCGCACCAACACGCTGGTGATTTTCATCAACCAGATCCGGATGAAAATCGGCGTCATGTTCGGCAGCCCCGAAACCACCACCGGCGGCAATGCGCTGAAGTTCTACGCCTCGGTCCGCCTCGACATCCGCCGCATCGGCGCGATCAAGAAAGGTGACGAAATCATCGGCAACGAAACCAAGGTCAAGGTCGTCAAGAACAAGGTCTCGCCGCCGTTCAAGGAAGCCTTCTTCGATATTCTGTATGGCCAGGGCATCTCGCGCGAAGGTGAAATCATCGAGCTCGGCGTCCTCCACAAATTCGTCGACAAGTCCGGTGCCTGGTACGCCTACAACGGCGAAAAAATCGGCCAGGGCAAGGACAATGCGCGCGAATATCTGAAAGAGCATCCGGAAATCGCTGCCGAGATCGAAGCCAAAGTACGGTTGGCCGTGGGCGTCAACAACCCGGCCATGGCCGCGACCGAAGCCAATGCCTGAACCCGGCGCCGAGCCGCAAGCCAGCAAGCTGCGCGAACGCGCGCTTGGTTTGCTGGCACGGCGCGAACACAGCCGCGCCGAACTTGCCCGCAAGCTGGAACAGGCGGGGTTTTTCGCCGCCGATATCGATCCTTTGCTGGACGGGTTCGAGGCAAAAAAATGGCTGTCGGATCAGCGCTTCGCCGAAAGCTATGTGGCTGATCACCGCGCGCGGGCGGGCAGCGTCAAACTTGCCTACGACCTGCGTCAGCGCGGGGTGAGCGACAGCATTATCGATGCCGTGCTAAGCGAAAACCGCGACAGCGAACTCGAGCGCGCACGCGAGGTGTGGCAAAAAAAGTTTGGCTCGCCCCCTGCCGATGCAGCCGAAAAAGCCCGCCATATCCGTTTCATGCAGAGCCGTGGATTTACGTCCGAGATCATCCGACGCGCAATTAGCAGCAGCAGCACGGACGACACATGATCAGGCTGGCCGCCCAGTTTTCGCCGGGCGCTATCTCCAAGGAACTTGCTAGGCTAGAATCGCTCAATATGCAGCATCCTGCTGTTCGTAATTTTCTGGAGGTCACATGAACTCGCAAGTCACTACTCTCGGTCGCAGCCAGTCTGCGGCAATGTCGACCAACAAGGTCGTTCGCAACACCTACATGCTGCTGTCGATGACGCTGGCGTTTGCCGCGCTCACCGCTGGCCTGACGATGTCGCTCAACCTGCCCTCACCCGGCTTCATCATTACCCTGGTCGGCTACTTTGGCCTGCTGTACCTGACCACCAAGTTCCGCAACAGCAGCGCGGGGATCGGCTTTGTGTTCGCCCTCACCGGTTTCATGGGTTACACCCTCGGCCCGATCCTCAACACCTATCTGTCGCTACCCAATGGCACCCAAACCGTGATGATGGCGATGGGCGGCACCGCTGCGATTTTCCTCGGCCTGTCGGCTTACGTGATGACGACCCGCAAGGATTTCAGCTTCATGGGCGGCTTCCTCGCGGTCGGCATCCTGGTGGGGTTTCTCGCCAGCATCGGCGCCTTCGTCTTTGACCTGCCCAGCCTGTCACTGGCCGTATCGGCCATGTTCGTGCTGTTGATGTCCGGCCTGATCCTGTACGAGACCAGCAACATCATCCACGGTGGCGAAACCAACTACATCATGGCGACCGTCACCCTGTTCGTGGCGATCTTCAACCTGTTCACCAGCCTGCTGCAGTTGCTGGGTTTTGCCAACAGCGACTGAATCTTCATGTTGTCAGCAAACGAAACGGCGTCTCCAAGGACGCCGTTTTTCATTGACACCCACAGCCACCTCGACGCGGCTGAATTCGACGCTGACCGCGACGCCGAATACGCGCGCGCCATCGCTGCCGGTGTCACCACCCTGATCGTTCCCGCTGTCACCCGCGACAACTTTGCTGCCGTTGCCGCCACCTGCGCGCGCTTTCCCGGCTGCCTGCCGGCGTGGGGGCTGCACCCGATGTACATCGCGACCCATCGTCCCGAGCATCTGGTCGATCTGCGTGAGCAGATCGTGGCCCAGCGCCCGGTGGCAATCGGCGAAATCGGTCTGGATTTTTTTGTGTCTGGACTCGACCCCGCCACGCAGGAACATTACTACGTCGAGCAGCTGAAAATTGCCCGGGATTTCGACTTGCCGGTGCTGTTGCACTGCCGCAAATCGATTGATGTTTTATTGAAGCATCTGCGCCAGATCAAACTCCGCGGCGGCATCGCGCACGCCTTCAACGGCAGCGCGCAACAGGCGGCAGAATTTATCAAGCTGGGGTTCAAACTGGGCTTTGGCGGCGCCTTCACTTGGCCGCGCGCCAATCATCTGCGCCGACTGGCAGTCGATCTGCCGCTGGAATCGATCGTGCTGGAAACCGACAGCCCGGACATGCCACCGGTGTGGGTTGGCCAGGGCCGCAATGCGCCGGGCGAACTGCCGCGCATCGCCGCTGAGCTGGCCCAACTGCGCGGAATGACAATTGAAGCTACCGCCGAAGCGACCAGCCGCAACGCGAATGCCGTGCTGGCTATTTCTCCTTGAACAACCAGCGCGTCATCACCATGCCGGGGCACAATCCGCTTACGGCAGCGAACAGCAAGAATCCGGCGGGGATGTAGAGCCACCAGTGCGCCACGCCAAATCCGGTGAGCCAGATTCCGAGCCAGATATTCAGGCTGACAATGAAAAAGAACAGGCGCGCGGCCGGGCTGGACTGAAAATAACTGTTCATCGCGCCCCCTCAGAAATCGCGCTCGACCTTGAATCCATTGATGATGATGTCAGCTGCCACCATGCGTGCGCCGTGATTCACCGCGTCGAGAATATCGCTGTCGGACCAGCCGGCATCGCGTGCGACCTGCAGGTCGCTGGCGCTGAGGCTGTTGGAATCGCGCGTTGCCTTCAGCACCAGGCCGAGCAGGGTTTTTTCCTGCGGACTTAACGGGCTATGGTTGAAATCGGCGCGCGTTGCCGCAACCTGCTCAGGCGTCCAGCCGGCCATGTTGATCAGCATCCCCGCGTTCATGTCGATGCAATAGGCGCAATTGCCTCCCTGCGACACCAGCATCCGGATACACGCGGTCAGCGGAAAGGACAAGCGTGGGATGCTGCATCACGCTGCTGTAATACGCCCACTGATGCCGGAGCAAAAAGGGATTGGCGCTGAACACCTGAATCGCAGTGGGCACATGCCCCCATGCGTTCTTGATCTGCGCGTAGATCTCGGCCACTTCACCCGTCGCGGTTTCGGGCGTAATCGTTTGCAAAGTACTCATCAGACACTCCTTTGACCTTATATCCAGCGCCTGACACGGCTTTTGTAGCTGCGGTAGGCGTCGCCGAATTTCGCTTCGAGATGGGCTTCTTCGTGCCGGATCACGCCGAAACGGAGCATGACCCAGATCAGGGGGGCGAACGCCAACGGCCAAACCGTATTCAGCAGCAGCGCAACACCGACCAGAATGAACCAGTCGCCGAGATAAATCGGATTGCGACTGAAGCGGAACGGCCCGTCAGTGCATAAAACGGACGCGGCGGCGTAAGGATTCACCGTCGTGCGTTGACGGTAAAACGTCCATAGCGTCCAAGCAAACAGCGTCAACCCCGCGGCCAGCCATAGCCAGCCCAGCGGGCGCGAGGCCGCGCCGCCATCGAAAGCCAGCGGCCACACATGCCGGTCCAGCCCCCATCCGCCCAACATCGCTGCAGCGTAGGGTGCCGGCGGCAGGATCAACGTGCGCGGACGGCGCGTTTCATCTTTCATGCTGGTTCAATTCCGCTGCATGAAAAACACAAACTCGCCCCCAACTTCTTGCGCGTCGAGTTTTTCGTTGAATTTCATATCGGCGAATTCCATGTCATCTCCTTACCAGTCATGCTACCGGGTGTTGAACCACCGACGGGTAGCGCGTCGGCAGCGTTGGAAGCGCAAGTTGATCTGCAGGCTTCAAGCTTTCAAGGTTTCAAGATATTTGTTCAATTGCCCAAGGCAACCACGATAGGCTGCGACTGACTGGGTGTTTTTGCTCATCCCGATACAGCCTTCGAGCGCAGACACAATGAAGAATGCGGTATCTGCCGCCTTCACTTCCGGCCTCACTTCTCCAGACTGTAGACCGCGCTCCAGCGCCCCCGTCAACACGGCGACCCAATCCCGAAACAAGCTGTTCAATTGCAGGCGAAATGATTCGTCCACCGGGCTCATTTCCTGTATCAGGTTGTTAAGCGGACAGCCCAGTGTCACCACCCAGGGATCGGGTTCGGCTGCCTTGGCTTTGAGCAGCGCCTGAATCGCAGCCAGCGGCTGCTGGGTGTCTGCCATCGGCGCGAACATCATCGCCGCCAATTGTGGCCGGATCACGTCCTCGATAACCGCCAGCCCCAAGGCTTTTTTGTCTGGAAAGTGGTGATACAGCGCGCCTTTGGTGAGGCCGGTGTCGGCGAGAATTTGCGTCAGCGACGCTGCCTGAAACCCGTTGCGGTGGATTTCGGTGAATGCGGCTTCCAGCAGGGTTTGCCGGGTGAGGTCGGACGATTTGACTGTGGCGTTCATGGATCAATCATACATACCGGTTGGTATGTGTCAAGGCAAAATCGCTTTTTCCAAAATCAGCACGGCGTCGCATCCAGTTTCTGGCATTCACCTGCCGCAGCTTTGCCCTGCGTCAGTGTGTCGAGTATGCGCCCCAGTTCGGTCGGGGAAGTCCATCCAGTGTGTTCGAGTGTGTCAAACGGCGCCACCCCAGCCAGCAGGTTCTGCACGGCCGCGGCACAAAACAGCGGTGGCGTAAAACCGCTTGCGCGGATGCGCTGTTCGATACTGATGAATGACTGGGGCTGCAAACGAAACCGGTAAAAGCGGATGTTGGGGCCGTCAACGGTTTGATAGCGCGCGTAATCCGCCAGCGTCGGCCCCTGCCAGGTTGCGTCCTCGCCGCGCACGCCCACATAGCTGCCCGCCGGATCAATCAGCAGACTGCCTGCGAACAGGCCGGCATGGTTGCCGCCGAATGCGTTGTCGTTAATCACCACCACCACTTCGTCGGACGCCGGCTCGGCCAGCTTGATGACTACAGCGGGGGGCGGTTCGGTTGTCCAGTTGGGGGCTTCAGCGGCATGCAACGGTGCGGCCACCAAGGCAAGCAACAGAAAAACGTAATTCATGGGATGGGAAATGTGCGGTGAAGAGTCCAGAATGCAGCGCGTTCCTGGCGCACTCAGCGTAAATCGGATTGTGACACCGCCCGCAGGAATTCATTGCGCTGCTGATCGCTGTTGCGGAAGCAGCCGGTGAATGCCTGTGTCACCACACGCTCGTCACCGCGCCGGTCTTCGCCCAGCAACAGACATAACTGCTCGGCCTCGATGATGCACGCCGCGCCCTGGGCGAATCCATGCGTCACCAACGCTTCGGCGATGTCGCGCGTCATCCATTCCTGATAGGTAAAACGGTGGCCGATGGCATCGACCATGCGCGCGATGCGGCCAAAGCCGTGCAGCCGTCCACCGGGAATATAGGCGACGTGCGCAACTCCGCGAAACGGCACCAGGTGATGCGGACATACGCCATGCACGGCGATCCCGCGCACCACCACCATGTCGTCGCGCTCGTCGGCGAAGCCCTCCCCCAGCGCGTCGGCTGGATGCATCGCGTAGCCACCCAGCAGGCGCTTTTGCCACAGTTCGCGCACCCGCTGGGCGGTGCGCCCGGTGTGCACCGAGTCCGGCGCCACGCCGCAGGCGACGAGCATGTCGTTGACCGCCCGCTCGAACGCCACCGGGTCGAATTGCCCGATTTGCGGGATGCCCAGGCTGCCCGATTGATGCGGGGTGTGACCGTCGTGGTCGCAGGCGTCAGTCATTATTCAGGGTCGATTTGAGGAATTCGAGCGTGCGCGTCCACGAATCGGTGTCGGCCGCGTTGTCGTATTTAAGCGGCAAACCGAACTGTGCGGCATAGCTGTCGGCTTCGCGGTTGGTGAAGGTGTGCTTCACACCGGGATAGGCCACAAACATGTAGTCAGCGCGCGCAGCGTCCATTTCGCGCTTGAACGCCTCGACCTGTTCGGGCGGAACCACCGGGTCAGCCTCTCCGTGAAAGACCCGCAGTTTCGCCTTGATGCCGCCGGGTTTGACTGCCACATCGGTTGCCAGCACGCCGTGATAGCTGACCACCGATTTCAGGGGCTCGCCCGCGCGCGCCATGTTGAGCACGACCCCGCCACCGAAACAGTAGCCGAGTGCGGCCAGCTCGCCTTTTTTCACGTTCGACTGCTTGCCGAGGAAGTTTTCTGCCGCCTGAAACCGGCTCAAAGCCAGCGGCGGATTCTTGTTCACGCTGCCAGCCAGCTTGCCCGCGTCCGTCGGGTTGTCGGCGGTCTGACCCTTGCCATACATGTCGACCACCAGCGCGACATAGCCTTCGCTCGCCAGCATGCGCGCCCGCTTGCGCGCGTAATCGCTGACGCCCCACCATTCGGGCACCACCAGCACCCCGGCACGCTTGCCTTTGACGGCATCGTCATACGCCAGAAAGCCATGCATCTCGGTGTCGCCTGCCGTATAGCTAACGTCCTTGCCAATCACGGCGGCAAAGGTGGATGAAGTGAACAGCAGCAAAGAAAGGGTAAGGGTGCTTTTCATGAGCGTCTCCAAGGGATGATTCAAAAGCATACCGCGCCAGCCGCGGCAATAACAACCGGCACGGCGTTAAACTTGCGGGCTTCCTGCTCACACACGCCCGCCATGACCGAACCCATCCGCCTTGCCAAACGCGTCGCCGAACTGCGCGCCTGCTCGCGCCGCGAAGCCGAGCAACTCATCGCGGGCGGCTGGGTGCGGGTGGATGGCGTGGTGGTTGAAGAGCCGCAGGCACGCGTCGCTGAAGAACGCATCGAGATCGACCCCAAAGCAGACATCAGCCAGGCCGAACCCGTCACCCTGCTGCTGCACAAACCGCCCGGCTATCACGCCATTGAGGGCAGCCAGCCGGCGGCGCAACTGCTCAATGCCGCCAGCCACTGGGCAGAAGACGGTTCGGGCATCTCGCCCCTGAAAAAACACTTCACCCAACTGACCGCCTGCGTCCCGCTCGAAACCGACGCCAGCGGTCTGGTTGTCTTTACCCAGGACTGGCACGTTTCGCGCAAGCTCAGCGAAGACGCCGCCATGATCGAACACGAAATGATCGTCGAAGTGGCCGGGGACCTGATGCCGAACGCGCTCAAACGGATGAACCAGGGCATCCGCTACAACGGCCGCACCCCGGCGGCGATCAAGGTCAGCTGGCAAAACGAAACCCGCCTGCGCGTCGCGCTCAAAGGCGCGCAAGTCGGGCAGATCGCCCATCTGTGCGAAGCCGCCGGTTTGCAGGTGGTATCGATGAAGCGCATCCGCCTCGGCGGCGTGTCACTGGGAAAAGTGCCACCCGGGCAGTGGCGCTATTTGCGGATGGATGAACGGTTCTGAGGCTGCTCAGGCGGCGGCAAGCATCTGCTTGCGATAGCGATTAAGGTCGCGCACGTTTTCGAATTTCTGTCCCAGCAGGTTCGAAAGATTGCGCAGAATACCGCCTACCACCTTGCTTTCCCAGGTTTCATCAAAGTGGATCTGTTCGTCGAGCCAATGCTCCAGCCATTCCGGATCGGGCAAACGCGACTGGATCGTGTCCCGCGGGAACAACGCCTCGTTGACGTGCAGATTGGTCGGATGCAGCGCCTTGTCGGAACGGCCGCTCGAGGCCATCAAAAACCCAATCTTGGCAAATGCAGCAGCCACGCTCGGGCCACCCTGCACCAACGCGCGCTTCATGTATTGCAGATACGCGCCGCCGTGGCGGCCTTCGTCACGCGAGATGGTTTCGTAGATGTGCTTGATCACCGGTTCGGTATGCCATTCCGACGCGCACTTGTACCACTGGGTCAGCCGCACCTCACCGCAAAAATGCAGCATCAGGGTTTCCATCGGCGGCGCCGGGTCAAACGGGAAGCGGATGGCGTGCAGTTCTTCCTCGGTGGGGACAAACTCGGGCTTGAAGCGGCGCAGGTATTCCATCAGCACTAGCGAATGCTTCTGTTCCTCGTAAAACCAGATCGACATGAAGGCGGAAAAATCGCTGTCGTGCACGAAATCACGCAGGAACATTTCGGTGGCCGGCAGCGCAGCCCACTCGGTAATTGCATTTAGTTTGACCGTGAGCGCCTGTTCGTCGGTCAGTTTGCTGGCGTCGAAACTGTCCCATGGAATATCGGTTTCCATATTCCAGCGGGCGCGTTCGAGTGATTTGAAAAGATCAATGTAGAGCATGTTGGTTCGCCGGTTTGCCCAGGACACAAGGCATCATGTTTTTTCTCTGGGTCAGCAATATTCTAGTTTCATTGCACGCATTTTTCTGGCTTCAGCCACGCCCCCATTGCGTGGATGATTTATGTTTTATGAGACAAACTGATCCGGGTCAAGTTCGACGGGACAATTGGCCAGTTCCGCTTTGGCCTGCACCAGCGATTGCGCCAGGCGCACCCCGCTTTCCCAGGCGCGTTCAACGCCTGCCCCGGCAATGCCATCCCCAATCAGAGCCACGCGGTTTTCACGGTCGCCCAGCCAGAATCCGCCGATCGAGGCTTCCGGCTTGGCATAACGCCACAAATGGGAGACCTCGACCTCAACCGGCCAGGCCAAACCCAGCAAGCCCATCAAGGCCGAGGCGGCGCGCGTGCTGGCCTCCATCTGCGACGCATCCAGGTAGGTTTCAGCAAACTCATGGCTGCTGTGCACCGCCCACAGACCCGCGCCACCGCTTGGCTGCCGCACCGCCAGGTCGATCAGGTGGTCGTCGAATTTGATGACATCTGCCGCAGGCCCGCCTTCCCAGCGCATCAGGAATGACCAGATCGGGCGATAGCGCACCTCACCAAGGCGTTCATGCAGGCGCGGCAACGCATGGAGCAGGGGAATCGCCTGCGGCACTGGCACGCTGCAAATCACGCAGTTGTAGTCGCCCATGGTCTGTCCGTTTTCCAGAATGATCGTGCGCGGCTGGATCGCCGTGACGCGTGCCGAGGTATGCAGGCGCGCCGTGCCAAGCATCTGACGCACCAACTGCGAAGGCTCGATCAGCGGGGTGTAATGACTTTGCAGTTGCGCCTGCGCCCATGACTTGTTGGCGCGTCCATGCAGGATGTCGCGTACCGGAGCAAGCCAGCCCTTGCGCACCCAGTCACGCAACTGGCTGCGAAAAGGCTCCCGCTTCGCCGAAATGAAGGAGGATCCCAGCGTGGCCCAACCCTGTTCCAGGCGCCGGGTCGACAAGCGTCCACCCACCCCACGCGCCTTGTCGAATACATCCACTTCCCAGCCCGCCGCTGCGAGTGTGCCCGCACAGCTGGCTCCGGCTATTCCAGCGCCAACGATGCCTGCTCTTAATGGTGCCATGCTTGATTGATCCTTTGTTTTGCCGCGCGGCGGCCAGTGAAAAACACGTTCGATCGAACTCTATCAGTAAATTCTTGAACTTAACCCGACTGAAACAAGCGGGTTAATCAGGCTGTCAATTTAAGCATTTCTGCATGGCGATATGGGGAATACCCGCCTCTTCATAGGGGTCGCCCTCCACAACAAATCCGGCATCCGCATAGAACCCGGCGGCATGTGTTTGTGCGCTGAGCCGGATCGTGGCATGCCCCTGCGCCCGAGCCAAACGGATCGCTGCCGCCAGCAAGGCGTGCCCAACCCCACGCCCGCGCCAGGCCGGCAGCACCGCCATGCGGCCGATATGGCCGTCGGGCAGCAAGCGGGCACAGCCGATGGGGGTGCCGTCAACAAGAGTCGCGAGCAGATGCAGGGAGTCGGCATCGTCGGCGTCCCATTCCAGCGCTTCGGGCACGCCCTGCTCATCGATGAAAACCGTGCGCCGGATTGCACTCAGCCGCCCGGCATCGTGCGCCCAATCGGTTTCGTGGATCGTGAAAGCCGTCATGCTCAGTCCGCAGCGAGGGCAAAGCGCCGCGCAGCGCGATGGCCGCGCGCAGCCTGCACGCCACGCAGCGCCCACAGGCCGGCGACGAAATAGCTGCCGGTGATCAACAGCGCCTGACGGTGGTTGCCTGCGGTGATCCAGCTGGCAACACCATAAGTCAGCGGACCGAGTATCGACGCGAGCTTGACCGCCAGACCCCACAGGCCGAAAAACTCGGCCTGCTGCGCCGGCGGCGCGAGCAATCCCACCATTGCGCGCCCTGCCGACTGCGATGCGCCCATGCATAGCCCGGCCAGATTGGCCGCCACCCAGAACATGCGCTCGTCGGGCGCAACCCAGGCCAGCAGCACCATCACGATCCAGCCGATCAGCGTCAACGCAATCGCCCGCACATGGCCGATGCGATCCTGCACGTGGCCGAAAACGAACGCGCCGAGCGCCGCCGTGATGTTGACGACCAGCACCAGCAGGATGGTTTGCCGGGTCGTGAAATGAAACACCTGGCTGGCATAAATCGCTGCCAGCGTGATCACCGCCTGGATGCCCGCCTGATACAGCACGGTGCAGACCAGAAAGCGTTTGAGGTCGGGCAATTGTTCGAGATGGCCCAGCGTGTGCCGCACCTGCGCCCAGGCGCTGCGCGCGCTTTGAGCGGGTTGCGGGGTGGCGCGTTCGCGCAGCATCAGCAAGGTGGGCAGGCTCGCCAGCATGAAAATCGTGGCGGTGATGAGCATGGCAACGGGAACGAAATCGGCTGCACCCAGCCCCTGGGCCTGCGCCCAGTTGATGTATGCGAGGCTGACGCCCAGCGACACCAGTCCGCCGACGTAGCCGAGCGACCAGCCCCAGCCTGATACCCGACCGAGCGCGCGCGGCCGCGCCAATTCGGGCAGAAACGCGGCGATGATATTTTCGCCGGTGCCAAAAAAATAGTTGGAGAGCACCAGCGCAGCGATGGCCAGCACCAGCGCGCCGGGCACGGCAAAATAAAGCAGGGCAGTAAAGCCGACGCAGCCGAGCGTAGTCAGCCACAGCAGTTTCTTCTTGCTGGCGTGGGCGTCGGCATGGGCGCCGACCAGCGGGGCGGTGAACATCACCAATGCATAGGAAACCGATAAAGCCAGCGTCCAGGCAAACGTCGCCCACGGGGCATTGCCCGCCACTGCCGTGACGAAATAGGCGCTGAATACGGCAGTGATCACCACGGTCGTGTAGCCCGAGTTGGCAAAGTCGAACATCGCCCATGCCCATACTTCGCGGCGGCGCACGCCGGATTGAAGCAAGTCGTTCATTTAAAAAATGGCATCGTTGTCAAAAAACAAGCAGGCCCATTGATTTGAGCATCCTCCGAAAAGCACTTTCTGGCGGCTGTAAAGCAACGCACGCCGGCGGTTTTGTTCCTTATACCGACCGGCGGCTCTCGTGTCAGCATCGACTGGCGGCGACAGCCGTATACGTCGTTCAGCCCGGTGGTTTTCGATCGCCATCGACATCCGCATCCCCGGCATTCAACTTGCCGACCTGCGCCAGGCCGGGCTCCTGCTGCAAGGCGGCGTCGGCTACTACCCGGAATCCAACTTTGTGCATCTGGATGTGGGGCGCGTACGGACCTGGGACACCTAGTGGCCTGACGCTGCTTCTTGTTTGATGCAGCACGTCTCCCTGGTGATGAAGCTTGCCCGCCAGTAAATCGACTATATTCAAAATTCAAATCAAATAAGTGATATTCACGCGAGGGATGTGGCAACTGCGGGCCAGGCCTGTTCGCGGGGTTTCTTATCTTCTGACGATGGAGGACGAAAACATGGCAAAACAGACACGCACACCGGTTGACCCGGGCAATGACCCAGACATTACCTGGCGTGGGGCCTTCAGCCTTGAGCAGCGCGAGGCGATGATCCGCGACGCCGCCTATTACCATTTCGCCAAGCGTGGTTACGCAACGGGGCATGATCTGGAAGACTGGCTTGCCGCCGAAGCCGAGATTGAGCGCATCGCGCCCGCTTCGCCGGAATTTCCGCCGGATGCCGAGGTGCAGCAGAGCAGCGCGCATGGCGCCCGCACGGATGATGAACTGAAGCGGATCATCAGGCAGCACCCGCAAAAGGCCATCCCGCAAATCGAGAGCGTTGAGCCGGACAAGGCACCGTTCAAGGAATAAATAAGAGCAGGAACCGTATTCCCCTCCCTATTTAAAGGCAGATTCATGACCAGCCACGTATCCCAGGTCGGCGCACCCGATCCCGAATTCAGAACCTCGCCCATCTTCGATGAATATGAAGATGTCTCGCTGGATCTGGAACTCGAAACCGGTGCCTGTTATTTCAACAATACGCTCTACCCGGTAGGCCAGTATCTGTTGAGTGGCAGCGAACTGTTGCACTGCGAGCTACGGGGCGTATGGGTGCGCAAGGGGGATATGCGGCCAGAATGATCGCGGTCTGCCATTCGACCGTGACCACAGGCTTCCCCTCCGGGCCATTTGGTTTCCGCAACCCGGGCTCAGCGAGCCATGCCGGCGAAATGCGGCACGAACACCAGCATGCCGATGACCGCCGCGCCCACGGCGGCGATCAGCACCGCGGCAGCGGCCACATCCTTGGCCCGGCCGATTCCGGGATGATTCTCCGGATGCAGGGCATCGGCCAACTGCTCGAGGGCGGTATTGAACGCCTCGGCACACCACACCAGGGTGATGGCCACGATGATCCACAGCCACTCCGCCCGGCTGAGGCCAACAACCCCCCCCACAGCGCAGACCAGGGCCGCGGCCAGCAGATGCAGGCGCGCATTGGGCTGCGTGCGCACAAGATAAACCATACCCTGCAAGGCGTATGCGAAGCTTTTCAGGCGGAGGAGGATGAACTTGTCCATGGTTTATCGTTTCGGTTCAAGCATGACTTCAAGACCCGAGCACCATCGTAATCTCCTGTATCAACAGGCATACCAAAACTGCTCGGTCACGCTTCACTATATTCACTATAAGCTGGCTCTTGGCGTAGACAACCTCACCCTGACGGAGCAAGCATGACGCCGGAATCCAGCATCGGACCGACCTGGCAGGCAGACCCCGGCCTCACCCTGCCCGACTATCGCGGCGGCGGCCTGGTCAACCTCATGAGCTCCATCACCACCGCCCTCGGCAGCAGCAGCCCGTATGCGCCGCTGACGGCGCTGCCGCCCGAGGCGCTGGCCGATGCGCGGCATCTGGTGCTGCTGGTGGTCGACGGACTGGGCCACGATTACCTGCTCGGCCGCGACAGCGCCTTGCGCCGCCATCTGCGCAGCCCGCTCACCTCGGTCTTTCCCTCCACCACAGCCAGCGCCATTCCCACCTTCCTCACCGGTCTTGCCCCGCAACAGCATGGACTGACCGGCTGGCACATGTATTTCCGCGAGCTTGGCGCCATCGCCGCGCCGCTGCCTTTCCGCGTCCGCGCTGGCCGCCACAGCCTGCGCGAAGCCGGCGTCACGCCGGCGACGCTGTTCGGCCTCACCCCGCTGTTCGACCGGCTGCCACTGCCCTGCCACGTGGTGAGCCCGCAGCACATCATCCATTCGGATTTCAACGTCGCGCTGTCGGGCAAGGCCACGCGGCATGGCTACGCAACCCTCGACGAGATGTTCACCCTCATCACCGGCCTTATGCAGAGCGACGCGCCGCGCAGCTACGTCCATGCCTACTGGCCGCAGCACGACAGCCTGGCGCACGAATACGGCGTCCACAGTCCGCAGGTGGCGGAGGCCTTCGCCGCGCTCGACGCCGGCTTCGCCCAGCTGGTGAACGTGGCGCGCGACAGCGGCAGCTGCATCATCGTCACCGCCGACCATGGATTCATCGACACCCCGGCGGAAGAAACCATCGATCTCGACGACCATCCCGGTCTGCGCGAGACCCTGCTGCTGCCCCTGTGCGGCGAACCGCGAATGGCCTACGCCTACGTGCGCGCAGGACGGGAACAACAATTCGAGAACTATGTCCGCGGACAGCTGGCAGACCGGGTCCATCTGTTCAAAAGCGCAGACATCCTGCAGCAGGGATGGCTGGGCCCAGGCGAAGCCCACCCCGCCCTGCGCGACCGGATCGGCGACTACGTCCTCATCCCCCGCGGCCACGCCATCCTGCGCGACTGGCTCAAGGGCGAGGAGCGCCACACCCATATCGGCGTGCACGGCGGGCTCAGCGCGGCAGAAATGACTGTGCCGCTCGTCGTCGCCCCGCTGCCATGATTGAATACGAAGCGATGTCGCCATGCAACCCGGGTCGATCTTGATATCCTGCCGATCGTATATTGATGAACCCGGTCTGAGCTGATGAAATTGATCAAGTCCGCCCGCTTCAATCGCGCGCTGTCGCTGCCATTCAATAAGGTGCGCGCGTACGCCGCGCTGATGGCGCTGGCGCTCGCCGCATGCGGAACCGTCCCGCTCGAACCGCCGCCAGAAGACCCGCCGATCTTCCAGCGCATCGACGCGCGGGTGGGGGTCGTTTACGCTGGCGCCGCTCGTACTGCGATCCTCATCAATCCCCTGGTGCGCATCGAAGTGGGGAAGGCAAGCGTCGCCCGCTTCGAGCGGGTCTTCGCCAGCATGTTCACGCAGGCGGTCGAACTGCCGGACTGGCCGCCCTGGCGCGAAGGCACCCCCGGTGTGGATGGGGTGATCGTGCTCGAGCAAACGGATGCAGAACTCGTGTTCGGCACAGACCGCAATCCTGACATCGTGCGCATCGCCTATCGGGTGTGTCTCTATGCGCCGGACGGCATCGAAATCCGCTGCTGGACCGCGTCGGCACAGCAGCGTCATCAGCGCCGCATCACTGAGTGCCTCGATGTGCGGGATTGCACCATGCCGGAGGTGGAGATCACCATGCGCGAGGCGATTGCGCGCTTCATGGTCGAAGCTGAAAACGACCCCGCGCTGAAGGCCTGGTCGGCGCGAATTCCCCTGCGGCGTGTTTCGCCATGATGCGCATGGGCTTTGCACGCACACTCGTTGCGGTGGCCGGGCTTTTCTGCACGTCGCTGCCTGCACAAGCAGAGGCTCCGGCTGCCATACCGGTCGGCATTGTCTGGTGGCCGGCCAATCCGACCGACGCACTGTACGCAATGGGCGGCGACATCGAGGACTGCCTGACCGCGCGCATTCGCGAAGTCGCGCCTGAAATCGTCGTCACACCGCAGCGCACGATCCGCGATGCGCTGTTTCCGCTGCTTGAACCCGCGACGCAGCCGGCGACCGAAGCAGGCTTCGCCGCACTGCTCGCCCGCGAGGACGTTCGCGCACGGCTGGTGCGGCGCGGACTGCGCTACCTCATTGTTTTCAGCGGGGGAACCCGCGAGGACGAACCGGGCGGTTTCATCCTGTGCGGCGCTGGCTACGGTGGCGGCGGATGCCTGGGCTTTATCTGGCAAGGCGAAACCACGGCGCTCAATGCCGCGCTCTGGTCGCTCGACGACAGCGTCAAGCTTCGGCACGAGGATGCCAAAGTCGAGGGGACATTCGTGATGCCCGCATTCGTGCTGCCGGTACCCATTCCAGCCAACACCAGGGCCCAGGCGTGCCACGAACTCGGCAGCCGGATTGCGCGCGCGATCCGGCAGACCGCCGCCCAACCCGCCGAAATACCACAGGCCCCCGAGTCAGCGCGGCAACGCGAATAGCGTTTCCAGGGCCTGTTCCGATTCAGCGCTCACCTGGCGCAGCGCTTCGGTCGTCACCCGCTCGATCAGCGCCTCGGTCGGCCAGACGAATGTGCGCTCGGTCGCCGTCCCCGAGACCGTGCGGTCGTGCCCGCGGACGCGCAGCACCAGTTCGATCTTCGCGTTGATATCCCAGTAAAGCGGAGTTGCCGGTGTCGCGATCTCGAAAACGCGAATCCCGCACAGCACGGTCTGCGGCTCGATCCCACTGTGACCCGCGAGCACCTTGTAGGCGCTTGCCTCGACGACCGCCTGCACGAGTTCCGGGGCCGGCGGCTTCAGCGTGATCCGCCCCATCGACAGGTTTCCAATCGTGGTGCGTTCGAGATTCGCTTCCTTGCGGATGTCCGTAACCTGAACCTGCACGCTTCGGGTAGCGTCCTGCTTGCTCGACACGATCTGCGCCGTATCGATCGGCACCACGACATCGGCGGTGGAGCACGCACCCAGCAGCGTGGCAAGCGCCGCCAGGGTAACGCGGTCAAATAGGCGGTTCAGCATGCAGTTTCTCCATGGTGATTTCAAAGGCAATGTCATCAAAGGGCCAGAAGGTATACAGCAGCGCTGGCCCGTGAAGCGCCGACACTGGATTCTCTCCCTGATCGATCTTTTTGTCGCCTTGCCCGCCAGAGCAACCGGGCAGCCCAGACTGTAGCTTTTGCCTATTTGAACGCAGGTCGCCAGAGACAGCTTTTCTTGGCGCTTAAATTGTCTTTACTGAAGCAAAGGACACCCGCCATGAAAGAAATCCTGCCCGGCGTTTTCCACTGGAAGACCTTCCACGAAGGTATCCAGGCCTACGTCCACTCCTATTACCTCAACGCCACCGACCCGCCGTTGCTGATCGACCCGCGCGTGCCCGCGCAGGGCATCGAGTGGTTCGCGGCGCACGGCGCGCCGCAGCACATCTACCTGACCAACCGCCACCACTATCGCCATAGCGACCGCTTCGCCGCCCGCTATGGCGCGCAGGTCTGGTGCCACAAGGACGGGCTGCACGAATTCACCCATGGCGAAAAGGTCAGGGGATTCAGCCACGGCAAGCTGCTCCCCGGCGGGGTGCTGGCGCTGAAAGTCGCGGCGCTGTGTCCGGAAGAAACCGCGCTGTATGTGCCGCTGCACGGCGGCATCCTGAGCCTCGGCGACGCCATCGTCCGCGAGCGGGGCAAGCTCGGTTTCGTGCCGGACGCCTACATGGGTGACGACCCGGCAGAGGTCAAGCACGGCCTGCGCAAGGCCTTTCTCAAGCACCTGCGCGAACGCGAATTCGATCACCTGTTGTTCGCCCACGGCGCCCCGTGGATCGGTGGCGCCAGGGCGGGGCTCAAAAAGTTTCTGGCGGATCTGGAATGTCCGGGATGCTAGCCAGACTGCGCAGCATCACCCCATGCGTGCTTGACCGGGTTTGCGCCTTTGGCTGCTCACGTAAAACAGCGCAAGCAGGCCCGCGGCGAGCAATGCAATGGTTCCCGGCTCGGGAATGGCCTTCGCAAAGGCCGACGCGATGACCGCATCGGCCGCTGTGGTCGGATGAAATACATCCCAGAAAACATAACTGTCGGCGTTTGCGCAGGGCGCATCCAGAAGCGACGGCAGGCAGGCGTCCTGCGAATTGGTGAGGCCGTAATGGGTCGGGTTCAGGATCACATCGTTGAGGAAGGAATAAGTGTCGAACTGGGTAATGCCCGGTTGGCCCAGGTTCCCGAGCGCTATTGCAAGCGTTGTATTGAAGCTGGTGGAAAAGGCGTGGGCCTGTGCCTCAATCCCCACGCTTTGGACAAAGGGGGTGAGGGCCAGATCCGGCAGGTTGGGGACAAGAATGTGCTCTGCGCCTGCTGTCGCCAGCGCCCCCACATAGGCCGCAACGTTCTGCGCTGCCAGGACGGGGGAATCGAGCGTGAGAAAGTCGTTCGCGCCGCCCCATACGAAATACAAGGCATTGGGGTCTGCCGCCCCGCCTGACGAAGACAGGTAAAGCCCGACTTGCTGAACCATCCCGGGCAATCCATAAAACCCCTGAGTGGTGGCAGTGCCTCCGTCGCCGTAGTTTCCGATACCCGTGGTGGCGCCGGAAACGGCAAAGTCGTGGAAATTCGCGGGATTGGCGCCGCCCGGAAAAATGGAAGCCGCCAGGGATTCCACGGCGACCGGACCGTTGGAATAGCGCCCATCAAAATAAGGGGGGCATGGGTGTAAGGGATCGCAATTACCGCTCAGCAACTTGTAAATGCTCAGAACGGCAGAGGGACTGCCGCCCGCGTCCGAGAGGCTGTCTCCGAATGCATACAGCCCTGTGAAAGCCGTGGCCCAGACGTTGGCACCTGACAGCAGAAAAACCAACCCTGCAACTAAAGAAGTCAGCTTTTTCTTCATGATCATCCCCCTGGTGCGCTCGATAACGAAAACCGTGAGCCCCATGCTAGGCGACATTCCCATGAATGCGAAGCGGCAATATCGGCGGCAAGACGCGATGAGTAAATCATCCTGCCCGGATGACCCGCAGCTAAACCTGACCAACAAGAGCCCGCACCGCAAAACCCACCAGCCCGATCACCAAACAGGGCAGCCACACCCAGCGCATCTCGGAGCGCAAAACACGCAAGCCGCGCCGCGAGAAAAGCGCGGACGGTCGCAACGGCGACACCTCGATCACCCGCCACGGCAGAAAGCTGCGCCGGTGCGAGAAGGGACTGAGCAGGGCGACGCCGAGCCCGCCGTTGGTCAGCGCATCGATGAGGCCGTGCGACGCGGCGCTGGTGAGCAGCACCCCGAACGCGGTCAACGGATCGGCACCCAGCGCCGGCGCGAACAGCACACCCGCGCCAGCCAGCGCAACGGCAAATGGCAGCGAGTGGGTAAGGCCTCGATGCCCCAGCGGATGTTCGTAGGGAATGCCCAGCCACAGTCCCAGCGCGTCGAGGTCGGGCAGCACCGCGCAGGCCAGCGCCAGCGCCATCAGCCCCGGCGGCACGATGTCTTGCCCCAGCGCCACGCTCAGCGCCAGCGGCACGGCAAGATGCGAAAGCGGCGTCGCCAAGCCCGTCACCAACGTCGGGCGTCAGCCGGACGCATGAATTACGGCTTGCGCCCGGGTTCGGCGCAGCGAATGATCGCTTCGTTGGTCTTCAGATTCAGACAGCGGCGCATGTCGCGGCCCTGCCGCAGGTTTCCCATATGTCGATCATGACTATCCCGAACGTCCACCCTGCGTTGAACCTGATTCTTGTCCGGGGTTTGGGCCTCGTCGGGCGCGACCGCCACTTCAGGCTCGACGCCCTGCCCCATTGCAACACCTGCCGCGCATAGCAGCGGCAGCATCATCAACAGAATTTTCATATGGTCTCCTTCCATGTTCCCTGCACCGGCATGCGTGTTTGCGCATACCTGACGGGATACGTTCCAAGAATAGTTCGCTTACGACACCCCTATCTAACACTGCCGGCCGGGTAGCCCACCGATTGCGCCAGGATGATGCGCTGATGGCTGGCCAGCCCCAGGGCAGCGGCCAACACATCGCGATCGACCAGGCCGCGCACCACCACCGCCAACCCGGACGACGCACAGAAGAGATACACATTCTGGGCAATAAAGCCGGCATCGGTTGCGCTGTAGAACGCCTTGTCCTCCGCGCTGGCCCCACTCATCCGGTCGAGGTCGGCCACGTACACCAGGTTCAGCGGCGCCGTGGCCACAAAGTCCTGCACCCCTGCCAGCGGGCGAATGTCACCGGCCACCACCTTGATTAACGTGTGCGTGGGCGGATCGTAGCGATACGCGCCGTCTGCGGTGGTTACGTACACATCGACCTCACGCCAGTCGTGGGCGGAAGGCGCCGTGCGCTGGCCCGACTCCGGCCGGTTCACCCCGCTTGCCGCCCACAGCAGGTTGGACAGCACCTGCGGCGGCAGCGGCTTGCTGCCGAACTCCCGCGTCGAGTGCCGCGCCTTCAGCGCCTGCATCAAGGGCATGCCGCCTGCCATCTCGGGCGGCGGCAGCTTGATCGCCCCGGTTTCCTGCGCCAGTCCTGTTCCCATCATGCTCATCATCATTACCCCCACAACGCGCCACCATCCCATGGTGCTGACTCCCTTGCAGAAAGAAAACATGCAGTCCACTTCAATCTAGACCCGTTGCCACCCGGAGCAAACCGGTTTTTCAGGCAGGATCCGCGCGCGCAGCATCCCCCACCCATCGCCCCGCACGATCAGGACAGTCGTGGACATCGCCCCGCTACTTCGAAGCCGTGAAGCCATCCGTGAGCGTCTCGAGAAAGACAACGATTGCATCCTCCTCCGCATCGGTCAGGCCGAGGCGACCCATCTCGTCTCGGTTCAGATTGAGCGCGACTTCAGGCTGGGGCCAGCAATCGATCCCCACCTTCTTGTCTTCCTCGCCACACACCGGCAGCACATCGCGCGTGTTGTAGAAATGGACGACCTCCTTCAGGCTCTTGAAATAGCCGTTGTGGCCGTAAGCCCGAACCAGGTCTGCTGACGGCCGCTGTGCCGTGTTACGCAAGGTGGGTACCTTGTGTTTGCCGAGATTGGCGTGGGCATAGCGGCGATACTTGGGAACCGTCTTCAAGAACCCACCCAGCCCCATATCGACCCATGCCGCCCCCATCGGGTTGGTCTCGCGATGATAGTAAAACGGGTTGTCCGGATTGCGCGGCACGCCGATATTGTCATAGGTGAAATCGGTGAACAGCGGCGGTTGCTTGTTCGGTCCGGGCTTGCTGGTGTGGCACTCGGCACACTTGGCCTTGCCCTGGAACAGCCGCAGGCCCTGGCTTTCCTGCGGCGTGAGTTTGGTCTTGCCGGCGAGATAGGCATCGAACCTGGAGTCGAAGCGGTTTACCTCGCGCGAACCTTCGTAGGCGGCGATCGAATGCCCGATGTAACCGAAAGCCTTGTTGACGTCATCGCACGATATGGGGCCCCACACTTCCTTGAAGCGGTCAGCGTAGTCCGCGCTGCAGACCCGCCGCACCAGTTCAGCCGCATCGGGCAGCGCCTGCTCCAAAGGGTTCAGAAAGGGCCCCACCGCCTGATCGGCGGCGGGACTGCCGAGCATTTCACCGGTGGCGCGGCCATCCCAGAAACTGCCGCCGACGAAGAGTTTGGCGCGGGCGTCATAGTGCAGCTTGGGAGATGCGGTGGCATAGGCCGAACTGGGGGGCTTGCGGTTGCCAAACCGCCCGGCTACCGATCCCACATACACCGATTCCTTGCTGTTGATCGCCCCATCCGGGCCAGTCCATCCCACTGCGGGTGCGTGGCAGGTCGCACAGGATTGATTGCGGTTCTGTGAAAGATTGGTATCAAAAAACAGACGCTTGCCGAGTTGTTCCTTGGCATTCAACTCCGCGGCGGCACTGCCTCCTGCTTGCGCCAAAGCCAACAGCAATGTAAATCCAGTCCTTCCTTTAATCATCATCATTACGTCTCTCTTCAGCCGTTAAAAGATCTGCGATCAAGTATCCGCTGGTGTGGTGTTCCAGTTCGTTAACCCCCACGATTCGCCACCATTCCATGGTGCTGACTCCCTTGCAGAAAATGCGCACCCGTTTTTAAATCTAGACCCGACTTCCCCCGGATCAAGTCCTGAAAACACCGCGAAAGCCAAATGCCCTGGCCGATCATGCAACCGGCAAGCAGCGGGCCACCCTCCATACGCTTCACGCAAAACCATCTATTTTTAAATCAGATAGGTACCCAAGGAGAACGACGATGGCTGTTGTAAATGTTGGTCACTATTATGCAGAGTGGATGCCTTCCGGTTCACCCGACAAACCCGGCCGTGGGCGCATTATCCTGCGCAGCGCAACGCGCCTGACCGAGTTGTTCCGCCTGACCAACCTGGGTTCTGAGGACTACCGCAATCTGCTCCACATGCTGCAGACCGAAAAACCCGTGTTCTGGGACAGCGAAGCAGGCTGGCTGCGCACCGCGCATCCGCAAATGCATGACGCCGAGCCGGTGGGGGAACAGGAAGGAAGCTAAGCAGGAAAGCTTCCGGAGGCATGTTCATGAGCCTGTCCTTTGCAGCAAGCAAACGGGTGCAGTCGCGTGGGGAAGAAATCGCGAACAGCTTCAGTCACGGACTCGGGCTGGTCGCGGCAGTGTTGGCCACCCCGTTCCTGATCCAGCATGCGGTGCGGCAGGGCGATGCGGGGTTTATTGTCGGCGCGAGCATCTTTGCCGCGACCATGGTGCTGCTGTACCTGGCCTCCACCCTGTATCACGCGCTGCCGGTTGGCCGCGCCAAGCGGGTGTTTCGGGTGATCGAGCACTCCGCGATCTTTCTGCTCATCGCCGGGACCTACACCCCATTCACCTTGGGGGTGCTGCGCGGCGCATGGGGCTGGACGCTGCTTGGGCTGGTATGGAGCCTTGCCGCGGCCGGGGTGACTGCTCAAGGCCTTGAACCGCATGTCCCATCCCATTCTCTCCACCGGCCTGTATCTGCTCATGGGCTGGCTGATTGTGATCGCAGCCCAACCCCTGTCTGCTCGCGTGCCCATATCCGGACTGCTATGGCTGATCGCCGGTGGCCTGGCTTACACCCTGGGGGTGATTTTCTTTGCACTCGATTCGCGTCTGCGCTACGGCCATTTCATCTGGCATCTGTTTGTGATGGCGGGCACCACCTGCCATTACTTTGCCGTGCTCTGGTATGCAGCCTGAGGAGCCATGCAATCAGTCATCTGCAAGTCAATTGATGAGTCAAGTTGTCTATAATTATTTTCTGCCTTAGCAGTAATAAACAACATAAGACCGATTGCTGTACCCCTTTCACCTTCGAGGAGACTCAACGTGATCGCTTTATCCATCAACGGCAAGAAGTTCCAGGTTAATGTCGCGCCCGATACACCCATCCTGTGGGTACTGCGCGACCATCTCGGTTTCACCGGCGCAAAATATGGCTGCGGTGTCGCGCAGTGCGGCGCTTGCACGGTTCATCTCGACGGCAATCCGATCCGTGCCTGCGTCACACCGGTATCGGCCGTGGCCGGGCAAAAGATCACCACCATCGAAGGCCTCAGCTCCAGGGTCGGCCGCGCGGTGCAAACCGCCTGGGAAAAACTCGAAGTCGTACAGTGCGGCTACTGCCAACCGGGACAGATCATGTCTGCCGTCGCCCTGCTCAGCAGCAACAAGAAACCCAGCGACGAAGACATCGACAATGCCATGGCGGGCAACCTGTGTCGCTGCGCCACCTATCAACGCATCCGCGCCGCGATTCACGAAGCGGCGAAGCATTTAAGCTGAAGGGGGCGAGCATGCGCGACATCAAAATCGTCAATGAAAGCCGCCGTCACTTTCTTCAAGCCGGCGCCGGGCTCACCCTTGCCGTCTATCTGCGCGGCGGCCATGCCGCACCGGTTGCGGCCGCGCCAGGAAAAGCCGGCTTCGCCGCGCCTGCCGCAGCCGTCGAATTCGAACCCAATGCCTTCGTGCGGATCGGTGAGGACAACACCGTCACCGTAATCGCCAAACATCTGGAGATGGGACAAGGCACCTACACCGGTCTCGCCACCCTGGTGGCTGAGGAACTCGATGCCGCCTGGCCGCAAATCAAGGTCGAAGGCGCGCCGGCCGATGCCAGGCGCTACAACAACCTGCTGTGGGGCCCCATGCAGGGCACCGGCGGCAGCACCGCCATGGCCAACTCCTACGAGCAGATGCGCCGGGCGGGTGCCACAGCGCGCTTCATGCTGGTCGCGGCGGCGGCCGCTGAATGGGGCGTGCCGGCGAAAGAAATCACCGTCAAAAATGGCATCGTCAGCCACGCCGCCTCCAATCGCAAAGCCAGCTTTGGCGAACTCAGCGCCAAGGCCGCCATGCAAGAGGCACCCCAACCAGAAGACATCACGCTCAAAGCGCCCAAAGATTTCGTCTACATCGGCAAACAATCACCGCGCCAGGACAGCAAGCCCAAGATCAACGGCAGCGCCCTCTTCACCAGCGACGTGACCCTGCCGGGCATGCTCACCGCCCTTGTCGCCCGCGCACCCCGCTTCGGCGCCAGCGTAAAATCCTTCGACGCTTCCAGCGCCAAGGCAATCACTGGCGTAGTCGATGTAGTTGCGATCCCGAATGGCGTTGCCGTGCTGGCGAAAGATTTCTGGTCCGCCAAGAAGGGCCGCGATGCGCTCAAGGTCGAGTGGGATGAAAGCAAAGCATTCAAGCTCGGCACCCAGGACATACTCGCGCACTACAAAAACCAGGCACGCTCGCCCGGCACAGTCGCGCACAAGGCAGGCGATGCCGAAAAAGCCATGGGCCGCGCCGCCAAGCGCCTGGAAGCCGCGTTCGAGTTTCCCTATCTCGCGCATGCCGCCATGGAACCCCTAAACTGCGTGGTCAAGCTGAGCGGCAAGCAGTGCGAAATCTGGAACGGCGAACAATCGCAGACCACCGATCAGACTCAACGTCTCGAAATTCTTGGGTATTCAAGCCCGAAGACGTAAAAATCAACATGCTCTACGCCGGCGGCAGTTTCGGTCGCCGCGCCAACCCGCGCTCCGACTACGTGCTGGAGGCGGTACAGATCGCCAAGGCCATCAACGGCCGTGCCCCGGTAAAAATGATCTGGACGCGCGAAGACGACCTGCGCGCCGGACAGTATCGCCCCCTGTTCTATCACACCCTGCGCGCCGGGCTCGACGCCAGCGGTAACCTCGTCGCCTGGCAGCACCGGCTGGTGGGCCAATCGATCCTGGCCGATACCGCCTTCGAAGGCGCCATGAAGAAGAACGGCATCGACTTCACTTCAGTAGAAGGCGCCGCCAACTTGCCCTACGCCATCCCCAACATGCTGGTAGACCTGCACACCCCAATCTATCCGGTACCGGTGCAGTGGTGGCGCTCGGTGGGATCGACCCACACAGCCTTCTCCACTGAAGTCTTCTTTGATGAAGTCGCACATGCGGCGGGTAAAGATCCGGTCGCGTTTCGCCGCGCGCTGCTTGCGAAACACCCGCGCCACCTGGCCGTACTCGACCTGGCGGCAAGCAAGGCCGGCTGGGGCAAGCCGCTTCCCACCAAAGCAGGCATGCGTCGCGGGCGCGGCGTTGCGGTGCATGAATCCTTCGGCTCGGTCGTGGCCGAGATCGCCGAAGTCAGCGTGAAAGCAGACGGCAGCTTCAAGGTCGACCGGGTGGTGTGCGCCGTCGATTGCGGCATCGCCATCAACCCGAGCATCGTGCGCGCCCAGATGGAAGGCGGCATCGGCTTCGGCCTCTCCGCCGCGCTCTACAGCGCCGTCACGCTGAAAGACGGACAGGTGGAGCAATCCAACTTCCACGACTACCCGCTGCTGCGCATGAGTGAAATGCCGCAGGTTGACGTGCATATCGTTCCCTCCAGCGCCAACCCCAGTGGCGTCGGTGAACCGGGCGTGCCGCCGATTGCACCGGCCGTGGTCAATGCCCTGTTCGCCGCCACCGGCAAGCGCCTGCGCAATCTGCCACTGCGCACGCAAGATTTGGTTTAACCCATGCACGGTACGGAATGGGAAGTGTTCAGCACACTGCGTGAGTGGCAAGCGCAAGGACACGCCGCCGCGCTCGCGACTGTGGTGCGCACCTATGGCTCCAGTCCGCGTCCGGCAGGATCGCTGGTGGCGATTCGCGCCGATGGCGCGGTGATCGGCTCCGTTTCCGGCGGCTGCATCGAGCAGGATCTAATCGAGCGCGTGCGCACGGCCAGACCCGCATTGCCGCAACGCCTCGTTTACGGCGGCGCGCCAGAAGAGAATCGGCGTTGGAGCATGCCCTGCGGCGGCCAGATGGAGTTGGTGCTCGAATCCGCACCCAGCGCCGCGATACTCGATCAACTGCTTGCCGCCTTGCATGCCCGGCAACCCTTCGCGCGTCGGCTCGATCTGACAAGCGGTGCATCCAGCCTGTTTACGCCAGCCGCCACCACTCGCCTGATCTGCGACGAGCAACAACTCATCACCCCCCATGGGCCGCAACTGCGCCTACTCATCATCGGCGCAGTGCAAACCGCGCGCTATCTGGCCGACATGGCGGCAACGCTCGATTACACCGTCCTGGTTTGCGACCCGCGCGAAGAATATCGCGCCACCTGGGATGTGCCGGGCAGCGAGCTGCTCACCGGCATGCCGGATGATGTCGTCACGGCGACGCAGCCCGATGCCTACACCGCCATCGTGGCGCTGACCCACGACCCCAAGCTCGACGACATGGCGCTGATCGAAGCATTGCGCTCGCCCGCCTTCTACGTTGGCGCACTCGGCTCGCAGCGCAACAACGCCAGGCGGCGCGAACGCCTGGCCTTGCTCGATCTGGCAGCGGATGACATTGCCCGCTTGCGTGGGCCGGTGGGCGTGCCGATCGGCTCGCACACCCCGCCCGAAATCGCCGTAGCCATCCTGGCCGACCTGATTGCCGTGCGCAACGGCATCGAATTAATCGCGGCACGCCAAGCTGCGCAGCCACAGCAATACGCCACCGCGTGATCGCCGGCATCTTGCTCGCCGCTGGAAGCGGCACCCGCTTCGGCTCCCACAAACTCTTGCACCCACTGCCCGACGGCACGCCCATGGCCGTGGCCGCGCTGCGCAATCTGGCCCAAGGTGTGGACGAGGTCATCGTAGTCGTGCGCCCGGGCGATACCCAGCTGATGCAATTGTTAGCGCGAGAAAATGGCCGGGTGCTGCCTTGCACCAAGGCGGATCAAGGCATGGGCGCCAGCCTCGCCTGCGGCGTCCGCGCAGCACCGGATTCCGGGGGGTGGATCATCGCTCTGGCGGATATGCCCTTCGTGCCCGGGGAGATCATCGGCACACTCGCCGCCCGCCTCAAGGCCGGCGACGCCATCGTCGCACCGGCATACCGTGGCCAACGCGGCCACCCGGTGGGCTTTAGCCACGCCTTTTACCCGGCGCTCAGCGCATTGAGCGGAGACCAGGGCGCGCGGCACATTCTGAAACAAAATACCGACCGCCTCACCCTCATTCCGTGCACGAATTCGGGGGTTTTACACGATATCGATACCCAGGCTGATTTAAACTGGGCTTGAACTTTCTCGCGCCCCCTACGCCTCGTAGCGCCACCCGCCCGCCTGCGCCGCCATCACAATCCGCGCACACGCCTCGGCATCCGAATCCGCCTGGTGATGCAGCAGATCGATGCCCAGGTAGTTGCACACGTCCGGCAGTTTGGTCGGGCGAATATCCCACTGCGCCCGCGCCAGCCGCACCGTGCACACAAAAGGCAGCGTCGGCGCCGCCAGCCCATACGTCTCGCAGCAGGCGCCCAGCACGCCCTTGTCAAAAGGCGCGTTATGCGCCGCAAGAAACGCCACCCCCGCCAGCTCGCGCGCCCACCCCGCCCACACCGCATCGAAGGGCTGCGCGTCCTTCACGTCATTCCACGACAAGCCATGGATATGCGTAAACAAAAACTGGCGCGACGGCGGGCGAATCAGCGCAGACAAACGATCGACAATGCGCCCGTGCTCGACAATCACCACGCCCACCGCGCAGGCGCTATCGCGGGCGTTGTTGGCGGTTTCGAAGTCAATGGCGGCGAAGCGGGTCATGGATGGGTTCGGTCGTTTATAACTTTTGTCAGGAATGGCCACTAGCCGCGATCCATCCTTATCAATCGTGTGGGACAGTCATCCTGCCCTACCCCGTTCATCCGTACACCTCGTCATGGCTGCCAATATCGAGCAGCAGAATTTCGTGCTCCGTAACTTGCAGCGTCAGGGTGATGCGATAGCTGTAGGTCAGGCTAACGGCCTGCATGCCCTGGAGTTTGCCGGTCAGGGGGTGCAGGCGCAGGCCAGGTTCAAATGGATCGGCGCGCAGTTGCGCCATGGTTTCAATGAAGCGGGGCCGTAGATCAGGATGCTTGGTGAGGAACTTGCGAACACGGCGGTCGAAAAAGGCCGTGGTGGTCAGCGTCCAGCTCATGCCGCCGGTTCGTTGTCCAGATGCTGCATCAGAGCGTCGACGCTGTCGTGGCGGGTGACCCTACCGGCCTTGGCGTCTTCCAGCGATGCCTTGATGCGGGCCAGAGCAGCTTCTTCCTGAGACTCGATCAGCTCTCTGTAGCGCTCTTCAGTCAGTACGACATATTGCGGACGGTTGTTCTTGATGATGTGCACCGGACCTTGGGTCAGGGCTTCATCCACGGCGGCGATACCGCGTCGCTTGATTTCCTGGGCGGGGATGACGTTCATGGTTGACTCCTGTACCTAAACTGATACCGATTAAAGCACCACATAAAGAACCTGTAAAGCCATGATTCTCTAAATGCCTATGTCCACGGGCGTCCAGATTGAAGTACTCGACCTGATAAATCTTGCCGTCGGAAGCAGTTGTTGCATTTTTTGCAACAACTTCCGTGCGCACCAACTCGCCCTCCTTAAAGACATTACGGAGGTGGCGCGAGATCACAGATTTGTCCCGTCCGAACAAGTCAGCCAGCTGATTGAGCGAAAGCCAAACCGACTCCCGCTCCAACCGCACATCCAGCGCCGGCCCACCATCAGCCGTCCGGTACAGAACGACTTCACCCAGCCCAGTACTCATCGTGATGCCTCCCAATCCAAACCGCCGTTGTATGGCCTCGGCTCAAACACGCCGGACCAGCCGCAAACCGCGCTCACAAAGCCCTGCCGCTGCGAATCACCCCCACCGCAATGCCCTCGATCACCAGTTCCTGACGCTTGAGGTCGACCACGATGGGCTCGAAGTCGGGGTTTTCCGGCATGAGCTGCACTGTATGGCCGCGCTGCTGGAAGCGCTTGACCGTGACCTCGTCGCCGATGCGCGCCACCACCACCTGCCCGGCCTTGGCCTCGGCGCTGCGATGCACCGCGAGCAGGTCGCCATCCAGGATGCCGGCGTCCTTCATGCTCATGCCATGCACCTTGAGCAGGTAGTCCGCGCGCGGCGAAAACAGCGCGGCATCGACCTGGACGTGCCGCTCGATGTGTTCCTGCGCCAGGATCGGACTGCCCGCCGCCACCCGGCCCACCACCGGCAGACCGCCGCCGCCCTTTAACCGGATGCCGCGCGACGTCCCCGGCACCAGATCCAGCACGCCCTTTTTCGCCAGCACCTTGAGATGCTGCTCGGCCGCGTTGGGCGAGCTAAAGCCAAAGTGCTGCGCAATCTCCACGCGCGTCGGCGGCAGGCCGGTGGTGTCGATGCAGTCGCGGATGAGGTTCAGGATTTCTTCCTGGCGGCGGGTCAGTTCTCGCATGGGGCTTCCTCTAAATACTGTATGCATGTACAGTTGTATGTGCATACAGTATAAATACCGAATCCATAAAACGCCAGGCGCGATGGCAACCCGCCCGCGCAGGCAAACAGGAGAACCCTCATGATGAAACTCGGAAAGATCAGCCCCCTCGCCTTCAGCCGCATGAAGCAGCGCGGGATATCCATCGATGCCCTCAACCATCTGCTCACCCACGGCCAGGTCGAAAAGCAGTTCGACGGCGCGCAGGTGGTGTACCTGGACAGCCCCACCCCCAGCCCGACCTGGGGCGGCAACCCGAAGCCCAGGCTATATGCAGTAGTGGATGCGGCAGGCGATGTGCTGACGGTGGAGAACCGGGTGCGGTTGAGGGCATGAACGGCGCTGCCGCTCATCACCGACTGCCTTGATCCCTGCAATTTTTTCTTGCAGAAACGTACCAATATTGGTACATTTAAATGACTAAGCCCATGCTCGATGTTCGATTCTTTCAGACCGGCACCGGGGCAGAACCCGTGCGCGACTGGCTGAAAGATTTACCCGCTGCGGACCGAAAGACCGTTGGCGAAGACATCAAGACCGTCCAATTCGGCTGGCCGCTGGGCATGCCTCTGGTCAGGCACTTGGAAGGCGATATCCGGGAAGTGCGCATCAGGCTCGACAACACAATTGCGCGGGTGTTGTTTACCCTGGAAGGGTCGACGATGGTGCTGCTGCATGGCTTCATCAAAAAACAGCAAGCCACCCCGAAGCCGGACCTGAACCTGGCGAAGGATCGGCTGAAACAACTGAGAGGCAAATAGATCATGGGCAAGCAGAACATCGGCAGCAGCTTCGACGACTTCCTGCAAGAAGAAGCCATGCTGGAAGAGGTGACCGCCGTTGCCCTCAAACGCGTCATCGCCTGGCAGATCGCCGAGGAAATGAAAGCCCAGCAACTGACCAAAGCCCAGCTTGCCATGCGCATGCACACCAGTCGGGCGGCACTCAACCGCCTGCTTGACGAAAACGACCCCGGATTGACGCTCACCACCCTGGCGAGCGCTGCTGCTGCGCTGGGGCGACGAGTGGATATCCGCCTCACGCCCCCTGGCGAGACAGCCAAGCCCGCCAGGGCCAAGAAAAGCAAACCTGACGTGAAGAAACCCGTGAAGGCTACCGAGGCAGCCTGCTGCTAAAGCAAGGAACTCTGCTCGCCTCGGCCTGATTTGGTCGCCCGAAGCCAAGGCTGTATGCGGTGGTGGATGCGGCAGGCAACAAAAATCCCCGGCTAGCCGGGGTTTTTTTCAACCAAAGCGAAATTACGCAGGCTGGATGTTTGCAGCCTGCTTGCCCTTGGGTTGAGAAGCAGGCCTGCTGCAAAAAACAATCCGAAGCCACCCAGTTAAAACTAGGAAAGTGTAGGGATTCCTAGCTCGGTAAGGTAGTGGAAAGTGTTGTCATAAAATTTAGGCGACCTTGTCGGATCATTGGGATCACCGGGCGGGACAAAAAGCACCATTCCTTGCCGGGCTCGGGTGAGTATTACTCGGTAAGCATTACGAAGGTAGCGTTGATTGTCAGTGTTCGCGATATTGCACCACTTGGTCCCTCGGAAATCGTGAAAACTCCAATCCGTGCCTGTGAAACGCAAATCGCCATCCCAAGTAACGCAAGCCCAATCAAGTTCTAAACCTTGAACCTGAAATTCGGTCGCTGCATCTTCTAAGTAATAGCTTGAGCGCGTGTCCTCTTTCTCATTGAGAAACCAATGAACTGGATTAACGTCCACACGAATATCAATGGCATGCGGTTTAAGGCGCTGCGCTTTTGATGATGCGATAGCAACGCAAATTGATTATTAGTCGCAAGACGCCCGACGATGACATCGGGTTGGCTTTCGATGAATTCTGAAATGGATGCGCCGTACCAAGCCCTCGACGTCACAACCACATTTTCCCCTGGTTTAGGATTTGGTGTTATAGGGGTTTGCATCGTTTCATTTCCCATAAGTCTGCGGTTCAAACCTGCCTCAGAAAACAAACCGAAGCTGACTCCCTTTAATTATTTTATTTGTTTACATTCAGGCGCACCGCCCCTGTTTGTTATGTGCCGAATCTTCGCACACGCGGCGTGCTTTTATAGGTGTCGATGCAATCGACACGTTTCCCCGACATGTCGATCAAAACGCATTTCTTCGACATATCCCCCTTCTCACAGCACCTGATTCACCTCGAACACGGCATCGATGGCCCTGCCCGTTCCAGTTGTATTCCAGGTAGGCGGCGTGCAGGCAGTTTTTCACGATGCCGGTGCGCAAGGCGGCCAGGCATTCGCCACCGGGGTGGCGTACCGATGGATACAGCATGCCTTGGGCGCCGTCTGCCCTGAGTTTGCGGCCGATGCCCTGGGCGTAGCTGTAGTCGTCGGGGTCGACGATGCGGGGCTCGGCATGGCTGGCCTCGCGCAGGTCGGCCACCTCGCCCTTGGCTTGCACGCTGTAGAGCCGCATTTGCAATCGCATGGGCGGTTCAGCGGTGGCCTGCATGAACAGGGCCGAGTGATGGCGGGTTTCGGCAATGGCGGTGTCCTGCTTGCGGGCGCAATAGAACACGCCATAGCTGCCGTCGCTGAAGCGGCTGCCCTGCGGGTTGAGATGGGTGAAGGCGGCCATGATGCAGGTGCTGCCGGGGCCGAACAGCCGCTCTTCCGGGGGGACCAGGCTGATCTCGCCGACTTCGTCGCGGATGCGGTCGTTGGTCATCGCCTCCAGCGCATAGAGGGCGTCAAAATCCGCCGGGCTGGCCACGCGCTCGAACAGGCCGACCGAGGGAAAGCGGCTGGGGATGACCCGGTAGGCCGGGTTCCAGTTCAGCGCGTGGTGGGATAGCTCAAGCCCAGCCGCCGCGCCGGGCATCCAGATACTGGCGCACCGCCAGCAGGTCGGCGACGTTGCCGCCGAGCATGCGGTCGAGCGCGCTCTTGCCGCCGAACAGCGGCGCGGTGTTGGGCTTTTTCACCCAGGCATCGGCGGCAGCGGTGGATGGCAACAGAATCTGCAGCGCCTTGTAGATGCCCAGGATGTAGGACAAGCGCTCGAGGGTGTCGCGCTTGAGGTCGGCGGTCTCGGGGGCGGATTTCCACTTGAAAAAGGTCGAACGGCCCGGCGTGCCCAGCAGCACCATCTGCTCGTCGGTGTTGAGCCCCCAGTCGCGCGCGATGTTGAAGAACGCGCGCAGACCGGCGGCGGACATGTCGCGGCTGCTCGGCTTGCTTTGTGTTTTGACGGCACGTGCTGTGTTTTGCATCTCACCCCCAGCCAATATGTTTATGTACTGATTGTGAAATTTAGTCCACAAATGGACTTTTCGCAATGCCGGGCTGGGTACCACACACGTTGGTGAAACGTGCGCGCTGATGCCCCCGCCTTATTTGCCGTCGCCCTCCTCGGCCTGCTGCTGCAGCGCCCACATGTGGGCGTACATGCCATTCAGCGCCAGCAGTTCGGGATGGCGTCCGCGCTCGACGATGCGGCCGTCTTCCATCACCAGGATCTCGTCGGCCTCGACCACGGTGGACAGGCGGTGGGCGATGATCAGGCTGGTGCGGCTTTTGGCGATTTCGAGCAGTTCGGCCTGGATGGCTTTTTCGGTTTTGGTGTCGAGCGCGGAGGTGGCTTCGTCGAGGATCAGGATGGCCGGGTTTTTGAGCAGGGTGCGGGCGATGGCGACGCGCTGTTTTTCGCCGCCGGATAGTTTGAGGCCGCGCTCGCCGACGATGCTGTCCCAGCCTTGCGGCAGGCTTTCGATGAAATGCAGGATGTGGGCGGCGCGCGCGGCTTCGATGACTTCGTCGCGGCTGGCGTCGGGGCGGCCGTAGGCGATGTTGTAGTAGATGCTGTCGTTGAACAGCACGGTGTCTTGCGGCACCACGCCGATGGCGGCGCGCAGGCTGTCCTGGGTGACGTGGCGGATGTCCTGGCCGTCGATGCGGATGCTGCCGGCTGCCGACGTCGTAGAAGCGGAACAGCAAGCGCGCCAGGGTGGATTTGCCGGCGCCGCTGGAGCCGACGGCGGCGACGGTTTTGCCGGCCGGGATGGTGAAGCTGACGTCGTGCAAAATCGGGCGGTCGGCATTGTAGGCAAAGCTCACATGGTCGAACGTCACTTCGCCCGCCACCACGTCGAGTTCGCGCGCGTCGGGCGCGTCTTCCACTTCGCGCGGCCGGTGCAGCAGCGTGAACATGCGCTCGACATCGGTGATCGATTCCTTGATCTGGCGATACATCACGCCCAGAAAACTCAGCGGCTGGAACATCTGCAGCAAAAAGGCGTTGACCATCACCAGGTCGCCCAGCGTCAGCGTGCCGTCGACCACGCCATCGGCGGCGCGCAGCACCATCAGGGTGACGCCGATGGCGATGACGCCGGCCTGCGCGGCGTTCAGGTAGCCGAGCGAACGCTGCGATTTGAGCGCCATGTCTTCCCATTCGATCAGGCTGTTGTCGTAGCGCGCGGCTTCGTATTTTTCGTTGCCGAAATACTTCACCGTTTCGTAGTTGAGCAGGCTGTCGATGGCGCGGCCGTAGGCTTCGGAATCGAGCGTATTGGCTTTGCGCACGAACTGGGTGCGCCACTCGGTGATGGTGACGGTAAAGCCGATGTAGGCCGCCAGCGTCACCAGCGTGAGCAGGCCAAACACCCAGTCGAGCTTGACGAACAGGATGCCGGCGACCAGCAGGATTTCCAGCACGGTGGGCGTGATGCGAAACAGCAGGTAGCCGACCAGGCTCGACATCGCCTTGGAGCCGCGCTCGATGTCGCGGGTGATGCCGCCGGTCTGGCGTTCGAGATGAAAGCGCAGCGACAGCGCGTGCAGATGCTTGAATACCGCCATGCTGATGCGGCGCATCGCGCGCTGGGTGACCTTGGCGAAAATCACATCGCGCAGGTCGGCAAAGGTGGTGCTGGCAAAGCGCAGCACGCCATAGCCCAGAATAAAGGCCAGCGGCAGCACCAGTTCGGGACGCGGCTTGTCGAGCGCGTCGATGATTTCCTTGAGCACCAGCGGCACCGCCACCGACGCCAGCTTGGCGCCGATCAGCAGCGCCAGCGCGATCAGCACGCGGCCGCGAAATTCCCACAGATAGGGAAACAGGCGGCCGATCGAGCGCAGCGTGGGTTCGCCTGCCGGGGCGGCGCGGGCGAGGAAGGCGAAGAATGGGCGGACTCGAAGCTGGATGACATGGGGTCGGGGCGGGTCGCGGTGGTTGTTTCCGATTTTACTGCGTGGCGCGGACTATCTCGCCTCTAAATGCCGATCGTGCGCGGTTCCCCGCCTGATTTTATTGACGCTCCGATGAAGCTCGCATACCGTGGCACGCAGCGCCGCTGCTGGCAACGATCAGCGGCCATCACTGCAGTGAGCACGGCAGGCAATCACGTTTGAATGGGCCACAAGGGAGATAAAAATGCCGAACAGGTATTGGAAAATATCTGGTCGCGCAAATTGCTGGATGTGCTGATCCAGGCCGGCCTCATCGGCGCGCTGGTGGTGCTGTGCTGAATTGACCACAAGGGAGATAAAAATGCTGAACAGTCTGGAAAACGTCTGGTCGCGCAAACTGCTGGATGTGCTGATCCAGGCCGGCCTCATCGCCGTGCTGGTGACGCTGTGCTTCCAGATTTTTTCGCCTTTCCTCACCTTGATGCTGTGGGCCGTGATTCTGGCCGTGACGCTCTATCCCCTGCATCAAATCATCGCGCGCAAACTCGGCGGCAGGCAGGGTTGGGCGGCCACGCTGCTGGTCTTGAGCGGCATCGTTCTGATTGTTGTCCCGATCTTTCTGCTCGCCAGTTCGCTCGCCGACTCGATCGTCGACTTTGTGCAGGGCCTGCGCGACAACACCCTGGTGATCCCCGCCCCCCCTGATGCGGTGGCGGGCTGGCCGGTTGTCGGCGAGAAACTCCATGCGGCCTGGCAACTGGCCGCAACCGACCTGCCTGCGCTGCTGCAAAAGCTGCAGCCGAAAATCGGCGACTTGGCCAGGACGTCTCTGGGCTTCGTGGCCGGCATGGGGGGCAGCATGCTGGCGTTCCTGTTCTCGTTCGTCGTGGCCGGCATCATCATGGCTTACGGCGAGGGCGGCGCCGAAAGCATGCGCGCGATCCATCGTCGCATCGTCGGCGCCGAGCGCGGCGACTGCGTTCACCGCGTTGTCGACCGCGACCATCCGCGCGGTCGCGATGGGCGTCCTCGGCGTGGCCTTGATCCAGGCCATCCTGATTGGTCTCGTCTTGATCCTCGCCGGCATCCCGTATGCGGGCGTGTTGGCGGTCGTCGCCCTGGTGCTGGGCATTGCCCAAATCCCGGCGCTGCTGATTACGCTGCCGGCAGTCGCCTACCTCTGGATGGGCGGCAACTACGAGACGACCCCGGCTGTCATCTACACGGTGCTGCTGCTGCTCTCCGGTTCCGCTGACAATATTCTCAAACCGCTGCTGCTGGGACGCGGCGTCGATGCGCCGATGCCGGTCATTCTGCTGGGCGCGCTGGGCGGGATGGTGTCCGCGGGCATTCTCGGCATGTTCGGGGGCGCGGTCCTGCTCGCGCTCGGCTATCAGCTATTCATGGCCTGGGTGGCGGACACCAGCGAAGCGGAAGCCACGGGCAAAGCCAATCCGGCAGCCAGACCAGGCTGCCTGATTCGATGCTTGTCTGGACCGGATTTCGCCTGCGGCGCGTACTCCAGGCGGGTGCGCTGGTGACGGCGGCGCACTGGCTGGTGGCTTGCACGCAGCGTGGGGCCCAATTTCCAGACGCCGCAACAGCCCTTGCCGGAAGGCTGGCAGAGCAGCAGCCTGCAGGCCCTGCCCGGCGCCGGAACTGGCGCTGCCCCAGCGAACTCACCCCATGGTGGACCCGCTTCAACGACCCGGCCCTGACCGGCCTGGTCGATGAGGCCCTGCGCCAGAATGCCTCCGTCCGCATCGCGGGCTTGCGCATCCTGGAGTCGCAGGCGCAACTGGGCATCGTCGGCAGTTCGCTCTACCCGCAACTGCAACAACTGTCCGGCAGCGCGCTCGCGCTGCGCAGCCGTGACGAGATCCAGGGCCAGACCAGCACGGTCGCGGCCGGCCAGTTCAATGCCGGGTTCAGCCTGGGCTGGGAACTGGATTTCTGGGGCAAGTTCAGGCGCGCCATCGAGGCGGCCGACGCCAGCTATTTCGCCAGTCTGGCCCAATACGACGATATCCAGGTGCTGATGGCGGCGCAGGTGGCCGAACGCTATGTCAACGTGCGCGAACTGGAAGCCCGTCTGCAAATCGCCCACGAAAATGCGGCCATCCAGAAGCGCAGTTTTGAAATCACCGAGCGCCTGTTCAAGAGCGGCAACGAATCCGAACTCGATGTGCAGCAGGCCAAAACCCAGTACCTGAGCACGCTGGCCAGCATTCCAGGGTTGGAGAGCAGTCTGCGTCAATCGCAGAACGCGCTGGCCGTGCTGCTCGGCCGGCCGCCGGGGCCCTTGCCCGAGATGGCGACGCACACCGGTGAAATCCCCGCGATCGGCCCGGGCTTCGCGGCCACGGTCCCGGCCGACGTGTTGCGCCGGCGTCCCGATGTGCGGGTGGCCGAGATGCAGCTGGCCGCCCAGTCTGCGCTGATTGGCGTCGCCGAGGCCGACAAATACCCATCCCTGTCGCTGCTCGGCGCGTTCAACCTGTCCGTCCTCAGCGTGTCGGGTTCGCCCACCACCAGCAGTGCTCGCGCTGGGGCCGGGTCTGACGTGGAATGTGTTTGATTATGACCGGGTCGAAAATAACGTCCGCGTGCAGGATGCCCGTTACCAGCAGCTGGCCGAACTCTACCGCGACACCGTCTTGCAGGCGGCGCGCGACGTCGACAGCTCCGCCATTGCCCTGCTCAAGAACCGGGAGCAACTCGTGATCAACGAGGAAGTGACCGTGGCGGCGCAGCGTGCGCTGGACATCGCCTCCCTCCAATATCGCGAGGGATTTTCCGATTTCAGTCGCGTGCTGGACGCGCAACGCTCCTACTTTTCCCAGACCGAACGCGTCGTCGGCAACCGCAGCAACATGGTGCTGAGCCTGATTGCGCTGTACAAGGCGCTCGGCGGCGGCTGGGAGCCCGGCCGGTTGCGGCCGCTGGTCGATGACGCCACCCGCCAGCAGATGCAGGCACGTCACCGACTGGGACGGCATGCTGGATCAACCCTTGCCATTAGCCGACGCGCCAGCGGCCGCGTCCAACTGAGGTTCCCTGGCATGAATCAGAACGACAACTCCCAGCACGCCGGCTGAGCCTTCCAACGCCGCAGCGTCCAGCCAGGCAGATCCGGCAGATGCAGGAAAACCGACGCGCAACCTGCGGCCGACAAAGCGGTTCAGCGCGGCACCCTGGGCTTGCTGCTGCTGATCGGCTTTTCCCTCGTCTGGTATCTGTTTGCGGATCGCTACAGCCCCTACTCCTCGCAGGCGCGCGTGCAGGCTTTCGTGGTGCCGGTCGCGCCGGAGGTGGCCGGACGCATTGTCCGCGTGCTGGTCAAGAACAATCAGCAGGTTCAGGCCGGGCAGCCTTTGTTCGAGCTCGACGACAGCCAGTACCGCATCGCGCTGGCCAAGGCACGTTCGGACTACGAAGACAGCGCTCGACTCGGTCAACGCGGCATCGGCTGGCGTGGCCAGCGCCGAGGCCAATCTGCGGGTGGCGCGGGCAGGCCTGCTCAAAGCCAGCCAGGATGCGAGCCGGCAGGAAAAGCTGTATCAGGAAGACCCCGGCGCCATCTCGGTCCGGCGCCTGGAAATCGCGCGTGCCACCCTCGAAGAATCGCGTGGCCGGGTCGAGGCCGCCCAGGCGCAGGTCATCCAGGCGCGCGAACAGGAAGGCGGCCCGCTGGACAGCAACGCCCAAGCTGTTGAGCGCACGGCAGGCGGTCGAAAAAGCCGAGCTCGACATGAAGCACGCGGTGCTGCGGGCGCCCGGCCAGGGGCTGGTCACCGATCTGCGCACCGATGCCGGGCAATTTGCCGCTGCCGGCACCCCGCTGTTGACGCTGATTGCGGTGCACGATCTGTGGATCAGCGCCGACATGACCGAAAACAATCTCAGCCAGATTCAGCCGGGCAATCCGGTGGAAATCGTGCTCGATGCGCTGCCGGGCCAGGTGTTCAAGGGCAAGGTGCGCAGCATCGGCCGCGGGGTCGAGTTCGGGCCAGTCCACCCAGGGCGGCCTGCCCACCATCCAGAACGACGGCGACTGGCTGCGGCAGTCGCAGCGTTTTCCGGTCGCCATCGAATTCGATCCGCAGGCGCTGAAAGCAGGTCGTCAGCGGCGCCCGGGTCGGCGGCCAGGCCGATGTGATCGTCTACACCGGCGAGCATTTCGTCCTCAACCTGCTGAGCCGCATCTACATCCGGCTGATGAGCTGGCTTTCGTTCGCGTACTGAGGCAGCGCCGATGAACCTGCCCAGCTTGAGAACCTACCGTCTGGCCCTGGGCACCGGCCTCGCCGTCCTCGTCGCCTACGGCCTCAAGCTCACGCGTCCCGTTTCTGGCGGTCGTCATCGCGCTGATCCTGCTGATGAAGCCAGGGCCGCCGCTGCCGCCGGTGAAAGGCCTGCTGCTCGCGGGCATCGTGGGCCTCATCGTGAGTGGCGGGGTGTTGCTGGTGCCCCTGCTGGACAAGATGCCCTATGCCAGCATCCTGCTGGTTGCGCTGCTGCTGTACCACCTGTTTTATTGGGGGCAGAAAAGCGGCAACCCGCTGGTCACCATTCTGGTGCTCTCGGTCACCCTGATTCCGGTGGCCGGCCTGACCTCGCAGGCGCTTGCCCTGGGGATCGCCACTGCGCTCGCGACCGGCTTGCTGATCGGCATCTTCGTCAGCCTGATCTCCCACGCATTCTTCCCGGAGCCGGATGCGCCCAAGCCGGCTGCTTCCAAATCCGTCCAGCCCGCCCCCCCCGCGCACTGGATCGCCTGGCGCGGCACCCTGATTGTCGATGCCGGTTTTCCTGCTCGCCTTGAGCAACCCGGCGGTCTATCTGCCCGCCATTCTGAAAGCGGTGAGCCTGGGTCAGCAGGCCTCCACGCTCGACGCCCGCCGTGCGGGGCGCGAACTCGTGCTGTCTACCCTGCTCGGGGTCGTCATCACGGCCCTGTTCTGGGCGGGATTGCGCCTCTGCCCGTCGCTCTGGATGTACGTGCTGTGGTCGATGCTGTTTGCCGGCTGGTTCGGCAAACGGCTTGTATGGCCTGGTCCCCAGCCGCTATTCCCGTGGCTTCTGGCAGGACGGGCTGATCACCGGCTTCATTCTGCTCGGCCCGATGCTGCAGGACAGCGCCAATGCCCCGGACATGCTGCTCAAACTGGCCATGCGGATCGCGCTGTTTATCGGCGTGGCGCTGTATGCCTGGCTGATGGTGTGGCTGCTGGAAGACTGGCGCGCTCGTCGGCGTGCGCAAATCAGCTATCAAGGAGGAAGTTTTATGCTGAAAGTTCTCTCGATCGGACTGCCGGTCATGCTGCTGTGCCTCACAATCCAGGCGGCTTTGACCGGAGTCAGCGTGCAGTATTCTTTGCGGCGCATCTCTGCTGGCGCCCCTCATCTGAAAACCCTGGGCAACATCCGCTTGCTGATGGCGGTCATGCTGATCCTGATGCTGGGCAACCTGCTGCAAATCACGCTATGGGGGGCGCTGTTTCTCTGGCTGGGCGAATTTACCGAGCTCTATGAAGCGGTTTATCACTCGACGGTCAATTACGCCTCGCTCGGTTACGGCGACATCGTGATGAGCAAGAACTGGAAACTGCTCGGCCCGCTGGAAGCCGTCAACGGCGTGTTGATGTGCGGCATGACGGCTGGCGTGCTGATGGGGATTTTGCAGGCACAGATCAAACAGGTGCTTGCGCAGCAAACATCTGCTGGACTGAGCCCGGCAGAAAGGCTGCGCCCGGGCAGATCGGGTAAAATCGGCCGGATCATTCCGCCTTGAAGGTCCGGCGCGGGTCACCCTGCCGGACGCCCCCGTTACATCGAACACCATGACTCTCTACGGCATTCCCAATTGCACCACCGTCAAAAAAGCCCGTGCCTGGCTCGCCGAGCGCAGCATCGAGGTCACGTTCCACGACTTCAAGAAACAAGGCGTCGATGCGGTCTGGTTGCAGCAGGTCATCATGCAAACCGGCTGGCAGGCTCTGCTCAATACACGCGGCACCACCTGGCGCAAACTGAGCGACGCCGACAAAGCCGCCGCCAGCGACGAGGCCGGCGCGATCAATTTGATGCTGGCACAGTCCAGCGTGATCAAGCGCCCGGTGCTGGAACACGAAGGCAGGTATTATCTCGGGTTCGCCGAAGACCAATATCAGGCCCTATTCGGAGCATGACGCCGCATGGCCAATGAAACGCTTGAGGATGAAATCCTGACCAATGAAACCCTGGCGCTTGCCGTTGAACTGCTCAAACGCCGCTCGCTGACCCCCGACCACGCGGGCTGTCACGACCTCATCGCAGCACGACTGCAAACACTCGGTTTCCACATCGAGCGCCATTGCCACAATGGCGTCGATAACCTGTGGGCGCGCCGGGGCCACACTGCGCCGCTGGTCTGTTTTGCCGGCCACTCCGACGTGGTGCCGACCGGACCGCTGGAACGCTGGCATTCCGACCCGTTCGAGCCCACCGTCCGCGACGGCCAGCTCTACGCGCGTGGAGCGGCCGACATGAAAACCTCGCTCGCCGCCTTTGTCATCGCCACCGAGCGCTTCGTTGCAGCGCATCCCGATCATCCGGGCTCGATTGCCTTTCTGGTTACGTCGGACGAAGAAGGCCCCGCCACCGACGGCACGGTCAAGGTGGTTGAAGCGTTAAAAGCGCGTGGCGAGTTTCTCGATTTTTGCATCCTGGGCGAACCCACCAGCGCAGCCGAGTTTGGCGACACCATCAAAAACGGGCGGCGCGGCTCGCTGTCCGGCAAGCTCACCATCAAAGGCGTGCAAGGCCACATCGCCTACCCGCATCTGGCCAAAAACCCGATTCATCTGGCCGCGCCCGCCATCGCCGAACTCGCCGACACCATGTGGGACGAAGGCAATGCCTACTTCCCGGCCACCACCTGGCAGGTATCCAACATTCACGGCGGAACCGGTGCCAGCAATGTGATCCCGGGCACGTTGGTGATCGACTTCAATTTCCGCTTTTCCACCGCCAGCACCGCCGACGGCCTGATGGACGCACTGCAGGAAATTCTCGACAGCCACGGCCTCGATTATGAAATCGACTGGAACCTGTCGGGTCGCCCTTTCCTCACGCCGCGCGGCGTACTGTGTGACCATTTAAGCGACGCCATCCGCGAAGTCACCGGCATCACCCCGGAACTGTCCACCACCGGCGGCACCTCGGACGGCCGCTTCATCGCCGACATCTGCCCGCAAGTCGTCGAATTCGGTCCGCTCAACATGAGCATCCACAAAATCAACGAACACGTCGCGGTGGAAAACATCGAACCGCTGGCGGCGATCTATCAAAAGACCCTGGAAAAACTGCTGACATGATTGGCTTCGACGACACGGAATCCCTGATCACCCTGCGCGACTGGCTGCGCTTTGCGGTGTCGCGCTTCAACGAGTCCAAGCTGTTTTTCGGCCACGGCTCCGACAACGCCTTTGACGAAGCCGCCTACCTGATCCTGCACACCCTGCACTTGCCGCTCGATCGGCTCGATCCCTTTCTCGACGCCAGCCTCACCCACGACGAAGCCGAACAGGTCAAAACCGTGATCGAGCGCCGCGTGCGCGAGCGCCTGCCCGCCGCCTATCTCACCCACGAAGCCTGGCTGGCCGAACACCGGTTTTATGTGGATGAGCGCGTGATTGTGCCGCGCTCGTTTATCGCCGAACTGTTGCCCGACCAGCTCACGCCCTGGGTCGAGAATCCGGATGAAATGACCCGCGCGCTCGACCTGTGCACCGGTTCAGGTTGTCTGGCGATTCTGGCCGCGCTGGCCTTCCCCAACGCCACCATCGATGCAGTGGATTTATCCGGGGATGCGCTCGACGTCGCCGCGCGCAACGTCGCCGATTACGGCCTGCAGGATCGCATCGAGCTGGTCGCATCGGATTTGTTCGCTGCACTCGATGGCCGCCGCTACGACCTCATCATCAGCAACCCACCCTACGTCAACGCCGAATCGGTCGCCACCCTGCCCGCGGAATACCAGGCCGAGCCCGCGCTGGCGCTGGGTTCTGGCGCGGATGGCCTCGACGCCACCCGGCAGATTCTGGCGCAAGCCAAATCCCACCTCAATCCCGGTGGCCTGCTGGTAGTTGAAATCGGCCACAACCGCGACGTCCTCGAAGCGGCCTACCCCGCCCTGCCCTTCACCTGGCTTGAAACCGAAAGCGGCGACCAGTTCGTCTTTATGCTACGGCAGGAAGACCTCCCCCATCATTAACCGGACACGACTGCGGGTATCGGGACAGCACAACTCGTCTGCGGATCGTCTAGCAACCATTCCCGGGCAAACAGACCGGGAATATCCGCAGCAGGAACCGGCCTGCTGAAGTAGTAACCCTGTAGCGTGTCACAGGCCATATCTTTCAGAGTTTCAGCCTGCTCAAGGGTCTCCACGCCCTCAGCCGTCACACTGAAACCGAGGTTTTTGGCCAGGGAAAGAATGGCACGGACAATGGCATGGTTATCCCGGTCATGCGGCAAGCCCTGCACAAAACTCTGGTCCACCTTGAGATTATTCAGCGGCATGCGCTTGAGGTAGCTCATGGACGAATAACCGGTACCAAAATCGTCCAGCGCGATCCTCACCCCATGCAAACTCAGGCTTTCCAGTGTTGCAAGCGTTGCCCCGCTGTCCTCCATCACCGCGCCTTCCGTCACTTCCAGTTCCAGCAATTCGGGGGCCAATCCGGTCTGCGCCAGAATATGTAAAACAGTCTTGACCAGATTGGGATCCTTGAATTGCATGGGTGACAGGTTCACGGCGACGCGCAAGCCGTGTCCATCAGCCTGCCAGCGGGCTGCATCCGTGCAGGCGGTGCGCAACACCCATTCGCCGATCGGCACGATCAGTCCGTTTTCCTCTGCCAGCGGGATGAAATCCATCGGGGGGATCGCTCCCTGCTCGGGGTGATTCCAGCGTATGAGGGCCTCGATCGATTGGATGCGCCCACTCACCAGATCAAGCTGGGGCTGATAAACCAGGCTGAACTCTTCGCGCGCCAGCGCCTGACGCAGGTTATTTTCAAGATTGAGCCGTTGTTGCGCACGCTGCGTGAGCGAAGCGCTATAGAACTGGCAATTGTCGCGGCCATTATCCTTGGCATGGTACATGGCGGTGTCTGCATGCTTGAGCAGACTGGCCGCGTCCTCACCGTCACCAGGAAACAGCGCGATGCCGATGCTGGCGGTCAGCACCACTTCACGCCCATCCAGCACGAATGGACGACGCATCAGTTCGCGAATACGGTGCGCCACCAGCAGCGCCTCTTCCGGTCGGGCGATGTTGGGAATCAGGGCGGTGAACTCGTCCCCACCAAGGCGGGCGAGTTCCACTTCGGTTTTGTTATCGGTCACGCGCGACACGATGTCGTAGGGGCGGATGCCCTTTTGCAGCCGGTCTGCCGCCCATTGCAGGATCAGATCGCCGGTATTGTGTCCCATGGTGTCGTTGATGGCTTTGAATCCATCCAGATCCATGAACAAGACGGCGAATTGCTTGCTCTCACGCTGGGCAAGCCTGACTTCCCGATCCAGCCTCTCCATAAAGGATTGCCGGTTCGGCAACCGGGTCAGGCTGTCGTAATAGGCAAGCTGGCTGATTTTTTGCTCCGCCTGCTTGCGGTCGGTAATGTCGCGCGACAGGACGATGAAATGCGGCTTCTGTCCGGAGTCGGTGATCTTGGGCGACACGGACAATTCGAACCAGGACACGCCATGCGGAAGCTTCAGTTCGAATTGTTGGCCGGTTGACGATCCGTTTTCATGGGCTTCGCGCAAGGCAAACATGCAGACCTCCGCCGCCTCGGGCGGCAGAACCTCGGACACCGTTTTGCCAACAAAACTCCCGGCTGGCGCGGCCAGCAAGTCGATGCGCGGCGAATGGTAGTCAATGTAGCGACCGTCGAGGTCGATCTCGAACAACAGATCGGGGATGGCTTGCAGCACTGCGGTATTGCGGTCATTGGCCTTGCGCAAATCCAGCGCAGCCTGATACGCGCGCATCAGGTATTTCACGCGATGGCCGATCAGCGACCAGTTGAATGGCTTGGCAATAAAATCGGTGGCGCCGGATTCGAAGGCACGTTCAATCGAATCGGTGTCGTCCATCGCCGTCACCATGACGATGGGCAATTCGTTACCGACTTCTTTACGCAAGGCGGCACACACCTGATACCCATCCAGACCCGGCATGTCCACGTCCAGCATGACGATATCGCACGGGTCATCCAGAAACTGGCGCAGCGCCTCATTGCCGTCAGCGGCGAGGCAGACCTCGAAGCCGCCCTTTTTCAGGGCTGCGCTCATGAGCAACCGCGCGGTGGGCTCGTCGTCCGCCACCAGCACTCTGATTGGCCTGTCTCTTCACCCAGCTTCCTCCATCAACATGGCCTGCATGTCCGAAACGGCACGCTGGTGTTCTCGTCTGACTTCATCCAGCAGGTCGCGGGCCTCATCGATCCGCTGCTCGCGTCCCAGCTTCTCCAATTCCTTGTATAGGCCAGACAAGGTCTCGGCGCCAACATTGGCCGTGCTGGACTTGAGTGCGTGGGCAGCCTGACCGAGCATTTTGCTGTCACCGGTAGCAATCGCCAGCTCGATATGATCGACCCGCTGCTGCGCTGACTTGAGGAAGGTTTGCATAATTTCGCGTGCCAGCCCCATGCCGCCGTCCGGATCGAGTTCACGCAATGTTTCCAGAACGTTCAGATTGATTGCTGGTGTGGGCGCGGCACTGTCCGGCTGGGCAGGCTGAAGGGAGTCCATTCCCGCGCTGACCTGCTTCGCAATGGGCAGCCAGCGCAACAGGATCGCCTGCAACTGCGCCAGGCTATAAGGTTTGGCCAGGAAATCATCCATCCCCGCTTCCAGGCATTTCTGGCGATCACCCTGCATCGCATTGGCGGTCAGGGCAATGATGGGCAGTGGTTCGCTGCGTCCCGCCAGCAGCGCACGGATGGCGGCGGTGGCCTCATATCCATCCATCACCGGCATCTGGCAATCCATCAGAATCAGGTCGAAATCGCGGATCTTCACCATTTCAACCGCTTCCCGACCATCATTGGCAACACTCACCTGCATCCCCAATTTGGCCAGCATGGCTTGTGCCACTTTCTGATTGACCGGGTTGTCCTCGACAAGCAGCACCGTGCCCGGCAGGGGCAGCATGAACCGATACAGGCTCCGGCTTTTGATGACCTGCCTGGGAGGGTTCGGTAGCCAGCACATTGCTGACGACGCGAAACAGGTCTGCGCGGCGAATCGGCTTGTTGATGCAGCGCAGAATGCCCGCATCCTGCCGGATCTGCTGGTCGGCATGGGTATAGGTTGAGGTCAGCATCATCAGGCGCGTGCTGCCCAGCTGAGGATCGGCATGAATGACGCGCGCCAGCTGCAGGCCATCCATTTTCGGCATGTGCATGTCCAGCATGGCCAGCTCGAAAGGGCTGCCGTCTGCCACGGCGCGCGCCATCAGTTGCAGCGCCGCCTCGCCCCCCTCGGCGCAGGTCACGCGCATGCGCCAGCCTTCCAGTTGCTGTTGCAGAATGTCGCGATTGGTCTGATTGTCATCCACCACCAGCACACGCACCCCGCTCAGCACGGTTGATTGCTGCGCCTTCACCAGCGCCGGTCGCCCGCGGCAGGCGCAAGTCGATGAAAAACCTGGCACCCTGCCCGGGCGCGCTTTCAACCCGGATACGCCCGCCCATCAGCTCCACCAGGCGCTTGCAGATCGCCAGCCCGAGACCGGTGCCGCCAAACTTGCGGGTGGTGGAACCATCAGCCTGCGAAAAATGCTCGAAGATCCTGGTCTGCGACTCCGGATCGATGCCGATGCCGGTATCTTCAACGCACAGACTGATCGTGGCGTCCTGCCCGGCTTCGTCCTGCAGCGCAACCCGCACCACGATTTCGCCTTCCTCGGTGAACTTGATCGCATTGCCGACCAGGTTGGTCACAATCTGGCGCAACCGGAACGGATCCCCGCGCAAGGCCATCGACACTTCCGGCGGCTTGAACTGCGAAGCCAGCTCCAGTCCCTTGTTCTCGGCCTGGTGGGCGAACATCGCCAGGGTGTCTTCAATCAGTTCAACCAGGTCGAACTCGACCGACTCCAGGTTCCAAGTGACCCGATTCGATCTTGGAAAAATCGAGGATGTCATTGATGACACCCAGCAAATGCTGGCCGGACTGCTGCACCGATTCGGCCCACAGCCGCTGTTGAGGCGCCAGCGCGCTGCCGAGCAGCAGCTCGTTCATCCCCAGCACGCCATTCATGGGCGTGCGGATTTCGTGGCTCATGGTGGCAAGGAATTCACTCTTGGCCTGACTCGCCGCCTCGGCCGCATCCTTGGCCAGTGTCAGTTCGATGGTGCGGTGTGTTACCTGGTCCTCGAGATGATCGCGGTGGGCAGCGAGTTCCTGGTCACGTTGCTGGATTTGCCCCAGCATTTCGTTGAAGCCACTCGCCAAAGCGCTCAGTTCGGCAATGTCACTGGGAACAGCGCGAACCGAATAATCATTTTTATCGGAAATCCGGTCCATCAAGTCAGCCAGCCCATCAAGCGGCTGCAGGATCGATTGGTTCAGCCGCCGCAGCAGCCAGTTGGCCACCACCACCGCCAGCGCAGCGGCCACGAAGGTAATCAGTGCCTGCCAGGCAATCTGGATATAGAGCGCCTCCAGGTCAACCATCAGGTAAAGCCCCCCTATCACCTCACCATCCTGAACGACGGGCTGTATGAACGTGAGGTATTCGAATCCATAGGAAATGCTTTTATCCGGGGTACCCAGTGATACGGGAACGCTATGGCCGGGGATGGCATAGTGCGCAAACTGCTTCAGGTCCTTGCCGTAGAGCGCGGCGCCATGCACATCCGGTGAGTTGTGAAGGGACAACAGCAGTTCCTGCGCTGAACGCGCATCCTGGAACATCAGGCTGGCACTGGCGTTTTCTGCCAGCACTTTGGCCTTGACCTGGCTCGATTCCACCAGAGAGACCAGGTTGATCGCAAAACTGCTCACGATAATGATCACGGCGACAAGGCTCAGGGCGACCGCCAGCGTGATCCGGTTGATCCGGCGCAGTTGGTCTCCCAGAGTGGTCTGGCCAGTACCTGACATCACGCGCTTCATTGATTTGCCTCTCATTGTCTTACCTCGCTGGCGAGGCTCAGCAGTTTCGAACTGAGATTTAGCCCATTGCCGCGTGCGGCGGCCAGATTGGCCTCGAAAATCACCTTGCTCTGCTTCGTACCCATGTTGAGGATGACGCCTTGATGCATGGACCCCGGCGAGTCGGCCACGGTCAGCACCGGCTTGCCGCTCAGGGTGTCGAGTACGCGCTGCAGATTGTCGATCACCGGACGGGTGATGAAAACGATCTGGCAATTGCCCAACTTGTCCACACTGTTGACGCGCGTCGCTACGAGGCTGCGCCCGCCTATGCTCCTGCTCTGGAATTTGTCCAGGTCCTCGCCGAACGGATCCGGTCCATACACGCACAGATTCAGGGTACTGCCCACTTCGGCGGGCCACTCGGTGAAAGAAGCAAAGTTGACCAGGAAGGCCGCCTTGATCCGGTATTCGGCCAGGTTGTCCGCAACGGCCTGGGACGCGCAGCACAGCAGGGCCAGGGTGCTGACAAGGACGCGCAGCGCGGCTCTCATCGCAGCCTGTCTTGGCATCGGGCAAGCTGCGATGTAACAGCAACAGCGGAGTGATGGCGCGAGTCAAACATCAGAAACGGTACTCCAGCTTGGCCCGAACGCTGCGGCCATCCTGTTCCAGTGCGTTCTGCCAGTTTCTGTCGGAGGCCGGGTTGCGCGTATTGCTGATCGAACAGGTTACGGATGCCCAGCGATACCTCCAGCCCCTTGGCCCAATTGCTGGCGGTCAGATTCAGATTGGACAGCCAGTAGTCGTCCACATAAGTCCCCTCAGTGGTCAGTCGCCTGGCGTCGTACTGGAGTTCAAAGCCCAAACGAAGACCTGCCCACGGCAACGGGCTGGAGTAATTGAGCTTGCCCAGCCAGTTGGGGGAATTCAGAAGATCGCCGCCGCTGGCATAGGCGACATCCTGATAAGACACGCTGCCGCGCAGCCGGTTACCCGAGTCCCAGGTTTTGTCGGCCGACAGTTCCAGGCCGCTGGCTTCCACCTTGCCGCCGGACTGGAATTGGCTCAGCCCCCCGCCGACATCAACCAGCGTGATGACATCCAGCATGGTCCACTGGTAAAGCGAGCCGCGCACGCTGAAATCGTTGACCAGCCGGTGATCGATGACCAGTTCCAGGGTATCGATGCGCTCGCCCGTCAGGCCAGGGTTGGCAATCAGCGACACCCCGTCGTCGAAGGCCCCTTCGCTGGCGTTGGGCGCGCGATGGGCGCGGCCGTACAGGGCCTTGAGCGTCGTCACGGGCGTGGCCTGCCAGATCAGCGCCGCACGCGGACTCAGCTGGGTGCCGGTGACATCGTTGCGGTCCACCCGCAGGCCCAAGGTGGTCGACCAGGTGTCGCTGAGACGCCATTCGTCCTGGGCGTAGATGCCGGCGCGCCAACCCGTACCCAAAACTTCCGTATCCACGCCCGGGGTGGTGAGGTCGTCACTCGTCTGGTCGATGCGGTCATTGTCCTGTAACTCCAGCCCCAGCAAGAACGTGTGATTCGCGATTCCCTTGTACAGCAGCCGCAATTCGGCCCCGTACCAGTTACTGCTGCCGGTGGAATAATTCTGCACGCCCGAGTAGGCATACAGGCCGGACCAGCGCTCCCGGCCAAGAAACAGCCGGCCCAGCACATCCAGCGTGTTGGCGGCGAAGCTGTCCTGATAGTTCAGTTGCGTCAGCAAATATTCGTCGCGACTGTATTGCCCAGGCACCAGCGGATCAGACAAATACGCGGCGGTGGGGTTGTCCTTGCGGCGATCGCCGTAGGTGAATTCCAGGGCCCAGGGGCCGCGGCCCACGCTGGCAAAGAATTCCTTGTCCCGCTCGCCGTCCAACCCGGCCGCCACCCCGGAGATATCGTTCCCGCCGGGATCCGCACCGGGGTATTCCATGAACAGATCTTCCCCGCTCGAGCGCATGACCGAGGCTGACAGCAGCACGTCGACGCCGTTATCCAGCACCTTGCCCCAACTCACGCGCCCTTCTCGCTGGGACTGGGGACTTTGCCAGGCGGCGACCAATTCGCCGCCGTCAACCTGGGCGCCGCTGCGGGTGATCACGTTGATGACGCCGAACATGGCATTCTGGCCATAGACGGCGCCGCCCGGGCCGGCGATGAATTCGATGCGCTCGACCAGATCCATGTCGAGCGGAAATTCACGCCCGATCATGGCTGCGTCATACACCCCATCGTTGACGCGATTGCCATTGATGGCGAGCAGCACCCGGGTGTTGTAATCCCCAGGCAGACCAAAACCACGCGCGCCCAGATAGCTGTATTCCCGGTCGTAGGTGATGTGAATGCCGGGCAGACTGGCCAGAGCCTGATCCAGTGTGCGCCAGCCGAAGGCCTTGATCTCGTCGCGGGTGATGACGCTAACTGCAGCCGCCACCTCGCTTTGCTTCTGTTCGTATTTGGCGGCGCTGCGTTGCGATCGATCATACTTGGAGTCGCTGATCAACGGGACTTCCACCAGGTCTTCCAGCTTCAAATCGATCTGATCAGTCTCGGCCCGGGCTGGACTTGCGACAGCGAGCGCCAGGCTCAAGGCCAGTGGCAAGGTAATTCTGACAAACTCAGTCATGCTGAATGGTCCCGTTGATGGTTGCAAGGACCGAAGCGGTATCCATAACCGAATACCTGGGTTTCAACGGTAAACATAAAATGTGATGAGGTGCCCGCAAGCAAGCGCAGCGTTGCAAAGTCATTGCCGCACCTCACTGGCCAGGTTTAGCAGTTTCGAGCTGAGATTCAGTCCATTGCCTCGCGCGGCGGCCAGATTGGCCTCGAAGGTCATCCTGCTCTCCCTTGTGCCTATGTTGAGGACGACACCCTGAAGCATGGCACCCGGTGAGTCGGCCACGGTCAGCACCGGCTTGCCGCTCAGGTTGTCGAGCACGCGCAGCAGGTTATCGATCACCGGACGGGTGATGAATACGATCTGGCAATTTCCCAGCTTGTCCACGCTGTTGATGCGCGTCGCTACGAGGCTGCGTCCGCCCACGTTCCTGCCCTTGAATTTGTCCAGTTCCGCGCCGAACGGATCCGGGCCGTACACGCATAGATTCAAAGTGTTGCCCACTGAGGCGGGCCACTCGGTGAACGTGGCGAAGTTGACCAGGAAGGCCGCCTTGATCCGGTATTCGGCCAGGTTGTCCGCAGCCGCTTGGGATGCACAACCCAGCAGGACCAGCATGCTGAGCAGGACCTGCAGCGCGGTTTCCATCCGCAGGGCGCGCATGGCGGCCCAGCCCCGTCGGCTTGAAGCGGTATGGTGATGGCGAGCGGCACGCATCAGAAACGGAGCTCCAGCTTGGCCCGAACGCTGCGGCCGTCCTGTTCCAGCGCGTTCTGCCAATTGCTGTCGGCGCCCGGGTGCTGGTAAGCCTGGTCGAACAGATTGCGGATAGCCAGGGACACCTCCAGCCCCTTGACCCACTTATCGGCAATCAGATTCAGGTTGGACAGCCAGTAGCTGTCCAGGTAGGAACCATCCTTGCTCAGGCGCCGGCCGTCATACTGGAGCTCGTAACCCAGACGCAGACCCACCCAGGGCAACGGGGTGGAATAATTGAGCTTGCCCAGCCAGTTGGGTGAATTGAGAAGATCACCGCCGCTGGCGTAGGCGACATCCTGATAGGACACACTGGCGCGCAGCCGGGCGCCCGAATCCCAGGTCTTGTCGGCTGACAGTTCCACACCGCTGGCCTTGGCATTGTCGCCGCTCTGAAATTGCGGCAGATCGCTGACCGGGTCGATGCCCAGGGTCACGAGATCTTCGATGGTCCACTGGTAGATCGAGCCGCGCAGGTTGAAGTCGTGAACCATCCGGTGATCCACGACCAGTTCCAGCGTATCGATGCTTTCGCCCGCCAGGCTGGGGTTGGCAACCTGAATCATGCCATCGCCGTAGTCCTGCTCGTAGGCGTTGGGCGGGCGAAAAGCCCGACCATACAGGGCCTTGAGCGTCGTCACGGGCGTGGCTTGCCAGATCAGCGCTGCACGCGGACTCAGTTGGGTGCCAGTGACATCGTTGCGGTCCACCCGCAGGCCGAGGGTGGTCGACCAGGTGTCGCTGAGGCGCCATTCGTCCTGGGCGTAGATCCCGGCGCGCCAGCCCGAGCCCGGGATGTCCGTCTCCAGGCCCGCAGTGGAGAGATCATCATTGCTCATGTCGATGCGGGCGTTGTCCTGGAGTTCCAGCCCGAGCAGGAGCTTGTGACTCGCGATCCCCGTGTACAGCAGGCGCAATTCGCCGCCAAACCAGTCACTGGAGCCGGTGGAATAATTCTGCGCGCCCGTGTAAATATACAGGCCGGACCAGCGCTGCTGACCGAGGAACAGCCGTCCCAGCACATTCAGGGTGTTGCCGGCAAAGTTGTCCTGATAATGCAATTGCGTCAGCACATATTCGTCGCGCTCGTATTGCCCCGGCGCCAGCGGATCGGTGAAGAACATGGCGGTGGGATCGTCCTTGCGGCGATCGCTGTAGAGGAAGTCCAGCGCCCAGGGGCCGCGGCCCACGCGGGCGAAAAATTCCTGGTCGCGCTCGCCGTCGAGGCCGGCCGCCACGCCAGACGCCGGGAAACCATAAGCGTCGGCGCCGGGAAAGTCCATGGGCAGATCTTCACCGTCCGCACGCATGCCAGAGGCAGAGAGCAGCACATCGATGCCGTTGTCCAGCAACTTGCCCCAACTCACACGCCCTTCCCGCATGGACTGGGGGCTTTGCCAGGCGGCGACCAATTCGCCGCCGTCAACCTGGGCGCCGCTGCGGGTGATCACGTTGATGACGCCGAACATGGCATTCTGGCCATAGACTGCGCCGCCCGGGCCGGCGATGTATTCGATGCGCTCGATCAGGTCGACATCCAGCGGAAATTCGCTGCCGATCAAGCCGGCGTCATAATGGGTGGGGTTGATGCGATTGCCGTTGATGGCAACCAGCACCCGGGTGTTGTAATCGCCAGGCAAGCCAAACCCCCGCGTGCCCAGATAGGTGTATTGCCGGTCATAGGTGGTGTGGACGCCGGGCAGGCTGGCCAGGGCCTGACCCAGCGTGCGCCAGCCGAAGGCCTTGATCTCGTCGCGGGTGATGACGCTGACCGAGGCGGCCACTTCGTTTTGCTTCTGCTCGTATTTGGCGGCGCTGCTTTGCTTTCGATCGTACTTGGAGTCGTGGGTCAACGGGGTTCCCACCAGCGCTTCCAGATTCAAATCCGTCTGATCGGTCTCGGCTTGGGCTGGAAACACCGAAGCGAGCGCCAGGCCCAGACACAGCGCCGAGGTAATCCTGGCAAGGTCAGTCATACAGGCAGCCTCGTTGATGATTGAAAGAACCCAGGCGGTATCCAAAACCGGATGCCTGGGGGTTTAACGCTAAACAGGTAATCTGCTGAGGGGTGCGCAAGCAAGCGCAGCGTTGCACAGTCATTGCCGCACCTCGCTGGCCAGTCGCAGCAGTTTCGAACTGAGATTCAGACTGGCGCGACGGGTTGCGGCCAGATTCACCTCGAAGGCGATCTTGCTCTGCCGAACCACCATATTGATGCCCACCCCAGCGTCGAGCGCGCCAGGGGCGTCAGCCACAGTCAACACCGGCTCGCCCTCAAGGGACGTCAGGATGCGCGGCAGGCTGTCGATGGCCGAACTGGCAACGAACACCACCTGGCAGCCCTTCAGTTGCTCCAGCTTGCCCGCCAGCCGTATGGCCAGGCTGCGCCCGGCTGCGCTTTTGCCCTGCAGCGCATCCAGTTCGTCGCCGAAGGGGGTTGCACCATACACGCACAAGGTCAGCGGGCTACCGACCGTTGCCGGCCACTCGGTGAAGGCAATGAAGTTATAGAGAAATCCAGCCTTGACCCGGTATTCCGTGGTGGCCTGCGCAAACGCGCCCAGGCTGACCAGCAGGAGGCTGGCAGCCAGCAGCAGGGCGCGCTTGAGCTTGAAAACTTTCACGGTTGGAATGCCGCGGTCAGAAGCTGTAGGTCAGTTTCAACCTGGCGCTGCGACCGTCCTGTTCCAGGGCGTTCTGCCAGTTGATGTCGGAGCCAGGGTGTTCGTAGTGCGTATCGAACAGGTTGTAGAGGCCGAGCGACACCTCCAGCCCATTCATCCACTTGTCGGCGCTCAGCTGAAGATTGGAGAGCCAGTAGTCACCCAGGTCGGTGCCGTCGATGGCTTGGCGTTCGCTCGAATATTGCAGCTCGTAGCCAAAGCGCAGGCCGGTCGCGGCCAGCGGACCGGAGAAGTTGAGCTTGCCCAGCAGTTGGGGAGAATTGTCCAGCCCGGCGCCGCTTGCGTAGGCCACATCCTGATAGGACAGGCTGCCGCGCAGGCGACCGCCCCAGTCCCAGGTCTTGTCGGCAGAAAGCTCGACACCGTTGGCCTCCACATCTTCGCCCGATTGATATTGTGTAACGTCTATCGGATCTCCCGTGCCAGGGTCAATTACCGTAGTCGTACCCAGCGTCACCAGTCCCTGCATTTCCCAGTGATAGAGCGAGCCGCGTAAATGCAGATTCTGTCCCAAGCGCTGATCCATCACCAGTTCCATGGTATCGATGGTCTCGCCTCCGAGGGCCGGATTGGCCGCCTGGGTGTTGGACGTCCCTACATCATCGAAGTCGCGCTCGAAAGTGTTGGGCGCGCGGTGTGCGCGGCCGTACATCGCCTTCAGGGTGGTATCCGAAGACGCCCGCCAGATCAGGCGGCACGTGGACTGAATTCATTGTCGGTGATGTTGCTGCGGTCAAGACGCAGCCCCAGGGTCGTAGTCAGGGTGTCGCTCAGAGCCCATTCGTCCTGGACATATACCCCCGTGCGCCAGCCCGAGCCTGGAATCACAAGATCGTTGGCAGGGTTCACAAGATCCTCATTGGTCTGATCCTGACGGGAGTTGTCCTGGTATTCCAACCCGAGCATCAGCTTGTGGTCGGTCCAGGCGGTGGACAGCAGGCGCACCTCGCCGCCCTGCCAGTTGCTGGAACCGGTGGCAAAAAAGGGCGTGCCGTAGCTGAACTGCGCGGTGTAGCGCTCCCGGCCGAGGAACAACCGGCCTGACAGGTGCAGGGTGTCGCCGGCAAAGCTGTCCTGATACTGCAATTGGGTCAGCAGGTGGCGGTCGCGTTCATACTGCCCAGATACCAGTGGCTCGGAAAAGTAGGATGCGGTGGGATCGTCCTTGCGCCGGTCGCCGTAGGAGAAGTCAAACGACCACGGACCGCGTGCCAAGTGTGCGTAAAATTCCTGGTCTGTTTCACCATCCATGCCGGTGGCCACGCCACTTTCGCTCGGCAACCAGGGATAGCTGACACTGGCTCCGGAGTATTCGAAGAACAGGTCTTCGCCATCGGCTTTGTAGGCGGAGACAGACAGCAGCACATCGAGCCCGTTGTCCAGCGTTTTGCCCCAGGTAGCCCGGCCTTCCCGCGCCGACTGCGGGTTCTGGTAGGCCACCGCCAGTTCGGTGCCGTTCACCCCCTCACCGTTGCGGGTCACCACGTTGATCACGCCGAACAGGGCATTCTGGCCATACACCGCGCCGCCGGGGCCGGGTATGAATTCGATGCGTTCGATCAGGTCGAGGTCGACCGGAAACGCCCGCCCCGAGATGGCCGAGTCATACACCACATCATTGACCCGATTGCCGTTGATGGTGAGCAGCACGCGGGTGTTGAAATCGCCGGGCAGGCCAAAACCGCGCGTGCCCAGATAGTTGTACTGGCGGTCGTAGGTGGTGTGGATGCCGGGCAGGCTGGCCAGGGCCTCGTCCAGGGTGCGCCAGCCGAAGGCCTTGATTTCGCTGCGGGTGATGACGCTGACGGCGGCGGCGACCTCGTCCTGCTTCTGCTCGTACTTGGAGGCGCCGATGATGGTGACGTCCAGCAGTTGTTCCAGACTCAACTGGGTGATATCGGTAACCGCCACAGCGGTCATCGGAAGCGCGGCCAGCAAGGGCAGGCCAAACAGAAGCGCGTACAGGAGGCGTGAATGAATGCCTTGATTCATGCGGGGTGGCAGCACCACGCAGCAGTCCGGCTGGGAAGCTGTAGTTTTTTTGTGCATATTTAGGGGCTTTTCAGGATCCGGAAAAGCAAAGTCGACACGTCACAAGAGGTATCGGCCAGACAAGACAAAACTTGATGCGGTGAGCTTCAGTAAGGCAGGCATGCGGATCAACCGCATAAGTGGCTGTGTTTATAATGCCCGGGACGCCGCGGTCTCATTCCGACAACCCTGCCGTTTCCAACCCGCAACTACAGGAGCAAACCATGCAACAGCAACTGGATGTGTTCGTCGCTTCGCTTACCGCTTTCTGGACGCAACTGGCCGGATTTGTGCCACAGATGATCGCCGCGCTGGTGTTGTTGTTTGTGGGCTGGCTGTTCGCCAATCTGGCGAAAACCGGCGTCATGAAACTGCTCGACGTATTGAAATTCGATAGCCTCGCCGAAAAAACCGGCATCGAGGCGTTTCTCAAGCAAGGCAATCTCGATATTTCGCTGTCGCGCCTGCTGGGCAAACTGACTTACTGGGTCATCATTTTTGTTGTCATGGTCACCGTGGCCAACAGTCTCGGGCTGCACATGGTGGCGGAGCTGTTCAACAAGATCGTGCTCTATATCCCCAACATCATCGTCGCCATTCTGGTGCTGGTGTTCGGCGTGCTGGTGGCGCGCTTCATCAACCGCATGGTATTTGCCTACCTCAACAACATCGGCGTGCAGGGCGCGCTCACCATCAGCACGCTGTCGGAATATGGCGTCATCATTTTTGTAGTGTTCGTCGCGCTGGAGCAACTGGCGATCGGCACCACCCTGCTGACAGCAGCATTCCAGATCGGCTTCGGCGCGATCGGCCTGGCATTTGCCCTGGCGTTCGGTCTGGGTGGCCGCGAATGGGCGGCGGGCGTGATTAAAAAGCTGACCGAGAAGTAAAGTTAGTCCAACGTCAAAACAAACGGCCTGCGCATTTTTGTGCAGGCCGTTTCATTTCAGGCTTTGATCAGCGCTGTCTGAAGCTTGATCAACCCACTCGCTTAACGCATACGCGGCTTACGGGTGTGCTTGTCGGGTACACCGCGCATCTGGCGGCGTGGGCTGGGTGCCATGCCTGCCCATTCGAGCACGCGTGCGACCAGATCGTCTTCGAGTTCCATTTTTTGGCCGCGGCGTAATTGCGGCGGCAGCGCGATCGGGCCGAAGCGGACGCGTGTCAGCCGCGACACCGTCAATCCAAAATGCTCAAACAGCCGCCGCACTTCGCGCTTGCGGCCTTCCTTGATGATGACGCGATACCAGCGGTTGACGCCTTCGCCGCCGCCAGCAAAACAGCTTTCGACGTGGGCCGGGCCGTCTTCGAGTTCCACCCCGGCGATCAACTGCGCAATCATGTCTTCGGAAAGTTCGCCCAGTATCCGCACGGCGTATTCGCGTTCGACTTCGAAGCGCGGATGCATCAGGTTATTGGCCAGTTCGCCCGAGGTGGTGAAAATCATCAAGCCATCGGTGTTGTAGTCCAGCCGGCCAATCGCAATCCATTTGGCGCCGCGCAGCTTGGGCAGGGAATCGAATACGGTGGCGCGGCCTTTGGGGTCGTCACGGGTGACGATTTCGCCGTCCGACTTGTGGTAAATCAGGATGCGCGTACGTTTTTCATCAAACCGCAGATAGATGCGACGGCCGCTGACCTTGACCACGTCGCGCGGTCCGACCTTGCTGCCAATGGTGGCGGTTTCGCCGTTGACCTGCACACGACCCTCGGCAATCCATTCTTCCATTTCACGACGCGAGCCCACACCAGCAGAAGCCAGGGCTTTTTGCAGGCGCTCGCTGGGCGCTTCGGGCGCGATGGCCTGTTGCAGGCGGCTCGCCGCCCGTCCCATGGGGGCGGTTGGCGAACGGCGGATGGGTGATAAGGGGCGGGCCATATTAATGAGTCTCGGTGGCAGTACTAACAAGTGCGGCGCAGGCGACTTCAATCACTGCGCTAAACGTCTGGGGGGTGTCATTGTCCAGCAATTCCGCCCTTAATTCCGGAATCAATGCAGTTTCATCCGGCGTGACCAGCGTGCCAAGCTCATCCAGCGGCGGCAATTCAGACAAGGTGCGCAGGCTCAGATCGCTCAGAAAATGGTCGGTGGTGCCAAACAGCGTGGGACGTCCGGGCACATCGCGGTGGCCGATTGCCTCGATCCAGCCGCGTTCTTCCAGCGTCTTGATGATGTGGGGATTGACCGCCACACCCCGGATATCCTCGATATCCCCGCGCGTCACAGGCTGGCGGTAAGCGATGATGGCCAGCGTTTCCAGCACGGCACGCGAATAACGCGGCGGCTTTTCGTTTTTGAGTCGCGTCAGCCAAGGCTGCATTTCGGCGCGGGTCTGAAAGCGCCAGCCATCCGCTACCTGCACCAGTTCCACGCCCTTGCCCTGCCAGTCGATGCGCAATTCGTCGAGCGCGCAGCGCAAGGTATCGTTGGACAAGCCCGAGCCAGATTCATCCTGCTCGAACATGCGCTTGAGCTCGGTCAGCGTCAGCGGCTCCACCGCCACCAGTAGCGCGGCTTCGAGCACGCGCTTCAAATCGTCGGGAGAATCACTCGGTTGCAGGTTCATGGAGGTTGGTATGAAGCTTGACGTAAATGGGTGCAAATGGTTCGGCCTGGGTAATATCGAGCAGAGTTTCCTTGGTCAGTTCCAGTACCGCCAGGAAGGTGACTACAAGCTCATGTACGGTCGAAGATTCTGGAAACAAGTCCTTGAATTCCATGAATTCACCCGGCGTCAGCAGCTTCAAGATCCGGCTCATGAGTTCGCGGATGGAGAGTTCCTGCCGGCCGATGCGGTGATGGGTGCGGTTCTTGGCACGCGACAGGATCGCCAGCCAGGCGGCGGCAAGTTCTTCTGGGTGGATGCTCGGCAACTGCCTGGACGCTGCGGGCAAAAACACGCTGACGGTATCGAAATCGCGCCCGGCCTGCGGCAAGGCGTCGAGATGCTGGCCGGCGAGCTTCATCTGCTCGTATTCGAGCAGACGCCGCACCAGTTCGGCGCGCGGATCGTCGCCCTCGTTCGCCTCGTCGGCCTGCTCCCGGCGTGGCAGCAACATGCGCGATTTGATGTCGATCAGCATCGCGGCCATCAGCAGGTATTCAGCTGCCAGTTCCAGCCTGGTTGCGCGTGCCGCCTCAACGTAGGCCATGTACTGCCGGGTCAGCGCTGCCATCGGAATGTCCAGCACGTCGAGGTTCTGGCGGCGAATCAGATACAGCAACAGATCGAGCGGGCCTTCAAAAGCTTCGAGAAAAATCTCGAGCGCATCCGGCGGAATATAGAGATCATGCGGCAACTCGGTGAGCAACTCGCCGCGCACCTTGATGACGGGTGTGGGTGGCGCATCTGGAATCGGCGTGTGAAGAAGCTCAGCGGCATGCATGGCTCGATTTTACCCGAGAGCAGCCTCCCCCAAGCGAGCTGACTCAGGTTTCACATTAACCAACTGAAATGCTGGTACTTGCATTTTACCGGTCGGTCAACTAGAGTACCGTTCATGAATATTGCAACTGACACCCGCTCCCGAATTGTTGCTGCCGCCAAAACGCGTTTCCATTCGCGCAGCTATGCCAACGTGGGGATTCAGGAAATTTGCGAAAGCGCCGGCGTACAAAAAGGCAGCTTTTACCATTTCTTCCCGTCCAAACGCGATCTGGCGCTGGCGGTCATCGACGAATTCGCGGATGACTGGGCCAATGGGTTTGTCGCCGAAGCGTTTGACCCGACGTTGCCGCCGATGGAGCGGATCGACTATTTGATCGACGCTGCTTATTTCTGGCAAAAATCGATCAAGGAAGTCCATGGACGGATGCTGGGTTGCATCTTCGGCAATCTGACGCTTGAAGTCAGTACGCAGGACGACATTCTGCGCGCCAAGTTGCTGGCCATTTTCACGCGGGCCAAATTCCGCTTCAAGGACGCACTCGACCAGGCCGTTGCAAACGGTGATATCGCCCCGCTGGATACCTCTTTAACCGCTGAAGCCATGCTGGCCTATCTCGAAGGCGTGATCCTGCTGGCCAAGTCGCAAAATGACCCCGAACTGCTTTACCGGCTGGGGCCAGCGATCAAAACCCTGCGCATCGAATTGAAGCCCACCTGATCGCCATGCGTTCAAGGGGCTTTTTTTTCACTACCGAATTAACCGACCGGTCTAGAGGCGTGGCTCACCCTACCCTGTCAATTGGAATCCCCTGTTCAAGATTCGCTATTCATGCTGTTTCGCCCGGCAATTTTTTTGCCGATTTCCTTGACCGTACGGTCATCTATAAGCTGAAGGAGTCACCACGATGAACACACACGCAACGCAATCCCTGGATGCACGCGGCATGAACTGCCCGCTGCCCATCCTGCGTACGAAAAAAGCCTTGTCTGCGATGAGCACAGGTGAAACGCTGGCCATCACGTCCACCGACCCAGGTTCGATCAAGGATATGCAGTCATTCTGCAAACAAACCGGGAATGAACTGGTTTCTTCCAACGCGGATCAAGGCGAGTTTGTTTTCCTCGTTCGCAAGGCTTAAGGAGACGATCATGGGTTCCATCGATAAAATAATCCCCGCCAGTCTTGAAAAATCCCAGTTTGATCAGTGGTTTGACCAGCGATTTGAAACCAGAATGGCAGAACGCGAAGCCGCGCATGTCCCTTCGCTGGCCATTATCGCCACCAAGGGCACGCTCGACTGGGCCTATCCCCCCTTCATTCTGGCTTCCACCGCTTCGGCACTGGGTTGGGACGTGTCGGTGTTTTTCACCTTTTACGGGCTCGAACTGCTGAAGAAGGATTTACATCTCGAAATCAGCCCACTCGGCAATCCAAGCATGCCCATGAAAATGCCGTTCGGCCCGCAATGGCTTAAAGACATCAACTGGAAAATCCCGAATGTCGTGATGGCGGGCGTGCCCGGTTTCGAGAAAATGGCGACTGGCCTGATGCAGCAAACGGTTAAAAACAATGGCGTGGCCAGCATCGAAGAACTTCGGTCGATCTGCATAGAGGCTGAGGTCAAGCTGGTTGCCTGTCAGATGACCGTGGAACTGTTCGGCCACTCACACGACGATTTCATTCCCGAAATCAAGGACTGGATTGGCGCGGCCAGTTTTTTGCCGGTGGCGCAAAAGTCGGACGTCTGCCTGTTTATCTGACCCGGAAAAACCTCCTGCGCAGGTGACGGGCACGTTCGGCTGCTCCGCCCGCTACCTGCTCAAGACTTCAGATTAGCGTCTGGACTGCTACCGCCGACCAGAAGCGTGGACATATCCGTTTGCTGTTGATCGACATCGCGTGTGGTGGACTTGAAGACGCTATGGCTGGTCACACCGGTGTGTCCAGTCAATTTTTCTGATGCACGGATCAGGCTTGGCGAGGTCATCAGGAATCATTATTTGTACTGGCGTCCCAGCACGCTAATGTGAAATCTCTTTCATTCTTTGGGAGTTGAAAGGAGTTGATCATGTATATCAACGATGTAGTACTGCATGTTAACGAAGCGCTGGATGAGCGGGCGCGGCACGAACTGGAAGATCAAATGCGCACGATTGATGGGGTGATCGCCCCGCGGTTCAACGATCGCAGGACACACCTGATGATTGTTGCCTATGACCCTGACCGCATTAGCACCTTGGGTTTACGAAATGAAGTTCAACGGCGGGGCTATCACGCCCAGCATTGCGGCGCATGAGTCAAGGCTCCAAACCCGGCTGACCGGCGCTTATCTGCCGGACGGCTCTCCAAACACCACTGCGGCCACATCCTGATAGCGCTTGGCAAAGTGCACGGTCAGTCCAGCACGGATATGATCGGGCAGCTTGTCGAAGTCGCGCCGGTTGGCGTCGGGCAAAATCAGTTCATTGATGCCCACGCGGCGCGCGGCGATGACTTTTTCGCGAATGCCGCCGACTGGCAGCACTTGGCCGGTCAAGGTGAGTTCACCCGTCATCGCCAGGGGGCGGCTGATTTTGGCCTTTTTTGCCAAAGACAGCAGTGCGGTCGCCATGGTGACGCCTGCACTGGGGCCGTCCTTGGGGGTGGCGCCTTCCGGTACGTGCAGGTGAACAAAGCTCTTGTCGAAGAAGGTGCTGTCCGCGCCGTAGGGCTTCAGGTGCGAGGCGACATAGCTGTAGGCGATCTCGGCCGATTCCTTCATCACCTCGCCCAGTTTGCCGGTGAGCTTGAAACCGCGATTAAGGGTGTGGACGCGGCTCGCTTCAACCGGCAAGGTGGTGCCCCCCATGGCAGTCCACGCCAGACCGGTGACGATGCCGACACCGCTCATCGGTTTTTCCCGGGTGAACACGGGCTTGTCTAGATAGGCCTCGATTTCCTTGATGCCGATTTTGATGGGCGTCGCCATTCCACCCAGAATTTTGACCACGGCTTTGCGCGCCACCCGCCCCAGTTGTTTTTCCAGGTTGCGCACCCCGGCTTCGCGCGCATACCCATCAATCACATGACGCAACGCCCCTTCAGTGATGGTGAGCTGGCCTTTTTTCAGCCCGGCCCGGGTCAGCACGCGCGGCCACAGGTGATGTTTGGCGATGGCGATTTTTTCTTCGGTGATGTAACCCGACAGGCGGATGACTTCCATCCGGTCGAGCAGCGCCGAAGGAATGGAGAAGTCGTTCGCGGTGCAGATGAACAGCGCCTTGGATAAATCGAAGCGCACGTCGAGGTAATGGTCGAGAAAATCGGCGTTCTGCTCGGGATCGAGCACTTCCAGCAGAGCCGAGGCCGGGTCGCCCTGATAATTGGCACCGATCTTGTCGATCTCGTCGAGCATGATGACCGGGTTGGCCGAGCCGACCTCTTTCAGCGCCTGGACGAACTTGCCCGGCATCGCACCGATGTAGGTGCGGCGATGGCCCTTGATTTCGGCTTCGTCGCGCATGCCGCCGACCGAGAAGCGATAGAACTTGCGCCCCAGGGTTTCGGCGATCGACTTGCCGATCGAGGTTTTGCCGACACCGGGCGGCCCGATCAGCAGCAGGATCGAGCCCGCCATTTCCCCGCGCATCGCGCCCACCGCAAGGAATTCGATAATGCGGTCCTTGACGTCGTCGAGGCCGTCATGGTCACGGTCGAGGATCTTGCGCGCAAACTCAAGGTCGATCTTGTCCTGCGTGTGCACGCCCCACGGCAACACGGTCAGCCAGTCGAGATAGTTGCGGGTCACGCTGTATTCCGGCGAGCCGGTTTCCAGCAGCGACAGCTTGTGCATTTCCTCATCGATGCGCTTTTTGGCTGCCTCGGGCAGACTCAGTTTGGCGATGCGCTCGTTGAAGGTGTCGAGTTCGGCGGTCTTGTCGTCCTTGGCGATACCCAGCTCTTTCTGAATCGCCTTGAGCTGCTGGCGCAGAAAGAACTCGCGCTGCTGCTCGCTCATTTTCTCGTCGACTTTGCCCCGGATATCGGATTGCAGGCGCGCCACGTCGAGCTCTTTTTTCAGCAACACCAGCACTTTTTCCATGCGCTTTTTCAGGCCGAACGCCTCCAGCACATCCTGCAAGGCCTGTTTCGACGCGGTGGTGAGGCTGGCGGCAAAGTCGGTCAACTGCGACGGTTCATTCGGACCGAAACGATTGAGGAAGAACTTCAGCTCTTCAGAATACAGTGGATTAAGTGGCAGCAAGTCCTTGATCGTATTGATGATTGCAATAGAGTAGGCGCGGATTTCTTCGGAATCCGGCTTACCCGTTTCGTTTGGATAATCGACCCTGACCTTGAACGGCGCGGTTTCGGACAACCATTCCACAATGCGGAAACGGCGGCGGCCCTCGGCGATGAACTGCATCTTGCCGTCGGTTCTGACCGGATGATGGATGCGCACCAGCGTGCCGATACTGCGGAAATCGCCCCGTTTCACTTCATCGGTGTTGTCGGGTTTGACCACCACCAGCCCCACCATGTGGTGCGTTGATTCGCCGATAGCCTCGACTGTCGTCAGCCACGGTGCCTCATTCATCAGCAGCGGCATGGTTTGCGCCGGGAAAAAAGGCTTCTCGGTCAGCGGCAGCAGATACAGCTCGGTCGGCAATAGCGGATCGACCGGTAATTGCAGCTCGATTGAGATTTCACCTTCGGGGGATGCTTGGTTGGGCATGATTTATTGTTCTCTTCGATTCAGGCGGCCGAGGTAGAAGTATTGAGCTTATCGGCGGGTTTTCAAGGTCGAATCGGGTTGCTGTTCTTCGGCATTGGCGCAAGCGGGATTTCTTCCACGATATCAGGCAGTCCGGACAGCACCATCAACTCGACACGGCGATTGCGTGCCCGGCCATCTTCGGTGTCGTTGGAGGCGATCGGTTTGCTGGCCTCGCTGCCGATTGCCAGCAGACGGTCGGAAGGTATCCCGTTCGCCGCCAGCAGCCGTACCACGCTGGTGGCACGCATCGCAGACAGTTCCCAATTCGAGGCAAACGTGGAATTGCTGATCTGCACATTGTCGGTGTGGCCGGTGACCTCCAGCTTGAAGGGCTCGTTTTTCAGGGCTGCTGCCACGGCTTGCAGGACTTGCAGCGAATGCGGATGCAGTTCGGCCTTGCCAGGTTCGAACAGGACGTTGGCATTGATTTCGATGCTGACGCCCCGCCGGCTCTGCGTGACCCGCACCTTGCCCTCCTTCACCAGCGGCCCCATCGCTTCGAGCAGGGTGCTGGCCACGTCGGTCATGTGCGCCTGTTCTTCGATGCTTTGCTGCTGTTTCAGGGTCCGTTGTTGTCACTTCCGGCGGCAGGTTAACCGTAGGCAGTTCCGGTACTTCGGCGTCGTCACTGCCGTGGGCGCTTTGCCGAAGGCATCGCCGAGCGAATTGGCCAGGACGCGGTATTTGCCTTCGTTGACCGCCGAGATGGCGTACATCACCACGAAAAAGGCGAACAGCAGGGTGATGAAATCGGCGTACGAAATCAGCCAGCGGTCGTGGTTCTCGTGGTCGAACGGCGATGCGCCGCCGTTCTGCGCATCAGAGATAGCCCTTGAGACGGGCTTCGATGATGCGCGGATTGTCGCCCTGGGCAATGCCGATGAGGCCGTCGCAGATGATTTCGCGCTCGGCCACGCGGCGCGCGATGGTGAACTTGATCTTGTTGGCGATCGGCAGGAACACCAGGTTGGCCAGGCCGACGCCGTAGATGGTGGCGACGAAGGCGACGGCGATGCCGGCGCCGAGCTTGCCGGGATCCGCCAGGTTTTCCATGACGTGGATCAGGCCGATGACCGCGCCCAGAATGCCGAGCGTGGGGGAATAGCCGCCCGCCGCCTCCCACACCCGCGCGGCCTGGCGCTCGGCGGTTTCGAAGCTGACGATCTGCACATCGAGCGTGTCGCGCAGCTTGGCCGCATCGGCGCCGTCGATCAGCAGTTGCAGACCGGATTTCTGGAACGGGTCGGATGGTCATGTTGACGTGCTTTTCCAGCGCCAGCACGCCCTCCTGGCGCGCGGTGTGCGACCACTGGACGACCCGGCGGATCAGCGCCTGGGCGTCCGATTCGGGCGGGCGGAACACCCATTTCGACATGCGCATGCCCCTCATGAACACCGGCAACGGATAATGCAGCAGCACGGCGGCCAGGGTGCCGATCACGACGATGACGAACGCGGCGGGCTGCAGGAACAGGCCGATCTGCCCGCCTTCCATCGCCTGGCCGCCGAGGATGGCGACCAGCGCCCAGCCCGAGCCCGATCAGGCTGCCACGATCCATGCATCTTCCTTGAGTTTGGTGCGCGAGCCGCGCGATGGCCTGGCCGTGCAGCTGGCAGATGCGCGATTCGCTGACGCCGAACACTTCGCTGATTTCGCGCAGGTTGAGTTCCTGTTCGTAATACAGCGACATCAGCAGCTGCTCGCGCTCGGGCAGGTTTTCGATGCCGGCGATGATGCAGGCGCGCAGGTTGGCGTCGAGCAGTTGCGGCAGCGGCATGCTGGCCTCGTCCGCCGACTGCTTGTCGAGAAAGGAATCATCCTCGTCGGACTCGCCGAAATCCTCGAAATACAGCAGCTGATGGCCGCGCGCGTCGCCCAGCATGTCCTGGTATTCGGCCAGCGGGATTTTCATCGACTCGGCGATTTCGGTTTCGCTGGGCTGCCGCCCGAGCTTGTGCTGCAACGCGCCGATGGCCTGTTCGATCTTGCGCATCGACTGCCGGGCGCTGCGCGGCATCCAGTCGGACTGGCGCAGCTCGTCGATCATCGAGCCGCGGATGCGCTGGATGGCATAGGCCTCGAACTGCGCGCTCTGCGCCTCGTCGTAGCGGCTGATGGCGTCGAGCAGGCCGATCATGCCGGCCTGCACCAGGTCGTCTTCCTCCACGCTGGGCGGCAGCCGCCCCATCATGTGGTGCGCCAGCCGCTTGACCATGGGCATGTATTGCGTCAGCAGTCGTTTTTCTCGCTTTTTTCGCTTTTGCCGGTTGCGGTGTACATGCCCTACCCCCTTCTACAGGCTTCCACCAGGCGACCGCCCTCGATCACGCGCTGCATGAAGCCACCGACATTGCCCAGGCTGGACGGCTGCGGCCAGCGCAGCAGGCCATCGGCCAGTTTGCGGAACTGCGAGGTGGATTGCGCGACCGGAAACGCATCCACCACCGAGGTACGCAAACGGTTGGCGCGGTTCAGGCGCTCGTCCAGCGGAATATAACCGAGGTAATCAACCGACACACTCAAATAGCGCTCGGCGGTCTGCGCAAAGTTGTGGGCCACGGCTTGCGCCTGCTCGGGCGATTCGATGCGGTTGAGCAGCAGGCGGAACTGGCGCTTGCCGAAATTTTGCGACAGCCGTTTCACCAGGGTGTAGGCCTGCGTGATGGCGGTGTTGCCGGGCGGCAGCACCACCATGATTTCGGAGGCCGCCAGACCCAGCGGCAGCGCATCGGGATCGGTGGCTTCTTCCATGTCCACCAGCACCACGTCGACCCCGCATTGCAGCTGGTTGAAGCTTTGCGCCAGCCATTCCTGGTCGCGTTCGGACAAGCGCCCCAGACGGCTGAAGCCGCCGCCAATCGGCAGCACCTGCACGTTGTCGGGACCGGTGAGGATCAGCGCATCCAGCGTGCAGCGCCCGGCCAGCACATCCATCACGTCGTGGCGTGGCGTGAGCCCCAGCGCGGCTGCAGCGCCCGGCCCTTGTGGCTCTGGTCGATGATGAGCACGTCGCGTCCGGCGCGCGCCAGGGCGACGGCCAGGTTGGCGGTGGCGGCGGTCTTGCCCGCGCCCTGCTGCCCCGACATCACGGTAATGACCTGAAACCCGGCCTGTCCCAGCCCCAGCAGGCTGCGCAGCCCGGCGGCCTGATCGCTGTTGAACTTGTCGCCTTTAATCAGCCATGGGACACCGCGCTTTCACGATGCAGGGTCTGACTGCCGGACAGGGCGAACGCCAGTTCGCTGTCGTCGAGCTGCCAGGGCGAGGACAGGGTGCGCGTCTTGAACGCGCGATGAATCAGGTACTGGCGATTGGCCAGATGCAGGTCTTCGGGCACGCGCTGGCCGGTCGCCAGGTAATGCACGTTCAGCTGGTGGCGGATCGCGCAGTCGAGCGCTGGGCCGAGGCTGGCGGCTTCGTCGACCTTCGACAGGATGCAGCCATCCAGACCGCGCGACTGGTAGGCGCGCACCACTTCGTCCAGCGTGTCGCCGTGGCTGGTGGCGTTCAGCAGCAGCAGGCGCTTGATCGGGTGCTCGGCCTGGCACAGCATTTCGACCTGTTCGGCCACGGCCTGGTCGCGCTGGCTCATGCCGACGGTGTCGATCAGCACGGTGTGCTTGTTGCGCAGCTCGTTCAGCGCAATGCCGCAGATCGGCGGCGTCGCGCACGGCATGCACGGTCACGCCCAGAATCTTGCCGTAGATGCGCAGCTGCTCGTGGCCGCCGATCCGGTAGCTGTCGGTGGTGAGCAGCGCCAGTTTGCTGGCGCCGTGGCGCACGACAAAACGCGCGGCCAGCTTGGCGGTGGTGGTGGTTTTGCCCGCCCCGGTCGGCCCCATCAGGGCGAACACGCCGCCGCCGTCGAGCATGTCGGTTTCGTTCTGCATCACCTGCAGCCGCTTCATCAGCGTGTTGCGCATCCAGACCTGCGCCTGTTCGGTATCGCTGCGTGCTTCGCCACGCGGCAGGCTGTCCAGCAGTTCGCGCGCCAGGGTGGCACTGAATCCCGCCGCCAGCATGTCGCGCATCAGGGTGGCACCCGACGGATCGCGCCCCGGCAGATCGCGCCAGGCCAGATCGGCCAGCTGGTTTTCCAGCCGCATCTGCATCATCTTGATTTCGCTGATGACGCTTTGGCCAGCTGGGCGCCCTCCTGGCTCGGCACGGCAACCCGCTCGACCAGGCGGCGTTTGAAACTGACCTCGGGATTCGGCTCAGCTCTGCGTGTCCACCGCCACTTCGCCGTGGCACGCGGCGCCGGCGTCGGGCTGGCGTGGGCATATCCACCACCGGCGGTGCCATCGCGGCAATGTCTTCCGCCGGGATCGCCAGCACCTCGACCCCGCCCTCGACGGCGCGATTCGAGAGAATGACGGCATCGGGCCCGAGCGACTTCGCGCAACTGGCGCATGGCCTCACGGGATGTTTTGGCGACAATACGTTTGACGTTCATGCTGCTCCTCCTACCAGGGAAGTGACTTTGATGTGTTTGCCTTCGGGCACTTCAGCGTGCGAAAGCACTTTGAGTTGCGGCACGGTGCGCCGCAGAAAACGTGCAAGTAATGGACGCAGCGCAACCGGCGTCAGCAATACGGGGGGATGCCCCAGCGCTTCCTGCCGCTGGGTCGAGGTCTGGGTGCGTTCGAGCAGGGCATCGGCGAGACCCGGTTCCATCGCGGCAGCGTCGCTGCCTGCCTGCAGGGTTTGCATCAACAAACGCTCGAGGCTCTGGTCGAGTGCAATCACCGGCAGTTCGCCGACCGAGCCGTAAATCTGCTGCACGATCGAGCGTCCCAGCGCCACCCGCACCAGCGCGGTGAGTTCGCTCGGGTCCTGCACGCGTGCGGCATCTTCCAGCAAGGTGTCGATGATGCTGCGCATGTCGCGGATCGCAACGCCTTCGATCAACAGGTTTTGCAATACTTTCTGTACGGTGGAAAGCGACAGCATCTTCGGCACCAGGTCTTCCACCAGTTTGGGCGCGCTCTTGCCCAGGTGGTCGAGCAGCGCCTGCGTTTCCTGACGTCCCAGCAGCTCAGCCGCATGCTGCGTCACCAGATGGTTCAGATGGGTGGCGACCACGGTGCCGGGATCCACCACGGTGTAGCCCATGGCCTGCGCCTGATCGCGCAGACTCGGATTCGATCCACACGGCAGGCAGGCCGAACGCCGGATCGCGCGTGGCCACGCCCGGCAAGGTCGCCGGTGATATTGCCCGGATCGATCGCCAGAAACAGGCCGGTGCGCACTTCGCCGCTGCCGATTTCGACGCCTTTCAGGGTGATGCGATAGCTGTTCGGACTGATTTCGAGGTTGTCGCGAATGTGCACGGCGGGCGGCAGGAAACCGATTTCGCGGGCGAATTTCTTGCGGATGCCCTTGATGCGGCGCACCAGTTCGCCGTCGGCGGCGCTGTCCACCAGCGGAATCAGGCGATAGCCGACTTCCAGCCCAGCGTGTCGATCGGGGCGACGTCTTCCCAGCTGGCTTCCTGGGATTCGACCGTCGCGACGGGAGCGGTCTGCACATCCAGCGGCAGCCTGCTCTTTGGCCTGCTGCCCTTGTAGGCCAGCCAGGCCATGCCACCCGCCAGCAGCAGGAAGGCAAAGTGCGGCATTCCGGGAATCATGCCCATCATGCCGAGAATCGCGGCGGTGATGAAGAGCGCCTGGGTTTTGTTGAAGATGTTGGACAGCACCTGCCCTGCAATGTCCTCATCGGTGCTGACGCGGCTGACGATCATGACCGGCAGCGATCGAAATGACCAGCGCCGGAATCTGCGCCACCAGGCCGTCGCCGATCGCCAGCAGGGTGTAGTTGCGCGCCGCATCGGCCAGCGACATGTCGTGCTGCATCACGCCGATGATGAGGCCGCCGATGATGTTGATCACCAGAATCAGGATGCCGGCAATGGCATCGCCGCGCACAAATTTCGAGGCACCGTCCATCGAGCCGTAAAAGTCGGCTTCCTGCGCAACTTCAGCACGGCGGCGGCGGGCTTCGTCCTCGTCGATCAAGCCGGCGTTGAGGTCGGCGTCGATCGCCATCTGCTTGCCGGGCATGGCGTCCAGCGTGAAGCGCGCGCTGACTTCGGCAATGCGGCCAGCACCCTTGGTGATCACGATGAAGTTGATCACCACCAGAATGACGAACACGATGATGCCGACCGTGTAGTCGCCGCCGACCAGGAAATGGCCGAATGCCTCGATCACCTTGCCCGCAGCATCCGGGCCGGTATGACCTTCCAGCAGCACCACGCGGGTCGACGCGACGTTGAGCGACAGGCGCAGCAAGGTGGACAGCAGCAGCACCGTGGGGAAGGCAGCGAAATCAAGCGCTTTCTTGGTCGACAGGCTCACCAGCAACACCATGATCGACAGCGCAATGTTGAAGGTGAACAGAATGTCCAGCACAAACGTCGGCAGCGGCAGCACCAGCATCGCCAGGATGAGGACGATGAAAATCGGTGCGGCCAGCGAGCGGGCGTGGGCAGCGCTGAACAGCCTGGAGAAATCTAGCTTGCCATTCATGGGGTGGCCTGCAAGGGATCAAGTTCGGGCGGAACCGGCAAAGCGGTCGGCGCATTCGGGATACGACGCCGCCGACCTGCTGGAAATGGCGCAGCTGGAACACGTAGGCCAGCACTTCGGCCACGGCGGTGTACAGGGTGGCGGGGATTTCGTCGCCAATTTCGGTATGGCGGAACAGCGCGCGTGCCAGCGGCGGCGCTTCCAGCAGCGGCACCTTGTTCTCGGCGGCCAGTTCGCGGATTTTGGCGGCGACAGCGTCGGCACCCTTCGCCACCACGCGCGGCGCGCCCATTTTGCCTTCGGTGTATTTGAGCGCGACGGCGTAATGGGTCGGGTTGGTCACCACCACATCGGCTTTCGGCACTTCGCTCATCATGCGGCGGCGTGCCACTTCACGTTGCTGAGCGCGGATGCGCGCCTTGACGTGCGGGTCACCTTCCGACTCCTTGGATTCCTGGCGCAGTTCCTCTTTGGTCATTTTCAGCTTGTCGTAGTGGTGCCAGAGCTGATAAGGCAAATCCAGCACGACGATGAAAATCATCGCACCCGAGGCCAGCAGAAACACCTTGCCGATCAGGTCGCCCATGTGCTGAATGGCCGTGGTGGGCGTCTCCAGGCTAAGCGAGAAAATGGCATCCAGGTTGGACCAGATCAACCAGGTTGCGACCACGCCGAGCAAGCCCACCTTGCCAAGCGACTTGACCAGCTCAACCAGGCCTTGAGACGACAGGATGCGTTTAATGCCCGATATCGGGTTCAGGCGGTTGAATTTCGGGGCAAATGCCTTGGGGCTGAACAACCAGCCATGCAACATCAAGGGCGAGGCCAGCGTGGCGAGCACGATCACGGCCATGAAAGGCGCCAGTGCCAGCGCCGCTTCAAGAAACTGGCTCGACAGCTGATTCATCACCTGCGAACTGTCACGCGCGATGGCAGGTTCAAACTGCAAACCGCCGCGGACGATTCCGGATAGCGTCTGCCCCATGCCACTGGCCATCATCCACATCGCCGAACCGCCCGCCATCAGAACGATAAACGTAGCCAGCTCACGCGATTGCGGCACCTGGCCGTCTTCGCGCGCTTTGTCCAATCGCTGTTGCGATGGGGCTTCGGTCTTTTCCTGATCGCTTTCTTCAGCCATCCCTGATTTCACCTGTAGAGGGTGCCCGTCACACAACTCGAGTCGAGACGGGCTTTCTTAGGTTGGATTATTAGTCATGCCCGGGCTGGGCAATCAGGGGAATACAGTGGGTTTTAGCCTGCTATTTAGCGCCAGACGGCGCGGACGGCTCAGTTCGCTGCAGGTGCAGCGTGTGCTTTGCTGACACTTTCACGCACGGCAGCTTCGTCAGCGACACTTGCGCCGCTGGCTTCCTTGGTGATGGCATCTTGGGTACGTTTGTTCATGACGATGATGCTGATGCGGCGATTGACCGGGTCGAATGGCGCCGCCTGATTGAACGCGACGGACGATGCCAGCCCCACCACCCGCAGCATCTTGCCTTCATCCATGCCGCCCGCGACCAGTTCACGCCGCGAAGCGTTGGCACGATCAGCCGAGAGCTCCCAGTTGCTATAGCCGCGCCCTGCATTGGCGTACGGCGTGGCATCGGTATGACCCGACAGGCTGACGCGATTTTGCACGTCGTTCAGCACCTTGCCGATCTCGCGCAAAATCACTTTGGTGTAAGGCTGCAACTCGGCGCCCGCCAGATTGAACATCGGCCGGTTCTGCTCATCCACAATCTGAATGCGCAGCCCTTCGGTCGTGATATCGAGCAAGAGCTGGCGTTTGAACTGCTTGAGGGTGGGGTTGGCGTCGATTTCGGCTTCCAGACGGCCCTTCAACAACTTGAGCTTTTCAGCTTCAATCTTTTCGAGCTCGGCTTTCGCCGCTTCCAGGTTGTAGGATTTTTTCGCATTTACCGTTTCGCCCTTTTTGACCTGCCCGGCTTTGCGCGACAGGTCCGTCCCGCCGCCTTTGATGACGCTCGAACTGTCGCCGCTGCCAGCGCCGCCTTGCATCGAAACTTTAAGCGGCGTTTTGAAATACTCGGCAATGCCGTTCAAGTCGCCCTTGGCGGTCGAACCCAGCAGCCACATCAGCAGGAAGAAAGCCATCATCGCCGTCACGAAGTCGGCGTAGGCAATCTTCCACGCACCACCGTGGTGGCCACCGGCCACCTTTTTGATGCGCTTGACGATGATGGGCGCTTTTTGTTCGCTCATTTATGCCCTTCGGGTATGGGGATAGTTCAGCTTCAGCGAAAAAAATCAGCGCGATTTCGCGCCCTTGACGTGCTCTTCCAGTTCGCTGAAGGAGGGACGTTCGGTCGAGAACAGGACCTTGCGTCCAAACTCGACCGCAATCGCCGGGGCATAGCCATTAATGCTGGCCAGCAAGGTGACCTTGACGCACTGGAACATCTTGGTTGATTCGTGCAGTTTTTGTTCGAGCAAACTCGACAGAGGCCCTACAAAGCCATACGCCAGCAAAATACCGAGGAAGGTACCGACCAGCGCGTGTGCAATCAAAATCCCCAACTCGGCCGGCGGCAAGCCCACCGACTCCATGGTGTGCACCACGCCCATCACCGCAGCCACGATGCCGAATGCAGGCAAGCCATCGCCCAGTTTGGCGACAACGTGCGCGGGCACTTCACCCTCGTGATGGTGGGTCTCGATTTCATTGTCCATCAGGTTTTCAATTTCGAAGGCGTTCATGCTGCCACTCACCATCAGGCGCAGATAGTCGGTGAGGAACTCAACGATGTGATGGTCGGCCATGATCGTTGGATACTTTGAAAACAGCGGGCTGCTTTCGGGCGAATCCACGTCGCTTTCAACCGACATCAGGCCTTCCTTGCGGATTTTGGTCAGCAACTCGAACAGCAGCGCGAGCGTGTCCATGTACAGCGCCTTGGTGTATTTCGATCCTTTAAACAGGGTTGGCAAAGACTTCAAGGTGGCTTTGATGGCTTTGCCATTGTTGCCCACCAGGAACGCGCCTCCGGCACCGCCACCGATCATCAAAAGCTCAAGCGGCTGAAACAATGCAGCCAGGTGTCCGCCAGCCAGCGCGAAGCCGCCGAAAACACTGAGCATCACCACAACATATCCCGCGATAACTAGCACAAGCGTCCATTCCTTTTAAGTGGCTCACTGACAATGAGCGACACCGTGATTAATCCTGATTCCACCTATGAGATTTCGACCGGATCGATTGAAACTTGATGGCGGGCCCATGAAGAATTCCGATGCTCCTTCACATTCGCCAAGCATAGAGCGTGTGGCGCGCCCCTTCAGCCAGCGTGATCACGTGATCCGGTTGCCGGGCATGCACCTCAAATGACAGGCTGATGAACAAACTATCCGGGCGCATCTGACTCTGCGCCTGCTGCCATACATCCGGCATGGCAGCGGGCGAAAGAAAGGCGAATACCACGTCGAACACAGCCAGATCGAGCGCCGCATAATCGCGGCGCAGAAAGCTCACCCGGCTATGTCTGAGCCAGGCGCGCACACGACTGATGAGCCAGGGTGCCGGTGCAATTTCGGTGCCGAAAAAATGCGCCTGTGGAAAACGCGACTCCAGATAAAACGGGACATCACCGAAACCGCTCCCGATATCAATGAAGCGAAAAGGAGTTGCCTGTGGCAACAACGGGATGAGCGCGTCCCAGGCTTTGCGGTCGGACAAATACAGCGGCACCCGGGTGCGAAAGCTGCTCCAGTAAAACAGCACCAACAGCAAAAATGCCGCCAGATAAATCCAGGCAGGCAGATTGAACTGCTGTGCCAGCAAGATGACCGGGAAAAAACCAAGATGTAATGGCAGCCACCACACAGGCTGACGCCAGAGCCAGCTCAAACCTGCAGCCATGACGCCTTGAGCAAGGGCGAATTGCCACAATGCAGCATGAAACGAAAAAAGGAATTGAAACAGAAACCCCAGCAGTGCCACCAGCAGCCAGGCTGCGCACTGAATAATGAACGATTGAAGGCTAACCGGCAGGCGCGTAACCACCTGAAGCTGGGAAACGTGTCAGGCCGCAGCCTGCTCAGCCAGCGCTTCTGCCTTGGCCTTGCGGGTTTTGCCAGCGCGCGCCGGCACGTTGCACAGGCCGCATACGTAATGACTATGCAAATCGTCGGGGTGAACCACGAAATGGCCGCCACAACAGCTACATTCAGCTGTTTCAAGCATGCGGCTCTCGAAAAATCGATTCAGCGTCCAGGCACGGGTAAAGCTCAACACCTCGTCAATCTGATTGGAATGCAGATATTCCTGGTACAGCCGATAGCTTTTGAGCATGGCCTCTATACCGCTGCATTCGCTGTTTTTAATGAGATAACGATGAATGTTGATAAACAGCGAGGAATGCACGTTGGGCAGCCAGGTCAAAAACCAGTCGGTCGAAAATGGCAACATGCCCTTGGGCGGCGAAACACCCTTGACCTCTTTGTAGAGCTTGAGCAAGCGTTCACGCGACAGCGAAGTTTCTGATTCCAGCACCTGCGGACGAGCCCCGAGTTCGATCATCTCAATCGCCAGCTGCGTGTCGCGCATTTCGGTCAACAGACTTTTTTTACTCATTTGGACGCTCCTCAAACGCTACGGTCAGAATCAGGCGAAAGCCGCCTGCCCGGCCATCAGGATCGCCGCATGCGATTGCGCCAGCGCCCGATCTTTCGTGTACGAGGTCAACATGTTGAGCACCAGGCCATCGTCGAAACGGAAGCGCGACACCAGCATGCCTGAACTGGAAAGTTTGAGTATTTGCGCGGGGGTGAGGGTTTCGATCAAGTCGGCAACATCCTGGCTGATACCCAAACGAAAGACGGCAGCGGTCTTGTCGTTTTGAATCATGTGCTGTGCCAGCATCAGATAGTTGAGATTGACATCACGTATTTCGTCCAGCATTTCATCGAGTTTCATGTTGTCGATCCTTCTTTGTAGAATTATTTTCGAATTCACACTTAAGTCAGCGTTGTGAAATCGTTATCGGATGACACCCTTGAAAGATAATACAGACAAAGCACTAATAAAATGACAGATATTAACCAGACAACTGCTGGGTGTTTGTCTTACATCCTCTCTTAAGCGAATACGGTTCAAAGCCAGATACAGCGTCGACTTTAAGTTGCAGGGTTTCTGAAAATGAATAGCCAAATGAAGGACGTATGATCAGGCGAAACCGCTGCGTGCATTGCCCACGCAGCCCGAAAAACGCCGGTTAAATGGCTTAACTGCGCTGGTAAATATCCTCAAAGCGCACGATATCGTCCTCGCCCAGATAGGTTCCGGACTGCACCTCGATCATATGCAAGTCGATTTTTCCGGGGTTTTCCAGGCGGTGAGAGGTTCCCAGCGGAATGTAGGTAGATTGATTCTCGGTGAGCAGCGCCACGCTATCGCCACAGGTGACTTGCGCCGTACCCGAGACAACAATCCAGTGTTCAGCGCGGTGGTGATGCATTTGCAGGCTGAGCTTTTCGCCCGGTTTGACCATGATTCGCTTCACCTGAAAACGCTCACCCTCATCAATGCCCTCATACCAACCCCATGGCCGGTAAACCTGTTTGTGGATCAGATGTTCGCAGCGCTTTTCGGCTTTAAGACGATCAACCAGTTTCTTCACATCCTGAACCTGGTCTTTGTGCGCGACCAAAACGACGTCGGCGGTTTCTACCACGACCAAATCCGAGACGCCCAGCATGGCCACCATACGGGTTTCAGCACGGACAAAATTGTTCTGCGCGTTTTCCAGCATCACATCGCCACGGCAGGCGTTGCCCTGCTCATCCTTGTCAGCGACATCCCACAGCGCAGTCCAAGCACCGATGTCGTTCCATGCCATATCGGCAGGTACGACAGCAGCTCGTTGGGTGTGCTCCATCACGGCATAATCAACCGAATCTGACGGACAAGTCTCGAATGCAGCAGGATCAAGCCGCACAAAATCGAGATCCAGCGTGGCCGCATCCAGTGCGGCACGGCTGGCATCGAGGATATCGGGACGCAAGCGCTGCAATTCGTTCAAAAAATCGCTCGCACGGAATAGAAACATGCCGCTGTTCCAGAAATAATCGCCGGAATCCACGTACTGTAAGGCAGTCGTCAAATCAGGTTTTTCGACAAATGCAGCAACCTGATACGCGCCGGCTGCATCCGCCAGCGGTGCGCCCTTGCGGATGTAGCCGTAACCCGTCTCGGGTTTGGCGGCAACGATTCCAAATGTAGCCAAATGACCTTTTTGAGCCGCCACGGCAGCTGTACGGATCGCCTCGTGAAATGCGCCGAGATCACCGATCAAGTGGTCGGCGGGCAACACCAGCATCAGGGCATCAGGATCATCCCGCGACAGCATCAAGGCAGCAACAGCAATCGCCGGCGCGGTATTGCGCCCAATCGGCTCCAGCACAATCGCACGTGGCCTGGAATGAATCTGCCGCATCTGCTCGGCGATCATGAAGCGGTGCTCGACGTTGCATACCATCAACGGATCGGCGATTTCCGGCATGCCAGACAATCGGTTGACCGTGTCCTGCAGCAGGCTGAAGTCACTTGCCAGCGGCAACAGCTGTTTAGGTAATGCAGCACGTGACATGGGCCACAAGCGGGTGCCCGAGCCCCCGGAAAGGATTACAGGATGGATGGTGGTCATGTCGTTTGTACTGGTCATTATGTTGAACGGTTGAGGTCACTGGTTGCAATTTCCGGGAAGCACTTGCATCCACATTTATATTCAGAACGGATCGGTGAGGGCTGAATCTTCCAAAAGCTTTACCGCACTGATTCAGGTAAGCCGCAAGCCCTGGTCATCTGGATTTCCCCCGTTTGCGGCATGCCACTCATGAGCGGCACAAATCGCCCAGATGTCCAATATTGCCACTTCTTGGCCGTTTACGTTTAATTGTTGCAGCGGCCATAATTTTGACCATCATCGGCATGTGATAGGGAAACATTGAATCACCGCTACAGCTGATGAACGGTATGTTGATGGATTCCCTCGTTTGCGGCAAGACGGCAAGAACTTGTACGTTCAGGCTAAAGAAAAACCCGGCGGCACCGTAAATAATTTCAATGCTTGCTGCTGAACAGATACGCCGATTGACGCAAGCCGTCCACTCGACCAGTTCAGCACTTAAGTAGATTTCCCTTGTAGATTTCCCGGTACGGGGACCATCCCCGGGCTCTCCTCCTCCTGCCACACCGGGTTTTTCGCGGCGCCTCTGGCGCCGCTTTTGTTTTGTTCGGGGCGGGAAGTTTGGCAAGAAGTCAAAACTTCGTTTGACGTCTGAATCGGCGCAGGCACCCATTACCCATGAGCGCCCATCAATCAGCAATAAAAATTGTGGGTAATTGCAAGCCCGGCATTAGCACATGCGGGCCCAAAAGCTGACTATGCGGACATGGAACGGGTAGCCATGCTGCGTCATCCAGGCCGTATTAAATGGGTCGCGGTTCTTGCCCATGCCAGCGCCAGCAGGGGTCCCACAGGCGCAGCGGATCACCTTATAGGTTATAGGCCGTCAGTGAACGCTTTCGGTCCGGCCGATTTACGTGCCTCCATCAACGCTCTGGCTGCCTTTTCCTTTTTGCTTTCGTCAGCAAAGGCTTTCGGTTCGGCCGAATTACGCGCTTCCATTAACGCTTTGTCAGCCCTTACCTTGGCCGCCTGGCGTTCACGCGCTGCCTGCTCTGCCCGCAACGCGGCTTCACGGCGGGCCTGCGCCTGGGCGGCGACTTCCTGAGCTTGTCGATGTTTGGCTTCCTTGAGCGCGGCTTGCTGCGCAGCGGCTTCCTGGATTGCCTGCTGGCGCGCCTGTTCCGCCTTATGCTTGCGCTCCGCTTCGTCCTTGGCCTTCTGTGCATCCAGACGTGCACGCGCTGCCTTGAGATCGGAGCGCATCTGGTCGGCTGTCGCGCGGATGCGTTGACTGACCGATGACAAATCCTCAGCCGTCGGGGGGGCAACCTCAGTTGCCGCCTTGTGTGGCACAGCATCAGCGCATATGGCGGGAACAGGCAGCATCAATGCCAATATGGCAACCGCGAGACCTGACGTGGAGTAATGTTTCATGAGTATCCTTCCGCTGGTTCAATCACAAGGCGGACACTCATCATTTCATTTCTGATACTTCAAGATCCCTGAAGCCTGAAAGACAAAAAAGCAGAGCGCCCGCCATTGGTAATGGCTAACGGACAAACACGCAAACAACTTGAAGGTCGTTTACGCCGGAACGGCCTCTTCAAACGTCAGGCACACTTTATCGCTGGCATCAATATCAATCGTTACCCGCCCACCCTGCGCCAGTTTGCCAAACAAGAGCTCGTCGGCAAGCGCCTTGCGGATGGTGTCCTGAATCAGGCGAGCCATCGGTCGTGCACCCATCAGCGGGTCGAAGCCATGCTTAGCCAGGTGTGATTTCAAAGCATCAGTAAACACCGCCTCGACTTTCTTCTCATGCAGCTGTTCCTCCAATTGCATCAGGAACTTGTCGACGACCTGGAGAATGACGGATTCGGTCAACGACGCAAACGGGATGATGGCATCCAGCCGGTTGCGGAACTCGGGCGTGAACATACGGCGAATCTCGCCCATTTCATCGCCGCTCTCGCGCGAGCCGGAAAAGCCGATCGTCGCCTTGTTGAGCGTTTCCGCGCCAGCGTTGGTGGTCATGATGAGCACCACATTGCGGAAATCTGCCTTGCGGCCATTGGTGTCGGTCAGCGTGCCGTGATCCATCACCTGCAACAGCACATTGAAGATGTCCGGATGAGCCTTTTCCACTTCATCGAGCAAGACAACGGAATAGGGCTGCTTGTTAACCGCTTCTGTCAGCAATCCACCTTGATCGAACCCCACATAACCAGGCGGCGCGCCGATCAAGCGCGATACCGCATGGCGCTCCATGTACTCAGACATGTCAAAGCGGATGAGCTCGACGCCCAGTACATAGGCCAATTGGCGCGCGACTTCGGTCTTGCCCACGCCGGTGGGGCCGGAAAACAGGAAGTTGCCAATCGGCTTTTGTGGATTGCCCAAGCCGCTGCGCGACATTTTGATGGCAGCAGCCAGCATATCGATGGCGGCATTCTGCCCATACACCACGGCCTTCAGATCACGATCCAGCGTCTTGAGCGCGTTCTTGTCGTTCAGGGAGACTGTTTTGGGCGGAATGCGCGCAATTTTGGCAATGATGTCCTCGATTTCGCGCGGCGTAATCACCTTTTTCTGCTTCGACTTCGGCAGGATGCGCTGTGCTGCTCCAGCCTCGTCGATCACGTCGATCGCCTTGTCTGGCAGATGGCGGTCGTTGATATAACGCGCCGACAACTGCGCGGCGGTGGTGAGCGCTGCGGCAGTGTATTTGACGCCGTGGTGATCCTCGAAACGCGATTTCAGGCCACGCAGGATTGCCACGGTTTCATTGACCGAAGGTTCGGGTACATCGACTTTCTGAAAACGCCGCGACAAGGCGTGATCTTTCTCGAAAATGCCGCGATATTCGGCATACGTGGTCGCGCCGATGCAACGCAGATTTCCCGACGACAGCGCCGGTTTCAGCAGATTGGAGGCATCAAGCGTGCCGCCCGACGCGGCACCCGCACCAATCAGGGTATGAATCTCGTCGATAAACAGAATGGCTTTGGCATTATCAGCCAACTGCTTCAGCACTCCCTTCAGGCGTTGTTCGAAATCACCCCGATATTTGGTACCCGCGAGCAAGGCACCCATGTCGAGCGAATACACCGTGCTTTGGGCCAGGATTTCCGGCACCGAACCTTCGACGATGCGGCGCGCCAAACCTTCGGCGATTGCGGTTTTTCCTACGCCGGCCTCGCCCACCAGCAACGGGTTGTTTTTGCGGCGGCGGCACAGCGTCTGGATCACGCGCTCCAGTTCCTGTTCGCGCCCGATCAAGGGGTCGATCTTGCCGGCCAGCGCCTGGGTGTTCAAGTTTTGCGCAAAGCTGTCCAGCGGCGAAGCTGAGGCCGCCTCGGAACTGGTTTCGGCGGGCTCATCGGCGCGCGGGGCCGGTTCGTTATGCGGTGTTTTGCTGATTCCGTGGGAAATATAATTCACGATATCCAGCCGCGTGATGCCCTGCTGGGTCAGGAAATAAACGGCGTGGGAATCCTTTTCGCCAAACACGGCCACCAATACATTGGCACCGGTCACTTCTTTCTTCCCGGATGACTGAACGTGCAGGATGGCACGCTGGATCACGCGCTGAAAGCCGAGCGTAGGCTGGGTATCGACCTCGCCCTCGGCAACCACTTTTGGCGTGTGTTCGGTAATGAAGGTGTCAAGCTGTTCGCGCATGGCCTCGATGTTGGCGCCACACGCACGCAGCACCTCCATCGCGGAGGGATTGTCCAGCATTGCCAACAGCAGATGCTCCACCGAAATGAATTCGTGGCGCTTTTGGCGCGCATCCATGAAAGCCATGTGCAGCGTGACTTCGAGTTCCTGGGCAATCATCTAAATCTCCTCCATCGTACATTGCAGCGGATGCTGGTGCTGCCGCGCGAAATCCACAACCTGTTCAACCTTGGTGCTCGCAATATCTCTCGGGTAAACCCCACACACACCTACACCTTCAGTATGCACTTTGAGCATGATTTGTGTCGCCCGTTCTTCGTCGATGCTAAAAAACTTCTTGAGGACATGCACCACGAACTCCATCGGGGTGTAGTCATCGTTCAGGAGCAAAACCTTGTACAAAGGCGGCGGTTTAACCTTTGCGGTAACCGGTTCCAGTAGGGTAGTACTTTCTCTCTTGGTTGCCATAGCCAGAATACGCCTGAATTAGGTGCTCTATTTTGAGGTGAGGCGTGAGTATTTCAAGCCCGCTGCAAGTAGGGCTTAAGTATATGGCTCGAGGATTTTGCTGCTCAGGGCAAAAGCAGGCTGAAAACCGCGCCCGAATCGTTGTACAGGCGGAGTTCGCCAAAACGTCCCCTGTTCTCATGGGTTTGCACGATCAACCTGGCGAACTGCAAACCCAAGCCCGTCCCGGTAGCACGATAAGGCGTGTTGGTGGCCACACTGGTCAGGATATGTTCCGGGTAACCATCCGAATCGTCGCGCACCGACAGGGCAAGACATCCTTCGACCATGCTCGCTTCAATGCGGATGCTTGAACGCGCGTAAGCCAGCGAATTCTGGATCGCATTGACCAAGGCCATCTCGATCAGGTCGCGATCGAAAAACCAGATCGCAGGCACATCCGCAGCAAGTTCGGCTTCAATGCGAAGGCGGTCCCGCGACAAGGCGACGGTCCGTTCCATGAGTTCACGCACCAGGTCATGCGGTGAGTAGGCATCAATCGTCGGTTGAAGCTGCTGGTTGTTCGCCTTGAAAATCAGCAAGGCCTGTTGCAGCCGGTCGATCACGCTCTGGCAAAGCAGCCGTGCGTCATTGACAGGGCGATCATGCTGCGGCTCGGCTTGCATGGGAATGCTGTCGAGGGTCATCGACAACAGACCGAGGTTGTTTTTCAGCTCATGGATCAGGGCTGCATAGAGCGCGGTGCCGTCGAATTTCATCCCTGCGTACCCTGGTTCATGTTCGGCTCATGCCAAAGCGCGTTTCAACTTCTTTCAGGTGCAGCCGCAGTCCCGAAATACGCGAATGGCCAGGTGCCTGACGCTCGGCCTCGGCCAGATGGTTGCGGGCGATGGTGACCATTTTTTCGTCCATGCCCACCTGATCGATGTATTTGAGGATCACCCATACCGCGTTCATGATGATGCGCGGGTTGTAAGGCGCCTCATTGCAGGCGGTGAGCAGTTTTTCGACGGCGGTTTTGTAATCGCCCTTTTGTGCCAGCACGACGCCTTCGTTATTGAGCTTGCGCACGTCCGCAGTGGCTGATGCCAGCACCGCCGCACCCGCATCGCTACGCCCGGCCTGATCGTAGATTTTCCGGGCTTTGGCCAGCAAGGATTCGCTGTCATGCGCATTGCGCGCCACTTCGGAAACGATACCGTCGGCCTCGCCCTCACGGCCATTGGCCATACACACGCCTGCCAGGTCGAGCATCATTTGCGGGTCACAGCGCGTGCCCGCACTACGCAGGCTGGTGGCCTCGTCCAGGGCTTTCACGGCTTCTTGCAGGTTGCCCGTCTCGTTGTGCATCATGCTTTGCGAAACAGCCATGACCAGTTTCCCTTCGGGGCTGCCCTGCAGGCTGCTTTTGTTCTTTTTCAGCGTGTCGGCTACCGCCTTCAGGTCGCCCTGCTCGACCTGAACCCGGCACAAGTTTCCAAGGTCGGCGGGCGTGACAAAAATGGAATGGCGGCCTTTTTCCAGTGTGTTGGTAAATGCGGTGCGAGCGGTATCCAGATCGCCGTTGGTGTAGGCAATCTCGCCCAGTTTTTGCTGGCGGCGAACGGTCTTGCCGGAAATGGCGACGCCTTTTTCCAGCGCAGCCTGCGCGGCCGCACCATCCTTTTTCGCCAGGCACACGTCGGCCAGCAGGTCGTATGCAGCCACCATCGACGGCGCATGTTCCAGCACATCGCGCAATTCTTCCTCGGCAGGCTCATCCTTTTTTTGCAGATGCAGGGATCGTGCGAGTCCCAAGCGCGCCCAGGGTATGGCTCGCATCGCGATGACTTGTTTGTACAAGGCCTCGGCTTCATCGAAGCGCCCCAGGGTGACCAGCAACTCACCCTTGAACCGCAGCCCATCGACGGCGTATTTGGGATGGTTGCGCATCATCTCGTCACACGCCACCAGCGCCGCCTCCAGATCCCCCGCGAGGAAATGCCGGTATACCTCCCGGAACGCCCGTTTGCGCAGCAGGATGCCATCGAGCCGGTTGCGCAGGATTTCAGCGCTAAAAGGCTTGATCATGTAGTCATCCGGTGCCAGTTCGGCCGTCGCAACGACTTTCTCGTAATACGACTCGGCGGTGACCATCATGAAAACGGTTTCCAGCGAAATCAGGTTGCCGTGGCGCAATTCCTCCAGCAACTGCTGGCCGTCGCGGCCGTCGCCCAGGTTGAAATCGCACAGGATGAAATCGAATTCCTTGTTTTTGACATGGAATAGCGCTTCTGACGCATTGGCGGCCAACTGGACTTTGACGACGCCAAAATTGGACAAGGTCAGCCGCAGGGCGTTACGCATGCCGGGGTAATCATCTACCACCAGCGCACGCAAGGACGCATAGTCAATGAAGGCGTCATTGAGCGGTGCCGATGCAGGTGCGTTACTGATGAATGCAGATGGCAGGCTCATGCCTGTTTCTCACTGCAAATAAATTGATCCCAAATCACCGCGCCATCACCCAAATCCTCGATATCGTCATAAATATCGGCAATTTACAGACAAACTGAACTGGAACATCGACGTTCCAGCCAGGTGACAGCACCAGCTCAATCGTGGGGGGGTAAGGCTTCGGGCGATTCCAGCGCCGTTTTCACTGCAACCAGAAACTGCACCGCATCGCGGCCGTCGATCAGCCGATGGTCGTAGGTCAGCGCCAGATACATCATCGGGCGTATGACCACCTGGCCGTTTTCAGCGATGGGGCGTTCCTGGATGGCATGCATGCCGAGAATGGCCGATTGCGGCGGGTTGAGGATGGGCGTGGACAGCAGCGAGCCGAACACGCCGCCGTTGGTGATGGAAAACGTGCCGCCGGAAAGATCATCGAGCGTGAGCTTGGTCTCGCGCGCACGCTGGCCGAAATCAGCGATGGCGCGTTCAATCTCGGCCGGCGACAGGGTTTGCGCACGGCGCAAAATCGGCACCACCAGGCCGCGCGGGCTGGAAATGGCAATGCCGATGTCAGCGTCGCTGTGCCACACGATGTCATTGCCGTCGATGGCGGCGTTGACAATGGGAAACTGCTCCAGCGCCCGACACACCGCGCGCACAAAGAACGACATATAGCCCAGCTTGACCCCATGCCTGACCTCAAACTCGGCCTTGTAACGCTGGCGCAGTTCGTTCACCGCCTGCATGTTCACTTCGTTGAACGTGGTGAGCATGGCGGCGCTGTGCTGCGCGGCGACCAGTCGTTCTGCCACGCGGCTGCGCAGGCGTGACATCGGTTCGCGGCGGGTTTCGCCAGGCTGGATGACTTGCTGCGCCTGCGGCAACGGGGCAACGGGCGCAGACACGGCAGCGGGCATCGCCGTTTTAACACCTGCCATGGGCTTGACCGGCGATTCCGGCTTGCCAGCAGGGGCAGGTTGAGCCGAAGGAACAGGCGCGGCCAGCTCTTCACTGGTTTCAATCACTGCCACCACCTCATCCGCCTTGACCACTGCCCCCTCCGGCAGTCGCAGTTCAAGCAGCGTGCCGGAGGCGGGTGCGGGAATTTCCAGTATCACTTTGTCGGTTTCCAGGTCGACCAGGGCTTCATCACGCGTGACACGCTCGCCCACCTGCTTGCGCCACGGCAGCAAGGTTCCACTGGCCACCGAGTCAGACAACATGGGCACCCGCACCTCAATTTTCATACGATGTCTCCAGCGCGTCGATCAACAGCGCTTCCAGTTCTGCCCGGTGCTGTGAAAGATGACCCGATGCAGGCGCGGCTGCAGCGGGGCGTCCGGCGTAATGGAAGCGTTTCCCGCCGGGCACGCAATGGTTAAGGTGATGTTGGGTCTGGTACCACGCCCCCTGATTCATCGGTTCTTCCTGCGCCCAGATGAAGGTGGTGGCCTCAGGATAAGCATTCAACACGCTGCGGAACGCGACTTCAGGAAACGGATAAAGCTGTTCCACCCGAACCAGCGCGATGTCGTCCAGCCCGCGCGCCTCGCGTGCCGCCTCCAGGTCAAACCACACCCGACCGCTGCATGCCACCACGCGTTTTGCCTGAACCGGCGCGCGCGGGTCGTCGATCACGGGCAGGAATGCGCCATTGCTCAAATCAACCAGTGATGAGGTGGAGGCGGGGTAACGCAACAGACCTTTGGGCGTCAGAATCACCAGCGGTTTGCGTAAAGGTCGCACAAGCTGTCGCCGCAGCAGGTGAAACATCTGCGCGGGCAGCGTGGGCACGCACACCTGGATGTTGTCCTGCGCGCAGAGTTGCAAAAAACGCTCCAGCCGGGCGGATGAGTGTTCCGGCCCTTGGCCCTCCAGTCCATGCGGCAGCATCAGCGTGAGGCCGCATAAACGGCCCCATTTGGCTTCGCCACTGGCGATGAATTGATCGATCACCACCTGCGCGCCGTTGGCGAAGTCGCCGAACTGCGCTTCCCACACCACGAGCGTGTCGGGGTCGGCGGTCGCGTAACCGTATTCAAACGCCAGCACGGCTTCTTCCGACAGCAGCGAATCGATGATGGTGAAATTGCCCTGACGCGGGTGCAGATGTTCGAGCGGGATATACACGCCGCTTTGGCGACGTTCACGCTTCTGGTCGTGCCACACCGCATGGCGATGGAAAAAAGTGCCGCGCGCCGAATCCTGACCCGACACGCGCACGTTATAGCCCGTATCGAGCAGGCTGGCGTAGGCCAGATTTTCGGCGTAGCCCCAATCGACCGGCAATTCGCCTGCGCGCATTTTGCGGCGGTCATCCAGCACCTTTTGCACGCGGGAATGCAGCTCGATTTCGTGTTGCAGGGTGGTGATGCGCTCACCGAGAAAATCCAGCCGCTCGGCGGCAATGGCAGTCGCCACGTCAACGTCCGGCTGGCCATTGAAGCGCGCCCAGTCGATGCCATAAATCTGGTTGAAGTCGGATTCCGCGGGCGGATTCAGCGACCCCCCCTGTTCGAGCCGATCCCGGCAGCGGTCAACCATGTCGTCGGCCTCGGCCTGCGTCAACACGCCCTCATCCACCAGCCGCTGCGCGTACAGGGTACGGGTGCTGGGATGGGCCTGAATGCGGCGATACATCAGCGGCTGGGTAGCGAGCGGCTCATCCTGCTCGTTATGGCCATGGCGGCGATAGCACACCAGGTCGATGAAGACGTTTTTGTGGAAGGTATAGCGGAAGTCGACCGCGGTACGTACCGCGAATGCCACCGCCTCGGGGTCATCCGCATTGACGTGCAGCACCGGCGCTTCGACCATCTTGGCGACATCGGTGCAATACAGGGTTGAACGGACATCACGTGGGTCGGATGTGGTGAAACCGATCTGGTTGTTGATGACGATATGGATCGCGCCATGGTTGCGAAAACCCCGCGTCTGCGACATGTTGAGGCTTTCCATCACCACGCCCTGCCCCGACAGCGCCGCGTCGCCATGCAGGATCACCGGCACCACCTCGTAACCGAGCACATCGCCGCGCCGGTCCTGGCGGGCGCGTACTGAACCGCGCACTACCGGATGCACGATTTCGAGGTGCGAGGGGTTGAATGCCAGCGCCAGGTGCACCGGTCCGTTAGGCATCATCACATCGGTGGAAAAGCCCTGGTGGTATTTCACGTCGCCGGACAAGGGCGCGGCGTCGCCCTGTTTCGGTTCGGAATAGAGGCTTTCCAGCGAGCGCCCCATGATGTTGGCCAGCACGTTGATGCGGCCACGATGCGCCATCCCGATCACGATTTCCTTCGCGCCATGACGAGCGCAGCGCGAGACCACCAGATCGAGCATCGGGATCAGGCTTTCACCGCCTTCCAGCGAAAAACGTTTCTGCCCGACATAGCGGGTATGCAGGAATTTTTCCAGTGTCTCGGCATCGGTCAGCCGTTGCAGCAGCTGCTTTTTCAGAGTGATCGACGCCCCATAGTGCCCTTGTGCCGATTCAAAACGTTCCTGCAGCCAGCGTTTACGCGCCACATCGGTGATGTGCATGTATTCGATGCCAACATGGCCGCAATACGCGCTGTTCAGGCGCTGCAAGATATCGCTTCAGGGTGGTGCGATCCACCCCAAACAGCGATCCCGTCTCGAATTCACGATCGAGATCGGCGTCGGTCAGGCCGTAATGGGCGGGATCGAGCTCAGGCGTGGGTGGCGGCTCAAAGCGCCGCAAAGGGTCGAGATCGGCTTGGCGTACGCCCAGATAGCGATAGGAATTGATGAGCCGAAGCACTGCAACCTGTGCCGCATCCGACCCGCCCCCCATTCCTGGCAAGGGATTCGCCAGCAATGACGCCAAGGCGTCATCGCCAAACTGTTCGAGGTAGGCCGCATTACCCGCATACAGCGGAGAGGTTGGCGACCAGTCGGGTGAATTCATCGGCAATCGGTTCGCAAGCCGGCGGTTCAGCTGCCGCGCTGATCGCCGCGTTGATCTATTGGCACGAATTCGCGCCGCATCGCACCGGTGTAGAGCTGGCGCGGGCGGCCGATTTTGTGCGCGGGATCGGACAGCATTTCGTTCCACTGCGCCACCCAGCCGGCGGTGCGCGCCAGCGCGAACATCGCGGTGAACATGCTGGTGGGAATGCCCATGGCACGGAAAATGATGCCGGAATAGAAATCGACGTTGGGATAGAGCTTGCGCGAAATGAAGTATTCGTCTTCCATCGCGATGCGCTCCAGCTCCATCGCCATCTTGAACTGCGGGTCGTCGCGCAGGTCGAGCTCATCGAGCACTTCGTAGCAGGTCTCGCGGATGATGCGCGCGCGCGGATCCATATTCTTGTAGACGCGGTGACCGAAGCCCATCAGCCGGAAGCCGCTGGATTTATCCTTGGCCCGATTGATGAATTCCGGAATGCGCGAAATGTCGCCCATCTCGTCGAGCATTTTCAGCACCGCCTCGTTGGCGCCGCCGTGCAGCGGCCCCCACAGCGAGGCCATGCCGCTGGCAATGCTGGCGTAGGGATTGGCACCACTGGAACCGGCCAGGCGCACCGTGGAGGTCGAGGCATTCTGCTCATGGTCGGCGTGCAGGATGAAAATGCGGTCGAGCGCACGCGCCAGCACCGGATTGGGTTCATACGGCTCGCACGGGGTCGAAAACATCATGTGCATGAAGTTCTCAGCGTAGGACAGTCGGTTCTGCGGATACACGAAAGGCTGTCCTTCGTTGTATTTGTAGCTCCACGCCGCCACCGTCGGCACTTTTGCGATCAGCCGGTGCGCCACGATCTCGCGCTGGCGGATATCGAAGATGTTCATGTCCTCGTGATAAAACGCCGACATCGCACCGGTGACGCTGACCATCACCGCCATCGGATGCGCGTCGCGGCGGAAGCCGCGGAACACGTTTTCCATCTGGTCGTGCAGCATGGTGTGGTGGCGGATCGATTGCACGAATGCCATTTTCTGCTCTGCTGTCGGCAATTCGCCGTGCAGCAGCAGATAGCACACCTCCATGTAGTCTGACTTGTACGCCAGTTCCTCGATCGGGTAGCCGCGGTAATACAGCAGGCCTTCGTCGCCGTCGATGTAGGTGATCGCCGAATTGCAGCTCGAAGTCGCAGTGAAGCCGGGGTCGTGCGTGAAGTAGCCCTGTGCAGCCAGCGCGCGGATGTCGATCACCGGTTTGCCGTAGGTACCCTGCTCGATCGGCAGTTCGATGGACGGACTGCCGTCGCTGAAAGTAAGTGTGGCGGTTTTTTTCATTGCAATTCCATTCATTTTGCAGCCCGAAATGTTTGCAGGCATTGAACAATCGCTGCAAGGTCGGCATCGCCCACAGGCGTCCTGCCTTGCAACCGGTCTGCAATCTCCATGTCCGACAGCGTCAGCAGCCGCTCCAGCGCGGCTGTCTCATCAGGCTGAAGTGTAGCGCGGTGCGCGGCCCAAAAGCCACCCAGCCAGATATCCAGTTCCAGCAGTCCACGGCGGCAGCGCCAGGCGATCCGATCACGGGCATGCGAATCAGACACGCCGCTTCACCAGCAGCGATTTGATGCGGCCGATGGCTTCGGTCGGATTCAGGCCCTTGGGGCAGGCATCGACGCAATTCATGATGCCGCGGCAGCGGTACAGCCGGTACGGATCTTCCAGATTGTCCAGCCGCTCGGCGCTCGCCTCGTCGCGTGTGTCGGCGATAAAACGATACGCCTGCAACAGCCCGGCCGGTCCCACGAATTTGTCCGGATTCCACCAGAACGACGGGCACGACGTGGTGCAGCAGGCGCACAGAATGCATTCGTAGGCGCCATCGAGCAGCGCGCGATCAGCCGGACTTTGCAGACGCTCGACCTCGGGCTCGGGGTCATCGTTGATGAGATACGGCTTGATCGAGCGGTATTGTTTGTAAAACGGCTCCATGTCGACGATCAGATCGCGTATCACCGGCAGGCCCGGCAGCGGTCGCACCTCGATCGGCTCCTTCAGTTCGCTCAGCGGCGTAATGCACGCCAGCCGGTTCTTGCCGTTGACGTTCATCGCATCCGAGCCGCACACGCCCTCGCGGCAGGACCGCCGCAGCGACAGAGTTTCGTCCTGCGCCTTGATCGCCAGCAGCGCGTCAAGCAGCATCTTGCCGGCAGGGTCGATGTCGAGCTCGACGTCCTGCATGTGGGGTTTTTCACCGGACTCGGGATGGTAGCGATAGAGACGGAATTTCATGCTCAATACACCCGCTCTTTCGGTTTGATCGACTCCACCGTCAACGGCTTCAGCCGCACCGGCTTGGTGTCCACCTGGTCAGATTCCCGCGAATACAGCGTGTGCTTCAACCAATGCGCGTCATCGCGCGCAGGGAAATCCTCCCGCGTATGCGCGCCGCGGCTCTCGGTGCGGTTGATCGCCGACACCAGGGTGGCCCGCGCCACGCCGATCAGGTTTTGCAGTTCCAGCGCCTCGATGCGCGCGGTGTTGAATACGCGGCTGGTGTCCTGCAATCCGGCGTGTTGCAAACGCTGTTCGAGCTGATCCAGTTTTGCCAGCCCTTCGCGCAACACCCCATCGGTGCGGAACACGCCCGCGTGCGCCTGCATCATGCGCCGCAGATCGTCGGTGATCGCCGCCACCCGCTCGCTGCCTGGCTGGTCCCAACGCGTCAGGCGCGCCAGGCTTGCATCGGCGGCAGATTCCGGCAGCGAACGCGGGTACGGGTTGTCGCGCAAATAGTCCTGCATGTGCTGCCCGGCGGCGCGACCGAACACGATCAAATCGAGCAGCGAGTTGCCGCCCAGCCGGTTCGCGCCATGCACCGACACGCAGGCGCACTCGCCCACGGCATACAAGCCCGGCACGGGTTCTTCGGGGCCGAAGCGCGCGGGGGCGACGACCTGGCCGTGCAGGTTGGTGGGAATGCCGCCCATCATGTAGTGGGCAGTCGGTGCAACAGGGATCGCTTGCACAACCGGATCGACGCCGGCAAAGCGAATCGACAGCTCGCGGATGCCGGGCAGCTTGTCGACGATGAGTTGCTCGCCCAAGTGGTCCAGTTTAAGGTCGATAAAGTCGCCATGCGGGCCGCAGCCGCGCCCCTCGGCAATTTCGATGGCGATTGCACGGGCCACCACGTCGCGCCCGGCGAGGTCTTTGGCATGCGGCGCGTAGCGCTCCATGAAGCGCTCGCCATTCTTGTTGAGCAGATACCCACCTTCTCCGCGCACGCCTTCGGTAATCAGGCAGCCCACCCCGGCGATGCCGGTCGGATGAAACTGCCAGAACTCCATGTCCTGCAGCGGCAGCCCGGCGCGCAGCACCATGCCAAGGCCATCGCCGGTGTTGATCATGGCGTTGCTGCTGTTCCAGAACACCCGCCCTGCCCCGCCGGTAGCGAGCAGCGTGGTGCGCGCTTCGATCAGCAGGGGTTCGCCAGTCTCGATGCTCATTGCCGTCACACCCAGGCAATAGCCCTCGGCGTCGCGCAGCAGATCAAGCGCGAAGTATTCGTCGAAAAACTGGGTGCGGTTTTTGATGTTCTGCTGGTACAGCGTATGCAGCAGCGCGTGGCCGGTGCGGTCGGCAGCGGCACAGGTGCGGGTGGCCTGCTCACCGCCGAAGTTTTTTGATTGGCCGCCAAACGGACGCTGGTAAATCTTGCCGTTGTCGAGCCGCGAAAACGGCAACCCCATGTGTTCCAGTTCATACACCGCCGAAGCCGCCTCGCGGCACATGAACTCGATCGCGTCCTGATCGCCCAGCCAGTCGCCACCCTTGACCGTGTCGTACATGTGCCATTCCCAGCGGTCGTCGTCGACGTTGGCCAGCGCGGCGGTGATGCCTCCCTGCGCCGACACCGTATGCGAACGGGTGGGGAAAACCTTGGATACGACTGCGACGGTGAAATCCGAGCGCGCCAGTTGCAGAGCCGCGCGCAGGCCCGCGCCACCGCCGCCGATAATGAGTGCATCGAAGCGGCGCTTGTTCATGCCACGCTCCACAACACGGCAGCCAGCCATGCCACACTGGCCGCCAGCGTGACAATCACCGCCAGGTAGAGCGCCAGCCGCAGACCGATTGGGTGAACATAGTCCATGAAAATATCGCGCATCCCCACCCAGGCATGCAGCGCCAGCGCCAGGCTGGCCAGCAGCATCAGCACACGCAGCCACAGCGGCGCAAACAGCGCCTGCCAGCCGGCAAAATCGAGCGGCATGGCAGTCAGAAAATAGCCCATCAATCCCGGCAGCGCGAGCGCGAGCACCACGGCTGTCGCGCGCTGCAGCAGCCAGTTTCCGGTGCCGGTGTGCGCGCCGGAAGATTTCATGCGAAGAGCTTCCAGGCTGCCAGCACAGTCACCCCCGCACTGGCCAGCATGACCGCGAGGCTGCCCTGCCGGGCGCGTTGCACACTCACGCCCCAGTGTGCATCCAGCGCCAGGTGCCGCAAGCCGGCGAAAAGATGCTGCGCAAACGCGGCGATCAACAGCAACAGAACCAGTTTGCCCAGCGGATGCGTCAGCCAGCCAGCGATGCGCCGGAAACCCGCTTCGTTCGCCAGCGACACCGACAAGCCCCACACTCCAAGCGGCAAGGCGACAAACAGCAGCGCGCCCGATACCCGATGCAGGATCGACACCCAGCCGGCCAGCGGCAAATGGATGCGGAACAGGTTGAGGTAAACGGGGCGCGCGACGGGTTTCACGGCACGGTTCAGATTCCGGGTTTGGACCGGTTCAGCGCAGCTTGCCCGCCTTCGCAGCCTTGGCCACCGCCTGCGGCACCCGATCAGCCAGGCGAGGATCAAACGGCTTCGGCAGGATGTAATCCGGGCCAAACACGAGCTTTTTCAATTTGTACGCCTTCAACACCGATGCAGGAACCGGCTCGCGTGCGAGTTCGGCCAGCGCATGGACGGCGGCGATCAGCATGTCCTGGGTGATTTCTTTGGCGCGTGCATCGAGTGCGCCGCGGAAAATGAACGGAAAGCCCAGCACGTTGTTGACCTGATTGGGAAAGTCCGAGCGCCCGGTCGCCATGATGAGGTCGCTGCGCGCGGCCTTGGCTTCTTCGGGCAGGATTTCCGGGTTGGGGTTGGCAAGCGCAAAAACCACCGGCTTGTCGGCCATGCTTTTCACCATCGCCGCGCTCACCAGGTTGGCGCCCGACACGCCGACAAACACGTCGGCGCCTTCCATCGCGTCAGCCAGCGTGCGCAACTTGGTTTTGCGCGCGAAGGCTTTCTTGAAACTGTTGAGGTCCTTGCGGCCCTTGTGCACCACACCCTGGGAATCAACGAAGGTGATGTTGGGCTTTTGCGCCCCCATTGCCAGCAGCAGGTTCATCGACGCAATGCCTGCCGCGCCTGCGCCCAGACACACGATTTGCGCGGTTTCGAGTGTCTTCCCCTGCACCTGCAGCGCATTGATGAGGCCCGCGCAGATGATGACCGCAGTGCCGTGCTGGTCGTCATGAAACACCGGGATGTCGAGCTTTTTGCGCAGCGCGGCTTCGATCTCGAAGCAATGCGGTGCGGCGATGTCTTCGAGGTTGATGCCGCCAAACGTGGGCGCGATGGCCTCGACCACCTTGATGAATTCCTTCGCCGACTTGGCCTTGACCTCGATATCGAACACGTCGATGCCGGCGAACTGCTTGAACAGCACGGCCTTGCCTTCCATCACCGGCTTGGCAGCGAGCGGACCGAGGTTGCCCAGCCCAAGGATCGCGGTGCCGTCGGTGATCACCGCAATCAGATTGCCCTTGTTGGTGTAGTCGTAGGCGGTCTTGGGATTTTTGGCGATTTCCAGCACCGGCTGCGCCACGCCCGGTGTGTAGGCGAGCGACAGATCGGCTTGGGTGGAACAGGGTTTGGATGACTCCACCGAGAGCTTGCCCGGCTTGGGCAGGCGGTGGTAATCGAGGGCTTTTTTCTTGAGTTCGGCAGGGGTCATGGCGGCAGACGCAGGCTGGATAGACAAGCCGCCATTATCACGGATTTATTCGCGTTTCACCCCGCCTTGCCTGTGTTTTCAGGCGCTGTCAGCTTTTCCAGATTTTGAGCTGGGCGCGCAGCCGCGCGACCGCCTGCGAATGCAACTGGCACACGCGCGACTCGGAAACGCCGAGCACCACGCCGATTTCCTTCAGGTTCATGTCCTGCTCGTAATACATGCCCATCATGCTGCGCTCACGCTCAGGCAGATGATGGATCGCGGCAATCAGGCTGCCGCGAAAGCCCTCGTCCTCAAGCACGGCGAGCGGATCATTGCTGCCGTCGACCAGATAGCGCTCCAGAAAGCTGGCGCTGTCGTCATCGGCGAAATCTTCGTAATACAGCAGCTGCGAGCATTTCACATCGCCCAGCATGGCCTGGTATTGGTCAATCTCCAGCCCCATCTCGGCGGAAATCTCGTGCTCGGACGGTGACTTGCCGTTGCGCTGTTCCAGTCTGCTGATGGTGGCTTCGATCTGGCGCGATTTCTGCCGCACATGGCGCGGCAGCCAGTCCGCTTCGCGCAATTCATCCAGCATCGAGCCGCGAATGCGTTGGGTCGCATAGGATTCAAACTGGGCGCCCTGCGTGCCGTCGAACCGTCCGACCGCATCCATCAAGCCAATCAGCCCGACCTGAATGAGGTCGTCAACTTCAACACTGGCGGGCAGGCGCGCCATCATGTGATAGGCAATGCGCTTGACCAGCGGTGCGTACTTGGTGATTTGTTCGTCTTGCGACAGGGGTTTATCCGCCATGTTTCAAGGCCATGTTCTCGTGTTTGCGATTGTAGAACGAGCCAACCGACTCGTCTCCTCGCTCGGCATTCTAACGGCAAGCGAAGAAAATGCAGTATCGACGTGCGCCACGCAGTCGATTGCCTGCACAAACGGTTGCGGAAGAAAACGGCTCGCCGTGCTGAGCACGTGTGCGCAAGCGGTCTGGTCACCCAGCAAACTCACGTTGCCCTCACCTTCAGCATGCGACAGGGTTTTGAGCAAGGTGTAGGCGCGCAGCATGGATGGCTGCGTGGGCTGAACCTCGATCAGGAAGGTGTGATTCGCATCGGGCATCAGAATCAGTTCCGCCCCGCTCGGCTCTTCATCAAGCAGCAGATAGTCGTAAGCCCGCGCCACATCACGTAAACCCGGATCATCCGCGCGTACCCCGGGAGCGTACCAGCCGTCGCCATGGTTTAAGGACAAGGTATGCACCTCGCCTCGTTCGAGTTGCTGCTTCCAGTCAAACAGGCTGCGCGTGGACGCGCCAGCAAACAGGCGGCCACGCCGGTCGATCAGCAGGGAGGTCCGTTCAGCTTGTTGCAGGGCAGCGGCCAGCTTGCCAGTCCATTCGGCCGTGTCAAAAAAACAGTACATGCAGGCACAAGGCAACCGGGCGCTGCGTCGCCGCAATCCGGCCGCCTGATCGGGCTGGCTAACCCGCGACATGGCGTTCGGTGCGCTCGGCCTCAACGCCCGCAAACAGCGGCCAGTCTTCGGCCTCCAGCGCAAAGGGCGTGGCAAGCTGCCCACCTTTCAGTGCGCGGTCGATGAGATAAGGCGCATTGGCAGTGTGGAGGTCTTCCGGGACACGCTGGCCACCGCTGATGTAGGCCAGCGGCAGGCGATGGCGAATCAGGCTGTCGAGTGCCGTGCCCGGCTGCGGCGTTTCATCGAGCTTGGTGAGGATGCAGGCAGCCGCGCCCTGACCAAACCGCGCCATCGCCTGTTCGATTGCCGCGCCCTGCTGATTGGCGGAGATCACCAGCACGCGCCGCACGCCCAGCGTGTCGAGCGCGAGCGCGTCACGGGTACGCGGATCCGACGGCGCAAAGCCTGCGGTATCGATCAGCACCAATTTTTTCGCGGCAAGTTGCGGCAGCAGCTGCGCCAAGCGGGTCTGATTGTCGACCACGTAGAGCGACACCCCCAGCAGGTCGGCATACACCGTGAGCTGTGCCGCCGCGCCGACGCGGAAGGCATCCGCCGCCACCAGAACCACTTGGTCGGCGCCGTGCGCATCCACCGCGCGCGCAGCGAGTTTGGCCAGGGTCGTGGTTTTGCCCGAACCGGTTGAGCCAACCAGCGCGTAGCGGCCACCTCTGGCCAGCAAATCGGCAGCGCCGGCTTGCAACAGCAAGTTGCGGATCAACACCTGACGCAGCCAGCGTTGCGCCGCCGGGGCATCGAGTCCACGCGGCAGCCGGGCGGCCAGCGTACGTGCAAGCGAGCTGCCGAATCCAGCAGCGAACAGGGTCTGCATCAGCGCGACCCGCACCGGATCACGCCGCCGCGCCGCGCCCCAGGCAAAGCCCGCCAGCTGGTTTTGCAACATGCCGCGCAGCCGCGCCAGCTCGCTCAGGATACGGGAACTGCTGGCAGTGTCTGGTGCTTCATTCGCCTCATTAACTGCCGTTGCCGCCAGTTTTCCGTAGCCACTGGCCAGCAACTCAACGCCCTGGGGGTGCGGCCGCGTCGACAGCACCACGGCATCGTCACCCAGCTCGCGGCGTATTTTTGCCAACGCCTCGCGCGCGTTTGCCGCAATGAAAACCTGTGCGCTCATGCATGTCCTCCCAAATCCAGTTCGGTGTTCACCTGCACGGTTTTGTCGGCTGGTACCTCGGCATACGCAACCACAGCCAAGCGTGGAAGATTGCGCCGCAACAATCGTGACAGGATGGCGCGCAAGCTTGGGGAAGTCAGCAGCACCGGCGGGTAGCCCGCATTTTCCTGCTCCGACACGGCGCGTTCCGCGGCATCGTTCAGGGCATCCAGCGTAGCTGGCGATAACAATGCCTCGCCCTCTTCACCCATTTCATTCATCAAGCGCATCTCGGTCGCGGCGGCGAGGCCAATCACGTGCAACTCGTTGCTTCCTTCAAACAGGCGATCAACGATGCTGCGCCCCAGCGCTGCGCGCACGATTTCCACCAGATCATCAATCACCTGATTGTTAGGCGCGCGCGCTGCCAGGGTTTCAAACAAGGTTCGGCTATCGCGAATCGAGACATTTTCCGCGATCAGCTGTTGCAGCACCGCCTGCACGCTGGTCAGCGGCAGATGGCGCGGGGTGACATCCTCGACCAGTCCCGGATGGCTGCGGGTCAGCGTGTTGAGGAGTTGTTGCACTTCGACGCGCCCCAGCAGCTCGGGCGCGTGTTGACGAAACACCATCTCGACCTGACGTGCGATCAGTTCGGCTGCTGTGAACACCACAAAGCCACGCAATTCGGCCTCTTCTTCGCGCCCCGTCTCGATCCACACCCCGCTCAGACCCGTCAGCGGATCCACGCCCGGTGCGCCCTCGATGCGCCCCAATACATCACCCATGTCGACCGCCAGTACCTGCCCGCTGGGCATTTCGCCGTGCGCAACATCAACGCCCTTAAGCGTAATGCGATAAGCGTTTGGCTTGAGGTCGAGGTTGTCACGCACCCGGATGAGCGGCACGACCAAACCCATGTCGCTCGCGAAACGGCGACGTGCCTCGGTGATTTTGGTCAGCGCCTCGCCCCCCTGATTGCGGTCGACCAGGGAAATCAGCCGATAGCCGACCTCAAGCGCCAGCACATCTACTGGGGGAATATCGTCCCACGTGACATCGACTGGCGCGTCCACTTCCTCAATCAGACCAAGCGGCTCGGCCTCGAGCTGTTCACGCTGGCGGCGCGTCAACCATAGCCCCAAGCCAGCCAACACCGTGGCGATAGTCAAAAACGCCAGATGCGGCGTGCCCGGAATCACCCCCAGAACACCCAGCACCGCTGCGGCCACATACAGGGTGTGCGGCTGACCGAAAATCTGGGTGGAAAACTCGCGGGACAAGTCCTGATCACTGGAGGCCCGGCTCACCACGATGCCCGCCGCCGTCGAGATAATCAGCGCAGGTATCTGCGTTACCAGACCGTCGCCCACCGTCAGCAAAGCATAGCGGCCAACCGCTTCGCCGATGCCCAGCTTGTGCTGCAGCAAGCCAATGGCGATGCCACCGATCAAATTCACCACCAGAATGATCATGCCGGCGATGGCGTCGCCGCGCACAAACTTTGAAGCACCGTCCATTGCCCCGTAAAAATCGGCTTCGCGGCCGATTTCGTGGCGGCGCGTGCGCGCTTCGACATCGTTGATAAAGCCGGCGTTCAAATCGGCATCGACGGCCAGTTGCTTGCCGGGCATCGAATCCAGCGTAAAGCGTGCCGCCACTTCGGCGATCCGCCCGGCACCCTTGGTAATGACGACGAAGTTGATGATGACCAGAATCAGAAACACCACGAAGCCGACCGCAATGTTGCCGCCAACCAGAAAGCTGCCAAAGGACTCGATCACCTTGCCTGCCGCGTCCGGCCCGGTTTGACCCTGCATCAGAATGATGCGGGTCGAAGCCACATTGAGCGACAGGCGCAGCAGGGTCGTCAACAGCAACACGGTCGGAAACACCGAAAAATCGAGCGGGCGCCGCGCATTCAAACTCACCAGCAGCACGATCATGGCCAGCGCAATATTGAGCGTCAGTAGCACATCGAGCATCAGGGTGGGCAGCGGCAATACCATCATCGCCAAAATCAGCAACACCAGCATCGGCACCGCCAGCCGGTTCAGCGGCATCCCCGAGACCATGACGCCCTGCGCGCTCACCCAATCACCTCATTAATCGATTTGGACATGCTGTGCGTAGATTGCTGCTGTTCAGGAGGCTCACTCTGCCCAGCCTGTTGCTGGCGCCCCCGCAACTGCGCCCGAATTTCCGGATTGACTTCGGCCTCGCGTGCCTCAGCCAGCACCTCCTGCCAGGTCATCGCGTGACGACGCAAATAACGCCACCAACGCCAGCCTGCATCGAGCGCCGCCGCCAGCGCCAGCGCCGTTGCCAGCGCCAGCATGCCACGCCCCAACCAGGCGGCCATATGCGTCAGGCCAGAACTCAATGAAAGATCGGTCAAGCCTTGCAGCCCCGCACCGCTCGCCAGCATCCAGGCGACCGCAGCCGCGGCAAGCGCAAGCTTCAACAAAGCCAGCGATCCATCGAACCAGAAGTCAGCCGAAAATAAACGAGAAAAGGGTTTAAAAGGATGAGCGCGCAGCAGATTGAACTGGGTACGCTGGGGCGCAAACACCCATCCCGAGAGCAACAGGGGGGCCACCAGCGCTGCAACCAGAATCACGGCCAGCAACGGAAACACCGCCCACAGCGCAGATTGGGCGGCTTCAAAAAAAACGGGGGAAAATGGCTGTGCGGCGTTGATAAAAGCAGTCTCGGTCAGGGTCTGCAAGGCAGCAAGCAGGCGTGGCGTCAGCCAACCCAGCGTGGCCAGCGCTGCCAGCAACACCAGCCACGCCGTCAATTCGGCAGAACGCGGCACATCGCCCGCAAGACGCGCCTGTTGCAAGCGCTGCGAACTCGCCGGTTCGGTACGGGAAAGATCAGACTCCTCGGCCATGCTCGTCTCACACTTTTGGGCAGTCTAGCACGATGCGGATGCCCGACATCTGGCGGCGCCCCCCGGAATTGCGGCTGTCGCCTCGTGGCAACGAATCATAAATTGCGCGCGCTCCCGCTATCTAAAAGCAATAAAATCGATTAATCTGCTTTCGCTTCATCTTGGTCAGCGCCAGTCTCCTGGCTCGTTTTCCATCATTACAATCAAAATCTTAGGAGGAGTTTTATATGCGCACTATGCATTTCGCCGCCGCCATGGCCGCGGCACTAGCCCTGTCCACCCCTGCATCTGCTGGTTTTTTCGATCTCACCCTGACGCCCTATATTGGTGGAAATATCGGACAGTCCAGTTCTGACATTACCTGCCCAACTGGGGTCTCCTGCGACGACTCGGACACCGCCTGGAAGATTTTTGGTGGCCTGGAGATCAACGAATACATCTCCATGGAAGTTGGCTACGCTGACCTGGGCGAAGTCACCTACAGCGGCGCCAAGACTGGCACACGGGAAACCAACGGCATGATCATGGATCTGGTTGGAACCTATGCGGTCAATCCCAGTTTTATCCTGTCGGCCAGGGGCGGACTGAACATCCTGAATACCGAAGTCAATGGAACGATTGCCAGTACAGCTGCCAACCCGACCAACAACAACACGGGCGACACCGACGTAGTATGGTCGTTTGGCGTGGGTGGACAATATAACGTCACCCCCTCAGTTGGGCTCCGTCTGGATTGGGAGCGTTTCTTTGAAGCCGGTAGCTCTGACTACAACGGCGGGACGGGCGAAGCCGATATCGATATGCTCTCGGCTGGAATCGTCTATAAATTCTAAACTGATTGACCAAAACATTCAGCGCAATAAAAAGGGAGCCTAGGCTCCCTTTTTATCGGCCTTTCTCCGCCTCGTCCAGCGCCCGCAAATGTGACAGCTTGTCTGAAATTTTGCCTTCCAGTCCGCGTGGGGTGGGCTGATACCAACGTTGTTCGGGCAGGTCATCGGGAAAGTAGCGTTCACCCGCAGCATAGGCATCCGGCTCATCGTGAGCGTAGCGGTAGGTCCGGCCGTAGCCGAGTTCTTTCATCAGTTTGGTGGGGGCGTTGCGTAAATGCAGCGGGACATCACTAGAGGGGTTGGCCGAAACGAACGCGCGCGCCGCGTTGTAAGCCACGTAAGCTGCGTTGCTTTTGGGCGCACAGGCGAGATACAGGCACGCTTCGGCCAGCGCCAGTTCGCCTTCCGGACTGCCGAGGCGTTCATAGGTTTCAACCGCATCGAGCGTCATGCTGAGTGCGCGTGGGTCGGCCAGGCCGATGTCCTCAGACGCCATCCGAATGAGTCGCCGTCCAAGATAACGAGGATCCGCGCCGCCATCGAGCATACGCACCAGCCAGTAGAGCGCAGCGTCAGGGCTGCTGCCGCGCACGCTTTTGTGCAACGCGGAAATCTGGTCGTAGAAGGCTTCACCGCCTTTATCGAAGCGACGCAGGGATTGCGCCAGCGCGTTTTCGACAAACGCAGTATCAATCAGGTCAACCTGCGCAGTGCGGGCCGCACTGTCGAGTTGTTCCAGCAGGTTGAGCAGTTTGCGGGCGTCGCCATCGGCATAAGCCGCGAGAAGCTGATCGACGCCGTCGGCCAGTTTCAATTGCGGCAATTCTTGCAGCGCATGCTGCAGCAATTCACCCAGTTCCTCGGGCGTCAACGATTTCAGTACATAAACCTGGGCACGCGACAGCAACGCGCCGACGACTTCAAACGAGGGATTTTCAGTGGTCGCGCCGATGAAGGTGAACAAGCCGCCTTCGACGTGCGGTAAAAATGCATCCTGCTGCGCCTTGTTGAAGCGATGTACTTCGTCGACGAAGACGATGGTAGCGCGGCCCATGGATTGATTCATGCGCGCGCGCTCGACGGCTTCGCGGATGTCCTTGACGCCGGAAAGCACAGCAGAAATGGCGATGAAGTCTGCGCCAAAGGCTTGCGCAGTCAGCCGCGCCAGGGTGGTTTTTCCCACGCCCGGCGGTCCCCACAAAATCATCGAATGCAGCTTGCCGGAATCGAACGCGAGCTTGAGCGGCTTGCCCGGCCCCAACAGATGGCGCTGGCCAACGACTTCGCTCAGGGTGCGCGGACGCAGGCGTTCGGCCAGCGGCACATCAGTTGGATGCGCGGGCGTCGCACTGGATTGAAACAGGTCGTCAGTCACCAATGATGTCGGCACCTTTAGGTGGGGTAAATTTAAAACGTGCCGGCGCAATAACCGGGTTGCGCGAAAACCGGGTCAGGTTAAGTGTGGTGCGCTGGCCGAAATAATCGAACAACTCCATCTGCGCCAGCACATCGCCCTTGAAACCCATGCGAATGCGCTCAAAAGTCGTGTCACGATTTCTGGGGGTGGCCTCCAGCCATTCAAGACCACCACTCTCACCTGCATTTTTCAGGCTGAAGTATTTTTCAATCGCATTGTCCCCTGCCAGCAAGGCCGCGGGCGTTCCAGCCATGACATCACCAAGCGACTTGACCGTGACCTGATCCAGGTCTGCGTCATATAGCCACAATTTAACGCCATCGCTGACGATCACCTGCTCATACGGCGCCACATAATCCCAGCGGAATTTGCCGGGGCGGGCAAACATCATTTTGCCGCTGGCTTGCTGGGTGACACGATTAGACTTGTCGGCGACAGTCTGGGTGAAGTCGGCCTCGGCGGTTCTGGCGCCTGCGATGAAGGCTTTGAGGCGTTCGACCCCGCCCGCATGGAGTGGGCCAGATACCGCCAAGGCACACAGTAAAATGAATACACGCATAACAGTCCCGAAAAAAAGTGCGCCCGGCGGGCGCACTTCAAGTTGACCTCATTTGCCCGCGAAAGTTTATTTCGTCTTGCAGGTTTTGAAGCCAAACGGCAGATAAGCTGGGCACCAGCCAAAGATCGCGGTCAACAACACAATAAAGCCAATCGGACCGGCAACCATCATCGGGCCGGTCGGCGTCATCGCCCAATAAATCAAACCTATGCCCACTACGGCACGAATAATACGGTCGATACCGCCTACATTTTTTGCCATTATCTGCATCCTCCTAGACTATTTGAATGATCTCCTCGTGTTGCCTGGTCTGACCAAGCACCCGCAACACAAGGCGAAGCTTAACGTATTTCAATGCGCATCTGGTTTACGCAATCAGGGGCACGATCAGCAGTGCGACAATGTTGATGATCTTGATCAACGGATTGACGGCCGGACCGGCAGTGTCCTTGTAGGGATCGCCCACCGTATCGCCGGTGACTGCCGCTTTGTGCGCCTCGGATCCCTTGCCGCCAAAGTTGCCTTCCTCGATGTATTTCTTGGCGTTGTCCCACGCACCGCCGCCGGTGGTCATCGAAATGGCGACGAAAATGCCGGTGACGATGGTGCCTACCAGCACGCCGCCCAATGCTTGCGCACCAAGGGTGAGGCCGACGATCACGGGAACCGCAACCGGCAGCAGCGAGGGCACGATCATTTCCTTGATCGCGGCCTTGGTCAGCATGTCGACGCAGGTACCATATTCCGGCTTGGACGTTCCCGCCATGATGCCGGGGATTTCCTTGAACTGGCGGCGCACTTCGACCACCACGGAACCGGCGGCGCGACCGACGGCTTCCATGCCCATCGCGGCGAACAGGTAGGGCACCATGCCGCCGATGAACAGGCCGATGATGACCATGTGGTTGGAGAGGTCGAAAGTCATGGCAATCGCATTGGGATCAAGTCCCAGCGCCTTGGCATTGACCGCATGCGTGTAATCCGCGAACAGTACCAGCGCGGCGAGGCCGGCGGAACCAATGGCGTAACCCTTGGTGACGGCCTTGGTGGTGTTGCCCACTGCGTCGAGCGGGTCGGTGATGTTGCGGATGCTATCGGGCAAACCAGCCATTTCGGCAATGCCGCCGGCGTTGTCGGTAATCGGACCGTAAGCGTCGAGCGCGACAATAATGCCGGCCATCGACAGCATCGAAGTCGCTGCAATCGCAATGCCATACAAGCCACCCAATTCATACGCACCCCAGATCGCCGCGCAAACGGCCAGTACTGGTAATGCGGTGGATCGCATCGACACGCCGATACCCGCAATGACGTTGGTGCCATGTCCAGTAGTGGATGCCTGCGCGATGTGGCGAACCGGGCCATATTCCGTAGCGGTGTAGTACTCGGTAATGACCACCATGGCCGCAGTCAGACCGAGACCGATCAAGGCTGCCAGATACAGATTCATCGAGGTTACCAACTGACCGTCGATCATCACGCCCTCGCCCAGCATCATGTTGGTGATGGGATAGAACGCGATGGCTGCCAGCACGCCCGACACGATCAGGCCGCGATACAGCGCGTTCATGATTTTGCCGCCCTCGCGGGCCTTGACGAAGAAGGTGCCGACAATGGACGCAATGATGGAGAAACCACCCAGCACCAGCGGATAGATGACCGCCTCGGGCGAGCCGGTAATCAGCAGGCCACCCAGCAACATGGTGGCGATAATCGTCACCGCGTAAGTCTCGAACAAGTCTGCTGCCATGCCTGCGCAGTCGCCGACGTTGTCGCCGACGTTATCCGCGATCACCGCCGGGTTACGCGGGTCATCTTCGGGAATGCCCGCTTCGACCTTGCCCACCAAATCGGCGCCGACGTCGGCGCCCTTGGTGAAGATGCCGCCACCAAGTCGGGCGAAGATGGAAATCAGCGACCCACCGAAGGCCAGACCGACCAGTGCATGCGTCGCTTGGTCAGTGCTCTCGCCCAGCACCAGGGTGAGCACGGCGTAGTAGCCGGCGACGCCGAGCAGGCCCAGACCGACCACCAGCAGGCCGGTGATGGCGCCGCCCTTGAAGGCGACGTTGAGGGCCGCATTCAAGCCATCCTTGGCCGCTTCAGCGGTACGCACATTGGCGCGCACCGACACGTTCATGCCGATGTAACCGGTCAAACCGGAGAGGACGGCGCCGATGGCAAAGCCAATGGCCGAGAACCAGCCAATGGTTGAGAAGCCAATGAGCAGGAACAGCACCAAACCAACGATACCGATGGTGGTGTATTGCCGGTTCAGGTAGGCCTGGGCCCCCTCTTGCACCGCAGCAGCGATTTCGCGCATGCGGTCATTGCCGGTTGGCAGCCCGATGATCCATTTAATCGACACGATCCCGTAGAGTAGTGCCAGCCCTGCCGCCACGAGGGCAAATATCAAACCTTCATTCATTTTTTTTCTCCTTCAAAGACCCCAAAAAAAACGGCAGCTTGCGCCACCGTTCTCGTTCCCTACCCCTTACCCATCACCAGGCCCCCTTCAAAACGGGTGCCTGGTTCAAACCCAAAAATCGCATCGAGCCGGAGATCGCGAATGCACTCATCGACCGCATCCTGCCCGTGCTCACGCTGAATTTCGGACAGGATCAGTTTGGCCGAGTTGCCGTTGTAGAAGCCGCCAAAGTCGGCCTGAACTTTCAGCAACTGTTTGGCGCGATCGAGCGTCATGCCGGCCTCACGCACACGCTTTGCGCGTTGAGCCTCACAGTTTGAACGCCGCCAGTTTCTTCGCCACGGCAATATTCTTCAGCGTCACATACACCGGCAGGCCGTCGGCATACTTCGGATAATCCTCGCCCTGGATCAACGGCGTCAGGTAACGCTTGCACTTGGGCGTGATGCCAAAGCCGTCCTTGGAGATGAAATCGCGCGGCATGAATTTCTCGACGTTGGCGACATCTTTCAAATCCGCCATGCCGATCTTGTATTTGTACGGCGAATCCGAAATGCGATCGACTGTCGGCATCACCGAGTTGTGGCCCTTGATCGCCAGCTCGACAGCCTTCTTGCCGAGTTCGTAGGCCTGTTTCACGTCGGTCTTCGACGCGATATGACGTGCGGCGCGCTGCAGGTAGTCGGCCACCGCCCAGTGGAACTTGTGGCCGAGCGCGTCCTTGATCATGTTGGCGACCACCGGGGCGGCACCGCCTAGTTGCGCATGGCCGAAGGCGTCGCGCGTACCCTGCTCGGCAAGGAAGGTGCCGTCCGGATAGTGGCAGCCTTCGGAGACGACCACCGTGCAGTAACCGTGTTCCTTTACCAGCTTGTCGACGCGGGCGAGGAATTTCTTCTGATCAAACTCGATTTCCGGGAACAGGATCACGACCGGAATACCGTGGTCTTCCACCAGTCCGCCCGCCGCCGCGATCCAGCCGGCGTGACGGCCCATCACTTCGAGGACGAAAATCTTGGTCGAGGTCTTGGCCATCGATTTCACGTCGAAGCTGGCCTCCAGCGTGGACACTGCAATGTACTTGGCGACCGAGCCAAAGCCCGGGCAGCAGTCAGTGATCGGCAAATCATTGTCGACCGTCTTCGGCACGTGGATCGCCTGGATCGGATAGCCCATCGATTCGGACAACTGGCTGACCTTGAAGCAGGTATCGGCCGAGTCGCCGCCGCCGTTGTAGAAGAAGTAGCCGATGTTGTGCGCCTTGAACACTTCGATCAGACGTGCGTATTCGCGCTTGTTGGCTTCCAGCGACTTCAGCTTGAAACGGCACGAGCCGAATGCTCCCGACGGCGTGCTGCGCAGCGCAGCAATCGCGGCATCGGTTTCCTTGGTGGTATCGATCAGGTCTTCGGTCAGCGCGCCGATGATGCCATTGCGGCCGGCGTAGACCTTGCCGATTTTGTCCTTGTGCTTGCGTGCGGTTTCGATCACGCCGCAGGCCGAGGCGTTGATGACGGCGGTGACGCCGCCGGACTGTGCGTAAAAGGCGTTCATTTTTTTCGCCATGCTGTGTCTCCTCTGATTTTTGAAAAAGAATGCGGTAAAAAAGCCAGCCCCTACTGCTGGCTGGCTTGATTGTTCAACTGTTGCCGGATACTTCGCCCTCGGCGAGCCGCTTGGCTTCCTCGTCGGCCTGCATTTTCAGCAGAGTGGTCACGCAGTCACCGATGTCGTCGTATTCCTCGCGCCCGGTACTGAAGCGATCCCGAATGCGATAGAAGAACATGCTGCGATAGCGCGAATCGCCGGTTTTCGACAACACGAAATGACAGCCACGCTCGAGCCAGTAAAAACCCGGGCACAAGGTCAATTCGCGGTCATCGATATACAGGCGGATTTCGGTTTCGACATCCTGAACCTCAACGTCGTGGCCGTAGCGCTCTTTCACCGCACTGGAAACAACCCAGCGCTCGGTGTCGGTCATGGGCGCAATCTGCTGCGGCATCTTCGCTTCGGTTAAGCCAGTGCTGCAAAAATCGAATCGCGAATGCCGTCCACTTTACCGACACCCGAAACTTTTACGTATTTGGGGGCACCGGCTTCACCGCGTGCAGCCCAGTCGCCGTAGTACTTCACCAGCGGCTCGGTCTGCGCGTGATAAACGTCGAGCCGTTTTTTCACCGTATCTTCGTGGTCATCGTCACGCTGGATCAGGTCTTCGCCGGTGACGTCATCCTTGCCCGCGACTTTGGGCGGGTTGAACACCACGTGGTAAGTGCGGCCCGAGGCCACATGCACGCGGCGGCCCGACATGCGCTTGACGATTTCTTCGTCGGCGACGTCGATCTCGACCACGTAGTCGATCGGCACGCCAGCGGCCTTCATCGCCTCAGCTTGGGGAATGGTGCGTGGAAAGCCGTCGAACAGATAGCCGTTTTTGCAATCTGCCTCGGTCAGGCGCGCCTTGACCATGCCGATGATGATGTCGTCGGAGACCAAGCCGCCCGCGTCCATGATGGCCTTGGCTTGCATGCCGAGTTCAGTGCCGGCCTTGATCTGCGCGCGCAGCATGTCGCCGGTGGAGATCTGCGGAATGCCGTATTTTTCCTTGATGAAATTAGCCTGGGTACCCTTGCCGGCGCCAGGGCCGCCCAACAGAATCAAACGCATTGCATGTCTCCCTTAATTTTCAAGTGTGTAAAACCCCACTAGCCTAAGGCAAGCGTGGTTCGAGCAACACTTAAAAAATTTTATTGCGGGATTGAAGTTGTTTGAAACAGGCCACGAACCCGCGCCAGATCTTCCGGCGTATCGACGCCCGGAGCTGGTGCAACGGGTGTAATCCCGAGACTGATGCGATGGCCGTGCCAAAGCACGCGCAATTGTTCGAGCATCTCGAAGCGCTCCAGCGGCGAGGCCGCCAGGCTGGCATAGGTGCGTAAAAACCCTGCGCGATAGGCATACAAGCCGATGTGGCGCAAGGCGCCCAGTTCGTGCGGCATGGCCTGCTGCAAAGAGAAGGCATCACGCGGCCAGGGAATCGGCGCGCGACTGAAGTACAGCGCGTAACCCGCTTCGTCGACCACGACTTTGACGACATTGGGATTGATGAAATCAGCGTGATCATGAATCGGATGCGCCAGGGTCGCCATCACGGCATCCTGGTGCAGCACCAGTTGTCGCGCCACTTCGCGAATCAGCGCCGGATCGATCAGCGGCTCGTCGCCCTGCACGTTGACCACCAGCGTGTCATCGTCCCAGCCCAGGGTTTCGGCCACTTCGACCAAACGCTCGGTACCGGATTGATGATCGGGTGAAGTCATGATGACCGGGTAGCCCGCTGCGGCCACCGCCTGCTGAACGCGGCTATCGTCGGTGGCCACCACAACCGACTCGGCACCCGCCTGCAACGCGCGCTCCGCCACATGCAGCACCATGGGGCGCCCGCCGATATCCGCCAGCGGCTTGCCCGGCAAGCGGCTCGACGCATAACGCGCAGGAATAACCACCCGGAAACGCATGCTCAGCCCTGGTCGTGGATTTCGTCGATCTCAAGCGGACGCGCTTCTTCTGGCAGCATCACCGGGATATCGTCGCGAATCGGGTAAGCAATGCGGCACGCTGGGCACACCAGTTCGTGTGCGGATTTTTTCCAGGCCAGAGGGCCTTTGCAAACCGGGCATACGAGTAAATCAAGAAGCTTCGGGTTCATTAACAAGGTTCCTGTAAAACGACTGCGCCTTCGCCTCATTGGGCTGCTGCGACTTATTTTGATAAAGATGGATATCCGCCACCGACAGCAAGGTCATCAAGTCATGGCCGTCTTGCGGCGCATGGCTGACCCCCAGGCTTGCCCCCATCGGCAAGCCATTGCTCTGGCTCCAGGCCTGGGTACGCGCCTCGATGCGCTCGAAAATCTGGTTCATTGCTGCATCGCTGCGTGCCGGCAGGATGGCGACAAACTCATCGCCCCCCCAGCGGCCACAGACGCCCATTTCAACTGATTCATTGAAAATCTGCGCATATTCCGCCAGCACGCGATCCCCCACGCCGTGGCCATAACGGTCGTTGACCATTTTGAACTGATTGAGATCGGCAAACAGAACCGTCGCGGGGTTGCTTGCGTTGGCCTTGTCGAAAATACTGTCCGCCGCTGCCAGCAATCCATGGCGATTGAGCAAGCCCGTCAGGGCATCGAAACGGCTGCGGTAATCCAGTTGACGGCGCTGGCCTTCGATGCGCCCCATCAGAATGTAAGCGTACAACGCCAGCGAAACCCAGAACACGCCAAAAAATACGTCGCCCGCGCTGATCTCAAACCCCCCTATGCGATAGCGGAAAGCAAAAGAAACCGCCATGCCCAGAAAGGCGCCACCGAGTACTTCAGCAAACAGGCGCATGCCATAGCGCATGCCATTGCCCAACAGCACCATCAAAAATGCCAACGCTGACGGCGGGATGGGGTTGGGGTCATGAATCACGCACAGGGTGACGATCAGCAGATCGATGGCCATCGCACCGCGAATGTTATTCAGGGTGACGCCTTTTAATGCCTGACGGAAAAACCAGGTGTTGAGCGCGAAATAAACACCCAGTGCAATCAATAATTGTTCGATGCTGAACAATACCGGCGGCACGCTATCCAGCGTCGAGAAATAAATTACCGCCAGCGCGAAAAACAAATAGCGCGTAAAGAACTGGGTGACGATTTCCGTTCGATCGGGCATCCAGAAACCAGCATCGCCTGAATCCACTTCCCAGCGGCTGGGGTGGCGACGATCGTTCCAGTCAGATTTTTGCATCCTAAAACTCCCTGCGCATGCGTGAGTTATGGTCTTGCTTGATGCGTGCGCCTAGCCAATCGATGAGTTCAGGTTCCGGGGCGACTTCGAGTTGCACCGCCCACCAATCAGTCCCTGCAAACGTGACGCATTTTACCGCGTCTTTTTCGGTCATCACCACCGCACCGTCGGCGGGCAAGTCCTGCGGCTGAAAAGCATGGTGATCAGGAAAAGTGCGTGGCCTGAAGCGAATGCCCGCTGCTTGCAGCATGTCGAAAAACCCCTGCGGCCGGCCGATCCCGGTCACCGCGAGCCAGTCTTGCGATGGCAGCTCACGCAGCGGCCGGGTTGCCTGCGGCGCACGCAGCCGGTATGCCAACCCGGCGGTGTAATCAGCACGCCAGCTCGTCACCGGCAAATCAGCTCGCGGCTGTGCCGCCCCGCGCACCACCTGAATCACCGCATCGACCTGATTAAGGCGGCGGCTGGGTTCGCGCAGCGGCCCGGCCGGCAACGGCCAGCCATTGCCCAGCCCGCTCGCCGCATCAACCACCGCCAGTTCAATATCGCGCTGCAGACGGTAATGTTGCAAGCCATCGTCAGACACCAGCACATCCACTTCCGGATGACATGCCAGCAGGGTGCGCGCTGCGGCTACCCGGTCACGTCCGACCACCACCGGCGCACCGGTTTTAAACCGGATCAGCAAAGGTTCGTCGCCCACGTCACTTGCCAGGCTATCGACCTGCACCTCAACGCAACCGCGCGCTGCGCCACCATAGCCACGGCTGATCACGCCCGGGCAATACCCCTGGGTACGCAGCCAGTTCACCAGCCAGATGGTCAGCGGCGTTTTACCACTCCCGCCAGCTGTAATGTTGCCGACGACGATCACCGGCACGCCGACTGCCATTGACGCCAGCCAGCCACGCCGATAGGCCAGTCGGCGCAGTGCGGAGACTGCAGCAAACATACCAGCCAGAGGCAAGAGCAGCACCGTGAACACGCTGGTGCGCGCCCAGAGATGCTGTAAGGAAAACACAGGCGTCCGCTTAGGGGGCGGTCTGGGTGGCGAACGTAATGCGGACGAGACCCACCTGACGCGCCGCCTCCATCACATTCACCACAGATTGATGCGTCGCGCGCGCGTCCGCATTGATGACGATCACCGGATCGTGCTGGGTGCCGGCAGCTTGCTTTAATGCTTTCGCCAAGGTGTCAACCGACGCATCGCCAATTGCGGTGTTGTCGATCTGGTAGCGGCCATTCTCGGCCACGGCTACTTCGATTTGCTTGGGCGGATTGGGCGTCGGTGCAGCGCTGCTACTGGGCAGATTGATCTTGAGTTCGGCAAAACGCGCGTAGGTGGTGGTGACCGCAAGAAAAATCACGATCACCAGCAGGATGTCGATGAACGGAATCAGATTGATTTCCGGGTAGTCTTCCCGACGGCCGCGACGAAAGTTCATGGCTTATTTCCGGTCGCCGTGGACGATTTCCACCAGCTTGATGGCCTGTTGCTCCATATCGACCACCAGCGATTCCACTTTGCCACGAAAGAAACGATAGGCAATCATGGCCGGGATCGCCACGATCAAACCGAATGCGGTGTTGTACAAGGCGATTGAAATACCGTGCGCCAGCTGGCCGGGATTGGTGCCGCCACCCGTCTGCGCGCCAAAGATCTCAATCATGCCGATGACCGTGCCCAGCAGCCCCAGCAAGGGCGCCATGCTGGCAATCGTGCCGAGCGAGGTCAGAAAACGGTCGAGTTCGTGGGTCACTGCGCGCCCGGATTCCTCAATCGATTCCTTCATGACCTCACGCGAATTGTTCGAATTCTTGAGTGCTGTCGCAAAAACCCGTCCGAGCGGCGAACTGTCGTTTAACTGGTTGATCAGCTCGGCGGGCACGCCACGTTCCTGATAGACCTTGATCGTCTCCTGCAGCAACGTGGCAGGCGCGACTTCCTGGGTGCGCAGGCTGTAAGCGCGCTCGATGATGATGGCCACAGCTATGACAGACGCCAGAATCAGCGGAAAGATCGGCCAACCGGCCGCCTCAATGATGGCAAACACTGAATACCACTCCTAATAAAACAACAGACGAAATGTAGCGCTCGCGTACCCGTTTCGGCAAGCACCAATTATTCGGGCAGCGACATTGCCGGGTGAATTAAGTTCTCCACAATTGATGTGGATAAGTCTGTGAGGAACCGCCAGACGAATACGCTAAACACCCGCCCACAAAGGAAAAAGTGCTTCGGCACAAAAAGTAACCAATTGTCTTAAGTGTTAATTATCAATCAGTTACGATAATTCATTCAACGTCAAGAGGGTTTTAGACATTATTTTCGTGAAAGATTGATGACTGTGAATGAACCGTGCCGAACGCGAACCCGTTATCCTGCGCGCCATGGATTTGATCGACGACTCATTTGACAGCGCGCCCACCCTGCCCGTTCTCACTGTAAGCGAACTTAACCGCATGGCGCGCCGTGCGCTGGAGTCGCAACTGCCGCTGCTGTGGGTTGAGGGTGAGGTGTCGAATTTCATCCGCGCGGCATCCGGCCACTGGTATTTTTCGCTCAAGGACGCCGGTGCGCAGGTGCGCTGCGTGATGTTTCGCGGCCGTAACCAGTTTGCCGGGTTCACCCCTGCCAACGGCGATCACGTCGAATTGCGCGCCCTGCCCTCGCTGTATGAAGCGCGCGGCGAATTCCAGCTGGGTGGCGAATCGATCCGCCGCGCGGGAGCCGGACGCCTGTTCGAGGCTTTTCTCAAGCTCAAGGCCAAGCTCGAAGCCGAAGGCTTGTTCGATCCGCTCAACAAACGAGCCTTGCCGCGTTTTCCGCGCTGCATCGGCATCGTCACCTCGCCGCAGGCTGCCGCCCTGCACGACGTCCTCACCGCGCTGGCGCGCCGCATGCCGGGTTTGCCGGTAATTCTTTATCCCACGCCGGTGCAGGGCGCGGGAGCCGGCGCACAAATTGCCGCTGCCATCCGCAGCGCCGGGCAGCGTGCCGAATGTGACGTGCTGCTGGTATGCCGCGGCGGCGGCTCGCTGGAAGACCTGTGGGCGTTCAACGACGAAGCCGTGGCACGCGCGATTGCCGCCAGCCCGATGCCGGTGGTCTCCGGAGTCGGCCACGAAACCGATTTCACCCTGGCAGATTTTGCCGCCGATCTGCGTGCCCCTACGCCCACTGCGGCGGCTGAACTCGCCAGCCCGGTGCGCCAGGACCTGCTGCTGCAACTGGAGCAGCTGGCGCGGCAGCTCCACCACCACCTCACCCGCAAACACCACAACGACATGCAGCGGCTGGATTACCTGGCGCGGCGGCTGATCCATCCCGCCGAGCAACTGCGCCAGCAGCAGCTCGGCCTGACGCAACTGTCCCAGCGCCTCGGCCACAGCATCCGCAACCAGCTCGCGCACGAACAGCTGCGCATGTCCCAGCTCAAGCAGCGGCTGGTCACACCGCGTCGCCGCATTCAACAGGAACAATACAATCTGAATACCCTGCACACCCGTTTCCAGCGCGCCGCGCAAAACCACAACCTGCAGCGCCAATCCAGTCTGGCGCGGCTAGGCAGCAGCCTCGCCCATCTCAATCCGGAAGGCGTGCTGGCGCGCGGCTACAGCATCGTCCAGCAGCAAAATGGCAGCGTGGTTCACGATGCCGCGACCCTGCACGCGGGCGACAGCCTCCGCATCCGTTTTCATCGCGGACAGGCATCCGCCACGGTCAATTCAGCTCAGGTCGACTCACTACCCAAGCCTGAACGCAAATGACGCTCGACCAGGCTGAACGCCTGCGTTTCGAAGTCGTCTGCCAAACAGTCCAACGTCACCGCATCCGGCCATGATCGCAGCCAGGTCAGCTGACGCTTGGCGAGCTGGCGCGTCGCCGCCAGCCCCTGCTCACGCAAGCCGCCCAGATCGATTTCACTATTGAGATAGGCCCACGCCTGACGATAGCCCACTGCCCGCATCGCGGGCAGATCAGCCGTCAGCGCAGGGTTCCGATGCAGGGTTTTCACTTCCTCGATCAGCCCTTCGGCAAGCATCGCGTCGAACCGCATGGCGATGCGCTGGTGTAAAACTGCACGGTCAGACGGGATCAGCGCGAGCTGCAGCACGCGGTAGGGCAGCGCCGTTTGCGCCTGATCAAGCAAGGCCGACATGGGCTTGCCCGTCAGCTGAAAAATTTCCAGCGCGCGGCCGATGCGTTGCGCATCATTCGGCGCCAGCCGCGCCGCCGTGGGCGGATCGACTCGCGCCAGATCGGCGTGCAAGGCAGGCCAGCCACGACTGGCCGCATCAATCTCCAGCTTCTGCCGCAGCGCCGCATCGGCACGCGGCAAGTCGTCGAGCCCCTTCAATAGCGCGCGGAAGTACAGCATGGTGCCGCCCACCAGCAGCGGCACCTTGCCGCGCGCCACAATATCGGCCATCAGGCGCAGCGCATCCTCACAAAACGCTGCAGCCGAATAGGCCTCGGTGGGCTCGCGGATATCCAGCAAATGATGCGGCGCCCGCGCCAGCGTAGCGGCGTCGGGCTTGGCCGTGCCGATATCCATGCCGCGATACACCAGCGCCGAATCGACGCTGATGATTTCGAGCGGAAAATGTTCGACCAGGCTGACCGCCAGCGCGGTCTTGCCGGAGGCGGTCGGGCCCATTAAAAAAATGGCGGGGGGAAGCGATTCAGGCATGGCGGGCGATTATGCCGCAGCGGTCCAGACGGCAGGCGAAAAAAACGGCGGGATGCCCCGCCGTTTCCAGATGCGTCATGCGCCGCAAGTGATCAACTTTAAATGTAGCGCTTCTGCACACTGCGCTTGCCAGGCAATTTCTTCATGATGACCACGCCCTTGGCCACATCGACATCCGCCACCGGGATATTCTCGTATACCGGGTTGAGTGGTTTGAGCATCCAGCCGTCATCACGCTTCACAATCTGGCGAAAAATGTATTCCTCGTTCACAAAAGCCACCACGTAGGAGCCATCCTTCACCAACCCGGACGGCTCGACCACGATGATCTCGCCTTCTGCAAATTCCGGCAACATGGAGTCGCCCAGCACCATCAGTGCATAAGGCTCGGCACCGGAGCAGTTGCTGGCTTCGTTGATATCCTGAATCGGTATGGTTTTGCGTTCGGTGCGTGCGTTCATGGCAGTCTCACAGGTTCAATCAGACAAAGCTTATATATAAAACGTCCCTGCGCAAAATGAAACCAGACACAAAAAACCGCTATGCATTCAAGGGTATTGCCCTATTTTCTACAAACATGGCGATATAACTGGATAGTCGCCCCCGCTTGTCAGTGTCTGCGCCCGCCCGGTCGCGCACCTAACACCGTTCGGTTTCCGCAAATCCAAGCAGAAGATTGCCCACCTCTGAACCCGTTTCCATTTCGCGCATCCTTAGTCCTGCCCGTCTGGCACCAAATCAACCGGCCTGCACGCCAAGGTGTATTCAACGCTGAAGCCGTCGGCGCCGCAGTCGGTTACCGGGAGGGCACCAAACGCGTTCAGGCTGTTTTTTCTCCACATCAACGCTGAAACGGACGGTCTACAAACCTGCCAGCGTCTTGATGTGCGCTGCCACGCTGCGCCCCAGGGAACTGAGGTCATAGCCGCCCTCCAGCACCGAGGCGATGCGTCCTTCAGCGTGCCGGGCGGCAAGGTCCATCACCTGCCCGGTGATCCAGACATAATCCGTCTCGACCAGACCGAACTGTGCCATGTCATCCTCGCGGTGGCCGTCGAAGCCGGCGGAGAAAAACAGCATCTGCGGGCGGAAAGCCTCCAGCTGCGGCAGGATGCGCGCACTGAAGGCTTCGCGGTAAGGGCCGCCAGTGGTGCCTGCCGGCAGCGGCACGTTGATGATGTGCCTGCTGACCGTGTCGGCGCCGCAGAAGGGATAAAAGGGATGCTGGAAGGTGGAACACAGCATCACGCGCGGATCGTTCCTGAAGATGTCCTCGGTGCCGTTGCCGTGGTGGACGTCGAAATCGACGATGGCGACGCGCGCCAGACCGTGCGCCTCCAGGGCATGCGCAGCCGCCACGGCGACATTGTTGAATAAGCAGAAACCCATGGCCTGGTTGCGCGTGGCGTGATGACCAGGCGGGCGACAGGCGACGAAGGCGTTGCGGACTTCACCGCGCATGATCAGATCCACCGCCAGCACCGCGCCGCCGGCGGCATGGCGGGCTGCTTCCAGGGTATACGGGTTCATGCTGGTGTCGGGATCCAGCGCGTGGAAACCGTCGCGGGGCGAGGCAGCCTCGACAAAGTCGACGTAGTCGGCGTCATGCACCCGCAGCAACTGGCTGCGATCCACTGAAGGCGCCTGGTGATGCGACAGAAAGTCGTACAGCCGGGCCGTGTGCAATTGATCGTCGATGGCGCTCAGGCGCAGGGGACTTTCCGGATGCCAGTCGCCCATGTTGTGTTTGTGGCAGGCGGGATGGGTGATGTAGGCGGTGTGCACGGCTTGATTAAATATTGAAATCAGCGATAACTATACGCCCGGCAAGATGGCACCGTAACATGGGATGACCTAGCATGCGCTGTCGCCGTACCGTCCACCTGATCGCAACCACCCGCCCTCAACGAAACCATGTCCCAACATTATCTGCACCCCCTGTTCAATGCGCGTTCCGTGGCGGTATTTGGCGCCAGTGAGCGCGAAGACTCGGTCGCTGGCATCCTGTTCAAGAATTTGCGCAATGCCGGCTACAGCGGACAGGTTTATCCCGTCAATCCCAAGCACGAGACGGTGTTTGGCGAGCGCTGCTATGCCAGTGCCGGCCAATTGCCGGAGACGCCGGAACTCGCCCTGATCGCCACTCCGGCGGCGACCGTGGCGCAGGTCATGGCGGAATGCGGTCAACGCGGCATTCGCCACGCCATCGTGCTGTCGGCGGGCTTCCGCGAGGTCGGCGCCGAGGGCGCGGCGCTGGAGGATGCGCTGGTGAACGTAGCCAGAAAATACGGCATCCGCTTCATCGGCCCCAACTGCCTGGGCATCCAGCGGCCCTCCATCGGGCTGAATGCCACGTTCAGCCAGGGCGCCACCCTGGTCGGCGATCTGGCGCTGGTTTCGCAATCGGGCGCCTTGTGCACCTCCATGCTGGACTGGGCGGAGACCAACGGCATTGGCTTTTCCAGCGTGATTTCCACCGGCGCCTCGGCCGACCTGGATTTCGGCGAGATCCTTGATTACCTGGCCTTCGACAGCAAAACCAGGGGCATCCTGCTCTACATCGAAGGCATTCGCGATGCGCGCCGTTTCATGAGCGCGCTGCGTGCAACCGCCCGCTTCAAGCCCGTCGTCATGGTCAAGGTGGGCCGCCACCCGGCGGGGTCAAAGGCGGTGCTGTCGCACACCGGCTCGCTGGTTGGCTCAGACGCGGTATTCGACGCATTGGTGCGGCGCGCCGGCGTGGTGCGGGTGAACTCCATCCTGCAGTTGTTCGCCCTGGCGCGCGCGTTGTCCACCCATATCCAGCCCACCGGCAACCGCCTCGCCATCGTCACCAACGGCGGCGGCCCCGGCGTCATGGCAACCGACTGCGCGGTGGACCTGGGCGTGCGCCTGGCCGAACTGGCGCCAACGACGATCGAAACGCTCAACAGCGTGCTGCCGGCCAGCTGGTCGCACGACAATCCGCTCGACATCATCGGCGATGCCGGCGCCGATCGTTACCGCGCAGCGATGCAGGCCTGTCTGGAAGATGAAAACGTCGACGGCGTGCTGGTGATGCTGACCCCGCAAGCCATGACCAGACCAACTGAAGCGGCGCAGGCGGTAGTGGAGGTGGCGAAGACCTCAAGCAAGCCGGTGCTCACCTGCTGGATGGGTGAGGCGCAGGTGGCTGAGGGACGCCGCCTGTTCAAGCAAGCCGGCATTCCCTACTTCACCACGCCAGAGCCGGCGGTGGAGGTGTTCTCCTATCTGTCCGCGTTTTACGAAAACCAGCGCCAGCTGATGCAAACGCCCGGGCCGCTGTCGCAGGAGGCCGCGCCCGATGTGGAAGGAGCGCGCCTGATTATCGAGAACGCCCTGGCGCAAGGGCGTCACCTGCTGAACGAAGTGGAATCGAAGGCGCTGCTGTCGGCTTTCCATATTCCGATTGCGCAGACCCTGATCGCCCGCACCCCGATGGAAGCGATGCTGATGGCGCAGCAAATGGGTTTCCCGGTGGTGATGAAGATCAACTCGCCCGACATCACCCACAAATCGGAAGTCAACGGCGTGCGCCTCGGCTTGTCCAGCGGTCAGGCCGTGCGTTCTGCCTTCACCGAGATGCTGGCCGATATCAAGCGTCTGCGTCCTGATGCCGTGCTGGACGGCATCGTGATCGAGCCCATGTCAGTTCGTCCGCATGCGCGCGAAGTGCTGCTGGGCATGACCTCCGACCCGGTGCTGGGGCCGGTCATCGTGTTCGGTGCGGGCGGTGTCGATGTCGAAGCCTTCAAGGATCGCGCGGTAACCCTGCCGCCGCTCAATCACTATCTGGCACGCGACCTGATCAAACGCACCCGCGTCGCCACCCTGCTGGGGCCATTCCGCAACCGTCCATCCATCGACATGGCCGCCCTCGAGAACGTGCTGCTGCGCCTGTCGGAAATGGTCTGCGAACTGCCCTGGCTGTCCGAGCTGGATATCAACCCGCTGCTGGTCGACGAACACGGCGCCCTGGCGCTCGACGCGCGTGTCATCATCGCGCCGCGCGTTCCCTCCGCCGACCGCTACGGCCACATGGCGATCCATCCCTATCCGGCCCACCTGGTGACTCACTGGCAGTTGCCCAGCGGCAACGACGTGCTGATCCGCCCCATCCGTCCGGAAGATGCAGAGCTGACCCAGGATTTCGTGCGCAGCCTGTCCGAGGAAACCAAGTATTTCCGCTTCATGGATGCGGTGCGCGAACTGTCGCCAAGCATGCTGGCGCGTCTGACACAGATCGACTACAGCCGCGAAATGGCGCTGCTGGCGCTGACCGAAATCGATGGCAAGGACGTGGAACTGGGCGTGGCACGCTACGCCATCAACCTGGATGGTGAATCCTGCGAATTCGCTCTGGTGGTCAGCGACCATTGGCACAAGCAGGGTATCGGCCACAAGCTGATGGACGTGCTGATGGACGTGGCGCGCGGCCAGGGCATGAAGATGATGGAGGGTGAAGTGCTGGCAATCAACCGTACCATGCTGAATCTGGTGGAAAGCCTGGGTTTCCATATCGAACCCCACCCGGAAGACAACAGCGTGCGCAGGATCACGCGCGAACTGTAGCGGCTCTTCTTCCTGTCTTGCGGGAGGTGTGGCAGGAATCCTGTCGAGCGCCGCAACGTGCGGCTTCGCAGCAAATTTTGCTTGCGTAATTCCAGTGCCACATTTCCGCGTTTGAGGATCGGCTTAGGCTGATGTCGACCCTGAAGCGACTGTCGTGCTTTACCCCAAGAGCCTCTGCTCCTCGGCCATTGCGGCCGTTGGCGTACTGCGCCACCGAGGTCGGCTATGAATCCGCCATCGCACACCGGTCATTGGCTAGAAAAGCCGAGGAATGGCCACTTTCAACTTTGGCGAATGCGGCCCCCGGCCCGAAGCGGTCTAATGAGTTTTTAAAAAGAAGTGGGAATATCGTGTCCGACCCTAGTCCGATGACCGAGCAACCATACCTGGCTGAACCTTAAGCGAGGCTTAAGCCAGGCGTGGATAATCCGGATTTGATCGATTTCCTGAAGAAAGCCATGCGCATCCTGTTGGTGGAAGACGATGAACTCCTCGGAGACGGGCTCGCCGCCGGCCTACGCCATTGCGGCTACAACGTCGACTGGTTGCAGGACGGCGAATCCGCCCGTGCGGCGCTGGCGACGGATGACTATGCTGCACTGGTACTCGATCTCGGCCTGCCGCGCCTTGACGGCATGGCTGTGTTGCGCCTGCTGCGGGCAGAAGGCAATGCCATCCCCGTCCTGATCCTGACCGCACGGGATTCCACCTGGGACAAGGTGGGCGGGCTGGATAGCGGCGCCGACGACTACCTGGTCAAGCCCGTGGACCTGGATGAACTGGCCGCCCGCCTGCGGGCCCTGACCCGCCGGGGCTCGGGCACACGCGCGCCGCTGCTGAAGTTCAGGGATGTGGAACTCGATCCTGCGGCCCGGCGCGTTCGTCTGCTCGGCCAGCCAGTGGATATCTCGGCCACGGAATTCGTCATTCTGGAAATGCTGATGCGCAACGTGGGCCAGGTGATCTCCCGCGCCCAACTGGAATCCGCGCTCTATGGCTGGGGGGAGGGAGTGGAATCCAATGTGGTCGAGGTTCACATCCACCACCTGCGCCGCAAGATCGGGGCGAACCTGATCCGCACTGTGCGTGGCGTTGGCTACCTGATGGAATGAAGCGATGACGATCCGGCTGCCTTCCATCCAGTCTCGCCTGATCCTGCTGGTGTTAGGCGCGCTGTTGATTGTCGAACTGGTGACCGCATGGTCCGGCTATCGGCGGGCGCTGCACGAGGCCGATGAATTGCTGGATGCCCAGCTGGCCCAGTATGCGCAGATCATGCTTTCCCTGGCCCACGAGAGCAGGGATGATGAAGTGAAGCTGCCGGACATCGAGACTCATCCCTACCAGAGCAAGCTGATGTTCCAGATCTGGGTCATGAAGGGCGCCCCCCGCCTGATGCTCCGCTCCCCGGAGGCGCCTCACCAGTGGCCGGAGGGCGTGAAAACGTCCGGTTATTCGGAAGCAACCCTGGCGGGCCATGCATGGCGATTTTTTGTTGCAAAGGGCCAAAATGGATATGTCGTAATGGCGGCCCACGATCTTCATATCCACCAGGAGTTGGCAAGCCAGATTGCACTCAGCAACATGGCGCCTTATCTTCTGGCGGTACCGATTCTGGTGCTACTGCTGCTGCTGGCTATCCGCCGGGGTCTCGATCCCTTGCATGCTCTGGCAGCCGACCTCTCCGAACGCGACCCGCAACGCCTTGACGAACTGCCGGAAGCCGGGTTGCCAAGGGAGCTGCGGCCGCCGGTCCGTGCCATGAACCAGCTTTTCGGCCGCATCCGGATGACCATGGACAAGGAGCGCCGCTTCACCAGCGATGCGGCGCATGAACTACGCACACCGATCGCGGCCCTGCGCGCCCAGTTGCAGGTGGCCGAGCGCACGCCCGATCCGGAAGAACGGCAGGCGGCCATCGCCAAGGCCCTGCGCGGAACCACTCGCATGACGCATCTGGTGGCGCAGTTGCTGGCCTTGGCCAGATTGGAAGCCGAGTCCGCCGAGCAACCCGATGCGAAAGTGAACCTTGGCGACCTGCTTCATGACGTGCTTGCCGGGCTCGCGCCGCAGGCCGAGCGCAAGGGCATCCAGCTGCAGGCCGACATCGAACCAAACTGCGTGCTGACCGGCAATGCCGAACTGCTGCGGATATTGCTGCGCAACCTGCTCGACAACGCCATTCGCTACGTGCCCGATGGTGGCAAGGTGCGGGTGGGCCTGGCATTGGAGAAGGGGCACGTGGTGTTGGCGGTGGAAGACAATGGCCCCGGTGTGGCGGTGGAGGAGCGGGACAAGATCGGCCAGCGCTTTCATCGCTTCGGCGCCCAGACTGTAGAGGGGGTCGGCCTGGGCTTGTCCATCGTGCGGCGCATCGCGGAACTGCATGGCGCCAAACTGGCCTTCGGCGAGGGCCTGGAAGGCAGGGGCCTCGGTGTCAGGGTGGATTTCCCCGCTTTCGATTGAGGCAGGCGCCACTGGGCGCCTGGCGCACCCTGGCCGCCCGCATGGCGGAATGGGGGGACGGATGCCCCCGGATGGTCGGCGACGTTAGCGGAATGAATCCGAGATCAAGGTCGAACACGCTCAGTCGTCGCCACCCTCGCCGCCTCCTTTTCTGAACCTTCCAAATTCACCGCGAATGTCATCCTCGTTTGCGTTGCGGTGGCACTCGACGCAATTCTTGAAATCGCGAATGCCTTCCTCGATGTGCTCACGGCGGATGTTGCCCGGCGTGTGCTCGTGGCAGCCGTAACAGGTATAGCGCCGATAGTCGTTGCGCACATGACAGGTCACGCAGCGGGTCGTGTGATCGCGGTCGAGCGCGAAGTACTTGTCGTGATCGAAGGTCGCTGGCGTCCACTTTTCCTGGCTGTGGCACTGGCTGCAGGTTCCGCTGATTTGTTCGTGCAGCGGATCGACTGGCGCCTTGTGGCACGACTGGCACTGATCAAGCGTCGCCTTCTGCAGCAGGGCATGCTTGAACTGTCCATGTTGCCGGTAGCGCCTCACCCCTGAGTGATCGCTATGGCAGACCACGCAGTCCTGGCTGGTCAGCTTTTGATGGAAAGGCACGGAGGTGAGTGGCTTTGCGACGGGCAGGCCTGCTGTTGTCAGACGCCCGATCTCTTTGGGCTCATGGCAGGAAATGCAGCGTTCCGACCTGGCGCCGAGCAAGGGGGTGTGGCAGGCAAAGCAATCCGCCTCCAGTTTCGCGTGGCCGGGAATCAGCTTGCCCGGTCCGACCATCAGGTGCGGCCAGGCGAACGCCAGAACCGCGATCACGATCAGGTTGGCGGCCAGAATGAGCTTGAGGAGCCGGCTCATACCCAGCCCCAGAACAGGAAGATGCTGATGATGTGGCCCAGCGACAGCACCGCAAAAACGATGAAGATCGGGATATGCACCTTTCGCCATTTGTTCATGGCATCGAGTGTCACCGCATTCCAGAACACGGCCCGCTCCACCTCGGGACGCGACAGGCCGCCCAGCTGATATTGCTCACGCTGCGCCTGCACGTAGCTGCGCGATCGGGCAAGCAGCAGCTTGCCGACCATGCCGCTGATCACGTTCACTCCCATGGCGACGGTGGCCAGCCACGGCAGGATGGCGTTGAAATGCACGCCGGCATGGAGCAGCACCATCAGGGACCCCAGCCAGGTGCCGATCTCGTGCAGGGTCAGCAAGGTTTTCGGATTGCCCGCCGTGATGAACTTGCGCTTGCGCAGCGAATAAACCAGCGAGCCGATGATCAGCAGCGTGCCCGGAATGCCGAGATAGCGGCCGATCCAGACGAGATTCAGGCGATGCAGCAGGTAATCGCCGGCCAGGGTGCCCGCGGCGAGCAGACCCAGCAGCACGGTGAAGGGCAGAATATATTGGCGCCAGAGCGAGGATGTCATCTATGCCTCCAGGGTCACACTCGTGCGGGGAACGCCAACACAGAGCAGGCAGCTGCCTGGCTCGGGATCGAAATCCGGCGGCTCGCGGTAGGATACCTCGCCGGTCCGGATCGCCGTCTGGCAGGTTCCGCAGCTCCCCGCCCGGCAGCCGTAATCGGCGGCGATGCCATTGGCCTCGGCAAATTCGAGCAGGTTGCCTGCATCGGGCCGCCACGGCAACTGTTTGCCCGACCTGGCGAAGGTCACGACGATGCCGGTGTCCGCCGCTTCGGCAACCGGGGCCGTCTGGGCCTGCTTGCGCTTGATCGATGCCGGCCCGAACGCCTCGAAGTGGATGTGCGAATCCGGCACCCCCCACTCCTCCAGCGCCGGCACCAGGCTCTCCATCATCGGGGTGGGGCCGCAGATGTAAAAGTGATAGGGCTTGAACGGCAGCTGCATGCGCAACAGGCCGACGTCGATGCGGCCCCGGTGGTGATAATCGCGCCCGACCTCCTCCTCCGGCAGCGGATTGCTGAAGCACAGCCGCAGATGAAAATTCGGATGTTCAGCTGCCAGTGCTTCGAGATGGGCCTTCATCACCAGCTCCCGGCCATCGCGCACCCCATAGAACAGCCATAGCTCGCGTCCCGGCTGTTCGGACAGGCACCAGTTCAGCATGCTCAGCATCGGCGTGATGCCGATGCCGCCGGCGATCAGCACCACCGGGGTATCGCCGCGGTCGATGTGAAAGTGACCGGACGGTGCACGTACCTGCAAAAGACTGCCGGCTATAACCCGGTCATGGAAGTAGTTCGATGAACGCCCCGGCGGAACATCGCTGCCGAGGGGGGCGGGCACCCGCTTGATCGATATGCGGTAGTAATCGGGGCAGGGCGCATCCGACAGCGAATAGCAGCGGATGATCTGCTCGCTGTCTCCCGCCGACGCAGGGGCGTCGAGGCGAAACGTCAGAAATTGTCCTGGCAGGAATGCGGGCAACGGCTGCCCGTCTTCGGGCACAAGGTAGAACGAGCAGACCGAGTGCGCGGCATCCTCCATGACCTTGCGGTCAACCCTGAACGTCCGGAAATCCTGCCTGGAGCCAACGTCCATTGCTTCGGTCGCACGCGGAGCCATCCGGCCCTGCGGGCACATTCAACGCCACCCCAGCACCGCGCAAGGCCAGGTAATCCAGCCAATGGCGCCAGAAGACGATGCCGAGAAAGATCGCCAGTTGCAATGCGATGCCCAGCACGATCCATAGCAGCAGAGAGAATGAAGTCATGCCATAGCGCGTCTCGGGAGCAAGTCGAGATCATTATTTATCACGCATGCAGGAATCGTCGGCATCTGAAACACTTTGTCTCCCTTTTCCTCGTCAAGTATAGCCAGCCTATCACCCCCTGCTTAAGGCGAACTTAATAGCCAGAAACCATATTGATTTCTGTGAAGTAGCTGGAAAACCTTTACAAATATTTTTTTGTAAATCACCAAGAAGTGGAATCTCAGCCACAGTGGTTCGGCCATCTGGTTGTGGCCGAACTCGGAAATTCTGGGCACCAATTGGATCATCTGCAGTTGTAGACTGACAATGGATGCCCAGCCAGTCGCACGGGCTGATTTCACGCCTAAAAACACGCTGGCCATTTAACTTCAATGTTGGGCGTCGCAATGTATTTGCCTAAAACAGAAATGGACGTTATGAGACACATTGAAAGACACAGAACACACCGCATCGGCTGGCTCCGTGCGGCTGTTCTTGGCGCCAATGACGGTATCGTTTCCACGGCTAGCCTCGTCTTAGGCGTGGCGGCAGCAGGCGCGAGTTCAGAGAGTATTTTGATCGCGGGCGTTGCCGGTCTTGTGGCTGGTGCTATGTCGATGGCTGCCGGCGAGTATGTTTCGGTGAGTTCGCAAGCCGATACCGAGCGCGCCGATCTGGATCGGGAGCGTAAAGAGTTGGCTGACTGATCCCGAGCACGAGCACGCGGAATTGGCGGCTATCTACGTTGGGCGTGGACTTGATGCAGGACTAGCCTCCAACGTCGCTACCCAGTTGATGGCGCATGATGCACTTGGCGCACATGCGCGTGACGAGCTGGGTATTTCCGATACATTGACTGCACGACCGGTTCAAGCCGCCTTGGCGTCGGCCGGCACTTTTTCAGTTGGCGCTGTCCTGCCTCTCCTGATTGTCCTTTTGGTGCCGGTATCTGCGCTCATGTGGGCTGTTTCGGGCAGCTCGCTTTTGTTTCTCGCGCTTTTAGGCTCCCTGGCTGCGCGCGCCGGCGGTGCTTCTGTGATGACTTCCGCCACGCGGGTGACCTTTTGGGGTGCCTTGGCAATGGCTTTGACCGCTGGAGTTGGGGCTTTGTTTGGGGTAGTTGCTTGAGGACATTATCTTCAAGGCCTCTGTCGGCATCCATACGAGTAATCATGTCTATACTCGGATAGAAGTTTTGGAGGGTGACAATATGAGACCTACGACTCGATTCGTGCTGTTGTGCACCAGCATTCTGACCCAGCAATTCATTTTCGCCTCTGTGGCTTCGGCCGCACCATCCGCCGAGATGATGGCCAACACTTGCGCCATGTGCCACGGCACGGATGGCAAAGCCGTGGGCAAGATGGAAGAACTCTATGGCGAGTCGGCCAGCAAGATTGCGGATGAACTGTTCGAATTCAAGCAGGAGAACAAGGGTCGGATCATGGCGCCCATCATGAAGGCGTACACGGATGAGCAAATCCGTATGATCGCCAGGCATTTCGAATCCTTGCCCCGGAAAACAAAGGTAGGTGCCCCATGAAGCAAAACTTCACCCGAAGGGATTTCCTGTCCCTGGTCACCGCCGGGGCCGCCGTCTCAATAAGCGGCGTCGGCCGAGCCGCCGCCCAGGACAAGCGCGTGGTCGTGATCGGCGGCGGGTTTGCCGGAGCGACCTGCGCAAAATACCTGCGCCGCGCCGATCCCACCATCCAGGTCACGCTGATCGAGCGCCAGCGCAACTACGTCACGCCCCCGTCCAGCACCCTCGTGGCGATCGGGCTGCTGCCGTTGAGTGCCATCACCCTCGGCTATGACAAACTGCGCCGGAACCACGGCGTGAAGGTTGTGTACGGTAACGCGGTGTCCATCGATCCTGCAGGGAAAAAAGTCGCGCTGGAAAGCGGGGAATCCCTACCCTATGACCGGCTGGTGGTCGCACCAGGCATCGACTTCAAATACTCCGCCCTGGAGGGCTACAGCGAACAGGCCGCAGCCGTCATGCCCCATGCCTGGAAGGCCGGTCCGCAGACGGAACTGCTGCGCCGGCAACTGGAGCAGATGCCCGACGGCGGGACCGTGATCATCACTGTGCCGCCCGCGCCCTTCCGCTGCCCGCCCGGCCCGTACGAACGCGCCAGCCTCATTGCCTATTACCTCAAGCGAGACAAGCCGAAGTCCAAGGTGCTCATTCTTGACGCGAACGATAGCTTCGCCGCCCAAGCAGGGTTCATGGAAGCTTGGCAGACCCTCTATCCGAACATGATCGAATGGGTGCCTGGCACGAAAGGCGGCGGGGTCACCCAAGTAGACACCAAGAGCCTGACCGTCACCACCGGTGCAGGGCGGCAGAGGGGCAGCGTGGTGAACGTGATTCCGCCGCAAAAAGCCGGTGATTTGGCCGAGAAGGCCGGCCTGACCGATGAAACTGGCTGGTGCCCTGTTGATCCGGGCAGCTTCGAGTCCATCCGCCAGAAAGGCATTCACGTGATCGGCGACAGTTCGATTGCCGGGATGCTCCCCAAATCGGCCGCAGCCGCCAATTCCGAAGCCAAGGTCTGCGCCGCCGCCATCGCCAGCCTGCTGGCCAATCGACCGGTGGGCGACCCTTCCTTCGTCAACGCTTGCTACGCCTTGGTCAGCCCGACCTACGGCCTCTCCATCGCCGGCGTCTATGGTCGGACTGCCGGCAGCATCGCCCCGCTTCCCGGTGCCCTTGGCGTGAGCCCCTTGAATAGACCCGCCGCGTATCGGGCCAAGGAAGCGCAAGATGCGGACGGCTGGTATCAGAACATAGTTGCCGATTCGTTTACCTAAAACCCTCTGTCTTCGAGACGCCCATTTCCGCCATATCCTAAAGCAGAACGTCAACACACCAAGCGGGTACGTTGCAGCAAAAACGTCCGGGTATTTCTTAATATGCGGGCGCCAATAATTCCACTGCATTCCGTTGATACGCACTAAGGATCCGATGTTTCACTGTCGCGATATTGGCGCCAATAGCACTGATAGCTGAACGGCAGCTATTGGCCGATAACGCTAGTTCGGAGCCAGTCCTTGAAAGCAGGCATTCGAGGGCTGCCGGTCGCCGTGCCCCACGTGTGTGTTTAGTCGCGCTCTGCAACAAAACGCGCCATGAATGCCCCCTCATAGCCCGCTGGCAGGGGAATGCTTACGCGATGGCCGCTGCCCGGTGCGACGGTGACCGGGGTGCTATTTTTGCCTTGTATGGTCGTGATCGTCAGCTCCAGATTGCCCCTGGGGTGGATGAGTTCGATGCGGTCGCCGACCGAAAACTTGTTCTTGACGTCAATTTCAGCCAATCCGTCTGCGTCATACGCCATGACATCGCCGACATACAGACTGCGGTCTGACTCGGAATGGCTCTTCAGGTAGCTCTGGTATTCGCGATCCGGGTGGCGTTCGTAGAAACCGCCGGTATAGCCCCGGTTGGCCAGGCCATCGAGTTCGCGCAGCAAGGCCGGGTCGAGCGGGCGGCCGGCGACGGCATCGTCGATGGCCTGGCGATAGCTTTGGCAGGTGCGCGCCACATAGTAAGGTGACTTGGTGCGGCCTTCGATCTTGAGGGAGTCGATACCGATTTCCGTCAACCGCTGCACGTGTTCAATGGCGCGCAGATCTTTCGAGTTGAGGATGTAGGTACCGTGCTCGTCTTCTTCGATCGGCATGTAGCTGCCGGCACGTTGTTTCTCTTCCAGCAAATACACGTCGCCATCCGGCGCTTCCTTGCCGGGGTGGGTGTTGAACTCCCAGCGGCACGAGTTGGTGCAGGCGCCCTGGTTGGGGTCGCGGTGGTTGAAGTAGCCCGAGAGCAGGCAGCGGCCGGAATAGGCGATGCACAGCGCGCCATGCACGAAGACTTCAAGCTCCATGTCCGGGCATTCCTGGCGTATCTCGGCGACCTGATCGAGCGAGAGTTCACGCGAAAGAATGACGCGGCTGATGCCGAGCTTTTTCCAGAATCGCACCGCCGCGTAGTTGACGGTGTTGGCCTGGACCGAAAGATGGACGGGCATTTCAGGCCAGGTTTCGCGAATCATGTCGATCAGGCCTGGATCGGCCATGATCAGCGCGTCCGGCTTGAGCGCGATGACCGGCGCCATGTCCGCCAGGTAGGTTTTCAGCTTGCTGTTGTGCGGAAAGATGTTGCTGACGACGTAGAACTGCTTGCCCCGGCTGTGCGCGTAGTCGATGCCGACACCCAGCGCAACTTCGTCACGGAAGCTGTTGTTGCGGACGCGCAGGCTGTAGCGCGGCTGGCCCGCATAGACCGCATCGGCGCCGAAGGCGAGCGCCGTTTCCAGCATGGATTGCGAACCGGCGGGTGCCAGTAGTTCGGGGCGGCGCATTTCGGAGGGTTTCAAGTGGAATTTCCAGGGTTGGTAGAAGAACAACATCAATCTTGGGGTTGGCCTGGCGCCCTCAAATGAGCCGTCAAGCACTCCGCCACCCGATCAGCGCCCGCGCATGAACATCGCATCCAGCTCTTTGAGACTCACCTGGAACCAGGTGGGGCGACCGTGGTTGCACTGCCCTGCCCGCTCGGTGGCTTCCATTTCGCGCAGCAGGGCGTTCATTTCGGGTAGCGCCAGGTGGCGGTTGGCACGCACTGCGCCGTGGCACGCCAGGGTGGCGAGCAGTTCGTTGCGGCGTTCGGCGAGCAGGCGAACCACCCCAAATTCGGCCACTTCGTGCAGCACGGCGCGGGTGAGTTCGACCGGGTCGGCGTTTTTCAATAACCAGGGCACCGAGCGCACCGCCACCGAGGTGGGCGAGGTGATCGACACGTCGAAGCCGATGTCGCGCAAGCCATCCAGATGCGGACTGATTTCCGCCACGTCGCGCGCGTCCACGGTCAACGCAACGGGGATCAGCAGGGTTTGCGCAGGGACGGCGCGGGCGTCGAGCGCGGCCTTGAGTTTTTCATACACGACACGCTCATGGGCGGCGTGCATGTCGACCAGCACCAGCCCCTGCGCATTTTGCGCCAGCACGTAGACGCCGTGTAATTGGGCGATGGCGTAGCCGAGCGGGGGCGCGTCGTGCGCGGCGTCCTGAACCTGCGGCGCGCTATTGGATTCATTCGTCGCAAGCGGCGCGAAGAACGCCATCGCCTCATTGACCTGCAATGGGCTCACCTGCAGCGGCATCGATGTTTGCCAGGGCGCCGCCACAGCAAACGGCGATGCGGCCATGCTCATGTCTGGCGTGGGTGACACGGTGCCGGCCTCCCCTGCCGCCGCTGGTGCGGCCAGCAGCCGCTCAACGGCATGAAACAAAAACTGGTGTACGCCGCGGCTGTCGCGAAAGCGGATTTCGGTTTTGGCCGGATGCACGTTAACGTCCACCCCCTCCGGTGGCATGCTGATGAACAGGCAATACGCCGGATTCAGCTGATGATGCAGCACGTCGCGGTAGGCTTCTTTGAGCGCGTGGACGATCAGTTTGTCGCGCACGTAGCGGCCATTGACGAACACATGCTGGCTGTCGCGGCTGGCCGTCGCTGCGCCGGGGCGGATCACCCAGCCGGATACGCGCAAGGCTCCCGCTGCTGCATCGACCGCCACCGTGTTGGATTCAAACGCCTCGCCCAGCACCTGGCGTACCCGCGCGGCGGCAGACGCCGTGTTGAAACGTAGTTGTACCCGGCCGTTGTGACTCAGGACAAACGCGGTACCGGGATGTGAGAGCGCCTGCCGCCGCACGGTTTCAGCGCAGTGGGCGTATTCGGTTGCTTCGGTTTTAAGAAACTTGCGCCGCGCCGGGGTGTTGAAAAACAGATCCTGAATGTCGAGCGTGGTGCCGACGCCCCGCGCGGCGGGTGTCGGCTCGCCCAGCTGGCCGCCTTCGACCTGCAATGCCCAGGCGTGCTCGGCATCGGCGCGGCGGCTGATCAGCTGCACCCGTGCAATGGCTGCAATCGAGGCCAGCGCTTCGCCGCGAAACCCCAGGCTGGCGACTTGTTCCAGATCGGCCAGGCTGGCGATTTTGCTGGTGGCGTGGCGGGTCAGCGCGAGCGCGAGTTCGTCGCGGGCAATGCCGCAGCCGTTGTCGCTCACGCGCATGCGTTTCACACCGCCCTGCTCCAGTTCGATCTGGATGTCGGTCGCACCGGCGTCGAGGCTGTTTTCGAGGATTTCTTTCAACGCGGCCGCCGGGCGTTCGACCACCTCGCCGGCGGCGATTTGCGAAATCAGCACATCGGGTAAAACGCGAATGCTCACAAAGAACCGCTAAAAGGAACGCCGCGCCGCGCCGCCATGGCGCGCCCCAGGCGCTGGATGTCAGCCGCGCCCAATACCTGCCGCGCCAAAGGCAGCACATGCGTGTTTTCGAATTCGAGGTGGGCGCGATTCATTGCGATAAAACGCGTGGCCAGCGCGCTATCGAGCGCGGCTGCCGTACCGGCTTCAATCAACAGCAACTGCGCCCGCAGCCGCCGCCACAGCAGCGCCTGATCGTCGTGTTCCAGCGTCAGGGTTTCGACCAGATCGCAGGCGCCGGGCGCGTTCGCCTGTTCCAGCAAGGGGAACAGGTTGCGCTCCTCGTCGTCGTGATGGTGCACTGCTGCGGTATCGAAATACGCCAGCACCGCACGTGCGGCTTGCTGCGACGGGGCATCTGCGCCGTGGTCGGGCAGATGCGCCAGCAGCTTTTCGAGCGTGTCGCACTGTTTGGCGATGCGGCCGTGGCAGGCTTCCAGTACGTCGAGCGGACGGTCAAAACCGGGCGCGGCGGCGCCCAACAAACTGGCGATCATGGATTGCGAGTCAGGCGAGACGGCACGGCCATGGGGTGCTGGGCGAAGTAGGACTTGATGCCGTCGACGATGGCATCCACCAGCCTGTCCTGATAGGCGGGGTTGTTGAGGCGTTGTTCTTCTTCCGGATTGGAAATAAAGGCCGTCTCGACCAGGATCGAGGGGATATCCGGCGCCTTCAGGACGGCGAAGCCCGCCTGTTCGACATGCGACTTGTGCAGCGTATTGATGCCGCCGATTTCCTTCAGCACCGCGTGCCCGAGTTTCATGCTGTCGTTGATGGTCGTGGTCTGCGTCAGGTCAATCAGCGTGCGCTTGAGAGAGGGATCCTTGACATCGATGTTCATGCCGCCGATGAGGTCGGCGTCGTTTTCCTTCTTCGCCAGCCAGCGTGCTGCCGCCGAGCTTGCGCCGTTCTCCGACAGGGCAAACACCGACGAGCCGCGCGCATGCGGCTTGATGAAGGCATCGGCATGGATCGACAGGAACAGGTCCGCCTTGAGCGCGCGGGCCTTGACCACTCGTTGCCCAAGCGGCACGAAGTAATCGCCGTCACGAATCAGCACGCCGCGCATGTTGTCCTGCGCATCGAGTTGCTGCTTGAGCTTTTTCGCCAGGGCGAGCGTGATGTCCTTTTCGCGCGAACCACTGGCGCCGCTGGCGCCAGGGTCTTCGCCGCCGTGACCGGCGTCGATCGCCACGGTGATCAGGCGGGCATATTGCGGTTCGGCCGCTTTGGGCGGCTTGGAGGATTTGGGCGATTCAATCAGGGCGGGTTGCGGCGAGGCAACGGAATTACCGATAGGCGGAGTAACCACGGCCTGCGTGGCTGGAACCGGGCTGGATTGAGACAAGTTTGCCTGGACTGGATTGGATTGAACCGGGTTTGCCTGAACCGGATACAAGTCCACCACCAGCCGGTGCCCATATTGCCCCAGCGGCTGCAGCTGGAATATCGAAGGCTTGACCGGTGTTTTGAGATCGATCACCAGACGCATCACACCGGGGCGGTTGACGCCCGCCCGGATCGAGGCAATGTAGGGGTCATCTGCTGCCAGCTGGCTGCCCAGCGCGTCGATCGCTGCGCCGGGTTCGACGCCTTCCAGGTCAATCACCAGCCGATTCGGGTTCGCCAGGCTGAACGACTTGTGTGTCACCGCCTGTGTCGCCTCCAGCGTAATCCGCGTGTAATCGGGCGACGGCCACAGGCGCGTGGCGGACAATTGCAGTGCCTGCGCCCAGCCCGAGACCAGCAAACCACATAGCAGAAAAGTTCTTAACAAGGTATGCAACACGTCTCCAGATAATCGGTACCGCGCGGGCTTTTGGCTTCGCACTCGACTTCGCGCGCCTCGTCCGCAATCGTCAAGCGGACAATCACGTCCGGCGGCGGCAGCCAGCCTGCTGCCTTGTCCGGCCATTCGATCAGGCTCACCGCCTGGCCGCTGACATCGCGAAAACCGGCGTCCAGCCATTCACGCGGGTCGTGCAGTCGGTACAGGTCGAAATGATACAACTCAAACGCGGGCAGGCTGTAGGTTTCGGCCAGCGTATAGGTCGGACTTTTCACCCGGCCGTTGTATCCCAGCGCGCGCAGCAGTCCGCGCACCAGCGTCGTCTTGCCCGCGCCCAGATCACCCTCAAGGTAGAACGTCATTCCCGGTTTGAGTTCCCGCGCCAGACGCGCGCCGAATGCCAGCGTGGCGGCTTCGTCGGCCAGATGACAGCGCACGGTATGATCGGCTTTATGCATGAGACAGATTTAGCGCAGCTGGCGCAGCAAATCAAACAATGGGGACGCGCGCTCGGCTTTGCCGGAGTGGGCATTGCCGACGGCGACTTGAGCGCCGCCGAAGCAGGCTTGCAGGCGTGGCTGGGGCAGGGTTTTCATGGCGAGATGGATTATATGGCGGCGCACGGCACCAAGCGCAGCCGGCCCGCCGAACTGGTGCCAGGCACGGTCCGCATTATCAGTGCGCGGCTGGATTATTTTCCGCCAACAGCAGCCGATCCGCATGTAGTCATGGCCGACGCCGAAGGCGCATATCTTTCACGCTACGCGCTGGGGCGCGATTATCACAAGGTGCTGCGCAACCGCCTGCAAAGCCTGGCCGAAAAAATCAGCGCCGAAGTGGGCACGCATCACTTCCGCGTGTTTACCGACAGCGCGCCGGTGCTGGAAGTCGCACTCGCCGAAAAATCCGGGCTCGGCTGGCGCGGCAAACACACGCTGTTATTGAACCGGCAGCACGGCTCCTGGTTTTTTCTCGGCGAGATCTACACCGACCTGCCGCTGCCGGTGGATGCGCCCGAATCCAACCATTGCGGCAGCTGCCAGGCCTGCATCGACGTCTGCCCGACGAAGGCCATCATCGCGCCCTACCTACTCGACGCGCGGCGCTGCATCTCGTATCTCACCATCGAACTCAAGGGCAGCATTCCGGTTGAGCTGCGCCCGCTGCTGGGCAACCGCATCTATGGCTGCGACGACTGCCAGCTGGTGTGCCCGTGGAACCGCTTTGCGCAAACCGCCGCGTTGCCGGATTTTGAAGTCAGAAACGGGCTCGACAGTGCGCGGTTGCTGGATTTGCTTGCCTGGAGCGAGGCCGATTTCAACGAACGATTGGCCGGTTCGCCGATCCGCCGCATCGGGCACGAACGCTGGCTGCGCAATATCGCGGTTGCGCTGGGCAATGCGCCGCCGTCTTCCGACATTGAGGCCGCACTCGGCACGCACCGCAATCACCCGTCCGCGCTGGTGCGCGAGCATGTCGCGTGGGCGCTGACGCAGCGGAAGGCTTAGTCGTTCCGCAATTCCTCGCGCGCGTGGCGAATCACTGACACGCCAGAGGTCAGCGCCAGCCCCGCCAGCACCAGCGCAACCGCAATATCCGGCCAGCCGTGCGAAGTCGCCCACACCCCAGCTGCCGCGCCCATCACCGCCAGGTTGCCAAGCGCGTCGTTACGCGAGCACAGCCACACCGAGCGCGCCTGCGCGTCGCCCTGCCGATGGACATACAGCAGCGCGGCGACGCCGACGTTGACTGCCAGCGCCAGCAGGCTCACCCAGCCCATGATGAAGGGTTCCGGCACCACGCCAGCCGACCACTGCCAGGCAGACTTGGCGAGCACGAACACGCCGTAGCCCACCATCAGCCAGCCCTTCCACAGCGCGGTGCGCGAGCGCCACACCGGCGCCAGCCCGAGTACGAACAGGGCCACACCGTAGTTGCCGGCGTCGCCCAGAAAATCGACCGCGTCGGCCAGCAACGACACCGACTGCGCCTTGAAGCTGGCGACGATCTCGACGCCGAACATCAGCGCGTTCAACACCAGCGCAATCCACAGCGCGCGCCGGTAGCGCGGATCGGGTGGCGCCGCGTTGCACACCGAATCGCAACCGCAGCCGCTCATGCCGAATACCGTCTCATGTGACCCTGCAGGTAAAATGCTGTTTCTCTCATTGCGCCATCCTGCCCCCCATGTCCACGAATGTACATTCCCCCATCGGCGTATTCGATTCCGGCATCGGTGGGCTGACGGTCGTCCGCGCGCTGATGGAGCGCCTGCCCTACGAGAACATCGTTTACTTTGGCGATACCGCGCGCGTGCCCTACGGCGTCAAATCGGTGGAAACCATCTCCCATTTCACCACCCAGATTGCGCAGTTTCTGCTGGAAAAAGACGTCAAGATGCTGGTCATTGCCTGCAACACCATGGCGGCGGTGGCTGCACAAGTGGTCAAGGATTTATCGCCGGTACCGGTGCTGGATGTGATCGACGCGGGTGCGCATTCGGCGCGCGGCGGCAAAAAGATCGGCGTCATTGCCACCCCCACCACCATCAACAGCAACGCCTACGCGCGCGCCATCCACGACTACGCGCCCGATTCGCGCATCCACTCGCAAGCCTGCGCGCTGTTCGTGCCGCTGGTCGAAGAAGGCTGGCTCGACCACGAAGTCACCCGCCTCACCGCGCAGGATTATCTGAAACCGCTCATGGCCGAACACATCGACACCCTGGTGCTCGGCTGCACCCATTACCCGTTGCTGAAACCGCTGCTGCGCCAGGTGGTCGGCGGCGACGTCGCACTGGTCGATTCAGCCGAAGCCATGGCTGAACAGGTCGCCGCACTCTTGGCCGAAAAGAATCTGGCCAATCCCGGACCGGCACAGCCGCGCTATGACTTTTATGTCACCGACGTGCCGCTGCGCTTTCAGACCATAGGCGAACGGTTTTTGGGGCGCACGCTGAACAATGTGCATGTAGTGAAGTGGTAAGCGCCACGCTCTGACATGATCCGCATCAACCCCCTGATCGAACTCGACGAGCGCGAAATCCAGGAGGATTTCGTCCGCGCCTCGGGGCCTGGCGGGCAAAACGTCAACAAGGTATCGACTGCGGTGCAACTGCGCTTTGACGTGGCCCGCTCGCCCTCACTACCCGAGCCGGTGCGCACGCGCCTCGCCATGCTGGCGGGTCGTCGTCTCACGCGCGACGGGGTGCTGATTATTGAAGCAGAACGCTATCGCAGCCAGCGGCGCAATCGCGACGACGCACTGGAACGATTGATTGAATTGATACGCGAAGCCTGCGAAGTCGACAAACCGCGCCGACCGACCCGCCCAACGCTGGCCTCGAAAAAGCGTCGTCTGGAGAGCAAGCAGCGGCTGGGCGAAACCAAGAAATTACGAACCTTGAAACCAGGGCAGGACAGCTGACGGCGTATCGGGGTTATTGCCCGGCCTGATGTGGCAGGCTGACACCCGCCGACACCAGAAAATCGCGCAGATGGCGCAGTTCCTGTTTAGTGCAGGTAGTGCTGTTATGCGGGCGGTGCAAAAACCCTTCCACATCATTCAGGACCACGCGAAAACTGGCACCGTGATGCGGCTCCACCCTGGCGCCCAGATGCGTCAGCATCGACTCCACCTCGCGCCAGTGAACATTCGCGCTCACCGGCCCCTCGAAAATGGCATGCAACAGACTCTCGTGTTTGTGGCTCATATTGCCCCCCATTCAGCATCCATTTTCAGAATAAGGCTTAAATTGCCACAGCGCGAATCGGTTTAGTCCATTTCGTCAATCCACGCCATCTGGATCGCTTCGAGGATTTTTTCGCCGGAATGCTCCGGCGCATCGTCAAACTCGGGTAACTCCATCACCCAGCGATGCAGATCGGTAAACCGTATCGTGCGGGGATCAATTTCGGGGTGGGCTTCGGAAAGCTCGATCGCGATATCGAGGGAATCGGTCCACTTCATATCAATGTCCTTCTTTCACCATGTTGATGGTGTATTTGGGGATTTCAATTACCAGATCAGCGGCGTTCACTCGCGCCTGGCACGACAGGCGTGATTGCGGCTCCAGACCCCAGGCCTTGTCGAGCAGATCGTCTTCATCTTCGGTGGATGCCTCCAGGGAATTGAAGCCTTCGCGCACGATGACATGGCAGGTGGTGCAGGCGCAGGATTTCTCGCAGGCGTGCTCGATCTCGATGCCGTTGGCGAGCAGGGTATCACACAGGGTGTCACCGGTTTTGGCGTCGATCACGGCACCCTCGGGGCAGAGTTCGACGTGGGGCAGTACGATCAGTTGGGGCATGGTCTTTACAATTGTCTGGTGCTGCATTGATAACGAACCCGCCTGTCGTCAGCCGGATTCGTGCGAAGAGCATTTTACATGGCTCGGTTAGCCAAAGGTTTCCAGTTTTTGTCCGGCCATCGCACGCCGTACATTCTGATCCATGCGGCGCTGGGCAAAGTTGGTGGTCACCGCGTTCAGCGCTTCGATGCCGCGTTTGATGGCCAGATGATCGGTTCCGCTCAGTAACTGTTCAAGAGCGTCGATGCTGGCTTCAATCGCGGCGATTTCTGCTGCATCCAGCAGCGCGCCGTCTTCCTGCATCGCAGCACGGGTGGCCGCAATCAAACCCTTCGCATCGACGATCTGCTCGTTCAAGCGCACGCGCATACATGTCGTCCTTGGCGTGGGTGAACGCATCTTTCAGCATGCGGGTGATGTCGTCGTCAGCCAGGCCATACGAGGGTTTGACCAGCACGCTGGCCTCAACGCCCGTGCTTTGCTCACGCGCAGAAACCGCCAGCAAACCGTCAGCATCGACCTGGAACGTGACACGAATGCGCGCAGCCCCAGCAACCATCGGTGGAATGCCGCGCAGTTCAAAGCGCGCCAGCGAACGGCAGTCGGCCGCGAGTTCGCGTTCGCCTTGCAGCACATGCACGCTCATCGCGGTCTGGCCGTCTTTGAATGTGGTGAATTCCTGCGCGCGTGCAGTGGGGATGGTGGTATTGCGCGGAATGACTTTCTCGGTCAAACCGCCCATGGTTTCCAGCCCCAGCGACAACGGAATCACGTCAAGCAGCAACCAGTCGTCTCCCACCCGGTTGCCCGCCAGCACATCGGCCTGCATCGCAGCGCCCAGCGCAACGACCTTGTCGGGATCCAGATTGGTGAGCGGCGTCTGCTTGAAAAATTCGGCCACTGCTTGACGCACGCACGGCATCCGGGTGGACCCGCCGACCATCACCACGCCTTTGACTTCGTCCACGGCCAGACCTGCGTCGCGCAGCGCCTTGCGGGTGGGGGCCAGCGTTTTATTCAGCAGGCTGGCCGTCATGGTATTGAATTCAGCCTGTGTCAGCGTCGCATCCATCATTTCGCCGGTGGACAGCACGGCGGTCACACGTACCTCAAAATGCTCGGTGAGCGCTTCCTTGGCATCACGCGCCTTGGTCAGCAGGAGCCGCATGTCGCTCGCCGACAAGGGCTGGAAGCGGCCTTTTTCGACCATCCAGCAGAATACGCGCTGGTCGAAATCATCGCCGCCCAGTGCCGAGTCGCCGTTGGTAGCGAGCACTTCGAACACGCCTTTGGACAGTTTCAGGATGGAGATGTCAAACGTGCCGCCGCCCAGGTCATACACCGCATACACGCCTTCTGACGCGTTATCGAGACCATAGGCAATGGCCGCAGCAGTGGGTTCGTTCAGCAGGCGCAGCACATTGAGCCCCGCGAGTTGCGCGGCGTCCTTGGTCGCCTGACGCTGGGCATCGTCGAAATACGCCGGAACGGTGATCACCGCGCCGACCAGTTCGCCGCCGAGCGCGGCTTCAGCACGCGTACGCAACACCTTGAGGATTTCTGCCGAGACTTCGACCGGACTTTTCACCCCGGCAATGGTCTTGATCTGCACCATGCCCGGCGCATCGACAAAGTGATATGGCATGCTGGCGGCATCGTCGATATCCGGCAGGCCGCGCCCCATGAAGCGTTTAACCGACATCAGGGTGTTGTGCGGGTCCAGGCTTTGTGCGCGCTGTGCGGCATAGCCCACGTCCACCGAACCATCGGCATGGTAGCGCACCACGGACGGCAGCAAGGCGTGGCCTTCAGCGTCGTCCAGTATCGTCGCCAGGCCGGAACGAACGCAGGCGACCAGTGAGTTGGTGGTACCCAGATCGATGCCCACCGCCAGCCGATGCTGATGCGGCGCAGTGGACATGCCGGGTTCGGAAATCTGCAACAGAGCCATGCCTAGCCTTCGAGTTCTTCGTACACATCGCCGACTTCAGCGATGAGTTTGTCCATAAAACGCAATTGGCGCACGGCTTCGCGCGCACCCTCAAAATCCTGCCTTGCATCGAGCAAGTCGACCAGTTGCGTCTCGATACGGCGGTGGGTGAGACGCAATTCGTCCGTCAACGCATCGAGCGCGGCCACGCTTTTTGCGGCACGTGCATCGTCTATCGCCTCGCGCCACTCCATCTGCTGCATCAGGAATGCCGGCGCCATCTGCGTGTTGTGCGCGTCGAATGCATCAATCCCCTGCAGCTGCAACAGATACACGCCGCGATCAACCGGGTGTTTCAGGGTGCGATACGCTTCGTTCGCCCGGGTCGCCCATTGCATGGCAACGCGCTGCTCGGCGTCGGACTGTGCCGCAAAACGATCCGGATGAACCGTGTTTTGCAACTCGCGGTAAGCCGTGTCGAGCTGCTCACGATCCAGCGCATACGTTGCCGGCAGACCAAATAGCGCGAAGTGGGTTTGGGTGAAATCCATTTTAGGGGCCGGGATTCAGGAATCAGGATTCAGGGGCTATATGCTGCGTGCTTTTTACTGGCGCGGCCAAAGGCCGCACAAAAAAACCCTGACCCCTGGCCCCTGAATCCTGACCCCTGCCAATCAAACGTTAAACGACTCTCCGCAGCCGCACTCGTTCTTCACGTTCGGGTTATTGAACTTGAAACCTTCGTTCAAACCTTCGCGCGAGTAATCGAGTTCGGTGCCGTCGATATAGGCCAGGCTTTTCGGGTCGACAAACACGGTAACGCCGAAGCTGGTGAACACTTCATCACCTTCGGGCACTTCGTCGGCAAACTCCAGCTTGTAAGCCATGCCGGAGCAACCCGTGGTGCGCACACCGAGACGGATGCCCACACCCTTGCCGCGTTTGGTCAGATAGTTCGTGACGTGTTGCGCTGCGCGCTCGGACAGAGTGACCGCCATGATGCTTACACCAGTCCCTTTTTCTGCTTGTAATCGGCGACCGCGGCCTTGATCGCGTCTTCAGCCAGAATCGAGCAGTGGATCTTGACCGGCGGCAGCGCAAGCTCCTCGGCAATCGCCGTGTTCTTGATTTCCATCGCCTGATCGAGCGTCTTGCCCTTGACCCATTCGGTCACCAGCGAGCTCGATGCAATCGCCGAGCCGCAACCATAGGTCTTGAACTTGGCATCCTCGATACGGCCATCGGCACCCACCTTGATTTGCAGCTTCATCACGTCACCGCAGGCGGGCGCACCCACCATGCCGGTACCCACGCCATCGTCGTCCTTGGTGAACGAACCGACATTGCGGGGATTTTCGTAATGGTCGAGTACTTTTTCGCTATAAGACATGGTGGTTCTCCTTCAAACGTGATCTAACAAACCCTGACTAAACAAACCAATACGCAGCACGCTGCATCGTATTGATCAATGTGCAGCCCACTGCACGGTATTCAGGTCGACGCCTTCCTTGAACATCTCCCACAGCGGGGACAGTTCGCGCAGCTTGCCGATTTTCTCGTGCAGCAGCTTGATGGCGTAATCGACTTCTGCCTCGGTCGTAAAACGGCCAATCGAGAAGCGGATCGAGCTGTGCGCGAGTTCGTCGCTGCGGCCCAGCGCGCGCAGCACGTAGGACGGCTCCAGGCTGGCCGAGGTACAGGCCGAACCGCTTGAAACGGCCAGATCCTTGATCGCCATGATCAGCGACTCGCCTTCGACGAAATTGAAGCTGACATTCAGGTTGTGCGGCACCCGGCGCTCGTAATCACCGTTCAGATGCAACTCTTCGATGTCTTTCAGGCCTTCGTACAAGCGGTCGCGCAGCATGCGGATACGCTCGTTCTCGGTTGCCATTTCTTCACGGGCGATGCGGAAAGCTTCGCCCATGCCGACGATCTGGTGGGTTGCCAGCGTGCCCGAACGCATGCCGCGCTCGTGGCCGCCGCCGTGCATCTGCGCTTCCAGGCGAACACGCGGCTTGCGCCGCACATACAACGCGCCGATGCCCTTGGGGCCGTAGGTCTTGTGCGCCGAAAACGACATCAGATCGACCGGCAGCTTGGCCAGATTGATCGGCATCTTGCCGGTGGCCTGCGCCGCATCGACATGAAACAACACGCCTTTTTCACGGCAGATGTTGCCGATCGCCTCGATATCCTGAATCACGCCGATTTCATTGTTGACCGCCATGACCGACACCAGCACGGTGTCAGGCCGGATCGCGGCACGCAGCACGTCCAGATCGAGCAGGCCATTTTCCTGCACACCCAGATAAGTCGCTTCGAAACCCTGACGCTCCATTTCGCGCACCGTGTCGAGCACCGCCTTATGTTCGGTGCGCACGGTAATGATGTGCTTGCCCTTGGTGCCAGCGTAAAAATGCCCCGCACCCTTGATCGCCAGATTGTTCGATTCGGTCGCACCGGAGGTGAAAACGATTTCTTTCGGATCGGCACCCACCAAAGCTGCAACCTCGGCACGCGCATCTTCAACCGCCTTGTCCGCAGTCCAGCCATACGGATGCGAGCGCGATGCCGGATTACCGAATTCCTCGGTCAGATAGGGAATCATCTTGGCGGCCACACGCGGGTCAACCGGAGTGGTGGCGGAGTAATCAAAATACAGTGGTTTCATTTGGATAGCCTTGTTTCTTAACTCAATATCAAGCTGCAAGCGTCATCTTGGATACACGACGATCCTGCATGACTTTTTCTTTGCATTCATCCTGCTTGGCCACCAGGGTGGCGAGCGTGACGTTGTCCAGATAATCGTAGATATGGGCATTGAGCCCTGTCCACAAGTCATGCGTCAGGCAACGATGCTCGTCGTGGCAGTTTTCCTTGCCGCCACAATGAGTGGAATCGATAGGTTCATCCACCGCGCGGATGATGTCGGCCACGCTGATGTTGCTCAGGGTTTTGGCGAGGTAATAACCGCCGCCGGGGCCGCGCACGCTTTCCACCAGTTCATTACGGCGCAGGCGGCTGAAAAGCTGTTCCAGATAGGACAAGGAAATATCCTGACGCTCACTGATGCCAGCCAGCGTGACTGGATTTTTACCGCCGCGCAGCGCCAGATCCAGCATCGCAGTGACTGCAAAACGACCTTTTGTGGTCAACCTCATATTGGTTTCTCCTGAATGACAGCCGGACTAACAATGCCCGAGCGATTCGCTCAACTATTCCTTACCTTACTGTTTTAGTCAACTATTTTATTCAGATAGTTCGCATCAAAATCATCCGGTTTCTCAGGCTCGGCCGGCATTACCGCACCGAGCAACCGCAACTGCGCAAGAATTCGCTCCAGCCGCTCGTCGATATGCGCGGAATGGTCGATCAGACCGTGAATCGCCTTCACCACTGGATCGTTCATGTCGGCCGAAATGGCGTAAGCAGAAAATCCCAGTTTTTCGGCTTGCTGCCCCAGATTGGCCATCTGTTGCTGACGCTGTTTTTCCGTCTCGCTATCCAGAATCCGGGCAGGAATCCCCACTGCCGTTGCATTGTCCGGCACCGCTTTCACCACCACCGCGTTGGAGCCGATGCGCGCGTTGGCGCCAATGGTGATGGGGCCGAGAATTTTGGCGCCCGCGCCCACCACCACGCCCGGCTTCAGGGTGGGATGGCGCTTGCCCTTGTCCCACGAGGTGCCGCCGAGGGTGACGCCGTGATACAGCGTGCAATCGTCGCCAATTTCGGCCGTCTCGCCCACCACCACGCCCATGCCGTGATCGATAAACACACGACGGCCGATGGTGGCGCCAGGATGGATTTCAATGCCGGTGAGCCAGCGCCCCATATGCGAAATAAAGCGCGCCAGCCATTTAAACCCCGTGCCCCACAGCCAGTGCGCCAGCCGGTGGATGACGATGGCATGGAAACCGGGATAAAGCGTGATGACTTCAAGCGTCGAGCGCGCTGCCGGGTCGCGATCGAACACGACGGCAATGTCTTCCTTGAATTGGCTGAAAAGGCTCATGCTTGAAGAATGCTATTTCCGAGTAATTTAGTCAACTATTCGGCGTTGAGGATTCCCGGCCTTGCGCAGCGCCCCGCTTGGCGGCCTGCGCCGCAGTCAAAATCCCGCGCAGGATATTCACTTCTTCCTTCGCCAGCCGGGTGCGCGCGAACAGCCAGCGCAGTTTCAGCATCAGCTTGCCGGGTGAGCCGTGGTTCAGGAAATCCAGTTCGATCAACGCAGCTTCGAGGTGCGCGTAAAACCGCTCCACCTCGTCTCCCGTTGCCGCATCCAGCTCGGGCTGCGGCCAGACCGGGTGGTTCAACCAGGCCTGACGGATCTCATAGCTCAGCACCTGCACCGCCGCCGCCAGGTTGAGCGAGCTGTACTCCGGATTGGCGGCAATCGTCACCAGCCCCTGACACAGGCTCAGTTCCTCGTTCGACATGCCGCTGGTTTCGTTGCCGAACACCAGCGCCACCGGCGCGGCCTGCGCCTCGGTCAGCAAGCGGGTTGCGGCTTCGGGCGGGGTCAGCACCTCGGTCACGATATCGCGGCGGCGCGCCGATACGCCCAGCACCAGCGTGGTGTCGGCCAGCGCCTCTTCCAGCGTGGCGCACACCCGGGCCTGCGCCAGCAGGTCGGTCGCGCCCGCCGCCATCGCATCGGCCTGGCTGTTGGGAAAAACGGCGGGGCTGACCAGATAAAGCTGCGACAGGCCCATCGTCTTCATCGCCCGCATCGCCGCGCCGATATTGCCGGGATGGCTGGTTCGCGCGAGCACGATGCGAATATTGCCGAGAAGTTTTGGGTTAGATAGCGTCATACATCAAGTAAAATGGCGGCTCGTTCTTTGAATTTGTAGCCAGACATCATGCATCCCATGCTCAATACAGCGGTGAAAGCCGCTCGCAAAGCGGGGGCGATCATCAATCGCGCCTCGCTCGACCTCGACCAGCTCACCGTACGGAGCAAACAGGACCGCGATTACGTCAGCGAAGTCGACCAGATGGCCGAACGCGCCATTATCGAAACCCTGCTCGACGCCTATCCGAACCACGGGATTTTAGCAGAGGAGTCTGGCGTAACCGAAGCCAAGAACAACGAGGACTATCAGTGGATCATCGATCCGCTCGACGGCACCACCAATTTCCTCCATGGCCTGCAGCAATATTCCGTCTCGATCGCGCTCAAGCACAAAGGCCAGATCACCCAGGCCGTGGTCTACGATCCTGCACGCAACGAATTATTTACCGCTACCCGCGGCCGCGGCGCGTACCTGAACGAGCGCCGCATTCGCGCCAGCATGCGCAACAAACTCGCTGAATGCCTGATCGGCACCGGCTTCCCCTACACCGACTTCCGCTTCGCCGACGCCTACCTCGGCATGTTCCGCGACATGATGCTCGCCACCTCCGGCCTGCGCCGCCCCGGTTCCGCCGCGCTCGACCTCTGCTATGTCGGCTGTGGCCGTTACGACGGCTTCTGGGAAATGCACCTGAAACCCTGGGATCTCGCCGCCGGCAGCCTGATCGCGCAGGAGTCCGGCGCCTTCGTCGGCAACTTTGTCGGCAACGAAGGCTTTCTCGACTCCGGCAACATCGTCGCCGCCACCCCGAAAATCTTTGCGCAGATGCTGCAGATCATTGCGCCGCATTTGCCGCCTGAACTGAAAGTCTAAACAAGCAGCCCGTTCGCCCATGTCCAGCAGCAAGGAAACCGCCGCCCACACCCCGATGATGCAGCAGTACCTCGGCATCAAGGCGCAAAACCCGGACATGCTGCTGTTTTACCGCATGGGTGATTTTTACGAGCTGTTTTTCGACGACGCCGAAAAAGCGTCGCGGCTGCTCAACATCACGCTCACCACGCGCGGCGCGTCGGCAGGCACCCCGATCAAGATGGCCGGGGTGCCGTATCACAGCGCCGAGCAGTATCTGGCGCGCTTGCTGAAGCTGGGCGAATCGGTGGTGATCGCTGAGCAGATAGGCGACCCCGCCACCAGCAAGGGTCCGGTCGAGCGCCAGGTGGCGCGCATCGTCACGCCGGGCACGCTGACCGATTCGGGCCTGCTGGACGAAACCTGCGACACCCTGATCCTCGCCATCGCCCCACGTGCGGAAAGCGTCGGCGTCGCCTGGCTGAATCTTGCCGCCGGGCGCTTTCAGGTCAGCGAAATCCACGCCAGCGCCCTGCCCGCCTTGTTGGCGCGCGTGCGCCCGGCAGAAATCCTCGCGCCCGACGACTTCGCCCTGAGCGGCGCACCCTGCGCGGTGCGCCGCCTCGCGCCGTGGCAGTTCGATTCCGACAGCGCGCACACCCGGCTGGCGCAGCAATTCGACAGCCGCGACCTCAGCGGATTCGGCGTGGCCGACCTGCCGCTCGCACTGGCGGCGGCGGGTGCGCTGCTCGATTACATCCAGACCACGCAACGCACCGCGCTGCCGCATATACAAAGCATCCACGCCGAGCGCGACAGCGATTTCGTGCAGCTCGACGCCGCCACCCGGCGCAATCTGGAACTCACCGAAACCCTGCGCGGCGAAGCCTCGCCCACCCTGCTGTCGGTGCTCGACACCACCGCCACCGGCATGGGCACGCGCTTGTTGCGCCACTGGCTGCATCATCCGCTGCGCGACCGCGACATTCTGAGCCGGCGCCGCGATGCGATCGGCGTGCTGGCGGGGCAGCCCGACACTGCGACCGCCCTCACCCGCCTGCTGAAAAGCTGCGCCGATGTCGAACGCATCAGCGGCCGCATCGCGCTGAAGAATGCGCGGCCGCGCGACTTGTCCGGCCTGCGCGACACCCTCGCGCTGCTGCCTGATCTCGCCGCCACGCTGCCCGACGACCGCGCGCACCTGGCCGCCCTGCAACGCTCGCTCGCCGCCCGCCCCGATTTGCACGAACTGCTCGCCCGCGCCGTGCTGCCCGAACCCGCCAGCGTGCTGCGCGAAGGCGGCGTGATCGCCGACGGCTTCGATGCCGACCTCGACGAACTGCGCGCACTGACGCGCGACGCCGGCGCATTTTTGCTCGAACTGGAAACCCGCGAACGCGCGCGCTCCGGCATCGGCACCCTCAAAGTCGAATACAACCGGGTGCATGGCTTTTATATCGAAGTCAGCCGCGCGCAATCGGACAAGGTCCCCGACGATTACCGCCGCCGCCAGACGCTGAAGAACGCCGAGCGCTACATCACGCCCGAGCTGAAAGCCTTCGAAGACAAGGCGCTGTCGGCGCAGGATCGCGCGCTGGCGCGCGAGAAAGCGTTGTTCGAAGCCTTGCTGGAGACGCTGACGCCGCACGTGCCGGATGTGCTGGCGATTGCCGCCGCGCTGGCCGAGATCGACGTGCTGGCGAGCCAGGCCGAGCGCACCAACACGCTCAAGCTGTGTGCGCCCGACTACAGCGACGAACCCGGCATCGTCATCCGCGGCGGCCGTCATCCAGTGGTCGAAGCACAGGTCGCGCACTTCATTCCCAACGACGTGCAACTCAACCGCGCGCGGCAGATGCTGCTGATTACCGGCCCCAATATGGGCGGCAAATCGACCTTCATGCGGCAAGTGGCGCTGATCACGCTGCTGGCCTGCTGCGGCCTGTGGGTACCGGCGAGCTCGGCAAAAATCGGCGATGTCGACCAGATTTTCACCCGCATCGGCGCCTCCGACGACCTCGCCGGCGGGCGCTCCACCTTCATGGTCGAGATGACCGAAACCGCGCACATCCTGCACAACGCCAGCGCCAACAGCCTGGTATTGCTCGACGAAATCGGGCGCGGCACCTCGACCTTCGATGGCCTCGCGCTGGCGTGGGCGGTGGCGCGGCATCTGGTCAGCGCAACACGCGCCTTCACCCTGTTCGCCACCCATTATTTCGAGCTGACCCAACTGGCCAACGAGTACAAGCAACTCGTCAACGTCCACCTCGACGCCAAGGAGCACGGCGCCAATCTGGTGTTCCTGCACGCGGTCGAAGAAGGCCCGGCCTCGCAAAGCTACGGCATCCAGGTCGCGCGTCTGGCTGGCGTGCCCAGTCCGGTCATCGCTGCCGCGCGCCGCCACCTGCGCGAACTCGAAGACGCCCAGCTGCAACCCGGCCCGCAAGGCGACCTGTTCGCCGCCCACCTGCCCAACGACGAACCGCCGCCGCATCCCGCGCTCGACCAGCTGCGCGAGATCGATCCCGATGCGCTCACACCGAAGGCCGCGCTGGATATGCTCTATGCGCTGAAGGCGCTAACTGACACTTCGCCATGAAAACCCTGCGCCTCGACACCGCCGAACTCGGCCTCGACTTTTATGCCGCGCTGAAACTGGCAACGGCCATCGCCCAGCAGCAACTGGGCGACGACACGATGTTATTGAGCTGGTACGACCGCGAACGCGATCTCGAATCGCCGGCGGGCGTGAGCGAATGCCACGAAGGCTGCGCGACCAAGGGGTCGTGGGATTACGCGTTGAATCGCGGCGCACGGCTGGTGGTGGAGTTTGATGCGGGACGGTTACTTTTTCTGCTTTCTTTAAGCGTAGCGCCACGTAAGTCGTGGCCGATCTTTACGGTTTAACCAGCCAAAACCAAAACACTCCGCACCGTCTGGCTCACCCGTATTTTCGCTGTCTCGCGTGCGGCTTCTGGGCTGGCTGTCAACTGTGACTTCTCCATTGGCGATCATGAGCTTGCGCACCACATGAACCACGATGAAAAGACACGTCCCCTTTACCGCGAGTTGCACTTTCAAATCCGGGGAAGCTGTGCAAATGCACGAATCCACTTCCCACAGCGATCAATATCTGACTATGTGCGCTGGTGCACAGACCTGCCGGTGTGGTTTGCATAGATTGTGAAAAGAACTTGAGCCCCAGGCTTTGAGCCCGGCCGTCACAAGATCAAGCCACGGGCACATCCGTCTCCATGAATGATGTCGAAGTGGGTAAATGGTTGTCCAGAGGGTATCCATGTCATCAACAATTTACGTTAATGCATACACATGAAAACCAATCCAAACACGAATTCGCAGGATAGCAACAAGCCAGTCAAGGCTCTGACCAAAGTGCTGGGTCAAACCAAGGAAGTCAAGGGCCTGGTGGATGAAGCCGCCCAGGAGCTGTCTTCGGTCAATGCGGTACTCAAGCAGGAGCTTGAGGTTCGGCAGCCGCCGCCCGGCATCGAAAAAGCCCTCGAAAAAAGTGAAACCGTTGAAGACATAGTGCAGGATGCGGCCGATAAACTGTCGATCGTAAATGCGGCTTTGAAGGACGAGGTCCATGAGCGACATGCACTTGAAGTTCAATTGGAGGCAGTTACGGAAAAGGAAGAAGCGTCTCGCTACGCCTCAGTTCATGACTCCTTGACCGGTCTGCCCAATCGCGCGTTGTTCAATGATCGGTTGGAGCATGGTTTGGCGCAGGCTAAACGGCACAACTGGAGTTTGGCCGTCATGTTCATTGACCTGGATGGGTTCAAGAAAATCAACGACTCATATGGGCACGACGCAGGTGATAGCGTCTTGAAGACGATTGCGGCAAGGCTCACGGAAAGTACACGCGACGACGACACGGTTAGCCGTCATGGTGGAGACGAATTCTTGTACTTGCTCACGGAGGTCAAAAACGAGCAAGACCTTACGTCCATTGCAGATAAGCTAATTGTGTCGATTCAAACGCCGTGTGACATCAGTATCGGTGACCTCACCATCAACCCAAGCATTAGCGCAAGTATAGGGATTTCGATATTTCCGAAAGACGGCACCACGGCGAAGGCCTTGATCAAAAGCGCGGACCAGGCGATGTATCGGGCTAAAGGAAGCAAGTCCCGCTACCTGTTTGCGCAGTGACCTCGCGCCAAACGCGACGGACACCCATTTTCAAAACCTGCCGCAGGGCGCCGGGGCTAATTTCTCCCCCTACCCGCCGCGCCGCCGCCACAGATAGCGATACACGAACCCCGGATAGGCAAACACCACGAACAGCGAGGCATTGACCGCATAGAACTCCCAGTTCTGCTTGTGCACATCTCCAAGCTTGCTCTCGAACAGCCAGGCAATCCCGCCGACGATGAAGAACATCACCACCAGTTCCAGCAAGCGCCAGGCGATGTTCTTGCTGCCGGTTTTGGGCTGCACGACAAAGAAAATGCGCTCGATAAGGAACGGCAGGTTGGCGGCAATGAATGCCAGGATCAGCAGCAGGGTAGTAGAGAAGTTCACGGTGAATCCGAAATGCCAAGTGACGCCGGAGCAGACCTGCTCCGGCAAGGTTTAGTTCAGAACGACGCGCCGATGGCGTGTACGCACACCGCCATCAAGGGCTGCGGCAGGATGCCGAGCGCCAGTACGGCAAGCCCGTTGGCCGACATGATGATGCGGGCATCGGGGCTGGTGGTGATCGGGGTGGTGTCGTGCGGCGCATCGAAATACATCAATTTGACGATACGCAGGTAATAGAACGCACCCACCAGCGAGAATACGACGGCGGCCACTGCCAGCCAAACGTAACCGATTTCGACCACGGCTTGCAACACGGCGAGCTTGGCGTAGAAACCGACGGTGGGCGGCACACCCGCCATGGAGAACATCAGCAACAGCATCAAAAACGCGAGCCACGGACTGCGATGGTTCAGTCCCTTGAAATCATCCAACTGATCGGACTCGAAACCGGCACGCGACAGCAGCAGGATCATGCCGAAGCCGCCCAGGCTCATCAAGGCGTACACCAGCACGTAGAACATCGCGCTGCCAAACCCGTTCTGCGAGCCGGCCAGGATACCGAGCAGCATGAAGCCCATGTGCGAGATGGTCGAGTAGGCAAACATGCGCTTGAGGTTGGTTTGCGCGATGGCCGCGAAGTTGCCGAGCGCCATCGACAGCACGGCGAGGATCACCAGCATGTCGCGCCATTCGGCCACCTGCGATTCCAGCCCCTGTCCGAGGATGCGGATCACGAAGGCGAACGCAGCGATCTTGGGTGCGCTGCCGATGAACAGCGTCATCGCGGTGGGCGCGCCGTGATAGACGTCGGGCACCCACATGTGGAACGGTACGGCGCCGAGTTTGAAGGCGAGCCCGGCGACGATGAAGACGATGCCGAACACCAGCGGGATGCGCAGGTCGGTGCCGTCCTGCAGGGCAATGGCGATGTCGCCCAGCGCGAGCGAGCCGGTGACGCCGTAGACCATCGACATGCCGTACAGCAGCATTCCCGACGCCAGCGCGCCCAGCACGAAGTACTTCATCGCCGCCTCGGTGGCGATGCTCGAATCGCGCTGCAACGCGACCATGGCGTAGAGCGACAGCGACAGCAGTTCGAGGCCGAGATACAGCGTGAGGAAATGGCTGGCCGACACCATGACCATCATGCCCAGCGTGGCAAATAACGCGAGCACGAAGAACTCGCCCTTGTAGAGCCCGCGTTCGGCCAGATAGTCGCGCGAGTACACCATCACGACCGCGACGGTCAGGTAAAGAAACAGCTTCAGCACGTCCGACAGCGGATCGTCGATGAAGAGGCCGTTCAGCGCCAGCACCGGCACGGTCGAGAGATCGTGTACGGTGAGGAAAGCCGCACCCGCCAGCGTGGCCAGCGACAGCGCATAGGCCAGATAACGCTTGCTGTCATCGACTGCGGCATCGATCACCAGGATCAGCGAGACCATGGCCAGCACGAAAATTTCGGGCAGCGCGGGGGCGAATTGCATCAGGCTCATGGGCGTGTTCATCAGTGCGGCGCTCACGGAAGTTTGCTTTGCGCGACGTGCGCCAACAGGTCAACCACCGACACGTGCATCACGTCGGTGAAGGGTTTGGGGTACAGGCCCATGCCGAGCACGCAGACTGCGAGGACTGCGAGGATCAGGATCTCGCGGGCGTTAACGTCGCTCATTTCCTCGACGTGCGGGTTGGTCACCTTGCCGAACACCACGCGCTTGTACATCCACAGCGTATAGGCCGCGCCGAGGATCAGCGTGGTGGCGGCAACGAAGGCAAACCAGAAATTGACCTTGGTCGCGGCCATGATGACCATGAATTCGCCGACGAATCCGCTGGTGGCAGGCAGGCCGGCGTTGGCCATGGCAAACAGCATGAAGAAGGCTGCAAACACCGGCATCTTGTTGGCCAGGCCGCCGTAATCCTTGATCTGGCGCGAGTGCAGGCGGTCGTACATGACGCCGATGCAGAGGAACAGCGCGGCGGAGACGAAGCCGTGCGACACCATCTGCACCAGTCCGCCTTCCAGCGCCGAGCGGGTTGAACATGAAGAAGCCAAGGGTGACAAAGCCCATGTGCGCGATCGACGAATAGGCGATGAGCTTTTTCATGTCGGCCTGCACCAGCGCGACCAGACCGATGTAGGCGACGGCGATCAGCGACAGCGCGATCACAAACCACGCCAGTTCGTGGCTGGCGTCGGGCAGGATCGGCAGGATGAAGCGCAGGAAGCCGTAGGCGCCGACCTTGAGCGTGATCGCCGCCAGCACCACCGAGCCGCCGGTGGGCGCTTCGACGTGGGCGTCGGGCAACCAGGTGTGCACCGGCCACATCGGCACCTTGACACCGAACGCGAGCAAAAAGGCGAAAAACATCAGCGTCTGCGCGGTCATGCCGAGCGTGGTGGTGTGCCAGGTCTGGATATCGAAACTGCCACCGGACTGAAAATACAGGTAGACCATCGACACCAGCATCAGCAGCGATCCGGCGAGCGTGTAGAGGAAGAACTTGAACGCGGCATACACCCGGTTCGGCCCGCCCCACACACCGACAATCAGGTACAGCGGGATCAGCATGCCTTCGAAGAACACGTAGAACAGGATGCCGTCGAGCGCAGCAAACACGCCGTTGATAAGGCCGGACATGATGAGAAAAGCCGCCATGTACTGCGCCACCTTGTCCTGGATCACCTGCCAGCCGGCGATCACCACCAGCACGGTGATGAAGCTGTTGAGCAGGATCAGCGGCATCGAAATGCCGTCCGTTCCGAGGTGGTAATGGATGTTGAACGCCGGAATCCACGCTGCCTTTTCTACAAACTGCATCGCGGAAGTGCTGGTATCGAAGCCAATGACCAGCGGGATCGCAACGATCAAGCCCGCAAGCGCACCCGTCAACGCCAGCCAACGGGCAAGCGGTGCATTTTTGTCGGAACCGGTGGCGAGCACAACCACACCCGCAAGAATGGGTACCCAGATGACGAGGGAAAGTATGGAATCCATGGGTCAGTTCAGCCGGGCAAACCAGGTGACCAGGGCAAATACCCCGATCAGCATGGCGAAAGCGTAATGGTAGATGTAGCCGGACTGGAAGGCGCGCATCAGCCGGGCTGCGCGCTCGACCAGCCGCGCGGTGCCGTTGATCGCACCGTCGATGATGGCCTGATCGCCCCCGCGCCACAAGCCACCGCCCAAGAGGCGCGCGCCCCCGGCAAACAGCCAGCTATAGAGTTCGTCGAACCAGTATTTGTTGACGAGCATGCTGTGGATGAAACTGAAACGCTGCTGGATCGCTGCCGGGATATCCGGGCGTTTGAGATAGAAGAAAGCCGACAGCCCGACGCCCGCCACCGCCAGCCAGAACGGCAGCGTTGTGATTGCATGTAGCCCCATCGCCATCGCGCCGTGGAATTCCTGGTTGAGTTCGTGCATCACCGGATGGCGGTCTGAAACATAAATTGCATTGCCGAAGAAGTCGCCAAACAACATCGGCTCGATGGTCATGTAGCCAATCGCCAACGAAGGCAACGCCAGCGCGAGCAGTGGACCGGTCACCACCCAGGGTGTTTCGTGCGGCGTGCTGCCGTGGCCATGGTCATCCTGTCCGTGGCTGTCAGCGTCATGATGATGCGCGTTGTGGAAGCGCTCCTTGCCGTGAAACACCAGAAAATACATGCGGAATGAATAGAAGGCAGTGACAAACACGCCGATCAGTACCGCCCAATAGGCGATGTCGGCACCCGGCAGGTTCGACAGCTTGACTGCCTCGATGATGCTTTCCTTGGAATAGAAACCCGACAGGAAGGGTGTACCGATCAGCGCCAGCGAACCGATCAACGAGGTGATCCAGGTGATCGGCATGTACTTCTTCAGGCCGCCCATATAGCGGATGTCCTGGTTGTGGTGCATGGCGATGATGACCGAACCGGCGGCGAGGAACAGCAGCGCCTTGAAGAAGGCATGTGTCATCAGGTGGAACACCGCCACCGAATAGGCCGAGGCGCCGAGCGCGACCGTCATGTAGCCCAATTGCGACAGCGTCGAATACGCCACCACGCGCTTGATGTCGTTCTGCACGATGCCGAGGAAGCCCATGAACAGCGCGGTGATCGCGCCGATGATCATGATGAAGCTCAACGCCGTGTCGGACAGCTCGAACAACGGTGACATGCGCGCAACCATGAAGATACCCGCAGTCACCATCGTCGCCGCGTGGATCAGCGCGGATATCGGCGTCGGACCTTCCATCGAATCGGGTAGCCAGACATGCAGCGGGAACTGCGCCGACTTGCCCATTGCGCCGATAAATAACAGGATGCCGATGACACTCATCAGCATCCACGGCGTATCAAACCAGATCGAAATCGTTTCGTTAGCTAGCTCAGGCGCCTTGGCGAACACGGTGGCGTAATCGAGCGAACCAAAATAGGCCAGCACCAGGCCAATGCCCAGAATGAAGCCAAAGTCGCCGACGCGGTTGACCAGAAAAGCCTTGAGGTTGGCGTAGATCGCTGTCTCTTTGGTGTACCAGAAACCGATCAGCAGATAGGACACCAGGCCGACCGCTTCCCAGCCGAAGAACAACTGCAGGAAATTGTTGCTCATCACCAGCATCAGCATCGAGAAGGTGAACAGCGAGATGTAGCTGAAGAAGCGCTGGTAACCGGGATCGTCGTGCATGTAGCCGATGGTGTAGATGTGCACCATCAGCGAGACGAAGGTGACGACCAGCATCATCATCGTGGTGAGCGAGTCGATCAGGAAACCCACCTCGAAACGCAAATCCCCCAGCACCATCCAGGTGTAGACCGTGCCGTTGTATGTGTGGCCGGCCAGCACATCCTGAAACACCAGTACCGAGGCGGCGAGCGACACCGCAACCCCGGCAATCGTGACAACATGCGACAAGGTGCGGCCGATCAGCTTGCCGAAAAAGCCCGCGATGATCGCGCCCAGCAGCGGCGCCAGCGGCACGATGAGATAAAGCGTCTGCATGTCCATCCGCATCAGCCTTTCAGGTGGTCGAGATCATCGACGTTGATCGTGTGCAGATTGCGGAACAGCACCACCAGGATTGCCAGGCCGATGGCAGACTCTGCAGCGGCGACGGTAAGGATAAAGAAAACGAAGATCTGGCCGTGGATGTCGCCCAAATAATGCGAAAACGCGATGAAGTTCATGTTCACCGCCAGCAGCATCAGCTCGATCGCCATCAGCAGGATGATGACGTTCTTGCGGTTAAGGAAAATGCCCAGCACGGCAATGGCAAACAGGATGCCGCCCAGCACCAGATAATGCGATAGGGAAATCACGCGTCGCCCTCCCCGGCTTGCGGCTTTTTCACGGCCTGCATTTTGACGATCCGCAGACGGTCGTTGCGCTTCACCTTCACCTGCTCGGCCGGGTCGATGTACTTGCTGTCCTTGCGGCGACGCAGCGTCAGGGCGATGGCAGCGACGATCGCCACCAACAGGATCACCGCAGCGAGTTCGAACGCATAAACATATTCGGTATACAGCAGACGGCCGAGTTCCTTGGTGTTGCTGTAGTCAGCTGGATGCGGCGCGGGCGTGCCCATCACCTCGAGACCGAAGTGGCGGCTGCCGAGGATCAGTGCCATTTCAATCACCAGCAGCACCGAGACGAACCCGGCCAGCGGCAGGTAATCCCAGAATCCTTCGCGCAGCTTGTCCAGATTGATGTCGAGCATCATCACCACGAACAGGAACAGCACCATCACCGCGCCGACGTAGACCAGCACCAGGGTGATGGCGAGAAACTCGGCCTCCAGCAGCATCCACAGGCCGGCGGCGGTAAAAAAGGCCAACACCAGGAACAGCGCAGCATGCACCGGGTTGCGCGCGGTGATCACGCGCAACCCGGCAAACACCAGGATGGCAGCGAAGAAGTAGAAGATCGCGGTTGTGTAAGTCATAGTGTTTTAGCGGTACTTCGCATCCTGCGCACGGTCTTTAGCGATCTGCGCTTCGTGCTGATCGCCTATCGCCAGCAGCATCGGCTTGGTGTAATAAAGATCGCCGCGTTTTTCACCGTGGTATTCGAGGATGCGGGTCTCGACGATGGAATCGACCGGGCAGGACTCCTCGCAGAAGCCGCAGAAGATGCACTTGGTGAGATCGATGTCGTAACGCGTGGTACGGCGTGTACCGTCTTCGCGCTTCTCCGATTCGATGGTGATCGCCAGCGCCGGACACACCGCCTCGCACAACTTGCAGGCAATGCAACGTTCCTCGCCGTTGGGATAGCGGCGCAGCGCATGCAGGCCGCGAAACCGTGGGCTCTGCGGGGTTTTTTCTTCCGGATACTGCACCGTGATCTTGCGCGCAAACAAATGCCGCCCGGTGAGCATCATGCCGCGCAGCAGTTCGATCAGCAGCAGGCTACCGAAGAAGTGGGTGATCCGTTTCATGGCGCGCTCAGTGGAAGAGATAACCATACGGCGTCTGCATCATGCCGCCGACAACGACGATCCAGACGATGGTGATGGGGATGAACACCTTCCAGCCCAGGCGCATGATCTGGTCATAGCGGTAGCGCGGGAAAGTGGCGCGGAACCACAGGAACAGGAACAGCACGAAGCCGGTCTTCACCAGCCACCAGACGATGCCGTCGGGCAGGAAAGTCACCGGTGACAGCCAGCCGCCGAGGAACATCAGCGTGGTCAGCGCGGCGACCAGGATCATGTTGGCGTATTCTGCGAGGAAAAATACGGCAAAGGCCATGCCGGAATATTCGACGTGGAAACCCGCAACGATTTCGGATTCGCCCTCGGCAACGTCGAACGGCGCGCGGTTGGTTTCGGCCACGCCGGCGATCAGGTACACCATGAACAACGGAAACAGCGGCCAGATATACCATTGGTGCAGGCCGCCCGACTGGCCCTGCACGATGTCGGTGAGGTTGAGCGACTGCGCCGCCATCAACACACCGACCAGCGCGAAGCCCATGGCGATTTCATAGGACACGATCTGCGCCGCCGAACGCATCGCGCCGAGGAAGGCGTATTTGGAGTTGGACGCCCAGCCCGCGACGATCACGCCATACACACCCATCGAGGTGATCGCCATCACGTACAACAATCCGGCGTTGATATTGGCCAGCACCAGCGTGTCGGTAAACGGAATCACCGCCCATGCGGCCAGCGCGGGCGCGATCACCAGGATAGGGCCAAGGATGAACAGCCCCTTGTTGGCGCCGGAAGGAATGATGATTTCCTTCATCAATAACTTCACCGCATCGGCGATCGGTTGCAGCAAGCCCTGGAAGCCGACGCGGTTGGGGCCGATGCGCACCTGCATCCAGCCGATGATTTTTCTTTCTGCGTAGGTCAGGTAGGCGACGCCCAGCATCAGCGGCACCACCAGCGCCAGGATCTTGATCAGCGTCCAGATGACGGTTTGAACGGCGGCCCAGTCCATGCCCACGCTCTCCATCAGACCGGCTCCGCCGTGATCGGCCCGAACATCGGACCCAGGCCTGCAGTCAAGGGATGACCGCAAGGTACGCGCACGCAATTATCGGGCAGCAGGTCGTCACGCTGCACTTTCAGGGTCAGTGCGGATGCGCTCTGGCGCAGCGAGACGCGGCCGTTTTCCTGCAGACCGAGCTGTGCAATCAACCGGCTATGCATGCGCGCCACCGGCAATGCGGCATCGAGCGTCATCTGCAACGAGGGCGAGCGGCGCACCACGGCATCGGTTTGATAAATCGGCACTTCGGCCACCCGCTCCAGGCCTGCATACGGCGTGATCGGTCCCGCCGTCACCCCGCTGATTTCATTATTCAGGTAAGCCTGCACATTGCCGGTCGGGGTGTCTCCGAGCGCGTCGCGCAGCACGTCTTTCGAATCGTTGTGGTCGAATCCGGCCAAGCCCAGCAGATTGCCAAGCACGCGCAACACTTTCCATGCGGGACGCGTCTCCCCGAGCGGTTTGACCACGGCGTTAAAGCTCTGTACCCGGCCTTCGGTGTTGACGAAGGTGCCCGAGGTTTCGGTCCAAGGTGCAATCGGCAGCAACACATCGGCGTAGTCGAGCGACTTGCCCTTGTAGGGCGACATCACCACTACAAATTCCGCCGCATTGATGCTGGACATCGCGGCCACCGGATCGTGGGTGTCAAGCTCGGCTTCGACCCCCAGCAGCAGATAGGCGCGCAAGGGCTGCGTCAGCATCTGCTGCGCGTTCAAGCCTTTGACTGCAGACTGGCCCAAAGGCCCGCATACCGGAATAGCGCCGACCGCCACCGCACCAACGCTGTTGGCCGCTTCGCCCAGCACACCAAAGCTGGCACCTGCGAGTTTTGCCACTGCCTGCGCCAGCGCATGAATTTGCGAGTAGCTGGGATGGTGCTGCGCCATGTTGCCGAGGAAGACGGCGCGGCTGCCTCCATCAGTAAGACTGGCGCCCCCCGCCAGACTCTCGGCCATCGTGCGCGCGGTGTCATCCGCCACGCCGTGCGTGGCGATTTCGGGCACGGGCAGTTTTTTCAGCTCGGCCAGAGCGACGCATACACCGGCAAGTGCGCTGGCGAGCTGCGACGGCGCGACGATGCGCTTGGCGTGCACCTTGCCGAGAAATTCGTCTTCATGCGCGTTGATGAGGTTGAGCTGCCCATACCAGCGCACCGATTCGCGAATGCGGTGTGCCATCAACGGGTGATCTTTACGCAGGTTCGATCCCACCACCAGCATGCGATTGAGGCGCGACATGTAGGTCACCGGCATGCCCAGCCAGAAGCCGCCATGCGCCTTGGTATCAAGCGAAAAATCCGACTGCCGCAGACGATGGTCAACGTTTCCGCTGCCCATGCCACGCATCAGCTTTTGCAGCAGGAAGAGTTCTTCTGCCGGGCGATACGGCGTCGATAGTGCACCAATTTGCTCGACTGGAATGCTTTTCAATTTGGCTGCAACGAATTCAAGCGCGGCCTGCCAGGTCACCTCGACCCACTGCCCCCCCTGCTTGATCATCGGCTGGGTCAGACGCTCGTTGGTGTTCAGACCTTCGTAGGAAAAACGGTCGCGATCAGCCAGCCAGCATTCGTTGACGTCTTCGTTTTCACGCGGCAGCACGCGCATAACCTTGTTGTCCTTGACATGAACAGTGAGGTTGGAACCCAGGCTATCGTGCGGGCTGATTGAATGGCGGCGCGACAACTCCCAGGTGCGAGCGCTATAACGGAATGGCTTGCTGGTGAGTGCACCAACCGGGCATAAATCGATGACATTGCCCGACAACTCGGACGCCACCTGGTTTGCCAGAAAAGGCATCACTTCGGTGTGTTCACCGCGCCCGGCCATACCAAGCTCCATCACGCCGGCGATTTCCTGACCAAAGCGCACACAGCGGCTGCAATGGATGCAGCGCGTCATGTCGGTAGCAATCAACGGGCCGAGATTCTTCTCGCTGACCACACGTTTGACTTCCTGGTAGCGCGACGACGAGCCGCCATATCCCACCGCAAGATCCTGCAGCGTGCATTCGCCGCCCTGATCGCAGATCGGACAGTCGAGCGGATGGTTGATGAGCAGAAACTCCATCACGCTCTTCTGCGCATTGACCGCATATTCGGAGCGGGTCTGCACTTTCATGCCATCGGTCACCGGCGTGGCACAGGCCGGCAGCGGCTTCGGCGCCTTTTCAACCTGCACCAGGCACATGCGGCAGCTGGCAGCGATCGAGAGTTTCTTGTGGTAACAAAAATGCGGAATCGTGATGCCGGCCTGATTCGCTGCATCCATGATGGTGTCGCCGCTTTCGACCTGAAGCGCGCGCCCGTCAATTTCAATATTCAGCGTAGCCATAGTCTATTCACCTGTTCCGTTCAGACCATGCAGCGCTTGTGTTCGACGTGGTACGCGAACTCATCGCCAAAATGTTTGAGAAAACTTTGCACCGGCATGGCCGCTGCGTCACCCAACGCGCAAATGGTGTAGCCGCCAATTTTGCCCGCAACGCTGTTAAGCAACTCAAGATCGTCCACCCGACCCTGGCCGTGTTCGATGCGGTGAATCATGCGGTACATCCAGCCGGTGCCTTCACGACACGGCGTGCACTGCCCGCACGATTCTTCATGATAAAAATACGACAAGCGCTCCAGCGCACGCACCATGCAGACAGTTTCGTCCATCACGATCACCGCGCCTGATCCGAGCATCGAGCCCGCTTTGGCGATGCAATCAAAATCCATGGTGCAATCCATCATGACATTGCCAGGCAACACCGGGGCGGACGATCCGCCGGGGATAACAGCCTTCAGTTGATGGCCGCTGCGCACGCCGCCTGCCATCGCCAGCAGTTCGCTAAACGGCGTACCGAGTGGCACTTCGTAATTGCCCGGTTTGTTGACGTGACCCGACACCGAAAACAGCTTGGGTCCACCATTGTTGGGCTTTCCGAGGTCCAGGAAAGCCTGGCCGCCGTGCTGCACAATCCACGGCACGCTTGCCAGGGTTTCCGTATTGTTGATCGTCGTCGGCTTGCCATACAGGCCAAAGCTGGCCGGAAACGGCGGCTTGAAGCGCGGCTGGCCCTTCTTGCCTTCCAGCGATTCGAGGAGCGCAGTTTCCTCACCGCAAATGTAGGCACCGTAACCGTGGTGTGCATGCAGCTGAAAACTGAAATCGGTGCCGAACAACTTGTCGCCCAGATAGCCTGCTGCGCGGGCCTCAGCCAAAGCACGTTCGAAGATTTCATACACGTCAAAAATTTCGCCGTGGATGTAGTTGTAGCCGACCTTCGCACCCAGTACATACCCCGCAATCGCCATGCCTTCAATCAGCTGGTGCGGGTTGTATCGCATGATGTCGCGATCCTTGAAGGTGCCTGGCTCGCCTTCGTCACTGTTGCACACGATGTATTTGTCGCCGGGAAATGCACGCGGCATGAAGCTCCACTTGAGCCCGGTGGGAAAACCCGCGCCGCCGCGTCCGCGCAGAGCTGAAAGCTTGAGCTGGACGATGATGTCGTCGCCTGACACGGGTTCGGTAATCACTCGACGCAGCGCCTGATAGCCGCCATTCGCGACATAGGTCGCAAGCGAGGCCGGGTTCTCGTGTTCCTGAGTCCAGGAACAGACCTTGACGCTGGGCGTGAGCAGGCTCATTTCAGCTGCTCCAGCAATTCGTCTATTTTTTCCGGGGTGAGGTGGGTGTGCATGACATGGTTGTTATGCAGGCACATCGGTGCATCGCCACATGCTCCCATGCACTCCCCTTCCTTCAGGGTATAGCGACCGTCGTCGGTAGTTTCGCCAAACCCGATACCGAGTTTGTTTTTAAGATGTTCGGCAATTTCGTTTGCCCCCATCAACGCACACGGCAAATTGGTGCACAGGGTAATTTTGTTCCGCCCTACCGACCGAGTGTCATACATGTTGTAGAACGTCGCCACCTCGTAAGCCGCAATCGCCGGCATCTCGAGATACTGTGCGACATATTCGATCAATTCGGGCTTGAGCCAGCCTTTTTCCGTCTGCGCAATGCGCAGTGCGCCCATCACGGCGGACTGTTTGTGTTCGACCGGATATTTGGCAATCTCCAGTCGATAAGGCAAGTGATTCGACGACAACATCAGCGGTCAATCTCCCCGAAAACAATATCCTGCGTACCGATTATGGCAACGACGTCGGCAATCATATGGCCGCGCGACATTTCGTCGAGCGCTGCCAGATGCGCATAACCCGGCGCACGGATTTTCAGCCGGTAAGGTTTATTGGCGCCATCAGACACCAGATAAATGCCGAACTCACCCTTGGGATGTTCCACTGCGGCATACGCCTCACCTGCCGGGACATGCATGCCTTCGGTGAAGAGCTTGAAATGGTGGATCAACTCTTCCATGTTCTGCTTCATGTCGATCCGCGACGGCGGCGCAACCTTGTGGTTGTCGACGATCACCGGACCGGGGTTTTTACGCAGCCAGTCAACACACTGTTTGATGATGCGATTGGACTGCCGGAATTCCTCAATGCGCACCAGATAGCGGTCGTAGCAATCGCCATTGGTGCCAACCGGAATATCGAAATCCATGCGGTCATACACTTCATAAGGCTGTTTCTTGCGCAGATCCCATTCGACTCCGGAGCCGCGCAACATCGGTCCGGTGAATCCGAGCGCCAGGGCACGCTCGGGCGACACCACCCCAATACCGACGGTGCGCTGCTTCCAGATACGGTTGTCGGTCAGCAGGGTTTCATATTCGTCGACGTAGGTCGGAAAACGTTGAGTGAAATCCTCGATGAAATCGAGCAGCGAACCCTGACGGTTCGCGTTCATCGACTTCATGGTTTCGGCATTGCGGGTGTGCTGCGCGTGGTATTGCGGCATCGTGTCGGGCAGGTCGCGATATACACCGCCTGGGCGATAGTAAGCCGCATGCAGACGCGCACCGGACACCGCCTCGTAACAGTCCATCAGGTCTTCACGCTCGCGGAAGGCATACAGAAACACCGTCATCGCCCCCACGTCGAGCGCATGTGCGCCCAGCCACAACAGGTGATTCAGCACGCGGGTGATTTCGTCGAACATCACCCGGATGTATTGCGCACGCTCAGGCACCTGGATGCCGAGCAGTTTTTCGATCGCCATCACGTAGGCGTGTTCGTTGACCATCATCGATACGTAATCGAGACGATCCATATAGGGAACCGACTGAATGAAAGTTTTGTGCTCGGCCAGCTTTTCGGTGGCGCGGTGCAACAAGCCAATGTGCGGATCGGCGCGCTGGATAACCTCGCCGTCGAGCTCCAGCACCAGACGCAACACACCGTGCGCAGCCGGATGCTGCGGACCGAAGTTCATGGTGTAGTTTCGGATTTCAGCCATGTTCAGCGTCCCGCCCCATAACTTTCGTCACGCACAATGCGCGGCACGATTTCACGTGGCTCGATGGATACCGGTTGGTAGATCACCCGCCGCTGGGTTGGGTCATAACGCATTTCAACATTGCCCGACAGCGGGAAATCCTTGCGGAACGGGTGACCAATAAAGCCGTAGTCAGTCAGAATGCGACGCAAGTCAGGATGCCCCTCGAACACAATGCCAAACAAGTCAAAGGCTTCACGTTCGAACCAGTTGGCCGAGGGCCAGATATCGACCATCGAAGCCACAACCGGCAAGTCATCATCAGGGCAGAACACGCGCACGCGAACGCGCTGATTGCTCGTAACCGACAGCAGGTGCACCACCACGGCAAAACGCGCACCATCCCACACACCGTCAGCGCCATAACCGGAATAATCCATGCCGCACAAATCGATCAGCTGCTCAAAGCGACAATTGGGATGATCACGCAAGTTGAGCATCGCCGAAACGTAATGCTGTGGTTTGAGAATCAGCGTCAACTCCCCCAACCGAATAAACGATTGCTCCAGCGCATCACCAAGCACGGTTTCAAGCGACAAAGAGAGGGCTTCCACAGTCTGTGTCATCTATCGTTAGCGGGCGATGGTGTTGGTGCGCTTGATTTTGTTCTGCAACTGAATGATGCCGAACAGCAAGTGCCTCCGCGGTAGGCGGACAACCCGGAACGTAAATATCCACTGGAACAATGCGGTCGCAGCCACGCACCACCGAATAGGAGTAATGGTAATAACCGCCACCGTTGGCGCACGAACCCATGGAAATCACCCAGCGTGGCTCAGCCATCTGGTCGTAAACCTTGCGCAGCGCGGGCGCCATTTTGTTGCACAGGGTGCCGGCAACGATCATGACATCGGACTGTCGGGGACTCGGGCGAAACACAATACCAAAACGGTCAAGGTCGTAGCGTGAGGCACCGGCCTGCATCATTTCCACCGCGCAACATGCCAAACCAAAGGTCATCGGCCACATTGAACCGGTGCGCATGTAATTGATGAGTTGATCGGCTTTGGTGGTTACAAAGCCCTGCTCAAGGACGCCTTCGATGCTCACGGATTCATTCCCATTCCAGCGCACCTTTCATCCATTCATAGATGAAACCAATAACCAGGATGCCAAGAAACACCATCATGGCGAGAAATCCGGCCAGGCCAATTTCTTCCAGCACGATGGCCCACGGAAAGAGGAAAGCGATTTCCAGATCGAACAGGATGAACAGGATGGCGACGAGGTAATAACGCACGTCAAATTTCATGCGCGCGTCTTCAAACGCCTCGAAACCACATTCATAAGGTGAAAGTTTTTCGCTGTCGGGACGATTCGGTGCCAGCAAGGAACCCGCCACTATCGGGCCAATGCCGAAGGCCAGTCCGACCAGTATGAACAACAGAATGGGGAGATAATTCTCCAGCACTGATCCTCCGGCGTACCCTTTGCGGGTTGAGTCATTATGGGCGCAGTTTATGTGCGCGCCGCACTCACTGTCAAGCCGAAAAAATAGTAGGATTTAACTTATGGATCAATAAGTTATTTGATGATTTTGATTAATGAATGAATCAGGAAATTTGATGGTGCCGACGGCGAGACTCGAACTCGCACAACCTAAGTCACTACCCCCTCAAGATAGCGTGTCTACCAATTCCACCACGTCGGCCAATGGGCTTGTGCCCGATTGGATAATGCTAATGTATTACGAGGTTTTTATTACAGATTTTTACTGCGGAATATCAGCCGCTTTCGAGCCAGTGTTCTGACCCGGAACCGGAACCGGAACAACAGGTTGACCTGTCGTCGCGGGCGCCGCTGTCCGATCCAGCACACTGGTCGGTTTGTGCTGCTGCAATCCGAAATACGCCAAGCCCAGACTGGTCAGGAAAAACAGGGCTGCAAGAATTGCCGTGCTACGGCTCAAAAAATTGGCTGAACCCGTCGCACCGAATAGGCTCCCGGAAGATCCGCTACCGAATGCCGCGCCCATATCCGCTCCCTTGCCGTGCTGAAGCAGCACCAACCCAATGACGGAAATTGCAACGATAATGTGAACGATCCAAACCAGTGTTTCCATAATATTCGACTCTTACTTGGCTGCTGCCCGGCAAATTGCCACAAACTCATCGGCAACCAAAGACGCACCGCCAATCAGGCCGCCATCAATATCGGGCTGAGCCATCAATTCTGCCGCATTTGCGGCTTTTACGCTACCCCCATACTGAATCACCAACTGGTCAGCGATGCCCGCATCGAGGGCGGCAATCTTGCCACGAATGAACGCGTGCACTGCCTGCGCCTGCTCGGGTGATGCCGTTTTGCCGGTTCCGATGGCCCACACGGGCTCGTACGCCACGACCGCTTTGGCCAGAGAAGCTACGCCAGCGACCTTGATCACCGCATCCAGCTGGCGCGCAACGACCGTTTCGGTCACGCCCGATTCACGCTCATCCAGCGATTCACCTACGCACAGAATGGGGGTCAAGCCAGCTGCCTGAGCAGCCACATATTTGCTTGCAACCAGCTCATCGGATTCACCATACAAACTGCGGCGCTCGGAATGGCCAACAATTACATACCGGCAACCGAAATCCAGCAGCATGGATGCCGACACTTCGCCGGTAAACGCGCCCTTGGTCTGTTCGGAAAGGTTTTGCGCGCCCCAGGCAATTGACGAGCCGCCCAAAATTGCCTGCGCTTGAGCCAGATAAGGAAAAGGCACGCACACGACGGCTTCGATTCCTTCCAAAGCGGGTTTGAGTGCAGCCAGCAGTGCGGCATTTTCAGCCAGACTGCCGTGCATTTTCCAATTACCGGCTACGAGCTTTTTACGCATGGGAGTCCGCCAGACAAAAGTGCGCGATGTTAAGCGCAACGCGCTGGACGGTCAACCGTAAAACACATGCATGCGACAGGAAAATCAGCCAAAACGCCCGGTAATGTAGTCTTCGGTCTGTTTCTTGCCCGGTCGCATGAAGATCGTGCCGGTTTCATTAAACTCGATCAGTTCACCCAGATACATGAAGGCAGTGAAATCGGATATGCGCGCGGCCTGCTGCATGTTGTGGGTGACGATGGCGATGGTGTATTCACTTTTGAGCTCATTGATGAGCTCTTCGATTTTGGCGGTCGAGATCGGATCCAGCGCCGAGGTCGGCTCATCCAGCAGCACAATTTCAGGCTTGACGGAAACTGCGCGTGCGATGCACAGACGCTGTTGCTGCCCGCCTGAAAGCGACAAGCCGCTCTGCTGCAGCTTATCTTTCACCTCACCCCACAGCGCGGCTTTATTGAGCGCCCATTCGACACGATCGTCCATCGCGCTTTTCGACAGACGCTCGTATAGCCGCACACCAAAGGCAATGTTTTCATAAATCGTCATCGGAAACGGGTGTTGGCTTCTGGAACACCATGCCGATCTTGGCGCGCACCATGTTCACGTCCTGGCTCTTGTCCAGCAGATTCTTGCCGTGAAACAGGATCTGGCCTTCTGCACGCTGCCCCGGGTACAGGTCATACATGCGGTTAAAGGTACGCAACAAGGTGGATTTGCCACAGCCCGATGGCCCGATGAAAGCGGTAACCTTGTTGCTGGCAATATCCAGATTGACGTTTATTAGACCTTTGTAGTCGCCGTAAAAAAAGTCCAGATTGCGGATCTGCAAGGCAGCGTTTTCGCCAGTGGGCACGGCTTGATTGGGCATAGTGGGCATGGCTTGATTGGACATGGGTGGGTTAGGCACAGGATTAGCGTTTGTCTTTATTGCGGAAGGCAACACGCACACCAATATTGATCGCCAGGACAAACAGGGCAATCAACAGTGCGCCGCCCCAGGCCAGATTGACCCAATTGTCGTAGGGACTGAGCGCAAACTGATAAATCACGACCGGCAGGTTGCCCATCGGTTCATCCATATTGGTGCTGAAAAACTGATTGTTCAGCGCGGTAAACAGCAAAGGTGCGGTTTCGCCGGTGATGCGCGCCATTGCCAGCAGCACACCGGTAACCACGCCTGATTTCACAGCACGCAACGTAATCTTGAGTGAGACCTGCCAGCGCGGCGCACCCACCGCGAATGCCGCTTCACGCAAACTGGTGGGCACCAGTTTCAGCATGTTTTCGGTGGTGCGCACCACGACTGGAATGGCGATCAGCGCCAGCGCCAGCGAACCTGCCCAGCCGGAAAACCCACCCGTGGTCGCCACAAACAGGGCATACACGAACAGGCCAATCACGATGGACGGCGCCGACAGCATGATGTCGGTCATGAAGCGGGTAAACGACGCAAACTTGGAAATGCGCCCGTATTCGGCCAGATAAATGCCGGCCAGAATGCCAACCGGCGTCGCGATCAGCATGGAAAACAGCAGGATCAGGCCACTACCGACGATGGCATTGCGCAGCCCCCCGCCCTCGGAGCCTGGCGCCGGGGTGTCCTGGGTGAAAAAATCCAGACTCAGTGCGGCAAATCCCTTGGAAAACAGGGTCCACAAAATCCACAACAACACGATCAGCCCCAGACTCATCGCAAGCATGGACAGGGCAATACCGATGCGGTTGGCCCAGAGTCGGCGGCTATAAATGCTCGTCATGATTACAGCCCCTCGGAGCCCATACTGCGGCTGATGAGCCAGCGTGAAATTGCCAGCACGACAAACGTAATCACGAACAGCACCAGACCCAACTCGAACAATGATGCGATATGCAGCCCGGGGTCGGCTTCACCGAACTCGTTCGCCAGCGTGGATGCAATCGAGGTGCCTGGCGCGAACAAACTGCCGTTGATGCGGTTGGCGTTGCCGATCACAAAAGTGACTGCCATGGTTTCGCCCAGCGCCCGGCCCAGCCCCAGCATGACCCCGCCGATGACGCCAACTCGGGTATAAGGCAGCACGATGTTGCGCATCACTTCCCATTTGGTGCAGCCGATACCATAAGCCGATTCCTTCAGCACATCCGGCACGGTGTCAAACACGTCGCGCATCACCGAAGCAATAAACGGGATCACCATCATCGCCAGCACGATGCTGGCAGTAAGGATGCCGACACCGATCGGCGGGCCGGAGAACCAGCCACCGATAATCGGCACATCGCCAAGCAGCGCCTGCAGGGGTGGCTGAATATGATCCGCAAATAGCGGCGCAAAAATAAACAAGCCCCAGATGCCATACACAATGGAAGGCACCCCAGCCAGCAATTCAATCGCTGTGCCCAGTGGCCGGCGCAACCACGGCGGGCAGGACTCGGTTAAATAAAACGCAATCCCGAAGCTGACCGGAATTGCAAACAGCAGCGCCAGCACCGATGTCACCACCGTGCCATAGATAGCAGCCAGCGCCCCAAATTTATCGTCCGGCACGCTCCAGACGTTGGTCCACAGAAAAGGCAGGCCAAATTCCTTGATGCTGGGCCAGGCTTCAAGCGCGAGCGAGATCAAGATCCCCAGTAACGCAGCCAGGAGGAGCACCGCAAAAAGCTGGGTGGTCAGGTGGAAAAGCGTGTCCTGCAACCGAAATTTTCGGATCTGCACCGCCTGCAGATCGAGTCCGGATGATGTACTGGGTTCGCTCACGGTAGGCGCCTATCGGTTCGGTTTGTTATCTGCGAAAGTGGCCGTCCGAATGGACAGCCGCTTTCGCAGAGCGCCGGGCGCAACATCGCCCCCGGCAAGACATCACGTCAACTTACTTGATGTTCTTCATCTCTGCTTCAACCATCTTCACAACGCTGGCGGGCAGCGCCACAAAGCCCAACTCTTCTGCCATCTTCTGGCCATTATTCAAAGACCAGGTAAAGAAGTCGACCACGCCTTTCTGCTTGGCTGCATCGCTGCCTTTTTCATACGCCAGTATGTAGGTCGCGCTAGTGATGGGCCACGCGTTCTTGTGGGCTTGATCCAGCAGATCGGGCGCCATGCCGCGCACTTTGAAATTGGCGCCGGCAGCTGCGTCGGCGACAGCATCCTGGTTCGGCACAATGTAGTTGCCAGCCTTGTTCTTCAGCGCAACGAAGCTCATGTTGTTTTTCATGGCGTCAGCGATATCGACATAGCCGATCGTGCCTTTGATCTTCAGTACCGTGGCAGCAACGCCTGCATTACCTTTACCGCCAACCGCGTTTGACGGCCAGTTGCCGGTATTGCCTGCGCCTACTTCACGCAGGAAGTCGGCTGACTGCTTGGCCAGATAGTTGGTGAAGGCATAGGTGGTACCGGAACCGTCCGAGCGGTGCGCCACGGTAATGGCCATATCCGGCAGTGCAACACCTGGATTCAATTTGGCAATGGCCGGATCATTCCACTTGGTGATGGCGCCGCGGAAGATATGGGCTGCGGTGACGCCATCCAGCTTCAGCTTGCCGGATGCAATACCCGGGACGTTCATGACGATCGTGACGCCACCCATTACGGTCGGTACCTGAACCAGGCCGGCCTGCATCCAGATCAGCCTCTTTCACCGGTGCATCGGTGCCGCCGAAATCAACGGTCTTGGCCTTGATCTGCTTGACGCCACCCGACGAGCCGATGGCCTGATAGTTGACCTTGTTGCCGGTTTCCTTCTGATAGGCTTCAGCCCATTTGGCGTAAACAGCGTAAGGAAAGGTTGCGCCTGCGCCGTTAATGTCGACGGCCAGTGCGCTCATCGAGAAAGCCAGCCCCATTGCCGCAACCAACGCGCTTTGAGCCATTTTATTGAGTGTTTGCATGTTTATCTCCAGTAGTAATAGACGTTGCCGCATGGGCGACCGTGTCATATTAACGACGGAATATTACAGTTATATTTCAGCTCGGGAAAATGGCTCTCCCAGCCTTAGCCAGCCAGCGCAGCCTGCCTCACTGTCTCGGCAATCGTTTCAGCCGTTTGACGAACCTGATCGGCGTCGCGCCCTTCCACCATCACCCGAATCAGCGGTTCAGTGCCTGATGCGCGCAGGACAACCCGGCCCGTGCCGTTTAACACCGACTCCGCTTGGGCGACTGAGGCACTGACTGCGGGCGACGCATCCAGCTTGAAGCCCTTGGCGATTGGCACGTTGATCATCACCTGCGGATAGGTTTCCAGATCGGCCGTAAAGGCATCGAGCGTCTCACCTGTCTCGCGCAGCGCGCGCAGCACCTGCAAGGCGGAAACAATACCGTCACCCGTGGTGTGCTTATCCAGGCACAGGATATGTCCCGAGGTTTCGCCACCCAGCGTCCAGCCATTGGCGTGCAAGCGTTCCATCACATAGCGGTCGCCAACCTTGGCGCGCTCAAATGGGATTTGAATGCGGCCAAGCGCGTGTTCGGTACCAAGATTGGTCATCAGGGTGCCGACCACGCCACCCTTCATGTAGCCGGTCTGGATGCGGTGACGCGCAATGACGTAGACCAGCTGGTCACCGTCATAAATCCGTCCCGTGGCATCCGCCATCATCAAACGGTCGCCGTCGCCATCAAGCGAAATCCCCAAATCGGCGCGATGCGCGCGTACGGCATCTGACAAGGTCTTCGTATAGGTGGCACCGCATTCGTCGTTGATATTGAAGCCGTTTGGCTCGTTTCCGATGGCAACCACCTCGGCACCCAGTTCGTGCAGCACGTGCGGGGCAATGTGGTAAGTGGCTCCGTTGGCACAATCGACCACGATGCGCATCCCGCGCAAATCGAGCTGATTCGGATAAGTGCTCTTGCAGAACTCGATGTAGCGCGCTGCCGCATCCTCCATGCGTCGTGCACGCCCCAACTGGCGCGCCCCGACGGTCACGATGCGGATGATCCAGCCGCGCCTCGATCGCCTCTTCCACGCTATCCGGCAGTTTCTGGCCGCTGGCAGAAAAAAACTTGATCCCGTTATCTTCAAACGGATTGTGCGAGGCGGATATCACCACCCCTGCCTGAAGACGCAATGCGCGCGTCAGATACGCCACCGCCGGCGTGGGCATCGGCCCGGTCATCAACACATTCACCCCGGCAGCGGTAAACCCGGCTTCCAGCGCGGCTTCCAGCATGTAGCCCGAAATACGGGTGTCCTTGCCGATGAGCACCGTCGGATGTTGATTCGGTGGCAGGCTGCCACGGTCAGCCACCAATACCTGTCCGGCAGCGTAGCCCAAATGCATGACGAACTCAGGCGTGATCGGCGATTCGCCAACCTTGCCGCGCACGCCGTCTGTTCCAAAATATTTACGTCCCATTTTTATGTCTCCTCCACAGCATTCCAAATGGCCAGTGCATCCCGCATGGCCGCAACATGATGTACACGCAACACGCGCGCGCCGCGCGCAACAGCTATCAGATGAGCTGCGACACCAGCAAACTCGCGTTGATCAATCCCACGACCCGTCAATTGTCCCAACATCGATTTACGCGACATTCCAGCCAGCACCGGCACACCCAGCTCAAGCAGACGATCCAGATGCTTGAGCATGTCCAGATTGTGTTGCAGGGTTTTGCCGAAGCCAAAGCCAGGGTCAACGAGCAGCCGCGCACGCGGGATACCCGCCACTTCACAAGCCTGCACCCTGCCCTGCAAAAAACACAGCACGTCTTCTACCACATTGACGTAAGAAGGCGCCTGCTGCATGGTTTGCGGATCACCCAGCATGTGCATCAAACACACCGCCGCATCCGAAGCGGCCACAACTTCCAGCGCGCCCGGTGCCTGCAAAGCCATCACATCGTTCACCATGACCGCGCCGGCATCCAGTGCGGCACGCATCACTTCCGGCTTGTTTGTATCAACCGACACCACACATCCCTGACGGGCAAGCGCCTCGATGACCGGCAACACACGCCTGGTTTCTTCTTCAGCCGACACAAGCGCCGCACCTGGGCGGGTTGACTCCCCACCGACGTCAAGGATATCAGCCCCCTCTTCACGAAGCCGTAACGCATGCTGAATGGCCGACCGGGCATCCAGGCAGCGCCCGCCATCCGAAAACGAATCCGGCGTGGTATTGACGATGCCCATGATCAGCGGCTTGAGCAATGAGAGACGGTGTGAACCTGCGTGGAGAAAGGACATGAAAATAGAGGAGCCGAAGCCCCTCTATTGTAGTGCGTGCTGCTGTAAGCAGGTGAGGTCGCCGCTCAGGTTTCCTGTGCGGGCTGAGCGGTTGGCGCTGGCGCGCTAGGCTTGTCACCCCCACTCGCAGGTGGCAGGGGTGTCGCAGACGGCTTGGGTGGACGCACCGGACGCCCGGCCATGATGTCACCGATCTGCTCGGCATCGATGGTTTCATATTCCAGCAACGCAGCGGTCATCGCCTCGACCTTGTCACGGCTTTCGGTGAGGATTTTTGTCGCCAGCGCGTACTGTTCATCCAGAATGCGGCGAATTTCAGCGTCAACCTTTTGCATGGTGGTTTCGCTCATGTTCTTGTGCGTCGTCACCGAACGCCCAAGGAACACTTCGCCTTCGTTTTCGCCATATACCATCGGACCCAAGGCAGCAGACATGCCGTAACGCGTCACCATGTCACGCGCGATACTGGTGGCGCGCTCAAAGTCGTTCGACGCGCCAGTCGAAATGCTGCCGACGAAAATTTCTTCCGCCACCCGGCCACCAAACAACATGCTGATCTGCGCCAGCATCTGATCCTGGTACAGGCTGAAGCGATCGGTTTCCGGCAGCGACATCGTCACGCCAAGTGCTCGGCCGCGCGGAATCACGGTCACTTTATGCACCGGATCGCAGCCCGGCAAAGTCATCCCGATCACCGCATGACCCGACTCGTGATAAGCCGTTTTTTTCTTGTCCTCGGGCGTAATGACCATGGATTTGCGCTCGGCGCCCATGAAGATTTTGTCCTTTGCCTGCTCAAAGTCGTCCATGTCGACCAGACGCTTGTTGCTGCGGGCAGCAAACAAGGCCGCCTCGTTGACCAGATTGGCGAGATCAGCACCCGACATGCCCGGCGTGCCGCGTGCCAGAATATCGGCACGCACATCGGGCGCAACCGGCACCTTGCGCATATGCACCAGCAAGATCTGCTCGCGGCCACGGATGTCGGGCAGCCCCACCACCACCTGGCGGTCAAAACGACCGGGGCGCAACAAAGCGGGGTCGAGCACGTCAGGACGGTTGGTCGCGGCAATCACGATCACGCCGCTCACGCCTTCAAAGCCGTCCATTTCAACCAACAACTGATTCAAGGTCTGTTCGCGTTCGTCGTTGCCGCCGCCCAGACCCGCGCCGCGCTGGCGACCCACGGCATCAATCTCGTCGATGAAAATAATGCAGGGCGCGCTTTTCTTGGCTTGCTCGAACATGTCACGGACACGCGACGCGCCGACGCCGACAAACATCTCCACAAAATCAGAGCCGGAAATGCTGTAGAACGGCACCTTGGCCTCACCGGCAATCGCGCGCGCCAGAAGGGTTTTACCCGTACCGGGCGAGCCAACCAACAGCACGCCACGGGGAATCCGTCCACCCAGTTTCTGAAATTTTGTCGGGTCTTTCAGAAAATCAACCAACTCGGCCACATCTTCTTTGGCTTCATCGCAGCCCGCCACGTCGGCGAACGTCACTGGGTTTACGTTTTCGTCGAGCAAGCGGGCCCGGCTCTTGCCAAACGAGAACGCCCCCCCTTTACCGCCACCCTGCATCTGGCGCATAAAGAATATCCACACACCGATCAGCAACAGCATGGGAAACCAGGAAATAAACAGGCTCATCAGGAAAGACGGCTGTTCCTCAGGCTTGGCTTCGACCGATACGCCATTTTTCAGCAGGTCGGACACCATCCAGGGGTCACTTGGGGCATAACTGGTGAAGCGCTGACCATCGCTGCGCTCACCTTTAAGCACATTGCCCTCGATCACCACCTTGGTGATCTCCTGCGAACGCACAGCCTCGATGAACTGCGAGTAGGGCATCTGCGTCTGCGCGGTGCGCTGCGCGCCAAACTGGTTGAACACCGTCATCAAGACAACGGCAACAATCAACCAGATAGCAATATTTTTGGGCAAGTTGTTCAACTAATACTCCTTCGTGCTTCGTTCAGCACATTCAATCCAAGCAGACATTTAGACTCATTCTAAGCCTAGTCTTGCAGACTTGTCACGGTCACTTCATCCGCTGCCGATTCGATTCCAAGCGGATTGCGTCCCAACAGATATACCTCGGTACTGCGGTCACGCGAGGAATCGGGCTTGCGGATATGCACTTGCTTGAAAGCCTGTCGCATCTGTGCCCGAAAATCTTCAAACCCAACCCCTTGAAATACTTTGACCAGAAAAGCGCCGTCCGGTTTCAACCAAGTCTTGGCAAAGTCGAGTGCCAACTCACACAGTTCATAATGCCGCGCCTGATCTCTCAGCATGACCCCACTGATGTTGGGTGCCATATCGCTTAATACAAGGTCAACCCGTCCGGATTTCAGCTTTTCTTCCAGCCAGATCATGGCTGATGCTTCGGTAAAGTCACCTTCCAGACTCTCGACCCCAGGCAAAGGTGCCACTGGAAGCAAGTCGATCGCCAGTACCCTGCCCTGCTTTTTCAGCTTTTGCACCGCCACCTGACACCAACTACCCGGTGCAGCGCCCAGGTCCACCACGGTCATGCCAGCTCGCAACAACTGGTCACGTTTATCAATTTCCAGCAATTTATAGGCGGCACGTGAACGATACCCGTCCAGCTGCGCTTTTTTGACGTAGGGATCGGTTACATGCTCATGCATCCAGGCACTGCCCGATTTGGTTCGCTTCGCTTTCTGGCCCATCTCTATCGGCTACAATCCTCGCTCAGTTTAAGGAATACGCATGAAAACACTTACCACCGAACAAAGGCAGTATCTAAAAGGCCTGGCGCATAGCCGCCAAGCCGTCGTCATGATTGGAAATCACGGCTTGACTCCAGCCGTCATGAAGGAAATCGAGCTCGCACTCAATGCCCACGAATTAATCAAAATCAAGGCTGGTAGCGACGAGCTGGAAACACGCCGCGCGTGGATGGATGAAATCTGTGCATCAACCGGGGCTGCGCCAGTTCAACAAATCGGTAAAGTATTGGTGATTTATCGCGCGGCGAGCAAGCCTGCCATCACCCTGCCCAAGTAATACTAGCCAAAGGGATTTATCGCGCCAGTCCCGAACGCCAGACCAGCAACAACCCCAGCGCGCTCTGGATCAGATAAAGAATGCTCGACACGCCGTGCCAGCGCGCGAAACGGTCGGCGAACACGCTCTGCATCACCGCGCGCGGCATGGCCTGATCCTTCAGACTCTGCATGACCGGCTGAATGCCAAAATGACCTGCCAGGGTCAACACCAGCATCAACACCACCGCCCAGAAAAAAAACGTTTTCAACGCGGCGCCCCCATCGCGTACAAGACGATAAATCAGCAGATAACTTGCCGCCACAATCGCGATCCACGCCATCAATTCGAAAAGTTTTCCGGCCAGCATACCGGCCAGTTGCTTGTCATTCAGGTTGGCAAACAGGACCGGCGCGGCGACATAACCGATCGCCCACATGCCGCCAATCCACAGCACCAGCGATACGCCGGCAAGGCCATCCCAGAAGCGCCGCATATTTATTTGTACATGACGTCGAGCACTTCGTAGCGTCGAACCCCGCCGGGCGCCTGCACATCAACGCTGTCACCGGCATATTTGCCGATCAGGGCACGGGCAATCGGCGAGGACACGGAAATCTTGCCTTGCTTGATATCAGCCTCGTCGTCACCAACGATCTGATAAGTCACGGTATTGCCGGAGTTCACATCTTCAAGTTCAACTGTCGTGCCGAAAACGATACGGCCTTCCGCATCAAGCGTGGTCGGGTCAATGATCTGCGCGTTGGACAGTTTGCTTTCGCAATCAGCAATGCGGCCTTCGATGAAACCCTGTTTTTCCTTGGCGGCGTCGTATTCGGCGTTTTCTGACAGGTCGCCCTGAGCGCGAGCTTCGGCAATCGCCTGGATCACGGCAGGTCGCTCGACACTTTTCAGATGCTGCAATTCAACGCGAAGTTTTTCCGCGCCTACGACGGTGAGGGGGACTTTGGCCACTAGCTTACCTTTTCAGTTCAGTGCTGATTCAAATCAGTGCAGACGCTGATGCAGCGCTTGCAGGGAATACACTTCGAGTTCGTTACCGTGCCGCATACCCATACAGGCTGCATGCGCGCCAGCCAAGGTGGTGAAGTAAACCACCCGCCGCACCAACGCCTCGGCGCGGATCGTGTAGGAATCCTTCACGGCCTTTTTGTCTTCAACGATGTTGACGATAAAGTCGATATCACCGTTCTTGATCATGTCGACGATGTGCGGACGGCCTTCCTTGACCTTGTTGACCACCGCCACAGGGATGCCGGCCGCTTCGATTGCTTGCGCGGTGCCGCGCGTCGCCACAAGTGAAAAGCCCAAATCACGCAGCGCCTGCGCAAGTTCAATGACCACAGCACGGTCACCCGAGCGCACACTGACAAATGCCCGGCCACCGGGCTTGGGCAGGTCTGAGCTGGCACCCATCTGCGACTTGACGAAAGCTTCACCAAAGTTATTGCCTACGCCCATCACTTCGCCGGTCGATTTCATCTCCGGGCCCAGAATGGTGTCAACACCGGGAAATTTACGGAACGGGAAAACAGCCTCTTTCACCGAGTAATACGGCGGAATGATTTCCTTTTCGAAGCCTTGCGACTTCAGCGAAATGCCCGCCATCGCACGCGCAGCAATCTTCGCCAGCGGTGCGCCGATGGCTTTCGACACATAAGGTACGGTGCGCGACGCGCGCGGGTTCACTTCCAGCACGTAAACGGTATCGCCCTGGATTGCGAACTGGACGTTCATCAGGCCAATCACTTTCAGCGCCTTCGCCATCGCCACTGTCTGGCGACGCAATTCGTCCTGCACGTCCTGCGACAAGCTGTACGGTGGCAACGAGCACGCCGAGTCCCCCGAATGCACGCCGGCCTGCTCGATGTGCTGCATGATGCCGCCAATTACTACTTGCTCGCCATCGGACAACGCGTCGACATCGACTTCGATCGCATCGTTGAGAAAGCGGTCAAGCAGCACCGGAGATTTGTTCGAGACCTTCACCGCCTCGGTCATGTAACGACGCAAATCGGCTTCTTCGCGGACAATTTCCATTGCGCGCCCACCCAACACGTAGCTCGGGCGCACGACCAGCGGATAGCCGATTTCCTCGGCCATGCGAATCGCGCTTTCAGGGTCGCGCGCAGTGCGGTTTGGCGGTTGTTTCAAGCCCAATTCGTGCAGCATTTTCTGGAAACGCTCGCGGTCTTCGGCAGCGTCGATCATGTCAGGACTGGTGCCAATGATCGGCACGCCGTTACGCTCCAGATCACGCGCCAATTTCAGCGGTGTCTGTCCACCGTATTGCACGATCACACCAAAAGGTTTTTCGATGCGCACGATTTCCAGCACATCTTCCAGCGTCAGCGGCTCGAAATACAGGCGGTCGGAGGTATCGTAATCAGTCGAAACCGTCTCTGGATTACAGTTGACCATGATGGTTTCGAAACCATTTTCACGCAGCGCCAGCGAAGCATGCACACAACAGTAATCGAATTCGATTCCCTGGCCGATGCGATTCGGCCCACCGCCCAACACCATGATCTTCTTCGCGTTGGAAGGCGCAGCTTCACACTCTTCCTCGTAAGTTGAATACATGTAAGCGGTCTGAGTGGCGAATTCCGCCGCACAGGTGTCCACCCGTTTGTAGACTGGATGAATAGCCAAAGCCGTACGGTGCGCACGCACCGCATGCTGATCGGTGCCCAACAGTTTAGCCAGGCGGCGATCAGCGAAGCCGGCGCGCTTCAACTGACGCAGTTCATCACGGCCAATGTCGGATACAGCGCGGCCAGCAAGCGAGGTTTCCATTTCGATCAAATGCTGGATCTGATCCAGAAACCAGGGATCGATTTTCGAGTGATCGAAGATTTCTGCCGGACTCATGCCGATACGGAACGCATCGGCGACGTACCAAATCCGCTCGGGGCCCGGCGACATCAATTCGGACTCAATTTCATCGCGATCCGTCGTCTTCGGGTCAAAGCCATCGACGCCGACTTCCAGTCCGCGCAGTGCTTTTTGCAGCGACTCCTGGAAGCTGCGGCCAATCGCCATCACCTCGCCCACCGATTTCATCTGCGTGGTCAGGCGATCATCGGCCTGCGGGAATTTCTCGAAAGCAAAACGCGGGATCTTGGTGACGACGTAATCAATTGACGGCTCAAACGAAGCCGGGGTTGCACCACCGGTAATATCGTTCTGCAACTCGTCGAGCGTGTACCCGACCGCCAGCTTGGCTGCCACCTTGGCGATGGGAAATCCCGTCGCCTTCGACGCCAGCGCAGACGAACGCGACACACGCGGATTCATTTCGATCACCACCATGCGCCCATCTTCCGGGTTGATGGAAAACTGCACGTTTGATCCGCCTGTTTCCACGCCAATTTCACGCAGCACAGCCAGCGAGGCATTGCGCATGATCTGGTATTCCTTGTCAGTCAGCGTCTGCGCTGGCGCAACCGTGATGGAGTCGCCGGTATGCACGCCCATCGGATCGAAGTTTTCGATCGAGCAGATGATGATGCAGTTGTCATTGCGGTCGCGCACCACCTCCATCTCGTACTCTTTCCATCCCAGCAGTGACTCTTCGATCAGCAGCTCTTTGGTCGGCGACGCTTCAAGTCCACGTTCACAGATGGCGACGAATTCATCGCGGTTATACGCGATGCCGCCACCCGATCCGCCCATGGTGAACGACGGCCGGATAATCGACGGAAAACCCAGCGCGGCCTGCACCTGCAAGGCCTCTTCCATGCTGTGCGCAATCGACGAACGTGCCGAAGCAAGACCAATTTTGGTCATCGCATGCTTGAATTTTTCGCGATCTTCCGCCTTGTCGATGGCCTCCTTGGAGGCGCCAATCATCTCAACGGCGTATTTTTCCAGCACCCCATGCTTGGCCAGATCAAGTGCGCAGTTAAGCGCAGTCTGGCCACCCATGGTCGGCAGCAGCGCATCGGGACGTTCCTTGGCGATGATCTTCTCGACGATCTGCCAGGTGATCGGCTCGATATAGGTGACATCGGCCATGTCCGGGTCGGTCATGATCGTCGCCGGATTGCTATTGACGAGAATGACCCTGTAACCCTCTTCACGCAACGCCTTGCAGGCCTGCGCGCCGGAATAGTCGAATTCGCACGCCTGCCCGATAACAATGGGGCCGGCGCCGATGATGAGAATGCTTTTGAGGTCAGTGCGCTTAGGCATGATCAGGATACCGGGGCGTGGTCGGCCATCAATTGGATAAATCGGTCGAACAAATAGCTCACGTCGTGGGGGCCGGGGCTCGCCTCAGGGTGACCCTGAAAACTGAATGCAGGGGCATCGGTACGGGCAATTCCTTGCAGCGAGCCGTCGAACAACGAAATATGGGTGCTACGCAAATTGGCAGGCAGTGTCGCTGCATCCACCGCAAAACCGTGATTCTGGCTGGTGATCGCTACTCGTCCGCTATCCAGATCTTTGACCGGATGATTGGCACCGTGATGGCCGAATTTCATTTTTACGGTTTTGGCGCCCGACGCAAGCGCGAGCAGCTGGTGGCCAAGGCAAATTCCAAAAACAGGAATCTTTGCCGCGACCAGCTCAGCAATCGCGCGAATCGCGTAATCGCAGGGCTCAGGATCGCCCGGACCATTGGAAAGAAAAACACCATCCGGTTTGAGCGCCAGCACCTCGGCTGCGGTAGCGGTGGCGGGCAACACAGTCAGGCGGCAACCGCGTTCGGCCAGCATGCGCAATATGTTGCGCTTGACACCGTAGTCAAACGCGACAACATGGAAACGCGGCGCATCCTGCTTGCCGTAACCACGCCCCAGGCGCCATTCGGTTTCGCTCCAGTCGTAGGCTGCCGAGACGCTCACCACTTTGGCCAGGTCCATGCCAGCCAGACCCGGAAATGCCCGTGCAGCTTCGAGCGCAGCAGCCTCATCCAAGGCGCCCGCCATGATGCAACCGCTTTGCGCGCCTTTTTCCCGCAACACACGGGTCAAACGCCGTGTGTCGATGTCGGCAATGGCAACGATATTCTGGCTTTTAAGGTAATCCGGCAGCGACTGGTTTGCGCGGAAATTCGAATGCAGGCGCGGCACGTCGCGCACCACCAGACCTGCCGCGTGGACACGGTCTGCCTCGACGTCTTCCGTGTTGATGCCGCTGTTGCCGATATGCGGATAGGTCAGCGTCACAATCTGACGCGAATACGAGGGGTCGGTGAGAATTTCCTGATAACCGGTCATTGCGGTGTTGAACACCACCTCGCCGATTGCCGTTCCCTCGGCACCAACAGAGCGCCCGCGAAATACCGAACCGTCAGCTAGAACAAGGATGGCGGGCTGGGTACTTGACAAGGGGAGACTCCAGAAAGACGGTGATCGTGGCGCAGGTGACAAAATTCAGGCGAGCTGCTTGCGCAACCCGCCTGAACTTTAATAGCAAAATTATAGCCGATTTAGGGGTCGGCTTCAATCTCGGGAGAAGCTTAACCGGGCATTTTCCCCACTATTCAAGGCTGAAGATGATCGAGTTCACCATCCATGTCGAGTTCGGTCAATTCGGTAAAACCACCAATGCATTTGCCCTCGATCACGATCTGCGGGACTGTGCGCGCGCTATTCGTGACAACGGAAAACTCCTTCATTGCCTCGCGATCGAGATCGATGCGAACTTCGTCGTAACCGATACCCCGTTTATCGAGAAAAGCTTTGGCCTTAACGCAAATTGGACAAGTGCCGGTGCTGTATACCTTGACGACGTTCATTGAGTTTCCTGGATTTCACTTATTTGAGATTGAGCACATCGCGCATGTCATAGAGACCTGGCGCACGGCCTTGCAGCCATTTGGCCGCGCGCAGCGCGCCCTGCGCAAAGGTGGCGCGGCTGCTGGCTTTGTGGGTGAGTTCGACCCGCTCGCCGATGCCGGCAAAGAGTAACGTATGGTCGCCCACGATGTCGCCGCCACGCACGGTGGCGAAGCCGATGGTTTTGGGGTCACGTTCACCGGTCACGCCCTCACGGCCGTAAACCGCGCATTGCGCCAGATCACGATGGATCGCTCCGGCAACGGCCAGCCCCAGCCCCAGCGCAGTGCCAGAGGGCGCATCAACCTTGTGCCGATGATGAGCCTCGATGATTTCGATGTCATAACCGTCTTCCAGCACTTGCGCGGCAAGCTCTGCCAGCTTCATCAGAAGATTGACACCCACGCTCATGTTGGGTGCGAATATGATGGGAATATGACGCGCCGTCGCCGTAATGCGTGCCTTGCCAGCTTCGTCAAAACCCGTCGTGCCGATGACCAGCGGCACTCCAGCGGCTGCGCACGCGTCAAGATAGGCAAAGGTCGCTTCAGGACGCGTGAAATCAATCAGCACCTGCGCATTTTGCAGGGCAACGGCAGGCTGATCGGTCACCAGCACATGGCTGGCCGTGCCCCACGCCGCACCAGCATCCTGTCCCAGCAATGGACTGGCTGGACGGTCAATCGCCGCGCACAACTCGCAACCCGCATCTTCGGCCACTGCCTCGATCAACGCGCGCCCCATCCGGCCGGACACGCCTGCAATAGCGACCTGCACCGTCATGGCTGAACGCCCGTTGCTCCGGAAGCCGGTGCAGCAACAGGCTCAGAAGCAGGCGAAGGCTTAATTTCAACCGCCTGGGGCGATCCCGGGACGGCAGGCGCTTGATCCACCAACACGGACGCAGGCACATCGCCTTCGATGCGCGCGAGTGTATCGCCGTCAAAAAACAGGGTGATCCGTTTTTGCTCAACCAGCGTGCCCGCTTCGTAAAGCAAGTACACGTAATCCCAGCGATCATTGCGGAACGGGTCGATCACCAATGGGGTGCCCAGCAAAAATCGAACTTGTGAGCGGTTCAGGCCGAGTTTCAGGCGGGCGACATTTTCGGGATCAAGCGCATTCCCCTGCTGCACATCAATACGGTGGGGACCGAACGTCTGGACACTCTGGACGAGCGAACATCCGGCAAGCAGGCTTAAAAGCCAAACGGAAAGCAAAACACGACGCATAGCCAAGTAGCCAGAAGGGATAAGGCGGGGGATTAAAAGACGTATCATAACGTATTCGTGTTCCCGTTCTGGAGCCCCCATTGAGCAATCCTTCCGATCTCAAAAACATCGGTCTTAAGGCCACGCTGCCGCGCTTGAGAATTCTCGATTTATTCGAGCAGAGCGATAAACGTCACATGACTGCCGAAGAAGTGTATCGACTGCTCACTGATGATGGTCAGGATATCGGGCTGGCTACGGTATATCGCGTACTCACCCAGTTCGAGCAGGCGGGGCTATTGATCCGCCACCATTTTGATAGCGACAAGGCGGTATTCGAACTCAATCATGGTGATCACCACGATCATCTGGTCTGTCTGCAATGCGGCAAAGTCGAAGAGTTTATTGACCCTGAAATCGAGAAACGCCAGCACCGCATAGCCAAGGAACGCGGCTTTGCCATTAACGATCATTCGCTGCAGATTTACGCTGACTGCATCAAGGAAAACTGCCCCAACCGCAAGCCCACCCCTTCACGTCAACGCTGACCGGATTGCAGTAGCGCGGGCTTAAGCGCATTGCACAACGCGGCCACGCCCTCGACCAAACGCGGTGTGGGGCGGTGCAACCGGTCCGCATCAATACGCACAAATGCCTGATTTTTTACTGCGGGCAACCCGGAAAAACGCTGCCACTGCGCGCGCATGTCCGGCGCGTCGCTGCCACTTACGATGACCTCTGGCGCACGCTGCAACACCGCCTCGCGCGACACCACCGGAGACAGCCCGTGCAGGTCGGCAAACACATTGCGCGCACCGCACCGCTCCAGCGCATCGCTGATCCAGTGTGTGCCACCCACCGTCATCAGCGGGCGATCCCACACCTGATAAAACACGCTGAGCGGTGGCTGCTTCAATTTCGGCACGTGCAGCGCTGCCAGCCGCGCAGTGAAATCGCGCGCCGCCGCTTCTCCCTGCGCGTGATGTCCGGTCGTCTGCCCAAACAAACGCAACAAACGTGCGACATCGTCGAGCTGGGTGGCGCGGGTATGCAGCACCGGCAGCCCCATTTTTTTCAGGCCATGAATATCTGCCGCACGGTTGCCATCCAGCCAGACGACGACCAGATCAGGTTTCAACGCCAAAATTCTCTCGAAATTCACGCGACTGTAATCGCCGATGCGCGGCAGTGTCTGTGCTCCGGGTGGGTAATCGCTGGCACTGTCAACGCCCACCAGCTGCGAACCCGCGCCGACGGCAAACAAAAGTTCGGTAAGGTGCGGCGTCAGCGAAATAATACGCTGCGGTGGGCGAGCGAACTCGAGTGTTTGTCCTGCATCGTCGTGCACACGAATCATTGCAGCCTGCGCAGGCAATACCAGCAGCCAGCACAGACAAACACTCAGGCAGCGGATCACTGTCCGGGCAGGCTTCCGCCGTGGAAAATCAGGCTTGCACGCCCTTTGCTGAACCGCAGACGCGTCATCGAGGCACTCGCCACCTCGATGCGATAGGCGTGCTGCAGAGGAATATGCAGCGCCCACGCCAGCGCCATCCGCACCACCCCGGCGTGCCCCACGACCAGCACATGCTGATCCGGACTCTGCGACACAACCGCATCCAGTCCGGCCGCCACCCGTGCCTGAAAACCCGCCAGCGGCTCGGCACCCGCTGGGCGCGCATGGACGGGGTCGGCCTTGAAACGCGCCAGCGTGCCGGGCGCCTCCAGTTCGATTTCAGCGGCCGTTTTGCCTTCCCACTACACCGAAGCCGACTTCCTGCAGCCGGGGATCAAAAGCGAGCGGCAGATTGTGGCGCTCAGCCATCACCTCTGAAAACGCGCGGCAACGCAACAATGGAGACGACACAATTCGCGTCCACGGGGCCTGCTCGCCCACGGCTGCGTGCATCTGTGCCCAGCCTTTTTCCGACAGGGGATCGTCAATCTGGCCCCGGTATTTGCGCCCGCCAACCGGCTCGCCATGGCGCATCAGATCCAGTGTCACACTCATTCCAGCACCACCAGGTTATCGCGGTGAATCAGCTCGGGTTCATCCATGTAACCGAGCTCGGACTCGATCGCACCGCTTGGCTTGCCGGCAATCCGACGGGCTTCGCTGGCACTGTAATTGGCCAGCCCGCGGGCGATTTCACGTCCGCTGATATCGATCACTGCCACCACTTCGCCCCGCTCAAACTCACCCACAACACTTTTCACGCCAACCGGCAGCAGACTTTTCCCCTCGTCGCGCAATGCGCGCACCGCACCGTCGTCCAGCACCACGCCACCATGCAGTTGCAGGTGATCGGCCAGCCACTGGCGTCGCGCCGCAAGCGGGGCCTGGCGTGCCACCAATTGGCTGCCGATCGCCTCACCCGCTGCCAATCGCAACAACACACGATCCTCACGTCCGCTGCAAATCACCGTATGTGCCCCGCTGCGCGCTGCACGCTTGGCGGCGAGGATTTTGGTCAGCATGCCTCCAGTGCCGACGCTGCTCCCAGCCCCGCCCGCCATGCGTTCGAGCTCGGGGTCACCCGCATGGGCATCGCTCACCAAGGTCGCCGTCACATCACGACGTGGGTCTGCGGTATACAAACCGGTCTGGTCGGTCAGAATGATCAAACAATCCGCTTCGATCAGGTTGGTCACCAGCGCGCCCAGGGTATCGTTATCCCCGAGGCGGATTTCGTCGGTGGCGACGGTATCGTTTTCGTTGATGATCGGCACCACGTTCAATTCCAGCAGCGTGCGCAAGGTGGAACGTGCGTTCAAGTAACGCGTGCGATCAGCCAGGTCTTCGTGAGTGAGCAGCACCTGTGCGGCATGCAGGCCGTGGGTACGAAAGATGGATTCATACGCCTGCACCAAGCCCATCTGGCCGACCGCGGCGGCAGCCTGCAATTCGTTGACCGCCTTGGGGCGCTTGCTCCATCCCAGCCGCGCAATGCCCTCGGCAATGGCGCCGGATGAAACCAGCACGACTTCTTTACCTTGTTCGGTAAGGGCTGCAATCTGCTCAGCCCAACGCGCCAACGCAGCGTGGTCAAGCCCACGCCCGTCGGCTGTGACCAGGCTGGATCCGACCTTGACGACGATGCGCCGTGCTTCTTTAACAATCGAGGTACTCATCGTGCCCCCTGCCGCAGATTCCGCACAGCCTCTTGGACGTCTTTAACTTGAATGCCGCTGGGACAAAAGTAATCTTCGTACAAGGCTTTCTGATATGAAAGCAGAGAGCGAAATTTAATGTCCTCCCAGCCGGCATTGCGCGCCTTTGACCAAGTGCCGTCAGGATGGCCGTAAGCATACAGGCGGCTCTCCCCCGATTCGCAGCGTAATCCCTCGAAGGAGACGTTTTTCGCTCCGCCCGCCGTTTCGATCACTACCGTGTAGCGGATCACTTTGTCTGCACTGACAGTGATCGATGCTGCGTCGATGAAATGCTGATGGTGGGTCGCAGAAGAGACCGCAAAGGGAAGTAGATTTTCGGTCTTGGGATACGCTGGCAACTGCGCTGCCACCTCGACCCAGGGCTTGTCCTGCTCGAAGTCCTGTTCAATTTCCCCCCATTCAGCATGGGCGGCCTGAATAACCAGGGCGGGCAGACACAATAGCAATACGGACAGATTTTTCATGCCCGGCATTTTATCAGCGGTATTGGTATTCCCGGCTGAACGGATAGTTCGGCTGACTGCCACTCACACCCTTGCCTGCCAGAACCTGCCACAGCTCCAACCAGCCGCGATCAAAGGCATAGGCGGAACCCGTCATGTAGACGCGTCAGATGCGATATTTTTGTTCGCCTATCAGGCAGCAGGCGGATTCGGCATGCTGTTCCAGCCGGGTGACCCAGTGCCACAGGGTTTTCCGTAGTGGAGGCGCATATTTTCAGCATCCAGGCATTCGAGGCCGCTGCCCGATGCGGTGCGTGACACATCGGAGACGTGCACCAGTTCACCGCCGGGAAACACATGCTCCTCGACGAATTCGGCGATGCCGCTGCCGAGACCGCTGGCCTCGGGCGTCGCTGCGGTGATGCCGTGATTGAGCACCAGGCCGCCGGGCTTCAACAACGCGGCGATCCGGTCGAAGTAGGCTGCAAGATTGACGTGGCCGACATGCTCGAACATGCCGACGCTGGCGCACGCTGGCACCGGAAACGGCCCCCATCGATTCGCCATTCCACAATTCAATCACCAGCGGCAAACCGGATGCTTCCAGCCGCCGCCGCACCTGATGAACCAGCAATTGATAACCAGAATCATCCCCTCCCAAGTACAACTGGCGCCGGGTGCAGGATTTGCGCGCCTGTTGTAACTTTAGGTCAGATCAAGCACCAGTGCTGCGCGCGCGTTCTCCGCAAGCGTGGTCGCCTCAACAGGGTACGCGGCAAGATCGATCCCCATGCGAATGGCCGCGCCTGATTTGGCAGCAGCAACCGAAGCGGGATCGAGCTCAAACCGCAAAAAATGCACTGCCGAGGTTTTCTCTGCGTTCTCGCGTTCCATGTCTTCGTCAGCGATGGCGTATATACGAGCCTGATCCGCCACCTGCACCCACACGCGTTCTTCAATTCCCTTCAGCTTCCCCAGGGCGATCTGGCGCTCGTCCGGATCGGGATACTCGATCATCATGGTGGCTTTCCAGTTGCTGCCGTCCGGAATCAGCGGGTTGTAGGCATCAAGTTCGTCCTGAATGCCCGCGTCCTCGAAGGTGCGTTCGGCGCGCAACATTTCCTGAATCTGGTAACGCATGGTTTTTTCATCTTCAAAAATCAGCGTCACATGCTCGCCCAACTCGACCGCGCGGTTTTTCTTGTGCGCGATCATTTCGCTACGATAGGCCGGGCGTACCTTGGCGTAGCTTTCCAGGCTCATCAAGCTGTCACGGGTGATGTGCGGCATCGTCTTCTCCTTGCTCAAAGTGTTATTCGAGGCCGTACGCAATGCGCATCAGCGTGATCGGGTGCTGCTTCTCGGCGGTTGCGCCCTCTCCCATGCCCTGCAGGATGTGGCGCGCGGCTATCGCGCAGTCCGAACTGACGTAGTCGGGTTGCGGCTCCGCCATCTGGCGGAATACCGGCTTGCCGATCTTCATCGACTTGTCGAAATACTCGGACTTCACGCCCCAGGTGCCGTCGTGGCCGGAGCAGCGCTCGACCATCGTCACCTTGGCGCCGGCCAGTTGCAACGCATCGCGCGTCTTGTTGCCAATGTTCTGCACCCGCTGGTGACACGGCACGTGATAGGCGACCTTGCCGAGCTGCGATTTGAAATCGGTTTTCAACAGGCCATCGACGTTGCGCGCCATCAGGTATTCGAACGGATCCCACATCGCTTCCTTCACGGTCTGCACATCGGCGTCATCAGGAAACATCAGCGGCAATTCCTGCTTGTACATCAGCGTGCACGAGGGCACGGCGGTGAGGATCGCGTAGCCTTCGCGCGCGAGCTTCGCCAGATGCGGAATGTTCACTTCTTTCAGCTTCTGTACCGCATCGAGATCGCCCAGTTCGAGTTTCGGCATGCCGCAGCAGGCCTCTTTCTCCACCAGCACGGCGGGGATTTCATTGTGCGCCAACAGCTTCAAGAGGTCATGGCCAATGCCGGGCTCGTTGTAGTTCACGTAACAAGTGGCGTAGATCGCCACCTTGCCGGGCGTTTTCGCCCCGGCCTTCACCGCGAAGTCGCCGCGCGGTTTGGCGGTCGAGCGGAATTTTGCGCTGTCGTACTCGGGCAACTGACGATCGGGGTGAATGTGCAGCACGCTGTCGACCATCTTGCGGATCGGCTTGCTCTTCAGGCTGGCGTTCACCGCCTGCACCACTACTGGAATCGAGGCGAGCTTGCCCATCGCATCGGTCGAGGACAGCAACTTGTCGCGGAACGTGGTTCCGCCCTTCTTGAATTTGAGCGCCTTGGCACGCAGCATGACATGCGGAAAATCGATGTTCCACGGATGCGGCGGCACATAGGGGCATTTGGTCATGTAGCAGAGGTCGCACAGATAGCACTCGTCCACCACCTTCCTGTAGTCGGCCTTGGCTACACCATCCACTTCCATGGTCGAAGACCCGTCCACCAGATCAAACAGCGTCGGAAAGGCGGTACACAATGACACGCAACGACGGCAACCATGGCAAGCGTCAAACACTCGCTCCAACTCATGATTGAGCTTCTCTTCGTTGTAGAAATCAGGGTTTTTCCAGTCGAGCGGGTGACGGGTCGGGGCTTCGAGGCTGCCTTCACGAGTGCTCATGCGAACTCCTGTCGTAACGTTTTTTTGTAGGGTAATTTTTAATGTAAGCAGAACCAAAAAAAAGCGGGCCGAATCCGACCCGCTTTTTGCGTGGGCAGAATTACGCGCCCAGGGTGTCCAGCGTTTTCTGGAACTTGTTGGCGTGCGAACGCTCGGCCTTGGCCAGCGTTTCAAACCAGTCGGCGATTTCGTCGAAACCTTCGCTACGTGCATCTTTGGCCATGCCGGGATACATGTCGGTGTACTCGTGGGTTTCGCCTGCGATTGCGGTTTTCAGGTTATCGGCGGTAGGGCCGAAAGCCATGCCGGTAGCAGGGTCGCCGCACTTTTCCAGATATTCCAGGTGGCCGTGCGCGTGGCCGGTTTCGCCTTCAGCGGTGGAGCGGAACACGGCGGCAACATCGTTGTAGCCTTCCACGTCGGCTTTTGCTGCGAAGTAGAGGTAGCGGCGGTTGGCCTGTGATTCGCCAGCGAAGGCGGCTTTCAGATGGTCTTCAGTTTTCGAGCCCTTGAGTTGCATAACCCTATCTCCTTGATTAAATGATCCTTGTTGAAACGGATGCTTTTCAGCCTTGAAATACTCATCCCCGGATTGAATTTCCAGATGGGGATCAACGGTTTTTAGACTAAGTCTAATACCTGAACGAAGAATAAACCCGACAGGATAAGGCTGTCAACCGTGCCGCAAACACCCATTGCAGCGACAGGGGCAAAGCATCCAGCTTCACCTGTCAGGGGTAAACTTCCGGCACAGCAGGAGACAGACATGACCTTCGATAAAGCAAAAACCGACGCCGAATGGCGCGCCGAACTCAGTCCCGAGCAATATCGCATTCTGCGTGAGCATGGCACCGAACGCGCATTTACCGGCCAGTATTGGGACAACCACGCTGCCGGCGAATACCGCTGTGCAGCGTGCGGCGAGCTGCTGTTCACCTCCCGCACCAAATTCGACTCGGGCACCGGCTGGCCGAGCTTTTACCAGGCCATCAATGCCGATGCGGTGGCCGAAAAAACCGATTCCAGCCACGGCATGACGCGCGTCGAAGCACTGTGCCGCCATTGTGGTTCGCACCTCGGCCATGTCTTCCCCGACGGCCCTGCGCCAACAGGCATGCGCTACTGCATCAACTCGGCTTCGCTGTCGTTTGAAGCTGACCGTTCTAACCCGGGACGGGACTAGGCCTTGCATATTTTTGACGCACGCATCACGGCGATTACGCCCGCCACGCCCAGCATCCACGCGCTGCGCCTGGCTATCCCCGATGCAAGTTTCCGGTTTCTGCCGGGGCAATGGGTGGATCTGAGTACTGACATTGACGGCACGACCCATACGGCCGGCTACTCGATCACCACCTCCCCCATCCATCAAGGTGAAATCGAGCTGGCGATCAAAGCCAGCGCGCGCCATCCACTGGCACGCTGGGTGCATGAATCCGCGCGCGTCGGCGACCAGGTGAAAGTGACGCAAGGCCAGGGGCCGTTCGTATACTTACCAGAGATGAGCGACAACGTAGTGCTGATCGGCGGCGGCGTCGGCATCACCCCGCTGCTCTCCATCTTTCGTCATGTGCGCGACGCGGCTTTGTCGACCCGGGTACATCTGGTCTACAGCGTATCGGAAAGCCGTGAAATCCTGTTTCGCGACGAACTCGATCACGCGGCCAAAGCGCACGACAACCTGCATGTGAGCATCACCGTCACCCAGCCCGACCCCAACTGGCATGGTCTCACCGGCCGCATCGATCCAGTCAAGCTGCATGCGCTCGACGTGCCCGACGACACGCTGTACTACCTGTGCGGCCCCAAGGGCATGGTCGAGGACATGAGCACGCTGCTGCACGATCTGGGCGTGCCGATGAACCGGATTATTTTTGAAAAGTGGTGGTAAGGCTTTAAGCGGGTCAGCCTTTCATGCCATCTCCCCATCACCCCGTTTACACTGCGCTTGCATCAAGCGTAACCTGGAGCATCCCATGCGCCTGACCGCCCTCTTCTTCACCGCCAGCCTCGCCCTCAGCGCCCACGCCGCCCCCGGGGACACGGTCAAACCCCACCCGGCCAAACAGGTCGCGCCCGACACTTGGGCCATCACCGGCCCGCTGGGCGAACCGTCGGTCGAAAACCAGAGCTTCATGAACAATCCGGCATGGATCATCGCGGGCGACCAGGTCATCGTCATCGACCCCGGCTCCAGCGTGCAAGTTGGACGCATGGTGGTGAATGCCATCCGCAAAACCACCAAGCTGCCCGTCACCACGGTGTACAACACCCACATCCACGGCGATCACTGGCTGGGCAACCAGGCCATCCTCGAAGCCTGGCCAAAAGCCGTTCTGATCGCCCATCCCGACATGATCGCCAAGGCCCAAGCAGGCGAAGCCGAATCGTGGGTCAAGCTGATGAGCAACCTGACCCAGGGCTACACCGACGGCACCCGCGCCGAGATTCCCACCCGCGCCACCACCGACGGCATGGTCTCGAAACACGGCAGCCGGTCATTCAAGATTTACTCGTCCAACGACGCCCACAGCAAGACCGACATCATGATCGAAGTCGACAACGGCGTTCTGTTTACGGGCGACAACGTCTTGAACCAGCGCGTTGCGCGCATGGACGACGGCACCTTCACGGGCAACATCAAGGCCATCGAACGCGTGCTCACTTTACCGATCAAGGTCGTGGTGCCGGGTCATGGCAATCCCGGCAAGCCCGCCATGCTGAAAGCGCAGCGCGATTATTTCCAGGCGCTGTTCGATGCGGTCAAAGCTGAGTACGACGCCGGCAAGAGCGACTTCGAAATGAAACCTGCGGTGGTCAAGAAACTTGCCGCCTATCAAAAGTGGCACGGCTTCGATGACGCAGTCGGCAAGCAGATCAGTCTGGCGGTGCTGGAGATCGAACAGCAGTGATGCAGTAATGAATACTGCGTTTTAATCAGTCGGGCAATCGGGTGACGCTGGCAGTTTGTCCCGGCTGCCATTCGCCATCCAGGCTGACCCATTCGACGCGGTCACCCAGCATGCGAACCACGCCAGGGCGGCGGTTGTTGCCGGTATCGGAAAACTCGAAACGGTAATCACGCAGGAATTGCAATTGGCCGTTGCTGTTGCGGGCAAAACGGGTGCGACTCAAGGCCACGCTGTCGTCGAGAAACTGCAGTTTCCCCTCTACACAGGCTCGGCGACCCACAGCAATAGCCTGTTCTCGCGTGTTCAGACCCGCATACCAGTACCAAGCCAACGCGCCAGACCCAACCAGCAGGATGATTTCCCAGCTCATTACCGAACCTTCATTGCTCAGTGGGTTCGGGTTTGACCGGGCTACGGAACAATGCGGCCACGGGTTTTTTGGAGGACGGGCGGTTTGCTACAGGCGCGGCAGCCGATGGCGCACTCGGAATATAGGGCGAATCGAAAAGCGCATCACGCGATGCAGCGGGCCGGCTGCGCGGGGCGCTGCGTTGTTCGGGCAAACGTTCAACCACGCGCTCGATGACAGGCTCGGCTACGCGTTCAACCGGGCGCTCTGGCCGGGGCGGGCGTGACTGATAGGCGGGCACATCGGCCGCGCCCGGCTCGAAACCCGGAACAATCGTGGTTTCAAGCGGGGTGCCGATCAGCTTTTCGATGTCTTTCAGATAGCGCGTTTCAGATTCGCTCACCAGCGAGATCGCCTCGCCCATGGCGCCCGCGCGGCCGGTACGGCCGATGCGGTGGACATAATCTTCAGCGTTGTGCGGCAGGTCGTAATTCACCACAAACGGCAGCGCTTCGATGTCGATCCCGCGCGCGGCAACGTCGGTGGCGACCAGCACTCGCAGCGTCCCCGCCTTGAACGCATCGAGCGCCTTGATGCGTTCCTGCTGGGTTTTGTCGCCATGAATGGCGTCAGCATGCAGGCCGAGCTTGTTGAGTTCGTTGGCCAGGCGATTGCAGCCCAGCTTGGTTCCGGTGAACACCAATACCTGTTTGAGATCGCGTGTTTTGATCAGATGCGTCAGCAGCTGCCGCTTGCGCTCGTGGTGCACCGGGTGCACCACCTGGGTAACGTTCACTGCTGTCGTGTTGCGCGCCACTTCGATAAAGGTCGGGTTGTTGAGAATGCTGTCGGCAAGCTTGCGGATTTCTTCCGGGAAAGTGGCCGAAAACATCATGTTCACGCGTTGCGCCGGCAACAGCGCAACGATGCGCTTCAAGTCCGGCATGAAACCCATGTCGAGCATGCGGTCGGCCTCATCGAGCACCAGCGTGTTCACCTGGTTCAGCATCAGCGTTTTGTTTTGCACGTGGTCGAGCAGGCGGCCAGGCGTTGCGACCAGAATCTCGATACCGGTTTTCAGGATGGGAATCTGCGTATTGATGCTGACCCCGCCGTACACCACCAGCGAGCGCAACGGGATATGTTTGCAATACGCCTTGACGCTCTCTTCGACCTGAATCGCGAGCTCGCGCGTGGGGGTGAGAATCAGTGCGCGGATCGGATGCTTGGCCGGTGAGGTGCCGCTGTTGGCGAACGGCAGCAGGCGCTGCAGCAGCGGCAGCGCAAAGGCAGCCGTTTTGCCGGTGCCGGTTTGCGCCGCACCAAGGATGTCGCCGCCCTGCAGCGCAAGCGGAATCACCTGCTCCTGAATCGGCGTTGGCGTGGCGTAGCCCATGTCGTCGAGGGCACGCAGGATGTCGGGCGCGAGCCCCAGTTCAGCAAAAGTGGTCAAAATCCATCCAGTTAAATTCCAGCCAGGATTAATCCCTGCCAGTTAATACACATCCTGTTAAATACAGAGGCTGCTTCAAATACAAATCCAGTCAAAACCTGCCGTTTGGCAGGCCACACGTACGTCTTCGTCCGCGCAGTCGAGTACCTGGGCCAGCGCGCGCTGCGCCAGGGCGTCCGTATTGTTCGTGCGAGAAACGTGCGCTGCCATCACGCATTGCAGTTTGTCGTGGCGCAGTTTATGTAACAAAGCGGCTGACTGCGCGTTTTCCAGATGGCCGAAGCGCCCGCCTACACGGCGCTTGAGGCCGACGGGATATGGCCCTTTTTCCAGCATCGTCGCGTCGTGATTGCATTCCAGCACCAGCGCATCCACGCCGCTCAAGGTCGCCTCGATGTGGGGTGTGCTGCATCCCACATCGGTCAGCACGCCGAGCCTGCGCTGGCCATCGCCAAACACAAACTGCACTGGCTCGCGCGCGTCGTGCGGCACCGGATAGGGCTGGATTTCCAGCTCATCGACGACAAACGCTGCGTGGCTGTCGATGATCTGCACTGCCACGCCGTCGAGATCCTGCGCCATCGCCAGCGTGCCGGCAGTCAACCACACGGGCAATTTGTGCTTGCGCGCCAACCGCCCGACTCCGCCGATATGGTCACCGTGCTCGTGGGTCACCACGATGCCAGCCAGATCAGACACCTGCAGATCAAGCCGCGCCAGGCGCGCAATGCTGTCGGCCAGCCCAAATCCACAATCCATCAGCACCCGGGTGGAGCCAGCCTCGATCACCAGGCCGTTGCCTTCGCTACCGCTACCCAAGCTGGCGAACCGCATCATGCCGATTTCCGCGTCACTTCAGATCCATGTACAGCAACTTGATAATGCGGTTCTGCGTATCGGCATCGATCGTTTTGCCCTCAGCCGCCGCGACGCTAACCCTGCTCTTCTCGCCTGTCTCGCTCACCACAATTTGCACCTGCGGCGAGGTCTTGTCTTTCTTGCTGTTCCAGAAGACCAGGCTGCTCAGCAAGCCTTCGTCCTTCTTGCTGGCATTGTCGATTTCCGGGTCGATATACCGCACGAAATACACGCCCTTGGAACGATCCCGATCTTCCACCGCAAAACCGATCCGATCCAGCGACAGGCCGACCCGGCGCCAGGCACGGTCAAAGCTTTCGTCCATTTCCAGCACCGAACCGCTTGCGTCCTTGACGATACGCGCCTGCTCCGGCGTTTGCTGTTTGGCCAGCAAGGTCTCGGCCTGCTTCTCCTCAACGCCGAAGCGCACCATCAAGCGCCGCAGCATTTCGGCTTCGAGTTCGGGATCGGCCGGGCGCGGCTGCCATTTGGTCTGGTCTTTACCTTCGGTGGTAAAAATTTCCATCATGCCGCGATGGCTGATGTAGATCTCGGTGCTGGGCAAACCTGCCATGCTTGCGCCGGCTTCAATTCGCGTGCGGAATTTATCGCGCTCGGGGGTGGAATACATCCCATCCATCACCTTGCCCAGCAGGCTGCGTATCCCATCCTGCGGAATATTGGCGCGGTTCTCCGCCCAGTCAGTTTCCATTACGCCGGTTTCGGGTGATTCCAGGTTGATGATAAAACCGGTTTCCTGCCAAAAATCCTTGACCACCGGCCACACCTGTTGCGGGGTCGCCTGCACCACCAACCAGCGCTGGGAACCCGACTTCTCGATGCGCACCTTGTCCTGCGTGGGCAGCAGTGTGCCTGCAGAGGTCGGCGCGGTCTTGCGTTCCTGGCTGTAGGTCGACAGCGTGGCGGTGCCGCCCTGAGCATCGGGAATCGCATAGCGGTTATCGCCTGTCGGCGCGGTCAGGTCAGGCGGTATTTCCAGTGTCGGCAATTTTTCAGCCGATTTGTAATCGATTTTTTTCGATTCCATGCTGCAACCCGACACAGCGAGGCTAACAAGCAAAAACAGGGGCAATAAACGCATAAAGAGTCCTAAAGCAAATTCACTGCGTGGCGCATCGCGCTACGCTAGATTAGTTTTGCGTGGCGCATGGCGCTACGCAGGGTGTCATGCAGCCCGGCAGACAAGGGGGTGAGCGGCAAACGCAAACCCGGCGGAATCAAGCCCAGCTCAGCGCAGGCCCATTTGACCGGAATGGGGTTCGCCTCAACAAACAGCTTGCTATGCAAAGGCAACAACGCATTATTGAGTTCACGCGCACGCGGCAGGTTCCCTTCGAACGCGGCCACGCACATCGCGTGCATCAGTTTCGGCGCAACGTTGGCCGTCACCGAAATCACGCCATGTCCGCCCAGCAACATGAACGGCATCGCCGACGCGTCGTCGCCGCTGTAGAGCGCAAAGTCTTTTGGCGCCAGACGCAGAAAGTCGCCTGCGCGTTCCATGCTGCCGGTCGCGTCTTTCAAACCGATGATGCCGGGTACATTTGCCAGGCGCAACGCTGTTTCGTTGGACAGATCCGCGACCGTGCGCCCCGGAACGTTATAAAGGATGAGCGGCAAATCGACCGCTTCGGCGATTTTCCTGTAATGCTGATAGAGACCTTCCTGTGTCGGCTTGTTGTAGTACGGCACCACGGACAACCCGGCCTGCGCACCCGCATGCTTGGCGCACTCGGTCAACTCGATTGCCTCGGCGGTCGAGTTTGCGCCGGTTCCCGCAATCACCGGCACCCGGCCGGCTACCTGCTCAACCGTCGTGCGGATCAACAGGCAATGCTCGTCAAACGTGACCGTCGGCGATTCGCCGGTGGTGCCGACGATCACAATGCCATCCGTGCCTTCCGCAATGTGCCAGTCCACCAGACGGCGCAGCGCATCGAGATCGAGCGCGCCATCGTCCGACATGGGGGTGACCATCGCAACCAGGCTGCCTCTGATCATATTTGTATCTGCCATCGTGTTTCCACCGCTATTTTCAGGTTCACGCCGTTCATTCGGCAGAGTAAAACCAAGCTCGGCATTCTAATCTATCTCACCGGGTGAGCCTATCCGGACCACAGGCGCCGAACTGCACTCAAGGCAGGCTGCCGATGGCAACGCTCGAGAGGGAAAGCCAATCGCAATGTTTGTGTGCATCGAGGTGTTCTACAATCAGCAGCCGCGACATGAAGCGGCGCATCGCTTACCTGCAACCTTTTTTCGCTCCTCCAAAAATGAACCTTGTCCTCTTCGACCTCGACAACACCCTGCTCGCCGGTGACTCCGACTACGAGTGGGGGCAATTCCTCATTGCCAAAGGCGCAGTCGATGGCGCGCATTACGAAGCCAAAAACAAGGCCTTTTACGAAGACTACAAGGCCGGACAGCTGGATATTTATGCCTTTCTCGCGTTTGCCCTGCGCCCGCTTGCCACCCATGCGCGTGCGCAGCTCGATGCCTGGCGTGCCGAATACATGGAAACGCGGGTCAAGCCGATGATGACCCAGGCCGCGCGCGATCTGGTGAAGCGCCACCTCGACGAAGCCGATCTGGTCGCCGTCATTACCGCCACCAACAGCTTCGTCACCGCACCCATCGCGCGGGAATTCGGCATCCCGCACCTGATCGCCACCGATCCCGAGGAAATTAACGGCCACTTCACCGGCGAAGTTGCCGGCACCCCCTGCTTTCGGGAAGGCAAAGTCACCCGCCTCGAACATTTCCTCGAAACCCAAGGCACCCGGCTGGATTGTCTCAGCAGCAGTTGGTTCTACAGTGACTCGCACAACGACCTGCCGCTGCTGGAAAAAATCCAGCATCCGGTTGCAGTCGACCCCGACCCCACGTTGCGCGCCCACGCGCTGGAAAAAGGCTGGCCGGTGATTTCGCTTCGGGGCGCCTAAACCTGCCCAGCCGTTCCGGCAACCAACCGTCCAGATATCGTTTTGAAGCCTCCCGTTTCTGAATGGTTAATTCATACCACATTTATTTAAAAGCGGAATAAACCGCGTTTATCGCTCGTCCTTACAGATACGAATCCCGCCCGAGGGTTCGATAACCGTAACGGAGGGGAAGCAAATGAAAAAATACATTTCAAGGGAGGGGCTGGCCAAGCAATCCAGTGCCCACAACACGCGCGTCAAAGCGCTGTGTGCGGTGATGGGGCTTGCCACTGCAAGCCTGATTTCTGCATCAGCACTAGCCGGGAGCACGACTACCACGACAACAGCTGGCGGGTCCGGCGAAGTAACCCTGATCCAGACCGGCGACATCCACGGCCACCTGGTTCCCCGGCCTAATTTGCGCAGCGACGCCCTGGGCTACAAAAGCGTCAGCATGGAAGGTGGCGTGGCACGCATGTACACCGTCGTCAAGGCCCTCCGCGCCCTGGCAACGAAAGACGGGGTAAACCGTTCACTCCTGCTCAATACCGGCGACACCCTGCAGGGGTCAGGCGAAGCCCTGTTCAGCCGCGGTCAGGCCATGATCGATGTGCTGAATTCGTTTGGTTTTGTGGCCCATGCCCCCGGCAACTGGGACTTCCTGTACGGCACGGCCCGCTTCGAGGAAACCTTCAAAGGTACCCCGGCTACCGCGACGACCCCGGCTGTTCCGCCGCTGGCAAACTGGAATGCCCTGGGATCCAACCTCTATTACACCAACCAGTTTGACGACACCGCCATATGCGGAAGGACAGCAACGGATCCTGCCACCGGCACCGTGCGTCCGCTCAAGCGCGTGCTGCCGACCTACATCATCAAGAAGGTCGGCAATGTGAAGGTCGGCATCGTCGGCTTCACCACGGCGCGCGCCATTGCTGCCGTCGGCACCTCCGTCACCAATAATTACATGTTCACCGACGGCAAGACCGAAGTGCCCTGCTTCGTCGACAAGCTGCGCAACGTTGAAAAGGTCGACGTGGTCGTGATGATGTCCGAGATGGAAATGGCGCGCGACATCCAGATCGCCGAGACAATCTCCCCCAGCCCGGACGTGATCCTGAACTCGGACATGCATGAGCGCACCACCGCCCCGATCGTCGTTGACCACGCCGACGGCACCAAGACGCTGATCGTGGAGCAGGGGCAGGATGGCACCGTGGTTGGAAACCTCAAACTGACGGTCAAGAACGGCAAGGTCACTGGCTGGAACTACAAACAGATTGTTGTGGCCGAAGGGATCCCGGCAGACAAGACGATTGCAGCCAAGGTTGCCAAGGCCCGCGCACCCTTTGTGGCGGAAACCTTCGTGCCCGGCCAGAAGGTGACGATCGGTGGCAACACCACGGTACTGCTGCGCCCGGTGGATGAGACCATCGCCTTCACCGAGGTGGATCTGCACCGCTCCAACTTCGTGGATGAGGACATGCCCGGGGTGGTCGAGGGCACTTCGCATAACCTGATCGCCGATGCCATGACCGCTGTGTCCGGAGCCGAAAGCTCCTCCATCCGCGGTTTCCGCTACGGCACCCACGTCCCGGCAGGCTGGCCCATCACCATGGAGGACATTTACCACTATGTGCCAATCGCGGCCAAGCTGGGGCGGACCACCAAGGCGTGCGGCGCCGATCTGAAGTTCGCGATCGAGCAGTCTACGCAGGGCACGTTCGCATCCGATCCCACCCTCTGGGCCGGTGGCTGGATGTTCGGCTACAACGGCGTGAGCTTCGATCTTGATGCCTGCGACGGCCTCCTGGGCGCGACGCCGGTGCCTGTCAACGGACCGACCCTCGCTCTGCCTACCCGGCCCTGGGGTACCAACCGTGGCAGCAACATCAAGGTGAACGGCGTGCCGCTCAACGACATGGACATCTACGACAGCCGTGCCACCATTACCGTAGATGGGGTCTCCAGTCCCAACCCGACCTACCAGCAGTGCCTGAGTTCGACTGGCGGACCGGCCTACGACGGCTACACGGTCGCCGGCTACTGGTATGCGGACGACAAGACCACCATCAACAACTGCAACCCCTGCCGTGGCCGCCAGGTTCAGGTCGTCAAGACAGATGGTTCGGTGGTGCAGGTCGCAGGCCCGGGTGCACCCGCCACGCTGCCCCCAAGCGAAGAGTTGATGGATATCAGCGAGGCGGTTGGTCAAGTACCTGCGTGTAAACCTGGGTGGAACGGTGACCGAAGCCAATCTGCCGATTCACCGTCTCAACGGTGAAGCGGCTGCCGACCATCAACCCCCCCGGCTATAACTTCAAGATGATTCAACCGCTGAAGGGCGCCTCGGCAGCGACCTGCCCGGCACTGTAATCAAGTCGTTTACAAGCGCCACGTTCAGCCCGGCGAAAGCCGGGCTTTTTTATGTGATCTGGGCGTTCAGATTGTCGGCAAAACGCATCGACTCTCTGCGGCGCTATCGTGCCACCCCTTCCAGCTTGCCCTTGTAATCAAAGCAAGCTACCGTTTGACCCCTCAGTACTCACGTTCCATCATCAGCTCAACACTCAACATCAAGCAACCTGAAATCAACGCCCCTCTTTCCCATGCCCCCAACTTCCGACACTCTTGCAGACAGCATCAGCCGCCAGCGCGAAGCCCTGAAAACCCTGCTGCGCGAACCCCTGGCGCAAGCCGCCCAGGCATGCAGCCAGGTCTGGGGCGACCGCGAACGTCTGAATGCCGCCCTCGCCCAGGCATGGGCGCAGTTCCCCATCGGCAAATACCTGTATGCCATGGACACCCAGGCCATCCAGATCAGCGACACCATCAGCCGCGACGGCACCGTGGCAATCGACGTCGGACGCAACCGCGCCGACCGCCCCTATATGAACGAACGCGTCCCCAGCGCAGGCTTTCTGCTGTCGCAGGCTTACATCAGCCAGCGCGCCAAACGCCCCTCGCTCACCGCCATCCAGATCGTGCGCGACGCACAGGGTCGCGTGCTCGGCTTTGTCGGCGCCGACTTTGACCTGCGCAACCTGCCGCTCACCAACCAGCTCTACGACGAACCCACCCACTGGCGGCAAATCAAGGGCGACCCCGCCATCCGCGGCACCGTGTTTCACCAGACCCGCAGCGACAGCCAGATGGACATCCATCTCGACACCGTGCTGGGCGTGCTCGAAGAATTGATGACCGAACGCGGCGTGTTCCACGTCATCCTGCACTTTTCCAGCAGCCGCGCCGTCATCTGGCTGTTTGACGATCCCTACCGCTACCGCCTGCTCGACATCGACGCGCTGACCGACCCCAACACCTGCCTCGCCTATCCCAAACGCAGCTATCCCGACGACGCCCTGATTCCGCGCGACCAGATCCGCGCCGTGCTCAAAGGCCTGCGCGAGCTGCGCTTCATGGACGAAATGTTCTACCTGCGCAGCGGCACCCTCAACATCTTCAATGGCGTCGTCGGCCTCACCTTCTCGTGCGACGGTTCGCACTACCTGCCGTGGGACGAATTTCTGAGCAAAGGCTACGACTTCTGGGCCAGCGGCAAGGCGCTCGGCTGAGCATGGATACCAGGCCGTCCAGGCAGCCAAACATTTCCCCACTGCGCAGCCATTCTGTCTAGAATCACCCACCACCCAACCGGGGCTTCCTGCCACGACAAGCAAAATCGATGAGCGACACCCCTTCCCCGAACACCGATTCCCACAGCAATAAACTGCACACCCTGGCGCTTGGCGCAATCGGCGTAGTCTTCGGCGACATCGGCACCAGCCCACTGTATGCGCTGAAGGAAGCCTTCAACGGCCCGCACGGCGCGGACATCAATCCCGGCAACATTCTCGGGGTGTTGTCGCTCATGCTGTGGGCACTGATCCTGGTGGTGTCGCTGAAATATGTGATCTTCATCATGCGCGCCGACAACAAGGGCGAAGGCGGCATCATGGCGCTGATCGCGTTGACCCAGCGGGTGTTCCGCGCGGATTCGCGGCGCAAATGGGCGCTGCTCACGCTGGGGCTGTTCGGCGCCGCGTTGTTCTATGGCGACAGTATGATCACCCCCGCCATTTCGGTGTTGTCCGCGGTGGAAGGTCTGGAAGTCGCCGCGCCTGCCTTGCATCGCTACATCATCCCGATTGCATTGGGCGTGCTGGTGGCGCTGTTCCTCATCCAGAGCCAGGGCACCGCGTCGGTTGGAAAACTGTTCGGGCCGGTAATGGTGCTCTGGTTCGGCGTGCTGGGGCTGCTGGGCGTGCTGAGCATAATTCAGACGCCTGCGGTGTTGGAGGCATTCAATCCGCTGCAGGGGCTCGCCTATTTTCAAACCCACGGCATCACCGGCCTGATCATCCTTGGCGCGGTGGTGCTGGCGGTCACCGGTGGCGAGGCCCTGTATGCCGACATGGGCCACTTCGGCAAACGGCCCATCCGGTTTGCCTGGCTCGGCTTTGTTTTTCCTGCACTGGTGCTCAACTACCTGGGTCAGGGCGCCCTGCTGCTGCGCGACGCCAGCGCCGCCAAAAACCCGTTTTATCTGCTGGCGCCGGAATGGGCCTTGTATCCGCTGATTGTGCTGGCGACGCTGGCCACCGTGATCGCTTCGCAAGCGGTGATCTCCGGCGCGTTTTCCGTCACCCGTCAGGCTAATTTGCTGGGTTATCTGCCCCGCATGCAGGTGCGCCACACGTCGGATCAGGCCATCGGGCAAATCTACATCCCCTTCATCAACTGGACGCTGCTGACGGGTGTTGCACTGCTGATCCTGGGCTTCCAGTCTTCCAGCAATCTGGCCTCGGCCTACGGCATCGCCGTGACCGGCACCATGGCAATCGACACCATTCTGGCCTTCACCGTGGCATGGGCCTTGTGGAAATGGTCGCTTCCAACCGCCATCGGCGGCGCGGCGTTTTTCCTCGTCATCGACCTCGCCTTCTTTGGCGCCAACGTGCCCAAGATCATTCATGGCGGCTGGTTCCCGCTGGTCATCGGGCTGCTGGTGTTTACCCTGCTCACCACCTGGAAACGCGGCCGCGAACTGCTGTTTCAGCGGATGCAAAGCGACGACATCGACCTGAACAGCTTCATCGAGGGCGTAGCTGCCTTCGAGCATCATCGCGTGCCGGGCACCGCCATTTTTCTGCACGCCACCGGCAAGGGCGTGCCGCATGCCCTGCTGCACAACCTGTCACATAACAAGGTGCTGCACGAACGCGTGGTGATCCTGCGCGCCATCACCGAAGAAGTGCCCACCATCCGTGACGCGGAGCGAATTCGCCTGACCGAACTGGGCGGCGGTTTTTACCGGATGGAAATCCGCTTCGGCTTCCGCGAGGAGCCGGACATTCCCAAGGCGCTTCAACTGTGCGACGCCCTGGGGCTGCATTTCGCCATGATGGAGACCAGCTTCTTCCTGTCGCGCGAAACCCTGATCCCCACCAAGATGCCTGGCATGGCGCTATGGCGCGAAAACGTTTTCGCTACGATGGCGCAAAACGCCGAATCGGCGATGCGGTTTTTCAAACTGCCGGTCAACCGGGTGGTCGAGTTGGGTACGCAAATCGAAATTTGACCCCCCCCGGTGGGTGCTCGCTGCTAAGTCTGGACCCCATTACTGTCAAACACACTGCGCGGTCAGGGTTGAACCCCACCGCCACATCGGCGGATAATGCGCCATTGCCCCGGATCGCCTGTTTTGGAAACCTACCTCCTCATCCTCATTTCCACGGTGTTCGTCAACAACATCGTGATGGCCAAGATTCTGGGTCTTTGCCCATTCATGGGCGTGTCGAAAAAGTTGGAAGCAGCAATCGGCATGGGATTGGCAACAACGTTTGTGCTGACGCTGGCGTCGGGTGCAAGTTATCTGGTCAGCGAATATCTGCTCGGCACCGACCTGATTTATCTGCGCACGCTGTCGTTCATCGTGGTGATCGCCGGGATCGTGCAGTTCACCGAAATGTTCATCCACAAATCCAGCCCGGTGCTGTATCAGGTGCTGGGCATCTACCTGCCGCTGATCACCACCAACTGCGCGGTGCTGGGAATTCCGCTGCTTGAACGCGCAGGCGCAGCACAACTTTGTCGAATCGCTGTTTTTCGGCGCCGGCGGCGCCATCGGCTTCACCTTGGTGCTGATCCTGTTTGCCGGCATCCGCGAGCGGCTGGATACCTGTGACATCCCCGCGCCATTCAAGGGCACCAGCATTGCGATGATCACCGCAGGGCTGATGTCGCTGGCCTTCATGGGCTTTTCCGGGTTGGTCAAGTAATGCTCACTGCGATTCTGGTGATGGTCGGCATCGCTGTCGTGACCGGGCTGGTGCTCGGCTGGTCGGCGATCCGCCTCAAGGTGGAAGGCAACCCGCTGGCGGAAAAGATCGACGCCATCCTGCCGCAAACGCAATGCGGCCAGTGCGGCTTCCCCGGTTGCCGGCCCTATGCCGAAGCCATCGCCAAAGGCGAAGCCGACATCAACCAGTGCCCGCCCGGCGGCGAGGAAGGCGTGAAGAAGCTGGCCGACCTGCTGGGGATCGAACCCAAATCACTGGATGAAACCCACGGCACACCCAAGCCCAAATCGGTTGCCTTCATCGACGAGCAGACCTGCATCGGCTGCACCCTGTGCATCCAGGCCTGCCCGGTGGACGCCATCTCCGGTGCGGCCAAACAGATGCACACCATCATCGCGGCGGAATGCACCGGCTGCGAACTGTGCCTGCCGCCATGCCCGGTCGACTGCATCTCCATGGTGCCGATTGCCGAGGATTTGCCGCACTGGAAATGGAAGCATCCGGTGTATGAAATAAAACCAGTTGAACTGAAGCGCGTTGCATGACTCGCGAACTGTTCAAATTCAAGGGCGGCATACACCCGCCCGGGCATAAGGAAGAATCGACCAGCCGCCCGATTCACGCCCCACCCCTGCCCAAAAAACTGGTCATCCCGCTGCGCCAGCATATCGGCAACCCCGCCAAGCCGGTGGTCGAGGTCGGCGACCGGGTATTGAAAGGCCAGATGATCGCGGAAGCCGACGGCACCATCTCGGCAGCGGTGCATGCGTCCAGCTCGGGCATCGTCAGTGCCATCGACATGCAGCCGGTACCCCATATTTCCGGCCTGCCCGATCTGTGCATCACGATCGAAACCGATGGCCACGATGAATGGATCGCCCACGGCCCGCTCGACTATCAAGCGATGGCAGCGGCCGATCTGCGCATGCAACTGCGCGACATGGGGCTGGCCGGGCTCGGCGGCGCGGTATTCCCCAGCGCGGTCAAGCTCGACCCTGGCGCAGCGCACACCTGCCCCACGCTGATCATCAATGGCGGCGAATGCGAGCCGTGGATCACCTGCGACGACGTGCTGATGCGTACCCACGCCGACGAAATCCTGCAGGGCATGGCGGTGATGCGGCATCTGCTGGGCAGCACCGAAATCCTCATCGGGATCGAGGACAACAAACCCCTAGCCATCGCTGCGATGCAGGCTGCTGCAGCCAAAATGGACTTTGCGGTGGAAGTGGTCAGTGTACCTACTGGCTATCCCGGCGGCGGTGCCAAACAGATGATCGAGACGCTCACCGGCAAGCAGGTGCCGTCGGGCAAACTGTCCACCGATATCGGCATTCAGGTGTTCAACGTCGGCACGACGTACGCATTGGCGCGCGCAGTGCACCATGGTGAGCCGCTGATCTCGCGGCTGGTTACCGTCACCGGCCATGTGCTGCGTCCACAGAACGTCGAGGTGCTGATCGGCACGCCCATGCACACGCTGATCACGCTGGCGGGCGACCGCGACGGCACTACCGGCGTGCTGATGGGGGGACCGATGATGGGCATGCCGATGCCCAACCTCGACGTGCCGGTGGTCAAGGCCACCAACTGTATCCTGGTCAAGTCAAACGAGCTGTTTCCGCCGCCGCCCCGCGCGCTGCCCTGCATCCGCTGCACCCGCTGCGCCGACGCCTGCCCGGCCGAACTGCAGCCGCAGGAATTATTCCGCTTTGCCAAGGCGAGCGACTTTGGCCGCGCACAGGAATACCACCTGTTCGATTGCATCGAGTGCGGCTGCTGCAGCTACGTCTGCCCCAGCCATATCCCGCTGGTCGATTTTTATCGCTACGCCAAAAGTGAAATCTGGGCACACGAAAAGGACAAACAGGCATCGGACCTGGCGCGTGAGCGCCACGAATTCCGCCTGTTCCGTCAGGAACGCGAAAAAGCAGAAAAAGCAGAAAAGCTTGCCGCCAAGGCGCAAGCCAAGCGCGCCGAGCTCGCTGCCGCTCCTGCCGACAAGGCAGAACCGGGCAGCGCCGCCCCCAGCGAAGCCGACGCCAAGAAAGCGCTGATCGCCGCTGCACTGGCTCGCGCACAAGCGAAAAAAGCCGAGGCCGCCCCCAAAAACACCGACAACCTGTCGCCCGATACCCAGCTTGAGATCGAAGAGATCGAAGCGCGCCGGGCTAAAATTCGTGAACAGGCGCGGCAACCGCTGGATTCCAAAGAGAAGACCTGATGCCCTCCCCGTTCATACTTGATCGCAGCAGCGTCACCCAGATCATGGCCTGGGTGCTGGCTGCCCTGCTGCCCGGCATTGCGGCATATGTCTGGCTGTTCGGCCCTGGCATTCTCGTCACGCTATCGCTCGCCACGGTCACCGCACTGCTAGCCGAGGCTGCGATGCTGAAAGCACGCGGCTACCCGGCCAAGCCTTTCCTCACGGATCTGTCGGCCATTGTCACCGCCTGGCTGCTGGCGCTGTCGTTGCCGTCGCTGGCGCCGTGGTGGCTGATCATCACCGGCACGCTGTTCGCCATCGTGGTGGCCAAGCATTTGTATGGCGGTCTGGGGCAAAACATTTTCAATCCGGCGATGGTCGGCTACGCCGTGTTGATCGTGTCGTTTCCGGTGCAGATGACGCAATGGGCGGGGCCGCTCGAATTGACCTCGCTTGAACCCGGCGCAGTGCATCTCACCCTGGCACAGAGCGCAGCGGTCATTTTCGGTGGCGACCTGCCCAAGGCCACGCTCGACGCCATCACCATGGCCACGCCACTCGATGTGTTGCGAACCGGGTTGTACCAGCAACTGACGGTTGACGAAGTGATGAGGCAGCCGATTTTTGGCCATTACGGCGGTGTCGGGTTTGAATGGCTGGCGGCTGCATTTCTGTTGGGCGGTTTGCTGTTGTGGGCCTTGCGCATCATCAGCTGGCAGGTACCGCTGGCGTTCCTGGCTGGCATCTGGCTCACCGCTGGCTTTCTGCATTTTTTTGATGCCGGCCGCTTTGGCGCGCCGTGGTTCCATCTGTTTTCGCCGTCGGTCATGCTGTGCGCCTTTTTCATTGCCACCGATCCGGTGTCGGGTGCGACCACCCCGCGCGGCAAGCTGGTCTTTGGCCTCGGCGCAGGCTTCCTCACTATCGTCATCCGCACCTGGGGCGGCTTCCCGGACGGCGTGGCGTTCGCCATTCTGCTGATGAATCTATGCGTGCCGCTGATCGACCAATATACCCAGCCGCGCATTTACGGCGGCGCACGCAAGGAGCCGCGCGCGTGAGCGCCACCACAGCCAGCCGCAACGCGCTGCGCACCGGCGTCATCCTGCTGGTGTTTGCCTTTGTCGGCACCGCCATTCTGGCATTCACCCACCAGTCCACCGAACCCACCATCGCGCGCGGCCAACAGGCCGCAAAGCTCGCGCTGTTGAGTCAGGTATTGCCCGCCACGCTGTATGACAACGATTTGCTGAGCAGCAAAAAAAGGGTAGCGCCCGACGACCTGCTGGGCACCCGGCTTGCCTCTTCGCTATGGCTGGCCCAGCGCGATGGCCAGTTCAGCGGCATCGTGCTGGAAGCGATCGCGCCCGATGGCTATAGTGGTGAAATTGCACTGTTGATCGGCATCGATGCCAGCGGCAAGGTCACCGGCGTGCGCGTCACCGCCCACCGCGAAACCCCGGGACTGGGCGACTATGTCGATCGTGCAAAAAGCGCCTGGATCGACCAGTTTGCCGGAAAATCGCTCACCAACCCACCGCCCAAACACTGGAAAGTCGTCAAGGACGGTGGCACGTTCGACGCCCGCGCCGGTGCCACCATCACCCCGCGCGCCGTGGTAAGAGCGGTAAAAGGCGCGCTCGAATATTTTGCCCAGCACCGCGCGGAATTCAACGCGCCCCCCGCCAAGGAGCCACCAGCATGATTTCCCTGACCGAATTCCGTAGCCTGTTCCACAACGGACTCATCAAGCAGAACACCGGGTTGGTGCAACTGCTGGGTCTGTGTCCCTTGCTGGCGATCAGCAACAACGTGGTCAACGCCTTGTCGCTGGGTCTCGCAACCATGCTGGTGATGGCGGCTTCCAGTGGTGCGGTGTCCTCCGTGCGCCATTTCGTGCCGAATGAAATCCGCATTCCTGTGTTCGTCCTCATCATCGCCGCGCTCGTCACGGTGATCGACCTGGCGATGAATGCCTATGTGCATCCGCTGTATCTGGTGTTGGGGATTTTTATCCCGCTCATCACCACCAACTGCATCGTGCTGGCACGCGCCGACGCATTCGCTTCTAAAAACCACCCGCTGCACAGCGTGATCGATGCACTGGCGATGGGTCTGGGACTGACGCTGGTGCTGGTGGTGCTGGGCGCAATCCGTGAAATCATTGGCCAGGGCACCCTCTTTTCCGGCATTGATCTGGTGTTGGGCGAGTCAGCCAAAACCCTCATTCTTCATGTGCTGCCCAACTATCAGGGTTTCCTGCTGGCGATTCTGCCGCCCGGCGCCTTCATCACGCTGGGGCTGCTGATCGCGGCAAACAACAGCTACAAGGCGCGCAGCGCGCAGCGTGCGCGCGCCGCTGTGCCCGTCGCAGCATGAATCCAGCCAAGCGCCACGAAATCTTCAGCCGCCTGCGCGCCGCCAATCCGCACCCCACCACCGAACTGGAATACACCACGCCATTCGAATTACTGGTGGCGGTGGTGTTGTCGGCACAATCGACCGACAAGGGCGTGAATCTGGCCACACGCAGGCTGTTCCCAAAGGCCAACACACCAGAGGCCATCTACGCCCTGGGTGAGGCGGAACTGGCTGACGCGATCAAGACAATCGGGCTGTACAAAAGCAAAGCCAAGCACCTCATCGCCACCTGCCGCATGTTGATCGATCTGCACCACAGCACCGTGCCAGCCGATCGCGCCGCGCTTGAGGCGCTGCCCGGCGTGGGGCGCAAGACCGCGAATGTGATTTTGAATACGGCATTTGGCCAGCCGACGATGGCAGTCGACACGCATATCTTTCGAGTCAGCAATCGCATCGGCCTCGCCCGGGGCAAAACGGTTCTCGATGTGGAAAAAAAACTGCTCAAGACCATCCCCGACGAATTCCGCATCGACGCGCACCACTGGCTGATTCTGCACGGACGCTATGTGTGTCAGGCACGCAAACCCAAATGCGGCGAGTGCATCATTGCCGACCTGTGCGAGTTCAAGGACAAGACCCTGCCCGCTCCCGCAAGTGGCAAGGCAAGCACACACGGGTTGCGCCCCGCCAAATCGCTTCAGGCTTGACCCAGCCATGTTGAATGCCGGCCATGTTTAATCCCAGCCGCGATCAGGTGCGCCAGTTTTTTTTCGGCGTGTGGGCGAAGTACCGCGCCGGACAACCGCTGGCCGGGGCCGAGCAGCCCGCGCTCGACGCGATCCTGACGCATCCCGAATATCACGCCCTGCTGGATCAACCTGAGCGTTACCTGGAACGTGACTATCAGCCCGAGTCCGGTGAAACCAATCCTTTTTTGCATTTATCCATGCATCTGGCGATTAGCGAGCAACTGTCGGTAGACCAGCCACCCGGCATCCGCGCGCGCTACCAGCGTCTGCTTGCACGGCAAGGCGATGCGATGCCCGCACAGCATGCGGTGATGGAATGTCTGGCCGAAATGATCTGGCAAGTACAGCGCTACCAGACCGCATTTGATTCAGTGGCGTATCTGCGATGTCTGGATCAGCAGTTGGGTGATAACTGAACGACTGCCACCAGCAGCGCCGGCATAAATGCAAAGGCGACGCTTGTTGATCTTCAGTCTGTCGAAATACTGTCGATAAGCTTGAATAAACATGATCCTGTTTACTCATCCCCATCGCAGCTTGATCGATGAACACACTTGAACAATTAAATGTCAGCGCTCAGCTTCCCTCCCCCAAAGGCGTGGCGCTGGCCGTACTCGAGATCTCCCGGCGCGAAAACGCGACCCTGGGGGAAATCGCGCGGGTGGTCCAAACCGATCCTGCACTGTGCGGACGTCTGATCAAGCTGGCCAATACCGCATCACACATTCCGCGGCCGGTGGTGTCTGCACAGGAGGCAGTGGTACGGCTGGGAATGACGTCCGTACGCCAGCTTGCCCTGGGGTTTTCATTGCTTGACCAATACCGCGCTGGTGCCTGCCAGGGATTCGACTACCAGGCCTACTGGTCGCATTCCCTGCTCATGGGGCTGACCATGCAAGCGCTGGGCGCACGGGTTCGATCGGCTGCCCCCGACGAATTATTTATATGCGGCTTGCTGGCGCAGGTCGGGCAACTCGCGCTGGCCACCGCCTACCCGGATGAATACAGCGGCGTGCTGGCCACCTATCAAGCAGACCGCTCGCAATCGCTCCTCGCGCTGGAACGGGTACAGCTGGAAACGGACCATACCGAGCTGGGCATCGTAATGATGGCTGACTGGGGCTTGCCCAAGGTTTTCACCGAGCCTCTGGCGCACTATGAAACCCCGCAACACGCCAATTTTGCCGATGATTCACGCGCAAGCATCTTGATGCTGATTCTGCGGCTATCGCACCACCTGGCTGATTACGGTCTTGCCAGCGTGGATGCGCGCCCGCATTTGGCGAAGGAATGGATCACCCAGGCAGAAGCGCTCGACCTCACGCCCGAAACCGCCGGCGGCTTTATCGACAAGGTGATTTCAAACTGGCGCGAATGGGGCGAAATGCTCAAAATTCCAACCGCATCGTTGCCACTTTTTGATGAAATCAGCCAGGGACAGAGCGAAACCAGCGAAGACCAGCTGCCCCTGCGAATCGTGGTGGCGGACGGCAATGCCGTGAGCCGCCGCAAGACCATGGCCTTACTGGTTGAAGACAGTCCCCATATCGTTTATCCAGCTGACAATGGCAACGCCGCGCTGGCGCTGGCGATGGAGATCCTGCCGCATGTCATCATTGCGCGTGACAAGCTGCCCCAGCTTGATGGCCCGGAGTTATGCCACGCCTTGCGTGCAACGGAAGAAGGCCGCCGCATGCATATCCTGCTGATGGGGGACGAATGCGGCGAAGATCAACTGATGCGCGCGTATGAAGCCAGCGCAGATGGCTATGCGCCCAGTTCGATCAGTGCACAGGGACTGCGCATCCGGCTGTTCGCTGCACAGCGCCTGCTGCAGTTGCAAAACAACTGGGAAAAAGATCGCGCACAACTGCGCCAGATTGCCGCCGAACTGGCGGTAGCCAATCGCCGTTTGGCCACTGCCGCGCTGACCGACTCTCTGACCGGGCTTTCCAATCGCCGCTCGGCGATGGATCAACTCCAGCAAATCTGGAGCGCCACCACCCGATCCGGCATGCCTCTTTCTCTGATCGTGCTCGATATCGATCACTTCAAGCAGATCAACGACACCTACGGCCATGCGGTGGGTGACATCGTATTGCGCGAAACCGCCGAAGCTCTGCGCACATCGGCACGCCGGGGCGACAACGTCAGCCGCATCGGCGGCGAAGAGTTTCTGGTCATTTGCCCCAACACCGACATCAAGGCCGCCACACAAGCGGCTGAGCGCTTGCGCACGGCTCTGGCGTCCAACAAAATCGTGATCGGGCGAGCAGAAAAAACCATCTCCATCACAGCCAGCTTCGGTATTGCCACCAAGCAAACCAGCACGGCCGACGTCGACGCCTTGGTCAACACCGCTGACCTCGCGCTCTATGCAGCCAAGCAAGAGGGGCGCAACCGGTCTTGTGTCCGATAGCCTAAACATCAGATTCGCCATACAAAAAAATGGGGCGGCCATTTATGTGGTCACCCCGTTTTTTTAGCTGACAAATTGAGCTTCAATATTTCAAATACAAGCCTTTTTGTTTGGAAAAATACAGTGCCAGATCCTGCATATCCGCATCGGTCAGCGTTTGTACCTGCCCAGCCATGATGGGATTCTTGCGCTTGCCGGACTTGTAAGCCATCAGTGAGTGATACAGATAATCACGATTTTGCCCCGCCAGTTTAGGAAAGGACGGCACCGAGCTTACACCGTCAGCACCATGACAGGCCGCGCAAGTGGTGGACTTGGCCTTGCCCGCCTCGGCATTACCAGCTGCCTGGATGGGTAGTGAAAAAGCCAGCGCAAGGCTCGCAAAGACAAATAATGTTTTTTTCATGGGAGTCTCCGCGATCATTTGGCAGGGCCGCTATACGACGATGCGTAGTAAGCAGCGAGGTCTTCCATGTCCTGCTCGCTCAAGCTACCCACGATAGCATCCATGCTGGGATGACTCCGCTCGCCTGATTGATAACCTTTGAGGGCCGCCATAATATATTCAGCGTGCTGCCCGCCCAGTTTGGGCACGCTGTACACACTCGGATAAGCTGTGCGCCAACCGGGAATGCCATGGCAACCCGCACACATCGAAGTTTTGGTTTGTCCCACCTTGGGGTCGCCCGCGGCCTGTACCGGCACGGCCAACGTCATCAGCACGGATACACACAGCGTCATCGTGGTAAATTTCATCATCCTCGCTCTTTCTGATTGGATTGTTCTTGTAACCCTGTCTCACGCAGAACTCGCCCGCAATTATGACCTGTAGGGCTCGTGCATTGAGCATCCGGTTGGCAAAAAATCCTTTTATGACAATGAGTTATAGTATTATCCACTAATATGCTTCTGGACTTTTCGTGTTCATGCTGAATGCCTGCCCCCTCTGGCTTTACCGCCTGCTGCCTTTTTTGCGCTGGTGGCCCAGTGTCACCAAGCAGACATTCAAAGCCGACTTAATCGCCGCCTTTACTGGGGCACTCATCGTGTTGCCACAAGCCGTGGCCTTTGCCACCATCGCCGGATTGCCACCCGAATACGGCTTATATGCAGCGATGGTGCCCGCTATTGTCGCCGCCCTGTGGGGGTCGAGCTGGCATCTCGTGTCAGGCCCCACCACCGCGATTTCGATCGTGGTGTTTGCCTCGATCAGTCCGCTGGCCGAACCAGGCAGTGCACAGTTCATCGGCATGGTGCTGACCCTCACCCTGCTCACTGGCCTGATTCAACTGGCAATGGGTCTGGCGCGGCTGGGCGTGCTGGTCAATTTCATCTCACACACCGTCATCATTGGCTTCACCGCAGGTGCGGCCATCCTCATCGCCAGCAGCCAGATCAAAAGCTTCTTCGGCCTGGATATCCCGCGCGGCGCGCATTTTCATGAAGTGCTGATCTATTTCGCTACGCACCTGCCGGACATCCAGCCCTGGGTGCTGGTTGTGGGCGCTGTCACCCTGGTGACCGGCATCCTGGCCAAACGCTATCTAAGCAAGCTTCCATACATGATTGTGGCAATGGTGATTGGCAGCGCAGTAGCCGCCCTCCTAAACCTGCGCTATGGCGCAGAGGCTACCGGGATCAAGACCGTAGGTGCGCTGGTTGCGTCCTTCCCGCCGCTATCGCTGCCGGATTTCTCGCTCACAGCGATCAATCAAACCCTGTTCCCCGCCACCATCATCGCAATCCTGGCGCTCACCGAAGCGGTCGCCATCGCCCGCTCGGTGGCGACCAAATCCGACCAGCGCATCGACAGCAATCAGGAATTCATCGGGCAGGGTTTATCCAATATCGCCGGCAGCTTTTTCTCCGGCTACGCTGCCAGCGGCTCGTTCAACCGCAGCGGCGTCAACTACGCTTCAGGCGCCCGCACCCCGCTCGCAGCAGCAATGTCGGCGGTGTTCCTGTTGTTGATTGTGTTGCTGGTTGCGCCGCTCGCGGCTTATCTGCCGGTGCCCGCCATGGCCGCGATCCTGTTCATCGTGGCGTGGAGCCTGATCGACTTCCACCACATCGGCGAAATCATCAAACGCCATAAGCGCGAACGCATCATCCTCGCGCTCACCTTCATCGGCACCCTGGTCGACCTGGAAAAAGGCATCTTCCTCGGCATCCTGGTGTCGCTGATGTTTTACCTGCATCGCACCTCGCAACCGTCAATCCGCGAGCTGGTCCCGTCTCAGGCCGAGCGCGACAATCCGCGCCGAAAATTTGTACCGGCCGACGGCGATGCCCCTGCCTGCCCGCAGATGGCCATGATCCGCATCGAAGGTTCGATTTTCTTCGGTGCGGTCGAATATGTGCAGCAACACTTCCGCAACATCGACGACACCGATCCGCAGAAAAAGCACCTATTGTTGACTTCGCGCGCGATTGGCTTCATCGACCTGGCCGGGGCCGAGCTGTTGGCCAAGGAAGCCACCCGCCGTCGCAAGCTGGGCGGCGGTCTGTATCTGGTCGGCGTGCAGCCTGATCTGTGTGCAATGTTGCGACGCAGTGGCCAGGTCGACACCATCGGCGAAGAACAGATCTTCCGTCACAAGGGCGATGCGATTAAGGCAATTTACCCACGCCTCGATAACGAGGTTTGCCGCAATTGCACCACGCGGGTATTCCATGAATGTCACGTTGCGCTCCCAGATGAAACCATACGTGAGGCGGGTAGCTGAACGCTTGTGGGAGTCCTGCACACGCTGTCGTTACGTGGCATGCAAGGACGGCAATCAGTACAAGAAAGCGTGAAAAGCCTAAACCCGCTTTAACCACGCCCCGAATGCCACCGCATCAAACTCGTGCCGGCAAATTTCGGTATCGCCATCAAACAACAGCGGCACATCCCAACCAAACCGGGCTTTCAGCGAGGGATCGCCATCCACATCCCTCTCGATCATGCGATGCGATCCCAGTCGCGCTCGCACCTGCTCCGCCATGTCCTCACACAAAGGGCAACCTCCCCGCGTATAGAGCGTGAGTTGCCGGTCAGGCATGGCGATTACTCTGCCGAAATCTTCAGAGGAACGTACAGCGAGCCTTCGCCACGACGCACCAGGATGGCGGCAACTTTTCCGACTGGCACGGCCGCGATGGCTTTGCGGTAGGCATCCACCGTGGCGACATTTCGGTTGTTCACCGCCAGGATCACGTCGCCGGTGCGAATACCCGCGCGCAGGGCATCGCCGGTTGCATCCTGCACCAACAGACCATAGTCAGTCCCGATCTCACGCCGTTGCTCAACCGTGAGTTCGGACAGTGCAAGGCCACCGCGCAAATAGGCTTTACCCGACTTGCCGGCAACTTGCTCTTCACCAGGCAATTCGGCCAACACCACGCTGACGGTCTGCGCTTTGCCCTTGCGCCAGATTTCCAATGGGATCGTGCTGCCGGGTTTGACTGTGCCGACCATGCGCGGCAGATCGCCGGAGTTTTCCACGGGTTTGCCGTTAAATTTAAGAATGACATCGGATGCCTGCAAGCCTGCTTTGGCTGCCGGACCATCAGGCTGCACCTGCGCAATCAATGCGCCGCGCGGGCGATCCAGGCCGAAAGACTCGGCGAGATCGCTGCTGACTTCCTGGATCACCACGCCCAGCCAGCCGCGCGAGACCTTGCCGCCAGATTTGAGCTGGCTTACCACCTCCATTGCAACGTCAATCGGAATGGCAAACGAAACCCCTTGATAACCGCCGCTACGGCTGTAAATCTGTGAGTTGATGCCGACGACTTCGCCCTTCATGTTGAACAAGGGGCCACCCGAATTGCCGGGGTTGATCGCCACGTCGGTCTGGATATAGGGCACGTAACTCTCCGACGGCAACGAGCGTCCCTTGGCGGAGACGATGCCTGCGGTGACCGAGTTCTCGAAGCCGAATGGCGAGCCAATTGCCGCAACCGCTTCGCCAACGCGCAAAGCGTCCGGATCGCCCAACTTCACGGCAGGCAGGTTATTGGCGGTGATTTTCAGCACGGCGACATCGGTACGCGTATCGGTTCCGATCACCTTGGCGGTGAACTTGCGCTTGTCCGTGAGTTTGACGATGACCTCATCGGCTCCGCGCACCACGTGTGCATTGGTGAGGATGGTGCCGTCGCTGCCCACGATAAATCCGGAGCCTTCACCATGGCTGGGAACACCCGGCATCGCGCCACCCGGCATACCTGGTATGCCGGGCATGCCGGGAAAAAAGCGGCGGAAAAACTCCTGCATGCTTTCGGTGTCCGGCATATCGGGCGACATGCCATTCTCACTCCGTTTGGCGAGTGTCGTGGTACTGATATTGACCACGGCCGGACCCTGCTTTTCAACCAGATCAGCCACATCCATCACAGCTGTTGCCCATGCAGGCGCAGACATTGCACCCACCATTGCAATCGTAGTCAAAGCCATTCGCATACGAGTTATCCTTTCATCAAATGAATCATCTCTTCGCGCCTCAGAACCACTGGGCGTGCAGCCTGGCTGTTACGCGCCAGCAACCAGCCTGCCGCGCCACCCAGTAACACGCCGATCAGGGCGGAGCCATCACCCACCTCAAACGCTTGCGACAGCAACGCGCCCGCCAGCATCAGCGCCAAAGGCTGGCCATAGGCACGCAGCGCACTCTTCAACACGCTGCCATTGGCAATCCCGACCACCGCGCGATCACCTGGCGACAGCGCCAGATCACAATCCACCAGAAACAAACGGGGCTTGCGCTGGAATAATTCAGCGATCCGCCGCGACGAACAGCCCTGCCCCGCGCACGTGCCGCAGCCCGATGGCTCGACCGCCTGCACCCAAATGCCGTCTGACGCGGTTTTAATAACCTCGACGGTTTGCTCAAGCATGGTTTGTTCTGGTACTGAATTGCGTGCGGGTTGGCTCACTGTTTTTCCACCGAATTGCCGGTTTCGATCAAGGCAGCGTTCGGCACTTCACCCAGCGTCGTCACAGAGTAACCGGCCACCTCACGCGCATACACGCCAATCGCGCCTTCGGCTGCCAGTCCATGCGTTTTCGGCATCTTCGGATTGACTGGTTCGAGGAACATCGACAACACACTCAAGCCGTCGGAAAACACCAAATGGGTTACCGGCATCTGTTTGCCCGGCAGCGCGCGTACCGCCGCCTGTACCTGAACGAATCCCGGCGGCGGTGCCACCTTCCAGGCCACGCTGACGGGTTGATCCAGACTCGCTTTGAGGATGCTTTTGCCAGTCAGATCATTGAGAAACAACTCGGCATCGGGTGCTTTACCGATCTGGATTTCCGAGAAGACATACATCGACACCACATTGCCGCTGCCATTCACAATGCGTGATTTGAGCGGCAATCCAGTCTGCCTGTCGAGCCACAGGTTGTAGGCGTAGCGATAGCCATCACGAGGCTCCAGCAGCAGCACCTGGCTGGGGCGTCCTGCCACACGCTCGGAACCGCCCAGCCTGGCATTGTAGTAATCCAGCAAACTGGCCGGATTGGTGGGCAGCAAGGCGGGGAAAAAACGGCGCGGCGCGTTGCGTTCCAGACGAACCTGCTTGCCGCCCGGGAAATGGCAATACACGTCATTGTTAATACGCAGAAACTGGCGCGGCGTGCCATCCAGCACTTCGACCTTCTCCTGCTCGCCCTTTGCATCGACACGATGCAACACACGCAGCACTTCGATGTGTTCACCGTGATGATAAACATACACGCCGCTGTAATTTTGTTGTTTGGCGGCGGCTTCGGCTTGCTTAAGCCAGTCAAGCGCGGCATCGGCATGCGCCTTGCCAGCTAACGTCAGTGCGGACAACAACAGACATCCAGCCAGCGCAGCGAACCAGTCGACACGCTGCTCCATACCCATCGCATGCATTAACGCGGCTCCTCCGCAAGCGCGACCGTACGTTGATAGGGCGAAGCCACCGCCATCGGGGCAAATTCCTGATGCGCCACCAGGTAAGGTGCCAACCGCACTTCATCACGCACCGGCCCGGTTGCTTGAGCGGCCTGCTGAAAGCCAGGCGCTGCCGCCATCGGCAGCGGCGCCGGCGCATCCTGCTGCCGGCCACTGAGCGTCACCATGCCCCACACTGCAAGCGATGCAAACGAGGCGACTGCCACGCGCTGCGGCCACACCCTGCGGCGCGGTGCGAGCACAGTCGGTTCAGTCGCCAGTTGCGCTGACAAACGCGCCATAAAATCGTCCGATGCCGGTGCTGTGCCGCGCATCAAGTCGCCGATGAGGTGGTATTCAGACCAGTCTTGTCGCAGGGCGTCGTCGCGCTTCAGGGCCGCAATACAGGCCTCGGTTTCAGCGTGCGTCGCTGCGCCGTCCAGCACTGCGGACAACTGTTGTTTGTCGTCGTCTGTCTGGGAAAAGAATTCGGGTTTACGAAGTGCTGACATGGTTACCACCTTTTATCCTGACTGGTGCCCAACATCGGGCGTATCTTGGTTGCAATCGCCTCGCGCGCGCGGAAAATCCGTGAACGCACCGTGCCGATCGGACAGTCCATCATCTGCGCGATGTCCTCGTAGCTCATGCCCTCAATCTCGCGCAGCGTGATGGCTGTTCGCAACTCTTCGGGCAGGGCATCGACCGCTTCATTCACTGCTTGGGCGATTTGTTTGGACTGAAGTTCCGTTTCCGGTGTGGCAATTTCGCGCAGCAAATCGCCTTCTTCATAGTTTTCTGCATCTTCCGCCTGCACATCCGACGATACCGGCTGTTTCTTGCGCGCCACCAGATAGTTCTTGGCGGTGTTGACGCCGATACGGTACAGCCAGGTATAAAACGCACTCTCGCCGCGAAACCCCGGCAGCGCGCGATAGGCCTTGATGAAGGCTTCCTGCGTGATGTCTTCCACTTCGGCCGCATCCCGCACCATGCGCGACAACAGGCGTCCGAGCTTGCGGTGATATTTGATCACCAAAAGCTCAAACGCTCGCTTGTCCCCCTGCTGGGCGCGTTCGACCAACACCTGATCCAGTTCGCGATCCGACATAACTCCCTAGCTGCTTTTATTGTGGTTAGAAGTATACGTGACCGCACATTCCGAACCTGTGAGCCCCCTGCAATGAAAAAGTTCATCCCGAACCGGGTTATTCTTGCCCGGCATGAGCCTGCTATCATCCCCCGTCACCATGCACAGATATGATGTCCTCATCCTCGGCAGCGGCCTCGCCGCGCTGACCACTGCACTCAAGCTGGCCGACCAGCGCCGGATTGCGATCGTCACCAAGCGCCAGATGACTGACGGCGCCAGCGACTGGGCGCAAGGCGGGATTGCGGCGGCGGTCGACACCGGCGACTCGGTCGAGGCACACGTTCGCGACACCATGATTGCTGGCGGCGGACTGTGTGACGAAGCCGTCACCTACCGGGTGGCCAGCCAGGCGCGCGAGATGATCGCCTGGCTCACTGCCAACGGCGTTGCCTTCACGCCCGATCCCGCCACCCCGGGCGGCCTTCATCTGGCGCGCGAGGGCGGCCACTCCCAACGCCGGGTCGTACACGCCACCGACGCCACCGGCCACGCGGTGCAGACCAGCCTGCTCGACAAGGTGCGCGCCCACCCCAATATCGATACCTTCGAACAGCACGTCGCCATCGACCTCATCAGCGGCAAACGCGCGGGCGGGTCGGACCGGCAAATCCACGGCGCCTATGCCCTCAACAAGGGCACCGGCGAAGTCGAAACCTTTGCCGCCGGCCACACCGTGCTGGCCACCGGCGGCGCGGGCAAGGTCTACCTCTACACCACCAATCCCGACACCTCGACCGGCGACGGCATCGCAATGGCGTGGCGCGCCGGATGCCGCGTCGCCAACCTGGAATTCGTGCAGTTCCACCCCACCTGTCTGTTCCACCCGCATGCCAAGTCCTTCCTCATCACCGAGGCGGTGCGCGGCGAAGGTGGCCATCTGCTGCTGCCCGACGGCAGCCGCTTCATGCACCTGCACGACGAACGCGCCGAACTCGCACCGCGCGACGTGGTGGCGCGCGCGATCGACTTCGAGATGAAAAAGCGCGGCCTCGACTGCGTCTATCTCGACATCAGCCACAAGCCGGCTGAATTCGTTCGCGAACATTTCCCGACGATTTACCGGCGCTGCCTCGAGTTTGGCATCGACATCACCCGACAACCGATTCCGGTGGTGCCCGCTGCGCACTACACCTGCGGCGGCGTGGTCACCGACATCGACGCGCGCACCGATCTGTGCAACCTGCACGCGGTCGGCGAAGTCACGTTTACAGGCCTGCATGGCGCGAACAGGCTGGCGTCGAATTCGCTGCTCGAGTGCCTGGTGTTCGGGCATGCCGCTGCCGCTGACATCCTGCTCACGCCGCCTGCACCCACGCTGGAACTGCCCGCGTGGGACGCCTCGCGCGTCACCGACGCCGACGAGGAAGTGGTGATCTCGCATAACTGGGATGAACTGCGTCGTTTCATGTGGGACTATGTCGGCATCGTCCGCACCAATAAACGCCTCGTCCGGGCAGCCCACCGCATCCGCCTGCTACGCGCCGAGATCGACGAGTTCTACCGTAACTTCCGCGTCAGCAACGATCTGATCGAGCTGCGCAATCTGGTGCAAAGCGCCGATCTCATCATTCGCTCGGCGCAGTTGCGACAAGAAAGCCGGGGGCTCCATTTCAGCCGCGATTATCCCGACACCCTGCCGGTCGCTGGAAACACCGTACTCAACCCGCGTCCGGGGACGATGTGTCCGAGCGTGTGCGGCGTATCCAGCGCAGAGACACCCTGAGCCGACGCAAGTCATCGGCCGACGCGCTGTCGGGCAACAGGATCAGGCTGTGAGACGCCTGGCCGTCAAAACGATAACGCAGCACGATCAGCCCGATCGAGACAAAGCTGTCCCCCAGCACTTCGACATCGCACCACTCGCCCGCATTGTCCAGCGCTTGCAACTGGCCATCCGCAGCAATGCGCAGGCGCGCCAATTGGGACGCCCGCTGCCAGCCCCACCCGCCCAAACCAGCCACCACGACAGCCAACGTCAGTTGCACGCTGCCCGGCAAGGCCGCGAGGTAAATGGCAAACAGCGCCAGCAACGCCATTCCCAGCAGCAACAGCCCCAACAGACGTGAGGGTTTGAGTTCAATCTCGCGCATCCGCGTGTACACTTTCATCGGTTCAACCTGCCGGAATAGTACCGTGATCGAATCCTGGAAAAGCTTTCTGCACTCTCAAGGCGCACTGATCGAAGATCGCAGCGTGCTGCATTTTGGCGACCCAGCCGCCGAACGCGCCGCCGCGGTCAATGGCACCATCGTGGCCGACCTGTCGCAACTCGGCGTCATCGCCTTTAACGGCGACGATGCGGCCACTTTCCTGCAAAGCCAGCTAACCAACGACGTGCGCGGCCTGCATGCCGACAGCGCGCAATGGAATGGCTACTGCAGCCCCAAGGGACGCCTGCTCGGCAACTTTCTGATGTGGCGGCAAGCCAATGATTATTGCCTGCAACTGTCGGGCGACATTCTCCCAAGCGTGCAGAAGCGGCTGGCCATGTTCATCATGCGCGCCAAGGTCCAGGCGCGCGATGCCAGCGATGAAAGCGTGCGTCTGGTCGTCGCTGGCAAGCAGGCAGCAGCAGCCGTCAGCGCCGCGATGGGTGAGATTCCCGAGACGGCGATGCGCTCGGTCGCGGTTGCGGCCGGCCAGGTGATTCGGGTCGGCGACGATAAATTCGTGTTGTCGATCACGTCTGAGCGCGCCGCCGACGTATGGCAAACCCTGCGCACCTCCGCGACTCCGGTCGGCGCACCGGTGTGGGACTGGATGCGGCTCAATGCCGGTATTCCGATGATCGTCACCGCGACTCAAGAACAGTTCGTGCCGCAGATGGTCAATTTCGAAGCCATTGGCGGTGTGAGCTTTCAAAAAGGCTGCTACCCCGGTCAGGAAATCGTTGCGCGCAGCCAATATCTGGGCAAACTCAAACGCCGCATGTTCCTGGCACAGGTCGATGCTGAAGCTGCACCCGGTGATGCGCTCTACAGCGCCGACATCGAAGGGCAAGCCACCGGCACCGTGGTCAATGCGGCACCGGCACCGGGCGGCGGATTCGATGTACTGGTCGTCGCCCAGGTTGAAAGCGCGAATACGCAGACCCTGCACCTGAAAGCCGCCGACGGTGCCGCGCTCACCCTCAAACCCCTGCCCTACGCGCTGCCTGAGTAGGTGCGGCACGCCTATGTCTATTACCGGATCGACCCGACGCAGGCCAGGCTGGCCGGCAGCCGGGTCGATGCGTTGCTGCTCGCGCTGGCTTCACATTGCGGCCAGCGCCCGCATCGCATGCAACGGTGCGACGATCCAGCGACCTGGATGGAGACCTACCCGGACATTACCGATTGGGTGGCGTTTTCTGCAGCCTTGAATGCCGCGAGCCAGACCCTGGATTGCGCCGCATTTGTTCTGGGGGAACGCCATCTCGAGTGCTTTTCCGCACCCGTCACTCCCCTCTGAAACAATCCAGCAAGCGCTGCCGCACGACGACGGCAATCTTGGATTTTGCGCCGCACAATCTATAAATAGATCTCCTTAAGCCCGAGGAGATCATCGTGCAGGACATCAATAAAATGATCGCGCAGGAAAACGGCGAAGCGTCGACGCGCGGTCATCTCGGCGAACTGGATTCGTGGACGGAAGAACAGGCCATCGCGATGGCCAACCAGGACGGACTCGAGCTCAGTGACGACCATCTGGCCATCATCCGCTATCTGCGCGACTGTTACGCCGATCATGGCGGCACCATTACTGCAAACATACTGACACATACGCTGGAAGAAGAGTTTGCCGGGCTGGGTGGACGCAAATACCTATACAACCTGTTTCCGCAGGGACCCATTGCCCAAGCTTCCCGCTATGCCGGGCTGCCAATGCCGCCGGGAACGCGCGACCCGTCATTCGGCACTACGCATTAACCCGCCCTGATTCCATTTCAAGATTTCAAGATAGATCAGGATGCTGCGGCGAGCCGCCAACAGCGCTACAGTTGGGAATTAGTCGGTTTCCTCTATCGGGACGCGTGCAGCCAGCGCACACAGCAGCTCGTAGCTGGTGGTGTGGGCGGCCATGGCAACCGAATCAACCGGTAGCCCCTCTCCCCACAGCTCGACCGGACTCCCCACTCCCGCATCGGCGCATACGCTCAAATCCACACACAGCATGTCCATCGACACCCTTCCAAGCGTTCGGGTCAGGTGGCCATTGACGAGAACCGGTGTGCCCGTCGGTGCATTCTGCGGATACCCATCCGCATAGCCGCACGCTACCACCCCCACCCGCATCGCACGCTCTGCACGATATAGCTGGCCGTAGCCCACGCCATCACCCGCTTGCAGGTTCTGCACGCTGATGATTTCCGACTGCACACTCATCACCGGCTTGAGCCCCAGTTCGCCGGCTGACACCTCGGCAAATGGTGACGCGCCGTACAGCATCAAACCAGGACGCACCCACGCGCCATGCGTATCGGGGTAACGCAGCAGCGCCGCCGAATTGGCACTGCTCCAGGGCAAACCGTGCTCAGCCATTTCACGCAGAAACGGCTGTAACTGCCAGTCCACCCCGGCAGCTTCATCCGCTTGCGCAAAATGGGTCATCAAGGTGGTTCCCGCCACTCCGGGCAAATTGCGCACTCGGGCGACGATACCCGCATGATCCGCGAGCGAAAAACCCAGCCGGTGCATGCCACTATCGAATTTGAGAAAGACCTGGATCGGACGTGCGGGCGGCTGCCGTTGCAACCAGTCGAGCTGGACTGCATGGTGCAGCACCGGCCACAAGTCCAGATCGGCGCAAGTCGCAATTTCGTCTGCGCCAAACAGGCCTTCGAGCAGCAGGATGGGCTGTTGCACGCCCATCAGCCGCAGGTTGGCGGCCTCTTCCAGCGTCAATACGGCAAAGCCGTCGGCCGATGCCAGCGCCCGTCGTGCACGCGACAGCCCATGACCGTAAGCATTCGCCTTGACCACCGCAAACACGCGCGCCGCACCCGCATGGTTGCGCGCCACGCGCAGGTTGTGCGCCAGCGCGCCGAGGGAGATTCGCGCCTGGATTGGACGCATGGGCTTAATACGAGCCGGGCTGCGCCAGGGACTCGAAGCGCGTGTATTCACCGATGAAAGCCAGCCGGACGGTGCCAATCGGGCCGTTACGCTGCTTGCTGATGATGATTTCGGCCGTACCCTTGTCCTGCGTGTCTGGGTTATAGACCTCGTCACGGTAGATGAACAGGATGACGTCGGCATCCTGCTCGATGGCACCCGATTCGCGCAAATCGGACATCACCGGGCGTTTGTTGGGACGCTGTTCCAGTCCACGGTTCAACTGTGACAGCGCGACCACGGGCACTTGCAGTTCTTTGGCCAGGCCTTTCAGCGCGCGCGAGATTTCAGAGATTTCGGTCGCCCTGTTTTCGTTGCCGCCACTGCTGCTGCCCGACATCAACTGCAAATAGTCGATCACAATCAAGCCCAGCTTGCCGCACTGGCGCATCAGACGCCGCGCACGGGCGCGCAGTTCGAGCACGTTGAGTCCGGGCGTTTCGTCAATGAATATCGGTGCCTCGTTGAGTTTCCCGAGCGCATAGGTGAGCCGTTGCCAGTCATCTTCACCGAGCTTGCCGGTACGCAAACGGTGTTGATCCAGCTTGCCAACCGAACCGATCATCCGCATCACCAACTGCGCGCCGCCCATTTCCATCGAGAACACCGCCACCGGCAAGCCGGTGTCGAGTGCCACGTTTTCGGCCATGTTGAGCGAAAACGCGGTTTTACCCATTGATGGCCGCCCCGCGACAATCACCAGATCGCCCGGCTGCAAGCCCGAGGTTTTCTGGTCAAGATCATGAAATCCCGTGGGCACGCCGGTAATGCCCGAGTCATTATCCCGGTGATACAACTCGTCGATGCGCTCGACGACTTCTTTCAACAGGGGTTTGATTTCGACAAATCCCGCCTGCCCACGATTGCCGGACTCGGCAATCTCGAACACCTTGGCCTCGGCCTCGTCGAGTAACTGTGAGGCGCTGCGTCCGCCAGGGGAATACGCCGTATCGGCAATGCCGGTCGCCACTTCAGCGAGACGGCGCATGACCGAACGCTCGCGAACGATCTCGGCATAACGACGAATATTGGCCGCTGACGGCGTGTTGCTTGCCAGCGCCACGATGTAGGCGAGTCCGCCTACACTCTCAAGATGACCGAGCGACTGCAGGGCCTCAGCCACCGTCACCGCATCAGCGGGACGATTCTCGGCAATCTGCCGGACGATCGCGCGCAAAATCTGGCGGTGATCCTGGCGGTAAAAATCGCTTTCCGACACCACATCACCAATGCGATCCCACGCGCTGTTGTCGAGCAACAAACCACCCAGCACGGCCTGCTCGGCCTCCAGCGAGTGCGGGGGCAAGCGCATTTGCGCCAATTGGGGATCAGTACTTGCGGATAACGGGTAGATAGCGGCCATGGCAGGATTTTAGTCTTCGTGCCTGTGCCAACCAAGGGATAAGGCTGTGGATAAGGCGTGAACAGAATGGTATAAAAAAAGGGAGCCAAAGGCTCCCTTTTTTGGCATGCCCGGCGAGATTACTGTTCGCCGACCACCACCACCGTAATATTGGCGGTGACATCGGTATGCAGCGCCAACACCACGCTGTATTCGCCGATGGCCTTGAGCGGCCCCTCAGGCAGACGCACATCGGCCTTGGCGACATCATGCCCTTGCGCTTTCAATGCATCAGCTATGTCTGCGTTGGTGATGGAACCAAACAGACGGCCATCAACGCCGGCCTTCTGGCTGATTTTGACGCTGCTGCCTTCCAGCTTTTCGCCGCGACGCTGAGCGTCTGCGAGCTTCTCGGCGGCAACACGTTCCAGCTCGGCCTTCTGCGCCGCAAACACAGCCATGTTGGCTTGCGTGGCACGACGCGCACGGCCGGAAGGAATCAGAAAGTTGCGGGCATAGCCGTCTTTCACTTTGACCACATCACCCAGATTGCCCAGGTTGACGACTTTATCCATCAGAATGATTTGCATGGTCGTCTCCTTAATGCAGGTTGGTGTAAGGCATCAGCGCCAGGAAGCGCGCACGCTTGATCGCGGTACCCAACTGGCGCTGGTAATGCGCCTTGGTGCCGGTGATGCGCGCCGGGATGATGCGGCTGTTTTCAGCGATGAATTCCTTCAGCACTTCGATGTCCTTGTAGTCGACTTCAACGACCTTGTCGACGGTGAAGCGACAGAACTTGCGACGCTTGAAGAGACCACGATTGCCGCTGTCGCGACCCCCTTTTTTGGCGAACTTGCCGCCTGATTTACCACCCATGGGACGTGCCATGATTATTCCTTTTCTATTCGATTCAATATCAAGATCAGTTGTCGGCTGTTCACACTGCGTCGATTCAACGCGCCTTCCAATTTGACCTGCGTACCTATAGTGAGTTGTGTGAGCAGACCCGCCAGCGATCCACTCGCCTGCACGGTCAATTCGCATTCCACCTGCCTGGCCTGCGTGGCGAGTGTTTGACTGCTGCGGTGATGAACCACCGCTTCTGCAATCGGCACGCCAGCCGGGCTGTAACGCAACGGGTCAATCTGGATAAGCGCTCCGCTGATGACCAGCCTATTCACTCATTCAGGCTTCGGCAGGCTGCTCGGCGGCGACTTCTGTCTTGGCCGATTCAGGCTTGGCCCCTTCCATCATGTCGCGCGATTTTTCTTCCTTCATCATCGGCGACGCCGTGGTCTCGGCAGCTTTACGCTTGATGGTCAGATGACGCAGCACGGCATCATTGAACTTGAAGCCATGATCGAGTTCATCCAGGGTTTCCTGGTCACACTCGATGTTCATCAGCACGTAATGCGCCTTGTGAATTTTCTGGATCGGGTAGGCCATCTGGCGACGGCCCCAGTCTTCCAGACGGTGAATGCTGCCGCCGCGCGAGGTGATATTGGCGCGATAGCGTTCGATCATGGCGGGCACTTGCTCGCTCTGATCCGGATGGACGATAAACACGATTTCGTAATGCCGCATTAAAATTCCTTTCGGTTAAGCCCCCCGCTGCGGTGCGGTGGAGCAAGGTTAAATTGGCCAAGGCTAAAAACCGCCCAGGTCAAAAAACAATCCCCGGCAAACCGGGGACTGCGCATATTACGCTTTTCGCCTGATTAATCAAGCACACGGGTCGTCGGTAGCGAGTACACAATCGACGTAATACTTGCCTTCGTCTCCATTCTCAACCAGACCGTGCACATCCGTTTCGAATCCGGGGAAACGCCCATTGAAGTCACGGGTAAATTGCAGATAGCGCACGATGGTGGCATTGAAGCGCTCACCCGGGATCAACAATGGGATGCCAGGGGGATACGGCGTCACCAGCATGGCCGTAATGCGGCCTTCGAGCTTATCGATTTCGACCCGCTCGATTTCACGGTGTGCCATCTTGGCAAAGGCATCAGCCGGTTTCATCGCCGGATCCATTTCGGACAAATACATTTCTGTCGTCAAACGGGCAACATCGTTGGCCTTATAGACCGTGTGGATCTGGTCACACAATTCTCTCAACCCGGTTCTTTCGTAACGCGGGTGTTTGGCGACAAACTCGGGCAGCACACGCCAAAGTGGCTGGTTCTGGTCGTAATCCGACTTGAACTGCTGCAACGCCGTGACCAGCGTGTTCCAGCGGCCCTTGGTAATGCCGATGGTAAACATGATGAAGAAGGAATACAGCCCGGTTTTCTCGACGATGACGCCGTGTTCGGCCAGATATTTGGTCACGATCAAGGCCGGGATGCCTGAGTCGGCAAAGGCACCGTCCATATCCAGTCCCGGCGTGATCAGCGTGGCCTTGATCGGGTCGAGCATGTTGAAGCCGGGCGCGATGTTGCCAAACTCGTGCCAGCGGTCGTTGGCTGTCAGCACCCAATCCTCGCGCTCGCCGATGCCCTCCTCGGCGAAATCCTGCGGTCCCCACACCTGGAACCACCACGAATCGCCGAATTCAGCGTCAACCTTGCGCATGGCACGACGGAAATCGAGCGCTTCCTTGATCGACTCCTCGACCAGCGCGGTGCCGCCAGGCGGTTCCATCATCGCCGCGGCAATGTCGCACGAGGCGATGATTGCGTACTGCGGGCTGGTGGACATGTGCATCAGGTAGGCTTCATTGAAGCGATGGAAATCGAGTTTTCGATTCTGGGCATCCTGCACCAGAATTTGCGAAGCCTGGGAGAGACCTGCCAGCAATTTGTGCGTCGACTGGGTGGCGAACACCAGTGCATTTTCTGCAAGCGGGCGGTCTTTTCCGATGGCATGCATGCCACGATAAAAATCATGGAAGGTTGCGTGCGGCAACCAGGCCTCATCGAAATGCAGCGTGTCGACCGTGTCGCCGAGCAGTTCCTTGATCATGTCGACGTTGTACAGAATGCCGTCGTAGGTCGATTGCGTGATGGTCAGGATGCGCGGCCCACCCTTCGCGTGCTTGGCGAAAGGATGCGCAGCGATCTTACGCGCGATGTTCTCCGGTCGGAATTCATCCATCGGTATCGGCCCGATGATGCCGTAGTGATTACGTGTCGGCGTGAGAAAAATTGGAATCGCGCCGCACATGATGATCGCGTGCAGGATCGACTTATGACAGTTGCGGTCGACTACCACGATATCGCCGGACGCCACATTGGCGTGCCAAACCATCTTGTTCGACGACGAAGTGCCGTTGGTCACGAAAAACAAATGGTCACAGTTGAAAATACGTGCGGCATTGCGCTCGGATGCCGCCACCGGACCAGTGTGGTCCAGCAATTGCCCCAGTTCATCAACCGCATTGCAGACGTCAGCACGCAACAGGTTCTCGCCAAAAAACTGGTGGAACATCTGGCCGATCGGCGATTTCAAAAACGCCACCCCACCCGAATGCCCGGGGCAATGCCAGGAATACGAGCCGTCAGCGGCGTAGTGGGTTAGTGCGCGAAAGAATGGCGGCACCAGCGAATCGAGATAGGTGCGCGCCTCACGCAGGATGTATCGCGCGAGAAACTCCGGCGTGTCTTCCAGCATGTGAATGAAGCCGTTGAGTTCGCGCAGGATATCGTTCGGGATGTGACGCGCGGTGCGGGTTTCGCCATGCAGAAAAATCGGGATTTCGGCATTGCGAAAGCGCACTTCTTCGACAAACCCACGCAGCTTTTGCAGCGCTGCCTGAGCATCCTCTGCACTCCCCGCAAGTTCCTCGTCGTCAATCGATAGCACAAAGGCCGAGGCGCGTGCCTGCTGCTGCGCGAACGACGTCAGATCGCCGTAATTGGTGACACCAAGCACCTCGATGCCTTCTTTTTCAATGGCATCAGCCAGCGCACGAATGCCCAAGCCCGACGCATTCTCGGAGCGAAAATCTTCGTCAATGATGACAACGGGAAAACGAAAGCGCATGGCGTAACCTTTGGAAGGCCGTGAGAAAAACGCGGATTGTACGACCTGGAGGTTAAATCTTGGCCAGCGTCAGATTTTGGGGAGGGTGACGCCCGTCTGGCCTTGATATTTGCCGCCACGATCCTTGTACGAAGTTTCACACACCTCGTCAGACTCGAGGAACAGCATTTGCGCCACGCCCTCGTTGGCGTAGATGCGCGCGGGTAGCGGCGTGGTGTTGGAAAATTCCAGTGTCACGTGGCCTTCCCACTCTGGTTCAAGCGGCGTCACGTTGACGATGATGCCGCAACGCGCATAGGTGCTCTTGCCCAGACAAATCGTCAACACACTGCGCGGAATACGGAAATATTCCACCGTGCGCGCGAGCGCGAATGAATTCGGCGGAATGATGCAGGAATCCCCTTTGACCTCGACGAACGAATTCGGGTCAAACGCCTTGGGGTCAACGATCGTGCTGTTGATGTTGGTGAACAGCTTGAACTCGTCCGCACAGCGCACGTCGTAGCCGTAACTGGACGTGCCGTACGAAACGATTGAGCGGCCGCCGACCGCTTTGACTTGACCGGGTTCAAAGGGCTCGATCATGCCGTGATCCGTCGCCATGCGGCGGATCCAGCGGTCAGACTTGATGCTCATCAGGTATTGGAAATGACGATGTTGGGGAATTTGGCGGAGTGGTCGACAGCGGTTTCGCCAATCTTCACCGCCACACGGCGCGCGATCTGCTTGTAAATTTCGGTCACGCGACCATCCGGGTCGGACACCACCGACGGCCTGCCGGAATCGGTGTCGGCACGGATTGCGCCGTCCAGCGGCAACGCGCCGAGGAATTCAACGCTGTAGTCTTTGCACATGCGCTCGCCGCCGCCTTCGCCGAAGATGCGCTCTTCATTGCCGCACTTGGAGCAGATGTGCAAGCTCATGTTTTCCACCACGCCAATGATCGGAATGCCGACTTTCTCGAACATCTTCAGACCTTTGCGCGCGTCGATCAACGCGATGTCCTGCGGCGTGGTGACGATCACCGCACCCGTCACCGGCACACGCTGCGCCAGTGTCAACTGGATATCGCCGGTGCCTGGCGGAAGGTCAACCACCAGATAATCGAGGTCGGTCCAGTTGGTGTTGTTTAACAGTTGTTCAAGCGCCTGCGTGACCATCGGGCCACGCCACACCATCGGGGTTTCGACGTCGATCAGAAAGCCGATCGACATGGCCTGAATGCCATGACCGATCAGCGGATCGAGATTTTTACCGTCGGCCGACTCGGGTTTGTCGGTGATGCCGAGCATGGTCGGCTGCGACGGTCCGTAAATATCCGCATCCAGCATGCCGACACGCGCGCCTTCGGCAGACAGTGCCAGCGCCAGATTGACGGCGGTAGTTGATTTACCGACACCACCCTTACCAGACGCTACGGCTATGATGTTTTTCACACCGGGAATCAGCTTCACACCGCGTTGCACGCTATGCGACACGACTTTAAAGCTGACGTTGGCCGTCACGCTGGTCACGCCATCGATGGCCTTGATGCCGTCTTCGACTTGCTGCTTGATGCCGGCCAACTGGCTCTGCGCAGGGTAGCTCAGCAGGATGTCGAGCGTAACTGCACCACCGTCGATCTTGATGTTGCGAGCCGATTTGGTCGACACGTAATCTTTATGGGTATTGGGATCAACCAAGGCTTGCAGTGCGGTTTGCACCTGAAGTTCGGAAACGGCCATATTTGCTCCAGCGGGTTTATTTATAAGTAATTGCTCATTTTAACGAATTCCGCTGAATTAGGTACGACTCAATTTAACTTGTACGTAGAAAATGCGCGGGATTCCATGCCGTTTACAAGGGCATTAACGGTTTTTACTATTTATTTAGAGGCATCCAGAAAACGTTAATTCAGTACGGCTTGACGTAATGCGCGATCAACACCGCCTCGGGCACACTCAAGCGGATCGCCGCAGCCACCTCGCTGATCGCACCCTGCCGGGGGCGCAGCGACACCCACAGCAGATTCAGTTTCAGGTTGAGATCAGCAAACACCACGTCCTGATGCAAGCTCAGAATCGTCTGAATTCCACGCGAAATCCGTTCAATCTCAATGGGTGGACGGCTGCGCAAACGCGGGATCAGCATCATGAAATCGGTGAGTCGCTGCCCGGCGCTGTCATGCGTGGGCGCGATCTGCCACAAGGGCAATCCGGGCTGGGCGTCCGAATTGATCGTCAGCGTGGTTGAAGCATAGGCACAAATCTTCATCACGCCTCCGCAAACCGGATTTCAGGGCTTGAGCTGCAAATCCAGCGCCACGCCACGCCGGTCATACGGACGGCGCGGGTGTTGCCGCAAATGACGCACATCTTTATGCAGATAGCGTTCCAGCTCTTCAAGCGCGAGTCGATAAACCTCGCGTTTGAAATCGACGACCGCATCAGTTGGAACCCAATACTCGTTCCAGCGCCAGGCATCGAATTCGGGGTGGCTGCTGGCTCGTAGCGCCACATCGCAATCACGCCCCGTCAAACGCAACAGAAACCATATCTGCTTCTGGCCGCGATACAGGCCACGATTGTCGCGCCGGGTCCAGTGCGTCGGTACGTCGTAACGCAACCATTCACGCGTGCGTCCCAAAATACGCACATGCTCGGGCAGTAGCCCGACTTCTTCCTGCAACTCCCGGAACATGGCCTGTTCCGGCGTTTCTCCAGCGTTGATGCCGCCCTGGGGAAACTGCCAGGCGTGCTGATTAATGCGCTTGCCCCAGAAAACCTGGTTGTTCGCATTGCACAAGACAATGCCTACGTTCGGGCGGTAACCTTCTCGGTCGATCATGGCCGCCACCATCAGTAAAGTTTGATTACCTGCATTCTTTCACACCCGCCGGAAATTGCAAACCGGACGCAGCATTAAATGAGCTGTTAGCCATTGTTTTTATTAAGGTTAATGTTGTGAAAAGTGTATAGAAAAAAAGCTGCTGGTAGCCCGTTTTCACCTGCTCAATTCAATCCAGCAGTGGCGCAATCCCCGCTGCCCACTGGAAGTCTCTGGCGAAACCCCTTAGATCAAGCCCATAACGTGTTGACAGCTCCGCCAGCCGTGGCCGCAACGCGTCAAGCCGTTCAAGTGCGCCCGGTTCGGCGAAAGCAAACACGATGATGTTGGTTTTGTTCTGCACCGAGAGCCAGCCGACTTCGCCATCAAAGGCACGCGTCAGGCGCGCAAAATACTCGGCAAAATCGGCGTCACGTCCCCACAAATTCACCACCAGCACGCCTCCCGGCCGCAATGCGCGACGACAGGCCGCATAGAACGTCTGCGTCGCCAGCGCTTCCACCTGGTTACCCGAATCGAAACCGTCGAGCAAAATGATATCGGCGCAACTGGCATGCTGGCGCATGTAGAGCGCACCATCCGCCTCAACCACGGTCAGCGTCTCATCGTCTGGCGGCAGTTCGAAATGCGCGCGAGCAGCGGCAATCACCCGGGGATCGATTTCCACCGCCGTGATGCAGGTCTGCGGGCGCTGCTTGCGGATGAACTTGGCGAGCGAGCCGCCGCCGAGGCCGATCATCAGCACATCCTGCGGCATCGGATTGAACATCAGAAAACCCATCATCGCGCGGGTATAGGCCAGTTCAAGGTCCCACGGCCGGGTGATCCGCATCGCGCTCTGGATCGCGCGGCTGCCCAGATGCAGCACGCGCATGCCGCGTTCCTCGGTCACTTCCAGCCCGGCGTCGTCTGACCGGCGTTTGCCTATCTTCAAGCGCATTGCTATTCCATCCCAAAATCGAGCGCGAAAGATTACACGCCCACGCGGTAAAATGTCGCCTTTCGTCTTTTTGCCCCGCTTTCACCATGCGCGCCAGCCAGTTTTTCATTTCCACCACCAAAGAAGCCCCATCCGATGCCGAACTGATCAGCCATAAACTGATGCTGCGTGCCGGACTCATCAAGCGCCTGGGATCGGGTTTGTATACCTGGATGCCGCTGGGTCTGCGCGTGCTGCGCCGGGTCGAGGCGGTAGTGCGCGAGGAAATGAACCACGCCGGCGCAATCGAATTGCTAATGCCTGCCGTGCAGCCGGCCGAACTATGGCAGGAAACCGGACGCTGGGCAGTGTTCGGCCCGCAGATGCTGAAGATCAAGGACCGCCATCAGCGCGATTTCTGTTTTGGTCCCACCCACGAGGAAGTCATTACCGACGTGGCGCGCCGCGAGATCAAAAGCTACCGGCAATTGCCCGTCAGCTTCTATCAGATCCAGATGAAATTCCGCGACGAAATCCGCCCCCGCTTTGGCGTCATGCGCGCGCGCGAATTCCTGATGAAGGACGCGTATTCCTTCCACGCCAGCCGCGACAGCCTGGTTGACACCTATCAGACCATGTACGCCGCCTACACGCGCGTGTTCACCCGGCTGGGGCTGACCTTCCGCGCGGTAGCGGCGGACACCGGCGCCATCGGCGGCTCCGGCTCACACGAATTCCATGTGCTGGCCGACTCCGGCGAAGACCTGATCGCCTACTGCCCGGATTCCGATTACGCGGCCAACGTCGAGCTTGCCGAAGCGCTCGCTCCCGCCACGCCACGCATCGCCCCACAGGAAACCTTGCGCGAAGTCGATACGCCTAAACAGACCACCTGCGAAGACGTCGCTGCCCTGCTCGGCGTGCCGCTGGCTCAAACTGTCAAGCTCATTGCCATCATGGCGAGCGAAAAAATGGTGGTCGTGCTGCTACGCGGCGACCACATGCTGAACGAAGTCAAACTCGGCAAGTTGGAAGGCATGGCCGATTTCCGGCTGGCGAACGAAGCTGAAATCCGCGCGGTCTTTAATTGTCCGCCCGGATTTCTGGGACCAGTCGGGCTCGACCGTACCCAGATTCGCGTGATCGTGGACCGCACGGTCGCCGCCATGAGCGATTTCGTTTGCGGCGCGAACAAACCAAAACTCCATCTGGCCGGGGTTAATTTCGGGCGCGACCTACCGGAACCGGATTTTGTAGCCGATATACGGAATGTTGCCCCCGGTGATGCCAGCCCCGACGGTAAGGGCACGCTGCAATTGTGCCGCGGCATCGAGGTCGGCCACGTATTCCAGCTCGGCAACAAGTATTCGCAGGCAATGAACGCCACCTATCTGGACGAAGAAGGCAAGTCACAGGCGATGGAAATGGGCTGCTACGGCATCGGCGTGTCGCGCATCGTGGCCTCGGCCATCGAACAGCACCACGACGACCGCGGCATCATCTGGCCGACAAGCATGGCACCGTTCTTGCTGGTGATTGTGGCAATTGGCTACGGTAAAAGCGAAACGGTTAAAATTGCCGCAGACACCTTGTATGCTGAATTAGCTGCCGCCGGGTTTGACGTATTGCTGGACGATCGCGACGACCGGCCCGGCGTAATGTTTGCCGATGCTGAGTTAATCGGCATCCCGCACCGTGTCACAGTGGGCGAACGTGGCTTGAAGGACGGCGTGATCGAGTATCAGCCGCGCCGGGCCGCAGCGGGTGAAAGTGGCGAAGCGCAAAAAATTGCGCTTGCCGACGCAAAAGAATTTTTGACAGGATTGTTGAAACGCTGACATGAACAAATCAACGCACATCGGACTGCTGATTGCTGCCCTGCTGCTGACCCAGCCCGCCCACGCGGGCGGCCAGCGCGAAGAGGCGCTGTCGGACAATGTGCGTTCATCGCTGCAACGGGGGTCTGGCCGACACGCCGATCACCCGCACCGCGTTTACCAATACCGCAGATGAAGCAGCCTGGCTAAAAGAGATGTCGCGCCGGCTGAGCAAGCGCATGCCGGACGAAGCCGAACGCCTCGAATTTCTTACCACCCTGCACTGGGAAGCCTCGCGCGCCGGAATCGACCCGCAACTGCTGCTCGGCCTGATTCAGGTCGAAAGTGGCTTCCGTAAATATGCCGTGTCGCCGGTCGGCGCGCGGGGTTACACCCAGGTGATGCCGTTCTGGGTCAAGGCGATCGGCAACCCCGACCACAACCTGTTCCAACTGCGCACCAACTTGCGCTACGGCGCACTGATCCTGCGCCATTACATTGACATCGAACGCGGTGACTACTACCGCGCGCTCGGGCGTTTCAACGGCAGTCTGGGTCGTCCCGAATATCCCAACCTCGTGGTTGGCGCATGGAAGCGTCATTGGGATTACACCCCCAGCACCAAGTCGGCAGGCGCGACCACCGCTTCGCGCAGCTAAACAAGCCGCCCCGGGGATCGCGGGTCTGCTCGACACCCGGCACGGAACCAGTTGACCCGCTCCAGGCTTTTACCCGCGCCCCCTCCCAGTCCAGCACCTCCCACGCGGCCGAGCGAACATCGCCCGACTGTCAACATTTCAACTTTCTGCCACCCCCTCATCGGAAAACAGAATGATTTTCCATTCCTTTTTCGGACGTAATTTTAAAATCTTTTAACAATCAATAAGCTGCGTTTATAGGCGTGCACTGGCACAGCCTATGCAAGTTAGTGGGTGCAGGAAGGACCCTGCCCACCACAAAGGAGACGACCATGGAAATGACAATGCAATTGAGCCGGACCAACAAAGGGCAAGACGAAATTTTCAATCTGGGTCACACCCTCCGGCCCCGGTTTCGCCAAATTCTCTTCAGCGTCGGCGGCGGCATTACATTCGGCGAGTTGAGCAGCAAATTACCCAATTACACCGAGCTGGAAAACATGGTGAACGATCTACTGCAAAACGACTTCATTCAGGCCCTGCGAAGCTAAGCAACGCACCGTCCTCTCACGCTCTCCGCTGTCAGCCCACGGCCGCACCCGCTGCCAAATGCTGGCGACCGACGCGCGCACCCCCGTCGGGCATCGCCCAGGGAGGCAAGCCATTGGGCGCAGCCTTCAGGGGCGGGCCGAAAATACAATCAACGGCTTAGGCTGGCAATCAGCCGCCACCACCGTTCCCGGTCCGCCCGGCACCGCGCTCACCACCCCATCGAACGGCGCTTTGAGTTCGGCATCCTGCAGGTTCTTTTGCGCGATCACGCGGCGTGCCTGCGCGACAGCAAGCGTCGCCTGTGCACGCGCATCCAGCAGCTTGGCCGCATCGAGCTCGCTGGTTGACGACACGGTGCGGTCGAACAATTCCTGCGCCCGATCCCGCTCGCGCCTGGCCTCGTTTGCATCAGCCCGCGCGCGCGCCTGCTCTGCCGTCGCTTCGGCCAGTTGCGCCTGCAGAACCGTTCGATCCAGACGCAACAGCGGCGCTCCTTTTTTCACCTGCTGGCCGGGCTTGACCCACACTGTCTCGACCACGCCCGACACCCGGGTGCTAAGTTCCACCGACTCCGCCGCCCACAGCGGGTTGACGCCCGCCCCTATCCATCCAGCCAATACCATGGCGGCCACGCGCTGCTTCATTTCACTACCCCTTCAACAGGCGGCAGGCTGCCGCCAGACATGGCTTCAAGTCGCGCCAGCGCCAAGGCCAGCTGATAATCAACCTGCTTGCGGCGCAACGCCGCCACTTGCGTTTCTGCCATGCTGGTACCCAGATTGGTTTTCATTTCAAGCTCGTATTCCGCACGCGAGCGCTCCAGCGCCCAGTCACGATATTCGATCTGCTTGTCAGCAGCGGCGCGGCCACTGCTGCGCAACCAATCGATTTCCTGCAAGGTGGCAAGCAGGGCATCCGCCAGTTCGAGCTTGAGTTTTTCCAGTTCGGCTGCGCTACGTTCCTTTTGCGCCAACTCGCGCGCGACCAGAGCATCCACTCGCCCGCCTTGATACAAGGGAATAAGAAACAGCAACCCAGCACTGATTTGATCGCGCGTATTCGATATGCGACTGTAGTCGGCACCCACCACCTCGGCGTCCAGCATCGGATTGCGCTCCGCCCGCACTGCGGCAATCCGCGCGTCGGCCGCTGCAACTTGCGAGTGCAAAGCCTGCACGCGTGGATTTTTTTCCATCACCCAGGGCAGCAGGGATTCGTATTCCGCAACCGGTTGGGCATTACCCTTCAAGACCGGTTCGGCAAGTTCAGTCGGCAGATTGCCAGGGCGAAACATGGCGTGAGCCAGTCTTTGCCGCGTGCTGCGCACGCTTTGCAGGCTGGCCTCGCGACGCTGGCGGCTATCCTGATATTCGGCCTCCAGTTTGATCAATTCAGGCTGACTGATCTGACCCACTTTGAAGCGATCCTGTGCGTTGTCCCACGACACATACGCCACCGCCATGAATTCGTTGTCAGCGGCGTACCGCATATCAGCCAGCAGCACATCGAAGTAGCGCGCCATGATGTCGATGCGGCGCAGATTCTGGACATGAAACAGGTCCGTCTGGCGCGCCGCGACCTCCTGATCGGCCGCAGCTGTGGCCTGGCTGTTGCGGCCGAAATCGAACAAGGGTTTGCGCGCAACGATGCGCCCCAGGTTGTTGGCTCTCCAGCCGCCATACTCGCCTTGCCCACCCGCCAGCGTGCCATCGAGAAACAGCCGAAAATCCTGGGTGCTCGCCACTTGGTCGCGATCGGCGCGTGCCAGCGCCAAGTCGCTCTCCGCAATCTGCCGGTCGGGATGCGGTGCGGCTACGGTGGCCAGCGCCTCCTCCAGCGTAAGCGTTTCAGCCAAGGCTGCGCTGAACCATGCCCACGCCAGCAACGCGACCCAGACTTCACGCATTACTTTCCTTGCTTGTATTGGGTGAAAGACTGGGTCGCATACGCGCCGTCAGCCACATAGCGGCCAAGCAACAAAAACTCGGCCTTGTTTTTGGTCGGGCCGGTAAAGCGTGCTGCCAGCTTGCCGTCGAGATTGAAAAACAGCAGCGTTGGCGTGGCGCGCACCCGGTTGACCAAAGAGAAGGATTTCTCGGTGGTTTCCTTGCCCCGAAAATCGGTCAGCGGCGTATCGCCATTGACATCGATGGTGTACACCAGAAACTGCGCGCGGTAAGCATCCTGCACATCAGACTGATTGAGGATGGTTGATTTCATGCGCGCGCAAAACGGGCAGTCATCCATTTCAAAAAACAGAAAAACGCCTTTCTTTCCCTGCGATTTAGCCGTCGCCAGCTCAGCCTTGAGGTCACCAAACGTCGACTGAAAAAAATGGGTGCCGGGGTCGCGCGTATCCGCCCAGGCAGGTGCCGCACACAGCAGAAAAATTGCAATCAGTAATTGGCGCATGATGAGTCCCCTTATCCTGCCACAGTTATTTTTTGCTGCGTGTATTTTGACCGGCGAGATACGATTCCACCGCCTCGCGAGTGATCGCCCCCACTTGCTGGGCCACCATCTTGCCATCCGGATTGAACAGATAGGTCGTGGGCAAGCCCTGCACCGGGCCGATCTGGTTGGTGATTTTCGGAGTGCCCAGCACGATGGGGTAAGTGACCAAGCAGGCCGTCGGCAAAATCGGTCACCTGTTTGGCGCTGCGGTAATCCAGCGCCACCCCCAGCACAACCAGATTGTTTTTCTGGTTTTCGTGCAGCGCGATCAGATCGGGGATTTCTTCCAGGCAGGGCGGGCACCAGGTCGCCCAGTAGTTCACCAGCACCCATTTACCCTTGTAGCCGGACAGCGAATGCGCCTTGCCGTTGGTATCGGTCATTTTGAAATCCGCCTGCGCCCACGACGCTACCAGCGCCAATAACAGCCCGGCCAGCCACATCGGATAAAATTGCGTTCTTTGTAACGTCTGCATTGAGTGTTCCATCATGAATGAATATCGCATCGAAAAAGACTCACTGGGCGAGGTCCAGGTTCCCGAACAGGCTTGGTACGGTGCGCAAACTGCGCGTGCGGTGGCTAATTTTCCCATTTCCGGGCGGCTTCCGGATAAGGATTTCGTACTAGCCCATGTGCGCATCAAACTGGCCGCCGCGCACGCCAACTGCCAACCGGGCTGGCTGGCAGCCGACAAGCGCGACGCCATCGTCGCCGCCTGTGAAAAAATCATTGGTGGCGAGCACCTCGATCAGTTCGTGGTGGATCGCTTTCAGGCCGGTGCGGGCACCAGCCACAACATGAACAGCAACGAAGTCATCGCCAACCTCGCCAGCGTGGCGCTGGGCGGGGAAAAAGGCGCCTACAAACCGGTCAACCCCAATGACGACGTCAACATGGGGCAGTCGACCAACGACACCATTCCCACCGCCATCCGCCTCACCGTGCTGGCCAAGTTGCCGCGTCTGATCGCTGCGGTGCACGCCATGGCCGCCGAGTTCAGCCGCCTGGCCGAGCGCGAAAAAGACACGGTGAAATCCGGCCGCACCCACTTGCAGGATGCCGTGCCGACCACGCTCGGGCAGGAATTCGCGGGCTACGCCTGGACGCTCGGCCGCTGCGCGGCCGCGCTCGAAGCGGTGCGCCCCGCGCTGTGCGAAACCGGGCTGGGCGGCTCGGCCGCCGGCACCGGGCTCAACACCTCGCCCGAATATCCGGCGCGCGTCGCCGCTGAACTCGCCACGCTCACCGGCGAGCCGATCCGCGTCGGCCAACTGGTTGCGCAAATGCAGTCGATGAACGATCTGGCGCGACTGTCGGGCGAAATCCGCAATCTGGCGCTGGAACTCACGCGCATCTCCAACGACCTGCGCCTGCTTGCCAGCGGCCCGCGCACCGGCCTCGGCGAAATCCAGTTGCCGCCGGTGCAACCCGGCTCCAGCATCATGCCGGGCAAGGTCAACCCGGTGATGTTCGAGATGCTCAACCAGGTCTGCTTTCAGGTGCTGGGGCAGGATGCCGCCGTGTCCTACATGGTGCAGGCCGGCCAGATGGAACTGAACGTGATGATGCCCGCGCTGGGCAGCGCGCTGTTCGACGCCATGGACTGGCTGACCAACGCGATGAACGCCGCCACCGAAAAGAACCTCAAGGGCATCGTCGTCAACCGCGAACGCTGCGCCTTCTTCATCCACCAGAGCGTCGCGCTGGCCACTCTGCTCAACACGCAGATCGGCTACAACCAGGCCGCCGAAGTCGCCAAGGAATCGGAGACAATCCGGCCGCCCGGTGCGCGACATCGTCGCCGAGCGCGGGCTGATGGGCGCAGCGGAATTCGACGCGCTGGTGCTCGCCGCCGCCCATGGCGTGGGCAGCGGCGGCGGTGCCGGTTAATGAAAGCGCATAAAAGACTCATCCCCCTGATCGAAGACGGTCTGATCGACGACGTCGTGCGCCAGCTCATGAGCGGCAAGGAAGCGATGGTGTTCGTGGTGCGCTGCGGCGACGACATCCGCTGCGCCAAGGTCTACAAGGAAGCCAACAAGCGCAGCTTTCGCCAGGCCGTCGATTACACCGAAAACCGCAAAACCAAGAACAGCCGCCAGGCACGCGCCATGGCCAAAGGCAGCAAATTCGGCCGCGAGAAGCAGGAAGAAGCCTGGCAAAGTGCCGAAGTCGATGCGCTGTACCGGCTGGCCGCAGCTGGCGTGCGCGTGCCCACGCCGTACAACTTCCACGAAGGCGTGCTGCTGATGGAACTGGTGACCGACGCCGACGGCAACGCCGCGCCCCGACTCAACGATGTGTCGTTCACCGCCGACGAAGCCCGCCAGCACCATCACACCCTGATGATGGAAGTCGTGCGCATGTTGTGCGCCGGCATCATTCACGGCGACCTGTCCGAATACAACATCCTCGTCAGCGCAGACGGCCCGGTCATCATCGACCTGCCGCAAGCGGTCGACGCCGCCGGCAACAACCACGCCAAGGCCATGCTGACGCGCGACGTCAACAACCTGACCACCTACTTCGGCCAGTTCGACCCCGCACTGTTGACCACGCACTACGCCGAGGAAATCTGGTCGCTGTATGAACACGGTGAATTGAATCCGGACGTCAAACTGACCGGCCGCTTCGAATCCACCCTGCCGCCGGTCGATCTGGAAGGCGTCATGCGGGAAATCGACGACGCGCGCGAGGCCGAGGCAGCCAGGTTATTGCGCTTGCAGGAGTTGAATGAGTGATGCTGGTAGCACAAGCCGGCTTCGGCCAAAGTGCTCAATCGGCTCGAGCAGCGATCACACTGGCTTAAACGGGTTCGAAGCCGTGTTCGGTTCGCCACTTGGCGAGGCAGTCGTACAAATTCTGGAACTCCGGGAGCAGACAAACGCCTTCGATTGGTTTGCGGATTGCCTTGACACCGTAGCCACCCGCCCATAGCTCAACACTGTCCGGCAGCATCCGCCGCAGGTCGCGCAGGCCTTGTGTCGAGAGCGTGGGCGAATACGCGCTGCTGAACGACAGGCAGATCGCATCGACCTGCTTGATCTGCGCGGCGCGCACGATTTCATCGATGGGCATTTGCGGCCCCAGCAGCACTGGGTAGACGTCTTCCACCACCATCAGCGCTTCCACCATCAGCAGCCCCAGCGTGTGCTCCTCGCCCGACAGGGTGGTGAGCAGCACGCGCGGGCTGCCCTGCTGCGGCTGCATGTTGGACAGCACGGTGCGGAACATTTTTTCCAGATGCTGCGAGAACAGGTGCTCCTCGAAAATACCGATCTCGTTGCGTGACCACGCTTCGCCCACGCGAGCAATCAATGGGGCAATGATGTCCTGGACAAACCCAGCCATGCCCCGCTTGGCCATCTCGCGATAAAAACACCGCTGCAAGGCGTCGCTGTCATGGGTTTTGACCAGGTGCATCCAGGTCTCGAGCTGCGGCACGTCGGGGCTTGCCGCGACGCTGGGCCGAGCCTCGTCGAGCGCCCGCAGCGCCGTGTCGTCGAGGGCCAGCAGCTTGCCCGGACGGTGGCCGCGATCCATCAAGCGCTTGATTTGCGTCAGCCTTTGCACCTGCGTCGGCGCATACAGACGTTCGCCGTTGGCATCGCGCTCGGGGGTCGGAAAACCGTAGCGCCGCTCCCACACCCGCAAGGTGTCCTTGGACAAGCCGGTTTCGCGCTCAACCGAGGCAATCGGCAAACCCTGGACAGAAAAAACCTTCTCGCTATTCATTTATCACCCACACTTTGTCTTGGACAAATACTTGACACACGCAAATTATTGACATAATTTGAGCACATGTCCAACTTTTGACCAAGACAAAATGCGACCTTCTACTCAGTCATTCGTTTTGTTGTCCGGCATGGCCGTTGTGCTGCTGACCTGCCAGCCCGCTGCAGCCGAGCGCCCGCCTGCTGCCAAGGCCACGGTTTGCGTCAGCCCGACAGCCGCGGTGCCCGAGGCGTACTGGTTCTACCACGCGCTGGTGTCGCATCCAGGTCTGTACGAGCCGCGTACCCGCTCCACCCCCTGCCCGGCCCGCAAGGCCATCCGCACATGAAAACCCTGCCTTTGCTCGCAGCGCTGCTGCTGACACCCAGCGTGAACGCTGCGCCCACCTGCCCGCCGCTGCTCAATGCCAGCCTCAAGGATATCGACGGCGTGACGCGCAACCTGTGCGCGTATGCCGGCAAGGTGGTGCTGGTGGTGAACACCGCCAGCCAGTGCGGTTACACCGGCCAGTACAAGGGCCTGCAGGCGCTGTCCGACCAATACGGGCCGCAGGGCCTGGTGGTGCTTGGCTTGCCGGCCAACGATTTCGGCGGGCAGGAGCCGGGCGGCAACGCCACCATCAAAAAATTCTGCGAGGTCGGCTATCAGGTCGATTTCGCGCTGTTCGCCAAGACCGGCGTGACGGCGGCCAACGCCAACCCGCTGCACGAAGCGCTGGCCCGGGCCACCGGCGAGCGGCCGCGCTGGAATTTCCACAAATACCTGATCGATCGCAGCGGCACGCGCGCGCTGTCGTTTGCCAGCCAGGTCGATCCGCAATCAAAGGAAATGGCGCAAGCCATCGAGTCGCTGCTCAAGGCCAAGCCCGAGCCGGACCAACTTTCTCAGAGGGAGAAATAACATGCGCATTGCAGTCGTCGGTTCCGGCATTTCCGGCCTGTCGGCCGCCTGGCTGTTGAGCCAGCGTCACCAGGTCACGCTGTTCGAGGCGGAGAACCGTTTGGGCGGCCACACCCACACGGTGGATGTCACGCTGGACGGCCAGACGTTCCCGGTCGACACCGGCTTTCTGGTGTTCAACCATCGCACCTACCCCGAACTCACCAAACTGTTCGACGCGCTGGACGTGGAAACCGTGGCCAGCGAAATGTCGTTCAGCGTGCGCCTCGACCAGCCCGATCTGGAATGGGCCGGCACCTCGCTCGGCACCGTGTTCGGCCAGCGCGCCAATCTGGCGCGTCCTGCGTTCTGGTCGATGTTGCGCGACATCCTGCGCTTCAACCGCGAAGCGGTGCGCGAACCCGCGCTCGCCAGCAGCATGGCGCTGGGCGATTACCTGAAGCTGCGCGGCTACGGCAAGCCTTTCATCGAGTGGTATCTGCTGCCGATGGCGGCGGCGATCTGGTCGTGCCCGGCTTCGCAGATGCTGGAATTTCCGTTGTCCTCCTTCGTCACCTTCTGCCACAACCACGGCCTGCTGCAGGTGACGAACCGGCCGCAGTGGCGCACCGTCAAGGGCGGCGGACGCGAGTATGTGAAGAAGCTGGCCGCCGGCATCGGCGAGATTCACCTGGGCCAGCCGGTGGAGTCGCTGCGCCCGCGCGGCGGCCAGATCGAGCTGGTAAGCGGCAGCGTGTCGGGGCTGTACGACCAGGTGGTGCTGGCCTGCCACAGCGACCAGTCGCGCGGCATTCTGGCGCAGCACTATCCCACCCAGTCCCGCCTGTTGCGGCACTTGCCCTGCCAGCCGAACCGCGCCGTGCTGCACAGCGATGCCAGCGTGCTGCCGCGTCGCAAGAACCTGTGGGCGGCGTGGAATTACCAGTCGGGCCATAGCGCACTGAGCGAGCGACCGGTGGCGGTGCATTACCTGATCAACCGGCTGCAACCGCTGCCGACCGACACACCGGTGATCGTCTCGCTCAACCCGCTGCAGGAACCCGATCCGGCGCAGGTGCATGGCAGCTTCCACTACAGCCATCCGGTGTTCAACCGCCATTCCGTCGGCATCCAGCGCCAGATCGCGGCCGCCAATGGCCGCGACGGCATCTGGCTCGCCGGCGCCTGGCTCGGCTACGGTTTCCATGAGGACGGACTCGCTTCTGCGCTGCGGGTGGCGCGCCAACTCGATGCCGACCTCCCCTGGCAGGGGCTCGCCCATGCGGCCTGACACCCGCTCCGGCGCGCAGATCGGCTTTGGCCGCGTGATGCACGTGCGGCAGCAGCCGGTCACGCATCGCTTCGACTACCCGGTGTATTTCGTGCGCCTGCCGGTTCACGACCTGAGCCGGATCGCCACGCGCGGGTTCTCGCACAACCGCTTCAATCTGCTGAGTTTTCACGACGCGGACCACGGCGACGGCAGCGACAGCCTGGCCTGGGCGCGCGGCCTGCTGCGCCAGCATGGCCTCGCAGCCGATGGCGAGATCTGGCTCACCACGTTTCCGCGCGTGCTCGGCTACGCCTTCAAGCCGGTGAGTTTCTGGCATTGCCACGCCGCCGACGGCGGCCTGGTGGCGGTGCTGGCCGAGGTCAACAACACCTTCGGCGAGCGCCACGTCTACCTGCTGCGCACCAACGATCCCGGCGCCACGCTGCACGCCGAAAAGGTGTTCCATGTCTCGCCGTTCTTTCCGGTGCGCGGCGACTACACCTTCCATTTTCAACAACTTGACGACATTTTTCGCGCGCGCATCGACTACGCCACCGGCAGTGGAGAAACCCTGCGCACTGCCTGGATGGGACGAATGCAACCGCTGACGCCGCGCGCCTGCCTGCACGCCTTTTTCCGCTACCCGCTGATGACCTGGGGCGTGATCGCGCGCATCCATGTGCAGGCGTTGCGCCTGTTCATCAAGCGCGTGCCGTTTTTCCGCAAACCCCCGCCTCCACTCGAAGAGGTCACTGAATGAACACCGCCACGCTGAACACTGCCCGCCTCAACGCCGCCCTGCAACGCAGCAACACGCCCTGGTATGCCCGCCAGGTGATCCATCTGCTGCAGGAAATCGAACACGGCTGCCTGCATCTGGAGTTGCCCAACGGCATGCAGCTCACGGTCGGTCACGGCACGCCGGATGCCTATCTCAAGTTCGACCAGTGGAGCGCGTTTCGCGACGTATTGAGCAAGGGCGACATCGGCTTTGCCGAAGGCTACATTGCCGGCACCTGGCACACCGCCGACCTGACCGGCGTGCTGACCCTGCTGGCCAACAACCGCAGCGCGCTCGACCGCGCCATCTATGGGCGCTGGTGGGGGCGCCTGTACAACCGCCTGCGTCACCTGCTGAACGCCAATACCTTGCAGGGCTCGCGCCGCAACATCGCCAGCCATTACGACCTCGGCAACGATTTTTATGCGCTGTGGCTCGACCCGTCGATGACCTATTCCAGCGCGCGCTTCGACGGCGACACCACGCTGACGCTGGAGCAGGCACAGACCCGCAAATACCAGCGCATGCTCGATCTGCTCGAATTGCCTGCCGGCCAGTCGCTGCTGGAGATCGGCTGCGGCTGGGGCGGCTTCGCCGAGCACGCGGCGCGGACGGCGGGCCACTCGATCCGCGGCATCACCCTGTCGCAACAGCAGCTCGATTATGCCCGCGCGCGCATCGCCCGCGCCTGGCTCGGCAACCTCTGCCAGTTCGAGTTTCAGGATTACCGCGAAGAAGTGCAGCAATACGACGCCATCGTCTCGATCGAAATGTTCGAAGCGGTGGGTGAAGCTTACTGGCCGGCCTATTTCGACACCGTCAAGCGCAGCCTCAAGCCGGGCGGCCGCGCCGTGGTGCAGACCATCCTCATCGACGACGCGCTGTTCGAGCGCTACCGCAGCGGTTCCGACTTCATCCAGCAGTACGTGTTTCCCGGCGGCATGCTGCCCTCGCCGTCGCGCTTCACCGAGGCAGCCGCACGCGCCGGGCTGAAGGTGACCCGCCAGGAAAACTTCGGCCTCGATTACGCCGAAACCCTGAAGCGCTGGCGCCACAGCTTCCACGAGCAGATCGACGCCGTGCGCGCGCAGGGTTACGACGAGCGCTTCCTGCGCATCTGGCACTTCTATCTGGCTTACTGCGAGGCCGGCTTTCGCGCCGGATCGGTCGATGTCGCGCAATTCCGCCTTGAACACGCGGCTTGAGACGGCGCTGGCCGCGGCCTGCCTGCTGGCGGCTTCCATGCTGCACGCCAGCCCGCTGCCGCACCTGTCGAGCTTCGACGCGGTCGGCAGCGGCACCATGCGCTTTTTCGGCCTGCGCCTCTACGACGCCACGCTGTGGTCGCCCGGCGGCGTGTGGTCGGCCAGCCAGCCCTACGCGCTGGAACTGGTCTACGCGCGCAGCTTCGACGGCGCCGCCATCGCGCAGCGCTCGATCGAGGAAATGCGCGCCCAGCGCCCCTGGCCCGAGGCTACGCTGGCGCGCTGGGAAAAGGATATGCGCGCGCTGTTCCCCGATGTCGACAAGGGCGACCGCCTCATCGGCGTGCGCACGCCCGGTGCCGGCGCGACGTTTTACAGCGGCAACCGCAAGCTCGGCCAGATCAGGGACGAAGCGTTCGCCGACGCCTTCTTCGGCATCTGGCTCAACCCCGCCACCCGCGCGCCCGACCTGCGCGCGCAGTTGCTGAAGTCGCCATGAGCCCGCTGCCACGCTCGCGCCTGCTGGCCTATGGCGGTCTTGGCCTGCCGCTCGCGTTCGCGGCGCTGCCGCTGTATGTCCATCTCGCGCCGTTCTACAGCGGCGTGATCTCGCTGTCCGTGCTCGGCGCGATCCTGCTCGCGCTGCGCTTTCTCGACGCCGTCATCGATCCGCTGATCGGCGCGCTGTTCGACCGCTTTCCCCATCCGCGCACGCTGGTTGCGTTCTCCCTGCCTGTGCTCGGGCTGGGCTGGATCGGCGTTTTTACCCTGCCCGCAAGCCTGCCGGTGGTGCCCTGGCTGATCGGAACGCTGACGCTGACCACGGTCGGCTACAGCCTCGCCACCGTGGTGCACACCAGCTGGGGCGCGCGGCTGTCGAATGTGCCGCACGAACGCACCCGGCTGTTCGCCGCACGCGAGGGCTTCGGTCTGATCGGCGTGGTGCTGGCCGCCGCGTTGCCGACGGTGCTGGCGCCCACGCTGGCCGAGGGCCTCGCGCGCATGGGCTGGATTTTTTTCGGCCTGCTGCTGGTCTTTGCCGCGCTCACCCTGATCGCCACCCCGCCGATGCAGCGCAGTGCACGTTCGCCAGGATTGCGGCACATGCTGCGCCCGCTGGCTAATCCGGCGTTTGCCCGCTTCGTCCCCGGCTATCTGCTGAACGGCGTCGCTGCTGCGCTACCCGCCACGCTGGTGATTTTTTTCATCGACGATGTGCTGCAGCTGGCCAGCCACAGCGGGCTGTTTCTGGTGATTTACTTTCTCAGTGGCGCGCTCGGCCTGCCGCTGTGGGTGCGGCTAGCCAAGCGCATCGGCACGCTCGACGCCTGGCTGCTGTCGATGGGCCTGTCGATCGCCGCCTTCAGCGGCGCGTTCTGGCTCGGTGCGGGCGACCTGGTGGGCTATGCGCTGGTGTGCGCGGCCTCCGGTCTCGCGCTCGGCGCCGATCTTGCGCTGCCGCCCGCGCTGGTCGCCGACATGATCGACGCCGATGCCCATCCGCAGCCCGGCGCGTATTACGGATTGATGAGCTTTTTCGCCAAGCTCACGCTGGCACTCGCCGCCGGCCTTGCGCTGCCGCTGCTCGATCTCTGGGGCTACGCACCCGGCGGCGACCAGCTGTTCGCGCTGTCGGCCACCTACGCCCTGTTGCCCATCGTCATGAAACTGGGCGCGCTGGCCTGGTTCTGGCGCGCCCGCCAAATTGCCCATACTGGAGTCGTCCCATGCTGAAAAAATCGCTTGCCGTTCTGTGTACCGTGCTCGGCCTCACCGGCTGCGCGGGAGTCTCGCCCGAGGTCTATCGCGACCAGAAACCCACGCTCGACCTCGCCACCTACTTCAACGGCCCGCTCACCGCCTGGGGCTATTTCGCCGATCGCTCGGGCGAGGTGAAGCGCCGCTTCACGGTGAAAATGACCGGCGTGTGGAACGGCAACGAAGGCGTGCTGACCGAGAATTTCGACTGGTCTGACGGCGAAAAATCGCAGCGTATCTGGCGCATCACGCAAGCTCGACGCCCATCGCTACATCGGTCGCGCCGACGACGTGAAGGGCGAAGCAACCGGCACCGCCTACGGCAACGCGCTGCAGTGGAAATACACCCTGCTGCTGCCGGTGGACGGCAAGACCTACGAAGTGCAGTTCGACGACTGGATGTACCTGATGGACGACACGACGATGCTTAACAAGTCGGAGATGCGCAAGTTCGGCTTCAAGCTCGGTGAAATCGTGATCAGCTTCCGGAAGGGCACATGAGCCTCAATCCCCGTCTCACCGACTGGCGCGGCCAGCGCGTGTGGCTGATCGGCGCCAGTTCAGGCATCGGCGAGGCCACCGCAAAGTTGCTGATGGCGCGCGGCGCGCGGGTGGCGCTCACCAGCCGCTCGCGTGACGCGCTGACGGCGCTGGCCGACGCCCATGCGCTGGTCGCCCCTGCCGACGTCACCGACCGCGCCAGCCTTCAGGCTGCGTTCGACTCGATCCGGGCCGCGTTCGGCGACATCGACATCGCAATCATCAACGCCGGCACGCACCAACCGGTGCGCGCGTGGGAACTCGACGCCGTCGCCGCCGAAAAACTGGTGCAGGTCAATCTGGTCGGCGCGATCAATGCCAGCGCGCTGCTTGCGCCCTACTTCGCGCAACGCGGCAGTGGGCGCATGGCGATGACTGCCAGCGTCGCCGGCTACGGCGGCCTGCCAAGCGGGCTGGTGTACGGCGCGACCAAGGCGGCGCTGATCAACTTTGCCGAAACGCTGTATCTCGACCTTGCGCCCAAGGGCGTGGCAGTGCATCTGATCAATCCCGGCTTCGTCAAAACCCCGCTCACCGACCTCAACGACTTCAAGATGCCCGCGCTGATCGAGGCCGACGAAGCCGCGCGCGACATTCTGGCCGGCATCGAAGCGGGGGCATTCGAAATCCACTTTCCCAAACGCTTTACCCGCGTGCTCAAGCTGCTCAATCTGCTGCCGTATCGCGCCTACTTTCCCCTCGTCCACCGGATCACCGGCTTATGACTGCGCTCGACGCCCTGTGCACCTATTTCGAACGGCTGTCCGCCCACAACCTGAATGAGCTCGACCGCTATTACGCAACCGATGCCCGCTTCAAGGACCCGTTCCACGAGGTGACCGGCGTGGAAGCCATCCGCGCCATCCTGCGCCATACCTTCGACAAGTTGCCGGGCGCGCGCTTTCGCGTCACCGGGCGCTTTCCGGGAGAAGACGGGCACGCCGTCATCCTGTGGGAAATGGACTTCACCATGCCGGTCACGCGCCAGCCCACCACGATCCGCGGCGCCACCCACCTGACCTTCGACACCGACGGCAAGGTGACGCTGCATCGCGACTACTGGGATGCCGCCGAAGAACTCTATGCGCCGGCTGCCGGTTCTGAAGTGGCTGATGCGCGCACTGGCGCGGCAGGCGGCAGCACCACACTAAAACCGAGGGTGGTCGCTTCGGCGAGCCGGCCGTTAGGTACGATCCCCTTACTGACTGCCATGGTCGGGTTCTGCCGCAGAGGAAATCAAAAATTGACGTTCGGTGGATTTCCTTGCCTACGTCCGGTAACGAATCCATAGCGGTGGCAGTCAAGTCAAATCTCCAGCGGCAGCTTCGGCCGAGGAAGAGACGGTCGGGCTTCCCAGCCTGAACCTACGCTCATGGCCGGTAGCGCTGTTCGGCGCTGATCCTTTAAGTCAGACATTCGAGGGCTGGTCGTTGCCATGAATGGACAACCGGATAGTCGCGGTGAGTGTGCCGCCCCCTTATAATCCAGCATGACCGATCCCCACCCGCCCTCCCCCGACTCACTGTCCACCCCCGCTGAAACGACCGATCCGGCTTTCAGCACCTCGTTCGATCAGCTGCCGCTGCCACCCGCCATATTGGCGAATCTGCGGCAACTGGGTTATCTCAACATGACGCCGATCCAGGCGGCCAGCCTGCCGATCACGCTGGAAGGTCACGACCTGATCGCGCAGGCCAAGACCGGCAGCGGCAAGACCGCGGCATTCGCGTTGACGCTGCTGGCGAATCTGGACCTGCGCTACTTTGACGTCCAGGCGCTGGTGCTGTGCCCGACGCGCGAGCTGGCCGATCAGGTGACGCAGGAGATGCGCCGGCTGGCGCGCGCCGAGGACAACATCAAGGTGCTGTCGCTGGTGGGCGGCAGCACGATGCGCCCGCAGATGGCCAGCTGGAACACGGCGCGCACATTGTGGTGGGCACGCCGGGCCGCATCATGGATCATCTGCAACGCGGCAGCCTGAATCTGGATGCGCTCAACACGCTGGTGTTCGACGAAGCCGACCGCATGCTGGACATGGGCTTTTACGACGACATGGTGTTCATCGCGCGGCAGTGTCCGCTCAAAGCGCCAGACCCTGCTGTTTTCCGCCACCTATCCTGAAGGCATCGAGAAGCTGGGGCGGCAGTTTTTGCACCAGCCGCGCACCGTCAAACTGCTGGAGCAGCACGAGAGCGACAAGATTCGCCAGCGCTTCTACGAAGTGGCGCAACGAAGACCGGCTGCAGGCGGTGGCGACGCTGCTGCGCCACTATCGCCCGGTCAGCACGCTGGCGTTTTGCAACACCCGCCAGCAATGCCGCGATTTGCTGGCGGTGCTGCGCGAGCAGGGTTTCCAGGCGCTGGCCCTGCACGGCGAACTGGAACAGCGCGAACGCGACCAGGTGCTGATCCAGTTCGCCAACCGCAGCTGTTCGGTGCTGGTGGCGACCGATGTGGCCGCGCGCGGGCTCGACATCGCCCAGCTCGAAGCGGTGATCAACGTCGACGTCACGCCCGACCCCGAGGTCTACATCCACCGCATCGGCCGCACCGGGCGTGCCGACCAGGACGGCTGGGCGCTGAGCCTCGCCAGCAGCAACCAGATGCGGCGCGTCGACAACATCGCCAAGGAAACCGGCACCGAAGTGGAATGGCATCCCATCGCCGAGCTGGCGCCTGCCAGCGACGAACCGCTGCTGCCGCCGATGGTGACCTTGCAGATTCTCGGCGGCCGCAAGGAAAAAATCCGCCCCGGCGACGTGCTGGGCGCGCTCACCGGCGAAGCGGGTTTCAGCAGCGCCCAGATCGGCAAGATCAACATCACCGAATTTCACACCTATGTAGCGGTGGCGCGCGAGATCGCGCAAAAGGCTTTGCGCTGGCTGGCAACCGGCAAGATCAAGGGCAAGACGGTGAAAGCCCGCGTCATGTCGGTTGAAGACGACGCGCACGGACACGCCTTCGCGCGCCAACGCCAACCGCAACCGGCGACCGCCGCCTTGATGGCTCGCTGACGGGGTCGGCACCCGCGCAGGGAAAATGGTTGCAATTGCACCTATGTTTGTTATATTTATATCAAACATTCGCAAGGCAGGCCGCCATGAACCAACCCGCTCAAATTTCAGCCCAGTCAAACCAGGAAGAACCCGACACCCGTGGCGCCCTGGCTCGAATGGTGACCACGCTGTTCGAGCATTGGAAGCTAGCAGCAACGACCAGCTTGCGCTGCTCGGTCTGTCGGCTGGCAACCGCCCGGCCCTGGCGCGTTATCGCAAGGGCGAGCCGCTGGCCAACTCGCGTGACCTGCTGGAGCGCGCGGGTCATTTGCTGGCGATCCACAAAAACCTGCGGCTGTTGTTCCCGCATGATCGCGATTTGGGCTACGCCTGGATGACCACCGCCAACCGGGCGTTCGCCGGAAAAACACCGGTCGAGCTGATCACCGAATGGGGCTTCGCGGGCTTGCTGCAAACCCGCGCCTATCTCGACCGGGCGCGCGGCGTTTGAATCCGGCAAACGTGTTCGACGCCTTGCGGCTGGCGGACATCCATCAAAATCTGGCGCGCAACATCGTCTCCATCCGGCAATCGCAGGATTTGTTCGACGATCTCAGCCCTGATCCGCAGGACTGGAACATCGCGATCCGCCACGAGCTGGCCACGCAACCCAGGCCCTATACGTCGGATCGCCCGCACATCAATCGGCCATTTGAAGAAGCCGTCTGGATCGAGGCGGTCGCCTATCCGTTCCAGCCGCCGAACTGGTCAAAGAGCCGCTTTTCGGACGGCAGCTTCGGCATCTGGTACGGCGCGGACGCCATCGAAACCACGCTATACGAGACGGTCTGGCACTGGCGTAACGGTCTGCTGGCCGACGCCGGCTTCGAGCGTGAAGGCGTGCGTATCGAGCGCAAGGTGTACTGGGTGCGGGGGGATGCTGCGCTGGTGGATTTCGGACCGGAGCTCAAACGGATGCCCGGCCTGATTCACCCGACGAAGTTACGATGCCACCCAGCCCATCGGCAAACGGCTGCATCGGGAAGGGTTTCCGGGCCTGGTGTCACGATCGGCGCGCTGCGACGGCCACACGTTCGGCATCCTCAATCCGGCCGTGCTATCGAACCCGGTCCAGGCCTGCTCGCTGAGCTATCGTCTCGAAGCAGGCCGTGTTGCAGTCGAAAAAGAAATGGGCGTGGTCTGGTTGACGATTTGATTCATTCGCCAGTCAGCAGCGCATTCAAGCTTCGATTCAAATCCCTTACCGTCTGCGGCTTTTCCAGGTCGCGCGGCACGCCCCGTGCACATACTCAAGGGCGCGCTCCATATAAGAATCGGGCCAGTTGGGATCGGTGTCGGCGAGACGCTCTTCCGCTTCGCGCTTGATGTCGTCGGTCCAGGCACGACGCAGATCGGCACGCAGCGATTCGGGCGCATGCAGGTCGATAAAACCGAGCACGGCCTGCGAATCAAAGCCGCTGGTGCGGAAGATGCGGATGACTTCCTTGGCGTCTTTCAGCAGCATCGACGACTTGGGTGGCAGCCCCGTCGCCAAAAGCAGAAAAACGGTGGCCAGCACCTGCGGATCGTCCGACTCGCCCCGCGTCACGCGCTGCCATTCCTTGGCGACCAGACGGTCATATTCGCTGACGTCTTCGTCGAGACTTTCAGTGACAAAATAGGGCTGAGCGGTATCCCCATATAACAACTTGTCTGCGGTGGTATCAGCCACACGAATCTGCGGCAGATCCTGTTCGATAAAGCGGTCCATCGCACGCCGCGCCACGTGCTGAAACAGCGCCGGTGCGTCCGCGAAAAATCCCAGAAAACGCGCTTCGTCGAGCTTGGCCTGGGCGCGCTTGGCGGCTTTGATCAAATGCACAAATGCGCTACGGGTCGGCAGCGTCAGCGCGGCCTTGTCGACAAAGACCACCAGCATGGCGCTGCGGATCAATGACTCGGCATCATCATAGTCGCCGCGTGCGACGCCCATTTTTTTGGCCAGCCACTGCGAAAAATCGATCGTATCCTGGCTGACCTGACGGATAGCGCGTTCGGCCCGGTACTCGGCAAGTGTGAGGGGATTGGCGGCGGTCTTGTCGTCGAGATAGGCACGCTGGCTCTCGGGTGACACGACATTGCCGATCATCAGGCTGCTGTCCGGCATCGCCTGCAGACGTTTCAGCATGTCCGAGCCGCCCTTGGAATGCGACAGCAGGGTTTTGTCGCGCAGGGACGCGGCTGCAACCGAGAGCTCGCCACCGGACACATCTTCCAGATACAGACTCATCAGATAGACCATGCGGCGCAGCGCCAGCTCAAGCTCGGGACGCAGATACGCCGTGCCAAAATAATTGGCGATCTGCACGATGCCCTTCGCAAAGTCGGCCTGAATGGCGTTCAGGCGCTCGGGCGAAATGATGCCCTGCTTCACGCCGTGATGCAGCGCCTTGTCGAAAAACGGCCGGCCATCAAACGCGGTCAGTCCGGTCAAACCTGTTGCCATCGCTTCAGCCATCGTTAAATGGCGGACTCTTCTTCGTCGCCGGAGGGCTCGCCCGCTTCGGCGGCCAGCAGCATGGCGTTGAGCGCTTCCACATGTTTTGCGATGCGCGCACGCAGCACACCCATCAGTTCCTCGAACGCATCGGGAAACTCGTAGCGCAGGAGCCAGGCCGTTTCCATCCAGTCGCCATCGGCCACTTCCGCACGCTGCAGCAGCGGCTGCGAGTTTTCGATGAAGTTGCCAAAGCCCAGGGTTTCGTCCAGTTCCTCGAGCTTTTCCATCAGCCAGGTGGTGTGAACCTGAATCCCGGCGTCCTGCTCGTATTCCGGCGCGAAGCGCCCGCTGGTCGCAAAGCTCAGCACTTCGTCGTAGCGGTCTTCGAAGTAGTCGGCCAGCGTGTCGATGCCGCCTTCCGTATTGATGATCGCGTCGAGGTATTCGCTGACCGTGTTCTCGTCGCGGTGGATGACAGCGTTGACCATGGCGCGCAAACGCTCGCTGGTGCGCTCGCCGTATTGCCGTTCCAGCACGATGGAGTGGGCAAACTGCTCCGGCGTCACCAGCATGTTGACGATGGACTCTTTGGACGAATCGAACTCGCGCATGATGGCGAGCAGATCCTTGGGCGGCAAATCGTCCAGCAGGCTGACCAGGGCGTGGTCGCCATGCTGGTCGGCCACGGCCACGAGCGTGCGCTCGGCGCCCACGATGTCGCCAGAAAGTATCAACTGTGAGGATTTCAAAACTACCGGGTGCATGCTGCGTCCTTCTACTGATTAGGTGTGTTGTGTTACTGCTCGCGCGTATCGAAGCCCTGCTCGGACAGCCAGTCCGAACCTGCCTCGCCTAGATCATCCGTATCTTCATCTTCGTCTTCGTCGTCGGCCTCTTCTGCAGGTGCGGGCGCGGCAAACGCATCCTTGTGGCGCAAAAACTCCAGCGCAGCAGTCGTCACCAGAAACGCGTCGCCACCCTGAACGTTCAGCGTCACGGCGATCAGCGGCTCGGCCCAGGGGGCAACCGTCAGGCTTTTCTCAAGCTCAGTCCAGGCGAGAAAACCGGCATGCTCGGGCTCGTTCTGCACCAGTTTGTGCATGACGTCGGCAGACGGAAAGCCAAAGGCGTCATAAAAAACCACCGCCACCATTTCAGGGCTGTAGTCGATCATCGCCAGAATGGCATCCATCTCCTGGCGCTTGTCCTTCAGCCGCCGTTGCAGCACCGATTTGCCTTCGGAGTCCGTCACCAGATCGTCGATCTCGTCGAGGTAACTTCTGAGCAGGTTCGTAAAGTAATGTGATTTTTTCAATTGAGAATTCCCTGGATGTATTTCGCCGCCATTTCCTGTGCCGCCGCGACCGGGTCGTCGATCAGGCTGCGTTGCCGATATTCGTCATAAGCCTTTTTCCGCTCGGGATCGGACAGCACTTCATAGGCATCCTGAACTTCGCGAAAGCGCAGCGGCGCATCCTCGGCCGGATTTTTGTCAGGATGGTAAAACGCGGCTTTTTTACGGTACGCGAGCTTGATTAAATCGGGTGCTGCAGCGGGCGAAACGCCCAGCTTTTCATAATGGTCCTGCATTCAATTCCTTGTCATGTGCGCATTGCCGCACGTCTCACGCGTGGGTGATCGGGGTAAACCGGGTGCGCGCTGAATCGCACGCTGGAGGCAGGTGGCTGTCTAATTCAAGCAGGCGGCTGAACAACGCACACCATCCAGCCAGAAAGGTGCGAATTATAAAGTTTTTCACCCGGATCGACCGATATTTGTTCAATGGAACAATGCGTTAAGCCATGGCTAGAGGATAATCGCGGGTTTTACCCCTCCCCCTACCCCATGGCGATCCAGTGGTTCCCCGGTCATATGACCACCGCGCGCAAGAAAGCGGCCGAAACGATGGCGCTCATCGATGTGGTCGTCGAGGTGCTCGACGCGCGGCTGCCCGAAGCCGGCAGCAACCCGATGATTCACGAGTTGCGCGCGCATCGCCAGCGCCCCTGCCTCAAACTGCTCAACAAGGTTGACCTGGCCGACCCCGTGGCAACCCGCGCCTGGATCGACTACTACAACAGCCTGCCGAATGTGAAGGCGGTGGCGATATCCGCCAAGAAGCCCGGCGATGTCGCCAAGCTGGCGGCAGTGGCGCAAAAACTGGCGCCGCATCGCAACGACCCGATCAAACCGCTGCGGCTGATGATCATGGGCATACCCAACGTCGGCAAATCCACCCTGATGAACACCTGGGTCAAGCGCAGGGTTGCGGCGGTGGGCGACGAACCTGCCGTCACCAAGTCGCAGCAGCGCATCAATATCTCTCCGCTACTGTCGCTGGTCGACACGCCGGGAATGACCTGGCCGAAAATCGAGCACGACTCCGACGGCTTCATGCTCGCCGCCAGTCACGCAATCGGCCGCAATGCCGTCATCGACGAGCAGGTGGCGGTGTTTTTGGCCGACATCCTGCTCGAACGCTACCCCGCTTTACTGACAGCGCGTTATGGTTTTTCACTCGACGGCCTGGACGCAACCGGCGTGCTGGAAGCCGTCGCCAAGCGTCGCAGCTGTGTGTTGAAGGGACGCGGCGGCGAACTCGATCTGGAAAAAGCGGCGATGATCCTGCTGACCGATTACCGCACCGGCACCCTTGGCCGCATCAGTCTGGAAACCCCAGCGACGCGCCAGGCCATGCTGGACGCTGCACGCAGCAAAGCCAAGCTGGATGCAGCACGCAAAAAAGCCGAGCTGGATGCGGCCCGAAACAAGGCGGCGCTGGATGCCGAACATACCAAAGCGACACCATCCATGAACGACGATCCTGAGGCAGTGGAGTGATTTCAGTTCGCGCTTTTGCGACGGCCAGATGAAAGAAATTCAGACGTAGTATTGAACCCTTGGTCGAGGGCTCAATGTTAAAAAAAGCTTCTCAACGAACGTCACAGCCCTGAGGCGCAAGCTCAAGGGCTTCGCGGCGAACGTCTCGTCTCTTTCGGCCGAAGCGGACGCATGGTTCAACACTCAACAGTGTCTAGTAAACTGTGGGCGATACAATCTGGTAGGCCTGACGCAAGTCATCCACCATTCATTAGCATGCAGCTTGACCCTCAACGACATCGCCCATCACTTCTGCGTGAGTGACATACCCGGCGCGACCATTCCGTCCACCCGCCTGAGCAAGGTGCTGGACAGCATGTACCATGGGCGCCCGCTTACGGTGATGTCTCAGGTGTACCTGCTTGAGCAGAAGCTCACCGACCTCCACCAGCTGGCCACCGGCCAGATCACCTACGAGACCTACCTTGTTGCGGCCAGCACGGTTCAGCAAGAACGCAAGCAAGCCGCGGAGGCCGAACGTCAGGTCAAAGAGGCGGAGCACTTGGCCAAAGAGGCCGAGTGGGAGAGAAAATACAAGCTTGAGTGCGAGGCCGCCGAAGCCGCACGGATTGCCCGCGAGAGCGACCCCAAGTACATCGCCAAAAAGAAGAGCCAAGCGCTTCGCGACAAGTACGGGATGGACTACATCGATCAGCCCATGTTCCCTCGTTTGATGGCCATCCTCAAGGGTGTCGACTCAGGTAACCGCTTGGCCGAGAACGATGTTGTCTGGCTCAAAACCGAAGCCGAGGAGTACTTCACGGACGAGTTGCAGGAGGCTTATCACCTGCGTGAAGCTGAGTTCTACGCCGGTGAGTATCGCCGCACCCAGGATCCCTGGAACGCGGTGAACGCCAGCGGCCATTATCGCAAGTGCAGCCGGCCAGAAGGCTGCGCTCGAACTACTCGACAGCGCGTCGGGTTGCCATCTCAAAGACCCCAAGATCAAGTCGGCCTTGTGCACCACCCGCGGCGGTGTCATGCGCGACATGGGCCAACTCGACGAGGCTCGCCAGTTGGGGGAGCAGGGTCATGAGTTCAAGCCGCAGGATTTCCGCCCGTGCACCCTGCTTGGCGCCGTGCACATGGAGTTGGGCAACTTTGGAGAGGCTCACGACTGGTACGCCAAGGCCGAGAAGCGTGGTGCAAGCGAGCGAGCCATCGACGCGGATTTACGAAGCATCTTCCAGCGAGCGGATCAGGCCAAGCGCGAAGCCATCAAGGCGTTTCCTTCTGGCGCAAGATCCGAATCGATACCGCTGGGTGAACGACAACAGATATCGGAATAGCTAAGCCACTCTGAAGCCTATGAATCACCCTTGATTTCGTAGACGCATCCGAGTTCCCAATTCACCGGCAGCTTTGGCCGATGAAGCGACAGCGCACCATCCAGCCACCTGACCGGCAGGTCATCGGCCTTAGCGGATACACCAATTTGAATCCAATAAGAGTCTAGTAAACTGGGGGCGATTCAAACCGTTCCTCCCAGCACGTTGTAATTTGACGGAGATCATCATGTCAATTAGTCGGAGCGCGTTGCTCGTATTGCTTACCTTCGGAGTGCTTCTGTTTGGTGGCTGCGCCAGCCTTCAGGGCCGCGAACCTATTCAGGTAATCATCGCGGGTGTTGAGCCGCTTCAAGGTGAGGGATTGGAGTTGCGAATGCTGGTCAAGCTGCGAATTCAAAATCCCAACGACTTGCCGCTGGACTACAACGGTGTGTCAGTGCAGATGGATGTGCAAGGCAAGCTCTTCGCCACTGGCGTGAGCGATGCGGTTGGAAGCGTACCGCGCTTTGGTGAGACGATCGTTGAGCGTCCCGGTGAGTATTTCGGTATTCCGCATCGCGCACCAGGCCATCGGCGTCATGACCAACGAATACCGCGGGAAGCTCGCGTATGAGATGACCGGAAAACTCGCAGGACCGGCGTTCAATAGCTTGCATTTCAAGTCGAACGGAGAGCTTACGTTGCCTACGAAAATCTTCGAGCGTGACAAGTAAGCCGGCGGAGTGCTCGCAAACCTACATGACTCCTTGGTCCGAACAAGAGACGGTCGTGCCACTCAGCGTAAGCTTCCGTTCCTGGCCGAAAGAACCATACCGCTCATTTCACAGCGCCAAAAACCTGCCTCAGCAGATCGCTGCCCGCTTGCACCGGGTTGGCACGAATGGCCTGCTCTTTCTCGCCGATCAGGCGATACAGCCGATCCAGTGATTGCTGGGTGACGTACTGCTCGACGCTGGCCTGGTTTTTATCGACCAGGTTGAACTGCGCGGCCTGGCCTGCGTAGCGGTTGTATTGCTGCGCAAGGCTCGTTTTATCGGTGACGGCCTTGACGATGGGGCCGAAGCGTTCGGTGAGTTGCGTTTCGGTTTTCGTGCGGAAAAAATCAGTGGCAGAGGTTGGGCTGCCGGTCAGGATGCCTCTGGCATCTTCCAGCGTCATCTCCTTCACCGCGCCAACCAGCAAGGTCTTGGCCTCGGGCACGGCAGCCTCGGCGGCGCGGTTCATCGCCAGGACCAGTTCGTCGGCCTCTTTGCCCATGCCAAACATGCGCATGGCCTTGTCGACTTTTTGCAGGTTTTTCGGCAACGGGATTTTGAGCGAGGGATTGCCATAAAAACCATCCTTGACCCCCAGTTGCGCGACAGCAGAATCGGCGCCCCGCGTCAGCGCCTCTTTCAATCCCGCGTTGATGTCGGCGTTGGAGAGGGCATCAAGGCTGGGCGTGGCAGTGGTGCCCGCAGCCTGGCCACTGGCTTTACCCATCGCGTCCTCTAGTGCCTTGTTCCAGTCGAAGGCCAAGGCAGGCGGGGTAAAGACCAGTCCGGCGACGAATAAAATGATTCCGTGTTTCATTGCTCGCTCCTGCGTTGAGTCGATTTCAATGCCCTGCGGTTTTTTCCAGGCGTTTGCTGTGCCGATTCAGGCTGCTGGATAGCTGGGCATTGATGTCTGACAAAGCCTGAATGATCTCGTGGTGCTGAATCCGGTATAGGTCATTTCGCAAAAAAAGGACTTCGCCACACCATCATCAGAGCCAGCCCAGCCAGCCGGTCAGTTGCCCTATTCCCCGATTCATTCCCTGCGCAATCAGGGGCACCGCCCATATCCAGGCAGCCATCAGCCCGAGTGAGGCGATTCCCAATCCGACCGAAAACATGTCCAGCCCGGGCGTGGTGCGCGCGACGATGCCAAAAGCCAGCTGAATCAGCAGCGCCAGCGCCAGCAGAGGCAAGGCCAGCTGCACGCCGGTGGCAAATAACCAGCTGGCGGCTTCAGCGAACTGGCGCAGGTCGGCTGCCGCTGGCAGAACCGCAACAGGCATCGCGGTAAAGCTGTCGCGCAACGCGTCGACCACCAGCAGATGGCCGCTGCCGCCCAGAAACGCCAGCGCGGCCAGCCACCCGGCCAGGGCGCGCCAGGCGGCGTCTGCCGGGGCCGCTTGTTCAGGCGTCAGATTCAGCAGGCCACCGGTGGCGGTGTGGCCGGTCCACAGCAGCGCTGCGCTCATCGCAGCAAACACCAGCCACACGCACAGCGCCAGCGCTGCGCCCCACACGACTTCCATGCTCAAGGCGAGTAGACCTTGCACGGTAAAGGGCTCGATGGCCTGGGTCGTCAGACCCGGAGTCAACACGGCAGCCAGCACGGCGGCGATCATCAGGCGCAGCAGCAGCGGCAAGCGGCCCGTAAGCGGATCAAACAGCGCCCACCCGGCGAGGCGGGCGAAGGCAAACAACCAGGCTGCCAGGCTTGCTTCAGCCAGGGGTACGGCTGTCATTCGATCAAGCCGGGAAAGTCGGTCAGCATGGTGCGTGCAAACTCGACCAGTTGCCCGCCCATCCAGTTGCCCAAAACGGCCAGCACCAGCAGCATGACAATGAGCTTGGGAACGAAGGACAGGGTGGGTTCGAGGATTCGCGTAGCAGCCTGAAACACGCTGATGGCGAATGCGGTGAACAAGCCCGCCAGCAGGACCGGCGCGGCCAGCAGAACCACCAGCCAGAGCGCGTCGCGGGCCAGGCCTTCCATCAGAAGCTTCCGATCAGCGAGCCGACCAGCAAATGCCAGCCGTCCACGGTGACGAACAGCAGCAGCTTCAGCGGCAGCGACACCAGTTGCGGCGGCAACATGATCATGCCAAGTGCGGTGAGCACGGCGGCAACCACCAGGTCGATCACCAGGAACGGCAGGATCACCATGAAGCCGATCTGGAAGGCGGTCTTGAGTTCGCTGGTGAGAAAGGCTGGCGCCAGCGCGGCGAGCGGCACGGTGTCGACCTGCTTCGGATCGATGGTTTTGTCGCCCTCGGTGAACAGGCTCAGGTCTTCGGCGCGGGTTTGCCGCAGCATGAAGCTTTTGAGCGGTGTGGCGGCCTGCTCGGCGGCGGCGTTGAAACTGAGCGACCCGGCAAGATAAGGCTGATAGGCCTCGGTATTGATGGTTTTGAGCGCGGGTGACATGACGAATATAGTCAGCAACACCGCCAGCCCCATCAGCACCAGATTCGGCGGCGCGGTCTGGCTGCCGAGCCCCTGCCGCAGCAGAAACAGCACCACGGCGATGCGGGTAAACGCGGTGAACGCCAGCAGCAGGGCCGGCAAAAATGGGAACACCAGCAGCCACGGCAAACTTGCGCCCGGCACGCCGATGATCTGACCGCCTGCGCCGGGCGTCACGCTCAACAGCGGCACACTGGATTCCGCTGCGAAGGCAGGCAGGCTCAAACCCAGCGCCAGCAGGTTCAAGCTCAGCACCAGCAGCAAGCTGCTTGTTTTCATGGCGTGCGCTCCGTTGGTGATGGCGGTTGATCGGGTTTGGGCAAGGTGTGCAGCAGGCGCACATTGCCGCCGCCCACGCCCAGCAGCAGCCAGGTGTGATCGACCTCGATCACCACGACCCGCTCGCGGCTGCCGACCGGGGTGCTGCCCACGACCTTGACCGCACCCTGCGCGCCCATACCAGGCAGATAGCGGCGGGCGAACCAGGCGACGGCGACAAAGCCGCCCAGGATCAAACCCAGACTGAGCAGAACGGTGAACAGGCTGCTGGCGGTGCCAGGCCCGGCAAACGCCCAGCCTGGAATCAGCAGCGATGCGCCTGCCGCCATGCGTAAAGTAACTGTGCGATTCGTCTTGTGACGTGCCGGTTTAATGACCATGCTGGATCACCTCTTGCGCCCAGCGCGTCATGTCGGTGGGTTGAAGTGGCAACTGCACGGCAAGATTGGCAGAGCCGAGTTCTGTCGTGAACTGCCATGCCAGCGCGGGCGGCATAAGTGTTGCGGGGGCGTCCAGCCAGCATTCCGCCAGCGCCGCATCCAGCGTCAGCAGCAAACTCTTCGGCACAAACGAAGCGGTTCCCGTCACGCGCTGGCCGCCGAGCCGGCGTGCCAGCCACAGGGTGGCAAGCGCGGCATCCGGCTGCCAGCTGGGTGTGCCGGGAGCCGGGTCAAACCCGGTTGCAGCATCGATGTGTGCCTGAACCGGCAAGTGCAAACGCGCCGTCAGCGTCAGCGCGAGTTTGCGCGTCAAGCGCGCGCCCAGGCCATCGGGCTCGGCAGCAGGCGCGCCCAGAAAAGCGATTTCAGCCGGGGTGAGGGCAAGCAACTGCATCAGCTGAGGTGTCCTGGTTCACGGAAATGCGCCAACACCACCAACTCATCATGCTGGCGTTGCTCGATCCGCCGTTGCTGGATGGAGATTTGTGCCAGATGGCGCTGTTCAAGCAAGCGCAGTGCCCTGACCCGTTGATCGAGCTTGATCCATTCGGCCAGTTGCGCCTGCCAGTCACGGTAGGCGGTGTCGATGCTGGCCTGTGCTGCCTGCATTTCGAGCACCTGCGCGCATTGCAGGCGGTTTTTTTCCTGCAGCTGCGCAGCTGACACGCCTTCGCGCAGTTCCAGCGCAAGTTGCGCAATATGAGCGTCGCGCAAGGCCGTCAATTGCACTTGCCGGCCACGCGCACGCAGCCAGATGCCATGCGCCAGCTTGACCGTGCGCGCCTGCGTCTCGCTGCGTCGCACCGCCAACTGCAGCACCCGCGCCAGTGCAAATGGTTTCATCCGAGCACCTCTTCCAGGCCGGCGCGGGCGGCGTCCATCGACGCCCGTTCGCGCATGCCCTGCATCAGATAGCCCTGCATGCGGGGATACAGCCGCACGCCTTCGTCCAGCACCACGTCTGCGCCCGGCACGTAGGCGCCGACCGCCAGCAGGTCACGGCTGCGCATATAACGCGAATAGAGGTATTTAAACCGGCGCGTCCGCTCCAGTTCCTCGTCGTTCAGCAAATCGGGCTGCACCCGGCTGATCGAGGCCTCGATATCAATCGCGGGGTAATGCCCGGCATCGGCCAGATCCCGGCTCAGCACGATGTGGCCATCGAGAATCGCGCGCGCCGCGTCGGCGATCGGATCCTGCTGGTCGTCGCCCTCCATCAGCACGGTAAAAAACGCGGTGATCGAGCCACTGCCATTGCGACCATTGCCCGCGCGTTCGGCCAGTTGCGGCAGTTTGGCGAAGACCGACGGCGGATAGCCCTTGGTGGCAGGTGGCTCACCGATCGCCAGCGCCACTTCGCGCTGCGCCATGGCATAGCGGGTGAGCGAATCCATGATGAGCAAAACATGTTTGCCCTGATCGCGAAAATATTCCGCAATCGACATCGCATAGGCTGCGCCGTTCAGCCGCATCAGCGGCGGATGGTCAGCGGGTGCGGCCACCACCACCGCGCGCGCCATGCCTTCCGCGCCGAGTATGGTGTCGATGAATTCCTTGACCTCGCGGCCGCGTTCACCGATCAGGCCCACCACCACCACGTCGGCCTCGGTGTAACGCGCCATCATGCCGAGCAGCACGCTTTTACCGACGCCGCTGCCCGCGAACAAGCCAAGCCGCTGCCCGCGCCCCACCGTCAACAGTCCGTTGATGGCGCGCACGCCCACGTCCAGTGTTTCCCGGATCGGCGCGCGCTCAAGCGGATTGATCGGACGGCTGTACAAAGGCACCCGCCGCTCCAGCAGCAGCGAACCGAGACCATCGAGCGGCCGCCCGGCGCCGTCGAGCACGCGTCCCAGCAAACGCTCGCCGACCGGCACCTGACGCACCCGGTCCTGCGCACGACGGCGCAGGATGTAGCGCACGCCCAGACGCGGCGGTTGCGCCACCATCGGGTTTTCGGGAACCACCCGCGCGCCCGGCATCACGCCATAAATATCGGAGGCCGGCATGATGAACAGATGGTCACCGGAAAAACCCGCCACTTCAGCTTCGATGTTCTGCCCGCCCGGAACCTGGATCTGGCACTGGCTGCCCACCGGCATGCGCAGCCCCACCGCTTCCATCACCAGACCGGATACGCGGGTGAGGCGTCCGCTACCTGAAATCGGCGTGGCGCCACTGACGGCGCGCCGACACGCCGCCAGGTATTCGCGCAAACGAACGGTGCGTTCCATAATCCTAGAAACCGCAGATGGACGCGTCCGATGAAGCGTCTGAACGTGTGGATGCCGCGAAGCGACGAGGCGGCAGGCCGGGGCCAGCGCCAAGACCGCCCAAAGGGCGAGCGTCTGGCGGCGTACTCCTCGCGGGTGCTGCAACGAGGAGCGACAAAGGCAGGCGCACGTCCAGGCGTTTCAGCGGACGCGTAGCGGACTCACCCAACCGGTGAATCCCGACGAAGGCAGAAAACTCTATGTTCATACTGCATTCCTTAGGGTGGCAAGCGGTCATCTGCGGTTTTTAGGATTACTCAAGCCAATTCTGGTTGGAGCCCAACACTTGTACCACCTGTCGCCAGCGCGAAGCCAGGGTGGCGTCGAGGTCGCCTTGCGGGGTTTCGATCAGACAGCCGCCGCGCACGATACGCACATCTTCAACGATGCGTAGCCGGTTTTTATCAAGCACCTGATCCAGATACGGCCGCACCAATGCAGCGTCCTCCGGGTTGAGCAACAGCCGCGCACCGCGGCTTGATTCAGCCATCAGCTTCAGCGCCTGATTCACCACATCGAGAATGTGTTGCGGACGCACCGCCAATTCACCGGCAATCACCTGGCGTGCCACGTCAAGCGCCAGATCCAGCACCATGTCGGCCAGATGAAAATCCAGGTTGTCCAGCGTGTTGTCGAAGCTTTCGGCCAGCTGTTTCATCTGCCCGCAGGCCTGCTCGGTTTTGGCCTGGCCGGCGGCCAGGCCTTCAGCGTAGCCTTCGGCGCGGGCGAGCTCACGCAGCCTGGCCAACTCGGCATCATGGTTCTCCTCCGCGCGCGCGCCCTCACTCATCGACGACGCGGCCAGTTCCACCACTTCCCACTGCTCAAAGGCCGTGGTTTCTTTTTGAACAGGATCGTCGTGCGTGCTCATGCAGCCTCCTCTTGCGGGAACAGAATCGCTCCCTCTGCTGCCAGCCGTCGCAGGGTAGCGCTGGCTTCGTCCTGCGCGGTCTGAATGGCCGTGACCGGCACTGCGCCCAGGGTATCCAGGTCATCGCGCATGCGCTGCGCAGCGGTCTGGCTCATCACGGCGGTGAGCGCATCGAGCACCCGGCCATCACTGCCTTTCAACGCCAGCAGCAGCACCCGCGCGCCGACGTTGCGCAAAAACGTTTTGCGGCTGGCTTCGGGCAAGCGTGCCAAATCTTCAAACGCGAGATGACGCACCCGCAAACGCGCCGCCAGTTCCGCATCGTTATGGTCGATCTGGCTCAAGGCCGCCGCCGCGCTGCCCTCGCTCATCTGACCCAGCAAGCTGGCGACCGCCGCTTCGCCCTGCGACGAGCCCGCCGCATCCAGGCCGGCCAGCCAGTCGTTCAGATCAACCAGCATGTCGGGATGCGGCGTATCGCTGTGCGCCAGGCTCAACAGGGTCTCGGCCCGCGCGCTGCCCGGCAGCGCATCCAGCACCGCAGCGGCGACATCGCGCGGCAATTGCGCCAGCACCATGGCAATCAGTTGCGGCGGCTGTTCTTCCAGCAGGCCGGCAATCTCCGCCGGTTCGCGCCCGGCCAGTTTGTCCTGCGCCTGACCGCCTGCACTTCCCAGCCGTTGCAGCATCGCCTGCGCGCGCTCGGGGCTCCAGGCCAGTTTGAGGCTGTCGTCCAGAAAACGGCCGGCATCGGTGGCGAATCCGGTCTGCTCGGCCGCTTCTGCCGCGTAATCGCGCAGAATGAGCCGAACCCGTTCGCGCGGCAGCACGCCCATTTCACGCATGGCCGCACCCAGACGGCTGACTTCCAGCGGGCTCAGATAACGAAACACCGCTGCCGTCGCTTCTTCGCCGAGCGCGAGCAACAAGGCAGCGGATTTTTCGATGCCGGCCTGGCTCATGCGCGCATCCACAGTTTGATCACATCGGCCGTCACCCGAGGGTCGAGCATTGCCTGATTGCGAACGGTGTCGAGTTCGACCTCAAAATCGTCCATCGATAGTTCGATTGGCCGGGGTCGACGCAACCGCCACCAAGCGATCGCGCCCAGCAACATGATCCCGCCAGCACCTGCTGCTGCCAGCCACCCCAATGGCCAGGAGGACGAGGAACTGGGCTGCACCGGCCGGGTTCGCACCTGCGGAATTGAAACAGGCGGAATTGAAATCTGAGCCGGGGTTTGCGCCGTCACGGTTGGCGCAGCCGCCGCAGGCTCCGCAGCGCCCGTGCGCGGCAGCGCATAGACACTCACGCTGTCGCCACGCGACGGCATCATGCCCAGCGCCTGGCGCGTCAACTGCCCGGCGCGTTTAAGCTCGGCTGCACTGGCATCGAAGCCCAGAATCACAATGGCATTCAGCCGCTGAATGCGGCCTTCCGGCACCCGCGTGGTCAGCACCGATTTTTCCTGCGCCCGTCCGCCCGCCATCGTATTGCGCACCCGCTCGACGGTCTGCCGGGTTTCGCTGTCTTCGAGGATGGCGGTGATCTGCACGCTGACCCGATCCTGACCCAGCCACGGCGTCAAAACCGCCAGCGCGCGGTGCGCCAGATCCTGTTCCAGCGCCTGTTTCTGGGATTGCACCGGTTCGGGGATCGCAGCGCCCAGCACCATTCCGTGCTGATCCAGCACCTGCACTTCGGCGCGTTTCAAACGCGGCACGCTCGCCGCCACCAGCGTCTGGATGCTGCCCACCTGCGCGGCCGACAGCTGTGCGCCCGGGCGCAAACGCAACAGCACCGCGGCGGTGGCAGGCGGCGCATCGCGCAAAAATGGCGATACCTTGGGCAAGGCAAGATGCACCCGTGCAAGCTCGATGGTCTGCAGCTTCTGGATCGAACGCGCCAGATCGATTTCAAGCGCGTGCTGATAACGTTGCTGTTCCTGCAGCGACGATGCGCCGAAGCTGGGTGTGCGATCGATCGCATCCTCGGCGTCGGCATCGGACTTGGGCAAACCCAGGGCGGCCAGACGATAGCGCGCCAGATGCAGCTGATCGGCTGCCACTTCAACGCGGCCAGTGTCGGGAGACAAGCGGTAGGGAATATCGAGTTGTTCGAGGGCGGCGATGACCTCGCCCCCTGCGCGGTCGGAAAGTTGCGGATACAGCACGCGATAGGTGGGCGGATTCAGCCACCAATACGCGGTGGACAACGCGACCAGCGGCACCAGCACCAGCAAGGCCAGCATGAAGCGGCGCAGCGGCGTCGCCTCCACGACCAGATCGCGCAGCGCGCTCAGCCAGCCTGGCACAGGGTGGTCCTCCTCTGCATAGCCGGATGCTGCGGAATGGCCTTACGCGGAATGAGTTGAATAGTCACATGGCAATTATAACCAGTCAGGCCCTGCCACTGCGCGCAACACCACCTGCAATTCGCCCGCGCGCTCGCGGCCCACAAACCACCAGATCCCGCCTTTTTTCACCGTCAGATCGCCCGCCTGGCCAGTCAGCAACTGCATCGCCACCTGCCCCAGCGTCGGCTGATGGCCGACGATCAACACCGGGTAAGCCGAATCCGGCCAGCTGGCCACGCGCAGCAGATCGGCCGCGCTTGCGCCCGGCCCCAGTTCGGGCACCAACTCGTACTCACGTCCCAGCGCCTGCGCCGTTTGCCTGGTGCGCGCAGCGGGACTCGCCAGCACCCGGATATCCGGCGGCAAACGCGGGTTGAGCCAATCGGCCATGCGCGATGCCTGCTTGCGCCCGCGGCCGGTCAGTTTGCGCTCCATATCCGGGGTCGTATCTTCTGCCTCGGCGTGCCGCCACAAAATAAGATCCATCCTGCACCCTCAAAAAGTCTGATTCCTGAAATTAACCCGGACATTGTCCGACAAACTCGGTACCGGAATATGACAGCCCGCAACACATCACCCAGCCACACCTGCCGCAGTGCCGCTAAGGTTTGACAGCACGCGCCGCCTTCAACAATGCCTGCACATCCCGTGCGCTTTCAGCGGGAGCGGCATCCGCCTGTTTGGCTGCCAGCCATCCCCGTGCAAACACCGCCATCGGCTCTGCGCGGGTCGGCGTCGAGTCCAGCAAGCCGTTCGCCACCTGCGCATCGCGACTACGGCCAAGACTGTCTTGCGCGAGTTGCAACGCAACCAGATACCGTTCGTACCGACGCCCGCCAAACAGGCCCTGAAAAAACTCGGCCGCATAACGCTGGCGCTTGATGACAATGCGAAAGCGGTGACGTTGCTCCGCGTTCATCCCCTCAAACGTCTGCGCGCCGCGCACGATCCGACGCCGCCCCTTTTGCAAAGCCCGCCGTGCCCATGGCCCCAACGGCGACAGCTGGTCGAAGCGCTGCGCTTCGGTTGCCGCGCCCCCCGCCGGGTTCAAGCGCCAGCCCCGCAACAACAGCCAGCGTTGAAACGCCAGCAGCCACGTCCCCGGATGGGCCTGTTGCAGTGCCGTCCGCATGCTGGCGCGCACCTCGGCGCGCTGCGCCTCCAATGCGCTCAGCCCCTGCTGCCAATCCGCCGCATTGGGAAAATGCGCGGCAATCGGGGGCAGCGTTTCGCTGCACAACACATCCCAGTCGCGTGCTGGCCCCAACGCGGCAACCAGTGCCCGCAGCTTCGCCAGCAAGTCTTCCGGCACCTCACACACCCGGCGAAACACGCGCAGCGCAGCACGCAAGCGCCGCAACGCCACCCGCGCCTGATGGACGTATTCGATATCGTCGGAATCCAGCACGCCGGGCACATTCGCCTGAAACTGCGTCAGGCAATCCTGGCACACCGCAGCAAATCCCTCTTCCACGCTCATGGCTTTTTTCAACGCCAGCGGCGTTGCCTTGACCGGCTCCGGGCGCTGCTGATGGGCCAAGCGCACGCCGCGTTCGGCTTTGCTCATATCGAGCGGCACAAAATCAAGCTGCGGCGCCCAGTCCAACGCCAGCCTAAACAGGGCATCCGGCTGGCCGCTTTTCAGTTCGAGCTCGATTTCACACAGCGGCTGGCGCTGCGTGCCGGGCTTTATGCCCTTCAGGGTGCGCACTTCACCCACATCCAGCGCCACTTCGATCGCTGTGCCATGCTCGCCCACAAGCTGCCAGGTGGTGCGCTTGAAGTCGGTTTCAAACACCGGCCCCAACTGCGCGCGCAAGGCTTCCGGCACCCATGCCTGCGCTTCGACGGGGAAGCGGCTCCAGTCCGGCGTGTGGCCGCTGATCGCGACTTCATATTCAGCACGCTGCGACAGACCGCCTTGCCGGACCCCTTCTGTTTTCAGCGTTTGCAGCCAGCGGCGACCGATGCGCCGCACCCGCAATGCAATCCCTTGCGCGCTCAAGGCAAAATCCGGCGTGTCAAAATAACGGGTAAGCAAAGCTTGCTGTACAGGTGTCGTGCGCCGCCGCGCCATCAGTTTGACAAACGATGCGGCCTGTTGCGGCGGCAGCGCCAGTTTGAGCTCAACCTCGATCGGGTGTGGCGCATTCATATAATTGTCATGTTCGGGATCAGACAGCCGTTTATCATTGAAGCTCATTACAGATACTAGACCATGAATCTTCCCAGTCCCGACAGTCTGATCAACCGTGAACTCGGCATCCTCGCCTTCCATCGCCGCGTGCTGGCGCAGGCCGACGATCCCCAGGTGCCGCTGCTGGAACGGCTGCGGTTCCTCTGCATCGTGTCCAGCAACATGGACGAGTTCTTCGAGGTGCGGATGGCCGGGCTCAAGGAGCAGATTCGCGCCAACTCCACCCAGCGCTCGGACGATGGTCTCACCCCAAGCCAGCAATACCGCGCCGTTGCAGACATGGCGCACAACCTGGTCGCAAAGCAATATGAACTGCTCAACCGCGATGTGATTCCCGCGCTGGCAAAGCGTGACATCCACTTTTTCCGCCGCACCCACTGGACCGAAAGCCAGGCGGCGTGGATCCACGACTATTTTCTGCGTGAGTTGATGCCGGTGTTGACGCCGGTGGGGCTCGACCCTTCGCACCCGTTCCCGCGCGTGCTCAACAAGAGCCTGAATTTCGCGGTCGAACTGTCCGGCCGCGACGCCTTTGGCCGCAACTCCGGCGCCGCAGTGGTGCAGGCGCCGCGCTCGCTGCCGCGCTTCATTCGCATGCCCAAAGAGATCGCCGGTTGCGAATACGGCTTTGTGTTCCTCTCCTCGATTTTGCACGCCCACGTTGGCGAACTGTTCACCGGGATGACGGTGAAAGGGTGCTACCAGTTCCGCGTCACCCGCAATTCCGATTTGTTTGTCGACGACGAAGAAACCAAGAACCTGCGCCAGGCGCTGCAGGGCGAATTGCCGCAGCGGCATTTCGGCGCGGCCGTGCGGCTGGAAGTGGCCGACAACTGCTCGGAATCGATGGCGGAGTTTTTGCTCGAACAGTTCGAGCTCGAACGCGACGACCTCTATCAGGTCAACGGCCCGGTCAACCTGGTGCGCCTGATGCAGGTGCCCGACTGGGTCGATCGCCCCGAACTCAAATTCACCCCGTTCACCCCCGCCCTGCCCGCTCGCCTCGCCAACAAGGAAGACATCTTCGCCCAGATCAAAAAGGGCGACATCCTGCTGCACCATCCGTTTGAATCGTTCCAGCCGGTGATCAACTTCATCGAGCAGGCGGCGCTTGATCCCAGCGTCGTCGCCATCCGCCAGACGGTTTACCGCACCGGCACCGACTCCAAGCTGATGATGGCGCTGATCCGCGCGGCGCAGTCGGGCAAGGAAGTCACCGTGGTGGTCGAACTGATGGCGCGCTTCGACGAAGAAGCCAATATCAACTGGGCGGCCCGGCTGGAAGAGGTCGGCGCGCACGTCGTTTACGGTGTGGTCGGCCACAAAACCCACGCCAAGCTGGCACTGGTCATCCGCCGCGAAGGGAGCGAACTCAAGCGCTACGCGCATCTGGGCACCGGCAACTACCACGCCCGCACCGCCAAGATGTACACCGATTTCGGGCTGATGACCTGCGACGAAGACATCACCGCCGATGCCAACAGCCTGTTTTCCCAGATCACGGGGCTGGGCAAGGCAGGCAAACTCAGGCGTTTATGGCAGGCACCGTTCACCCTGCACAGCGAGGTGATCGCTGCAATCAAACGCGAAACCGAGCTGGCGGTCGCCGGCAAACCCGCCGCCATCGTTGCCAAAATGAACTCGCTGCTGGAACCGCAGGTCATCGCAGCGCTGTACGCCGCCTCGCAGGCGGGCGTCAAGATCGACCTCATCATCCGCGGCGTATGCGCGCTGCGCCCCGGCATTGCCGGGCTGTCGGACAACATCCGGGTGCGCTCGATCGTCGGCCGCTTCCTCGAACATACGCGGATTTTTTACTTTAGAAACAACGGCGACGAACTGGTTTACCTGTCATCTGCCGACTGGATGGACCGCAACTTCTTCCGCCGCATCGAAACCGGCTTCCCCGTCCTCAACCCCAAGCTCAAAAAGCGCGTCATCGCCGAAGGCCTGAAACCCTATCTGCGCGACAACGTGCAAGCCTGGGAGATGCAGTCCGACGGCAGCTACCGTCGCCGCAAGCCTGGCCGCGCCAAAGCCTACCAGGCGCAAAACGCGCTGCTGGAGATGATTTCGCGCTAAACCCGTCGCCCCCTCAAAAACCTGCGAGGGGTCAACAAAGCTTCACCTGATTGCCACGCCGCTGTCACGTTGACGTGGCCTGATGGCGGCATGTTGAATCGCGTCACGAATTTGCTCCGCGCCCGCCCGGATGGCCTCACCCAGCAGCCATCGGACACTCCTCCCCGGTCTTCCAGCCACACCACTCCTCCCACCCCGGATTCACCTTCGATGGCGCGCCCCCCGCGCCACCACCGCACGCTGTGGATTTCCGATATCCACCTCGGCACGGCCGGTTGCCAGGCGCGCTATCTGCTCGACTTTTTGAAGCACAACGAATCCGACACGCTGTACCTGGTGGGCGACATCATCGACGGCTGGCAATTGCGCAAGGGCTGGTACTGGCCGCGCGCGCACAACGACGTGGTGCAAAAGCTGCTGCGCAAGGCGCGCAAGGGCACGCGGGTGATCTACGTGCCCGGTAACCACGATTCGATGGCGCGGCAATTCATGGGGCTGGCGTTTGGCGATATCGAAGTGGCGGACGAAGTCATCCACGTCACCGCCGACGGCAGGCGCTTTCTGGTCACCCACGGCGACCTCTTCGACGGCGTGATGCAGCACGCGCGCTGGCTCGCCTATCTGGGCGACAGCGGCTACACCCTGATCCTGGCGCTGAACCGCTGGTTCAATGGCATGCGCACGCGCATGGGCTACCCTTACTGGTCGCTGTCGCAATACATCAAGCATAAGGTCAAGAATGCGGTCAGCTTCATCACCGCGTTCGAGAAAGTCATGACCGACGAAGCGCGGCGGCGCGATTGCGACGGCGTCATCTGCGGCCATATCCACAAGGCCGAGATCCGTGACTCTCGACGGCCTGCTGTACTGCAACGACGGCGACTGGGTGGAAAGCCTGACCGCGCTCGCCGAAACCGCCGACGGCACGCTCGAAATCATCCACTGGACCCACTGCCTGGACGAATCCAGCGCCCCCGGCAAAGTCATCGCAACTGTTCTGGAGACGCCATGAAAGTCATGATCGTGACCGATGCCTGGTCACCGCAAGTCAACGGCGTGGTGCGCACGCTCACCACCACCCGCCGCGAAATGCAGGCCATGGGACATCAGGTGGATATTCTCTCGCCGCTGGAATTCCGCACCCTGCCCTGCCCCACCTATCCGGACATCCGTCTGTCGGTGCTGGCAGGCAACGCGGCGCAACGGCGCATCCGCGAATACGCGCCCCACGCGCTGCACATTGCTACCGAAGGGCCGCTTGGTTTGGCTGCCCGCCGCTATGCGATAAAAAACGGCTTGCCTTTCACCACCGCCTATCACACCCGCTTTCCCGAATACGTGCAGGCGCGCACCGGCATTCCGCTCGCCTGGACCTATCGTTTCCTGCGCTGGTTTCACGGCCCTGCGCGCGCCGTCATGGCGCCCACCCCAGCAGTCAAATCCGACCTGGAAGCGTTCGGCTTCGACAATGTGGTGCTGTGGTCGCGCGGCGTCGATCTCGACGTATTCAGGGTGCAGACCTCGCATCGCCTCGACAGCGAACACCCGATATTTTCTGTATGTCGGCCGGGTGGCAGTCGAAAAGAACATCGAGGCCTTTCTCAAGCTGGATTTGCCCGGCTCCAAATGGGTGGTCGGCGACGGCCCGGCACTGGCCGGCCTCCGCGCCAAATACCCCCACGCTCATTACCTCGGCGTCATGAAGCAGCCGGAACTGGCCGAAGTCTATGCCGCCGCCGACGTGTTCGTGTTCCCCAGCAAGACCGACACCTTCGGCCTGGTGCTGCTGGAAGCCATGGCCTGCGGCCTGCCGGTCGCCGCCTACCCGGTCAGCGGGCCGATCGACGTGCTGGGCGACTCACCCGCAGGCGTCATGCACGAAGACCTGCATCAGGCCTGCATGGCCGCACTCAATATCGACCGCCACAGCGCACGCGCCCATGCGGAAAAATTCTCCTGGCGCGCGGCAACCGAGCAGTTCGTCGGTCATCTGCATCCGGCCCCGCAAGAAATCGTGGCTGCATAAACCCAGCATTCACGCCCACGCGTGAATCTGAAAACGGCCGGCAACCGCCGGGCTGGCTGTACGCCAGCCGGCGCGACGGTCAGGCGGCTTTCCTGACTTCTTCCCTGAACATCGAGCGCAGTGTTTCGCGCAGTTCGGGCGTATCCGTGTGGCCGTGAACGGCCACGGCGTGCTGCACTGCCGCTTCCAGCAGTTCTGCCTCGCTGTCTGCAGACATGAATACCGTGCAGTTCATTTCGCTGGGATATTCCCGGCAATCAATGAATTTGCGTGCCATGTTTCACCTCCTTCGCCCCTCAATCCGGACTCCCGGATCATAAAAAGGGGATCCTTTATATATAGTCCAAAATACAACTGGAACGGTGATTTCGCGCGCCATGCAACACCCTGCAGCGGGACTTGAAACCCGCCGCCCCGCCCCCATCTGCCGTTCCACCTTATTTGTACGTTAAACGGGAGATACAGGCATGTCCGCCACCACCAAAGAAACCCTGGGCTTTCAGGCCGAAGTCAAACAGCTGCTGCAGCTGATGATCCATTCCTTGTATTCCAACAAGGACATTTTCCTGCGCGAACTGATTTCCAACGCCTCCGACGCCGCCGACAAGCTGCGCTTCGAAGCGCTGTCCGACCCCGCCCTGTTCGAGAACGACTCCGAGCTGAAAATCCGCGTCGCCTTCGACCGCGACGCGCGCACGCTGACCATCAGCGACAACGGCATCGGCATGAGCCGGCAGGAAGTCATCGACCACATCGGCACCATCGCCAAGTCGGGCACCCATGAATTCTTCTCGCAACTGTCCGGCGACCAGAAGAAAGATGCCGCGCTGATCGGCAAGTTCGGTGTCGGCTTCTACTCCGCCTTCATCGTCGCCGACCGCGTCACGCCTCACCACCCGCCGCGCCGGCCTCACCGCCGAGCACGGCGTGCGCTGGGAATCCGAAGGCGCCGGCGACTACACGCTGGAAACCGTCGACAAGCCCGCGCGCGGCACCGAGATCGTGCTGCATCTGCGTGAAGACGAGGACGAGTTCCTGTCGGACTGGAAGATCAAGTCGGTCATCCGCACCTATTCCGACCACATCACCCTGCCCATCGTGATGAAGCAGTCCGAATGGAAAGACGGCGTCGAAACGCCGACCGACGAGGACGAAACCGTCAACCGCGCCTCGGCCCTGTGGGCGCGCGCCAAGAAAGACATTTCAGAAGACGAATACAACGAGTTCTACAAGCACGTCGCGCATGATTCCGAAGCGCCGCTGGCGTGGTCGCACAACCGCGTGGAAGGCAAGCAGGAATACATCTCGCTGCTGTATCTGCCGGCGCGCGCGCCGTTCGACCTCTACGACCGCGACCACCGCCACGGCATCAAGCTCTACGTGCGCCGCGTCTTCATCATGGACGACGCCGAGCAGCTGATGCCGCAATACCTGCGCTTCGTGCGCGGCGTGATCGACTCGGCCGACCTGCCGCTCAACGTCTCGCGCGAAATCCTGCAGTCGAGCCGCGACATCGACGCCATCAAGGGCGGCTCGGTGAAAAAAGTGCTGGGCCTGCTGGAAGACCTGGCCGAAAACCAGCCGGAGAAATACGCCGAATTCTGGAAAGCCTTCGGCAAGGTGCTGAAAGAAGGCCCGGGCGAGGACTACGCCAACAAGGACCGCATCGCCGGCCTGCTGCGCTTTGCCTCCACCCACACCGACAGCGACGCGCAGATCGTCTCGCTGAAGGATTACGTCGGCCGCATGAAGGAAGGCCAGAGCGCGATCTACTACATCACCGCCGACAGCTTCGCCGCCGCCCAGCACAGCCCGCACCTCGAAATCTTCCGCAAGAAAGGCATCGAAGTGCTGCTGCTGTCCGACCGCGTCGACGAATGGCTCTCCGGCAACCTCAGCGAATTCGACGGCAAGCCGCTCAAGTCCGTCGCCAAGGGCGGGCTCGACCTGGGCGAACTGGAAGACGAAGCCGAGAAGACCGCGCAGAAGGAAGCCGAAGACAGCATGCGTCCGCTGACCGAACGCATCCAGACCGCGCTCGGCGAGCGCGTCAAAGCCGTGCGCGTCACCCACCGCCTCACCGACTCGCCCGCCTGCCTCGTCACCGGCGAAGCCGACATGAGCGCCAACCTCGAGCGCCTGCTCAAGGCCGCCGGCCAGGCCGCGCCCACCGTCAAGCCCACGCTGGAAATCAACCCGTCACACGCATTGGTCACGCGGCTCAACAGCGAATCCGACGACGCCCGCTTCGCCGACTGGGCCAACCTGCTGTTCGAGCAGGCGCTGCTGGCAGAAGGCGGCCAGCTCGACGATCCGGCGAGCTTTGTGCGGCGGTTGAATGGGTTGCTGGCGATGCTGCCGAGTTGATAAAGCAAAAGGCCGTTCGTGTTGAGCTAGTCGAAGCACGAATGGCCTTAGACTGTTGTTCCAAGCGCGACTGAGCAATCAGTCGCGCTTTTTCATGCCTGCCCGAATAATCAGTTGCAATCTGGTATCCGATTGGATACATTGAAGCATGAACAGCTTTCTGCGCTCGGAGGAATTCGATGCCTGGCTTTCGGCCCTGAAGGACAAAATCGGACGCGCCCGGATCATCCACCGCATCCGCTCCGCCGAGCACGGCAATTTTGGCGACTGCGAACCGGTTGGCGAAGGCGTCTCCGAAATGCGCATCCACTTCGGGCCGGGCTACCGGGTCTACTACACCCGGCGCGGCGAGGTGATCTATCTGCTTCTTCTGGGCGGCGACAAGTCCTCGCAGAAGCGCGACATCAAACGCGCCATTGAAATGGCGCGGGCACTGGACAAGGAGTAAACCATGGCCAAATTTTCCACCTTCGACGCCGCCGACTACCTCGACAACGAGGAAACCATCGCGGAATACATCACCGCCGCACTGGAAGATCCCAATCCCGATGTCTTCCTGACCGCCGTGCGCGACGTCGCCCGCGCCCGCGGCATGGCGCAACTCGCCAAGGATGCCGGGCTGGGTCGCGAGAGCCTGTACAAGGCACTGACGCCCGGCGCCAAGCCACGCTACGACACCATGCTCAAGCTGCTGCATGCGCTGGGCGTCAAGCTCTCGGCTACGCCGGTTCATCAATGATAATGGATAATGGTGTCTGACCCCATTTTTCGACCCATTTCAACCGAAAGAGTGACTAATGAGCTTAAGCACAGAAGATTTCCTTAGTGAAATTTGCAAGAAACAAGAACGAACAATCGGCCTCCTTAAGTACCTTGTTGGGTTACATCCTTTATTGCATTATTGCTATTTGGCGCTAGAGCAGGGTGGTGGCCCTTATAGGGGTTTACTCATGTTGAGCATCCCCCGAATCCGGCGCTCAAGCAGGGCGGCGCAAAAGTAGTCCACCCCTTTGTTCCTCGATGCAAGTAACTGCTCGATGCAAGTAACTGCTCGATGCAAGTAACTCGGTCAGGTCTTGCAATGCAGTATGACAATGCTAGATCTGACCCCGATTTTTTTATAAACAACCTCGGAGCCACTGTGTGCACGATTGATTGGCAAGTCCTACTTGAGTACGCGTAGGCGCGCACCAAAAGGTCCCTCCTACAACTGGCCACCGATCGCGCTTGTGATTGCAATCCTGTTCATTACCCGGTTCCGTGGTGCAATCGATGATTTCCTAAAACGGATAGTTGAGGGAAACATCTTTGGGCAAGCGTTCAAGGCAGTGCCACCGTTACAGCAAACAGCATTGCTTGGGGAGACAGAAGATCGCCTGGCCATGGCTGCCGAAGCGAATGCGCAACCGAACGGGGCTCAAGCAGATGAGGAGCAAGGCCACCTGCCCCCCGAATTGGCGGGAGATCCGTTGGCACCCGCGGCTGTGGCATACGTACGAAGCAATCCAGCGCAAACAGTCATCGAATACAAACGCGTCCTCTTCGCCTACAACGCCGAACGCCTCTTTACTCGAATCTATGGAACGCAGGTTGCCCTACTTGAGTTCCTTGCGTCGCGCCCAGAAGCGCCTGCGCCATTGGCGCTACTTGCACAGTTTCATGCTGAGCACCAACAAATGGCTGGAAGCAACGAGTATCAGCTTCGCGATTACGTCAATTTTCTCGTCGGCTTTGGTGTAATCGCTGTCTCTGGGCCAGAGAATGCCTTTGAGTACAACATCACTCAACACGGAGTCGAGTTTCTCTCCTACATTAAGGCCAACTATCCAGCCAACTGGAATCAACGCGCCTTTTAGCGAACACAGTGCCATGTAGAGACAATAGGGGACAGACCACGGTTTTCGCGCCACGCTTTCGCACCTCCCTTTAGCTCGCACCTCAGGCTGTCAGGACAATAGTCAATGAGCGCCCATGTAAACGGCAGCAGCATGCAAACACTTTTCTCCCTGATCGAATCCCCCTTCCACCCCGACTTCAGTGCCCTGTATCAGAAGCTGGGCATTGCGGCGGAGCGTTTCGACTCGGCCCGCAATCTTCACCGGGCGTTGCAGAAGCAGCCGCCGGATTTTTTCGTCGGGGAATTCATTTACGGCTGGGGCAACAATTACGCCGGCGCAAACGTCTCCAATCTGGATGTCACGCTCCGGACCCTGCAACGCTTTGCGCCGCAGGCGAAGGTGATCGTGTTCATGCACCCCCGTGAAGAAGACCATATCGGCAAGCTGCTGGAACTGTTTCCCATCCATGCGGTGTTGGCAATACCCGGTGAGCGGAGCAAGCGATGCAGGCAGCCTTGTCAAACCCCGGCGCAAAACCCTTAGTTCAATGAGCATCACCCCATTCCAGGCGCTGGCCTGCCCGCTGGACGGCACGCCCTTGCATTGCACACGGTTCCGCCTGGCGCTGCGCGTCCGGCCACAGTTTCGACATCGCCAGCCAGGGCTACACGAATCTGTTGCCGGTGCAAAACAAGCGCTCGCGCGATCCGGGCGACAGCAAGGAGATGATCGCGGCGCGGCGGCGTTTTCTGACGGCCGGCTTTTACCAGCCGATTGCCGCTGCGGTGAACCGGGCCGTGCTGGCCGATCTGCCCGCTGACGCGAGCAGCAGCTGTCTCGATGCCGGTTGCGGTGAGGGTTACTACCTGCGCCAGCTGGCCGCAGCGGTGCCGGATGGTCAAACGCTGGCGCTGCTGGGGCTGGATATTTCCAAGTGGGCCGTGTTGTCGGCCGCGAAACAGGACCAGCGACCCAACTGGGTGGTGGGCAGCAACGCCAACCTGCCGGTGCTGTCGGGCACGCTGGATCGGGTGCTGTGCATGTTCGGCTTCCCGGTGTATGCGGAGTTTGCGCGGGTGCTGAAGCCGGGCGGCCAGCTGTTGCAGGTCGATGCCGGGCCGGATCATCTGCGCGAACTGCGCGAAATCATCTACCCCAGCCTGAAGCCGGAACGCACGGCCGAGATGCAAACACCCGCAGGCTTCAGCCGCATGCCAACGGAAACGCTGCGCTTCTCGATCGAACTCACGAGTGCCGAACAGATTGCCGATCTGCTGGCGATGACCCCGCATCTCTACCGCGCCAGTGCCGAGGGCCGCGCGGCGGCCACTGCGCTGACGGCCCTGTCGCTCAGCGTGGATGTTCGGCTGACGTGTTTTGAACGGAACCGGGACTAGTTAGCCTATGCATGACAAGTGCTTCCCGCCCATCGCCGACGCGCACGCGCGGGTGCTGATCCTCGGCAGCCTGCCCGGACAGATGTCGCTGCAGCGGCAGCAGTACTACGCCCAGCCTCAGAATGCGTTCTGGAAAATCATGGGCCGACTCTTCGACGCAGGCCCGGAAGTTCCCTACGCGGAACGCGCACAACGCCTTGTCCAGAACGGGATCGCCCTGTGGGACGTCTGCGCCTCGGCGCAACGGCCGGGCAGCCTCGACGCCGCGATCGTGCATTCAAGCGTGGTGCCGAATGAGATCGCCGCGTTCATCGAATCCCATCCGGGCATCGGCTTGATCTGCTTCAACGGCGGCAAGGCGGCCGAGCTCTACCGGCGGCTGGTGCTGCCCGGCTTGCCGGCCACCGTGCGCGCCCTACGCTACCGCAACGCTGCCGTCGACCAGCCCGGCCCATGCGGCCATGCCTTTTGAAGAAAAACTGACGCGCTGGGCGGCTGTGCTGCAGAAAATGAAAATGACACTCGAGTTGTTTAAATGGCTTGATTCATTGATGCAGCCGCGAATAAATTGGGGCAGTCTTCAAATGACCAGCCTTCGTTTCATCCACTTGACCATGAAGACCATTCCGCCCAACCCGCATCCGCACTCGCCAGACCATGCGCCCTTGCCGCAACAGGGGGACACCGCCACGGCCCGCCCTTCGATTGCCAGACGGCTCTTGTTGCTGCTTGCCTGTATTGCGTTGGGGCTCACGATTGGGTTCATCGGCCAGGGTGTGACGTCTGAATCCATTTGGTTCCTGGCTGTCCCGATCTGCATCGCCATTGGCTGGTTCTTCGTCGCCGATCCGACCGAATGCGTTGCGCCCCAGTCCTCACCCCGGCAAGATGATTCCGTTTGATAAGCCGCCCCGTACAACGCTCAGAGACGCATGATGCAGACTGTCATTGATATCCGGATGATGGCGGAGGCCGACATCCCGGCCGTGCTGGAAATTCAGTCCGTGTGTTACACCGAGGTGACGCCCGAGTCGGACGAATCCCTGCACGCAAAACTCAGTGCGTCCCAGTCGACCTGCTTTATTGCATCGCTCGAGGGCAACACCGTTGGCTACCTGATATCCCTGCCCTGGGCGTTTTCAAGTCCTCCCGCGTTGAATGCCGCGACGTGTCGATTACCCCTTTCACCTGATTGTCTCTATCTGCATGACCTTGCGGTGGCACCGGGTGCGCGAAAATTTGGCACCGGGCGCGCGTTGGTTGAAGCGTTTATGACTCGGCTGAGGGACTCAGGCCTTGAACGCGCCAGCCTCGTTGCCGTGCAAAACTCTGCGCCCTATTGGCAACGCTACGGCTTTCGGGCTGTGCCGGTATCAGAGCCGCTGAAAGCCAAGCTTGCCACCTATGGAAAAGGCGTGGCATACATGGAGTTGTCCGCGTAGAAAGCGCCTCACAACCCGATGCCTCCTTTCACGGCCCGGACATCGCCGTGAGACGACTCTGCTTTAAACTCACCCATTCCCCATTTTTTGCACCGCAGCCGCGGCGCACCCGTTTCATCCGGGTCGCTATAAAAAGCGTCCGGGCCTAGAGCCCTGTCCCAATCCAACCCTTAAACAACAATAAATGAATGCCCCCCTGATCATTCTGGTGACGTCATGTTTCGTGGCGCTATCCATGGCTGGCGTGCTGTTCGTGATTTCGCGGACTTATCCGAAAAGCATTCGCGGCCTCACCGAGTGGAGCTGGGCGGCGCTCGCCGTGGCACTCAGCCTGCCTCTGTTCATCGCCCGCGGCCATATTCCGGACCTGGTCAGCATTGTGCTGGCCAATCTGATGCTTCTGGCCGGCTTCATGCTGATGAACGCCGGCCTCCGGAAGTTCGCAGGAACCCAGGCCAGAATCAACCGCGCCGGATTGTTGGTGTTTGTTCTTGCTTATGTTGCGTTGTTCATCTGGTTCACCTACGTTCAACCCAGCATCGCGGTTCGGGTGGCGACGATGAGCCTGTTCACCCTGGTGGTGATTGCCGATCAGCTGAGGATGGCGCTGAAGGAGCTGCCGGGAACGGCGGGGCGCCATGTCCTGGTTGTTTCGCTGACGATCCTGATCGGGGTGCGGGTCGTTCGGCTTGGCAGCCTGATGTTCGGCTTCGATCAGCCTACGAGTGTTTTTGACGCCACGCTTCCACAACTAATCTATCTCGCCCTCCCCTCCATCATGATCCCGCTTGGTACCATCAGCCTCGTCATGCTCGCATCGGAGAAGCTGCATCAGGATCTGGAATTCACGAGTCGCTACGACGACCTGACGCAATGCCTCAACAAACGCGCGGGCATGGAAACGCTGAAGCGGGAGATTGCCCGCATCAAACGCCACGGCGGCAAGCTGTCGATCATGCTGATCGACCTGGACAACTTCAAGCTCATCAACGATACGCATGGCCACCTTGAGGGTGACAAAGTGCTGGTGGATTTTTCAAGGCGGTCAAAAACCTGGCTCCGGGAAACCGACCAGCTCTCGCGCTTCGGTGGGGACGAATTCATGGTCTTTCTTCCAGACACCGATCTGGAGCAGGCCTCACGTGTGGCCGAGCGCCTTCATGAGACCGGCAGAGACGGTCAACCGATAGCCTGGTCGGTCAGTATTGGCATGTCGGCCTGGCTGGATCAGGATGACTCGCTGGCGGCTTTATTGACCCGGGCAGACAAAGCCCTTTATCAGTCCAAGGCGCTTGGCCGAAATCAAACGCAGACCATCTGAACGTCCATCATCATGACCCATACCCCACCCACCACGCTCGACGCCACGCATTTCGACAGCAAAGCCCGTCAATGGGACGACAACCCGGTATTCCAGGAACGCGGGCTAAAAATTGCCGAAGCCGTTCGCACAAGCCGTGCCTTTGCATCGGCAGATGCGCGCCCTCGATTACGGCTGCGGCACGGGCCTGCTTTCGTTTCCGCTCAAGGATGAACTCGGCACGATCCTGCTGGCGGACAGTTCGAGCGGGATGCTCGATGTGGTGAGCGAAAAAATCGCCGCGCAAGGCGTGACCAACATGACGCCGGTGAAGCTGGACCTGCTCATCGACCCGCCGCCGGCGCAGCACTTCGACCTGATCGTCAGCGCGATGACACTGCACCATGTGCCCGACACCGATCACATCCTGCGCATCTTCCATGACCTGCTGCAAGCCCGGCGGTTACCTCTGCATCGCCGATCTGGACCAGGAAGATGGCTCGTTTCACGGCCCGGAAGTCGACGTGCACCATGGTTTCGACCGGGACGACCTGAGCCGGCGCGCCGCACAGGCAGGGTTTGCAGATATCCAGTTTCAGACCGTGTTCAGCATCGCCAAGGAACGCGAGACCGGGACGCTGGACTACCCGGTTTTTTTGATGACTGCACGACGCGCAGGTGCCTAGCAGCTACCCATCAAAGGGGTAGGCTTCGACAGCCTTCTGCTGAACCCCTGCCCCTGGGCGCGGCATGATGCATGCGTGCTATAAAACCATTCACGCTACAGGAAGAAAAACCCATCGGGGCAGACCGATCTGCCCCCGTTCTTCCCGGATGCCGACAGACCTTGAGCAAGACCAGGCCATATCCCGCAAAAGCTCGCGGCGAGCCGATCGACGATCCATTTAGGGAGCGGAAACATGAGCGCGAACCAGCAAAAGCCCAAAATTGCTTGCCTGCCCAACGGCCCTTATTACCTTCTGAACGACCTGACGCCAGCCGCGGTGCCCAACCTGCGGCGCGCCAACGGCGAGCCCTGCGCCAGCGTGCGCGGGGTGGCCTTGTGCCGCTGCGGCGGCTCGAAGAACAAGCCGTTTTGCGATGGCACGCATGGAATGAACGGCTTCACCGATCAGAACCTCGCCGACCGCAGCCGAAATCGCCGCGTGGACTACGTGGGCAAACACATCACCATTCATGACAACCGCGCCCTTTGCTCTCACGCCGGTTTCTGCACAGGAGGGCTGGAGACTGTGTTCAGGATGCACCATGAACCGTGGATCGACCCGGATGGCGCAACTGCCGACAAGATCATCGAAACCGTGCGGCGCTGCCCTTCGGGTGCGCTGAGCTACTCCATCGCGAACGTCGAGTCACGGGACCAGGACCGGGCACCGATGGTGACGGTGACGGACGATGGCCCCTATGCCGTCACAGGCGGGATTGAACTGGTTGGCGTGGCATTCGGCGAGGGTGCCTCGCACGAACACTACACGCTGTGCCGCTGCGGCGCTTCCAAAAACAAACCCTTTTGCGACGGTTCGCATTGGCAGGTCGGGTTCCGCGACGCGAGCGGCTGACGCTCTGTGCTGCCTGGGCTGGAATTCCGCCATGAAACACGTTAAGCGTTCCGCTCATGACGCCCATTCGACTCATCCGGCCAAACATGATTCGCTGAACTACACGGCACTGATCGCGGCTGGGCACTCGCACGCGCCCACGCCAAGACCGGCGACGCGGCGCTCATCAGCGGCTACCTGGGTGGAAGCGGCCGTTTCGATGAGGCCGTGGCGCGGTTCGCGCTGACTTACGCCGACCAGAACGCGCGTGATTACGAGGCCATGCTGAAGGCAATCCATGCGGGCCGGATCGAGGCTGTCCAGGGATAAACGAGTGGCCGGACAGGTCGTCAACCCAAAACCGGGGAGCATGGGTGACAGCCTCCTGGCATTTTGTTTGCCGGGAATCGAATAACCAGGATTGAATTGGCTTCAATTGGCGGCAAGTTGCCTTGTGACGAGAAGCGCTACACCTATTCGAGCCTGAGCTGTCTGCATTAATTAATATTCCGTGCCTCGAAATTTTCGCTCACACGCCGCACCATGCTATTCGCAAGTTCCAGCTCTCCGACCAGCACCTCGACCGCCTGCTCACGGCGCAGCAATTCGGCCTCGTCTTCGCTGTGGCTGCGCACCACGACGTGAATATGCGGGTTGAGGGTGCGAGCAATCTCGATCATTTTCCGGGCCTGGAAGGCATCGGGTGTAGCGATGACCAGCATCTGCGCACGTGCGACATGGGCCTGGATCAGTACCGCAGGTTCGGCCGCATCGCCCGCCACGGCGTGGATGCCACGCCCGCGCAACTTCTCGACGGCTTCGCGCTGCTGTTCAGCCACGACATAGGGCAGTCCTCGTGCGTCGAGCGCTTCGGCAATGTGCCGTCCGACACGGCCGAATCCGACCAGCACCACGTGGCCGCTCAGGGTGCGTGAAGACACGTCGGCAGGCAATTCGGCCAGCGGGTCGTCGCGCTGCTCCAGTTGGCGCGCCAGTTTCGAGCGTGCGCGGATCCAGTGTTGCAGAGGCTCCGCCATCTGGAATGCCAGTGGATTGAGCGCAATCGAAATCAGCGCCCCGGCCAGAATCAGGCTTTGTCCTTCGACCGGCAGCACGCCGAGCGATACCCCCAGCCCCGCCAGAATGAAAGAGAACTCGCCGATCTGCGCGAGGCTGGCGGAAACCGTCAGCGCGGTATTGAGCGGGTAGCGGAATGCGAGCACCAGCAGAAACGCGGCCAGCGATTTGCCGAACACGATGATGGTGACTACTGCCAGCACTTGCAGCGGCCGCTCCATCAGTGACAAGCGGATCGAACAGCATGCCGACCGAGACGAAGAACAGCACCGCGAAGGCATCGCGCAGCGGCAGCGATTCCTCGGCAGCGCGATAACTCAGCGCCGATTCTCGCAGCACCATGCCGGCGAAGAATGCGCCCAGCGCGAACGACACGCCGAACAGGGCCGCCGACCCGTAGGCGATGCCGAGCGCGGCGGCCACCACGCATAACGTGAACAGTTCGCGTGAGCCGGTGCGCGCCACCTGCCATAACAGCCAGGGGAACAAGCGCCGTCCCACCACCAGCATCAAACCGATGAACAGCGCCACCTCGCCGAGGGTGAGCGCCAGGGTTCTCAGCAGCGAATGGCCGCTTGCAGCTTCGGGGCGCTCGCCGAACATCCCCGCCAGCGGCGGCAACAGCACCAGGACCAGGACCATCACCAGATCTTCGACCACCAGCCAGCCCACCGCGATACGGCCGTTCGGCGTCGCCAGCACGCCACGACTTTCCAGCGCCTTCAACAGCACCACCGTGCTCGCCACCGACAGCGACAGTCCGAACACGATGCCCGCCATCAGGTTCCAGCCCCACCAGTGCGCAAGGCCCATGCCCATCGCCGTGGCCACGGCGATCTGCACCACCGCGCCGGGCAGTGCGATCTTCTTGACCGACAGCAGATCGTCGAGCGAAAAATGCAGCCCTACGCCAAACATCAGCAGCATCACGCCGATTTCGGCCAGCTGCCCGGCCAGTGAGGTATCTGCCACGAAACCCGGCGTGAAGGGGCCGATCACGATGCCGGCGAGCAGGTAACCCACCAGAGCGGGCAATCTGATCCGCACCGCGATGAAGCCAAAAATCAGTGCCAGCCCCAGCGCGGCGGCAATCGTGGTGATGAGTTCGACACTGTGCGGCATGCTGAAAAGCCGGCAGGCGGGCCGGCGAAGCTCCGTCGAGGGTTGATGCTTTCGAGTTTACAGGATGCGTCAGCGATCGATTTGAGCGCACGTGCTGGCCAATCCGCAACTCGGGGATAGAATGATTGCGCCCCTTGTCATGATTCAAAAATGACCGCCGTCCCTGCACTCAATGCGCCTCACCTTCCCCCACTCTCACGTCTTCCCCCTTATCCAGATGCATCGGTTCGTCAGGCTCACTGGCACGGCGGGCCTGCTGTTTTCTTTCCTGCTCATGGCGGCAGGCTTGTCAAACGCGCATGCCCAGGAGATCGAGCCGCGCGCCTATTCCAATGCCCCCATCGGCGTGAATTTCCTGATCGCGGGTTATGTGTATACCCAGGGTGGGCTGGCGTTCGATCCCGCGCTGCCGGTGAAGGATCCGGAGCTCGACACGTCCAGTGCGGTACTCGGCTACGCCCGGGCCATCGATCTGTGGGGCATGTCGGGCAAGATCGATGCGGTCGTTCCCTATACCTGGCTGTCCGGAACGGCGACCCTGGACGGTCAGCCGATTGAGCGCGAGGTCAACGGTTTCTCCGATCCCAAGTTCCGACTGTCGGTCAACCTCTACGGGGCGCCGTCGCTCAACTTGAAGGAGTTCGCGGATTATCGGCAGGACCTGATCATCGGCGCGAGCCTGCAGGTGTCGGCACCCTTGGGCCAGTACGACCATAGCCGGCTGGTCAACATTGGCACCAACCGCTGGTCGTTCAAGCCGGAGGTGGGCGTCTCCAAGACCTTGGGACGCTGGACGATGGAGGTCGCCGCAGCGGCGACGCTGTTTACCGACAACAACGATTTCAATGGCGGCGGCACGCGCTCGCAGGATCCCATCTATTCGTTGCAGGGGCATGCGATCTACAGCTTCCGCTCGGGCATCTGGGGGTCGCTCGACGCCAATTACTTCGTTGGCGGACGAACGACCATCGACGACACGCTGAACCGCGACCTGCAGCAGAACTGGCGCGTGGGCGGCACGCTGGCGTTTCCGGTGGATCACCTGAATTCGGTCAAACTCTACGCGAGCAGTGGCGTATCGGCACGCACCGGCAACAATTTCGATCTGGTCGGCATTGCCTGGCAGCACCGCTGGGGCGACGGGTTTTGATGCCATGATGGCTTCATGAAATCGACCAACGTCCCGCTAGTGAAACGGCAAGCCGCAAGCGATCACGTCGAGGGGAAAGCGATGGTCTGGAACTACGTGGGGGCTGTGCTGGCCTGCCTGTTCACCGCAGTGATCGCCAGTTTTTTGACGCGCTGGTTGCACCCGGCCAATATCGTCATGCTGTTCCTGTTGGCGGTGTTTCTGGTGGCCTGGCTGCTCGGCCGGGGGCCGGCGTTGCTGGCGGCGTTTCTTGCCGTGGCCCTGTTCGATTTCTTTTTCGTCCTGCCGCATTTCTCCTTTGCGGTGGCCGACGTCCAGTATCTGATCACCTTTGCAGTGATGCTGGCCGTAGCGCTCATCACCGGCCAGCTCGCCGCTGTCGCACGCGAGCGGCTGCGTTACATGGAAATGGCCCAGGAAACCCGCATGCAGGCCGAAGCGGAGCGTCTGCGCCATTCGATACTGGCCAGCCTGTCGCACGATCTGCGCACGCCGCTTGCCGCGCTGGTCGGCCTGGCCGATACGCTCGTGCTGGCCAACCCCCAACTACCGCCGCCGCATGACGAGACCGCACGCGCCCTGCGCGATCAGGCCCAGTCGCTGGCCGAGATGGTCAACAACCTGCTGGAGCTGGCACGACTGACGCAGGGCAGGCAGCCGCTCAATCTGGAATGGCAACCGCTGGAGGAAATCGTGGGCGCTGCCATCCAGCGGCTGGGGCCGGTGCTAAAGGCACACCCGGTGTCGGTCGACCTCGATCCCAACCTGCCGCTACTGGAATTCGACGCGATACTGCTGGAGCGCGTGCTAGGCAACCTGCTGGACAATGCCGCCAAACATACCCCGCCCGGCACCCCGGTTTTCGTAGGCGCGCACGTTCAAGGAGACGTGGCCGAGGTATCTGTGCGGGACAGCGGCCCGGGTTTCCCATCCGATTCGAGTTCCGAAACACCCGTCCCTCATGGCCTGGGGCTGTCCATCTGCCAGGCCATCGTGACCGCCCACGGCGGCAAGTTGTGGCGGGAGAACGGGCCGGAGGGCGGCGCCCGTGTCAGCTTCACCCTGCCTCTGGGCACGCCGCCGGTCATTGGCGAAGAACCGGAGGCCGCATGACCCGTGTGCTCATCGTGGAGGACGATCCGCAAATCCGCCGCTTCCTGCGCCTGGCGCTGGAAAGCGAGGGCTGCACGGTGCAGGAAGCCGGCCGGCTCGATGTCGGCGTGGCGGCTTCGCGCCTCGGTCCCGATCTGGTCCTGCTCGATCTGGGCTTGCCGGATGGCGACGGCCTCGATTTCATCGGCCCGTTCCGGGCGCGCTCGATGGCGCCGGTCATCATTCTGTCGGCGCGCGGCCAGGAGCAGGACAAGGTGGCCGCGCTGGATGCCGGCGCCGATGATTACCTGGTCAAGCCTTTCGGCATGGCGGAGTTGCTGGCCCGGGTGCGTGCCCAGTTGCGCCGCCGGGCTGCGCCGGGCGAGGCAGAAGAAGTGGAATTCCGCTTCGGCGACGTGGCGGTCGATCTTGAACGGCGGTCGGTCAGCCGGGCAGGCGATCCAGTGCACCTCACCCCGATCGAATACCGCCTGCTGACTTTTCTGATCGTGCACGCTGGCCGGGTGCTGACCCACCGCCAGATCCTGCGCGAGGTATGGGGGCCAGGCTATGGAGAAAGCGGCCACACCCTGCGAGTTTACGTGGGGCGGCTGCGCCACAAGTTGGAGTCCGATCCGGCCCGGCCCCGGCACCTGCTGACGGAAACCGGGGTGGGCTACCGCATGGAAATCTGACCCGGAAATAGGTCGACGCATGTTTACACCATTTTTATGCGCGACCTGCCAGCATCCGTCCTACCGCTTTCACGGATCGCTGCAATGAACCCTGCTCCCGACAACAAACGCCTGCCCGCACTGACCCTGGCCGCCCTCGGCGTGGTGTACGGCGACATCGGCACCAGCCCGCTCTACGCCATCAAGGAAGTGTTTGCCGGGGCGCATCATCCAGTGCCCATCACGCCGGACAACATTCTCGGCATTCTGTCCCTGATCTTCTGGACCCTGCTGCTGGTGGTATCGGTGAAATATGCCGCGCTCATCATGCGCGCAAACAACAAGGGCGAAGGCGGCATCATGGCCCTGATCGCACTGGTTCATCGGCACACACAAAATTCCCGCCAGGCCCGTGCCCTGGTGCTGCTGGGTCTGTTCGGCGCGGCGCTGTTTTATGGCGACGGCATCATCACGCCGGCCATTTCGGTGCTCTCCGCCGTGGAAGGACTGGAGGTGGCGACACCCGCCTTCAAGCCCTGGGTCATTCCCCTCACCCTGGGCATCCTGTTCGGCCTGTTCTGGGTGCAGCGGCACGGCACCGGTCGCGTGGGCGGATTGTTCGGGCCCATCACCACAATCTGGTTCCTGGTGCTGGCACTGCTCGGCATCGCCAACATTGCGCACAGCCCAAGCGTGCTGGCGGCGCTGTCGCCGCATCATGCAGTCGCATTTTTCCTGGCTCAGCCGGGCATGGCCTTCCTGTCCCTGGGGGCGGTGTTTCTGGCGGTGACCGGCGCCGAGACGCTTTACGCCGACATGGGCCACTTCGGTGCCAAACCGGTGCGACTGGCCTGGCTGGGCCTGGTGCTGCCAGCGTTGACGCTGAACTACTTCGGCCAGGGCGCACTGCTGCTCACCCGCCCGGAGGCCATCGCCCATCCCTTCTATCACATGGCGCCGGACTGGGCGCTGTATCCCCTGGTGATCCTGGCCGCCGCGGCTACGGTCATCGCGTCCCAGGCGGTAATTTCCGGCGTCTTTTCGATCACCCACCAGGCCATTCAGCTTGGCTATACGCCACGTATGGATGTACAGCACACGTCCAGCCAGGAAAGCGGCCAGATTTACCTACCCGGGGTGAACTGGGCGCTGTTCCTGGCAGTCGTTGCCCTGGTACTGGCTTTCGGTTCTTCGACGAGCCTGGCCGCAGCCTATGGCATATCGGTGTCGGGCACCATGATCATCACCACCCTGCTGGTCTATGTGGTGGCACGCCGGGCCTGGGGCTGGAGCGCCAAACGCGGCATGCTGATCCTGGGCGCCTTCCTGGTAGTGGACATCGCCTTTTTTAGCGCCAACCTGACCAAGATCGCCGACGGCGGCTGGTTTCCCCTGGCCTTCGCCGGCGGCCTGTTCCTTCTGATGACCACCTGGAAGCAGGGACGTGCCCTGCTCAAGGCGCGCCGCGACCGCGACGCCATGCCGCTCGATGCGTTTGTGCAGAGCATGAGCGGCGCCGACATTCCAACCGTCCCGGGCACGGCCGTTTTCCTCACCCCGCATCCGGATCAGGTGCCGCATTCGCTGCTGCACAGCCTCAAGCATTACAAAAGCCTGCATGAGCGGGTGGTGATCCTGAACGTGAACTTCACCGACGAACCTTTTGTCCCTGCGGAGCAGCGGGTGAGGGTGGCGCACCTGGGCGAGCGGTATCACCGGCTGGAGGTGTTCTTCGGCTTCATGGATCGGCCAGACCTGACCGGCGCTTTGCATCGCTGCACGGACATCGGCATGCCGTGCGATCTGGAAAACACGACCTTCTTCCTCGGCCGCGAAACCATGATTCCGAAGAAAGGATCGGAAATGGCCTGGTGGCGAGAGAAGCTGTTCATCGCCATGTCCCGCAATGCAGGAACGGTGGCGGATTATTTCGGGCTACCGCCCAACCGGGTGGTTGAACTGGGCGCCCAGGTCGTATTGTGATCAGAAACTTCAGGGAAAGACCTTTTCTGTCAAGATCTCAAACAGGCCAGAAACGATGGCGCCAGACAGTCCCACCATGCAATCTGCCGCTCGAGGCCTTCTCTTTTTTCTGGCCTTCGGCGTGGCCGCTTATGTCATGTTCGCCTACGGCTTGATGCCACTGGGTGCGCTTGTGCACCCGGACATGAGGGCGACCTTCCTGTCGCACGCGACCGCCATCTACCTCCACGCCTTCGCCTCGATCGCGGCCCTGGTTCTCGGGCCGTTCCAGTTCTCCTCCAGCTCCTGGCAACGGCGCCCAAACCTGCACCGCTGGGCCGGCAGGCTCTATCCTATCTGAGCGTGGGGGTGCTGGCAGGTGGGCTGTCCGGCCTTTATATCTCGCAATACGCTTTCGGCGGCTTGGTGTTTCAGCTCGGCTTTGCGGTGCTGGCGGGATTGTGGCTGTTCACCGGGCTGCGCGCCTTCGTCGCGGTGCGTTCATGGAGCACCGCAAGTGGATGGTGCGAAACTTCTCGCTGACGCTGGCCGAGGGGGATCGCCGATCTGGACCAGGAAGACGGCTCGTTTCACGGCCCGGAAGTCGACGTGCACCATAGTTTCGACCGGGCCGAGCTGAGCCGGCACGCCGCACAGGTGCTTAGCGGACACAGGGACTGCCTCGCGCTTTCGTCAAATGGTCCCCGACGCGATTTTTGCATTACGCCCCTTCACTTAAGGAATCGTTAAGCATTGCGCGCAATGCTGTCGTCTGTTGACAATCGAGTCTGACACTAAGGAGAAATGATGCTCGCGATATTACGGTTGGCAGGTCTTGGCGTATGCGCAGCAACGGGACTGATATCCCTTGCTGCACCGGTTTACGCGGACGAACTCACGCACAAGACAGGTGCGCATAGTGCCGCACCCGCGTTGAAGCAGGGCCAGAAATGGGCAACGGACGAAGTGTTGCGACGGGGCATGGACACCATCCGGCAAGCGATGCTCGCAAACCGTGAAGCCATCGAAAAGGAACGCCTCAGCACCCCGGATTATCAGCGGCTGGCTGCGACAGTGAGCAAGGAAACCACCAACATCGTGAAAAACTGCAAGCTCAGCAAAGAGGCCGACGCGGCCTTTCATTCCATCGTGCTCGCCGACCTGATGCAGAGCACGGAATTGATGCGGACCTCGCCGAAAGTGCAGGTGCAGCGGGTCGGCGCTTTAGGGGTGCAACAGTCCTTGCGCAACTACGGCAAATATTTCCAGCATCCCGGCTGGAGCATCGATCCTGCGAGGGCGCCTTAGCCGCAGCACGCAAAATGAAGCCTACACGCCATTCACAGCGGGAGAGGTGCACCACCCGAACAGATGAGCGCGGCCATTACATGAGGTTCCGGTACGTCTGCGCTTGCCACGCCGTGGCGCGGACGTTTATTCTCGTTACCTGGCCTTGCAACGAGGCGAAGGGGACGACAGGGTGGGTTTCGAATACATTTTTTTTAATGAGGCGCTGCGCGAACGTTTCGTGGCTTTTGCTTCGGGCCACGGCATCGCCAGCACGGTGCGGCCGGACGAGATCGCGGGTTGCGTTGTCACGCTGCCGGAGGGGCTTGCCGATGAACTGCAGGGCGCCATCGAGGCCGAGTACGAATCGATCATGGACGAGCAGATGCTGCTCGCCGAGGCGGACAAAGACCTGGTCAGCCACCACGCTGTCAGCGTCTCGGTGACGCTGGCGGATGGCGCGACCCGCGCCATTCGCATTCCCCCGCCAATCGCGCGCCGCCTCTTCGAACATTTCACACCCGACGAAGTCCACGAGATCGTCACCGCCATTGCGCAAAGCGTCGAAAATCCGATCGACGGGCCGCTCTGCCGCAAGGCATAACGCTGCCGGCGCTGGCCGGGTCAGGTTACGCCGCCACGCGCCGCACGCTATCCTTCATGCACGCGAATGGGTACTGACACCATTCAACGCTCACTCACATTTGTTTGGCAATTGATCAGGAAGCAGAACTGCATGGAATTTTTTCGGGAAGTTCATCACGCCGGCCTGGATATCGCCCATCTCAAGAACGTGTTGACGCTTAACAACCTAACCAGGCTGTGTGCGTCCATCAGCACGACCACCTCAAAAAATGAAAACGAAGGCGACATTTATTGCATTTGGGGTGCGTTCAATGTGAGGCGCGAAGAAATTAGGTTCGGCGTCCGCTACTCATTAATCAACTGCCCGCATGCGCTGGCATGGACGGTTACATTTGATGAAGCGAGTCAAAATTTGATCATTCACTGCACGATTGACAAGGCTGATCAGGACCCTGAATTCATTGACTCGATTCATGAGTTTGTTTCAGATTGGTCAAACGGCATGACCCGGGCCTTACAGGAACAAACGGGGGCAGCCCAGCCCGCCCCTGTGTCCCCTGCCATTGAGGCCTTGATATGAAACCCAGCGAAATGCGTATTGCGGATCCGGATGTGAGCCTCGTTTCCGACGAGAGGGACATCCTCAACGAACTACTGTCCCTGCCGGGCGCGAGCGTGCTCGAGCTCGGCTGCGGCAAGGCGGACAAGACCCGCCTGGTTGCCCAGACGGCGGCTTCGGTGCTGGCGCTGGAAGTGGACACGATCCAGCTCGCCCACAACCAGGCGTCGGATGCACCTGGCAATGTCCGTTTCGAATATGGCGGCGCTGAAGCCATCCCGGCTGCGGATGGAAGCTTTGACGTCGTGATGATGTTCAAGTCCCTGCATCACGTGCCGACCGAACTGATGGACAGCGCGCTGTCGGAGATTCGCAGAGTGCTGAAAACGGGCGGCCTGGCTTACATTTCGGAGCCGGTTTATGCGGGCGACTTCAACGACATCCTGCGGCTGTTCCACGACGAGAAAGCCGTGCGCGATGCAGCGTTTGCTGCGGAGCTGAAGGCCGTTTCCACCCAGAAGCTGTCGCTGGTGAAGCAGACGTTCTTTCTGCAGCCGATGCACTTCGAGGATTTCAGCCAGTATGAAGACCGCATCCTCAAGGTGACGCATACCGATCACAAGCTGATGCCCGAACGGGTCGATACCGTGCGCACGAAGTTCAACCAGCACATGTCGCCCGACGGAGCGACATTCCACATGCCTATCCGGGTCGACCTTTTCACAAAAGACGAGTAGGCAGAACCAACACGATATTCATGGTCGAGGATGGGCAGGAGTCCACCTGTTTGCGCTATCGTTTGGTTTCATCATCCGAGCACACTCACCCCACTCCCGCCATGACGCATCCGACCCTCTATCACATCCCTGTCTGCCCTTTCTGCCAGCGCCTGGAAATCCTGTTGACGCTGAAGGGGCTGCGCGACGAAATCGACTTTCAGTTGATCGACATTACCCGGCCACGGCCTGACTGGCTGCTGCATAAGACCCGCGGCACCACGGCGCTGCCGGTCCTGGAGACCACAGACGGCCACATCATCAAGGAAAGCCTGGTCATCCTGCAGTACCTCGAGGATATCTACCCGGAACGCCCGGTCGCCCAGCGCGACCCCTACCGGCGCGCGGTGGAGCACATGCTGACGCGGATGGATGGCGAGTTTTTCAGCCAGGGCTACGGGTGGCTGATGAACCAGGACGCTGCACGCCGCGAGACCCTCCGGGAGGGCATGCTGAAGCAGTATGCGCAGCTGAACGATTTTCTGCTGGAGCATGCGCCTTCCGGCCCGTATCTTTTCGAGGAATTCGGCTGGGCGGAAACCGTTTTCACGCCCTTTTTCCAGCGGTTCTGGTTTCTGGAGTACTACGAGAATTTCGAGCTGCCCAGCGAGGCACGCTACGCCCGCGTACGCAAATGGATCGACGCCTGCATTGCGCATCCGGCTGCGCAACAGGCGACCCGCGAAGAGATCATCAAGCTCTATTACGACTATTCAAAAGGTGCCGGTAACGGCGCGCTGCTGCCGGGGCGAAGCAAATCGTCCATGGCCCTGGAACCCGACTGGCGCATCCGTCCATGGCCGCCGAAGGACAAGTACGAGCACAGCGCGACCGATGCTGAACTGGGGCTGTAACCCTGTAGCCGGGCAGATTCAGGACCACACCCCCGGCCGCGTCGTAAAGCTGTCCAGCACGCGCAGGTAGCTGGCCCGCGCCAGCACCGAGGGATCGGGCAGATGCCTCTGGCTCATGCTGCCTTTCAGTTGCGCGACCGATTCGTATTCCTTCTCTTCCATCCAGTTCTGCAAAAACGCCAGGATTTCGGTCAGCTTGTCGGGCCCGTGCTGCAGCAGGCAGGAGGCAAGATGCACGACATCGGCGCCAGCCAGCAGCAGCTTCAAGGTTTCATCCAGGCCATGCACGCCGCCGGTGGCCGCCAGCGTGAGACGGGTGCGGCCGTGAAGGATGGCGATCCAGCGGATGCGCAACAGCGCCTCGTCGGGATGCGACAGATGCAGCTGATCGACCATGCGCAATTCGTCGAGGTCGATGTCGGGCTGGTAGAAGCGGTTGAACAGGGCGACGCCCTGCGCGCCGGCCTGTTCGAGCTGCTGCACGAAATGCGGCAGTGAGGAAAAGTACGGCGACAGCTTCATGACAACGGGCAGGCTTACCACCTGGCGCAGTTCGGTCAGCAGCTCGATGTAACGGGCCTCCACCTCGGCGCCGGATAGCTGCATGTCGGCCGCAACGTGATAGACGTTGAGTTCGAGCGCATCGGCACCGGCCTGCTGCAATGCCCGGCCGAGTTCCACCCAGCCGGACGGCGATACGCCATTTAGGCTGGCGACCACGGGAATGTCCAGACGTCGCTTGAGTTGATGCAGATGCGAAAGATAGCGTTCCAGCCCCCCCTGAAAATCACCGCCATCGGGCAGGAACCCATCCGCCTCGCTGTGCCCGATACCGGCATGCAGCAGGAAGCGATCGGTCATCGCGTCTTCCGCCCGCAATTCCTCCTCGAACAATGAATACATCACCAGCGCAGCGGCGCCGGCGTCTTCCAGGCGCAGCGCGGTGTCGATGTTTTTCGACAGCGGCGAGGCCGAGGGCACCAGCGGATTTTTGAGCTTGAGGCCGAGGTAGTCGGTGGAAAGGTCGATCATGTCAGGCTCCCGGTTTGGTCTCGTCGGCATGGCCTTGTGCCATGTCCTGATACATCTTGAAGCGCCGCTCGGCGTCCTGCTGCGCCTGTGCCAGAAAATGCTGCGCGGCTTCGGGGTGGCTGCGCGCGAGCATGGCGAAGCGGGTTTCCGATTCCATGAAGGCCTTGATCGGCTGGCTGGGCGCGGCGGAATCAAGCTTGAAAGGGTTGCCGCCCGCCGCTGCCAGACGCGGGTCGAAACGGAACAGCGGCCAGTGCCCGCTCTTCACCGCCATTTCCTGCTGGCGCTGGTTGTAAAGCATGTCGTAGCCATGGGCGATGCAGGGGCTGTAGGCAACGATAAGCGAGGGACCGGGATAGGCTTCGGCCTCGTGGAACACGCGCAGGGTCTGGGTGTCCTTGGCGCCGTAGGCCGCGGTGGCGACATACACATGGCCATAATCACTGGCGATTTTGGCGAGGTCCTTCTTCGCGGTGGCCTTGCCGCCGGCGGAAAACTTGGCGACTGCGCCGATCGGCGTGGCCTTGGAGGTCTGGCCGCCGGTGTTGGAATACACCTCGGTGTCGAGCACCAGGATGTTGACGTCGTAGGGCAGCGCCAGCACGTGGTCGAGCCCGCCGTAGCCGATGTCGTAGGCCCAGCCGTCGCCGCCGATGATCCACACCGAGCGGCGGATCAACCATTCGGCGACGCTGGCGAGTTCCTTCGCGCGCGAGTGGCTGGATGTCGCCAGTTTGTCGAGCAGCAGTGCAACGCGGCCGCGCTGTTCGACAATGCCGGCCTCCTCGCGCTGGTCGGCGTTGACCAGCGCGTCGGCGAGGTCACCGCCGATTTCTGTGGCCAGTTCCTGCACCAGTTGTTTCGCATACGCCATCAGCTGGTCGGCAGCGAGCCGCATGCCGAGGCCGAACTCGGCGTTGTCCTCGAACAGCGAATTGCTCCAGGCCGGGCCGCGGCCGGCGCCGTTCACCGTGTAGGGCGTGGACGGCAGGTTGCCGCCGTAGATCGACGAGCAACCGGTGGCGTTGGCGATCAGCATGCGGTCGCCGAACAGTTGTGTTGCGAGACGGATGTAGGGCGTTTCGCCGCAGCCGGCGCAGGCGCCGGAAAACTCGAACAGCGGATCGAGCAGCATGGCGCCGGGAATGGTGCCGTGCTTGATCACGCTGCGATCGAATTCGGGCAGGTGCAGGAAGAAGGCGAGATTGTCGCGCTCCTGGTCGCGCAGCGGATCGACCGGCGCCATGTTCACCGCACGGCGGCTGACATTGGACTTGTCGTGAATCGGGCAGGCCTCGACGCAGTCGCCACAGCCGGTGCAGTCCTCCGGCGCCACCTGGTAGCTGATGTGGGTGCCGGCAGGCAAATCCTTGCTCTTCGCCGGCACGTGCTTGAAGGTCGGCGGCGCATCGCTGGCCGCCTCGATGCTGAAAGCGCGCGCACGGATCGCGCTGTGCGGGCAGACCAGTACGCACTTGCCGCACTGGGTGCAGAGGTCGGCATCCCACACCGGGATTTCCAGCGCGATGTTGCGCTTTTCGTACTGCGCAGTGCCGAGCGGATAGGTGCCGTCGGCGGGCAGCAGCGACACCGGCAGGCTGTCGCCGTGGCCCTGGTAGATCGGCAGGGTGAGGTCGCGCACGAAGTCGGGAATGTCCACCGTCACGGCGAGAAGGCGTTCAGTTTCAGTGCTTCCCGGCTGCGCCGGATAACCAGCGACTTGGCGAGCGTTGTTTGCTCGCTTAGCCGATTGGCTAGTAGTTTCATCAATCGTGACCTGATGCAGTTCCGCCAGCGTGGTGTCGATGGCGCGGTAATTCAACTCCACCAGTCGCTTGCTCTTCCGCCCATAAGTCTTGTCAACCGCGTGCTTGATCGCGGCGATCGCCTCGTCCTTCGGCAGGATGCCGGAGATGGCGAAGAAGCAGGTCTGCATGATGGTATTGATGCGCCGCCCCATGCCGGCCTCGGCCGCGACGGCGTAGGCGTCGATCACCCATAGCTGCAGCCGCTTTTCCAGAATCTGCGCACGCATGTTGTGCGGCAGCGTGTCCCACACCTGGTCCGGGGAGGCAGGCGAATTAAGCAGGAAAACGCCGCCGGGTGCAGCATGCGCCAGCAGGTCGTAGCGCTCGACAAACACTGGCTGGTGGCAGGCAACGAAGCCTGCCATGCCCGGCTCCACCAGATAGGTGGAACGGATCGTCGCCGGACCGAAGCGCAAATGCGACACCGTCACCGCGCCGGACTTCTTGGAATCGTAGACGAAGTAGCCCTGCGCCTGCAGGTCGGTGGCTTCGCCCAGAATCTTGATCGAATTCTTGTTGGCCGACACCGTACCGTCGGCGCCCAGCCCCCAGAACACGGCGTGCTGGAGTTGGCGCGATGCATCGCTGCGGAAGCTTGCATCCCACGGCAGCGACAGATGGGTAAGGTCGTCGTGGATGCCGACGGTGAACTGGCGCATACGGTCTTTCACGGGCTTCAGCCCGTAGAAAGCAGGAGTCCCCTCGTGGGGCTTCGGTGCAGCCTGTGCCAACTCGTCGAACACTGCCTTGACCATGCCCGGGGTGAACTCCTTGCTCGCCAGGCCGTAGCGGCCGCCGATAACGCGCGGCATCGTGCGCACACCATCTGCCGCCGCCTGCGCCAGTGCGGTTACCACATCCTTGTACAGCGGCTCGCCGTCGGCACCAGGTTCCTTGCAGCGGTCTAGCACGGCGATGGATTTTGCCGTGGGTGGCAGCGCAGCCAGCAGTGCGGCGGAAGAGAATGGCCGATACAGCCGCACCTTCAGCACGCCGACCTTCTCACCATGCGCAAGCAGGTGATCAACCGTCTCGTGCACGGTTTCGGCGCCGGAACCCATCAGCACGATCACCCGCTCGGCGTCCGCCGCGCCGACATAATCGAACAGCCTGTAATGGCGTCCGGTGAGTTCGCCGAAACGGTCCATCGCGTCCTGCACGATCTGCGGGAACGCGTCATAGAACGGATTGGCGCGTTCGCGCGACTGGAAGAACACGTCGGGGTTCTGCGAGGTGCCGCGCAGCACCGGATGCTCCGGCGACAGCGCGCGTGCACGGTGCGCCGCGATAAGGTCAGCGTCGAGCATGGCGCGCACGGTGTCGGCTTCCACCGCGACGATCTTCGCCACCTCGTGCGAGGTGCGGAAGCCGTCGAAAAAATGGATTACCGGAATGCGTCCGGCCAGCGTCGCCGCCTGCGCGATCAGCGCGAAGTCCTGCGCCTCCTGCGGCGAATTGGCGGCGAGCATGGCGCAACCGGTGGCGCGGCAGGCCATGACGTCGGACTGGTCGCCGAAGATCGACAGCGCGTGCGTCGCCAGCGTCCGCGCCGCGACGTGCAGCACAAACGGCGTCAGCTCGCCGGCAATCTTGTAAAGGTTGGGGATCATCAGCAGCAGGCCCTGGCTGGCGGTGAAGCTGGTGGCCAGGGCACCGGAGGTGAGTGCGCCGTGCAACGCGCCGGCGGCGCCACCTTCCGACTGCATTTCGATGATGGTCGGCACCGCGCCCCACAGGTTGGGCTTGCCCTGCGAGGCCCATTCGTCGGCCCACTCGCCCATGCTGGACGCGGGCGTGATCGGGTAGATGGCAATCACCTCGTTGCCGAGGTAGGCGATGCGGGCAACGGCTTCATTGCCATCGATAGTGAGCGTGGTTCTTGACGCTTCAGCGTCTTTAGAACCACGGCCTACCCCTTGCGGGTGGAGCGTGGTGGTCATGGCAGGCTCTTTCAGGACAACTCTGTCCCTTATTCTAGACCCGAGTTGAGCATGCGTCTTCCCGAGACACTGCCACGCCCAACGCACTTGGCCCGGCACCCCGCCATTTGGCAGAGGGGCCAAAAGAAACCAAGGCGATCAGGCCTGAATATTTCAGCACACAAGCGCAAACCCGGATTCAATCCGTAAGGAAGCCCCCTCCTGCCGCGATAGAGACACTCCGGACAGGCGTTTTTCATGCGCATTTTTATTGCTCAGTGCCCTTCTCACCCCCGCCGTTCACGCGGCCACTTGCAGCGCTGTCAGCGGCGACACCCGCAACCGACTGCTGGAGCTGTACACCTCGGAAGGATGTAGTTCGTGTCCGCCCGCAGACCGCTGGCTATCGCAACTGTCTGTGAACAACGGCGTGGTGCCGCTGGCGTCTCATGTCGATTACTGGGACCGGCTGGGCTGGAAAGATCCTTTCGCGCAGGCCGCGTTCAGCCAGCGTCAGCGCGTGCGCAACAGCGGGCTGGGCTGGGTCTATGCGCCGCAGGTGATGCTGGATGGCGAGGATTTCCACGGCTGGCAGCGCGGGCTGCCCGCCCGGTCGCAAACACCCACCCCGGTAAGCCTGAGTCTCAGGCTCACCCAAATGCTGGATCGCATCGGGGCGCTAGTCGAAAGCCGCTTCGCATCATCCTGCACCGCGCGCGATGCCCGGCTGTATTTGGCCTTATATGAAAACCGGCTCAGTTCCAGGATCACGGCAAGCGAGAACGCGCAGCGTACGCTGCAACACGATTATGGGTGCGTCAGATGATCGGCCCGCTTGACCCACTTCGCGCCCGCCATGGTTTCAGTCTGCCAGCCGGATGGAAAGCGGCCGACCTTGGCGTGGCCGCTTTTGTGCTCAACACACGCGGCGAGACGCTGCAGGCAACGGCGCGTCCGGGCTGCATGTGACCCATCCCCGATTCAGGCGAACAGAAACCTGATCCCCACTGCATGCCAGTGCACCGACTCGTCTTCCAGTGCGCGACGGGTCAAGGGGCGACGTTCCAGCCAGCCATCGGGCAGGGTGAGGCGAAAGCGCTTGCTGCCGGCTTCCACTTTTAGATCGGGCAGACGCGGTTCGGCACGGTTGCGGCAGAGGATGACGGCCTGGCGCAACAGCCACACCAGCAGGCGATCGTTGTCCGACAAACTGCCCTCTGGGGCAAATTCCGGCAGCTTGTTCAACGCGCCACGCTGGGCGCGGGCAAGCAAGGCCAGACGCGACTGATCCGAACGCGAAAACCCCGGCATGTCGGCGTTTTCCAGAATGTAGGCGGAATGCCGATGGTAGCCGCCGTGCGACACCGACAAGCCAATTTCATGCAGCCGCGCAGTCCAGTCGAGAAACTGCACGTCATTTTCGCTGGCGGCCTCGGCGCCCGCCGCGCTCAGCAGCTTCAATGCCACACGATTGACGCGCGCGGCCTGCTGGTTGTCGATGTGGTAGCGGCGCATGAATTCGTCGACCGTCGCTTCGCGCATGTCCTGCTTATGAAAGCGCCCCAGCAGATCGTACAGAATGCCTTCGCGCATTGCGGTTTCGGCCACGTCCATCCGTTCGATGCCGAGTTCGGCAAACAACCCCATCATGATGGCAAAGCCCCCGGCAATCACCGGGCGGCGGTCACGCGTCAGCCCGACGAGATCGAGCGCATCGACGTGCCCTGCCCTGATCATCAGGCTGCGCAGTTGCGCCAGGCCGTGCGCGGTGATGCCGTTGTCGGACAGGTCATTCAGTTCAAGGATTTCACGCAGCGCACGCGCGGTGCCGGATGAACCGATCGCCTGCTGCCAGTTGCCAATTGAAAATTCCCGGGTGATGCGCTCCACTTCGGCACGTGCCGCCATTTCGGCAGTTTTCAGCGAGGCTTTGTCGAGTACGCCATCGGCAAAAAAGCGCAGCGAGAAGTTGACGCAGCCCATGTGCAGGCTTTCGCGCTCCAGCGGTTTGAGCCCCTGACCGATGATGAATTCGGTGGAGCCGCCGCCGATATCGACCACCAGACGCTTGTCGGGCGAGGGGAACAACGAGTGCGCGACGCCCAGATAAATCAGCCGCGCTTCTTCACGCCCGGCGACGATTTCGATCGGGTGACCCAGCGCAATTTCGGCCTTGGGAATGAATATATCGGCATTTTTGGCGATGCGCAGCGCAGAAGTGCCGACGCAGCGAATGGCTTCGGGTGACAAGCCGCGCAAACGCTCGCCAAAGCGATGCAGACAGGCCAGCGCACGCGTCTGGGTGGCTTCGTCGAGTTGTTTGTCGTCGGTCAAGCCACCGGCCAGACGCACGGTTTCCTTCAGCGAATCGAGCGGGTACAACTGATCGCCCGCCACCCGCACGACTTCGAGCCGGAAGGAGTTGGAGCCGAGATCGACGGCAGCGAGAGTGTCGTAAGTTTTCATACGCTGTTGCCAAAAAAGAGATAAGCCATGCCAATGGCGGCGAGGATGCCGGCGACATCGGCGATCAGCCCGCAGGTGACGGCGTGACGTACGCGCTTGATGCCGACCGCGCCGAAATACACCGCCAGCACATAAAACGTCGTTTCGGTGCTGCCCTGCACGATGGAAGCCAGCCGTCCGGCGAACGAGTCCGCGCCGTGGGTTTGCATGGTGTCGATCATCATCGCGCGCGCGCCGCTGCCGGAAAAAGGCTTCATCAGCGCGGTCGGCAAGCCGTCGACCCAACGCGCGTCGAAACCCAAGCCCAGCACCGCGCCACGCAGGCCGCCCATCAGCAAGTCGAGCGCGCCGCTGGCACGAAACACGGCTATCGCCACCAGCATCGCAACAAGATACGGAATGATCGTGACAGCCGTGTGAAAGCCTTCCTTCGCGCCTTCGATGAACGCCTCGTAAGCGTTGACCCGGCGAAACACCGCCATCAGCAGAAACGTCACGATCAGGCCGAACAGCAACACGTTGCTGAGAATCGATGACTGCCGCGTCATCTCGGCCGCATCAAGGCTGCTGAAATAGGCCACCAGTCCGCCGATCAGCGCGGTTGCGCCGCCCAGATACGCCAGGGTGACGCGGTTCCACAGGTGCAGGCGCTGAAACATGCCAGTGACCAGCAACCCGCACAGCGTGCCGATATAGGTGGTGATCAGCAGCGGCACGAATACATCGGTCGGATCCGCAGCGCCCATCTGCGCGCGATAGGTGAAGATGGTCACCGGCAGCAGGGTCACCGACGCGGTGTTGATCACCAGAAACAGCACCTGCGCATCGCTGGCGGTATCCGGCGTGGGGTTGAGTTTTTGCAGTTCCTGCATCGCCTTGATGCCCAGCGGCGTGGCGGCATTGTCCAGCCCCAGCATGTTGGCGCCCATGTTCATGGTCATCGCGCCCAGAGCCGGGTGGTTGGCGGGGACGTCGGGAAACAGGCGCTTGAACAGCGGCGCCAGGCCGCGTGTGAGCAGTTCCAGCATGCCCGCGCGTTCGCCAACTTTCATCACGCCGAGCCACAGCGTCATCACGCCGGTCAGTCCCAGGGCAATTTCAAAGGCCGACTTGCTGCTGTCGAACAAGGCCTTGACCAGGGCGGCGAACACCCCGGCATCGCCCAGAACCACCAGTTTGAACAAGGCAATGAAAAAGGCGGCGACAAAAAAGCCGACCCACAACGCGTTCAGCATGGCTGGTTTACGTGACCCATCCCGCGATCACGACGAGCAAGCCCGCCACCATCCAGATCACCAGTCCGCGCCAGATCATGCTGACGGCGCTGTCGATGCTGTCGGCATCCGGGTCGGTCTGGCCGCTGCCCAGCTCAGGTCGCCACACGGTTTCCCCACCGACATTGATCGCCTGCCCCAGCCGTATCCCCATCGCGCCCGCGCCTGCGGCCAGCACCACGCCGTCTTCTGGATCCGGCCAGCCACCGGCCTGGGTGCGCCAGCAAAACGTGGCGTCCTCGAAATTGCCCGCAATGGCATAGGTCAGCGCGGTCAAGCGTAAAGGCAGCCAGTTGATTGCATGAAAGGCGCGTTGTGCGAACACGCCAAACGATCCCTGAGCCCCCGCCCAGCGCCGCGCCAGGATCGATGCCGTGCGAAACAGGATCGCACCCACGGGCCCGAACGGAACCAGCAGCACAAACCAGAGCAGCACGCCGAACATCTGGCGGTGGCTTGCCGCCATCACCTGCTCGATGGTGATGCGCGCGACTTCGTCGGCGCTGAACTGGCTGGCGTCGCCGCCACGCCAGGCAATGAGTTGCGCACGCGCCGCGTCGAGTTCGCCCGCACGCAACAGGCGGGCGATGCGCTCGGCATCGTCGCTGAAGTATTTGAAGCCGAGCGTGAAATACAGCACCGCCACATTCCACATCCAGCCCAGAAACGGGCTGATGTTGCCAAGCAGGCGATCGATCAGCCACACGCCAAGCAACAGCGGCACCACTGCCAGCCCCCAGGCAATGGCGCCATGGCTGAACGCGTTCGCGTTGAATTTATGCTCCAGCCATTGCGTAAAGCGCGCGTACTGCTGATAGTGCGGCAGCGGCTGCCGCAGTGGGCGCAGATGCTCGAGAGCGACGGCGGCTAGGACGGTAAAGAAAGCCATATGAATTTAACGATTCATTTCCAGCGTGAAATGCCCCACCCGGTTGCTCTGTCCAGCCGGGCGATACAGCTCGACCGTCGGCATGGTGAGGGTTTTGCCTTGTGCTTCCAGCGTATCGGCCAGCGCCTGATACGCCTTGGACGGCGCCAGCAGCACGACGGCATGCACCTCGGCAGCGTAGACCGGGCGGCGCGCAATGCGGCCCTCCTTCAAGCCTGCCGGAATTGTCGCTGATTCACTCAGGGTGTATCCCACCTGCGCGCGCACCTTGCCATGCGTTGCACGTGGATCGGTCAGTATCAAGTTAATGGTGTCGCCCGCCGCCACCCTGGCCTGGGTAAATTTTTCCAGCACGGTGCGCTGGGGTTTGCGCATGTTGCTGATCGGCCCTTCGTAATCGAGATACGCATAACGATAAGGCCCCGCCTCGGTTTCGCTCACGCTGACCGCGTTGAACCCGCCCCACCACCAGAACACTGCCAGCAGCGGCAATACGAATGCCAGCACAAACGCCGGCCACTGTTTTTTGAACACGCCTGAACTCCCGAATACAAATTTGAAGATATCACAGCATGAGCCGCCGACGGTGGCAATCCAGGACACACACATCCTTATTAGCACTCACGAACCATGCCCATGATGTTTATAATGCACGACACCCTGAATCCATCGAATCCGTTAATAGCTTCCATGCTGCGTTTACTGTTTGCCCTGTTCTGCAGCGTCTGCGTCCCCGCCGCCTGGGCCAACATCATGGACGTCAACGTGCCGATGAAACTCGAGAAGCTAGGCGCTCACAGTTATTTTGTACAAGGCCAGTCCGACGCGGCATCCAGTGAAAACCAGGGCTTCATGTCCAACGCCGGGTTTGTTGTCACGCGTCACGGCGTAGTGGTATTTGATGCCCTGGCCTCGCCACCCCTGGCTGAAAAACTGCTTGGCCTGATACGCAAAACCACCTCACAACCGATCAAACGCGTGATAGTCAGCCATTATCACGCTGACCATTTCTATGGCTTGCAAGTCTTCAAGGCGCTGGGTGCCGAAATTTGGGCGCAGCGCGCCGCCCAAGGCGCCACCCGCACCGAAGCAGCCGCTGAACGCTTCGCCCAACGCAAAGAAGTGCTCTTCCCCTGGGTGGACGACAGCACCCAACTGTTGGAGGCTGACCGCTTTCTTGACGGTGACACCGATTTTGAAATGGGGGGACTCCACTTTGCGCTGCGTCACGTCGGCCCTGCGCATTCCAGCGAAGACCTGGCGATGCTGGTAAAGGAAGACGGCGTGCTGTATGCCGGCGACCTGGTGTTTCGCGGGCGGGTTCCGTTTGTTGGGGATGCTGACAGCCGAGCCTGGATCGCAGCACTCGACAAGCTGATTGCGCTCAAGCCCAAAGTACTGGTCCCCGGCCACGGCGCAGCCTCACGCACTCCGCGTGCCGACCTGGTCTTCACGCGCGACTATCTGCAGTTTTTGCGCACCCAGATGAGTCAGGCCGCGCGCAATCTGATTCCCTTTGATGATGCTTACGCTGCCACCGACTGGTCGAAATACCGCAACATGCCCGCTTTCAACGAGGCCAACCGGGTCAACGCCTACAACCAGTACTTGCGGCTGGAACAGGAAGGCGTGGAATAACACTATGCTCTGTTCACCCGAAGCACTCCTGCAAAAAAACCAGGCTTTAACCGACACCTGGCAGCGCTATCTGGCGACGCCCAATTTTGAAAACTTTGTCGAACTGGCCATATCGATCAACAGTTTTACCGAGTTTCTGATCGACAAGGGCATCGCGGCCCTGCATCACGCCAGTCACCAGCTCGAGCAGGTGACGCTCACGCTGTTTACCCAGGAGGTCGAACATCCCCTGCCGCAAGCCGCTCTGGACGACCTGAATGAACGCGTGAACGCCCTGGCGCGTCTGACCCAGGCGCGTGCCACCGCCAGCCTCGACACCCTGCCCCGTGATCCCGTATTCATCGCACCGCAAAGCATGCGCAGCGCGCATGCCTGGCTGATCGGGAATCACCAGACCCTCTGGACAGACTTGCTGACGCAACTGGGTTATTTTGGCATGACGACCGAGTTCATGACCTGGGATCAACCCGTAGTCGATAGCGCGGATGCCGCCCCCCTGCTGTTGCTCGACATGAGCTCGCTGCCTGAATCTGAATGGCATGAGCGGATTCAGGCGCTGCGGCAACGGTTTGCAATGGGCCAGCTGATCTGTCTTGAAGTCGCATCCGATTTCGATCAACTGCAACTCGCGCTCAAGAGCGGCTGCGATAGCTGTCTGCTGAAAGACACGCCCACCCACGCCATCGTCGAACACATCATGGAGTTGAACGAGCGGCATGATCAGGAAGCCTTCCGCGTGCTGATCGTCGAAGACTCCAAGACGGCCAGCCACTTCATCCATCGCACCCTGGCAGAAATCCAGATCGAGTCGCACATCGTCAACGATCCGCGCCAGACGCTGAACGCACTCAAGCAGTTCAATCCGGATCTGATCCTGATGGACATGTACATGCCCAATTGCACGGGCGTTGAAGTCGCACGCATCATTCGCCAGCACTGCGAGTTCCTCAGCATCCCGATCGTTTACCTGTCGGGTGAAACCAACGTCGCCCTGCAGGTCGACGCCATGCGCCTGGGCGGCGATCATTTCCTCACCAAGCCGTTCAACCCGGTTTTTCTCAACACCATCGTCAAGAGCAAAATCGAGCGTTACCGTGCGCTGCGCCGCTCGATGTACCACGACAGCCTGACCGGCCTGCTCAACCACTCCAGCGGCAAGAACATGCTGGACGTCCTGCTGTCCGGCATCGTGCATGAGGGGGGATTCCTGTCGGTGGTGATGCTCGACATTGACCACTTCAAACAGGTCAACGACCGCTACGGGCACCCGGTTGGCGACCAGGTCATTCGCAGCCTGTCGTGGCTGCTCAAGCAGCGGCTGCGCAAACACGACATGATCTGCCGTTACGGTGGTGAGGAGTTCCTGATCGGCCTGCCGCACACCGATTCCGAACAGGCGTTTGCAATCATGGAGCGCATTCGCCAAGATTTCTCGCAAATCCATCACCCGCATGGCGACAGCCATTTTTTGACCACCATCAGCGCAGGCATCGCCACCTATCCGCTCGCCCAAACTGGGGATGCGCTGATCAAAACTGCCGACCAGGCGCTCTATCAAGCCAAGCACGACGGCCGCAACCGCATTCACATCAGCGACGATTAAAACAACGCGTTTGAGATCAACTTAAGGCCGATCAGAATCGTCACGATTTCAAACGATCGCTTGATCCACAGGTTGCCCTTCCTGATCGCCAGGTGGCTGCCCAGATAACCACCAATGATGGAACCTGCCAGCAGCGCGGGCATCCAGCCCCACGCCACGGTTCCGATCACACCCAGCACCAGCGCGCCGGTGCCGTTCCACACCAGTCCGCACAGAATCAGCGTGTAAGCGACGGCGCGGGTGTAGTCGAGACCAAAATAACGAATCAGCCAGATGGTGAGAAAGAGGCCCGTGCCGCTGGTAATCGAGCCATTGAGAAAACCGACGACGAACAGCCCTGCCATGCCGCCAACGAGCGCCCTGCCCTGTTGATTCTGCGGCGCATGATCCATGCCGAGCTTGGGCTTGAATACCGAATACAGCCCCAGCCCCAGCGTCAGCACGCCCAGCGCCAGCGTGGCTGCGCGTTCGGGAATATGCAGGATGGTGAGCGCGCCCAGCACCACGCCCGGCAGCCCGGCGCCCAGAATAATCAGCGAGAAACGGCGCTCGAGATGCGATTCCTTCAGGTGCCGCAGTGTGGCGCCGAGGCCGAGCGCGACGCTGGCAACTTTGTGGGTGGCGAGCGCCGTGCCAAAGCTGAGCCCCAGAAAAATCAGCATGGGAAACTGGATCAGCCCCGCGCCGCCGCCGGACAGGGCCGAAAAAAAATTCGCCGCCAGCGAGGCGACGAACAGGATCAACTGGTCAAGCATACTCAGGCAGTGACGCCGATTTCAGCGGGCAGTTTCGTGTACACCAGCTTCAACCCGGCTTCGCCGATGACCTGCAGCAACTGGTCGGCGATGGCCGATTCAACAAAAAATTCGACCACCACCGGCAGTTGCCCCGCCAGCTCGAAAAAGCCCGCATCGTGGCGAGCATGCCGCCCGAATCCCGCAATGGCCTGGAATGCCGAGCCGCCCGTGATCCCGATGTGCTGCGCGGTGTCGAGCAGCCATTCGTAAGTGAGCTTGCCGTGATGGCGGCTCGATTCGGTGACGAAAATTTGCAGGCACACGCAGTTCATTTGAATAGCCTCATGCTGTAGAAGCCCAGCCCGGTCGCCAGGAAAGAACCGGTCATGTGGGTGAAGGCGATCAAGCCGCCGGTGAACCAGAGGCCACGCATCAGCGCGCTGACGACTTCAGCAGAAAAGGTGGAAAAGGTGGTGAGCCCGCCGAGCAGCCCGGTAATCAGAAACAGCCGCGCTTCGGGCGGCAGGCCGGGATGCTCGGCAAACCAGGCGATGATCAATGCCGATGAAATAACCACCGACCAGGTTGGCGGCCAGGGTGCCGAGCGGCATCGCGGGAAACACCGGGTTGAGCCACAGCCCGAGCCCCCAGCGCAGCCAGGCGCCCAGCGCAGCGCCGATACCCACGGCAAGGAAAGCGGTCATGGCTGGAATGCGGCGTGCGGAGTCATGTACGCATTTTAGCGCGGGTGAGTGCCTCAAACACGCTCAGGCTTTACTCTGGCGCCGACAGCGATCCGCCCACACGGCGGCCTCCACGCGTGAACGCAGGTTGAGTTTTTTCAACAGATGTTTGACATGCACCTTCACCGTGCCTTCGGCAATGTCCATGTCGCGGGCAATCAGCTTGTTGCTCTTGCCGTCGATCAGGTGTTCGAGGATGCGGTTTTCCTGTTCGGTCAGCCCGGCTTCGGCAGGACTCGGCGGGCGACTCTTTTCGCGCAGCGAAGTCACCAGCAATTGCGTCAGGCGTTCGCTGATGGTGATCTTGCCACGCGCCGCCTCGACCAATTGCTGCATCAGGTCTTCCGGCTCCATGTCCTTCAACAGATAGCCGTCGGCGCCGGCCTGCAGGGCCGCCATCAGGTCGTCCGCGTGATCGGAAACCGTCAACATGATGATGCGCGAATCGAGCCCATCGTCCTTCAATGTTTTCAGTACCTCGATCCCGTTCATATCCTTCATGTTGAGGTCGAGCAGGATCATGTCAGGTTGCAAACGGCGAGCAAGCGCCATCCCCTCCTTGCCGCTGGGGGCTTCGCCCACCAAACGGAATTCGGGCGCGGCCTGGATCAACTGGATCACCCCTTTGCGAAACAGCGGGTGGTCGTCGACGATCAGGATGGTCTGGGGTTCAGGTAGGTTCATGCGTCTTTTTTGTGAAGGAGATGAATGGGAAGGGTCGCCTCGCGCCGGCTCCCC